>CAXBME010000024.1:0-136176 GCA_963976765.1 uncultured Planctomycetaceae bacterium
CCGCTGCAAACTCAAATCCATCTACCCAAAGATTTTGCTCTGACGAAGCACTAGGGGCATATCAGGGGCAAAATCTGTCACATTGGGCAAGCTGGCCGAAGCGGTGGCCAAAGACTCTGAGCAGTCCGGAAATGAGCGAAAACCTAACGAAAAAGGCCCATTATCAACGATTGACAAGGGGCCTTTTCAAGGGGTGAGTAACCGGGTTCGAACCGGCGACCTCCGGAATCACAATCCGGCGCTCTAACCAACTGAGCTATACCCACCATACTTTGAGTTTCGCGGTAACTGGCGAAGGCTCGGTACGATACTGACGCAAAATTTGGTTTGCAAGTTTCTCAAACTGAACGCCAGTGTGGACTCCCACGACTACACTCAGACAGGCTGACGTAGATAAAGGTTCCTGGCAAGGTGCTTTTCCGGCGTCACGTTACGGGCGCATCCGCGACATTTTCAGGAGATGTTTCGAAAACACAGCCAGCGAGCATCGTCATTGTGAGCGGCAGAAATCGATGGCCACCGAACGTATTTGCGGGGCTGGTGACGACAGTTTGTGAAGTTAAGGGTTCGTGAAATCGTTGAGCGGGTTGCTGACTCGTTCTTTGTCGGGCTGGTACTGGCCTTCACCGGCCTGGTAGCGGCGACCGTGGAACCAGCCAAGTTTGACCTTTGACCACCACGGAGCGTAGTCCCAGCCCCAGGTTCCTTCGCGGCGGCAGACTCGGGCGTCTCCGCCGAAGGTTGCTCCACCGCCGACGTAGTAGCCGGTGTAGTGTCGGTCGTCTTCGCAACTTGCCCACGGCGCGATGCACTGCGGATTGCCGGCTCGCTGAAGCTGAGCCCAGTTGGTGGGAGCCTCTTTGTACTTCCACTTGTGCTGGCCGAAGAAGCTGGTTCGCGGGTCGATGTCGAGCCGCTCTTTCAGTTTGGCGAAGACGCCCTGCTTTTCTTCTGGCTCTTCACCGATGGCTGATGCTCCGGCAAAGCTGAACAGAAGCACAAACGGCACAACGAATCGGCACATCCCTGAAAACATCGCGACCACCCTGTCGAGACTCGGCGAAATCGGTCACAGAACCGGCGACCGGCCTGAGTATCACGGCGAAACCTCAATCAGCCGTCGCCAGCTTCAGCGATCAACCGTGAGGGTTCCGCAGGAACTTCTGATAAGGCAGGCGCACCTGGTTCACGAAGACTTCATCGGCCCGCACAACGGCATCCGGAGGAAGGAAACCCTGGGCGCCCGCAAAGGTTACCACGTCGTCCTGATCGACACCGTCACCGGAAACGCCAAACCCGCCGATCAATTGTCCATTTGAACCATAGACCGGCGTGCTGCCCGGGAAGAAGACGATGCCGTTCTGATTGGCTCTCCGGTCCGTCAGCGGATCGCCTGTTCCGACCGCTCCGTCACCCAGATCCCGGAAGTTGGTGTTCGGGTTGAAGGCGTCGTGGCCGAGTACCGAATCAAACGCGCTGATATCGATCGGCGCGTTGGTCTCAACGAGAGCCGCACCGTTTGCTTGCCCACCGATTGGCAGGCCGGTCGCGTCGGCAATGTCCGGAAGGATCGAGAATGTTGCATTCGGTGCTCCGGCATCGATGCCGTCCGGGAAACGTGGTTCGGACAGGAATCGAATCGTGCGGTTCGTGAAAGCGGTTCCGGCTGGCACGCCGGGAATCTGATCGATGGTTTGCAGCGCGGTCGAGTCTGCGTAGTAAGCCGTGTTGCGAGCTTTTGCGATGGCGACGTCAATCGAAAAGACCGTGGCATCCCGCATGCGGAACAGGCCGAGAACTTCGCCGGTCGTATCAGTTACCGCCATGACCATCCGGGTTCGGCTGCTGACTGGAAGTCGGACGGCCGCGCGAACGAGGTTCGCTTCAGCGACGGCGGCATTGATGATCTGCTCAACTTCTGCCGCTGTGATGTCTGGTCCAGGCACGCCGTCAAGATCGGCCCCGTCGTGCGGTGTGACGAGCCAGCCGAACGGCACCGACTGACCGTTGATCGCCAGGTCGCCGCCGATGTTGACGGGCTGGTCGGTTCCGTTGACAGCTCCCGTCAGCGGCCCGAGATTCTGATTCCCAAACTTGATCAGATCCTTGAGACCCAGAACTCCGGCCGTTGGTCCGATCACTTCCAGTTGGATGCCGACCAGGTCAAGGCGTCCAAACGGAATGTCCAGATCGGCCACGGGATGGAACGGTGGTTTCGCGCCTGCCGCAATCGCGTTGCCCCCGTTACTTCCGCCAGCCGCGACGACCGCGATGAATTCAGCTTCCAGAACTTTCGGAGCGTTGGTCCGGTCCTTTTCGGTCTGCCCGACTCCGGCCTGGAAGTTCTGTTCGAAAAGTGCCGTGCCGTCGGTGCCCGGGAAGAAGACTCCAATTCCACCGATTAGCGTTTCGCCGACGCCGTCGCCGTTCGTGTCACGGAAGAACGGGACTCCGCCCGGCAGCGTCGCGATGCCTCGTGACTGGGCCGAAGGAAACACGCCAGAAACAAAACCGTACGATTCAGGAGCGGAGAGCCTCAGGCTGTCCGCCATGCCGTCCATGTTGACGTCCGGGTTGTCGGCGTACCCGTCTCCGTCCGTGTCGAGCGGCACGAAGGCCGTGTCAATGTTGAAGCGGTTTGTGAGTGTAATGTCGTCTGCCGTGCCGCGTTCTCCATCCTCGCCGGGATGCACGATCGAATCGCGGTTTGTGTGCTCAATGGCGAAAAGGTCGACCGGCGGAGTGAACGCGACCTCCGGCGGGAAGTGCCCGCCCAATCCGATCGGAGCGACAAAGCCGGGACCTTCAAAGAATGGATCGTTGCTGTTCGGGTTCGAGTTGACTTCGCGGAACGTCACCGTCGACTGACTGATGAACCGAACGAGCCTCGACGTCAGCGGCGCGAGTGTTCCATTGACCGGATCGCCGTTCGAGAAGAAAGCAGCGGTGCGGGCTTTCGCGACGGCTCCGTCGATCGCAAAAGTGAGTAACTGCGGATCGGCCTGAAGCCCGGCGTCGACACCAGCTTCGACGCGAACTCCGAGAATGTTTCCGCCACGGTCGACGATCGCGATGATGGCGTCGTCACTCGTCGAAACCTGCGTGGCGTAATCAAGGATCGACGAAACTTCCGCAGCCGTCAGTTGCGGATAGTCGGTAAACATCGCGTGCAGGCCGTGCAGTGCCGACTCTTCCGGAGATTCAACGTTGATCTGATCGAGGCCGTAGGTCGCAACAGCGTATTCGTAGGTATCGATTCCTCGCTCACGGTCATAATTCTGGTTCATGATGTCGCCATAGAACCCGTTGGTCGAATCCTCCAGACCAAGCACGTGGCCGATTTCGTGACCGACGATCGTTCCAAAGTCGAACGTGCCGGCAGGATTTCCGTTGTCGATTCCGGCGTCGAGATTCTCGGTGTGGTCGACGAGGATGATCCGCTGGAAGGATGATTCGCCGGAGTCGAACCGGGTTTCGATAGTTCCCCCGAGTCCGAGCACTTCGCCGGGCGAACTTTCCTGGCCGACCGCTTCCAGAGCCCCCTTGTAAATAATGACGACGTCCGAGTCGGGACCGCTTGTGTCCTGGATGAAGGCGACTTTGTTATCAGTAGCCTGTTCCCATTTCGCAAAGGCGGCTTCGGCGCTCGAGACTTCAGCGGGCGTAATTTCATTCTGGTAGCCGCCGAAACCTCGGAAGTCGTACCGGATAACAATCTGTTCTCCGTCAAATGTTTGAGCCTCACTGGTCGCGGATTCGGTAGCTCCGCTGGCCGCTTGTGGAGTTCCGTTGAGGCTGACAGGCACGGCTGTCGTCGAGCTGGTGCCTGTACCCGAATTGCTTCCGCGTGGAGTGACTCCCGGCGTCGCAGCTTGCGGAATCGAGGTCGGCCCACCGCCGCCTGCGAAGGTCAGATCGAAGTTCGACGAGATCTGGTGCTCGCCGCCCTTCTTCGCATCCTGGTCTTCGAGGTCGTCAGCGTTCTGATCCGACACCGGTTCGGCGTCGGCTTTCTGACCATCTTTTTCGTCTCCGTCTGCCTCTGTCGATTCCGGCTTGCCGGCATCCTCGGATTCAGCTGCATCTTCGGAAGTTTCTGCGGACTCCTCACCCGAGAGCAATAGCTGCCCAAGATCGGCGAGCGCTTCTTCGCTGATCGAGTCTTCGTCTGGAGTCACGTTTTCAGAAGCCGAATCAGCGTTCGAGTTCTGCGCGTTCTGAGAAGACGACCGCTCGGCGGCTTCACCAGTGCTGGCTGCGTCGGCGCGTTGGCCGTCGGCTGAGGTTTCGCTATTCGGGTTGCTGGCTTCAGACGCAGCCTCGTTCTGAGAACTTTGCTGACGAGCCAGCCAGGCGAACTGAAGTTCCATTCGCTGGAACTCGTCGCCGGCTTCCATCAGCGAAATGTCGGCGGCAGACAGGCTGTCTACCTCGTGCTTTGCCAGCAGATCGACGGTCGAGATCGGCAGCAGATCGCCTGTGGGGACTCCAGTTTCGGTAGGAACGAGGCTACCCAGCAGCAGTTTCTGCTCAAGCTGCTCGGTGATCGTGGCAGAGCGTCGGCCGGCATGATGCTTGCGACGGGGCTTTCCAAAAACACCGGTACGACTCGACGATCGACGGAACCAGGACACGTGCCACCTCCCTGCGGCGAACTCCCGAACTTCAGTCGCGGCAATCCCTCCAGACCGTTCGCGACGAATCCTTCAGCGGAACGCCCGCGCAACCGCGCGTAACGCTCTTCTGTTTCGAAATCGGAATAACCGGCACAGTCAATCAAATCGTTTTCGTACGAATCTTCGGAAAATCCGACAGCCGCGAGAAAATTCGTCGCCCGTCGCCGGAAAAGCCATTTCCGTCTGCCTTCAGAAAAACCTTTGCGAAAATGGGAACTTTCGTGTCGGCACGTCGTCAGAAATCGGCATCAGAAGCGGACGTGGTTGCTTCAAGATTTCGAAAGTTCGACGTAACACCCGTCTGTGAAAAATGTTGCAGTGAAATCGATGTCGGAATTTCCCTGGCGTCGAGATCTGAATAGAGTGGTGGAACTTCTGCTCGTCGAGTCCTGACGAGCGGAAGTTCTGACCAGATTTGACGCGAATGCGGCATTCGATCCGAAAGGATTGAAGTTGGCCCTGCGTGGCCGCATTCGATTTGAACCAGCAGGGCGGGACACGAGCCATGAACGGCACGCCATCCAATGAAAAACTGTCGGCCTGGCTGGACGACGAACTGCCGCTAGACGAGCGTGCGGAAGTTGAAAAGCTGCTGGCTGAATCTCCGTCGCTCCGCGAAGAGCTGAACGAACTTCAGCGTCTTTCGGGACGACTGAAGGGACTGCCGGTTGCTCAGGCCCCCGCTGAATTGCAGCAGGCTGTGATGCGGGCAATCGAGCGGGAGACGCTGCTGGCCGGTGACGATTCGGTGAAAGTCGCTCGCAGCGGGCGAGTGCTTCGAACGCTCACAACAGCCGCCGGCATTGCTCTGGTGATTGGAGCCGGGCTCTGGTTTGCTTCGGACGGCGATCAGAATGTCGCTGCTGTTGACCCAGTTGGACCGGAGATTCGGACGGTTCATCAGACTCCGACGACCGCTCGGGCCAACAAACGTGAAGTGAAAATGTCCGTGGAACTTCCGACGCGGCAGTTTGAAATTGATCGCACAAAGTTAGGTGCGGCGGATATCGGCGATATCGTCGAAGCCGTGCGGCAGGATGGCGAGTCGGTCTCGATCGTTCGCCTGACGGTTGTCGATCGGCAGGCTGGCCTTGAGTCGTTGCGGGTTCTGCTCGCTCATGAAGAGATACCGCTGGATGGTTCGAAGGATGTTCTTCCGGTTGGTGAAAAAGTTGGCAAAGGTCTGGTCGCCGTTTTTGTCGAGTCAAAGTCCGATCAGCTGAGCCGTACGATTCAGCAGATGGCTCAGAAACTTCGACTGGAATCGTTGTCGGTTTCCGACGCGTTGCCGATTGCGAATCTGGGTTCTGACCTTCGATCAGAATTGGGGATTGCTGATTCTGGTGAGGAATCCAGAGCCGCTCGAGCCGTCTCCGTTCCTGAAGGCAGCTCACTGGGAAAGATGATTTCTGAGCCCGGTCGTTATGCGACGAGTTTTGAAGCTTCTGGTGAACCATCCTCAGCCGAGCGACCTGTCCGTGTAATTTTCGTCCTGACAGACGCTCCGGTCGCCGAGCCAGCCGTCAAAGCGACGGCTGTCGAGAATGGCGCCGCCTGACCAGAAGTCACGCCTGAAAACGCAGCCTCGAAGTATGACCAGGGACCACCGTTGGGTGGTCCCTTTTTCTATTCGCGTTGAGAGCCTCCCTCGTTCCGGCGCGGAGCGCAGGAATGAGATACGCAGAGGGCAGACATCAGAGTGAATCCCGGCAGACGAAAATGACATTATCTGCAGCGGAGGATTGACTTTCCCACACAAACTGTCGAAATGCGCAGCATGGGCAGCAAGGAATCCAAAGCGGGCTACATCCGAAAACGACGGACGTTGCGACTTCCGATCACGCTGAGCGTGGTCATGATGACGCTGAACGTCGCGCTGATGGTCTGCTGGATCATTCTGCTGGCTCAGCGAGGTTCCTGGAGCGCTTTGACCATTGGAACGATCGTCTTTGCGCTGATTCTCGTCGGCATGATTTTCTACATGTTTCTGACGGTGAAAGAAGTCCGGCTTAACCAGCGGCAATCGAACTTCGTCGACAGCGTGACTCACGAACTGAAAACGCCGATTGCCGCCCTGAAGCTTTACCTCGAAACGTTGCAGCTCAGGCAGCTCAGCGACGAGCAGCGTGCCGACTTTTACCAGACGATGGGACATGAGCTGCAACGACTGGATCATCTCATCAGTCAGCTTCTGGAAGTTGGACGCCTGGATGCGATCGGCCATCAGTCGGATCCGGAAGATATCCCGCTGGACCGTTTGCTTCGGAGGTGCGCGGTTTCTGCATGCGCTCACCACAAACAGGATCCCGAGCAGGTGGTCACTTTCGATATTGAACCCATTGTTGTGCACTCGCGCCCGGTCGTGCTGGAGATGATTTTCGGCAATCTCCTGGACAATGCGGTGAAGTACGCTGGTGACCCCCCGCAGGTCGAAGTGCTGGTTCGAATGAAAGGTTCCGATCGAGTCAGTGTTCGGATCACCGACAATGGAGAGGGCGTGCCGGCTGATCTGCGACGCAAAGTCTTCCAGATGTTTTACCGGGGCGGCGACGAGCTGGAGCGTCGTCAGAAGGGCACCGGGCTGGGGCTGTACATCAGTCGGACACTTGCTCACATTCTGAAAGGCAGTATTTCCGTTCACGATCGTGTTGGCGGATCGGGCAGCGTGTTTGAAGTCGAACTTCCGGGGAGGCCGGAATCATGAAGATCCTGATTGTCGAAGACGAAGAAGCTCTTGCCAAAGGTCTCAAATTCAATTTCGAGCAGGAAGGTTACGAAGTCGAAACCGCTGGTGACGGTCGTCGGGCACTTGACCTGTTCGACGCAGCGGATCCTCCGTTTGACCTGATCATCATGGATCTGATGCTGCCCGGCATGAGCGGCTACGAAACGACTCGAGAAATTCGCGAACGTGACGAGCTGGTGTCGATCCTTGTGCTCAGTGCCAGAACTCTGAGCGAAGACCGGGCTATGGCCTTTGACGCCGGCACGGACCAGTATCTTTCAAAACCGTTCGCGCTGCCGGAACTTCTCAGTCGCGTCCGTAACCTGACACATCGACGACAGGTAAGAACAACGTCCGCCTCCGAACAACCAAAGGCACCGATCCTGCCCGCTCGATTCAAATTCGGCGACAACATCGTGGCGGATTTCGATCAGTTCGAACTGACCGTCGGCGACACAACTCACACACTGACGACTATGGAGATGCAGTTGCTGAAGTATTTCATCGAACAGGAAAGACGCGTGCTTTCACGAGATCAGATCATGGAGAATGTCTGGGAAGACACCGCTGCCTTCAGCACACGTTCGATTGACAATTTCGTCATGCGACTGCGGCGTCTGATTGAGCCGCTGCCGAGCGAGCCTCGGCACATCCTTTCGGTTCGAGGCACCGGGTATCGCTTCGTCGCGAACCCGGAACCGGGCGACGACTCTGATTCTGAGAATTCTGAATTCCAGAACTGATTCCGAATGACCAGAGCGAAGAGCAACTGGTCAGTTTTCTGTTCCTGCCGCTCAGGCAGACTGTTTTCACTTTTGACACGACTGGCAACTACTGAATGTCCCCTGCTCGGTTCAGCGTCCGGAACCCGGTTCTCGTCAATATGCTGATGCTGGTCATTCTGGCCGGTGGGACGATCTTTGCGCTGACGCTCGTTCGCGAGATGTTTCCTGAGTTTCGTCCGAACAAACTGATCATCACGGCCATCCATCCCGGCGTGCAGCCACAGGAGATCGAAAAGGCTGTCACGATCAAGATTGAAGAAGCCGTTCGCGATGTGGAAGGCGTCGAGAAAATCGACTCGACGGTTTCTGAAAGTCAAAGCGTCACCACGCTGACACTCTATAACGAAGTCGAAGACGCCGAAAAAGTTCTCAACGAAGTCAAACGTGAGATCGACGCGCTGCCAGACCTTCCCGACGATCTTGAACGCGTCACCGTCAAAAGCTTCGAACCCATGCTGCCGGTCATCTCCGTCGCGATTTACGGCGACGGCGACGAAGCGGATCTGAAACAGGCAACGCGGGATCTGCGTGACGATTTGCTCGACTTACCCGGTGTCAGTCGAATTGTCGTCAGCGGCGTTCGAGACGACGAAATCAGCGTCGAGATTATTCCCGAGCGACTGATTGAGTACGACGTCACCTTTGACGAAGTGGCTGACTCCATCCGTCGGTCAAACCTCGACGTGTCCGGTGGGCAACTGAAAGGATCGCGCACGACCGTTGCCGTTCGAACCGTCGGCGAAGAACTGCAAGGCGTCGACCTGGAAGACATCGTCGTGCGGTCCGGTGGCGCTGATGGAAGGAAAATTCTGCTGCGGGATGTCGCGACAGTTGCTGACGGCTTCGTTGATGTCGATATCGAAGGCTACTTCGACTCGAAGCCGGCCATGAGCTGTGACGTCTACAAAACAAAGTCGCAGGATGCGATTCAGATCTCATCTGTCGTAAAAGCGTACGTCGCCGGCAAACAGGGTTTACCGCTCAGTCCGGACAGTGATGAAAGTTGGCAGGCCGGGCTGTTTCAGACAGTTTCCAGATTCGTCGACGCGATGATTGGTCGTCCCGATCTGCAGAAAGTTTACGACGAAAGCCGTGCCAACCCGTTCAACCATGACTTCGACATCGCGTTGAACACCGACCTGGCACGGTTCATTGAAGGCCGACTGGACCTCATGGCGAGGAACGGAAAGACCGGCCTGGTGCTTGTCCTGATTTCTCTGGTGCTGTTTCTGAACTGGCGAGTCGCTTTCTGGGCGGCTATCGGTCTGCCGGTTTCGTTTCTGGGCACGTTCATTGTGATGTGGATTTTTGGCATCTCGATCAACCTGCTCAGCGTTTTCGGTCTGATCATCGTCCTGGGCATCATCGTCGACGATGCGATCGTCATTGGCGAAAACATTTGCCGACACGTCGAGGAAGGCGAACCTGCGGAACAGGCCGCCGTCACAGCTACCGAGGAGGTTCAGTGGCCGGTCGTTATCGCCGTCCTGACCACCATTGCCGCGTTTGCTCCGCTGTTGTTCATTCAGGGAACGATTGGCGACTTCATGGGTGAACTGCCGATCGTCGTCATGGCTGCGCTCAGCGTCTCGCTGGTCGAAGCTCTGGTCATTCTGCCCTCGCACCTGCGAAACCTCCCCAGTCCGGAAGAAGAGGAAAGACGACGAAAAGCGGCCGGCGAGCCCAATGCATTCGTCAAAGCTTTTCATCGTATGCGAGATGCCCAGGAACGATTTGTCGTCGAAGTCCTGCAAACCAGGTACGAGAAGTTTCTGCGGAAGGCACTTCGCTGGAAGTACCTCACTATCTGCGTCGCCGTTGCGACGATGTTCATTTCGTTTGGTCTCGTTGCGGGCGGCATCGTCGAGTTCGTCTTCGTCCAGGACATGGACAGCGAGACTGTCATCTGCGACATCGAACTTCCTATCGGCAGTCCATCTGACCGGGTGCGTGCTCGCGTCATGCAGATCAGCGACTTCGTCAGGAAGGCTCCCGAAGTTGTCAGCGTTCAGGCGTTCGTCGGGATTCAGGTCGACGTTGCTGGCGAAGGCGCGGTGGGGTTCAAGAATCAATCGCATCTTGGTCAGCTGGTCATCGAGCTTCAGGAGTCGGACGCTCGCGAACGCGCCGGCGGACGATCCAGCAACGAACTGCTCGCCGAGTGTCGCGAGTTCACTCGAAAGCTGCCCGAGATCAACGCCGTTCGCTGGCTGGCATTGAATGGCGGACCCGGAGGCAAGGACGTTGTCGTCAGGATCAGCGGGGCCGAGACAGAAGAACTCGTCGAGGTTGCTTCGCTGATTCGAGAAGAAGTCAGCAGCTACCAGGGCGTCTTCGATCTGGACGATGACTACGATGCCGGACAGCGCGAGGTGCAACTTAAGTTGTTTGAAGCCGCAGGTGCCAGCGGCAGTTCGGTAGCGGCTCTCGGTACGCATGTCCGATCGGCGCTGTACGGTCGCGAAGCTCGGCGAATTACGCGCAATCGCGAAGACGTTCGCATCATGGTGCGGTATCCGGAATCATTCCGCGAAAGTGTCTACAACCTGGAATCGATGTGGATCCCAACCGGCACCGTGGTCGGCCAGCGCCGCTGGATTCCTTTACGACAGATTGCAGAACTCGCTGAAACTGACGGAGTCACCTCGCTGTATCGCAGCCAGAATTCGCGAGCGGTCACCGTTTACGCCAACGTCGACGATCAACAGGGCAACACGTCGGACATTTTGAAGGGCGTGCAGAAGAAGTTCGACGAGAGCATTCTGCCCGATCACCCGAACGTGAATATTGAGTTTCTGGGCAGCTTCGAAGAAATGCGAAAGTCGTTCTCCGGGCTGAAACTGGCGTTCCCCGTCGCGCTGTTGCTGATTTATATGATGCTGGCCGGACTGTTCCGTTCGTACGGTCAGCCACTGGTCGTCATGGCGGCAATCCCGTTCGGATTTCAGGGTGCCATCATCGGTCATCTGCTGACGAACAACCCAATCACGATTCTGAGTTTGATCGGCATGGTGGCTCTCAGCGGAATTCTGGTGAACGATTCGCTGGTTCTCGTTGACTTTATTAACAGCCGAGTCCGCACGGGCATCAACCATTTCGAAGCCAGTATCGACGGGGCAAAGCTCCGCCTGCGAGCGATCCTGCTTACAACGCTCACCACCGCAGCCGGCCTGACGCCGCTGATGTTTGAAACCAGCTTTCAGGCGAAATTCATGATCCCGATGGCGGTGACGTTGACCTTCGGACTGATTTTCGCAACAGGGTTGACGCTGGTCATCGTCCCGGCGCTGAATCTGATCTTTCTGGAACTCCGCGGCCACGAGCCAGGCGAGTAGGATTCAGAGCCCGGTCGACCGATAGTAACCGGCCCGACACGCATCGTCTCAGTTGGTTGAGCATCCGACCGTTGATAAAGTGTCGGACTTCCGATTTTCTCAGCCACCCGCGAGTCCCGCCCTTCGGAGTTCACACCATGAGACGTCTTGCTCTGTCGCTGTTTCTGATGCTTGTCTGCACGGCCACGCTTTCTGCAGAGGACAAAGCGAAACTCAAAGGACTGATCATTACGGGCGGGTGCTGCCACGATTACGACAACCAGAAACTGATCATCGAGCAGGGTCTCAGCCAGCGAATCAGCATCGACTTTGACGTTGTTCATGAAGGCGGCACGGGCCGGGATCACAAAGTTTCGGTTTACAGCCAGCCGGGCTGGGCAAAAAAGTACGACGTCATTATTCACAACGAATGCTTCGGCGGCGTCGCTGATGATGATTTTGTCAAAGCGATTGCTCAGGCACACTTTGAAGGCGTTCCGGCGGTTTTCATCCATTGCTCACTGCACAGCTATCGGACGGCTCCTGTTGGAGCGGACGCGTGGCGGGAGCTGATCGGTGTCACGTCACGACGGCACGAAAGCAAGCACCACGTGGTGGCTCAAAACGTCAACGAGCATCACCCCATCATGACCGGCTTTCCTCTTGAGTGGACCACTCCCAACGGCGAGCTGTACATCATCGAAAAGGTCTGGCCGAACGCGACACCGCTGCTGCAGGCTTACGGAAAAGATACGAAGCAGGTTCATACGGTCGCCTGGATCAACTCGTTCGGCAAAGCAAAGGTCTTTGGAACGTCGCTCGGCCATCACAACGAGACAATGAACAATGACGTCTGGCTCGGCATGTTTGCTCGCGGAGTCCTCTGGACCTGCGGCAAGCTCGACAACGACGGGAAACCGATGGCCGGCTACGAAGGCACTGGCGTCAAGCCGATCGAGTTGCCAAAGCTGGAACCGGTCCCGGAGAAGAAATCGGCCGGAAAGAAGCCTGCTAAGAAACAGTAGGTGAGGCTGACCCTGCTAATTGGTGTCACGCAAGGGCTGGTTTAGTTCGTCGTGTCATGTCGTTGTTTCGTGGTTGTCACTTTCCGGCATTGAGTAATTGCGAGAACTGCCAGAAAGATCAGCGCCGCTGCCAGCAGAATGCTTCCGGCGTTGATCGGTCCCTTCGTGCCACTCCAGACGATGGCGTAGCCGAGGCAGCCAGGGATCAGGGCATAGTAGGCGAAGACGCAGAGTGTCTTGCGGATGACGGCTCCTTCCTTGCCGATCAGACCGACAACTGCTGAAGCAGCCACTACGTTGTGAACGCAGATGGTGTTGCCGGCCGCGCCGCCGATGGCCTGCAGGGCGACGATCCAGTCCGGAGAAACTCCAATTCGAGTTCCCACGTTAAACTGGAACAACGAAAACATCATGTTGCTCACTGTGTTGCTGCCCGCGACGAACGCTCCCAGGCCACCGATCAACGGTGCAAAGATCGGCCACGCTGCTCCAGTGAGATTTGCGACGCCCTCGGCCAGCACGATCGGCATCTTCTCCAGCCCGCCCGCTCCGTTTTGCGAGTTGATAAAAACCTGAACCATCGGCACGGTAAACACCAGTGCGACGGACGCCTTCAGGACGGTCCTGCCAGACGCTTTCCACGCTCGTGCGTAAGCCGCTGTCGACATTTGATGCAGCGCGAAGGTGATGACTGAGGCAACGATGAAGATGAAACCCGGCAGGTAGAGTGGTTGCACTTTCGAGGTGATCTTCATCAGCCTGTCAGCGGCCAGCGATGACGGCACGACGGAGTCCCAGTTAATCAGTAACTGGACGGACTCCAGCAGGCTCTTAACGCGAAGTTCGGGAACGCGAGTCGCGACGAGCAGGCCAGCCACAATTACATACGGCAGCCAGGCTTTGACCAGACTCATCGTCGGTTCGGACGATTCTGCTTCGTGGAGTTCGATGGTGCCGTTCCAGTCGGCGTCCCAGGTTTCTCGCGGCGCGAAATCCCACGGTTCACCTTTCGGGATCAGAAACCCTTTTCGCGCTGCGGTGACGACAACTGCCAGGCCACACAAACCACCGATCAGCGATGGAAACTCGGGGCCCAGGAAAACGGCGACCGCGAGGTACGGCAACGTCATGGCCAGCGCCGAGAAGATCGCGAATGGCCACATGCGGAGCCCGTCGGCGAACGAACGGTTCGGGCCAAAGAACCGGGTCATGAACGAAATGACGAAGAGCGGGATCAACGTTCCGGCCACGGCGTGCAGCGTTGCCACCTTTGCGCCGATGCTCGCCAGAAACGCCGGCGGAAGCGTCCCGCTCGACGAGGTGAAACCCTGGGCAGCGGCGAAGTCGATGACGCCCGGATCGTTGGCAAATCCGCCGCTGACTCCGATCAGGATTGGAGTCCCGAGCCCTCCAAACGAAACTGGCGTGCTTTGAATCATCATGCCGGCCACGACGGCCGCCATCGCCGGAAAGCCGAGCCCGACCAGCAGCGGAACAGCGACGGCGGCAGGCGTTCCGAATCCCGCCGAGCCTTCGATAAACGAACCAAACAGCCAGGCGACAATGATGACCTGAACTCGTCGGTCCGGTGAAATATCGGTGAAGCCTCGACGGATCGCGCGCAGCGCTCCGCCCTCCTGCAGCGTGTTCAGCAGCAGGATCGCTCCAAAGATGATGTAGAGAATCGTGCCGGCAAGAATCAACCCGTGAAGTGACGCGACGGCCACCTGAATGGCAGGCACCTTCCAGACAAACAGGGCCAGGTTAGCAACCGTCAGATATGACAGCGGCATCGCTCGACTGGCTGGCCAGCGAAGGACGACGAGGAAGAGTCCGACAACGACAATCGGCAATGTGGCAAGCAGTGCGAACATCTCGAAATCCTTTGGCCACTCTAAAACAGACAGACATCGACATGCTCAAAAGCAAACCACGGAATACATAGAAAGACACGGAAGAGTTTTGATGGCTTCCGTGTCTTTCTGTGTATTCCGTGGTTATCTCACTTCGAGAGTGGTTTTGAAGCCATTGTCAGAACTGATGACCTTCCTGGGGGCCGTCTTTGGTCAGCGTCATGATCTCCGGGCCTTCGTCCGTCATCAGGATCGTGTGTTCGAACTGCGCGGTCAGCTTGCCGTCGAGCGTTCGGACGGTCCAGCCGTCGAACTTGTCGAGAACCGTTTTCCAGGTTCCCTGATTGAGCATCGGTTCGATCGTAAAGCACATGCCGGGGCGAACGATCTGGCTGCCTGCCCGGCTGCCTCGGAACCAGAAGTGTGGCACGCCTGGCTCCTGGTGAAAGCTGCGACCGATGCCGTGTCCCTGGTAATCTCGGACGACTTCGAATTCCCGTTCGGTCGCGTACTTGTAAATGGCGGCGCCGATGTCGCGGATTTTTCCGTACGGCTCGATGGCTCGGATGCCGACCCACAACGATTCGAACGTTGTCTGAACCAGGCGTTTTGCCTCTTCGGAGACTTCGCCGATTAGAAACGTTTCCGACTGGTCGCCGTGCCAGCCGTCGACGATCGTTGTCAGGTCGATGTTGACGATGTCGCCGTCTTTCAATTCGTACTCGTTGGGAATTCCGTGGCAGACGACTTCGTTCACACTGATGCAACTGACGTTGGGGTATGGTGGCGCGCCCGGAGGCCCTGCATAACCCAGGCAGGCTGGCGTGTGACCGTGGTCGAGCGTGTATTCCTCAAGCATTCTGTCGAGGTCGATTGTCCGAACACCGGGCTTGGCATGTGGACGGATAAAGTCCATCAGTTCGGCGTTAAAGCGACTCGCGGCTCGCAGGAACTCTCGTTCTTCAGCGTTGTAAATTGGTGGCTGCCTGCCCAACAGAAGACTCCAGTTTTTGATGACTCAAAAAAACTTGCGGGTTCGGCTCAATTGCCTTGGGCAATCTCGCCGATGACCAGAGAAAGCAAAATTTGCGGGCCGTTATAGCAGTTGGACCTGCTGAATAGAAACTGCTTGCCCTGACGGCGACGCTTACTGAAGGTCAGTGGCTGCTCACAACCGGCTTTCAGAGCGATCAAACACGAGTAGAGCTGTCTGAACGGCAGCGGTCGAACCTGGTTTCGGCGAAGTTGACTCAAGGAAGGGTCAGAACAATGTGGAATTTTTCAAGCTCCGTGACGCAACCACGGATCATTATCCGACTTGCTGTGGTCATGTCTGCTGCGGTCGTCCTGGCGAATCCGGTCGTTGCTCAGGAGTCACCGTTCGCTGGTCAGATTCCGACAACCATCACCGCCGAATCGTTTATTCAAACGTCGGCTGTGAGTTGTTCGGCACTCTGCTTGTCGCGTTGCGGAGCGAACTCGTGCGGCGCCAACTCTGCCTGCAAACCAAGTGGAGCCTGCGGAGCAAGTGGAGCCTGCAGAGCAAGTGGAGCCTGCAGAGCAAGTGGAGCTTGCGGAGCAAGTCGGGCCGGGTGTGGAGTCGGTTGCAGCGATTCCGGTTCAGCCTGCCCGGTGGCGGGACTTTGGGATGCGATCTCATCGCCGAGCTGCGGTAATGGACCGGGAACGCTCATGCGTTGGGGTTACGGTTCCGGCGAAACTGGCGGACCGAATTTCGACGAACCGCTCGTCACGGACCGACCTGACTTCACCGAAGCATCGTCGACCGTCGGCAAGGGTGTTCTGCAGATCGAGTTTGGATACACCTACACGCAGAACCGCGACAACGGCAGCGAAACGATTTCACACAGCATCGGCGAGCCGCTGTTCCGGTACGGAATCCTGGCTGACTGGCTGGAGTTTCGTTTCGCCGCCTTCCCGACGATCGAAGAACGAAATCCAGCCGGCGGGCCCAACGACACGACTTCCGGTACCGAAGACCTTTATCTCGGCTTCAAAATCGGGCTGACACCGCAGGAAGGCATTCTTCCCGAGATGGCGATTCTTCCTCAGATGACGGTCCCCTCCGGCAGCAGCGCCTTCACCAATGACCAGGTGCTGCCCGGAGTCAACTGGCTTTACTCGTGGGCGGTAACAGACGACCTGGCTGTCGCTGGCAGCACGCAGTTTAACCGAGCAGTCAATGACACCGGTGACGCTTACACCGAATGGGCTCAGTCAGCGACGGCTGCGTTTTCGATTTCAGAAGACGTCGGCGCTTACTGCGAGTGGTACGGCCTGTTCCCGCACGCGGCCACTGGCGGCGTGAAGCCCGAGCACTATCTGAACGGCGGATTCACTTACCTGTTTTCAAACGACGTCCAGTTTGACATCCGAGCGGGCTACGGACTCAACGACGCAGCCGACGACGTGTTTATCGGCAGTGGCTTGTCAGTTCGGTTTCGTTGAGAACCGCGTCTGGGCAGTATCGTGTGAGTTCTCCGTCGAACGCGTCTCATCATCGCTCTCAACTTGCCGGTCCGGAGTTTGATTCCCGTCGCAGGCTTGTCGAGACGCACGCTGCATTTATTTGGGCGGGAGTTCGTCGGGCAGTTCAGGCAACTCTGATTCGTCGAAGAGTTTCTTAAAGGCAGGTGACTGGCGGATTGTCTTCAGATCCGGGTCGCCCTTCATCCATTCCTGATTGGATTTGTCCAGGCCGTTGTCGATGGACTTTTGCAGGAGCTCGACGCCGCGGGTGCGGAATTGTTCGATCCGTGCTCTCCGGTCGGGCTGGTCGGCGTCGGAGCGGGATTCGAGCTGCTCGACGGCTCGGCCATAGACGCAGGCCATGTTGTACGAGTAGATCGACTTGTCGGCGGAATGGTCGGCAACGGACGAGGCGGCGGTGATGGCTTCGTCGATCTTGCCCTGTCGAACCAGCACGAGTGCCAGACCCGTGTGACCTTCCGAATCGTCCGGCTCGAACTCGATAAACCGAACGAAATCCTGACGAGCTGTTTCCAGTTGTTGAGCGGTTGGTCGCTTGATGTGAAGAACCGCGTTGGCTCGATACTGCCAGGCATCGGGTAATTCCGGATCCGTCTTCACGGCGGCGTCCAGGTACAGTGTGGCCTTTAGAATCTGCTGGTCGGCCAGAAAATCGTCGCCGTTTACCGTGTGACGCATGGCCAGCCCGATGAAACCTTGCCCCTGAAGAACGTACTGCTGAGCTGGCGACCGTTGATAAAGCTGCGCGAGCGACTGACGAGCCATGTCCGCTCCTGTCTTTGAGCTGCGAGCGACTTCCCGCAACGCGTCGCGAGCTTCAGGAGTCCCTGCCGAAGCAAGAGCGGAACAGACGACTGCCAGATGCCGAGGACTGTGCTGCTTGTCGTCAACCAGCTTGTGGAGCAGGTCAATCAACAGCCTGACCGCTCGATCGCTGCCACGTTGCTGAAGCAGCGAAACAACGCCTTCCAGAGATTTATCGTCGGACGTCTTTGATTTCGAGATGACCGAATCGCTCAGCGTCCAGAACTTTTCGCTGTGGGCGTCGGCGAGCGCTTTCAGAATTAGAAGCTGCTCGTCGAAAGGATAATCTGAAAAGTTCTCGGCGATCTGCTCGGCGATGCGGTGGTCGCCGATGGCCAGAATGGTTGTCAGCAATTCATGCCGGTCGGTCGATTTCTCGTCGAGATGTCTCAGCAGCGCCGGGATCGCTCGGTGGTCGCGAGTTCGCCGAAGGAACGAGAGCAGCACCGGCGACGGCGACGACGTTTCCAGACTCTTGAGCATCCATTGCGACGTGAGCTGTTCGGCAGCTGGCTCGTCACGCAGGATCAGGATGTTCAACGCGGCGGCGCTGAGTGCTCGTTCCGTTGACGCCAGACAGCGTTCGAGAGTCGTCAGCAGGCGAGGATGGCCGACGGCAGCCAGCGCCGGCAGCAGATACACCTGCGTTTTCTCGTGGGATTCTTCGATCAGTTTTGCCAGTGCTTCGCTCCACACCGGTCGAGGGTGGGCAACGATGGCGTTGGCCGTTTCGGAGATCAGGAATTCGTCTTTCGAATTCAGCAGCTCAATTATTTCAGGATGAGCCGTCGCGAACTTTGACGCCGCCAGACTGTGTATCGCGACGGTGCGGCGGATTTCTGATGCCGATTTTGCTTCGGCATCTGGAGCCTGGTTCGGCGTGACGGCTACGTTGACAAGCTTCCGCGTGGCAGAGGCGTCGCCGGACATTCGCAATGAAAAAATCGCTGCCGCCGCTACGTTAAGATTCGCATCGTCGGCCAGTGAAAGAATCAACGGCAGATTTGTCTTGACGATCCGTTCGGCAGAATGTCGCAGCACGGCCGCTCTGGTGGCTTCGTCGCCTTGCCGAATTGATCGGACCAGCACGTCGCGAGACATCACCTCGCACAGCGGCGCAGCGGCGGCATCGACAGCTGCGATTAATTCCTGATGAGTGTTTCTTGCAGCAGAGCTTCTGCCCCGGTCGGACAGATTGAGCCGTCGAATTGTCGAGTGCAGCGAAGCATAGCTGCCGTTGGAATTTTCAGCTTGATGGTTCACGACGTGAAGATCGACAATCGCCGCAGGCAATGCCGGGAAGTCCTCTCGGACAACCGGTTCCCGACCGGATTGAAGAGCAGCCGTACGCAGCCAGCCAGCCACTTCCCGGTCAGGCACGCTGGCATTCGGGCCAAAGTTGACGATGACCCGGCAAACCTGCATGGCGGAGATCCGATCAATCGTCTTCGCCAGTTCTCCGACGTTGACCCGGTCCAGTACCCCGTCGATCGTCAGAATCGCGATCGCCTCTGCCGGACCAGTCATTCGAGTCTGAAGTTTCAATCGACTGGCAAAAGCTTCGGCGACGTCAACGTTCACGGTGCCAGCATCAGGAACCTGACAGGCCAGCATCATTTTGGGAATCTGGTCCCCGTCCGGCAGATTCTTAAAAACGAGCCATGTTGCAGCTTCGCCGTCGGGCAGCAGATCAAGCGTTTCGGTTTTTGCATCGCCCAGCGGAACCCGTTTTCCGCCGATAGAAACCTTCTGGGCGACCAGTTCCGGGGGGACAACGATGGCTGCCCGCTCGCGGCCTTCAGTTGTCAGCTTCCAGGCAGATCGAGGAACCGTGATTGGCTTGGGATGACGATTGGCGACGGACACTCGCAAAACCAGCAGCCGGGTTTCGTCATCGTCCTCGGTGTACCACTTTCCGATGTAGCCGGACTTGACGGCGATTTCGGCAAACGGAGCTTCTGATTCTGCGGCGTCTTCAACCGGTGTTGTTGCTGGAGTCGGTGCCGTTTGCTCGTCCGCGAGCAACCACTCCGAGGTAAACGGCCCTGCGAAGGCCGCTCCGAACAGGCTGCAGAGAGTGGCGAATTTTAAGATTCGACGATGCATCCAAATTCGTTTCGAAGAAGTGATGGGAAGAGTGTGTCTGGTCATCTTTTTACAGGTCAGGCTGAGTCTGGCCTGCGGAATCAAAAACAAATTTTGATGTTCGATTTCCGCAAGACTCTACACGCCGGATGAACGCTCTGTCGAAAGATTCTCCAAACTCGGACGAGGCTGGTTGAGGCTTCGAGTGCTTCGTCGACTCAAAGTTATAATCTGCGAACTATGCGTAGACAGGGGGCATGACCCGTTCGGTAAAATTTACCAGGTCAGAACCGGTTTGGGTGATGGCGGCGTTTGGCCATCAGAATTCCTGGTCAGTCGCTGTGAAAATCCTATAAATCCGTTGTTTCGGGGTGAAATTAGTTGCGAGGGCTCCGGATCCTTGCGTATTCAGAGGGCAGCGATTGAGGCTCAATCGGGCCTGAAACCGAGTTTATTCAACAACCCAGGGAGGGACGGAAAATGCTGGTACTTTCAAGGAAGACGGAAGAAGCGATTCAAATCGGCGATGAGATCACCGTTAAGGTGCTTTCGGTAAAGGGCGGGGTCGTCCGCCTCGGGTTTGAGGCGCCAAAGGACGTTTCGATCTTTCGATCGGAACTTCTGCCTGGATTCGAAGCCTGCCCGCCAGCCTCTATGCAGGTTGCTTCGCCAGGCTCCGCAGTTGCAACCGCGTCGTAGCCGCCTCATCATCGTGCCGCAAATCACTCTTTCGAGGAGTTCGCGGCTGATGATTCGACGACTTTGCGACAGTTTCTTCGTCTTGCTCGTTTCAGCAGGGGTGGGATTTCTATCGCTCGCGATTGGCCTTCACGGCGAGGTTTGTGCTGATGACGCGCCGGTCGCGAAGGCGGCACTCTTTGAATCGATCAATCACCGGAACGATGCTGTCTGGAAGCTCGCCCGCGACATCTGGAGCTTCGCCGAGCCGGGGTATCAGGAAAAGAAGTCGTCCGCTTCGTTGCGAGAAATGCTGAAATCAGCGGGCTTTGCAATCGAGTCAGAAATCGGTGGGATTCCGACTGCGTTTACTGCAACAGTAGGCGGCGGCAAGCCAGTGATCGGAATCCTCGGAGAGTTTGACGCGCTGCCGGGCCTTTCTCAGAACGCGGTGCCGTATCGCGAGCCCGCTCAGGAAGGCGGCTACGGACATGGCTGTGGGCATCATCTTTATGGGGCCGCTTCGGCATCCGCAGCCATCGCCATTGCCGAGCAGATAAAGGCCGGGAAAATCAAAGGCACTGTTCGCTTTTACGGATGCCCGGCGGAAGAAGGCGGCAGCGGAAAAGTCTTCATGGCTCAGGCCGGAGCCTTCACCGACTGCGACGCCATCCTGCACTGGCATCCTGGTCATGAGAACTCAGCCGGAGATCGATCAACGCTGGCTCGTATGGCGGTCAAGTTTCGGTTTCACGGAAAAGCTGCTCACGCTGCAGCAGCTCCTGAGCAGGGACGGTCGGCGCTCGATGCGGTTGCTCTGACAAATTACGCCGCCGAATTAATGCGAGAGCACACTCCGGACCAGTCGCGAATTCACCATGTGATCACGGCCGGTGGGCGAGCACCCAATGTCATCCCGGATTTCGCCGAAGTCTATTACTACATCCGGCACCCCGAAGGCGAAGTCGTCCGGCAGCTTTACGAACGGCTCGTGCTGTGTGCAAAAGGCGGAGCACTGGCAACGGAGACTCGGCTTGAAATTCGCTTTGAAGGCGGCATTCGGGAAATCCTTCCGAACAACGCACTCTCGCAGGTCACGATGCGGAATTTGCGGGAAATCTGCGACCTCGAATACGACGATTCGGAGATCGAGTTCGCTTTGAAACTTCAGGCGACGCTCGATTCGCCGGATCCGTTGACATCGATTCGCGAAATTGAAGATCGCAGCGGGACTGTCGGGAAAGGCTCGACCGACGTAGGTGATGTTTCCTGGCAGGTTCCAACAACCGGTTTTACGACGGCCTGCTGGGTTCCTGGTACACCCGCTCATTCCTGGCAGGCGGTCGCAGCGGGCGGCTCAACTATTGGTCGCAAAGGGCTGAACCTGGCAGCAAGAGTGCTTGCGGCGTCCGCGTGGGATCTCTACACGAAGCCTGATCTGCTTGAGGCAGGAAAGCTTGAGCACCAGCGGCGGATCGGCAACCAGAGCTACCAGTCTCTGATGATCGATGGGCAAAAGCCGCCGCTTGACTACCGCGACCCACCGAAGCGTTGACGGGTTCCGCCAGCCCGCTCCGGAGTTTTCGGTCCAGTCTTCGAACCACCACGGGGACTCTCTACCCGGTGCGCCGGTTTCAACGTAGGGCGCGATTCGAAACGGTCCGACTCTGCCTGCATGGTGCCTGCGCATACGAATCGATAGTTCGCTGCCGGGCTTGCGTTATGTCAGCAACCTTTCTGCGTTCTCTTTCCCATCAAGTTGATGAATTGTCACGTAGGTTTATGAATTCCGGTTGAACCAATGGGCCAGAATTCGTTGTTCAAAGGGAACTGAAGACGTCAGGACGTTGTCCAAAGTCAACAGGGAATCGTTGCCGGCGTTCCGTTTTTGTGTGGCTCAAAGTTTGAACTCGTTTCAGTTCAATGTCTTAGAGCCACTGCGGTGGGTATCGAGATCATGGCAGTCGTGTTTCGGCCTTGAGTTTGCATTGGTTGACATCGCAGCTCATCGCAGTCGCCGACAGCCAGAAGTACAACAGGAGTAACGGACAATGGCCAGAAAGAAAAAAAGTTCGATCGACATCCGCGACGGATTCCATGTCGTCGTGATGGGCGAAATGGAAATCTGGGATGGTGCCGACCTGTCGTTGCTTCGTGAAACTCTCGCACGACTTGTTGAGACCGAAAAGCGGAAAGCCATTGGCGTCGATCTGACATTCGTCAAGTACATCCCGAGCGGCTTCTTCGGGATGCTGTATGACTACACCGACCGTGGAGTTTCCGTAAGGCTGTATTCGCCGCAGGCTCACATCGCGAACATGCTTTGGTTCCGCGAGTTCTTCGAACCGATCGATGGCGAAGCATTCTCACTGGTGGTGAAAGCTCAGACTGGTCACTCGGCCCGTTCCGCCATGGCAGCCGGCAAGGCCCCGTGGTCAGACTTCGACAACGCTCCGGCAGAATTTTCGGCTGCTGAGGAAACGACTGTGTCCGCCGCTCATTAATCCCCGCCGGAATTCGACGTCATCAGTCGACCAGAGAAATCATCAGACCGAGTTTTCTTATCAGCCAGTCGGGTGTCCCTTATCAGTCAAAGGGACACTCTTCGCAGGGCTGGATGTCGCGTTTGTTGACCGAGCCTCCGAGCCGGGTCCGGCTGGAACGGCCTCCGATTACTTCGCCGTTTCCGCCACACAATAGAGGTGCTTGTCGGACCGCAGGAAGATTTCGCCGTTGCTGATGGCCGGCGTCGCTCCGAATGATTCCCGGTCGGTCGTGACCGAGTTGGCGGCGAGCTGCTCGAACCTGTCGCCCGCCTTCAGCACGTAGCACGTACCTGATCCCTGCACGTAGTAGACTTTTCCGTCAGCGATGACCGGCGAAGAATAATCGCTTCCTCCTCCGCCTCGCCCGAATCGACTTCGCCCGCCGCCGTCGTCACCACTGCCAGTTCCTCCTTCCAGACGCCCCTGAAAGATCTTCCTTCCTGTCTTTGCGTCGCTGCAACCGGCGACACTCCCGGAGAAGAAGTAGATGCGATCCTCGTAGACAACCGGCGTTCCAAACCGGCTCGAATCGGAACTCGACCAGAGCTTGTGGGACTTCGTCACGTCGCCTTTGCCGCCGGCCCGAACGGCTGCTGACCCGCCTCCGCGACCCTCGATTGAGTACACCACGTCCTGCACGGCGACGACGCTGGAGCTGTACTGGTCGCCGGCCGGGATTTCGCTGAACCATCGCAGCTTGCCAGAGTCGGGATTGAACCCCCAGATCTCGTATGGCACACCCAGAACCAGGTCGGTTCGCTCGTCGTCAACTTTCACCAGCAGGGGTGTTCCCCACACATTGGCAAGTCCCGAAGCTGCCTGCTTCCAGACTTCTTTGCCCGTCTCACAATCCAAGGCAACGAGCGATTCGCTTTCGGCGCTGGCCGTCACGATAACCTTTCCGTCGTACACAATGGGGCTTGACGCGGAACCCCATCGTCGACGATCCGATTCAGTCCCCACACTCTTCTGCCAGAGTTGTTGACCGTCGATGTCGTATGCAAGAACGCCGGACTTGCCAAAGAAAACGTAGACGCGTTCGCCATCACTGACGGGAGTGTGCGACGCGTAACCGTGTGCTGGAATTCCCATTCCGCTGTAGGAGTCTTCGGGCAGAACAGCGTCGACCGACTTCTGCCACCGAATCTTCCCGCTACTCCGCTCAACACAAACCAGGTGTCGCTTCAGGTCTTCGATCTTTCCAAAGTTCGCGCCGTACCCAGAATAGCACGTCACGAAAACTCGATCGCCGATCACGATTGGACTGGAAACGCCTTCGCCAGGCAGTGAAGCCTTCCAGCGAATGTTCGAGTCAGGGCTCCACTCAACCGGAGTCGGCGTTGCATCTAAACTGACACCCGAGCCATTCGGTCCTCGAAACCGAGCCCAATCGTCGGCTGAAACCGAGGCGTTCAGCCCGAAGAGCAACGTCAGACCGCAAAGGATTTTCGAGAGTTCCACAACAGCCCCTTTTGAAACTCAGGCCAGATCTAAACGATCCAGCTCCGGGAATGGACGACAGGACAAATGCCGACAGAGATCAAAGATGCCTGAACCTCAAGCATTCCTGACGTACTCCCGGTACTGCGTTTCCTGACGACAAATCCACAATGGCCGCAAAAGCAGAAGGAGTCGGACGACACGATTGAAAAGGGAGAATCGTGCAGCGACCGATGACCGCCACAAACCAGCTCGTCCGGCAGTGGCAGGCAGAAGGCGTCGTCGCAGGTCAAAGCTCGCAATGGAAGGCCGGATTATCGATCAAGTCGGCATTACCGGCAAAGTTTTGCACGCGATCTGTCGATACCGAATCGGATGGTGGCGCGTCACCCGGTCCTGGCGTGAGTCAAATTTTGACGTGCGGGGAACATGCGACGGAATTCTCGATTCATACAAACCGTGTGGTGGCTGTTGCTGGTGCTTTGCTTCGCCCCGGCAGGGTGTTCGCGCACGTGGTATCGGAATCAGGCCGACGAGGAAGTTGCCGAGACGCTCGCTGAGAAGGGGGGCTACCTCGACAACGGACTTGCCGATCCGCGACCGGAATCCCGGATGGCATACCACTCGGATCCAGACCAGCCTCCCATGCCGCGCGACGATCCGGCGTCGCACGCGTTCATGCACGAAGTCGATGGCCACAGCGGATTCGGCGGATGGCATTCAGCCGGCTCTGAAGCATCAGTCGATGCGGGAACGTGGTTCGATTCGCTGCCGCGGGCCGAAGATGGCACTGTCGTGTTATCGCTGGGCGACGCCGTCAAGGTGGCTCGGACAAATTCACGGGGCTATCAGACGAGTCTTGAAGACCTTTATCTCTCCGCGCTGGATGTCACTTTCGAGCGGTTTCGGTTTGATCATCAGTTTGCCGCCGGCAATGTTACCGGTGCTGACTTCCAGGGCCGCGATCGGACCTCTGGACCAGGCAGCAGTGAACTGGCAACGACGACCAGCGGCGCCGTTCGAAAATTGACCGCGACAGGTGGTGAGCTGTTTTTCGGACTCGCCAATTCGATTGTGTGGGAGTTCGCTGGTGGCGACGGCGACATGTTGCGGTCGACCTTCGACTTCTCGCTGATTCAGCCGCTGCTGAGATTTGGTGGCCGCGCGAGAGTGCTCGAACGACTGACTCAAAGCGAACGGACACTGCTGGGAAATGTGCGGCAGATGGAGCAGTTCCGACAAGGCTTTTATGTCGACATTGCCACCGGTCGAAATTCCGGGCCGGGTCCGAATCGTCGCGGAGCTGTTGGCCAGGCGGGGCTTGGAGTAATCGCGGGATCGCCGAGCGGTCGAAACGGTGCAGCCGATGCCGGCGGGTTTCTCGGCCTGCTGCAGGACCAGCAGCAGATTCAGAATCAGGTTTCCAACATCGCTGCGCTGCGAGACAGTCTGGCTCAACTGGAAGCGGCGTACGAAGCCAATCGGACCAACCGCTTGCAGGTCGATCAGGCGCGGCAAGCGTTGTTGAATGGCCAGAGCAGTCTGCTTGCGGCCCGTGCGGGTTACGAGTCGCGTGTCGACAGTTTCAAAGTGGAACTCGGGCTTCCGCCGGACCTTCCGCTGGAAATTACTGACCCACTGCTCGACCGATTCACGCTCATCGCTCCCGAATTGTCGCAGCTTCAGAATGATCTTGCCCCTTTACTTTACGCTTTAAAGAGGCAACGCGACACGCCTCAACCGGAACAGCTACGAAAGTCCGCCGCACAGTTTGCCGCTTTCGACGTACGTGTTGCCGACCGCGTCGCGTCCGCCCGTGACGATTTCAGAAAACTGCAACCGCTGATTCCGGAACGGCTGGCTCAGCTCGACCGAGTCCGCTTCCAGGTTGAAGAAACCCAGGCCGATGTCGACCCGCGAATCTACGACCGGCCGATTCTCGAACAACGACTGGAGTACCTCGCGCAGCGGCTGCCGGCCATTGAAGAAGAATTCGCCAGCAACCGGGATGAACTCGCGAAGTCGAGCATCGCGGGTGAAGACGTTGTGGCCAAAGACGTCTGGGAGAAGCTGACAAAAGATGCGACCAGACTTTCGGACCTGCTGCTCGAACTGTCGCTCATTCAGGCCGAGACACGACTGCAGGGAGTCGTGCTGATCCCGCTTGATCTGAAACCGAATGACGCCGTCGAGATTGCTCGGGCCAGGCGGCTTGACTGGATGAACGCGCGAGCGAATCTGGTCGATGTCTGGCGGCAGATTGAAGTGGACGCGAACAACCTGGAAAGCGACCTCGACCTGGTGATCAACGGGCAGGCGAGAACGCGCGGCGACAACGTGACTGAGTTTCATTCTGATGGGAGCCGGCTGAGTTTCGGGCTGGAGTTCGATACGCCCGTGACGCGGCTTGCCGAGCGGAACCAGTACCGCGAAACGCTCATCAATTATCAGCGGGCCCGACGCGACTACATGCTGTTTGAAGATCGCGTCACTCAAAGTATTCGGAACACGCTGCGAATCGTCGATCTCAGCCAGATCAACTTCGAAGTCCGGCGGGCTGCAGTTCAGGTGGCGATTGCTCAGGTCGACTTTTCGCGAATCAAACTCAACCCACCGCCTCCACCCGGCCAGAAGGAAGCACGAAGTTCACCGACCGCCGCCCGCGACCTGGTTTCGGCGTTGTCTGACTTGCTGGACGCTCAGAACGATTTCCTCAACGTGTGGGTCAATTATGAGGTTCTGCGCCTGCTGCTCGACTTCGAACTTGGGACGATGGAGCTGGACAACGAAGGACTGTGGCGTGACCCTGGCCCAATCGTCACTCCGACTCCAGCTGAGTCAGAAAGAGCATCGACCGAGTCAACCCGAGCGGCTCTGAAGGCGGTTCCCGGGCGTGTCCGAGGCCACTGGAAACCGACGTCGGTGGCAGATTCGGACCAGCCGGCCAGACGATCTCACGCTGAATAATCAGGCAAAGTACCAGAGAGTGTGTAATTTTTCGCGCCGAGCATGACCGGCGCGAAAACTCACAGCCGATAACTCTCCTGCGGGAATGGCTGAAAACAGAGCCGCGTGTTTATGCCGGAGGGCTGACACGGCCGGATTTGTTTGATAGCCTCGATGCTCCACCCGACCACCTGGAAGCCGTAAATCGCTTCTCCCACCCTACCTGCACGCATCCTCGTGTGCTCCTTCCGTCTGGACCGGCTGACTCGGTCCTCTGCCTGTGTGAGTGACTCATGAAACGCATCCATCTTCGGACCGCGCGTCGTGCATCGACACATGCCGACTCTCTTAAACACAACTTCCGTCACGGTTCCACGATGACCGGAATACTGCTGGGAGTTGTCACGCTGCTGGCCGTTGGCGCGACGGCGACACAGTTTGCTTCAAACAGCCTGTCCGGTCTGTTTGCCAACTTTCTGAGTGACGAAGAGAAACTGACTTACCTGACCGCAGAAGTTGTCCGCGACAAGTTCGAGCATCGAGTGCTGGAACGTGGCGAAGTGCAGAGTTCCAGCAATGTTGAGGTTCGTTGCGAGGTCCGTTCTCGATCATCCAACGGCGTACAGATTCTGGAAATCGCCCCCGAGGGTTCAACGGTCGAAGCAGGTCAGTTGATCGTTCGACTTGATGACGCGCAGCTGCAGCAGGAATTGATTCAGCAACAGATCATCGTCAGCACCAGCCAGTCTCAGGCCATCGAGGCGACGGCCGCAGTTGATGCCGCTCGGTTGGGCCTGAAGGAGTACGAACAGGGCTCGTACCTTGAACAGGAAGAGCAGCAGGAGAGTGAAGTTTTCGTTTCTCAGGAAAATATGCGACGAGCCGAAGAGTACCTTGCCTACAGCAAGCGACTGGCCGACCGCGGTTACATTCCGGAAGCTCAGTTGGAAGCGGACGAGTTCGCCGTCGAAAAGGCCCGTAAAGATCTGGGCGTTTCGCAGACTAAGCTCCGAGTGCTGCGTGATTTTACGAAGACCAAAGTGCTGACCCAGATGAAGGCCGATCTGGCCACGGCAGAAGCACGCCTGAAGTCGCGATTGAAGACGCTCGAACTGGACGAACTGCGACTCGCCGAAATTGAAGACCAGATCAGGAAGTGTCGAATCGTCTCACCGGTTGCCGGAGAAATTGTTCACGCCAACGATCAGGAGCGACGGGGTTCCTCAGGGGACCTGCTCGTTGCCGAAGGTCGTCCGGTTCGCGAACGACAGGTCATCATCCGCATTCCCGACGACAGCAAAATGCGCGTCGTCGCGAAGGTTCACGAGTCACGTATTGGCTTCGTGCAGCCGGGCCTGAGGGCAGACATCATTCTCGAATCCATGCCCGACCTGAAACTGGCCGGTCACGTCGTCGGAGTGGGCGAATATCCAATCCCCAGCTACAGCGTCTACATGGCTCACATCAAGGAGTACGCAGTTGACATCGACATCGAAAATCCGCCGGAAGGTCTGCGGCCCGGCATGACCGCTCAGGTCGATGTCCTGGCCGAGCGAATTGACAGTGCGATTCAGATTCCAAACCAGGCAGTGATCGGTCGCAACGGTCGTTTTTTCTGCGCGGTCCCCGACTCCAACGGCTCGCTGTCGACTCGCGAGATCACGGTCGGATCATCCAACGAAGACACCATCGTTGTTCTGGATGGACTTGAACCTGGCGAGGCCGTCGTGCTGCAGCCCAACACCGAAAAGATTCTGAAGGTGCTCGATCTGCCGGAGAATGCGGGAGCTCAAACAGAATCAACGGACGAAGAAATGTCTGTTCCGGCACCGACGATTGCCCCGGAATCGCCCGACCAGAAATCGGCGAAGAAAAAAGGCATGGCTAAAGGAAAGGCCAGCAGCACACGCAGCACTCAGTCATGAGTACCGTGTCCGTTGCCCGACCCGACACGCTTGAGCCCGCAGGTTCAGATTCGCCTGCCGGATCCGCGCTCCTGATTCGAGACCTGTGCAAGGACTACGAACTCGGCAGTGAAACCGTGCGAGTGTTGCAGGGTATCAATCTGGATGTCCCGGTCGGCGATTATGTCGCGATCATGGGGCCGTCCGGTTCCGGCAAGAGCACGCTGCTCAACCTGCTGGGCTGCCTCGATCGACCGACCTCCGGAGAGTATCACCTCGGTGGTCAGAACGTCGCGACGCTCAGTGACGATCAACTGTCTGCGATTCGCGCTCGCAGCATTGGCTTCGTGTTTCAGGCCTACAACCTGATTCAACAGCTGACCGTGCTGGAGAACATCGAAGTGCCACTCGCGTACCAGGGCGGCGTTTCTGAGGAAGATCGCGACCGCTGCCGCGCACTGGCTGACGAAGTCGGACTGGGCAACCGACTGGGACATCGCCCCAACGAGCTTTCCGGCGGTCAGCAGCAGCGAGCCGGCATCGCGCGAAGTCTGTCGAACCGACCGCAATTCATTCTCGCCGACGAAGCGACCGGCAACCTGGACACTGCCACGACCAACGAAATCCTCGACCTGTTCGACCGACTGAACAACGACGGGGCGACGATCGTGATGGTGACTCACGAGGAAGAAGTTGCCGCGCGTGCGCGACGAATCGTCCGTCTGCGCGACGGCGTGATCGAGAAGGACGAAGTTCTGCGTCCGGTGTCGAAAGCTTCCGTAATCACTGCCCGGAAAGACACATCCACGACGAACGAACACCACAAGCGGCGATCTCGAAAGCGACCGTCACGAGTGGCGATGCTGCTGCGTGACCTGCGTGTCGGACTCAAGAGTCTGCTGCTGCACCCGTTGCGTTCTCTTCTGACGGTGCTCGGCATTTTTATCGGCGTTGCCAGCGTGATCTGGCTGCTGGCGATTGGTCAGGGGATCGCCGGTAAGGCTCAGGAGCAGATCGAGGAACTCGGTGCCAACAACATCATCCTCACGACATCGCGACCGCCAAGTGAGCAGTTGCGGGAACGTAAGATTTATTATTACGGGCTGACGGACGAAGACTGCCGACATCTGGAAGCAACGATCCCGTCAATCGAAATGGCCATTCCATTCTGCCGCCGCACGGGACAGGAACTGGGGTATCGAGGGCGTCTGGCTCGAACCGAAATCAACGCGTGCACTCCCGAGTACCTTGAGCTGTATTCACTGGAAGTTTCGCGTGGACGATTCCTCGACGACCATGACAACGAGACGTCAGAGATGGTCTGCGTACTCACTCAGGAACTGGCGAACGAACTGTTTCGGCACGAGGATCCGCTTCAAAAGACGGTCCGCATCTACCGTGATTTCTTCCGCGTCGTCGGCGTCGTCGCGGCGAGAACAGAACTGGAAAGCGTCAAAGGGGCCAGCCGCAGCCAGGATTTTTCGGACAATGTCTATATCCCCATCGAAACGTTCTGGCAGCGATTCGGTGACGCATACTCGGTCGGAAATAACGGCGGCCGTGGCGTCTCGCAGATCACTCTGCGTTTGAAAGACCAGGACGACGCCATTGCCACTGGCGAAGCGGTCACCGAGGCACTGCGGCAGACGCACCAGTTCGAAGATTACACCGTCGGTGTGCCGCTGGAACTGCTGGAGCAGGCACGCAATTCGCGGCTGATGTTTATGGGAATGATGGGGCTGATTGCTGGCATTTCACTGATCGTCGGGGGGATCGGAATCATGAACATCATGCTGGCAACCGTCACGGAACGAACTCGCGAGATCGGTATCCGCCGCGCTCTGGGAGCCCGACGTCGAGACATCACGCGACAGTTCGTGATCGAGACCGTTCTGTTGTCCGTCGCGGGCGGCATCACGGGAATTCTGGGTGGCCTGACCTGTGGCCGGATGGTCAATGCGCTGCGCTGGGGCCTGACAGAGCTGGCGCCAGAGATGATGGAGTCGATGCCCGAGTCCATCAAAGCCGTCGACCCGATCGTCCTGCCGTGGTCAATTCCGCTGGCGTTCGGAATCTCGGTTTTCGTCGGCGTCGTCTTCGGCCTCTACCCGGCCCGCCGCGCCGCAACAATGAGCCCGATCGACGCCCTCCGCCACGTCGCCTGATCAAGTCGCGAGACAATATTCAGAGCCGAACAACGTTGAGACCTGATCCACGTTCATGATTTCTGTGCAGGAACTGGTACCCGAAACCGCCATTGCTTCCTTCGTGGCCCTCGTGCAGAACTCTGAAAACCGATTCTGAAAGTGCTCTGGAAAGTCTCTTACGATGGACTGCTGGCCGCGTTGCGGATCTTTCTGGCGATCTCGACCAGTGCCGCGTCCTGCTCGGCTTCGGGCAGTGACTTGAGTGGTGTCGCGGGATCGATCGCGGACTGGTACTCGGCGATCTCCGTTTCTTCGTAGAGGCATGCTCCGATCGGCACCCACACGACCGTCAGCCCCTCGTTCTCGGCGGCGGCCAGAATCGGCGGGATCTCTTTGTCAGCGATGAAGTCCGACGCCAGAAAGTTGCGGCTCACCAGCAGCACGGCGACTTGGGCTCGGGCGAGTGCCTTTGTGATTTCGGTCTTCCACTTCGCGCCGGTTTTGATCCGGGTATCCGCCCAGACGTCGATCGTCTGTTTCCGCAACAGCGGCTTGAGCGTGTCGTGCAGTTTGTCGAGCCACTCCTTATCGCGATGGCTGTAGCTGATGAAAACCTGATCGCGCATGGCTTGTGTCCCTGATGAATCTGTTGTGGTGATCTCTGCGGCGTTGATCACAGCCGACTCCTGGGATGTTGTTTCTTCAGTCTTTGCAGGTTGGATGGGGTAGCGGGTCAGGATGCCGACTTCGAGGTCGGTGTGGATGCGGTGGGTTTCGGCGGCCTTGTAGTTGTATTCTTTGCCGTTGAGTTTGAAGTTCTGGTCGTCGCGTTCTGGTTCCGGATCGTGGAGTGGTTGCCAGAGTTCGAGGGCTTCGGTGAGATTGCCCACTGCCTGCGCCCGCAAGTTGACAGCCGCGGCAAAACCATCACTTTGGCGAAACATCGTAAGTGTCGTTCTGAAGTGATCGATCAACGCAGTACATCGCTGCAACTCTTTGTCGACGTTGGTTCGGTCAATTCGCTGGTCGAAGAAGATTTTCAATTCCTTGAGTGCTTTATCAATGTCCTCAGGAAGCCGTGACTCCAGCTGCTGGACGAGTTGTTGAATCGAGGCTCTCGCTTTTTCTGGCCGCCCATCGATCATTTTCTGAAGCGTGGCATTGGGGTATTTGAAAGCAGGTTTTGCTTCTGTCGCCTCGCGAAGCTCATCACAAACCACATCCAGATCACGCAGGAACTGATCAACTGTTGTGACTACGAATTCTGGATCGGTGGTTGATCCACATTCCTGAGCGGCTTGGAGAAGCAGTGCTTCGGCTCGGAGTTGGAGGGCTTCGGGGACGGGCCAGGCGTAGCCGCAGTTGGGGTCGAGGGCGGCGAGGAGTTCGGGTTCTCCGGTCTCGGCGTTCTTCGGGCGGGTTTCGTCCAGAGCGGTGCGGAGCGCGGCGAGGGCCTCGGACGGCTTTCCTTGCAGCAGCCTCAGCCGGGCGAGTTCGACGTGCAGGTCGATATGGTAGAGGCTGAAGCCGCAGGCCTGGGCGATCTTCAGGCCTGCATCGATCGCTGTCTGTGCGGCGGAGAATTGGCGATGTGTGCCACTGGCTTTGCCAGTGTTTTCGGTCTTTGTCAAATCAGTCGGTGAGTTCGCGAGTTGCTGGCCACCGTTGCTGTCAGGCACTGGCAGAGCCAGTGGCACACCGGTATCGATCGAGGATTGTGCGGCGTCCAGTGCCCACCCTGCTTGCTTGTATTTGGCGAGTTCGATGCGGGCCTGGACGAGAGCGGACCAGCAGAGCACTTGTTTGGCGTCGCGGGCCAGCGCCCAGTCTCGAGCCGCGTGACACTGCCGCTCCGCCGCAGACACGTCGCCCGAGTCGAGCTGCAGCGACGCGAGGATGAGCCGGCATTGCGGAACGTCGGGATCAGCGTCTCCTGCGCCGAATACTTGCAAACAAATCTCCTGATTCGCCTCGGTCAGTCGCTGCGATTCTTTGCGGCGGCCCAGGCGGGCGAGCAGGTCGGTGTGCCGGATGCCGCGACCGCTGTAGAGCGGTCGCTCATCGTCGCCTTCGTCTTTGTGCTGCCAGTCGAGGGCTGTGTGAAAGTCGGACAGGGCGGCCGGAACCTCGCCCAGCAACGCGCGGGCGTGGCCGCGAGACGCGTACGAGTTCTGCCGCTCTTGCGCGTCGTCGGCGAGTTCGGCCAGCCGGAGCGATTCAGGGAAGGATGAAGAGAGAAGGGTGACTGGTGACGTTGTTTCACGCTTGTCACTTCCCTCTTCACCCTTCTCAAGCAGCCGACCGGACAGCAGCCGGACGTCGCACAGGTTCTGGTTGGTGATCGTCGAGTTCTTCCAATCTTCCCGTTGCATCTCAACTTCGAGATGAAGTTCATGACAGTGTGCGGCGGCTTCGAGGCGGCCGAGTTGGCTCAGATACAGAGCCCACTCGTTGAGGAAAATCGCCTGCGTGGATTCGGGCAGGGCCTCGAACGGGGAGGGCGAAGCTCCTGCTGAGCCGCTGTGATCACGTTGATCGGCTTGGTGGGAACCTCGCGGTCCCGCCTGGACGGCTGCATCTGTGAGGTTGGAGGGAATCGATTCAGGTGGCTGGCCACCCGCAATCGCCCGGCAGAGCCGCTCACCTCGCTCATACGCGCCCAGACGCCACAGCAGATTTCGCCCGCCGCCGATCCGGTTCCAGTAGACGTCCCAGGCTTCCTGGACGTGGCCGGACTGGAGCGTGTGGTGGACGATTTCTTCCAGAAGGTCGAGTATCGCGGGAGCGGACGGATTCTCGCCCGGTGAGTCGCCCAGAGCGGCGGTCAGGCCGGCTCGTGCGGCCTCGTGGCCGGCGGTGCGGTCGCGCTCGGCGATGCCCGACAGGAAGCCGTCCCGCACGGCGGGGTGGATGGTGAATGTAGGGCCGTTTCCTACCGGCCGATCGGTCGCGTTATCGTCTTGGTCGGTGGGAACCGGCCCTACTTCGACCAGTTTCATCGCGGTCAGGCGGTCGAGCGTTTGCTGGAGCTGATCGGCGGTCAGGGCGGCGAGGGCCGGGCCGGCGACGTTGAGGGTCTGCTCATCGTCGCCTGTGAAGATGCTGGTCAGCGTGGCCGCGTCCACTCCCAGATGGAACAGGCACAGCCGCTGCAGCAACGCCAGCGTCGCCGGTTCCTGCTCGCTCAGCGTTTCCTGATACCGCTCGGCCACGCGCGCGAAGCGGCGCTCCTGTTCGATCACCGCCTTGCGACGCGGATGCAGGCGGATGTCGATGTCCGACAGATCGATCTCGCCCAGCGGCTTCAGCTTCGAGACGTCGCCGTCGCAGAACTCGCCGATGTAGCCGCCGATCAGGTCCACCGTCAGCGCGTGGCAGCCGTGATCGATGGCCAGGCGTTTGAGCAGCTTGTCATCCGGCTCTTTCACGCCGCGAGCCTGCAGCAGGTTCACGCAGGTTTCGACCGCGAGGCTTTCGACAAACGTCCGCCAGTAGTACGGCACGCCTTCGGCTGCCGGGTCGTAGAGGTCGAAGCGTGTGGTCACGACGACGGCCAGGCGTCCGAAGCGACCTTCCGCGATGTCAAGCAGCAGGTTCCGCAACCGGCCGTCGAGAATGTGCCCGTACATGCCGGATCGCCGCCCGTCGTCCTGCACTTTTTCGAGGCCGTCGAGCACCAGCAGCTTGCGCTCTCGCCGGCGGGCGAGGTTCTCCAGCCACTGGGTGAAGTGTGCCAGCGAAATCTTTTCGCCGCCGTCTGCGGCCAGTGCGGCGGGTCGGCAGTCGCTGGCGACGCGGCTTAGCCAGCCGGCGAGTTCCACAAAAAAGCTGTCTTCGTTGGGGACGTCGTAGAACGAGAAGATGAACGGATCGACGGTGGCCGGCAGCCCGGAACGCCGCGGCGGAGCCTGCATCGGATCAAGCGGGTCTGCCGAGCCGCCGGGAACAATCTGCAGGAAGCGATCAATCGTGGCCGTCTTGCCCGCTCCACCAATCCCAACCAGCGCGACCAGCCCACCGCCAATGTCCCGCCACCAGTCGCAAAGATGCTCCAGCTCCGGCCGATCCTGCCAGTCCCGAGCCCGCAGCAGGTGGTGTAGACGGTCGTCGCGGGACATAGGCGTTCGTCACGGGAGGCTGAGCGATCGCGGCAGTTCCGTTGCAGGCGTCGCCTGTCCGTGTCCTCGGTACTGCCAGTCAGGACACCAGTATGCCTGCCAATAAAGAAGACAACAAACCAGCTCGTTCGGCAGCGGCAGGCAGGGCAATCTGTCTCAGGTCACAGCCCGTCGCAGACAGCCTCGTCGGTGATTTCTGATTCACCCGCGTGGGGACGTTGAAACGCGATATTGACGGCTTTTTTCCAGCCGCCGTACGATCCCGCTCTCGAAGTCGGCGTCGTCTGAATGGTGATGCGGCTTCTGATTGTTTGCGTCAGAACTGGTCAAAATAGGCCGCGGCGGCCAGCTGTGACCGTCAGTTTTCCGTCGCCGTGAACTGGTGTCTGAACTCGCACGAAGGGATTCGACAGAGTCAGCGTGAAACAGAAAGTCTTCTGGGTCCTGCTTTTGGCGTTGGGGCTCCGTATCGGAGCTGCGCTCTCGGTACACACCTATCTTGAGTCAGCAGGCCGTGATTTTCTGATCGCGGGAGACGCTGCCGGTTACTGGGAACTCGGTCAGAAGCTGGCGGCTGGAGAAGACTACTCGATCTACACACCGCCCCGGCGGGCGATGCGGATGCCTGGTTATCCGTTGTTCCTGGCGGCCTCGATCAAGCTCGGCGGGCATCGGCTGCTGCCGGCTCGACTGTGGCAGGCTTGTGTCGGCACCTCAGCGTGCTGGATGGTGTATTTTCTGGGAGCGCTGCTGATCGATGAACGAACGGGATTGCTGGCCGCGTTTCTTGCTGCGGTGTCGCCAACGTTCGTCGGGTTCAGCCCCCTGATTCTCAGCGAGACACTGTTCGCGGCGACGTTGCTGGTCAGTCTGATTCTGATGGCGAAACTTGGCGCGGGATGGCCGCTGCTCGGATCAGAAAATCCCGAGGCTGTTGCTGCCGCGACGCGTTCGGGCTGGCGGCTCTGGCTGGCGTTCGGAACCGGGGTCGCTGTGGGGGCTGCGTGTTATGTCAGACCGTCCTGGTTGCTGACAGCTCCGCTGTTTTGTGCAACCCATTTTTTGATGACATGGGCGGGCCGCAGGCACTACGCGACCGGTTCGACCGGAGCCGTGATGACAGCAAAGGCTCTGGAGTGTGTCTTTGTTATTGGCGGACTGGCCGCGGCGCTGGCACCATGGACCATTCGTAACTCGCAGGTCACGGGCCATGCGATTCCCACGACGCTCTGGGTTGGACCAAGTCTTTACGACGGTCTTCATCCGGGAGCGACCGGCGACAGTGACATGAAATTTTTCGAGAACGACAATCTGCTCGCGACGATGACCGAGTACGAAATGGACCACGAGTACCGCCGACGGTCCTGGGAATTCGTACGTGAAAATCCCGGTCGCGCGATTCAACTTGGGCTGATCAAGGTGGGCCGGTTGTGGAAGCCGTGGCCGAACGCTGATCAGTTTCGCCAGTGGTGGCTTTGTCTGATTGTCGCGGCCTTCTTTATCCCGACTGTCGGTTTTGCCATGTTCGCTGCCGTTCGCCGCAGAGGTGACGTGCGATGCCTTCTGCTGACGGTCGGCCCCGTGATTTACTTTACGGCGATTCACTCGGTGTTTGTCGGCTCGCTCCGCTATCGACTGCCGGCCGAGTATCCACTGCTGATTCTCTCCGCCGCTGGATGCCTCGCCGCTTATGACTGGTTTCGTCGACGTCCGGTGACGTCGACAACGCCGGCGTCCGAGTCAGGAGGACGGTCCTGATGAAGACTCTTCGACGAACGATTATGTGGCTGGCTTTGATGTTGATGGTGGCTGCCGGCGCCGCTGGCTGGGCTGCCCACTATTACTGGTCGAACGCCGACCGCCTGCTTCATGAAAAAGTTGCCGAGGTTTTCAAAGCGTGGCATCCGGAATTGAAGTTCCAGTTGGGGCGTTGCCGACTCGACTGGTCCGGGCAGATTCACGTCGAACAGTTTGCACTGACGCTTCCCAACGCGGAACGGCCGTTGATCGATCTTCCTGACACCATCGTCGACCTTGATCGTGAAGCGCTGCTTAACCGCCAGGAAGTGATCGTCCAGAATCTGCGACTGCTGCAGCCTCACATCGAAGCCACCCGTTTTCCGGACGGCACATGGGATTTTCACGAGCTGCCTGCACTGCCTGAAAGCAGCAAACGGCAAAGCCTGCCAACGGTCGAGCTGCAGAACGCACAGCTCACGCTTCACATCATGAAGGATAATGACGCTCCACCCGCAACCGTCCTGATCGACAGCGCGAACCTCAAACTGACTCCCAACGGAAAACGCAGCCTGCTGATCGAAGGTGGTGCCCAGATTGCCAGCGTCGGGCGGTTGAAGATCGACGGGCGGCTGAATGTTGACACGAAGACAGGATCGCTTAACGGGCAGCTGACCGACGTCAGACTTGGCAACGAGTTGCTCGCTTACGTTTCGAGCTTTGAGCCGTCGGTGTCGCAAAAAGTGGCCGACGTCCGACAGCGACTGCTCGACGAAATGTTGAAGCCGCCAGACCCGGAGTCGAAATCACCGTTTTCAATCGCCGGCCTGGCCAATGCTCCGTCGACCGATTTTGCGGAGTTTCGACCGGCAACGTTGAGCAATTCCCATGTCGAAATCCGTCAGGCTTCCGGCAGTCGGATGATGCCGGCTCGAGGCCACCGCATTCCTCCACAGATGATCGGCGGCAGCCACTCGATTCTCGGATTGCTCGCCGATCTTGATGTCGCCTTTAACGTGAGTGTGCCGGTTCCCGGTTCATCGCCCACCGTTCGCTTGCTGGTTGACATCAAAGACGGCGAGATCACCAACACCGCTCTGCCATTTCCGCTGGATCATCTGACCGGGCAGATCGAGTACGTAGGCCGCCAGTTGACCATCCGAAAGCTCACGGCGATCAACGGGCCAACGGAAGTTGACATTACCGGCTCGCTGCTCGAATCCGACGCCGGCCCGTCCGGACAGGTCAATCTGAAAATTACCGGACTCGTTTGTGACGAGCGGTTGAGAAATCGACTGTCGGTCGGATTCGGAAAGATTTACGACGTCCACAATCCCAGTGGGTTACTCGACATGGAAGTGTCTGTTGTAGCCGCGCCGGGTGGAAAGTGGATTCCTCAAGGACTGCTGGTCCGAGCAAATCGTGCGTCGGTCATTCACGAAATTTTTCCTTACCCGGTCCGGGACGCCGTCGGCACGATCGTGCAGGACGGAAGAGACCTGCGCATCGACATGGCAGGAAAAGTCGGTGATCGACCAATCACTCTGAAAGGCTTTGTGAAAGAGCCAGGCCCCGAAGCATGGGTCGTCTTCGAAATCGACGTGGAAGATCTGCCGCTGGACGACGACTTCTACGCGGCTCTCAATCCGAAAATGCGCAACGTTCTTGACTCGATGAATCTGAGTGGCTTTGCCGACGCCCACGTCCGTCTGGAGCGAAAGCCGGGGCCGGATCAGAAGATGGTCCCCAGCATGGTCGCCTTCCTGAAGGCTGGCACGATGGCATTCCGCAGCTTTCCGTATCGAGTAGAAAATCTGACAGGCAAGCTGGATTTCGACGGGAAGGACTGGGACTTCACCGATCTGCGAGGAACGCACGGCCAGGCATTGCTCAATGCCGAAGGCCAGTACCTCACCTCAACCGGAATCGGTGATCTGCAACTCAGGGTTACGACTCAGGAAGCCCCGATTGATGAGTCGTTGCGGATCGCCCTGCCGCCGCATCTACAGAAGCTGTGGCACGAGTTTTCACCGAGTGGAAAAGTTCGTCGCATGGTGACGGACGTTCGAATGATTAAAGGTCAACCCGTCAGTATTTCTCTGCCGGAAATCCAGATCGACGAAGGGACGGCGAAGCTGCGAATGTTTCCCTACGAGTTGACCGGGATCAAAGCCAGCTACTCGTTTGCCAACGGGCTACTGGATATCAAATCTTTCGACGCTCGACACGGCGCGACGGCAGTGACGCTCGAAGGAACAGTTCGAACTGAGCTCAACGGCGACTGGCGAACGACCTTTTCGAAACTGTCTGCTAGAAATCTGGTGACGGATGCATCGTTCCAACGAGCGTTGTCGCCGGGACTCAAGTCGGTATTTTCGGCCCTGGGTGCTGATCAGGCGATTAATCTGGCGGGCTTTCTTGAAATTCGAGGGACTTCCGATCCGCAGTATCCAATCACCGCTGCCTGGGAAATCGCCACCGACCTGGACAAAGGAAAGGTCAGCGCGGGACTCGATTTTACCGACGTGACCGGTCGGATTATCTCGACCGGGACGTGGGACGGGTACGAAGCCGACGCCAACGGGATTCTCGAGATCTCCAGTCTGAAGATTTTTGACAAGTATGTTCTTTACGACGTCCGTGGACCGTTCGCCTTGAAGAATGGTGTCTTCAGTGCCGGTTCCCGCGAAGCACTGACTCCCAACGGGTCAGATCGACCGATCGATTCCAGCGAGCAGATTCAGGCCAGTTTTGTCGGCGGCGTCCTGACCGTAAACAGCCAGGCAACGACATCTCAGCCAACAAATTATCAGGCCAGAATTAATTTGTCGCACGGCCAATTGAAACGTTTCTCGCAGCTCTACATGCAGAATCGTGATCGGCTGGAAGGGGTAATGAACGGCTGGATGACCGTCCAGGGAACGGGCTCTCAGGCGAAGAATCTTACAGGACGAGGTCAATTGCAGATCAGCCCGGCAGCGCTGTACGAGATGCCGGTCATCTTTCAGGTGCTGAACACGCTCGCCGTCGCGCCGCAGGACAACTCGTTCTTCGAGTACGGTCGTGTCGACTTTCAGATTGCGAATGAGCAGTTCAACTTCAGTTCGATTGACCTCGTCGGTTCGCCAATGCAGCTTCACGGAACAGGGCGAGCCGGGTTCGATGATTCACTCAATCTGAAATTCGTTTCCGTGATGCCGAATTCTCGAACCCGCAAGTCACAAATCTGGATCCCCATCGTGACCGAAGTCGCCGGGTTAGTCGGCGGTGTCGCCAATCTTGTCGGCGTCGTGGTCGAAGTCACGGGCACGACTTCGAATCCGCAGACCAAAGTCATTCCGGCAACGAATCTCGACGACGCTTTCAAACAGTTCGTGCGAACGCTGAAGCCCCTGCCCCTGACGCCGCCTCGCCCGCCAGCATTTCCGCCCCTGGCATTCCCCGGACAGCCACGCCGTGCGCAGCAGACGGCTCCGCGATAGAAACAGGGGCTCCGGCTATGACGACTGATCGGCAAGGTTGATCTGGTCTGAAATTATCTCAGCAGGCCCGTCCGACATCAGCAAGCCTCGCTGTAAACGCAGCACAGTCGTCTCGGCAGCTTGAAGCGACTCAGCGATAAATCGACAGGCGGCTTTCAGAGTCTGATCCGACCCGCAGGTGAAAATGTCGACCGCCGCGTAGCCGTGCTCCGGCCAGGTATGAATCGACATGTGCGATTCGGCCAGCAAGCCGACTGCGGTCACCCCCTGAGGCTCAAATCTGTTGCTGACAAGATTGAGCAGCGTCAGCCCGTATCGGTCGGTCGTTTCTTTTAACCGGGCACGAATCAGGTCGTGATTGTCCAGCAGTTCCGACGGGCAACCGTGCAGGTCGACTATCCAGTGATGACCAAGCGTGATTGGACCTGCGGACATGGTTTAAGCCAGATGTCTTTTCAGCGGACGGTGCGAAGCGAGTCGAACGAAGTCTACGAATTCATGCCGACGCTGATCTTTGCGGCGGTCAGCGTATTCTGCAGCAGCATTGCGATTGTCATCGGTCCAACGCCGCCGGGGACAGGTGTGATTGCCGATGCAATCTCCGAGACCGGTTCGAAGTCGACGTCACCGACCAGTTTGTCATCCACACGATTGATGCCGACATCAATGACCACCGCTCCCGGTTTGACCATGTCGGCAGTAACGAATCGCGGTTTTCCGATTGCGGCGACAATAATGTCGGCCTGCCTTGTGATTTCGGCCAGCCCCTGAGTCCGGCTGTGACAGACAGTGACTGTCGCGTTGGCGGCTTCGCCGCGCTGCACCAGCATCATCGCCATCGGTTTGCCAACAATCTCGCTGCGGCCCAGCACGACGGCATGAGCCCCGGCGACCTGCGTTCCAGAAGTCAGCAACAATTGCTGAACGCCGTGTGGCGTGCACGGCAGAAACCGTGGCCGGCCCTGAACCATCAGGCCAACGTTCTCCGGGTGAAAACAGTCGACATCTTTCAAGGGCGTCACCGCGTCAAGGACGACCTGCTCCTGGATATGTGTCGGCAAAGGAAGTTGCACGAGGATCCCGTGAACCGTCGGGTCATCATTGAGCTGACTGATCAGCGTCAGCAGACCTGCTTCAGTAATTTCTGCTGGCAGTCGATGAAGCGTGCTGCGGATACCGGCTTTGTCGCAGGCTCGCTGTTTGTTGCGGACGTAGACAGCGCTGGCCGGGTCTTCTCCCACCAGCAGCGCAGCCAGGTGGGGTTGCACGTTTGTTCTTTCGACGAACGTTGAGACTTCGCCAGCAAGCGTTGTCCGCAAATCTGCAGCAACGGTTTTTCCATCAATAATCGCAGCAGCCATGTTGAAATCTCCTTCGCGTCGCAACCGGAAACAGCCACGCTCCGAATTCAGAGCGAGCTGGCGACGGACTGTAGAGAATCAACCAGCTTCATCCCACCAAGTGGGATGACCATCGACTGGACCATTTTCATGGTTTCTGTGCAGGAGCCGGCACAGCCATTGTTTCCTTTGTCGCCATCCTGCAGGACAGCGGAAACGAATTCTGAAAATATTCTAAGCAGTGCCGGTACGACAGGATGCGAAGTCAGCGATGATCTCGTGCGGGTCAACCACGGTCGCTGCATACATCAGTTTTTGCGAGGCAACTTTGATACGGTCACCGGGACGAAGTTTTTGCAGACGTTCGACGCGGTTCCCATTAACGAACGTTCCGTTCGAACTGCCCAGATCGCAGACGTACCAGTGGCCGTGAAGTTTTCGAAACACGCAGTGTTCACGGCTGCAGCGCACGTCGGGAATTACTATGTCGTTATGACTGTCCCGACCGACCATCAATTTAGAAGCTGAGTGAAGCGGAAAAACGTCACACCATGAACCGTTTGTTTCTCCGACGATGAATCCTTCTGCGAGGAAGGAGTCAATCGAGTCGTGCGGGTTCTGAGTCACCATGGGTGAGTCCATCCGGGTCAAGACACTGCGACTTAAAGCTGATCTGATTCAGCATCCAATCGTAGCTCGTAGAAATTCCCACGGCGCGCAGGATCGCGTTGGATTTCGACGGTTCCTCAGGTAAGCGGCGGTGGATACTGACAACCCGACATGACCTGCGTGTGATGACGCCGTCTGCCCTCTTCAAGGCCAGAGACGCGACGAACGCCAAAGTGCACTTTCACTTTCGGATCAGGCTGTTCGACCAGCTCGGACGAATCGTGAGGCCAGAGCCAGCAGCCCCATCAGGAAGCTCACGAATCCCAGTCCGCTGAATTCACCGGGTAGAATCAGGAAGCAGACCAGACCTCCAACGAAGAGAATCCACACGGCTGGACGTACCAGCTCACGCGCAGTGGAAACCCGGCTGAACGTCACGATCAGCGTCGCGGCCATGCCCAGCCAGACGATCGTCCACACGAAACCAACGCCGGTGTCGACCAGCTCTCGAGAACGGATTTGCAAAGCGAGCTTTGCTTCACCGCCAACTCGTGAAAAGCTGACCGACTGCTCGCTGGTCGGAATGTCGATCGGAAGGCTGAGTCCACCAACTTTGGTCCACTGCGGATGCCTGTCGTGGCCGAAACGGTGCCGAAGGAGCACGTTGGATTCAACCTGACTTTTGATCGACTGCAAGACTTCGATTTCAGCGATCAATGATCCGGTCAGTTGTTCCGTTTGAGCAAGTGCTCGGCTGGTGTTTACGTACATCCTTCCGTCTGTTGCGGTAACGTTCGCTGACATCTGAGGCAAACCGTCAGCTTGTCCGTCGCCCATTCCTCCTCCACCGCCCACGCCGCCAAATATCCCTCCGCCGTTGGACGACATCGGTCCTGATGAGTCGTTCTGATTAACTCCCTGACCATTGTTGAAGTCGACAAACGAGTTCAGACCGGCGACGTTGGACAGGCTTTGCTGACGACGCATGTCTCGCGAGCTGCCGCTGAAGCGATCTGTCTGCTGCTCGGCGTCTTTCTTTGATCGAGTCTGAGTTTGTCCTCTGCCTTCTTCGATCGAAAGTGTGTAACTGCTGAGCGACTTCGAGTCCTGAGAAGAAGACTGCTTCCCTTCACCAGTGCGCGGCAGCGAGAACATTGGCACAAAGCCATGTCCGGATTCGGTGACAGGGGGACCGGGCGGAGCCGCCGTCGTATTCGGTGGCACAGCAACAGCGCCGTTTGAGGTAACCAGAGCCCAATTGTTACTCAAAACCTGCTGACGCTGCGATCCCTCGCTTTGGTCGTCAAAAACGGTTACGCCATCCATGTCGAAATCAACATCGGCTGGCGAGTTTGCGTACAGCTCGATCTGCTCATAATTCTCGGCCAGCTGCTGTTCGAACTTCGCGATCTTCTGTTGAAGCTCGACGGCTTCCTCATCATTGCCAGACGCGCCCGAGCTTTCGCGATAGTTTTGCAGACCCAGCTCAAGCTGTTTCAGATTGTTGCTGGCGACGTTCTTTGATTTGCGGGTGTAGCCGCTGCCGTTGATGATCGTCAGCATTTCCGACAAGTCTGAAAACTGAGAGTTCAGATAAGCCTTTCGACTCTCGTCGTCATCGGCTCTGCCAACGTTTGTCCGATCTGCAACGTCCAGCACCGAGTAGTCGACACCTTTCGGCAGGTGAACTTTCCACAGCGTCCTCGCAACCGGAATGCCAAAGTCGGCACTTTCGTTGGGTGTGACGACTTTCGGAGCCGGCAGATCCAGCTCGCTCGTGCGGAAAGTAAACCCGCCAGGCAACGGCGATTCGAACTGACCGGAATACACCAGCTTGACCTGAAACGAAACGTCCGAATCGCTGGCCTTAGGAAGCGGAATCAGGTGGACGGGCAGGTCATTCAGTTTGGTGACGACCGGTCTCGACGGCTGATCTTTCACGAACAGAGAAAGCAGCCGCGATTCAGCCGGCAGCCGAATACCCAGGAACTGACGACGTCGATTTCTGATGGTGTAGATCGCCTGCCCCCGCCATGTGCCGTCGGTGGCGATCGATAAGGTCAAGTCTGCGACGTTGACCGAAGCGGGCGCGCCGGCCTGTTGTTCCAGACGGCGAACACTCCATGATGGAAGCTTTGCCGAGTCGCGAATCCGAAGCAGCTCCGCCGCCTGATCGAGCAGAGACTGACCGACGTTGATCGGAATGTCCGATGCGGAGACAGGTTCGTTCGATGCTTCGTGCCGGGACGACAACTGCATCTGCGACTGGTTGATCAGCAGGACATACTGCCGCTGAGTTTCCATGGGAGAGAAACCGTCGAGATCCCCATATTCGTCGAACTTCGGATCGAGAAAACCGATCGCGGGTGTTTCCACTTTCTTCGTCGCCGGTGGCAATGTCGCTGTTGCCAGAACGAAGTATCGATTCTTTACCGCATCCTGAAGATGCAATGTCCAGCGGACCTTTTCACCAGCGACCTCGCTGGTGACTTCCCGGATGGAACCGCCGGTAAAGTTAAGCCGGTCTTTCAACCAGAGCGGCGTGGTAAATGTAAACTGGTCGACAGCAGCGTCGCTGACCTGCCAGTTCAGGGCGAGTGAGTAATCAAGAAACGTATCGGCGACCGATGTCATCACCACGGCGTCTGCCACAAGGCGGGATTTCGCTCGACCGACGTCAAAGCCAATTACTTCGGCCTGTTCGGCGGTTGACCGAAACGCGTACTGCAGAGGTTTCGGGTTCCGCTTGAGCAGTTCGGCGGGAATTCGCTGAGGATCGATCGGATTCCAGCCGTAGCTATCGACCGGTGAAGCAGCATACGCATCGTCGAACCAGACGCCGGCGTATGACGTCGGCTTGCCTAGTTCAAGCGGGAACGGAGGAGCAAATTCGACAACCAGATCAGTCGGAAACTTGGTCACCTGCGCTTCCAGAACGACTTCGACGTTCCCCAGCAGCGGCTCGGTGAACTCGATCGTCAAAGTTCTCGGATTGGTGTCGTCAGATTCTGAAACGTACCAGTCAGAAATGGACGTCGCATCGACACTGAGAACCAGCAACCCTTCAGGAAGTTCAAACGTCAGACCTGGTCGCGGCACACCTTTCAGCGAAGCCCGCATCAGGCTGGCCATGTGAATCTTACGACGAGAGACCTGAATCGCGTGCTGAATTGTCGCTACTGATTGCTGCTGCCGACGACCGGCGATCACCTGTAACGCAAACGGGCGACTGGCAAATCGCCAGGCCAGTCGTACCGACGCGGGCGACGACGAATCAGCAGCCGGCAATGGCAGTTTCTGACTGGCGTCAATCTGAGACAGTCCTGAAACCTGACCGCTGCGAACCTGGAAAGTCTCAGCGGCAAGGACGGCAATCAGCCCCGTGTCGCGAGTCACGTCTCGAGCCGCGATAATGGGAAGATCGACGGACTGATCGGCTTCGCCCTGCTGCTTGTCGAGAAACAGTTTCAGGTCGAGAGATGTTTCGCTGGAAATCGCCGGATTGAAAAATACTTTCAACTGGCGACTTCCATCCCGCTCGTTCAGCTCCCACCCGGCGAGGTGAGGGCCAGCAATCTGTCGAACCCGCAACTCGCCCGGCAGGTCAAACGAAAGATCAGACACCGCCCCCTGCGGAACCTTAATCCCCACGCGAGTCGCTTCTGAAATGCCCACATCGTCAATCAGTACGGCTGTTGAACTGTCAACATGCACGATCGAAGCGACCATTCCCTGCTGTTCAGGAGGTCGCCAGGCAATTGTCAGCGGGTTGCCATTGCCAACTGGGATTTCGATCGATGGCCCGCCATCGGTCGCGGCACGACGATAGGCACTGGTCGAGCCGTTGACTCGAACATCGAGACCTTCGGCGGGTAACCGGAAGACAACTCGCCCCGACTGCACAGCCTTCAGTGGCAACGTGAACTGACCCACTGCCCCATCAACCTGTGCCGGCACAGCGAACTTCAGGTCGAGTGTGTGCTGTCCCCGGCTCGTCACAATAACGTCAACATGCTGACCCGATTTGTCGGTCCGCATCACAACCGATGCCGGCTTGCCGTCGAGCAACGACTCACTCAGCGCGATCGGCCCCAGCGGAACCGACAGCGCGACCTGGCCGTCCTTAAAACTGTGCAGGATCAACGTCGCCGATACCTGCACGGAAGCCGTTCGTTCGTCGGTCACATTCAGCTGGCAATCGAAGAAGGCTGCGTCAACCAGTCCGCTGGCCGGTGCTGGCCCTTCGATCTTCTGATCCGGGTTCGCGAGATTCCAGAGCTGGAGGAACTGCTCGCGTGAAAGGAGCACTCGTTGAGCTGAGTTTGCATCAGAACCGGTTTCGTACGGAACGATCACGGAGTCGATCGAAGAAGCCGGCGGCGGAACAGGCGGTGCCGGCTCGGCTGCGTTGGCGACTGCAGAACCGCTCAAAACTCCAGCAATAATCAGAGCCGCGGTGGTTGCCTTTCTGGCGTCAACGCTCGAAGTAAATCTCTTGAGCAATTGTCCCGCAGACAGGCTGCGACAAACGGCTCGAACGCCCCACAGAACGACGGCGACCACTGAACCAAGAAAGATCCCATCCAGAATCGCGTGGAGCCCGCCGGGAGCAACGGAAATCAGCCCCAGCGGAACCGCGATCCCAAGCACGGCCAGGATCGCCCGAGTCCGCACGGAAAGACTGATCATCAGCCAGAAGAACAAAGCCACCGCCGTCATCAGAAATGTACGGCCCAGGTCAAGAGCATCCCGGTCCTGCCACGCCACGTTAATGCCGATGCCAGACTCGGCAGTTCGATTTCCGGAATACTCAAACTCGACCGACTCACTGTCCTCAGGAATCTGCAAAGCCATCGACAAAGACAGTAACCCGGACATGGATCGATTTCGCCGTGCGCTTTGCTCACCGTCATCAAGTTGATTCCAGAACGACTCTTCCTTCTCTTCTCTCGACTTGTCATTGGCAGCATTTCGCTGCGCGAACTGGGCTTTCAACTCTGCATTGACTGCGACAGGGTCATTCGGAGCGGACTCTTTGATCTGCTTCGCGACTACCGCCGCTTCCGCAAACCGTTTCTGCTTGTAGAGTCGGTTGAATTCCGTAACCAGTTCCGGCGGTGCTGTCCCGTCTTCAGGTTCTGATTCATCCAGCACACGTCCTGCGGCGGCAACCTGCTTTTCCATTTCCTGGGACTCGGGCAATGCTGCCTGTGGAGCTGGTTCTGTTGCTGGCGTGACTGGTACATCAGGAAGCGCAAGGGGACGCTGCATCGAAAGTTTTCGTTTCGCCTCGACCGGTGCAGCGGGTATGTCGCCAAGCATAGCTCCATTGCCATCGCCTGCGTCGTCGTTGACCGCCGAAGTTTCTCCAAAAGCATGAAACTCGATATTGTCTTCCATGTCGATGACCGGATACTCATCCGACGTTGCTGCCGACCCGGCTTCATAGGCCATTTGTGAGTCCACGCCTGATATTCGCGAATCAGCGACGAAGCTGGTCATCAACCAGCCAAGCATGACAATTCCAGCGACCGCCGCACCGGCACAACCGAGCAGCCCGACACCCAGACGACGCAACGAGAGGGCGATTGCTCCCACAATCACAAGCAGTGCTCCGGCAATCGAACCGTGCCGAACGAGAGACTGTCGGTCGATCTGTGTGAACCGGTCCTGAAGGTTGCCGAGCACGCTGACGGAGTCCAGCGCGCGGGTTGGCTCGAACTCACCGTCGCTCGACGTGAGCATCGTTCCGTTGGGGTAGTGGAGCGTCCAGCTTTGTCGCAACGTCTCCAGTCGCTGCTCGGCACCTTCGCTGTGAATGACCGAAACCTGCGGCGGTGACTGCTGAATTCTTCCGGCAACGCTCAGCGTCGAGCCGAAGGTTCGGTAAAACAGAACGAGCTGGTGCTGCTGGTCCGGCTCGCCGTTGGTCGGAACCGGCACGATGTAGACACCATTGTTTGATCGGACTTCGATCGGGTTACCATCGATCGACGTTGACCAGAGTTCTGACGGAGACTTCAAATCGCCAGCGGACTCAGGCAGTCGCACTCGCAGGCTTTGAGCACCCACGGCGACAAACTGGAACTCCGCACGATGCTGCATCTCGCCCGTCTGGCCGATCACCGACCGCAGCTTGCTCGAGTAGCAGACGGCGGTTGGTATGGCGACTCGATCGAAGCGGGTTTCCGCGAGGGCCACGGAATGGCCTGGAACATTAAAGCGGTACGCTCCGACGATTCGTTCGCGCGGTGCATAAAATGTCGGGCTGGGAACATCAATCGGGTCGACGCTTTGCAGGGGCAGTCCTGCGGCGTTGTTTGTCAGGACTTCGAGCTGCTGATCCGGTGAACCTTCGACGGCAACGTACCCGCTCATACGCTCGGCGTCGGGCACCGTGATCAGATGAGCGTCGTACTCGTTGGTCTCAGTTCGCGGCGTTGTCGCATCAACCGAAAGAACAACCTGGCCGGTGACTCGCTGGTCGAGATTCAACGTCCAGTGTCGCAGTTCGTTTTCCACATCACCGGGAAGTTGCTCGACGATACGAGCGTTTGCTCCGGAGAGCCGGAACTGCAGATTCTCGCCGGCAGACTCCGACAGACCGACCTTCAACGTTCGCAGTCCACCGCCGGAAATCTCCAGCGTCGCCTGCAGGTGAGACTGCAGAACTTCTCGATCAAGACGTGTGAAAGTGAGCGACTGAGCGGAAACTCGCGATGGCTTTCGTGAGACGATCAGCAGACCATCGTAGTCCGGCTGCTGGAAGAAGAACCGAAGTCGTTCGTTGGTGGCCGTTGTTGGTGCGGGATCGAGGTTGAACACGTCGGAAGTTTTGAGGTCGAGATCATCGCTGCCTCGCACCACGAAAGTTCCTTCGACCAGCGACGCTTCCGGAATCTGGATGGTGGGCAGTGTGAATTCAGCCGAGTTCTCCTCGATCGGCCAGTCTTCGATTTCCTGAGTCGACATGAATCGAAACGAGAGTTCCTGACCGGGTGGCAGCGGGTTGGACAGTGCAATGCGATAGTTGTTCCAGCCGGCTTCGCGTGAGCTGACCTGCCAGGGCATCGAACTTCCGTCAACTTCGATCAGCTCGACCCGCCATTCAGCCGGCAGCCCGAAGGTGACTTCAAACAGCGGCGCGAAGTGGCTTTCGACCTGTGTTGCCGCCGAGAAGGTGACTCCGGTTGGAGCAAGATCGAGTAGCGACGTGACTGTGGCATGAATTTCCCGCTCGCGTGTTTTTGTTTCGAAGGCCAGATTGAAATCTTCGCGCCACACATCGAATGTCTGCTGGCCAGCCGTGCCCGTTGCCGCACGCGCGCCGTCGGAGTCTGCCAGACGAAGTCGCACTCCAGCCGGGTGCTGAATGACGACTCGCCCGATGTGAGATGTGATGTTGCGGAGCGTCAGGTTCGGCACGGCCCAGGGGCGATCAGTTTCGGTCGCCATGACGCCGCGAAAGATCATGTCGCGACCACCGTCGAACGGCTGTCGATAATTGAGAGTGATCAGCGTTGAATCTGGTGAGTCCGGATTGTCGGTCAGTTCCCAGGACTCAAGGCCGGTGGATTCGACGTTGGTAATTTCAAGGCTGTTGGGGATGGTGCAGAAAATCTGGTTGTAAGTCGTACCGAAAACCTGAAGGTTGGTCTTCGCCTGCCAGGTCACTTCGCCTGGCGAGACATGTAGACCGTAGCCGGTCGACGCGAACGCCAGCGAGTCCGCTCGCTGCTCACCCTGATGCTCGTTGAAGAGCAACCGCAGGCTGGTAATGCCGCCGACGGGAATCGAGTATGTCGCCGGTTCCGAAACAGGTGCTGGACGATCCAGCGAATGCGAACCCACGACCAGGTGGCGGCCGGCTGGAACGGTAACCGTCAACGTACCCGACGGGACCGGAATCAGCTGAAACACTGCCGAGCGATCGTTGCCCGACGCGTGCAGTAATGTCGACAGTTCAAGCTCCAGCGTGGCGTCGCCCGTTTCGTTATGAAAGAGCGTCAGCACCGATGTCGGCTGACCTTTGCCCTGGGCAGCCATCGTGGTGCGGCCAAGCTTCGCCGGTTTTCCGTTGACCAGGGCTTTCTCAACGGAGAGCTGGCCGAATGGCAAAGCCAGCGTCGTCCAACCGGTTGAAAACTGACGAATTCGGATTGCGGCTTTGATCAGCAGGTGATCGCCAGCGATCTCCGCCGAGTAGTCTGCATCGGAAACGGTCAGGCCGGCGGGAAGCCTTGGGGCGGCTGCATCGTTGGCTTGCGCTTTTGCATAAAGCGACTGAAATTCGGCGAGGCTGAGCAGAACGCCTTCGCGATCGCCGGTCAGCACGACATCCAGATCGGCGATCGGAACGAACGACTTCCGCTGCGGAAGACTGCTGTCGGCTGTTTCCTGAGCGGTCGCTGCCTGGATTGAGCATAGACAGAGTGCAAAAAACAGCAGTTTCGTCAGCACATGCCGGGTGCCATTGCTAACTTGCCCAGCAGTGATTCGGCAGTCGTGTCCCGCACTGCTGGGCAAGTCAGCAGTGGCACACATGCCGCAAGAGGAATCTGGTGATTTCATTCGGATTGAGTTCATGGGTTGGTCCCTCAATTCCCGAACTGTTCACGAAGATCGTCAAACACGCCTGGCGGCGGAATCACCACCGGAAGCGACGCTCCCACTTTCGGACCGGGCGGTGGACCATCGTCAGGAGTTTCTGCGTGTGCAGTTGCCCCGGACTTCCACGAGAAGACTGTATGCAGCACCCAGATTCCGATCAGAGCGTAGATGCCAAATCTGGCTGCCGAGATGACTTCTGCCGACCAGCCCGGCGAACTCAATCCAAACAGGATGGCGCCGAACGCGGCGAGCAGGATCAGCAGCAGCTTCGTATCCCACGAGAGTCCTCGCAGCAGGATGGCGATGAGAATCAACGCTCCGCTGGCCAACCAGGTATAATTCGGCTGGCTCGCCCAGGTCAGCAGGATCGAATTGCGGGAACCAAGACTGCTGTAGCGGAATCGGCTGCCTTCGGTGGGGAAGTCGATAAATCCTGCGACTGGCACACCGACCCACGCGTCAGCGTCGAAGAGATCGACGCAGCCCCGACGGCGGATGGCCAGCGCGTCAACAACTTTGAGTTTGGTTTCATGGGTGAAGCCGTCCGTGTCGCCTAGCAGGTTGTAGTCTTCCGGCGTCCACACAACGGTTTGCAGTTGTTGAACGACGACGCCCGAATTCTCGACGCCGCCGACCTGCGGCAGACGCAGCAGCAGCCTGCCACCCCACCCTTCGAAGGGAGCTCTCACACCAACAGGCGTCATCATTTGCAGCGTCAAGGAAAACAGGTCGTCCGACGAGCCTGGCCTGGCCACGTTCACGAAGTAGGAATCCCAACCTTCTGTTTCCATCGGCTGAGCATTTTTCTCAGGACTGACCTGCTGCCCATCAATGAAGACTCCCAGCAGTTCGGAACCGACCGGGACATCGACCCGCAGTCGCTGACGTTCGCTTGACCGAATGCGGTAGCGGCAGCGGTAGTTCGCCTGCGTGTCTCGACGCGTGACGACTTCCACGAGTGCTCGCGTGACGACGGTTTCAACGACCTTCTGAATCTCGTGCTTTGTTGACTCAATACGGAAGCCGACTGGCTGTTTGAAATAGCGGTAAGCCAATGACCCGGTTTGAGGCAGCATGGTCAGCTCGCGGACGTCGATCGCTTCCAGACTTTCGTCGAGCGTCTTCGCGCTGACTGACAGCGAACGATCTTTGCGAACGGCAATCTCACCCGAAACATTCGAAAGTTCAACGACTCGCTGCTTCTCATCGCTTCCGTCGAGGCCTAGAACTCGCGGTGTCTGGAAGACGATTTCTGATGCTCCGGATTGTTCTGCGGCAGCCGGTGCATCATCACCTTTTTCCTCTGCCTTGTTCTCGGCAGCTTCAGCAGGCTTCGCGTCCCACGTCAGTTGGAAGCTGTGCGGGCCGAGCACGTCTCGCTGCATCGTAACGGTCCAGGTGACCCAACCGTCGACGGCTTCTTCAGCCGGAACTTTCTGCTTGATTGCTGGCGCGGACGCTCCACCGAGCGACGTCACCTGAAGACGCTTTGAAACGTCTTCGGGCACGGAAAATCGGAAGACATCAAGCCCCGCGTACTGAACGAGGTATCGCAACTCGGTCGAAACCTGAACAACTTCTTCCTTGACTTCAATGTTGGTCGCGACTTGAGCTGACAGACGTGTCGGACGCCGTTTGGTCCGCAGAGGAATCTCAACGGGTCGCCGATTGAACGACCACGCTGCTGCGAGCCGCTTGCCGTCTCGGCTTTGTCCCGGCGGGACCGGCAATGGTTGTGCCGCTTCGAGATTTTCCTGATCGGTGATCACTTCCAGAGCTTCCGAAGCGGAGACGTAGACTTCTGCTGTCTCGCGTTCGGCACCTTGCGGCTCAGGAATGGGCAGCGAGAGTTCAAGCGACTCGGACGCCTCTTCGAAACTCCGATGCGCCACCAGCCGAATGCCGACATTCACGTCGACGCCGGTCTTCTGCTGCATGACGATTCGCAGAATTCGAGGCCCTTCGCCTTCCAGATGAAACTCGCGAATGTTGTGGCCCGTTGTTGAATCCACGCGGTCGATTTCCAGCTCGTCCGGCAGTGCCACCTTGAATTCAAACACGCCAGCGCGTTCGACCTGGTACCCAAGATCGGCCACAAGTTTCAGCTCGTCGTCGCCGAATTCGTAGCGGTAGGCCGATTTCAAAACGAGTCGAGCTTCGACCGGTTTCGCCAGAACCTGCAACTGGATATTCGAACTGTAGAACTTGAATGTGGCTGCTCCGGCCTGCTTGAGCGAGGCGTGAACTTCGGCGTCTTCGATCCTGACCAGACCGGTCACCTGTTCGAACTGCAGCGACAGGTCGCTGGCACCAGCGACCGCCAGTTGTCCGGATTCGCGAACGGCATCGATCGCGTGGATGCCGTTGTAGTTGCCGTCGGCGTCGCGGCCAGCGAGCTGAATCGCTTCGGCAGGAAACTCCCGCTCCGTGTGAACTTCGATGGAGACCTTATCCGTAGCCGGGTTGAGAAATTCGACTCGAACCGTTTGCCGTTGCTCACCCGGTTCGGCACGCCAGCCGCGAATTTTCGCATTGCCGGAAGACACCCCGAGAATTCGATGCCCGACCGGAACGGCAATGGCCAGTTCAGTCATCTCGCCGCGAAGGATGTCGTAGTTGAGGTACGCGTCGGTGTGAACCAGCCCGTCCCGCAACGTTACCTTCTGATAGTTGGTGACAGCTGCCAGCAGGTCCATATCTGGTTTCTGGCTGGTTCGAGGATGCCAGCTTGCTGAAATCTTTGTCGTCGCGCCGAGGTTTGCTTTGACGCGGGTTTCAGTGGCTGCCGCTTCGACCGGAAGCGCGATCAGGTGCGGCTGCACGTTAACGGTCTGGTCGGCTTCCGGGATGGCCAGCTCGAAAGTGGTGACTCCGACAGCGGGAATATTGAAGTCAACCTGGCGACCGTCGGGAGAGGTCTGAATGGTCGCGGCGAGTTCGATCTCGACCGAATGCTCACCCGTCTGACCAAACAGGAGAGCGTACGTCCCATCGCCTGTTCCTTTCAGCAGGACCTGCCTGCCATCTTCGACAGTCAGCCTGCCGACAGCGGCGTTTCCAAACTGAATGGGAACTTCAACCCACGGCTTACCGAGCACCTGAATCTTCAAGCTCGCTTTGACACGAAGAAGCGATCGATCGACCGTCGCGGCGTAGTGAGATTCGGTAATGACGGCTTCGACAATGTTCTTTTCGGGAGGCTGATTACCCTGTTGCCAGCGTTTGACGTACTCGGCGTACGGCATGAAAACCGTCGAGCCGTGTTTCTCAAAGACATCTTTCAGATTTCTGTAGGGGAGATAAATCAGCCGCTCCCAGTCCGAATCGGCAGCAGTGGTTGCAGCTGGCTCGGCAGCGGGAGGCGGTTCCGGTGAAGGCGCTGCACCGCTGGTCGCTGTCTCATCCTGAGCCGCGGCTGGCGAGTCAACGACGCCAGCAATCAGGAAGACAGCCAGCGCCGCGGCAATCAACCGCCTGAGAATGCCTGACTGATGTTCGGTCGGAAAGTGTCCGAAACCGATATTGCCACGGTGAGAGTGCGTTTTTCGCAGCACTGCATTGCAAAGTAGCTTGCGACACATAATCAAATTTCCTGCAACCCGGAAACGGACGAGGCGGGCGAAGTGGGGAAGTCACGAGGCCATGAACCGTGCCAGCATGAACGGCGTGTCGCTGCTTAGTAGCATCTACGACAAGCCGTTTCGGGAGTTTAGGACGATTGCACCGACTGTGCCAATTAGACAGCCTTGGCAGTAACATTCCAGCATTCTCCATATTCAACTTAGGCTACGACGAGCCAAAGCGCAGAAAGTTTGCCATTTTTTCGGAATGTCCAGGAAGGAAAGCTGGATCAAACTTACCGGTTACCCGGCTACAGGCAGCGTCGCCGGTTCTTCCGGCGAGTTTCGCGACGACTGTTATTGAAGGGCCGGTCCCTGTCCTGGTGGCTCGTTCCCAGCTGCCCGGTAGGAACGGCGAGTCCGAACGAACTCTGCAAGACGCCGCCAGCGACCGTCAAACCGGTCGCACGAACAGGACAATCCGCAGAATTCTGCCGGACCTTGATGGCAGGCGTGCAGCCGGACGTTGGGCCGGCAATTAACCCCGTTCGAAGATTGCCAGCGTGTCGGTGATGCTGTTTCGATGGACGAGTACGACGGCGGTGTCTCCGGCTTTCAACTGGTCGTCTGCGCCCGGAACACTGACAAAGTCTTCGCGAACCATCGCAGCGATCAGGCAACCGGGTAACGAAACATCTTTCAGTGGCGCCTTGGTCACGGGAGCCCCCTCGACAATTTCAACTTCCCAGACCTCGGCGTCGCCTTTGGAGATTCCGGAGCCGGCAATGATGACTCCGCCCTGCACCATTCCCAGGATCTGCCTGGATGTTACTTCGCGCGGGCTGACAGCCACGTCGATCCCCAATCGCTCCAGCACGTTGGCGTAGTCGGGCCGTCGAACTACCGACAGAATTCGCGAGCAACCCAGCTCGCGAGCCTCGACGCCGCAGACAATGTTGTCTTCGTCACGGCCTGTCGCGGCGACAAAGATTTCTGCTTTCCCAACGCGTGCTTCCTGCATTTCGACCTGCCGGGTCACGTCTGCATGCAGAACCGTCGTTCCGGTCAGTCGTTGAGCAAGGTATTCGCAACGTTCGGCGTCAGCTTCCATCAGGACCGTATTGAAACGCCCCTTCTGCAGCAGCCGAGCAAGGTTAAAACCGATTTCGCCGCCGCCAGCGATGATGACATTCAGCTTCGGTGGTGGTCGGTGTTCAAAGTAGTCCTTTTTGACTTTGTCCAATGCTTCGAGAGTTCCGAACAACGTGACATGGTCGCCGGGGTGAATGATGTCGTTTGCTCCGGCAATGATGCAGCGGTCTTCGCTGGAGATCAGTCCGATTCTTACGTTCTTGGGCAGCTTCAATTCTCTGAGTGGAATCCCGGCGCCTTTCGATCCCGGGTCGACGGCAAACTCCTGAACTTCAATACCGCCCCTGGCGAAATTTTCGACAGCAAACAGCGTTGGCGTCCTGATCGCTCGAGCCAGTTCCAGTGCCGTGAGGTATTCCAGGCTCAGCAGTTGATCAATTCCGAAGTGTCGCCGGTAATCGAAAGTGCTGGTGTCCAGGTACGCCTGATCGAAAACGCGAGCGAGGCTTCGCTTGGCACCCATCGATTTGGCAATGCTGGCACCGACCAGGTTCACCTCGTCCAGCGACGTTACGGCCAGCACGAGGTCGGCACTCAGGACTCCCGCCTGAAACAGCACGATCGAATCACAGGCCGATCCACACAGGGTTCGCACATCCAGCCGCTCTTCAACGAGCGACAACGCTTCTCTCGACGAGTCAACCAGACAGACGTTGTGGTGACTGGCGCAAAGCAGTTCCGCGATCGAAGTCCCGACAGTTCCTGCTCCAAAGATGACGATGTTCATTGCAACTCAAATTCTTCTCGAAGTCCGTTTCAGTCTTTCGAATCGGCGGGAGAATAAACACTGGACGATCGCGTCAACAGGCTGAGCGATAAACTCTGAGTCCTGTTGGACGTGTTTCTCGTACGTGTCTAATCAGCGGAAATCTCTGAAATTTCGACCGCGCGGTGTTCGGCGACGGATCGGTAGCAGGCTTCGACGAGAGCCATCGTGCCGAGGTTTTCCCGACCGCTGATTTCAGGTTCGGAGTCGTTTTCCAGAGCGACCAGAAGCTGAGCCATCGGGCCGACGAATGCGTCGGGGAACCAGACGTCATCCCAGCGAGGTTGGAACCACTGGCCGGGCTGCTTTGTCGTCGTAAAGTCGAGCGTGCTGGGAGTTCGTTCGGGGTAGCTCGGCCAGCCGATCGTTCCTTTAGCGAGACCTTCCGTCCCTTCGACTCGCCAGTTGATGCCGATGTCGCTTTCCGCTCCTTCCAGAGCAGGGCCGGTCCACACATCGTCCCACGACGACGCTCGCAAGCCACTATCGTATTCCAGAATGTAAAGACAGATACCGTCTTCGTGATCGAACTTCTGCTCCGTGCGAGGATCCTTCCGCACGCTGCAGAAGACTCGCGTTGGATTTCCGAACAGAAAACGGAACGTGTCCAGGTGATGGATGCTCATGATTCGGAGCGTCACCCAGCCGAGTCGCTCCTGCCAGGGCATCCAATGCGGAATCGCTCGCATGTCGATGGAGGCGAAGACCGGTTTGCCAAGGTCGCCACGGTCGAGCAGATTGCGGCACGCTCGGATCGACTGGTCGTACCGCATGTTCTGATTCACTGCCAGCGTGATGCCGGCATCTTCACACAGCCGAACAATCTCGACCGCCTGGGCGTAGTCAACGCCAAGCGGCTTCTGAGCGAGGATGCCTTTGAGATGGCTTCCCTGTTTGACAGCGGCTTTCACAACATCGATCTGAATGTCCGGCGGAACGGCGATGTCGACCACTTCGATCTCAGGATCGGCAAGCAGCTCTTCGTAGTGGTCGTAGACTTTCGAAATCGAATGCCGATCCGCTGCGGCCTGCGCCGTGCTTCGGTTCCGCGACGAAATGGCAACCGGATTAAAACCCGCCTCTCGGTAAGCGACGAGGTGGCAGTCGGCCATGATAAAGCCGGCCCCGATGCAGCCGATCGCGACGTCTTTGCGCTCAGGCAGCTTTGCCCGGAAGTCGAGGTGAGGCGAGCCGCCATTCGAGTCAGGCATTGTTCTCTCCAGACTTCGTCAGGCGGAGCCTGACCTGCGGTTAGATGCGGTGTTCGGGCGGAGTTTCTGGATTGAGCGTCGTTACCGGTCGGTCGGGGAGATCGGCGAGCGATGAGAGCTGTTCCGGGTTTGTTAACTCGGCAGAGACCACCTGGTCGATATTGTGCGGGCCGCTTTGTTCCGAGTGGCCGTCTTCGCCGGCAACGGTCAGGACTAACTCACCGCGTGACGATTCGCGGTTGTCAGGGTAGCCGACGATTGACTCTCCACTTGCAAGTTGAATGCGGACTTCCAGCGTTTCATTCACGCCGGGCAGTCGTTCGTGAACCAGGCATGGGAAGCGGCTCCAGGCCCATGTCCATAGAGTCATGGCGGGATCGACTCGGCCGGCGATGTTAATCCAGTCGTGCTCGGCTTCCCGGAGGTCTTTGAAAGTCGCCTGCCGGCACCAGGGAATCAGCACGTCGCTGATCCACTCTCGACGGGACGCGGCCATTTCCTGGAATGATTGCATGGCGGATTCCGAAAGCACGTAGGGGGCGACTTGACGCACCGGGTGTTGAACCAACGTAATGGCTGGTGCGTCGAGACGCACCCTACGAAGTCTAAGATTGTTCTTCGCGGTGGCTCGTGAAAAGTTCGGCAATGACTTCTTCGAGGGGGCGTTCCTGGACGCTGACGTCTTCGATGGTGTATCGCGAAAGGACAGACGTCAGGATTTCCGGGATGCGGTTGCGGGCCACTTCCAGTTTGGCTCGCGGAGCTCTCGCATCGAAAACTCGACCGTACTGATCGAGATCCTCGGGGATGGTCGCCCCGGCAAACTGCAGCTCGATAATTTTAAACTGACTGAAGCGATCCACGATGTCTGCAATCGGGCCGTCGTGTTTCAACTCGCCCTCGTTGATGATGATCGCCCGCTGGCAGAGAGCTTCAACATCCTTCATGTAATGGCTGGTCAGGATGACCGTAATGCCCTGCTCTTTCTGGTAATGCTTGAGGAATTCCTGCACGCGCCGCTGCGACACGACATCCAGACCGATCGTCGGCTCGTCGAGCAGCAGCACATCCGGGCGGTGCAGCAGAGCAGCGATCAGCTCCATTCGCATTCGCTCGCCGAGCGACAACTCACGCACCGGCTGGCCGATCAGTTTTTTGACTTCGAGCATCTCGGTCAGCTCGGCCATCCGCTTGTCAAAGTCGTCGTGCGGAATGCGGTAGATCTCTTTGTGCAGCCGGAACGATTCCTGGGCGGGCAGGTCCCACCACAGTTGATTCTTCTGCCCCATCACCAGCGAAAACCGTCGACGATAAGCGTTCTCACGATGCCACGGCACGTGACCGAGAACGGTCGCTTCGCCGGACGTTGGATAGATCAAACCTGAAAGGAGCTTCAGCGTCGTTGTCTTGCCAGCGCCGTTCGGTCCGAGGAAGGCGACCATCTCGCCCGAGTCAATTTGGAACGAAACGTCGCGAACGGCTTCGACGGTTTTGAACTCGCGGTTGAACAAACCTTTGAGCGACGCTGCCAGCCCTTCGCGTTTGCGATAGACACGGTACTGCTTCGTCAGTCCCGTAGCCTTAATGGCAATGTCAGTTTCCGCAGGCATGTCGGTTCACAAGTTGTTGAGAAGTCCCAACCCAAGAGTGTCTGAAAAGTCCCCACCGCCCACCATTTCGAACTCACGAGCGGCAGGTCGAGCAATCCGCCCTCGGGCGGTTAGATGGTTTGAGCGAGGAAGCCGCCGTCGACGATGATGTTTTCACCAGTGATGAAACTGCCAGCGTTGGGAGCAGCCATCAGAACAACGGCTCCGGCGAGTTCGTGCGGCACACCGAACGGGCTGCGCGGGTCGTCGCCAAGCTGCCGGCTTGTTGGAGTGTGTTTGCGGATGCTTTCCACGCGTTCCGGAGTCAGGACCTTGCGGTTCTGCTCTGCCGGGAAGAAGCCAGGTGACAGAGCGTTGACCCGAATGCCGTACTGAGCGAACTCGCGTCCCAGATTCTGCGTGAGGTTAACGACCGCGCCCTTTGATGCCGAGTAAGTGAAGACTCGCGACAAAGGAACCACACCGCTGAGCGACGCAATGTTGATGATCGAACCTTTGGTTCCACGATCGACCATGTCTTTGCCGAAAACCTGACAGGCCAGACGCACAGCTCGCAGGTTGGTGTTGAGAATGTTGTCCCACTCTTCGTCGGTGATGTCGAAGAAGGGCGTTGCCGAGTTTGTCCCCGCGCCGTTGACCAGAACGTTGGTCTCTCGCCCGGCGGCTTTCAGGTGAGCGACGATTGCTTCCAGGTCTTCTCGACTCGTGCTGTCTGCCTTGACGAATTCCGATGAGCCTCCAGCATCAACAATCTTGTCGACAATCGTCTTGCCGGTTTCTTCATCCGTTTTCAGCGTTCGTCCGACGACGACGACATGAGCACCCGCTCCGCCGAGGGCTTCGCAGAACGCCCCGCCAAGGACACCCGTCCCGCCGATCACGACTGCGGTTAATCCGTCGAGGTTAAACAGCTTGTGCAGATAATCAGATGATGCAGTCACGTTCGTCGTTTCCTTTCCCGCAATGAGTCACGTTCTCAACGGCGGACTCAAAGCAGCAGAAGTATGTCAAGGTTTTAGCAACGAATTGCCTTTGGTTTTGCAGTTGAAGCGGCCAACTTAGCCACGGCAGCAGGCTGGAACAAGCGCAGCGAATTTTCGGCATTCTTGGTGCGAGTTTCGCCGGAACTACGCTGCGCTTGGTCCGGCCAGCCTACGCTGTCTCAACGATGGTTCAATACTCGTTCTGCTCGCCGGTGTCCGCGTCGAAAGAGCGGAAGCTGGATTTGACGGCCTGGCGGACGACTCGATTTTTGACCTCTTCTTTCAGCTTCGCGATTGCTTCGTCGATGGGCATCATGCCGAGGTCGGTGCCGCCGGTGTCTGATTCGGAAATGCGGTCCCGGACGGAAACGGCGTTCTCGGCTTCGTCTTTCGGACCAACGACCAGCATGTACGGAATCAGCTCGATCTGAGCGTCGCGGATCTTTGCGTTGACCTTCGCACTGCGAGTGTCCGTCGAGACTCGGAAGCCTTCGGCTCGCAAACGGGCTTCGACTTTCTTCGCGTAGTCGACCGTCTTGTCAGTGACCGGACAAATTCGAATCTGCTCAGGAGCCAGCCACAGCGGGAACGCTCCGGCAAAGTGTTCGATGAGCATGCCAACAAAGCGTTCCATCGAGCCGAATGGTGCCCGGTGAATCATGACCGGACGATGGGATTTATTATCCGCGCCGGTGTATTCCAGTTCGAACCGTTCGGGCAGGTTGTAGTCAAGCTGGACGGTTCCAAGCTGCCATTCGCGGCCGATGCAGTCTCGAACCATGAAGTCGGCTTTCGGACCGTAGAACGCGGCTTCGCCTTCGCACTCGGTAAAGTTCAGACCGGAGTCGACCAGCACTTTGCGGAGCGTTTCTTCGGCTGCATCCCACAACTCGGGCGAACCGACGTACTTGTCGGAATTCGGATCGCGTTTCGAAAGCTGCACTCGATAGTCGTCCAGACCGACGGCGTCGAGCACGAACTTGACCAGATCGAGCGTGTCTTTGAATTCGTCTTCAACCTGCTCGGGAGTGCAGAACAGGTGAGCGTCGTCCTGCGTCAGACCGCGAACTCGGAGGAGCCCGTTCAGTTCGCCGGACTGTTCGTGTCGATAAACCGTGCCGAACTCAGCCAGACGGACCGGCAGGTCGCGGTAGCTTCGCTGCTGCGACTTATACATCTGCACGTGATGCGGGCAGTTCATCGGCTTGAGCAGGTATCGTTCCTGACCATGCTCCCAGTTGTGCAGAATCTTTGCTTTCTCGTCGGTTGAACCGGCTTTCAACGCGTCGCTCGCGCAGCCGCAGCCGAGCAGTTCAGCGGTGCGCCCGATTTGCTGCTCGTCTTCGGTGCTCAGTTCGTCGTCCTGGAGTTTCTGCTTCCAGTAGTCGACAAGCTGCCCGGCATTGTGACCGAAGATCGGAGCAAACTGCGAATCCCGGTAGTACGGAAAGTGGCCGCTGGTTTCGTAAAGTTCGGCGCGACCGATGTGTGGTGAGTAGACCGGCTGATAACCGCGAGCCATCAGTTCCTTTTTGATGAAGTCTTCGAGCAGCGCTCGGATCGTGGCCCCCTTCGGCAACCAGAGACTCAGCCCCTGGCCGACTTCCTGGCTGATGCTGAACAGGCCGAGCTGCTTACCGAGGACTCGATGGTCGCGTCGGCGGGCTTCCTCAAGCTGGGCGAGAAACTCCTTCTGGTCGTTCTTGCTGAAGAACGCAGTTCCGTACAGCCGCTGAAGATGTTTATTGTCGGCGTCTCCTTTCCAGTACGCGCCGGCAACGCTCAGTAGTTTGAACGCTTTGATTCTGCCGGCGTCCGGAATGTGCGGGCCGCGGCAGAGGTCCACGAACTCGCCCTGCCGGTAGAAGCTGAGTTCACCGTGGTCGGCAAGGCCGGTTTCGATGTGCTCGCACTTGAGCTCCTGATTCAGATCCCCGCAGAACTTCAGCGCTTCGTCACGGTTCATGTAGAAGCGTTCGAACGGCTCGGCTTCCTTGACGATCTTCTTCATCTCGGCTTCGATCTTCGGAAAGTCGTCATCGCTGATCGGCGTTTGCAGATCGAAGTCGTAGTAGAAGCCGGTGCCGGTGGTCGGTCCGAATGCCAGGCCGACGCCTTTGTAAAGCCGCATGACCGCTCGGGCCATGACGTGCGCACACGAATGACGCAGCACTCCCAGAGCGGCGGCATCGCGAGTCGTGATCAGTTTTAAGTTGACCGGCTGACCGTCCACCTGAAGTTCTTCCAGCGGACGCATGGCGTCGACGATGGTGTCGTTGACTTCGGCAGCGACCGTTGCCAGCGCAAGCCTTTCGCCGATCGACGCGGCGACGTCCAGAGCCGTGGTTCCGGCGTCAAATTCCTTGCTCGTTCCGTCGGGAAGGTTGACCTGAATCATGATGTTGGCTTGTGTTCGTGGTTTACGGATGTGGTGAGAACGGCATCAGGAAACTGTCGCCGGATACTGATTCGGCGGTTTTTATCGCATCGGACCGAGCCAGACCAGTACCGGTTCGGACTAAGTAATGGTCCCACGAATTAAGGATTGAAATTCGAAAGCTCAACCCACGAGTTTTTGCGAACCGGATGACGATTCCTTTAGTGTTCCGGGCGGATCAGGCGAACAGCCAGAGCCAGGCGGGAGTCGTCTTCGGGGAGGACGCTGCGGATGTCGAGCAGGACTTCGTCGTTGTGAATGCGGGCAAAGACGCCGATGCGACCAGTGCGGAGCCGGACGGCCAGGTCGTCCGCTGAGAGTTTCTGATGTTTCATGGCGATGACGACGGTGGGCAGCTCGACGGCCGGCAGCGAACCGCCGCCGACCTGAGCAACGTCGTCTCGGATACTGAGTTGCAGGCCGGGAACGTCGGCGATTTCTTCCTTGATGGCTTCCGCACGCGTTTGCAGTTCTTCGGTTGTGGCAAAGAGCATTGCCTGTGTGGGGATCTCGGACCGAGCTTCGTCGCGAACGTACGAGTCCAGCGTTGCGCCGAGCGCTGCCAGCGTCAGCTTTCCAACTCGAACGGCTCGAGCCAGTGGATGGTTGCGAATTTTTGCGACACACTCGTTAGTGCCGACGATAATTCCGCACTGTGGACCACCGAGCAGTTTGTCTCCGCTGCCAAGTACCACGTCCGCGCCGGCGTCGATGCTGTGCTGAAAAGTTGGCTCGTAAGGAAGGCCGGCTTCTCTGGTGTCGAACATGGCTCCGCTGCCGATGTCGTCGATGGCGATGATGCCGTGCTGTCTGGCAAGAGTGAACATGTCAGCTTCGTCCGGCTTTGAAGCGAACCCGACGACGCGATAGTTCGACGGATGCACGTGCATGATCGCGGCGGTGTCCGGGCCGATGGCTTTTTCGTAGTCCTTAAGGCTGGTCCGGTTGGTCGTGCCGACTTCCCGCAGGATGACGCCGCTGAGTTCAAAGATCTCCGGCAGACGGAACGAGCCTCCGATTTCGATCAGCTCGCCGCGCGAAATAATCACTTCCCGACCGGCTCCCAGAGCCTGCAATGTCAGCAGTGTGGCGGCTGCGTTGTTGTTAACAATGAGCGACGATTCGCAGCCGGTCAGCAACTGCAACGTCGAGTTAAGCTGGTAACCTCGGTAACGTCGGTCGCCAGTCACGATGTCGACTTCGGCGTTGCATGCTCCAGCGGCATCCTGCAACGCCTGCTTCGCACCTGCCGATAAAGGTGCGCGACCAAGCCCGGTGTGCAGAACGATGCCCGTCGCGTTGATAATCCCCTGCACGCGTTCGAGGTCGGCTTTCTGAGCAATCCGGGCGACGGCTTCGAGCAGTTCGATCCGCAGCAGGTCTCTGACGGCGGTCGCATCTTTGTCATCGCTCTCCTGATCAGCAGTTTGTAACTGCTTCCGCAAGGCGGCGCGTTTCTCGTCGATGGCCTGCCGAACCCACTTCGTGATGAGCAGTCGACCATGTCCGGCGCACAGTTCGAGAATTGCCGGTTGCTCCAGCAGGTCGGTGACGGACGGAAGATGTCTGAGCATGGAAGACGATCGGTTTTCTGGCGTCGTGAAAGGAATCGGTCAAACTCGCTCGGCAGCTCGTTCTGGATTTTCGCGAGTCTACGTCAGCCGTTCGGCGATTTCAGCAACGGCTACTGATTTATCGACTGGCTTTGCGATCCGGCGACGCCATCGCGACAATGCTTTGAAATCACCCTTCAGGCATTTTCAACGAGCCATTCATGACCGCTCAGTTCATCACTCAGCGCCGCGTCGAGTTTTCGCATACCGACATGGCCGGAATAATCCACTTTTCGAATTACTACTTTTACATGGAAGAGGCCGAGCACGAGTTCTTCCGGTCGCTCGGCCTGAGCATCATGCAGAAGCAGTCGGACAACGTGGTGATCGGCTGGCCTCGCGTTTCGGCGAACTGCACATTCGAAGCTCCCGTCCGGTTCGAAGACGTGTTGGACATCCACGTCAACGTCGAGCGGAAGGGTGTGAAGTCGCTGACGATCCGTTATGAATTCTTCTGCGGCGATAAGCGTGTCGCTCACGGTCGAATGAAAACCGCCTGCTGCCTGTGCCGACACAACGCCCCGCTGGAATCGATCCCGATCCCCCCCGAGTATGACAGCGTGATCCTTGAATCGACTGAACTCAGCGAAGAGTCGTGAGGCTCGACGACCTTATTTCAGAACAAAATTTCAGAACAAACAGGGTGCAGCCTGACACACCCGTGTTCGACGTCAAACGGTGGTGCGTCAAGGCGCACCCAGCGGAAATTTTTCCATGACTGAACTTCAGGAAGAAGTAACTCGACCTGCGGACATCGCGTTGGCCGGTTTGGCGAAAGACTTTACCGGAGCCGCCGGACAGCTTTCGATTCTCCGCAACGTGGACCTGTCGCTAAGCCGCGGCGACGCGCTGGCTGTTACTGGCCCGTCGGGGTCGGGAAAAAGCACGCTGCTTTACATCGTTGGAATGCTCGACGAGCTGACTGCCGGGAAAATCGAAGTGCTGGGCAGCGACCCCACGGGGATGTCTGAATCTGAACTGGCGAAGTTCCGTAACGAGCACATCGGCTTCATTTTTCAGGATCATCATCTGCTGCCTCAGTGTACCGTCCTTGAGAACGTGCTGATTCCGCTGCTGGCCGGGAACGGCGTCGCCGACGCGGACGAAAAGCGGGCGCGTGACCTGCTGACAAGAGTCGGCCTCGCCGACCGGGTCACGCATCGTCCCGCTCAGCTTTCCGGCGGAGAACGTCAGCGAGTCGCCGTTTGCCGAGCCCTCATTAACCAGCCGGAAATCCTGCTGGCCGACGAGCCCACGGGAAACCTCGATCACGCTACCGCCGACGCCGTTGGTGACTTACTGCTGGAACTGAGCCGCGAACAGAACGTGCTGCTGATTTGCGTCACACATAGTACCGAACTCGCGAACCGATTCCCGCAACACATGGAACTCCGCGATGGCCGCCTGGAACCAGCCTCGTAGGTCAGGCTTCGCCTGGCTGATTTGTTGACGAAGTTAAAGCCAGATTTCGAGATCAACCTGATCAGTCACCCAATGATTTGGGAGAACTTTGTCCGGCAGAGCCTGACCTAATCCGGGTTGCACGGCGAAAGGATCAGGGCGACGCGTTCGGCGAGTTGCTGGTGGCCGGCGTTGCTCAGATGAATCGAATCCAGTGTGGCGTCCTCACTGAATAGAACCGCCGCGAGCAGCCGTCTTGGGATGAGAATGTCGTCATATTTGATAGCGAGTTCCCGCTGTGCGTACCCGTAGCCGTTAAAGAACGGCGGCAGCGGCAGCTCAAACATGACGACGTCGCGTTCCGGTGATTGAATCTCGGCAAGCAATGCATCGAGATCGGCTCGAAACTCTGATGCCGATCGACCGCTTAGCAGATCGTTGCCACCGATTTCGACGATGACGACGCATTGCTTCGGCAGGCCATCCAGCTGTTCGAGTGCTGAACGACAGGTTGCCCCTGCCCGGGCACGGTTCGAAACCTCGACCGACGCAATCTCGTTAAGACGCGTCGGCCATGGAATATCGACTCCGTCGTTGATTCCGGCACTCAGCGAGTCACCGATAACGATAATTGGTCGTTGTTCAGAGACTCGAATCTGGCCCGGATGATGCATGAAAATTTCGAAGACCATCGCTGCGATTGCCCCGGTGCAGAGCATCGGGCAGGGACGGAACATCAGCGGTGTCCGTGTCGCCGGATTAGCTGTTTCGCGAGGACGCTCAGCCGATTCTGGCGACGTGGGCGACTGTCGGGCGGTCATCACGAGAAGACTGAGAAACGCGAGGGTGGCATAAGAAACCAACGGATGAGCGGTCGCGCTCGCCACGATCAAAATCCACCCGAGCAGAATCACCACCGAACCACTCCGGCGACGCTTGCCGCCGGACACCCCGATGACAACGGCACCCGTCGCGACAGCCAGGAAGCCACTGAAAAACGCGTCTCCGCCGACAAGGTGGAAAATTACGGTATTCATGAGATTTTGCTCCCCGGCGAGCCGGTCACCGAGTGATTCCAAAACCGTTCCGCGAAATGGCTGTAAGTTGATATGCCCAAGCGTTTTGGCAAATAATCGATGGTCTCCGCGCATCTGAAGTGCGGCCCCCCTCGAAAGACGACGATCAGCCCCCGCCGCCATCGCTTTCCCGGAGTTCTCTCATGATACCGCGACTGTCTGCAGCGATCGCCTTCTTCACTGTTTTATCGGCACAGTTCTGCATAACTTCGTTGCGGGCGGCAGACGAGCAGGCCGGGATCGAATTTTTCGAAAAGCACATCCGTCCGATTCTGGTTTCGAAGTGCTACGAGTGTCACTCCTCCAGTTCGAAAGAGCCGAAGGGAAACCTGCTGCTGGACACTCGCGAAGGGATTCGCATGGGCGGTGACTCGGGCGAAGCCGTCGTTCCCGGCCAGCTTGATGACAGTCTGCTGCTCGAAGCGATCCGCTGGGAAGGGCTGGAGATGCCACCCGACGAGCCGCTTCCAGCAGAGACGATCGCGAAGTTTGAGCAGTGGATCAAAATGGGAGCGCAGGATCCTCGCGACGGAAAGGCCGCGTTGATCCGTCGCGAAATCAATTTTGAAAAGGCTCGCGACTTCTGGGCGTTCAGGCCGATCACGAATCCAGAGCCGCCAGCCTCGAAAAGTAAGTGGGCACTCACGGAAGTTGACCACTTCGTCGCTGCGAAGCAGGAATCACGCGGGTTGAAGCCAACGGGCGATGCTTTGCCGGAAACGCTGGCTCGTAGAATCTACTTCGATCTGATCGGACTGCCGCCGAGTGTTGAGCAGACCTCTGCGTTCAAAGTCGCCGCCGAAAAGGACATCGCCGTTGCGGTCGAAAATCTCGTTGACGAGTTGCTGGCTTCGCCGCACTTTGGAGAACGCTGGGGACGACACTGGATGGACGTTGTACGGTACGGTGAGTCGACCGGCATGGAACGAAACGCGACCTTCCCTTACGCATGGCGGTACCGCGACTGGATCATTCAGTCGTTCAACGACGACAAACCGTACGATCGTTTTATCAGAGAGCAGGTTGCTGGTGACCTGCTGCCGTACGATTCGCCGGAGCAGCGGCGCGATCAGGTACTGGCAACGGCATTCCTGGCCATCGGCCCGAAGTCGCTCAACGAAACCAACGACGAAGCTTTCGCGATGGACGTCGTCGACGAGCAGATTGACGTCACGACGCGAGGATTCATCGGTCTGACGGCATCGTGCGCACGATGCCACGATCACAAGTTCGACCCGATTCCTCAGAAAGAGTATTACGCACTCGCTGGCATCTTTCGCAGCACGGAAACGTTCTACGGAACCGACGCCACCAACGGGAATCGTAATCCGAGTCGGCTGGTGAGCATCGCTGCGGACGGAAAGGTGACTCAGATTGCGACCAAGGGCACCGGCAAGGGGTCGTCAACCGCCGTTGTTGAGAAGCAGCTCAAAGCCGAGTGGGCAAAATTAAGGAAGCTCGAAGTTCAGCTGAATAAGAATCCCAGCGTTCAAAACATCCGCATCCAGCGAGACAAATCCGAGGACCGAGTCCAGCAGCTTTCAAAACGGCTCAAACAGCAAAAGGCAGAAGCCGCCACGACCGAAGATGGTACTCAAACAATGGCTGTGCTGGACGCGGCATCGCCCGACGACACGGAACTGCGAATTCGCGGTGAAGCTAACGATCGAGGCGACACTGTGACGAGAGGTTTTCTGACGATCGGCAGCGTCGGACACATTCCGGAACTCGACAGCTCAACCAGCGGGCGGCTTGCTCTGGCCGAGTGGCTGACTCAGGACGACAACCCGTTGACCGCTCGCATTGCTGTGAACCGAATCTGGCAGCATCTATTCGGACGCGGACTCGTCGCGACCGTCGACAATTTTGGAGCGAACGGCGATCGACCGACGCATCCGGAGTTGCTCGACTGGCTGGCTTCGGATTTCAAAGCCAACGGCTGGTCAGTCAAACGCACGATTCGGAGCATCATGACCAGCCGCGTTTATCGACTGGGCGGCGAGCGAAGCGCGGACGCTGAAGAGATCGACCCGGCCAACGACCTGCTCTGGCGAGCCAATCATCGTCGGCTCGAAGCCGAGTCGATCCGCGACGCGATGCTCGTCGTCAGCGGAAAGCTCGATGTCACACCAGCGAATGGCTCCGCAGTTCTGGACGCCGGGAATGGCATCATCGGTCGAAACCTGCAAACCAGCAAATTTGACTCAGACAACACGAAACGCAGTGTTTATCTGCCGATCGTTCGCGGCTACGTCCCGGAAATACTGAAAGTCTTCGACTTTCCTGAACCGAGTATGATTTACGGGAGCCGCGACGTGACGACGGTCGCGACGCAGGCACTTTACATGATGAACAGCGACTTCGTCACCGCTCAGGCTGAAGCGTTTGCCCAACGCCTGCTCGACGACGGCGACCTGACTGACAATGGTCGTGTGGATCGAGCATGGCAAATGGCTCTGGCACGATTGCCGTCTGAGCCCGAGCGAAACGACGCTCTAACCTTTGTCACTCAGACATCACAATCCTTTGAAAGCAGCGAGTCGGATTCAGTCAGGCAGAAAAAGGCGTGGACCAGCCTCGCTCAATCCCTGTTTGCCAGTGCCGAATTCCGATACGTCGAGTAACGCTTTTCCAGAACAGCCTGCAGAATACTGACACAGGAACACTCCATGTTTGAATTCACTCGACGCAACGCTCTGAAATCCGTGTCGTGCGGATTCGGGTACATGGCCTTTGCGGGACTCGCTGCTGCGGCTTCGGCCAGGGAGCAGTCGTCTTCGAATCCGTTGCTGCCCAGGCAGCCGCACTTCGAACCGAAAGCCAAACGCGTAATCTTCCTCTGCATGCGCGGAGGACCATCGCACGTCGACACGTTCGATTATAAACCGGCACTGAAGAAGCACGAGGGCGAGGCTCCCGGTGGCGAAGCAGGAGGGCAGAATTCGCAGAAGGGACGCAAGCTGCTTTCGTCGCCCTGGGAATTCAAGCCGCACGGCGACAGCGGGCTGCTGATCTCTGACCTGTACCCGCACCTGGCAAAACATGCCGACGACCTGTGCGTGATCAACGGAGCCTGGACGGACATCCCGAATCATCCTCAGGCGCTGGTACAGCTTCACACGGGCAATTTTCAGTTCGTCCGTCCGTCGATGGGGGCGTGGGCGTTGTACGGTCTCGGAACCGAAAACCAGGACCTGCCCGGCTTCATCACGATCAAGCCGCCAGCTCGCCTGGGTGGTGCTCAGAATTATGGCTCCGCATTTCTGCCGGCGGTTTACCAGGGAACCCGGATCGGTGAGCAGGGCGACTCGCTGAGCAAAGTTCAGATCGGCAACATCAGCAACTCGCAACTTCCCGAAGATGTCCAGCGAAAGCAGATCGACTTCGTGCAGGCGCTGAATCGGAACCTCGCGGATCGACAGCCGCTGAATTCTCAGATCGACGGCGTGATCGAATCCTACGAACTCGCCTTCCGGATGCAGTCAGCAGTGCCTCAGGTGATGGATACGTCGAGCGAAACATTGCAGACTCAGAAGAAGTACGGCATTGGCAAGGGACTGACCGACGACTTTGGTCGAGCGTGCCTGATGGCTCGTCGCTTTGCCGAATCCGGCGTGCGGTTTATCGAGCTGACTCACGAAGGCTGGGACCAGCACAAGAGTCTGCAATCAAAATTGACGTCCAACTGCGGCGCGACCGATCAGCCGATCGCAGCGTTAATCTCTGACCTCAAAGAACGAGACATGCTGAAGGACACGCTGATTGTCTGGAGTGGTGAGTTCGGTCGAACTCCCGCCGTCCGTAACCAGGACGGTCGAGACCATAATGCCACAGGATTCTCCATGTGGATGGCCGGTGGCGGAGTCAAAGGCGGCATGAATTACGGGGCGACCGACGAGTTCGGAATCTCAGCGGTCGAGAACAGGTTCCACGTCCATGACTTCCACGCCACGACGTTGCACCTGCTCGGCCTGGACCACACAAAACTTACCTACCGCTATGCCGGTCGGGATTTCAGACTGACCGACGTCTACGGAAAAGTGGCCGACGATATTCTCAGCTGAATCGGTATCGCCGGTTGAATGAATCGCTCTGGCGGCGATTCATTCTCAGCTCCTGCGCATCGACTGCCCAGGATCAGACGTAAATTCAGTGATTACTGAATTTCAGCCGCCTGAATCCCGTTAACCATCTGACGGATGTCAGTGATGTCGATGACTGCTCCCAGCAGTCGTCCGGCTCGGTCATTCTTCTGGGGGGTGATCTGAGCGCGGAACAGGATCCAGCCCGAAGAGCCGTCTCGACGAGTCACGCGGTGAACTCGCTCGTAGTTTGGAATTCCCTGGCGAACGGCGTCCTGAAGTTCCTGGCTGACGCTGTCGCGATCCTCTTCATGAATGTGCTTGAGCCATTCTGAAAAGGCGTCCGGCAGCTCCTCGTCGTTGTAGCCGAGCATCAGCTTCAGACAGGGCGACATGTAGACGCGAGCGTCGTTGACCGGCCAGTCAAGTACGCCAACTCGAGCCTGCGACAGGATCATCGCGTGATAGTCATACAGTGCTTCGAGATCGGCAATCGTTTCTTCGAGCACTGCTTCGCGGTCAAAAGGGGCGATCATAGGACAATCTTCCATCGATACTTGAGCTGGGTGTCTCGGGGAATTACAGCCGCGTATCCATACGGCTGGGTGGCCAGTTTTCGAAGCAGCAAACGAGGTCGTTGTCTGACCAGGAATCAGGCCGTCAGTGTTGTTCCGATTGAATCAAAGAGGGTGTCTCTTCACTTGAGCAGGGGTTCGCCCCAATGAGTGAGCCCACGATACTAAATCTTCTTCGCAAAACTGTTGTTGATCTGCGTCAACAAACCCGTTTTCTCAGACCATGTGTCGCGTTTGCGCGTTGGCCAGGAAAGGCATGCTTCGCGATCCCGATCGATCGTATCGGTCTGGGATAATGGCCAGGCTTTGACAGTGACGATTTGACAATTCGCACCGGTCACAAAGACCTTCACGCTGACTGAGAACACGCCGAATCCGAATGGGTAAGTTTCACAGTCCATCACGGTTGGCCCGATTAGTCACGACACTGAAAGCCGTCGAGCAAAGTGACTGTTGCTTTCCTGCAGCATCCACTCCCTGTGAGCAGTCACTGCGACGAGAAATTGCAAACAGAATCCCGACACACTGCGTCTTTGGCCCTGTCAGCAAAAAAGCACCTCACCAACGAAATCGTTGATGAGGTGCTTTGAAAATCGCAAACCAGTTTGCAGTCTTATGAGACGGCGAAACTGTTGAGGTAAGGCAGTTTCGAAGCCGTGGTAGCAATGTCGTCTTTACGTGCCAGCAACTGAGCGAGGGCATCGAACTGACCACTCGTCAGAGCCGATCGAGCACTGTCCGGCATTGTGACCGAAACCGTTTCGTTGCCAAAACTCAGAGTCAAGGCGTTGAGATCCAGCGAGAACTCAAGAGTCGGATCCGCATCAATGGCGGTGGCCAGCTTTCTAAGATCGCCCCGTGATGCACACACAGCGGGAATCCCCAGCGAGGTGCAGTTGCCGAAGAAGATTTCGGCGAATGATTCGGCGACGATAGCTTTCACCCCCCACCGCATCAGCGACTGCGGAGCGTGCTCACGCGAAGAGCCACAGCCAAAGTTACGACCGCTGACCAGAATGCTGCCGTTCTGAAAACGCTCCTGATTGAACGGGTGCTTCGGATCCTGCTCCCGGTCATCCTCGAAAGCGTGCTCGCCAATCCCGTCGAACGTCACGCAACGCAGAAAGCGAGCGGGGATGATCCGGTCCGTATCGATATCGTCAAGAAGCAGCGGGATGCCTGTGCCGGAAACTGTTTCAATATTCTGCATGATTATTTCCTCTGTCGGGTGCATCTTGATGCACCTGATATTTGAATTTTGTTCTTGTAGCCGGGATGTTTTCACGAGCGGTGCGTCAAGACGCCCCCGCGGACTCAGGCCATTGCTGGTTCGAGCATTTTTCGAACGTCAGTAACGCAGCCATTGATGGCGGCGGCGGCTACCATGGCAGGACTCATCAGCAGGGTTCGTCCGGTAGGGCTGCCCTGTCGACCTTTGAAGTTTCGGTTGCTCGATGAGGCACAAACTTCTCGCCCTTGCAGCTTGTCCGGGTTCATGGCCAGGCACATCGAGCAGCCGGCCGCACGCCACTGAAAGCCGGCCTCGATAAAGATCCTGTCGAGCCCTTCTTTTTCGGCCTGTTTGGCGACGATCTGCGAGCCGGGGACAATCAGCGCTTTGACGCCGTCCGCCACTTTGTTGCCTTTGGCGATCGCAGCCGCTTCGCGCAGGTCGGAGATTCGTCCGTTCGTGCAGGAACCAACGAACGCGACATCGATCTTGGTGCCTTCGATCGACTGGCCTTCTTCCAGACTCATGTATTCCAAAGCTTCGCCGATCAGCGTTCGTTCGCTTTCGTCGTAACTGGCCAGCGACGGAATCGCCTGCGAAACGCCCAGCGACTGTGCCGGTGTGATGCCCCAGGTCACGGTCGGCTCGATGTCGGCGGCATCAAAGACGACCACATCGTCAAATTCCGCATCCGGGCCGGAAGCAAGACTCAGCCACCACTCGGCAGCCCGCTCAAACTCTTCCCCCTGCGGGCAAAGCGGACGACCTTTGAGATAGTCGATCGTTGTCTGATCCGGATTGATGTATCCGCAGCGGGCTCCGCCTTCGATCGACATGTTGCAGACGGTCATTCGCTCTTCCATCGACATCGCGTCGAAGGTCGTGCCGGCGTATTCGTAGGCGTAACCAACTCCGCCCTGCACGCCGAGTTTCTGGATGATGTACAGCGTGACGTCTTTGGCGAAGACTCCCGGAGCCAGCTTGCCGTTCACTTCAACCCGGCGAACCTTCGGACGCATCATGGTCAGCGTCTGAGTTGCCAGTACGTAGGCCACCTGACTGGTTCCAATGCCGAAGGCGATCGCGCCGAACGCTCCGTGCGTGCTGGTGTGGCTGTCGCCGCAGGCCATCGTCAGGCCGGGCTGAGTGAGGCCCTGTTCCGGACCAACCACGTGGACAATGCCCTGGCGGTTGTCGTCCAGGTCGAGCAGCTCAACGCCGAACTCCTTACAGTTTTTTTCGATCGCCGACATCATGTCTTCAGCGAGCAGATCGACAAACGGTCGAGCCTGGTTCTGCGTCGGAATAATGTGGTCGACAGTGGCCAGAGTCCGCTCGGGGTGCAGGACGGTCAGATTTCGCTCGCGCAGCATCTCGAACGCCTGCGGGCTGGTGACTTCGTGGATCAGGTGCTGCCCGATGAACAGTTGCGTCTCACCCGACGCCAACGTGCCCACGGAATGCAGATCCCACACTTTGTTGAACAGATTCTGTTTGTCGCTCATCAATATTTACTCGAGTCTGGTCGCCAGTTCGGCGACGGTTGAAGGAAACGGTGACGGCTTCGGTCGGTCGGGAGACACATTCAGTAAGGAACCCGTTCGACTGGTGGAGCCCATCCGTTCTGTGAACCCCATCCGTTCTGTAAACAACGTGCGGCGATTCCTGTCGCTCTGCACGGGGGAGTCGAGCGTCCCGAAAGCGCGTCCTCTTCGTCGGGCTGAAGTCCCGTCAGGCACCGACGCGGCCCATTGTGCCGAATTTTCTGCCGCACGTCACCTCAGCTGAGTGCCTGTCCGGATTACCATGGTACAGGCTGCTGTGCGGAATGCCGCCAACGCAGAGTTCCACAAGAGTTCCGGCAGTCACCGATTCCACACCGGCGGCCTTCGCCGACTCAGTTTCTGGAATTCGCTCCGAAGTTCACGCGGCACGCTTTTCTTTGGCCGCGTCGCCGAAGGGTAGAAACTGTTCCAGTCCATTGACGGATCGGATGTTGAGATCCCGCTGCGGAAACGCAATTTCGATTCCGACTTTGCCGAATTCCCGTTCAATCGTTGTGTTTAGTTCGTGGACCACCGCGACGTACGACGAACGGCTGGCGATGAAAATCCGCAATTCGAAATCCAACGTGCTGTCACCAAAACCGGTCATCAATGCTCCGGGAGCGGGTTCATCGAGGACAAGCGGGTGGCTGGTTGCAATGTCCATCAGAAGCCCGTGAACCTGAGTCGTGTCCGAACCGTACGCGACGCCCACCTTGAAAACGACCCGCGTAATGGGATCGGAAAGTGTCCAGTTGATGAACTCGTTCGTGATGAATTTCTTGTTCGGAACGACAAGTTCCCGACGATCCGGATCGGTAATCGTGGTCGCTCGAATTCGCATTCTGGAAACCGTTCCGGTGGTTCCACCAACCGTCACGAGGTCTCCTACACGGACCGGGCGTTCGAAGAGAAGGATCAGTCCGGAAACGAGGTTGCCGAATATTTCCTGCAACCCGAACCCCAACCCGACCGTCATGGCTGCGACCAGCCATTGGATACTTCCCCAGGTGACTCCAATGGTCGACAGAGCCCACATCCAGCCGACCGTTGTAACGGCGTATCGAGAGAGCGTGGTTGCCGCGTATCGCCCGCCTGAGTCGAGCGGCAGTTTCTGGAACAGGAGTGCTTCCAGCAGCCCCGGCAGATTTCGAGCGGCGATACAGGTAACGACAATCAGACCAATGCAGAGTATGGCGTGTCGTAATGTCACCGGACGGCGTTCCTCACTATCGACCAGCGACGTAACACCCTCTGGCGTCGTCACCGTTTTCTGAACTACCACCGTCGACGATCCAAACTCGACCCGGTCGAGAATTCCCAACGCTGGAAGCACGCTGCTCCAGATCGACCAGCAGCCAAGCAGGAGCACAACAGTTGCGGTCATATTGACGAGCCGACCGAGCTGCCGACGGATCAGTTCCGCGTGAGATTCTTCGTTGTCCGTTGTGGTTGGTGTGTTCAGCGGAGTGAGTGTGACGTTTGCCGGAGTCCTGGATGGAGCTGATGATTGTCCGGCGATCTCCAGGGCGGCGGCTTCGTGGGACACAGCGGCGTCTGACACGGCTTCTACCGCTGCGGGTTCTTCCGAGTTGGCAGCGGCACCGGATGCCAGTTCATGAGCCTTCCGTCGATGCAGTCGCCGTTCCAGCCCTTCGGCAATAACAGCCAGCCAGCGACGTCCCAGCGACACACAGATGGCGATCGCCGTTCCGAGCCACAAAGTCTGCATCATACGTTCGGCAAGATGCTCGGCGGTGAAGAAGTAGCCCGCCGCGGCCAGGCATCCCAGCGCGATCGGGCATAGCAGGCCGAATCCGTACGTCAGACGCGGCAGTTTCTGGCTTCGGTTCTTCGGCTGACGGTCATCTGAAATACCGAAGACGCCGTTTCGAGGATGCAGCATGTGGTGAGCGATCCACGCGAGCAACAACATGCCGCCGATGAACAGTGTTCGACCAAGCGAGTCGATCCAGACTTTGTCCCGGTGTGTTTCCAGAAACTTCACGCCGAACGCCAGCGGGCATCCCAGCAGAACAGCAGAATTGATCGACCGACGAATCACTCGTGTGACGCGTGGTTGCCACCCGAAAATAACTTCGCCAACACCCTGGTCCCGGCACAACTGACGAATGACAGCAGCCGTCAGCAAAAGCACGGCGACGCTTCCCAACGCACTCGCAAACTCGGTTGACCACTCGGTGGGACTCTCCAGTCGGTCCAGCCGCCACGCAGCAAGAGCGACCAGAAGCGGCCAGACTGACGCGGCCAGAAGAGTGCAGCCGACAGCTCGTAAAGCGGTTTGCAGTGATTCCTGTGCCGACGAAAGTTCCGCGAGCTGCGTCAGCTGTTTTCGGATTTTCCGACCATAAACAAGAACGGCAACAAACAGCAGGAGCAACAAAGTTGCTTCGTAGGGACGACGTTCAGCCGTTGCGACGAATTGGCTGCCAAGATTCACCAACTGTTCCGGCGACAGCAGATAGGCGACCGCACTGGTCGCACCGGCAAGTTCCTGCGAGCTGGTCAGTGGAGCCGCACTACGAATCCACAAAACGTGTTCGCCGATGAACGCTGCAAACGTTTCGCGGGAATCAAGCAGTCGGCCAGCAGCGAAGTTGTAGTTACTCAGTCCGGCCAGATGGCTTTCGTAATCTTTGATGAGCGTTTGCAGATATTCACGGCGGTCTGAGCGAATGGCGGTCACGCTTTCCTGAAGCACGACGTGTTGACCAGCCGGAGTCGTCGCGCGGAGTTCATCAGAAATTTTCGCCAGGTTCTCTTCGAACAGCGGCAGCGCATCACGTTCGTCCTTCAGCAACAACAGCTTCAACTGGATTTCAGACATCGCGGATTCTGATTCACGCTGCTGTTGCCTCAACGATTGAGGATCAGGCAATTGCGACCGGTAGCTTCGCATCAGGTATCCCAGAGCGGTCGTTTCGCCAGCTGCTTCGTACTTTGCCTTCACGTCTTCAAAAGCCGCCTGTGTTTCGTCGAGCATACCGTCGACGGAAACCTGCAGCGTGGCGTACTTCTGGAGTTGCCTGGTAAGACTGGTCCGTTCCTCGGCCAGCGCCGCATTGCGTTCTGCAGCTTTCAACAGTGCAGGATGTGCGGAAGCAAGCATGTCGCGCGCTTTACGAGCTTCACGGTCCGCTTCTGACTGGCGATAGGTACTCACCGCTTCGCGCCAGGCATTGACCGTTTTTTCGGCCGTTTTTTCGCGTTTTTCGGCCAGCTCACGTCGCAGCGACACAAGTTCCGAGTTGGCAGTCAGCAACTGCAATTCGGCATTCAGCGATTCGAGTCTTGCCCCGAGCATCTTCTTACGGGCTTGCTGACGAATATCGGCTGCTTCGCCGGGCGGAACTCCATTTCCGCCCTCAACACCCTGGTTCTCGGTACCCGTGGCTGCGAATTCCTGCCTGGTCTGATCAATCAGGCCAGGCAGTGTGCGAAGCCGGCGTTCGCTTTCCGTCACCGCCTGCACGGCGAGCTGTCGCTCGTTTTGAATTTCCTCCAGCCGGGATTCGTACTCAGCGAGAAGTTGCTCGACCTCTGGTACCGGTGTGTTGGCCGTAATTGACGGTTTTGCCGAATCAGGGACATTCTCAATCGCGATTTTCAGATCGGCAATGCTGGACGGAAGCGCTTCGAGTTCCTGCCGAAACTGAGCCGCTTTCGGCGCGAACTGGCTGGCCGCTGTTAATGCTTCCAGCGCTTCACCGTAGGCTTTCAGTTGAGCGGCGCGTGTCTCCTCATCCAGAGCCGGTGTCTGAGCCGTTTGTTCCATTCGACTCTTGATTGCCGCAGGATCCAGCATTCCCTGATCCGGAGTGCTGATGGCAACCGCTTTCGAAACTGTCTGGCGCTGTCCTTCGACGGGTGCCGGGTCCAGTAGCGCAGGCAATGAATCAGCCAATGGCTCCGTCGCCGGCATTCCCGGTTTTTCAACAGGAGGTTTCTGCGTGTTGCCAACCCACTGGCCGACGGCCCATTGTGGCTGATTCGTTACCGTCTGTGGTTGAGGGCGGCTGGAGTACCGAAGAATCGTCACTCCTTTTTCTGATTCCGACCTGGCCGCCGGAGCTTTATCGCTCTGGGTTGTCGTCCCTTCCTCGGTCGATGCCCTTTGACTTTCGTTTCTCAACGGAAAAGAGTCTGAAGGCGGTGTCTGAGCATGAGATTCAGACGAGTCGAGTATCAGACAAACGATGCAGAGAATGAGCGTCCGTGCCATTCTGCCCTTCCTGGGTACATGACGATTAACAAAACAAGCAGCCTGCACAGGAATGGCAGCGCAATCGGCGAACGATAGGCCGGAATCCGAAATCGCCTCAATAGGAGTCCGCCTGCAAGCTCCGCGGTTCTTGTCGCCGCTGGCCGAATTTTCCGCCGCACGTCACCTCAGGTGACCGAGTTCGTACTGCTGGTCGCACTCTGCGGACACTCACAAACTTTTAGCGGCGGAGCTGGGCGACAGAGACGTCTTCATCAACGACTTCGGCACACAGGCCGATGCCTTTGAGTTTCGCGGCGATCTGCAGCACTTTCCGTTGGGCGGCGGCGATTTTCTGAGCACGAGCGGCTTCGTCCAGATTTTCGCACTGCTGCTTTGCCGACGCGATCGGCTCGCTCGAAGCGATGTTCGAGAGTAGATCGATCCGTGAATCACACTTTGGGCATTCCGTATGCGTGGTTTCGTCGAACGATTCAAGCGTCGTCAACGAGCAGGACTCAACTCGCGAATTCTCGCTAACTAACCATCGATGCAGTGCAGCCTCGCCAGCCTACGTTGCTGACTTGATAATCGCGTTGCACAGCTCTTCAAGGGTGGAAGAACGCTTTCCAGCTTCGAACGCCAATGCCAGCCATTCAGCAATGAACATCGAATTCTTATTCAAAGACTTCGCCTGACCGCATTCTCGTCTCGCGGCTTCGTGATATTGCAAGAGCGCCGCAGAATCAAAATCTGCTTCGACCATCGCTCCCATATTTTTGGGCCAAGCCGCGCAGCGGTCGTTGAGTTGGCGATTCTCAGGAAATGCATCCTCAACATCCATGTCAACGAGACTGAAAAGCGTCTTGTTGTCTGGCTCATGCTTGGGCAGGTCAGGCTCTTTTGCGTCACCGTCGCAATCGAAGACGAGGAAAAAAGGAATCTCCATACAACGTGCGATTGCAACTGGGTGGATCAAGTGGTTTTTGCCATTCGCTGGGACCAAATGACATCCCAGAGAATGAAATCGATCCCAATATCCATAGAGGTGCAACGCTGCCGTGATAAATGCTACGTCTTCCAATCCTTCAACAAATACAGGATGCCGGCAAAAGAACATCTCATTTAAATGCGGCTGGAGACTCTGGCTAATTTTCGCTCGCATTCCTGCCGGATTTGGACGCTCTTTGTGATGCGAGTGTCCATCCAAGTAAGCTTTTAGGTCCACATTTGAAGTTTGCTTCGATATCGAGCACTTGTCGGTAGTTGACCGCCGTATGAGGCGTACTGCCTCAAAGTCTTTGCCAGTTACGAAATACGGACTGTGTGTAGTCACGATGACTTGTGTGTTGGCTTCGGCAAGTGAGAGAAAGACATCTGCCAGACGCCTCGCTTGTGGCGGGTGTTGGTACAACTCTGGTTCTTCGCACGCGAGGATTAGCGTAGGGGCATTATCAGTTTCAAGACTTGCCAACTCCGTTAGCAGTGCCAACAAGTATGATCGCTGAAGTCCGTGCCCCATTCTTGAAAGAGAACCAGTAAAATCCCCTTCACCAGTGGAGACACCGGCCATTGGCTCGATAACTTGGACCGACTTACTTGGATCAGCCATCCATTTGAGATCAAGGTTCGTATCAGAATGAGACCATTCCGCGAGTCGGATTCGTAGTTTGTCACTTACTTCTGCAAGCACATCTTGATTCTCATCTACCAGCGATTGGAACTTGGAAAACGTTTCATTTCGGAGTTCCTCAATCTTTGTGCCAAAGTCCGTTTTGGCACGAACAGTTCTTGCAAGAAGTTGTCCCAAGGCGCTCTTTTTCGATTCCTCCCCTTCTTCTTGAGCATCTTTTACAGCGGGCACATAAACCCAATGAACAAAATTGTTTAGCTTTCCCGAATTCGCACCATAAAACTCGTCACTGCTCTGGATCGGTTCACAATCGGTAGGATGTTCCGCCTCGTAGCTTCGTAGGGCTTCCGCCATCGCGGCGCCTGTCGTTGCGGCAGGGATGTCCGGATACTCGCTCCGAAGTTGAGTAAAGATTGGCTTGAGTTCAGTGACCTTGGCACCAGCGGAGACTTTGGAGAAATACGAATCGGCAAATGCTTTGATACCGAGCCGCTGACCATGTTGTTTGATAGGTGCGGCTTGAGTCTTTTCGTCCCACGTCGCTTCAGCGGAAACAATCAGCTTGTCTTGCCGGACATAATCGCCCAGCGCCGCCTTTGCGTTTGAATTCAGGTCCGAGAATGTCAAAGTAATTCGGATCGGGTCTGCAAGATTGCGATTGTGAAAGTCTTCAACCTCAAGCAATCGGACATTTGGTGTCGCACTCGTCGTGTTCTGAAAGAAAATATTCAATGCTGACAATACTGTTGATTTCCCTGCGCCATTCGGCCCGACGAGGCACGAATAATTGTTGATGGGGACAGTTTCATCGTTGAATGATCGGTAGTTCTCAATTCGGATGGACTGAAGTTTCACAAAAGTAGTCCTGTTTATGGTCATCGATGTGTATTTACATCCGCGCAAAGAATACAGGCGAATACAAGCAATGCAAGGCTCTATTCACGTACCCCTTTCCTTAAGATTTGAGTAACCAGATCGAGTTTCCCACCGACGACCGCAGAATCCTGGCAGACCAGGCAGCCGATCTGCAGATGACGCGCGAATCGCTCAGTAAATCGCTGAGCCGCATCCGCGAGGCGGCTCACTCATTGAACGGGGTACTCACCGCACCCTCTTCAGGAACGCGACCGCCGGTGACGTTTAACGTGGACGACTTTCTCAGCATCCGACCGCTGGTTGATGAGTCCGGCGAAGTCGTGCTGGAGATCGGCCTGCCGGCGACACTGAACGCTCCCCTGTCCCGGAAGGCTCCGGAGCGGACGCTGCTGTCGGACCTCGTCTTTCAAACACTGCTGCCGATCAGCCTGTCGTACGTGCTGGACGATCGTCGCGAGGTCTCGCCGGATGATGATCTGCTCGCACTGCGCCGAGCGGCCGCCGCACTGCGGGATGATCTGGCGGACGTTCCGCGCTTCGAGCTGGTGTTGTGCCAGGCGTTGCACTTACTGATCCGCGTGCTGGTCGATCAGCAGCAATCCGACAGCGTGGACGATCTGCTGACCGAACTGCGCACGCGTCTGAAATCGCCAGTGGTCAGCACCTCGCCGCGAGCCGTCGAGCTGCACGCCGCTCTGCACAACATCGAAGCCGCGCTGGCCGATCAGCAATCAGCAAGCCGAAAGTTTGCGGATCAGGCAGACCGTTGATTCGTCCGGATCGGCAGGTTGCAGGCGTCTGACAGGTGTGCAGACGGAAGAGGTTTCCGCTTTGCCTTGAGAGCCTCGGATCCTGGAAGGATCGATCCGATGGAAAGTTTGCTCTGGATACTGCTGACGCTGGTTGTGCTGTTGATTGCTCTGCTGCTGCTCGGGCTGTTCGTGCCTCGGCAGAAGCTCGTCGAGCTGACGCAGATTCTGCGAGCACTGGCCGAAGTGCTGCGATCATTGCGGCACCGGGACGAAGCGAAGTCGTGACTGCTTCGGCTGAAGAATGCGGAACACCCTGCACCAGGACGCCCATGAACAACACGTTTCACTATTTCTTCGGACGAAGCATCTGGAAGCCGCGGAGGGCGTAGGTCAGGCCGCTGTAAACCGTCACGGCGACGGCGGCCCACAGCACGATGTCTCGATACGAGTTGAACGTCGGGCTGCCGACTTTCGGGCTGAGCGACAGCAGACTCATCGTGATGGCCACACATTGCAGAGCCATTTTTGCTTTGCCGATGAACGCTGCCGAAAAGTCTTTGCCGCTCTGCTCAAGGAACGACCGCAGCCCGGTGACAAACATTTCCCGGCCGATCACCGACATCACCATCCAGGAGTTGACCCCTGAATCAGCTTTCTTTTCGAGCAGAAAGACGAATGCGCCGCAGACGATGATCTTGTCGACAAACGGGTCGAGGATTCTTCCGAGCGTCGTCACCTGTCCGTACTTGCGGGCAATGTAACCATCAATGGCGTCCGTGGCGGCGGCAACTACAAACAGGATTGCTGCGGAAATCCAGAAGCCTTCGACATAGATCAGCCCGAACAGAATAATGGCCAGCCCCAGGCGGCTCAGCGTGATCAGGTTGGGCAGGTTCAGCGACCGACCGTCGATTGGCTCAGGCATTTGAGAGCCAACTGGCGGCGTGCTGATTGCACCTTCTCCGGATTCTGTCATGGGATACTTATCAGCTGGTTCAGACGCAATTTTCAGTGAGATCACAGATAACCGGGGAGTGTCGCAGATTGAGCCGAGCATTCAACTCCGGCTGTTTCTGCCCTCAATCAATGCGGGCTTTTGAACGCAGAGGTCGCTGAGGAGAAAAACGCAGAGAAAAGGGAGAACTCTGCGCGAGTCCTCTGTGAGCTCTGCGTTCCGTCCTTCTGGAATGCTCAAGAGCGTTGAGCTGGTTACTTCTTCGCTCCGAACTTCACCGGCAGTGGATGGCCAAGCGTGTCTTTGTTCGGCTCGAAACCGTTGCCGTCGATGTCGACGAAAACCGGATTGATGAACGCCGCCGGACGATGCTGTCCCCAGGTCGGGCCGTGGACAACGCCCAGTGTCGACTTATCCGCCCCGGCCACGACGATGACGTGCGCGTCGCGGTCGAGCTTCAGCGACAGCTTCTGATCGAACTTCACAACGCCCGACCGGAACAGATTCGGATGCGTCTCTCTCCGATAGTGATGGTCCGAATGGATTCGCCCGTTGACCAGCACGAACACCCGGTCGACGTCGATGTAATTGGGACTTTGCACTCGAACATCGATTTCCAGTTGGCCCGACTTCGCTTCCAGATCCTGGCCGGAAAAGACGCCGGATTTCTGACCGGCTTCGCGGATCTCGACTTCCAGGAAAGGGCCGTTCGACATGATGAGCGCGCCAGCTTCGGACGCTCGAACGATGTCCAATGGTTTGACCTTCGCTGGATCGTCGGTCGGGGAACGAATCCAGTTTCGCAGCCAGCCGGATTCGTGATAGTTGTAGTGAGCGTCCGTGTTGACGACTCCGACCAGCCGGACTCCCTGATTGAGAAACTGCAGCCAGTTGAAGATTCGATTGTTGCCCTTATAGGTCGACGCCGTGATAGAAGGATCCAGCGTCAGGATGTCCGGCACGGGGTGAACCTCGAAGACGTCGATGTGCGGCATGATTCCCGGATGCCCTTCGTCGGGTTCTCCGTTGCCGTCTTTGTCGCGGAACAGCCAGCCCATGTCGGGATGATTCTGCTGAATGAGTTTTTCGCTGCGACCGTCCCACAGCGCCAGCCGCTCGACCTGTTTTTCGACGCTCGTATCGGTGACCGGTCCGCCGCCGTCCTGAAGATGAGGTCGGTGAATCATCGGAAACGCGTTCTGATGATTCAGCAAGAGAGGGCTTCCCGTCAGCTCCATGCCGGTGCACGAGCTGATGAACGGTCCAATCTGCAACCGGTCGATGTGTGGCTGATAACTGTCGACCCGGTTGTGCTCAGTGCAGGGCGCAAATTCGATGTGGTCGCAAACCAGGTTCAACACACGTCCGAGCTGACTGCCGGTGTTGTCGCCAGACGGTGTGCTGTGACTGTGAAAGTCGCTGCTGATCCAGCCGGTGGTGTCGACGACTCGTTTGAGTGTTCCGGTCAGTTCGGTCGTCTCTCCCGGAGTAATCTTCAGCGTTGTGAAGATGGCGTCGTATTCCGGACCGTGAGCGATAACGACATCGTACTCGCCGGCCGGCAGGGTTTCCGTCGCATGACCAAGCGGTGCGTAGCGCAGACCTTTGATGCCAAAGTCTCCACTTTCCGGACCAAACCACGGCTGAGCCGTTCCCTCCTTCGCGAAGAAGTCGATCTTGCACGGGATTGGTTTTCCATCGACGTCGGTAAAGCGCGCGTCGACCTTGCCCGGCTTCCAGCCGTCACAGACCACGGGCAGTTTTTGAACACCGCCACTCTTCGCCACCTTGAGCGTTGGTGCCGCATCGGTCGGTGTGATGTCGACGCCGAGTGTTTCAATCTTTATCGAGTAGTTGCCTTCCGGAAGAGAGACCTGCGAAACGCCATCACCGCCGGTCCGGGAAAGTCCCCAGTCCTGGTCGCCCTTTCGAAACGAAACACGAGCATCGGGAATTGGTCGTTTAAGCCCGTCCAGCACGGAGACCTCGACATCGCGAGTCTGCACTCCGCGAGCGTTCGCAGAAATCGCTCGAACGTGTGGCAGGTCGGTTCCTGGAAAAACGTTTCGCACCAGCTCAAACGACTGTCCCGGTTCAAGGCGCACGGAGTCGCCCACGTCGCCGATTTCGTACTCAAGCTTCGACGTTCGCGACGTGCTGTCAGCGACCACTTCCCCACCGACAGCTTCGATTCCGTAAGCCTGTCTCCAGTGCCGATCGTGGACCCAGAACAGGTCTGACTTTCCGTTCGGAATTTTGACGATGTCTTCGTTACGCGAGTCGATGCGCAGATCATCGAACAGCGGGACGTTGATGGCCGACCTTGTTTCGTTCGTAAAGCGGCTGGTAACTGTCAGCTGCTTTGCATCCGCTTTCAGAGAATACGTGACGTCAACGCTCGGGCGACCTTCCGCTCCGGCTGCTCGAACGGTGACACTTCCGCCGGTGCCGGCCGAAGCTTCCTTCGCGACGTTGATTTCCGCTCCGTCCGCATTGCGAACGACAAGCCTTCGATAAGGATATTTGCGGGCTCCCGGAAAGAATGCGCTCAACTGGTCGCTCTGATTCCAACGAACGGCCAGATCAATCAGGCAGCCTCCCACATCACGAACAGTCATGTTCGCGTTCCGGCTCGCCAGCGGCTGAGCAATCACCGCCGTCAGATGATCATTCCGCAGAACCACGTCGCCATAGATCGCGTCGACTTCTTTGCCAAGCGGAACAAACTCGTCCCAGTTCGCGGCATTCAACCGAGCGACTTGAACCTCGCCGCTCTTCTTCTGAAACGACGCATTAATCGCCAGAGCCGCTCCCAGCAGAGCAACCGTCACCGCAGCAGCCAGATACTTCATCAACGAGTCTCCGAAACAGGTTCGTTTTCGACCGCAGGATTTCCATACATCCCGCTCTTTGACAGGAGCGAATGCTCGACCAGAAATCGAAGCGGCGACCTGGCCGAAAGTTATTTTCGCTGACGGTCTGCATAATGTAGAGGATTTTGTCCTGAGGTGCTGTTGGGTGTGCGTGCAATTGCTCCCCGGAACGTGTGCAGCATTTCAGGATAAAGCTGGTTTCTGAATCTTGACCTTGTGATGGAGCATTAAACTTTGCAATGGGCAATCAGAGCACGCGACATGATCAGCCTTGGTTGAGGCCAATGTCGCGATCATCCTGCCGATACTCCTATCGGACAACGCATTAAGGGAAGCAGGAAGTCGCGGATTGATCCACTGCCGGTGCTGATGAAAGGTCGCCGTATCGAGTCGGTGGCGGTCATGCCGAACTTTTCATCACTGCTGGTTGTCTGATTTGGCAAGGGATATTCTGCGCTGACACGCCGCTTAAACACAGGTTTCACATTTCCGCACAGCATGGACAGTCTGCATGGCGAACGAACGAGAGAATGACCAGTGGAAACCGACGCTGTACGACGAGAAACATTCGTTTGTCTGGAAGCTTGGAGCTTCTGTCATTGAATTGCTGGATCCACAGCAGGGCGAGCGGATTCTCGATGTCGGTTGTGGGACGGGCCAGTTGACAGCGCAGATCGCCAAGTCAGACGCCACCATCGTCGGCATCGATCATTCACCGGCGATGATAGAAGAGGCTCGCCGCCTGTTTCCCGGAATTGAGTTTCAGCTGGCCGATGCTCATAACTTCTCATTCGAGCAGCAGTTTGACGGCGTATTCTCGAACGCCGCTCTGCACTGGATCAGTGACCCAGCAAAGGTCGCACGTTGCATCAGTGAAGCCCTGAAAGCTAATGGCCGAGTGGCGGTGGAGTTTGGCGGTCAAGGCAACGTTCAATTTCTTGCACAAGCCATTGAGACAGCGAGTCAGGAATTCCTCGGCGAGCGTCTGTCGCATCCATGGTACTTCCCAGGCATTGCTGCGTTTGCAACGGTACTTGAACAGCATGGGATGGAAGTGACACAGGCAGCGATGATTGACCGGCCAACGCCTCTTGAGGGAGACGATGGTTTGAGGAACTGGGTGCGAATGTTCGGCCAGCACTGGCTCACACTGGTTCCAGTGGAACAGCATGATGTGTTTCTTCAGCGAGTCGAAGCGATTGCTCGTCCGAACCTGTTCCGTGGCTCAAAGTGGTTCGCTGACTACCGCAGGATTCGAGTTCAGGCCAGGAAGACATGAACGACGCCGAATTCCTTGCGGCCTTCGAGAACTGTTCCCTGCCCTTCGAGCAATGGACACATCGTGCCCACATTCGGGTTGCCTATCTCTACGTTTTGGAGAGCGACCTTGCGACAGCCATTGACCGAATGCGGTCGGGAATTAAGGCGCACAACAAGGCGACCAGAACGCCGGAAGCCATTGATCGTGGTTATCACGAGACGATCACCGTAGCGTTCATGATTCTGGTTTATGTGGCGAATCTGCAAACGGGGCCACACAAGTCGTCGAATGAGTTTTGCGATGCTCATCCTGAACTACTCAGCAAACAGACGCTACGTCGCTTCTACTCACGAGAGCGGATCATGACGATACAGGCAAAGGCCGAGTTTGTTGATCCTGACATAAGACCGCTACCACAGGAATATTCTCTGGCGAACGGCGACTGGCAGTAAGAATGCAGCATCGTATCTTCATTGGAAATGGCAAAGCTGAGATTGCTTCGGCTGCGATCATCGTGATCTGCCGATTTCCTGATGTCGTCGCTCGTACCGCACACATCGGACAATGAATTCTTCATCGCGACGCCATAAATATTAATTGACATGTCGCGATTGGACGATATATAGTTGCGAGGGAGATAAAAGAATGCCAGCCAGGAAATTAAAAGAGTTGACCCCAATTCCCGCCTTGGAAGAGGCGGCTGAGTGTCTGAAAACTTTGGCGCACCCGCATCGTCTGCGGATTGTGCAGATGCTTCTGCGGGGACGTTATTCCGTGGGAGAACTGGCTGAATCCTGCGGCATTCCGAGTCACATGGCGTCGGAACATCTTCGGCTGATGCAACGCTGCGGCTTCCTCAACAGTGCAAAGGAAGGCCGCAAGGCGTTCTATGAGATTGCCGAACCGCACCTGGCCAACATCATGGAGTGCGTGGAAGCACGCTTCGGTGCGTAACGGAAGTTGATTTTTTTTGAGCAGACATATCGTAATCTCGGGATGTAACAATCTTTCAGGTTGCCAGCACTTGAAGAAGCAAAGGAAACAGCCGTGAGCAATTCCACGATTTCACCAGCGGGACTCGCCGAGCTTCAGAAGGCGGGCACAGAACTTGACATCATTGATGTCAGAACTCCTGTCGAGTTCCGAGAGGTTCATTTGGATGGCGCCCGAAATGTCCCTTTGGACCAACTTGATCCGTCGGCAGTGATGGAGAACCGTAACGGCTCGCAGGATCAACCGCTCTACGTGATCTGTCAAAGCGGAAGTCGTGGTCAGAAAGCCTGTGATCGATTTCATCAGGCCGGTTTTTCAAACGTCATCAACATCGATGGCGGCACACTGGCTTGCGATCAGGCTGGACTGCCGGTTGTACGTGGGAAGAAGGCGATTTCACTGGAGCGGCAAGTTCGAATTGCGGCCGGATTTCTCGTGGTGTTGGGAGCCGTGCTGGGCTGGCAGGTTGATCAGGCATTCATTGGCCTGTCGGCGTTTGTTGGTGCTGGGCTGATGTTTGCCGGAATCACCGACACCTGCGGCATGGGAATGATGCTGGCGAAGATGCCGTGGAACCGTTGCCGCCAGGAATCAAACTCGTGCGATGCACGTTAACAGAGCAAGGGAGAGCAGCGATGAAGATCGTGATCGTTGGAGGTGTGGCGGGTGGTGCTTCGGCAGCGGCCCGCGCTCGTCGCCTGTCAGAAAATGCGGAGATCATCCTGGTTGAACGAGGGCCGGATGTGTCCTTCGCGAATTGTGGTTTGCCGTACCACATCGGAGGCAGGATTGCCGAGCGTGACAAGTTGCTGATTGTGAAGCCTGAACTGTTGAAATCCCGCTTCAATCTCGATGTGCGGGTCCGTTCTTCGGTTGAGGCCATCAACCGCAACTCGAAAACCGTGCGTGTTCGAGATCTGACATCCGAACGAGAGTACGAAGAAACCTACGACAAGCTGATTCTTGCTCCGGGAGCGGCACCGTTGCGTCCTCCGATTCCCGGCATCGACCTGCCGGGAATTCACACGCTTCGCAATTTGCAGGACATGGATCACATCAAGGCCATTATTGACGATGGCGTGAATGAAGCTGTTGTAGTCGGTGCCGGATTCATCGGACTCGAACTGGTCGAGAATCTCGTGCGGCTGGGTATTTCCACGACGGTCGTCGAACTGCAGGACCAGGTATTGCCTCCGCTCGACAAAGAGATGACGACTCCGTTTGCTCAAAAGCTGGCCGCGCAGGGGGTGTCACTTCATCTCGGTGAATCAGCCGAAGGCTTTGAGCAAACTGCTGATGGCCTGATCGTTCGTCTGAAGTCAGGAAAGCAGCTGCCGGCTCAATTGGTGGCACTGGGCATTGGTGTGCGACCTGAAAACAATCTGGCTGTTGATGCCGGACTGGATGTCGCCCCTCGTGGCGGAATCCAGGTCAACGACCAACTCCAGACGAGTGACCCGGACATTTACGCCGTTGGCGATGCGATCGAAGTGAAGGACTTCGTGCTTGGGGAGCCAACTCAGATTCCGCTTGCCGGTCCAGCCAATCGGCAAGGCCGCATTGCTGCTGACAGCATCTTCGGGCGCCCAGGCTCTTATCGAGGCACGCAAGGAACAGCCATCCTCGGGCTGTTCGATCTGACGGCAGCCATGACCGGAGCATCGGAAAAAACTCTGAAGCGAAGCGAACGCCCCTATCGGATGGTCTATGTGCATCCGGCCAATCACGCTGGGTACTACCCCGGTGCCGAACAGATGACACTCAAACTGCTGTTTGATCCTGAGTCGGGCAAAGTCCTGGGAGCACAAGGTGTCGGTGGTGCGGGAGTTGATAAACGGATCGATGTGTTAGCAGTCGCCATCCAGGCTGGCATGACGGTCTACGACCTGGAAGAGGTAGAGCTTGCCTACGCTCCGCAGTTCGGCTCAGCGAAAGACCCGATCAACATGGCAGGTTTCGTGGCCGCTGGCCTGTTACGAGGCGACCACCCTCAAATTGATGTGGCGACCCTCATGGCGATGTCATCGGATGAACGCCCATTCCTCTTAGACGTTCGGACTCCAAGAGAATTCGCCGCCGGTCACATTCCGGAATCCGTCAATATCCCTGTCGATGAACTGCGATCTCGACTGAGTGAGCTTCCGGTTGGCAGGGAAATCGCAGCCTATTGTCAGGTCGGTCAGAGAGGTTATGTGGCAACTCGAATTCTGCGGCAAAACGGACTCGCCGTCGTCAACGTGAGCGGCGGCTATACGACGTATCGTCAACACTTCCCGGAAAGTAATACATGACCTGTTTCGAACATTCGGACTCCATACCCGATGAAACTGGACTAACGACGGACGGTCCAGTTCTGAGAACAGGGAAGACAGCCTCATGACAATTCGGATTTGTATCGCTGGCGTAACCGGCTGGACGGGAAGTGCCGTTACCCGTGCAATTCTTAGCTCAGGTGATTACGAACTCGTAGGAGCGATTGCCCGGCAGACGGTCGGGCAGGATGTCGGCGAGTTACTTGGGATGGCTGCGAACGGCATTACCGTCGTTTCCGAACTCGGTGATGAACTTGCAGCCAACACAGATGTGCTGGTTGATTTCACGTCGCATGAAACCGTCAAGCGGCGAGCGATTTCTGCACTGAACAAGGGCGTCCGTGTTGTCATCGGCACTTCGGGGCTGGTCTCGGCGGACTACGACGAAATCGAACAGGTCGCTGAGTCGTGTCAATCCGGTGTTGTGGCGGCGGGCAATTTCTCGATCACAGCAGCGTTAGCGAAACATTTCTCCCTACTTGCCACCAGGCATCTCCCGTCCTGGGAGATTATCGATTATGCGTCTGCCAGCAAGAAGGATGCCCCCAGCGGAACAGTGCGCGAGTTGGCCGAAGCGATGGGAGTGGTTGCTCAGAACCATTTGGAAGTTCCCCTCGAAGAGACTCATGGCGAGCGAACGGCAAGGGGAGCATCAATTGGCGGATCGCAAGTGCATTCAATCCGACTCCCCGGACATGTTCTTGGGTTCGACGTGAACTTTGGGCTTCCCAATGAACGGCTCAGCATTCGGCACGAGGCCGGTTCCGGGGCCGAGCCCTACGTTCAAGGAACGCTGGTTGCCGTTCAAAAGGTGATGCAGATCGAAGGGCTCGTCCGAGGTCTGGACAAACTATTGTTTTAGATCGATTGAGGGAGTACGTTCACTCCGCTTCGGCCAACTCACGGGCGACAGTCAGGTAATAGTTCCGGGCCAGTGCATTGACTTGTTTGCTCGCCAGCATCGTCAGCGCTTTCGCCTTGATTTGCTGCGGCTGCCTGCCTGCTGTTTCGAGGGCGATCAGATAGTCAGCAAGCTGCGCGGCCCATTGAGGGTCGTCTGATTCAATCGCTGCATTCGCTGCTGCTGTCAGCTGGTCCGCTCCACCAGCGAGTCGTGCGATCCGTTCCGCCTCCGCCTTCGGAGCCAGACGAAACAGATTCGTCGGGTTTCCGTCGAACCAGCCAAGGTAGCCGTTGAAGATCGAACGAACTCCCCATCCCACGTGGCCGTAGAATGGTTGGAGATAGTCCTTGTCAGCGAGGTGGTTGGGGAGCTCGACATACTCGACAAGTTCGTCGGGCGTCAGTCCTTTGTTCATTCCCTCAACCGTCTTGTCGTGGACGAATTGCACGGCGTCTCGGTAGTCGGTCACGATATCACGTACAGCATTCTCGCCGATGACCGGCAGCGTATGACCTCCAACAAGTGCAGCCGCTTTGTGGTTGAGCAGCTTGCTGAGGCTCTCGGCCCACAACCGGACATTACGATTCGGAGTTCCTCGGATGGCGTACAGGTTCGGGAATGACCGGTAGAAGTTGTCGCCACTGAAAAGAACTCTTTCCCTGGGCAACCAGACGTAGAGTTGGTCGTTCGTTTCTCCGGGCGAAGCAACGAGTTCCAGTGTCACTCCACAGATTTCAATCTGCTTTCGTTCTCCATCGAACGTGTGCGTTGGCATTATGTCTTTCGCCGAGGCGAAGACGGCACCGCCTCGCCTGGGATACTGAGCGGGAGCGATTCCATTGTTGATTCGCTGTTCGGGGGGAAGCTGAAATCCGGCCTGTCTTGCTCCGCGGATTCGCTGGAACGTCAGGCCCGCCTTTGTAAGCGGATCGGCTTCCGAACCGAAGTTTGCATGTGCCCAGATTTGTGGTCGCTCCTTCCCGAAGAATGCCGTTGCCCCGCCTGTGTGGTCGCCGTGGCTGTGTGTGAAAATGATCGCCTTGACCGGCTTGTCCGTGATCTCCCGAAACTTCCTGGCGATTACAGCGCCGCCAGCAACATCCAAACCAGTGTCGATGATGATGACGCCGTCGTTCCCGACGATCATCGACGAGTTCGACACGCTGTATCCGACTGCCGTGTAAACACCATCGGCTACCTCGATGACGCTCTCAGGAAACTGTGACGCCTGCGCCAGGAGTTTCTCCTGCGGCGACTGAGCATGAACGATGCCCTGGGCGCAATAGCTGCCCAGAGCAATGAGCAATAGGATTCGTGTCCATCGGAATTTCATGATATTTTGCTTTCGATACCTGTTTTCGGTCGTCATTCAGACCACCGGTTTCATTAATTCAGGAACGACTTCTTCAATCACTCTTGGGCGACTGCAAGCGATTGACGTGCTTAGCTGAATCTGTCGTTAACGACGACTTCACCCAGAGAAAGCTGGCCACCCTTGGGGCGAGCGGGTTGCGTGGCCTTGCCAACCGAAATCATGAAACCGATCACATGGTCCTCAGGAAGGTTGATCAACCTGGCGACCTCCGCTGGATCGAATCCAATCATTGGGCACGAGTCATAGCCCATCGCTTTGGCCGCCAGCATGATTGTCTGGCCTGCCAGTCCGCTTGATCGCATGGCTTCATCCCGCTGCAACTGCTCCTTGCCCTCATAAAATGGCACCAGCATGTTGACCATCATTTCGGCAACTTCCTTTGGAGCGTTCTTCCAGTAGCGTTCAGGCGATTTCGCCCAAGATTTCAAATCAGCCGTCATCACAATCAGTAGTGAAGCATCAGTGACCTGAGCCTGTCCCCATGCTGCCGCTTTGATTTTCTCTCTCTGATTCTTGTCCCGCACCAGCACGAACCGCCAGTTCTGGATGTTGAACGACGTTGGGCTTTGGATTGCCGCTTCCATGAGTTTCTGAATCTCGTCGTCGGTCAGTTCGTGCTGTGGGTCGTAGTGTTTAACGGCACGTCGCTGGTAAATCGCATCGAAAGTATCCACAGGATTCTCCTTGAGTTGGGGTTGGTTCTTTATCATCTAATTCAGATCAAACAGCATGACCTCAGCAGACTCCGTTGCCTCGATTTTCAGGCAGTCTTCCTGGCTCACAGCGGCTCCATCACTTGTCTGAAGTACTTCGCCGTTCAGACTGACTTCGCCGCGCAGAACTTGCAGCCACGCATGTCGGCCTGCCGTTGGTTTGTGTTGGACAGTCACGCCTTTATCGAGCTTGGCCAGAAAAATGCATGCGTCCTGACTGATTGCCAGTGACCCGAACGCTGCATCCGGGGAAGCGACCAGACGCAACGTATTCGTCATTCCGCCATCGTCAAACCGTTTCTGTTCATAGCTTGGCTCGATTCCTTTACGTTCGGGCAGCAGCCAGATTTGATAGAGGTGAGTCGGATCGGTGCCGGATGGATTAAACTCGCTGTGAGTGATGCCGGTGCCTGCTGACATTCGCTGGAATTCACCCGGACGGAGCACTTCACCATTGCCCATCGAGTCCTTGTGCTCCAGTGCCCCTTCGAGCACATAGGTCACGATCTCCATGTCTCGATGGGGATGCGTTCCAAATCCCATTCCCGGCTCGATCCGGTCTTCGTTCATCACCCGGAGAGAGCGAAAACCCATAAAGTCGGGATCGTGGTATTCAGCAAACGAGAACGTGTGCCTTGCCTTCAACCAACCGTGGTCGGCACAACCTCGTTCGCGTGCTCGACGAATCTGGATCATGATTTGACCTCATTACCTGTTCGCAGAAAAATGACACGACTGTAGTTGACATGTCAGGTAGTAACTCAAAAAAAGCTATTTATCGTCGCTGAGACTTTGGCGGGCCTTCTCCAGCAGCCTGCTCAGTTCTTTGAGTTCTTTGCGAGTAAGTTGCCCCATCAGCGCCTTCTCCAACTCAGTCACCGGTTCGTCCATCTCGTCCAGTAATGTCGCTGCCTTTTCTGTCAGTTCGGTGTAGACGATCCGACGATCTTCCGTGCAACGCTCTCGTCGAACGAGTTCCAGTTTTTCGAGACGATCAATTAGACCAGTCATCGCCGGAACCACCTGGATCATTCGAGAACCGATTTCGAGACAGGGCATCGGCTTGCCTTCGCCTCGCAGTATTCGCAGCACGTTGTACTGAGACGACGTGAGGCCGTACTGGCGAAAGAGTCTGCCGAACCGGTTCTGGAACTGGTCGTTCGTTCGAAGGATGTTCAAGACGGCCTCCTGCTCCGGCGAAGCAAATGGCTGTTTCTTCTTGAGTTCCCGTTGAAGCTGACTGCTGGCCATATCGAATCTCCAGTCATTCTATCTTGCATGTGATTAGGTTACATGTGATGTAGTTGCGTGTCAATCGTTCTTGTTGATACGGGAGCTTTCATGGGACGTCTCATCAGTATCAGGTGTCTCGTGCCATTGTCCGGTTTCAGGGAGATTTCCGAAGACTGACAGTTGCCGGTACATCGACACAGAAATAGCCGACCGGGCATTTCTGTTCCCGATCGGATCGCTGGTCTGCCTTCAGGCTGCCGATGGTTGCAGTACTGCATTTCGGGCTGGTTCAGGTTTATGAAAACTGATGACCGTGAGTATGGTGGCGTTGGCCTGGTAGTAGCCCGCATCGAGACCAGAGAAGTCGAGCAGCATTGGCGCGAGAGTGCGCACGATGCCCACCATGAAATCCATTGCCGAGTGAACCGGACAATGCCCGTTGATCTCGGGCTTGAGCGAATCATTCATTGTGATGACTCCAATTGGTTTGTGTTTCGGTGGAATGAACTTGGAAAAATCGAGGACTACGGTTTGGCCATTTTTGCCTTGGCTGCTCTGAGGATTGGGTACGTGTCCGAGAACACGTAGTCCTCTGCTGCTCCTGAATGGCAGGCGTTGCAGGATTCGGTCTTCATGCGAGCACCTGTTGGGCTGTAGTTGGGGGCCTCGCCGAATCGGAAGAAAGCCCAGCCGCCCGGTTCGTCACTGAACCGTTGCTTGTCTTTCACCATCGCCTCAAGGCTGATGAAGTCGCCTTGGAAATAACCATTGCCGCTCGGCATCGACTTGCCGCCGACTGACACGAGTTCTTTCAGGATCACCGTGCCATCAGGGAACTCGCCCGTTCGCTTGTATGAAGCAAAGCTGACGGGATCGATGTAGACGTTGTGGAACTCGGGGAATGCAGCCTTCCCGTCGTTCATGTCGTTCGGCGTGACCGGTGCTCCGACGAAGACCCACTCATGGTGATCTGCCGGGCGTTTCAACTCACCATCTGGCGAGTAACGAGCCGCTGCCATCATTGGCTTCGACACTGGAACGGCATCGACCGTTTGCGCCGATGCGGACGGCGAATCAGAGGTTCCACATCCGACGACCAACGCTGCGACGGAGCCCGCCGCAAGCAACAATACAAATGCTCCACTTTTCAAGGACTTCATTTCTGCGACCTCCATTTTGGGTGATGACTGTCACTGACCCGCTCAGGTCAGTTGGCATGGTGGTCGCTAAAGCAATGGAGGTGCCAACAACGTGACGACATTGCAAGATGTGTCGTAAAGCGTTTACTTGCAGTCTTTTGCGCCTTACCACCTTGTTTTGGTGACACCGCTTTGGATACGATATGTCGTGCCTTGTGACGAAATGCCGTGAATCATCTGAGGCCGCAGGAGAATTTGAGATGACCAGTTCGCAAACCCAAACTCCCCGACTGCACGTTGATCCTGACGCCACGCTCCGCTCGATCATGGAAGGGACGGCAACGGCCAAAGGCGATCATTTCTTCCGGTCGCTGGTGCAGTACCTTGCTGTCTCGCTGAACGTGAAGGCGTCATTCGTCGCCGAGTTCAACGCTGACCGGACAACGGTGCTGACGCTGGCTGTGTGGGCGGACGGCGAGCACGTTCCAAACTTCGAATTCGACATCGAGGGGACGCCCTGCAAGCGGGTGCTCACGGGGGCGATTCAGCACTACGGGGATGACATTCAGCAGACATTTCCAACCAACGAGCTACTTCGACAGCTTGAGGCTCGCAGCTATCTGGCGATTCCGCTGACTGATGACGCCGGAGAAGTTGTCGGACATCTCGCCGTCATCGACGACAAGCCACTCGAAGCCGACGAACGGGAACTTTCGATCTTCCACATCTTTGCGGCACGTGCGACGGCGGAACTTGTCCGGCGTCAGGCGGAAAGGGAGCTTGATGACAGTCTCAGGAGAGAAGTCCGGCTACGAACAGAAAGACAGCGAATTGAAGCCGAGGTTGCCTATCTCCGGGAAGAGTTGCGTGCCCGGTCTGACTTCTCTGAGATCGTGGGCGAGGGCGACGGCATCTGGAAAGTGCTCCGAAACATCGACATGGTGGCTCCGACTGACAGCACCGTGCTCATCCTTGGAGAAACGGGAACCGGAAAGGAACTCGTGGCGAGAGCCATCCACCGCAACAGCAAAAGAAGCAATGGTGCGTTCGTCAAAGTGAACTGTGCGGCGCTTCCCGAATCGTTGCTGGAAAGTGAACTGTTCGGTCATGAACACGGAGCGTTTACCGGGGCAACTCAGCAACGGACGGGGCGATTCGAACTGGCGGACGGAGGGACGATATTCCTCGATGAGATCGGCGAGATGCCGCTGCCTGCTCAGGCAAGGTTGCTTCGAGTGTTGCAGGAACAGGAGTTGGAACGAGTCGGCAGCAGTCAGACCATACGGATTGATGTGCGAGTCCTCGCAGCCACAAACAGAAATCTTCTTGACATGGTGGATGAAGGGACGTTTCGGGAAGACCTGTACTACCGCCTGAACGTCTTTCCGATTCAGATACCCTCGCTTCGAGACAGGAAAGAAGACATCCCGACCCTTGTGCGATTCTTCCTGACGAAGCTGTCGGGACGACTTGGGAAGGTCGTTGAGAACGCTCCGCCCGACGTGATAACCACACTTCAGAATTACTCGTGGCCGGGCAACGTCCGTGAACTCGAAAACGTCATCGAAAGGGCAATGATCCTGACAACGGGCGACTCCCTTCAGCTACCAGCCGGTGTGATTCCAGCCCGTCGAGGCCGGTCGCCAAAGAATCCAGCACTTCGCCCGCTTTCGCTCGTTGAAAGCGAACATATTCGTGCTGTACTCGACCATACAAACGGCGTGATTGCCGGTCCTCATGGAGCAGCAAAGATTCTCGAAATGAATCCCAATACGCTTCGAAGTCGGATGGAAAAGCTCGACATCAAAGTGGAACGCTCTCATGACGCCTGAACTGCGAGTCAAGCGAATCTACGACGAACCATCGGAGGACGATGGCTTCCGCATTCTGGTTGACCGGCTCTGGCCAAGAGGTGTGTCCAAGAAAGCCGCTGCCATTGACCTCTGGGCAAAAGAACTGACTCCATCCAACGAGTTACGCAAGTGGTTCCATGCCGAGCCGAGTCGGCATGAAGAGTTTGCCGCAAGGTACATGGCAGAACTCGACTCCCGCCATGCCTCGATCATGAAGGTGATGGACGCCATCGATGCTTCGACAGTAACGCTCGTCACGGCAACAAAAGACATTGAGCGTGGTCACACTGCCACACTTGTTCGCTTTCTCAGCGATGCGATGTAGCAGCCACAGACGGTTTTGCGTCGGGCCGTATTCGTCCTTCAAATCGAGGCGATTTGTGACGGACAGCGGTGTTTCTGGCCTGGTGATTATTAGGGTCGGCTTTTCACGGCTTTCATTAGATTGCGTCCCGACAGAATTCGCAGAGTGATTTGAAACTCTTGCAACCAGATTGTCGCAAGTGAGTCGGCGACCGGTGCGAAGGCACACACACAGGGTGGTGCTCAGTCATAGGTTCCGGCGATCCCCGCTTCGGATCATCAAAATTTCTGCACGATCAATTCGCTGAAACAAACTTTGCCACAAGAAACAGTCAATGTTGTTTGCCATATTCGTTCACGGGTTGTTGATGAGAAGCGATCTATTGGGGCGTGTTGAGTTTGCCTGGTCGGATTGTCTAAGTCGCGAACGGCAAGCATTTCGTTTCAGTTGGCGGCTGATTCTGTTTCGTCATAGCATCGGGCCAGAGCCTGGCCGTGTGCTAATGCTGCCGCGCTTAACCGTGCTTCTTCACATTGAGCTAGCGTCAGGAATCCGAATGACTGAGCGGAGAATGGACTACCTTGCAAAAGAAAACGTCGATACAGAAACCCAAGAGTTCGAAGCACTCATCGAAGAAAATAACGTTCTGCACCAACGCGCATCACAAGAGGAAAAGTTGCTTATCACGAAATTCGAGAAGTACATGCGATTCTCGAACTGGTGACCAGCCCCAAAAAGTACGGACCTCACACCCTGCTTGATGGGATGTTTAGCCCGCTCACTCGACTTTGAATCGATCCTTCAGGAATCCGGAGTCCAGATTCGACTTGCGGGTTGTTCGGTAGTTTTACCGGTTCGCGGTTGGCGGCGGGCTTTCAGGCGGACGTAGGGGGCGATGTAGCGGCCTCGGTGGCGGAAGTGGCCGGGTTGGGCGTTAGGGTCGCCTCGGTAGGGTTCTCGCAGGTCTTCCAGAACGAAGCCTGATCGACACAGTTCGCCGACAAGCTGGTCCCAGCGGTGCAGGTACTCGACGGCCCCTGGCTCTCGATAGGAAACGTCGGTCGTCGCAGGCAGCGCGCCTTCGTGGTAATACTGGATGCCGATCACGTAGTTGTCGTGATGGTCTCGGCGGACAATCTGCAGGCTGGTCGGCTGCTTGTGCTGGCTGATGTAAAGAGCGTTGTCTTTGGAGACGCGAGCGATCTCGCGGTAAACACGACCGATGTCTGAGACGTAGCACGTGCTTACCGGCTGGTGCACGATGTCGAAGTACGCGTCGTTGAAATCCGACAGGTCGTCCATCGAGGTTTCGACACAATTTACCTTGAGGTTCCGTCGTTCGGCTTCGCGCTGGTCCAGAGCGAGCATCGACGGACTGAGATCCACGACGGAAACGTTGGCTCCGGCGGCAGCGTAAAGAATCGATTGCCAGCCGCCTCCGCCGGCCAGGCAGAGCACGTTCATGCCGGAAACGCTCGACGGAAGCCAGCCGCGAGTTTCGAGCGTCTGCAGCGGATTCTTGAGTTCCTCGTCAGTGGCGACGTTGGCAAACTGGCTGCCCGTTTCGGCCAGGCGATTCCATGCCGCTCGGTTCTGATTGACGTTGGTCATGACGGTTGCCGACTTTGTGAACGGGCTTCCTGGAATCTTCACGTCATGCCCGCGAAGGCTGGCACCCAGTTGCGAATGTTCTTGCTGGGTTGTCGCCGGCGCGGGGACGACGGATGTTTGTGTGCCACTGGCTTCGCCGGTGTTTAGACCGACGAGCCAACCTGAAATGCACTGGCAGAGCCAGTGGCACACTTGGCGTGACCGCTTCTGTTGCCGACTACGAACTCTGAACGATGGCAGCGGTGAAGGCGACGAGGTCGCCTTTGGCTCGTGAGGCTTCAGCCCAGGCGTCGAGCTTGCCGGTCTTCGTGCAGAGTTCGGCGAACGAGAATGTTGGCTCGTCCAGAAATCGTAGATGTTTCCCCGCGATTTCCATGGCCTGCTCAAGATGACCGCAGCGAACCAGCAGGTCGACCATCACGTACGCGATCATTTGCTGATCGGGCTCGTCGGGTTCGGCGTCAAGTTTCTGCTGGAAGTACGCCATCGCCTCGTCGACGTTCCGGCCGAGCAGCACGTTCAGGAAGTGCTGGTGTGACGGGTAAAAATCTTCGAACGGTGCTTCGCCGGGGTACTGAAACTGCGTGTCGAGGTTGCAGCCGTACTCGGCCAGCTGTACGGCCTGTTCGAGTTCCGGCGTGCCTGGATCGAGGAACCTGGCAAATCTGACGACCGAATTCAGATGCGACACGTCGATATGGTAGTTGCCTTCCTGGAACAGCCACTCGCGTCCCATGATCAGCTCGCGAAGCGTGGGCTCTTTGGCGGCCGGCGGTAGAGGCATGCGGCGTTCGACTTCCGATTTGACCGTCATGATCAGTTCGTCATACAGATGCTGCACGATCATCGCCGCGGCCTTTTGACGGTTTTCACCGTCGAGCCCCTGCATGGCCTGATCCATCGCGGTGATCGTGTTGCATGTTCCGTTGGACTGGAGCAGGAACTGCAGACCTCGGACGGGGTTTGCCCCCTCGTACAGTGCGATGTTGATCAGCTCCTGAGATTTCTCGTAGTCGTCGGGCAGCGTTGCTGTTTCGAGTGCTTCGGAAATCGCTTCAGGTTCCTGGATCGTCCGGAAGTAGACCCACGCTTCGCCGAGCTGGTTGTTTTTCAGAAACAGGTTGCCGACTTCTCGAGCACTGTCGACGTAGTATTTTTCGAAGTCGACTCGCTGATCTGCCGGAACATCGTCCAGCGACGTTGGATGCAGCAGCGGCAGACCCAGTTCGTTTTTCTTTCTCATCAGCAGTGCGTCGAACACGCGGTGATAATTCTTCTCGTTACGCAGAGTCTCGATCAGCAGGTCGATCGCCGCCTGAGGGCCCTCGGCAGACTTCAGCTCGGCAATTCGATCAAAGGCGGTGGTCATGACGACTCCTGTTGGGGTATCTCTGGTCCGGTTGAGACATCTCTGGTGGGAACGGTTCAGCCGCAGATTCTGGAGCGGCGAACCTTTGTGGCATCGGCGGGTCCGGGCAATCCGGCTAGTATGCAGCCCTCGGATCGAGATTGCAAAATACGGGCATTCTGACTGGATTAACCGCAGAGACACAAAGCTGTGGAGTTCACATTGGTAATCTCCCTTCCTCTTTGTCTCTGTGGTTAAGATTACCTGCCCGAAGACTGATGAATGAGCCACGGATTGGTAAAGGATGCTTCGTGGAGACATCCGTGTTTATTTCGTGTAATCCGTGGTTCTTTTTCAGGATGGGTATGACTGTTGGCGGCTTTCGACGTTCGAAAATTCAGAGTTTACAAATGATTTCGAACGGTTTCTTACGGAGTGCTCGTGGCAAAACGCGGTAAGAACAAACAGAAACAGCGGGTGGCTTTCCGAAAGAATCGCGGGAAGCGGTCACGGAACGACAACAAACTGACGCGCGAGGCGGCGGGCATTGCCGACGCCGACGATGCCGAAGGCGCTCGCGTGGAAGATCTTCCGTCGGCAGAGCGTCTGTCCGGCAAAGGCGATCTGACTCGATCACGAACGGTCATCGTACAGGACACGGACGATGAATCCGGAGCGTTGACGATCGAAGTCAACGAAGCCAGCTGCCAGAAAGGGCGAGTGCTCAGCGCCACCGGCCTGAATTCGATTGTTCAGAACGACGATGGCGAGAAGTACGAATGCACCGTTCGGCGAGTCGTTCGCACGATGTCACGCGACGCTCGCAATGCAGTCGTTGCTGGTGACATTGTGCTGTTTCAGAAGCTGGACGAGCAGTACGGCGTCATCGAGCGGGTTGACTCCCGCCGCAGCACGCTTTCACGAGGCAGCAAGCGGCACGAGCACGTGATCGTTTCGAACGTCGATCAGGTCGTGATTGTCATGTCGGCCGTCGATCCGGTTCTCAAGCCCAGCCTCATCGACCGGTTCATCATCAGCTCGGCCAAGGGCGGCACGGAAGCAATCGTCTGTATTAATAAAGCTGACCTTGTTGACCCGGTCGAACTGCAGCCGGTACTCGGGCTGTACGGCCAGCTCGGCTACCAGACTGTTCTGACAAGTGCTGAAACCGGCGGCGGTATACCGCTGCTGCGAAACCTGCTCAAAGGAAAGCAGTCAGTCTTCACCGGCCAGAGCGGCGTTGGAAAATCGTCGCTGCTCAACACGATTCAGCCGGGTCTGGCACAGCCGACCAAAGACATCAGCACCTGGACGCACAAGGGAAAACACACCACTCGGCGAGCGATTCTGGTTGCTCTGGAATCCGGCGGCTGGGTCGTCGACACTCCAGGCATTCGGCAACTCGGCCTGTGGGACGTCATGCCGGAAGAAGTCGAGGGTTTTTTTGTCGAGTTCCGCCCGTTCGTCGCCCTGTGCCGATTCCCGGACTGCTCACACACCCACGAAACCGGCTGCCGCGTGAAACAGGCCGTTTCCGATGCCCTGATCACGAGAACCCGCTACCACAGCTACCTCAGAATCATGTCCGGCCAGGAAGAAGACGAGTAATCACGTCTCGGTCGCCAGGCCCGGCATCACGATTCATCTTGCCCGAAATCGCCACTTTGGCTCTGCTACCGCGTTCGGATCGGCGATTTCCGCTCTCACAATCGCGACTTGATGGTTTTATCGAAGGAGCCCGCCATGGATCGGCAGGGTAGAACATATCGACACGGACGAAATTTGACCGTCCTCACCGCCAGCATTCTTCTAATTCTGGTGCTTCGCTGCGAGTTTGTGTTTGCCGAGCCGATTTCGGTCAGCGAGCCAGCCAGCGAACAGCGAGTGTTTTCTGTCCGTGCCAGGCTGCAGGTCAGCGGCCAGATCGAAACGTCATCGCAACCGGCTGCTGCGTCTGGTCAAGCGGCCGCAGCTGCAAAGCCCGCTGGATTGAAACTGAACGTCGATGGCAAGTTCAGCTTCCTTGAACGTCGCCTCCCGGCTGGCGGTCAGGATGCGGACGCCTTCCGAACGTTGCGACGTTACCAGCTGGCCGAAGCCGACATCACGATCGACGGTCAGAAAACGGTTAACCAGCTTCCGAGCAACGCTCGGCAGATCGTTGCTGAAGGAACGAATACCGGAATCCGAGTCTGGTCGCCGGACACTCGCATGTCCTACCTGGCGACCGAACTGCTGAGGTCGCCCGGCGACAGCCTCGCTCTGGCTGCCCTGCTCCCGACGACGCCGGTGGAACAAGGATCGAGCTGGGAACCTCCCTACTGGACGCTGCCCATGCTGACCGGCATCGAAGCTGTTTCGAAATCCAGCCTGAAATGCGAAGTCAGCAAAATCGACGATCAGTACGTCGTCATTCTGGTTTCCGGCGGCGTGGAAGGAGCGACACTCGGAGCGTTTGCCAATATCACGATCGAAGGTCAGATCGCCTGGGACCGCAAAGCCGGACATATTCGCCAGGCAAAGATTACTCAGAAGGAAAAGCGAACCGTCGGAGCGGTCAGTCCGGGCATGAATGTCACCGCGACGGTCTACGTCGACCGGCAGATCTCTGGAGTGAAGGGCGGCCTGACAGACTCGGCCACCGATGCCATTCCCATCAGCCCGGAAGCTGACCAGCTCGTACTGGCGTTTTCGTGTCCCTGGAATTTGACATTCGGCTGCGATCGTGACTGGCACGTTTTTCATCAGACCAAAGACGTCGCCGTGCTGAGGTATCTTCGAAATGGAAGCCTCATTGCACAGTGCAACGTCTCACCAGTTCCGCCAGCGGCAGCGGGAAGCCACACTTCTGAGCCGCAGTTTCAATCAGATATTCAGACGGCTCTCGGAAGTCAGTTCCGCAAGATCGAAAAGGCCGAGCAGATTCCGACAACCGACGGACGATGGTTGTACCGGGTGACTGCTACCGGAGTCGCCCGCGACGTCCCAATGCACTGGTTCTATTACCTGTGCGCTGCTCCGGATGGTCGACAGGTCGCGTTTGTGTACGCGATTGAAAGCAAGCTTGTCGAACAGTTTGGCGGTCAGGACATCGCCCAGGTGAGCAGTCTGCAATTCCTGCCGGGGACAACGTCGACGGCCGCGAGGACCGGACCGTAGGGACGCCACAACTGTAGGGTAGGCACCGCCCACCAGAACAAAGGATCGTCAGCCATCGTGAGTGGTGGGCAGTGCCCACCTTACGGAATGTCACGAGCGGATCGAATCGAAGATCGCTTCGCCGGCGTAGCCGAATTCGTTGCTTTCTGCCAGGCGGAGCAACTGGTTGTACTTCGCCAGACGCTCGCTTCTGGCCACCGATCCAACTTTCAACTGACCAGCTCCCGTCGCGACGACAAGGTCGGCGATCGTCGTGTCTTCGGTCTCCCCGCTTCGAGCGGAAACGACCGGCCAGTAACCATTATCCAAGGCCAGCTTCAGCGTTTGCAAAGTCTCGGTCAGTGTCCCGATCTGGTTCAGCTTAATCAGAACGCTGTTGCCGACTCCGGAGTCAATGCCGCGTTGCAGCCGCTCCTGATTCGTCACGAAGAGGTCGTCGCCGATCAGTTGAACTCGGTGACCAAGTCGCTGCGTCAGTACCTGCCAGCCTTCCCAGTCATCTTCGTCAAGTCCGTCTTCGATGCTGATGATCGGGTAACGGTTAACCCAGTCTTCAAGCAGGTTGACGACGTCCGCGGCGGTCAGTTCTTCGTCGCCGGTCGCCGCGAGTCGGTACTTGCCCTCGTGATGAAAGTGCGAACTGGCAACGTCCAGACCAATGCAGACGTCCTCGCCCGGTTGAAGTCCTGCGGCTTCGATGGCGGCGACAACGAAATCCAGCGCATGCTCATTCGACGACAGCTTTGGCCCGAATCCGCCTTCGTCACCAACGAGCACGCCTTCGAATCCCGCCTTCATCAACAGTTGCCCAACGTGCTGATAAACCGTGACGATCCACTCAAACGCCTGCGGATACGAAGTCGCTCCGACGGGAAGAATGAGGTAGTCCTGGAAGTCGAGATTGCCGCCAGCGTGCTTACCTCCGGAAATCATATTGACCATTGGCAGCGGCAAAGCCGGAGCTGCGCCCAGACAGACCGTTCGTTTCGACGAGTCTGATTCGGTAAGGGTGCCACTGCCCCCCGAATCGTGCTCTTGCCAGGCTTGGCGAAACTGATCGACCGGTCGAACATTCCTGGCTTCGGCTGCGGCATAAACGGCAGCCAGAGACACGCCAAGAATCGCGTTCGCGCCGAGCCGCGACTTGTTCGGCGTTCCGTCGAGTTCGATCAGCAATCGATCAATCACTTGCTGATCAGCGGCGTCTTTACCAACGAGTTCCGACCGAATTTTTGTGTTCACATTTTCGACAGCTTTGCGAACTCCGAGTCCCTGCAAACGCTTTGCGTCGCCGTCGCGAAGTTCGAGTGCTTCGAAAACGCCGGTGCTCGCCCCGCTGGGAACCATCGCCCTGCCCGGTCGAGAGCCTTTGCAGGCAATCTCAACCTCGACGGTCGGTCGCCCGCGACTGTCGAAAACTTCTCTCGCGTGAACTGTCTCGATTTGAGTCGACGTCATGGATGAGATCCAAAGCTGAGCCGGTTCCAACCGGTCGATATGCACAAGTCAGTCCGGCGGAAACCGGTGAGATGCAGATTCGTGATTCAGTCGAGCATCGTAGTTGAACGCTGTGTTTTTTTCGTGCGAGCGAGACTTTGCGAAAGTGTTCGCTGAACGATGTTTCCCAAAGGCAGCTCCATGCAACAGGACGCCTCGCAGGCGAGTGGCAGCTCGCCATTGCGACTTCTCGAAATCACTGACGTCGTCGACTCAAATCTGGTTTCGCAGTACGCTGGAACAAACTTCGGAAGGGTCACAGTCTCTTCCGTTTCGCGGATTTCAGTCAGCCCCCGTCAGTGCTCAACATCATTTCGGACGATACTTGTGCCTCATCCTGGAATCATTGTACTCGGCTCGGTGAATACCGACCTGGTGGTCAATTCTGCTCAACTTCCGGCCGCTGGCGAAACTGTTATCGGCGGCAGCTTTTACAAGGCGAGTGGCGGCAAGGGAGCGAATCAGGCGGTCGCTGCGGCTCGAACTTCCGGCCAGCCGGTTGGCTTCATTGCGGCAGTTGGCAATGACGATTTCGGCAAGGGAGCGATCAGGCAACTCCGCCGCGAAAACATCGCCACCCAGCATATTCGCATGATTGATGACCAGCCGACCGGAGTGGCGTTGATCATGGTCGACGAACGCGGCGAGAATCAGATCAGCGTAGCCTCGGGAGCAAACGCTTTTTTAACTCCGGAAGACGTTACCAGCATTTCCGACGAATTCTTCTCCGAGGCAAGTGTCTTTGTGGCCTGTCTGGAATCGCCAATTGAAACCGTCATCGCCGGTTTGAAACGTGCGAAGGCAGCCGGGCTGACAACGATTCTCAATCCCGCACCTGCTCACGAAACGGCGTGCGATCGCGAGGTTCTGCAACTCGTCGACGTCCTGACGCCCAACGAGTCTGAAGCCACATTCCTCAGCGGCTGGGACGAAATGAAAGACCTCGAGGATGCCTGCATCTGGTGCGAACAGCTTCAGCAGCGAGGCAGCCAACGGATTATCATTACTCGCGGCGACAAAGGCTGCATTCTGAAAGACGATTCAAGCGACGTCTGTCTGAGTCCGGCTTTTGTCGTGAACGCTGTTGACGCAACCGGCGCCGGTGACTGTTTCAACGGAGCACTCGCTGCCGGACTGGCCGAAGGCAAAACGCTGATTGAAGCCACCCGGTTCGCGATGGCGGCGGCCGCTTTGTCAGTCACCCGGCGAGGAGCCATTCCTTCACTTCCGACCAGAGAAGAAGTTGAACAGTTTCTGGCCAGCGATCCCGAGCGGTCGCAACTCGCCCTTTGAACTGTCACCCGCGTCATCAAATTCGTTCTTCGGCCTCCCCCATCGATCGGTCGAGACACTACACTGCGACGTTCGAACATTCTGGTTAAGAATGCTGGAGGCTGCGGTGCTGCATAAAATCTTCGTTGTTGTTCTCAGTTGGTCCGTTGCGTTTTCGGCGTCAACGTTGCTGCACGCGGCCGATGACGAGCTGTTCGCTCCACTGTCTGCTGAGAAAGCCCGGGCTCAAACGCTCGACTGGGCGTCGGGACAGGGTCTGAAAGATCGAGCGATCATCGATTCGATCGGAAAACTGTGGTCTCCCGGAGATGCTCAGAAAACACCGGCGGAACTCCACAAGCTGACTGTTCAGACTTTTGCTCTGGCAAAGCCGCCGGTGGCCGAACTGCTCAAACAGTGTCACTTCGGAATTCTCGCCGCGCCAACGTCACCGCTGCTTGAAGGCGAGGCCAGCGACGATTTCTTTTCGAACAATCTGCGAGCTTACGTCGGCACGTTTCTGGCACAGGCCGAGTTCTTTGACGAAGCTCTCGTCCTGTTCGAGCAAACAACGCCTCAGCAACTGGTCGACCCCGCGTCGTACTTCTTTCACAAGGCTGTCTGCGAACACCGGCTGCTTAAAGCGAAAGAAGGTCTTGCGACGCTGAAACAGCTTCTGGAAAACACATCGGACGTGCCGGTGCGATATTCGACGGTCGCCGACCTGATGAAGGCAGATCTGGAGAAGCTCAAAGAAAAATCGCTCGACGAAGTGTCGCGAATGATGTCCGACGTTGAGCGGCGGCTGAAGCTTGGACGCGGCGGGGCAAAGGTACAGAAGACTGAAGAGGAAATCGTCGCACGGCTTGACGAGCTGATTAAGAAACTCGAACAGCAACAGCAGCAACAATCGCAAAGCCAGAGCGGCAGCGGCCAGGGCGCTCCTGAAGCCGCCCCGGACAGCATCATCAAGGGCTCAACGGCGCCCGGCGAAGTCGACGAACGCGACATCGGCAAAAAGGCTGGCTGGGGAGCGTTGCCTCCGAAGCAGCAGACTAAGGCCAGAAATCTGATCGACCGTGAACTGCCGCCGCACTATCGCAACGCCATCGAGCAATACCTTCGCAAACTCGCCACGCGTCCGGAATCCCGCTCACGATAACTCTCCCAAAGTAACGGCCTGAAGGCTCAAGGACAGATCTGATGACGGCATCAGCAGCGATGGTGCTCCTGGCAATGGTGAGTGCTACTCCGGTCGAGATCTCGACGATCGACGGCGCGAGGCATGCTGGAACGCTCACGTCGGCCGACGCCGATTTCTGGAAGGTTGAATCGAACGGCAAAGTTGTCGACGTGCCGCTGTCCAGCATTCTGGAAGCACGATTACCGGCCAACGGGGAAGCGTCTCCGGCAGCACTTCACGAAACTGTTCTGACAGACGGTTCCCAGATCGGCACCCGAACTGTCGCACTGGCCGGAGACAGGCTGACGATCGCAGCAGCTTCGACTGAATCGATTCAACTTCCCAGGTCGGCTATCGAGAATATTCGTCTGGCCGAATCGCCCAGCAGCGTCGACGACCAGTGGACGGCGCTGCTCGAACGCGAACGTCGCGAAGACTGGCTTGTTTTGAGGAAACAGGACAAGCTGGATTTTGTCCCCGGCGTCATCAGCGAAATCAACGAGACTCACGTCGTACTTCTCCTTGACGGCGATAGTGTTCCGGTGCCGAGGCCGAAGGTTTTTGGAGTCATCCTGCGACAACGACAGACCGAAACAGCAAGACCTGGAGGCATTATCGAGCTTGTCAGCGGTGACCGGCTGGCCGTTCAATCAGTCAGCAGCAAAGGCGATGATTTCACGCTGCATCTGACAGCTGGACCATCGATCGTTGTTCCGATACTGAGTGTTCGATCTGCCGACTTCAGCGCCGACAAGCTGACCTGGCTGTCGTCACTCAAGCCGCGAGACATCAAGCACGAATTCCGATTCATCGACCCCGCAGCGGCCATGAAGAACGATCAGGATGTCTGGGGAGACGAGCTGCGGCTCGGCAACCAGACGTTTACTCGCGGTCTCTGCATCAGATCAAAAACCGTCGTGCAATATCGATTGAACGGTGATTACAGCCGGTTCGTCGCGCTGATGGGAATTCAACATGGTTACGCTGGCGATGTCCACGTTCAGATCTCAGCGGACGGTCAACACCTGCTGACCCAGGATGTTTCTCCTCAGGACGAAGCTCCCTTCAAGATCGACCTGAACATCTCAGGAAAATTCACGCTGGAAATTCTCGTTGACTACGGGAAAGTCGAAAGCGACATCGGTGACCACCTCGTCCTGGCTGAGGCTCGACTTCTCAAGTAGCCATTACTTGCAGATCTGACGCAAGGTCGCAGAGACGCTAAGCAATGCAAAGATTCGGAATTCTCAGTGCAAACTTACTTCCAACCCCGTTTCACAAAAAAGACATCCGTTATGTCGATTCCGAGTAAGATCTTTGCATCGACAGCCAGCGACGTGCAAAGACCATTCACTTTCTGTGCAAATCTTTGCGTCTCCGCGTTTTGGCGTTCGACAATCTCTGCTGCCTGCCTTGTCTTATTGGCCACTGGATTTGCCAGCGCCGCGGACGCAATCGTCTCAAAAGCTGAGCAACGCCGCGTTGACGTGCTGGAGAAAATTTCGCCCGCCGTGGTCGCCATCTTCGGAAACGGTGGACAAGGCGGCGGGTCAGGAGTTGTCATCAGCCCGGACGGGTACGCTCTCAGTAACTTCCACGTCACCAGCGGTTCTGGCGAGTTTATGAAGTGCGGACTGAACGACGGAGTCCTCTACGACGCCGTCATCGTCGGCATTGATCCAACCGGCGACGTCGCACTTATTAAGTTGCTGGGCCGCGACGACTTTCCATTCGCCACCGTCGGCGACAGTGACAAAGTCCAGGTCGGCGACTGGGCGTACGCCATCGGTAATCCGTTTCTGCTGGCGACGGACTTTCACCCGACGGTGACTTACGGCATCGTCAGCGGCGTGCATCGTTATCAGTATCCTGCCGGGTCATTTCTCGAATATGCCGACTGCATTCAGGTCGACTCCTCGATCAACCCAGGCAACTCTGGCGGTCCGCTGTTTAACGACGACGGCGAACTGGTCGGCATCAACGGACGAGGCTCCTTCGAAAAGCGAGGCCGAGTGAACTCAGGTGCCGGCTACGCTATTTCGATCAACCAGATCATGCACTTTCTGGATCATCTGCGCAGCGGACGAATCGTCGACCACGCAACCCTGGGAGCAACCGTGACGTCAGACGAAGACGGTCGAGTCGTCGTCTCCAGTATCCTGGAATCATCCGAAGCCTACCGCCGAGGATTACGGCGGGACGACGAAATCGTCTCGTTCGCCGGTCGGAATATTCGATCGGTCAATCAGTTCAAGAATGTTCTCGGTATTTACCCGAAAGGCTGGCGGCTGCCTTTGACCTACCGGCGGGAGCAGCAGAAGTATTCTATCCAGGCTCGACTGCGGGGCGTTCATACGAAGGCTGAGCTGATACCGAAGGAGCAGCAGGCTCGCCCCGGACAACCGAGAGATCCGCACGAGGACGGTGACAAAGAAAAAGTCGACAACGAAGAGAAGGACACAACCCCGGAAGCTTTCCGGCACATGTTTGTGAAGAAGGATGGCTTTGCGAATTACTGGTTCAATGAGCAGGAGCAAAAGCGGCTGCTGCCGCTCGTCAGCCGCTGGGGCGATTTCGCGAAGCTGAATGGCCTCTGGAAAATTACCGGCCAAAGCGGTGACGGAGACAAATTCGAACTGACACTCAGCGATCGCGGTCTCGGTCTGCAAATGCGAAATGATGTCTACTTTCAGCCACTCGATGGAACCGACTTCTTGGACGAGCCACCTGGCAGCGGCGGGTTACTGATCGCGATGCACCACCTTCGCCTGATGCTGCAGAAGCAGGCCGACGGGTTCTCCGAGTTTTACTACCTCGGCAGCGAACCACTTGACCTGACTGGTGAGAGTGTCGACGTTCTGGTCACCACGTTGACCGGAGTGGAAACTCGCTGGTATTTCTCTCGAAACCCGGCAGCTTTCGTCGGGATGTCCTGCCAGATCACCGAGGATGCCGAGGAATGCGAAATCTACTTCGGCACGGTCGACCAGTTCGAGAACCGATTCTTCCCCGGTCAGATCATCATCCGCTCCGCCGGTCGAGAATACCTGCGTCTGCAGGTTTCACAACTTGACTTTGCCACCACTCCGTAGAGCAGGCCCCGTCTGACGAAGGTGGTCGGGCGAGGCCTGGCGGTTGATGAGAACGCTTCGGCGTACCGAACTGAGAGCTTTCAGCTACAGCAGCGTCTGGCAGCCGCCCCTGATGGCGACTGCCGTCAACGTCGCGCCGATCAGCAAACGCCAGGTTTGCCTGTGTAGCGACGCGACAAGTCAGCTCCGACCCTTTGCTGAAATCCAGTCATCTTTACAGATTCAGATCGGCGAGCACTGGCGCGGGAAGCGTAAATTGCTCGTCGATTTCAGAGGCCAGCGTACTGCTGGAGAAGTTGTCGCTCCCCTGGTTTCCTGCGAGCGTATCCGCACCGCTGTTACCGTTGAGGTAGTCGTCGCCGTCTCCACCGAGCAGGATGTCGTTGCCGCCGCCGCCGCGTATCGAATCGTTGCCGTCTCCGCCAAGGACGGTGTCAGTCCCCGATGCTCCCAGAACGAGGTCGTTCCCGTCCATCCCGGTCATCAGGTCGTTACCCGATCCGCCGTTCACCGAGTCATCTCCGTTGCCTGCATTCAGAGTATCGTTGCCAGCGTCGCCGTTAAGCGTGTCGCGATCATCGCCGCCTCGCAGCAGGTCGTTTCCGTCATCGCCGTTCAAGCGGTCGCTGCCGGTGCCACCGTCCAGCGTGTCGTTTCCTTGTTTACCGCGAAGGTCATCGTTGCCATGGCCACCTTCGATAGAGTCATCGCCGGTGCCGCCGTTCAGCAGGTCGTCGTCGCGACCACCGAGAATCGTGTCGTTGCCGGACTGACCCATGATCGAGTCGTCGCCGGCATCGCCGGACAGGAAGTCGCTGTTGGCTCCGCCAAGAATCGTGTCGTTGCCGTTGCCGCCTGAGATGATGTCGTTCTGCTCGCCACCGTTGAGGAAGTCGTTTCCGTCCCCACCATCGATGCGGTCATCTCCATCCTGGCCGGTGATGCTGTCGTCACCACTTTCGCCCTGGATCGTATCGTTTTCTTCACTGCCGGTGATCGTGTCGTTACCCGCGCCACCTCTGAGTAGAAGAGCAGACCCGTTCAGAGTTGCCCCCGCAGCACTGATGGTGTCATTGTTCAGGCCGCCGTCGACTTCAATAGTCATTCCTGTTGCTGCTGAGAGCGTTCCGACGGTCACGGTGTCGTTCCCGCCGAGTGTCGAAATCAGGACTCGGGACACTGACGACTCAACGGTCGCCGTGTTTCCGCCGGCCGTAATCGTGACGCCCGTGCCCGTCGCTGGCGTTCCAATGGTGACTGTGTCGGCTGCTCCGGTTCCTCGCACCTCGACGGTGTCACCGCCTTCCTGTGACGTGAAAACGTCCTGTCCCTGACCGATCCCCCAGCGAATCATGTCAGTTCCCTGGCCACCATCGACCGTGTCGCTGCCTCCCTGGCCATCCAGTGTGTCGTTACCCGATCCCCCAAGAATTGAATCGTTGCCGGAACCGCCACGGGCAAAGTCGTCTCCCGGACCAGCAAGGATGGTGTCGTCACCAGATTGTCCATTGATGGTGTCGTTACCGACCGCGATCGACGCCATGAAACTGTCCTCGCCGATGATCAGGTCGTTGCCCGCACCACCGAAGATGTTGTCGTTGCCGTCGCCCCCTTCAATGTTGTCATTGCCAGAGTTTCCGTTCAGCAGGTCGTCGCCGGATTCACCCAGCAGTGTATCCCGACCTCCACCACCGAAGATGATGTCGTTCCCGCGGCCGCCTGACAGTGAGTCGTTGCCAAGTCCACCCTGAATGGTGTCCGCACCCGCGACCGTGCTGAACAGGTCATCGCCGAGGACAACGTCATCACCGTCTCCGGCGTCGAGCAGGTCGTTTCCAGCGTCGCCAGTCATGGTGTCATCACCGGCGTGGCCGCGAAGGTTGTCGTTGCCGGCACCTCCGGACAAAGAATCGTTTCCGCCGCCACCAAACACGGTGTCGTCGCCGTCGTCTCCACTGACGACATCGTCACCACCCATGCCGTCGACAAAGTCATTGCCGGTCAGCCCCATGATGGTGTCATTGCCTTCGCCGCCAACCAGTGAGTCGTTCCCTCCTCCCAGGAAGCCAGGTGTGTCACCGAGAATCCGGTCGTTACCGTCTCCGCCATCCACAGTGTCGGAACCGATCGATCCATCGATCGTGTCCTGGCCGTCTCCACCCAGCACGCTGTCATTGCCAGAGCCGGCGTTGATGTCGTCGTCGCCGTCGCCACCGATTAATGTGTCGTTGGCCAGTCCGCCGTTGATGATGTCGTTGCCATCGCCGCCGTCGATTCGGTTGGCACCGTCGAGGCCGGTGATAATGTCGTTGCCGTCACCACCTAGCAGCGTATCGTCGACGTTAAGGCTGCCGGTGATCGTGTCATCACCCGCTCCGCCGTCGACTCTGACCGAAGTCAGCGAGGTGAAGCCGCTGGAGACTACTCCCGAAAGATTGATGAGGTTCGCTCCGTCCCCGCCGGTAACACGAATCCCTCGAACCAGACTGGTCGGAATGTTGGACGTCGAGGTGTCAACCTGCCCGTTGACCAGCACTTGCACAAAGTTCGTATTGGCCGGATTGCGCCGAATCGTGATCGCGTCGTCAGCGTCGGAAGTGGCGATCAGCTCGTTCGCAATGAAGAAAGTCGATACAGAGAGGTTCGTACGATCCTCAAGGACCTGCGTCTGCGACCAGTCTTCAGAGACTGGTCGGCGTCGGCCTTTTGTCCGAGTAACTCGATTGCGAAGTGCTTCCAGCCAGGCGTTAATCTGCATGGGACCCATCCGTGGGTAAGAGAATCCTGCGTCAGTCCACTCGATTGAGTGCCGGAATTGTTCCGGCCGGAGGCTGGCTCGTGAGCAGTGCAGTCGCATCCCGCGGTCGCACAAGTGCTCAAGAGCAAACCGTCCGTTGCAACTATCGACATGTGACAATCGGATTCGCTGACATTGCTGGCAAACGCCCTGGACTTCACCTGACCGGATAATTTTCGGCAGGCGGTAAGGTTGTCCCAGATTGCCTTGCTTGTCGGCTCTCGGGGAACGACGCCCGTTAGATGCGATGCCGCCCGAGTTCGGCGTGGGGCTGTTTTGCCCGGCCTGAAGGCAGACGCTCAGATTTGAAGCGACAAAAAGTTGATTTGCGTCCGCGCGCAAAAACAGCGCATGAGCTGCTGGTTGCAGCTCGATGCGCCGTTTGCACTTCGTCGAACGCCGGGGAAATTCCTGGCAACGGTCTCTCAGGACGCAAAAACTGTTTGCCGGTCGGCAACGGATACTGTGTCGACTCGACCAGCGATCCCCTGACCAGTGATGACTGAGCAAAGTCGGCTGATCAATTCAGTGACCAGTTCGTCGCGTTCGAGGCCAAGCTGCTCCCGGACAATGTCGGCCTCGTGAAGCACGAATTCAGCCAGTGAACCCGTTCCGCGACCGGTTCGAACAACCCGACGAACAAATCGGGCAAGTCCTTCGCCAAACCGAGATTCAAGTTGAGTCGCTGCCATGTCGTCGCCATTAAGACTGGCTTTTCGATAGTTTTCAAATTCAGTTTGGATATCAGAAGAAGTCATCGGAATTCTTTCACATGGAGAAACGAATGAAGTTGTTGCACACAGCGAAAATCGGACTAGACGGTGAGAACTGCCGTGTCGATTTCCGTGGCGGGCCCCCCATCAACTGACCGCATCAGCCGAAGAAGCACCGAGCCACTTGTTCCGGTTGATAACGTTCCTGATATCGCACCGTTCTCTCCATCAATTGAGAGCCCTTCTCCGCTTACGCCGTCGCCCCACTCCAGCCACACCTCTGACAAATCACCGCCGTTTGCCTCGACTTGCCCAGACACCTGAAGTTCGCCATTAACAGCGTTAACAGACACGGTGCCAATCCATGGGATGTTTTCACCGTCAGTTGTGTTTTCATCAGTCATGGTTTCGTCGTACGAAGTCTCGTCATACGAGGTCTCATCAGTCATGGTTTCGTCGTACGAAGTCTCGTCGTACGAGGTCTCATCAGTCATGGTTTCGTCGTACGAAGTCTCGTCGTACGAGGTCTCATCAGTCATGGTTTCGTCGTACGAAGTCTCGTCATACGAGGTCTCATCAGTCATGGTTTCGTCGTACGAAGTCTCGTCGTACGAGGTCTCATCAGTCATGGTTTCGTCGTACGAAGTCTCGTCGTACGAGGTCTCATCAGTCATGGTTTCGTCGTACGAAGTCTCGTCATACGAGGTCTCATCAGTCATGGTTTCGTCGTACGAAGTCTCGTCGTACGAGGTCTCATCAGTCATGGTTTCGTCGTACGAAGTCTCGTCATACGAGGTCTCATCAGCTTCAACTGGCCCCGCGCTCAGAAGAACTTTGCTTTGAAGCATCTGAATCTGTGCGGGTACTGAATAACCAGCGCGACGACGGGCAGGACGACCTGAGAAAAACTGGCGGAAATTTTTCTTCGAAAACAACATCTGAAGTGCTCCCTTAAAGAATCGAATTTGACTGCGGTCGCCCGGCCCGTGATTGACTGAGAAAAGTGATCCGTCAGGGCCTGGCTAACCAAAAAGCTGTTTAAACTTCGCTAATTATACCGATCAGGCATGTAATTCTGTCACCGCCTTCTCCGGAACATGCGCATCCTTCGCGTCGTAAATAACTGCTGGAAAACAGCTTAAGCAACAATTTAATGTTTCAGTTTTTGGGACGTTTGTTGAGGCAGATGCCAACAATATTTTCAGTCGGATCCGCCCGTCGTTTCAGAGGAAACGCACGAATGTTCTGGACGTTTGTGTGGGCGAAATGTGACGCCGAATGGCGATCGAGCGCCTGGTGCAACGAACCGGCAAACTGCGAAATCTGCAGGTTGAACCTGGAGAGCCGACGCACTTACCCGAGGCAATCACGCGAGCCTGAGTTACTGCCCGCCTCAAAACGGTTGCGTACTGATCAGCCGATCTGCGGGTCTCAAGTGGCGAGACAAGCTTTCGGATTCCCGACGACTACGCGAGCCTGCAAAACGCAACACTCAGCTTGAGGTAAGTGATCGGCGGATGAGTCGAAAGCGTCTGAATAATGTCGCGATCAACAAGCGCAGGATCTCTGCCGTCTTGAAGAAATTCCGCGTCACACCCACGCATCTCGCCAGCCAGGATCAAGCAGACTTGGTCGAAAGATGCAGATTGCGGCTTCCCTGTGAGTGTTCTGCGAGTTGCATGGTGCGGTTCGGCATTGCTGTCACTTGCTGATTTTCTGCCGTCGAGAACGTTGGCCTTCTTTCAGGCGAATGTCATCGATTTCCAGCAGTTGCTGCGGGAGCCCTGGAGCCAGTTGCCGGGCAAGCAGGTCGGGTGCATTTCCAGACTCAGCGCGCAGGTGAACGCCTTGCCGATCGGACTTTTCGGAAGCACATGGCATTGCTCAGCCTCCTGAAAGGATTCTTCGTGATCCTTCCGGTATCCACCAGGCCTGGGGCAATGCACCCTCCGGTAGAACACGGGAAATTAATTCTGAAGGTGCTTTAGAAGAGTTTCTCGATCGGGCTGCCGCCGTTGCCCAGTGTGAACGGTCGACCGTCAGGTGAGAAGATTTCTTTGTTGTGAGCAATGCCCGCGGCGTGAGCGATTGTGGCGTTGAAGTCTTCGACGGAAACCGAATCCTTTTCAACGTGGAAGGCTTTGTCGTCAGTCGCTCCATAAACCTGGCCGCCTTTTACACCACCGCCTGCAAGCATCGTTGAGAACGCTGCAGGGTGATGGTCTCGACCGCTGTTCTGGTTGGGCTGCGGTTTACGACCAAACTCCGTTCCAATGACGACGAGCGTTTCGTCGAGCAGGCCTCGTCCTTCGAGGTCCTTCAACAGTGTTCCCACGACCTTGTCGAGTTCCTGCGCTTTTGCTGGCAGGTTGTCGAAGAGCTGATAGTGGTGATCCCAGCTTCCGAATGAAATCTCGACGAAACGAACTCCACTTTCGACCAGCCTGCGGGCGAGCAGTGCCGCGTTGCCGAATCTGGTTCCGCCGTACGCGTCTTTGGCGGCCTTTGGTTCCTGATTGAGATCAAAGGCTTTCAGGTCGTTGCTTCGCAACAGTCCGATTGCTTCGGAGTAAAGATCGTCGTAGCCGGTCACCTGGCTGCTGGCATTTGCCTTCTTCCGGAAATCTGCATCAAAAACGTTCGACAGTTTCATGCGTTTATCAAACGACTCATTCGTCAGGTAGCTGGGTGAGGTTGTGTTCTGCAGCCCCTGCGCGGGATCACCCAGCGGTACGGGCGCGAATTCGGCGCCTAGATAGCCGGGGCCGGGGCCGCCGCCGATCTGCACGCTGGCCGGAAGTTCTTTGTGAATTCTACCCAGCACTTTGTGCATCCATGAGCCAATTCCCGGATGCTTTGTCGTGGCGATCGGTCGATAACTGGTTTTCAACAGGTACCTGGCCGGACCATGAGCGCCGGTCGACGTTGTCATCGACCGAATGATCGTCAGCTTGTCAGAGAGTTGAGCGAGCTGCGTCATGTGCTCGCTCAGCTGAACGCCCGGAATTCTGGTTTTGATGACGCCGGTCGCGCCCTGGACATCGCTCTTTGGTTTTGGATCGAACGTGTCGAGCTGACTCATTGCTCCGGACATGTAAAGGTAGATTACTTTCTTCGCTTTGCCGCCCGGACGAAGAGTGCTGCTGGTCTTCGACTTTTCAGCCGCGTTCAAAACAGACTCCATACCGGCGGGGAGCAGGCTGACTCCCAGCGCATAACGAGCAACGTCCGACATCAGTTGTCGACGGGAAAGTGAGTCGAGCTTCGAAGTGTTCAGTGAGAACATGGGGCGTTCCTTTATTGACCAGTGTCTTTTTTTGAAGTCTCGCGGCTGCGTGATTCACGAGTCGCGAAACGAATCTGTTTGTGGCGGGACTATTGCACGAAGAGGAACTCGCGAGTGTTCAGCAGAGCCCAGATGACGTTGCCGTAACCTGCTGGACCGGCAGACCGAATTTCGCGTTTGGCTGCCGCGACTTCGCGGTCTGTCGGCACTCGGCTGAGCAGGCTCAGGAAGATGACGTCGAGCTGATCATCGATGACTTTGAGGTCGGTCACTTCGTTGTAGATGACCGAACCACGCTCCAGCATCATGTGTGTGACCGGCCCGTTAAACATTGTCAGCAGCTGCGGGACAGTTCCTTCCGTGTGGCTGTCGCTGATGATGTCGCGGTCGCTCTGGCCGAACTGTCTGATGAAGTGCCCCTCAGGCAATGGTTGAGGCAACTCGGCCGCTCGGACAAGTTCCTGCCCTTTGTAAAGTCGTTTGTTGCGAGCAGATCGATCAGCCTTGTTGTAGGCATCGAGCTGCTTCGCTTTCTGGATGACCTGCTGAGCGGTCGTTCTGGCGTCGATGTCGATAATCGAGGTGTACTGAGAATCGTCCGGTCGAAGAATTTCGGAAGGATTTTCCAGCGTGAGGGTCAGCAGCGAATCCCAGACCTGTTCCGCAGTCATGCGTCGCAGAATCGGCCCTGGAAAACGGTAATGTTTGTCCGGATCCAGGTCGGTGTAGGTCACCTGCCGCTGGTACGTTTTTGAGTAGAAGATGATCCGCTGAAATTCTTTCAGGTCGAAATCAAGCCGTTTGATCTCGCTCGCCAGGAACTCCATCAGCTCCGGGTTGGATGCTTCTGTTTCATCCGTCATGTCGTCTTCGGGTTCGATCAGCCCGATGCCCATTGCCTTCTTCCAGAGTCGGTTGGCAATCGTCGTGGCAAATCGATCGTTCGTTTCGGAAGTCACCCAGTCAGCGAAAATCTGCCGTCGTTGTGGATGCGTGAAAGCGGCCTTCTTCGTGTCGAACAGAAACGTTGGAGTCGTGAGCTGTCCTGGTTTTGCATCGCTGTACTGGTAGTCGTCGGGAAACTTCAGTTGCTTTGTGTCATTGTGCCAGATGGCGGCTCGGTTGAGTCGGACGATACTGCGGCCCAGTCGCGCTTCGGTTGATCGATCTCCGCCGGGAGCCGCTTTGTCGATGACTGAGTTACTGAGTTTCGACATGTCGTTTCGAGCAAGTCGGTACTCGGTGCCGCCTGTGAAAGCGGCGAGCTGGTAGAACTCTTTCTGAGTCCAGCGGTCGAACGGGTGATCGTGACACTGAGCACAGCCGATCCGTGTTCCCATAAACATCCGGATGGCATTGTTGAGATTGTCAAGCGGCATGGCTGGATCGCGGAGCACAAAACCGACAGCCGGATTTTCCCAGACCTTGCCTTCTGAAGAAAGCATTTCGTTGACCATCTTGTCCCACGGCTTATTGTCACGCAGACTCTGTTTCACCCAGTCGCTGTACGGTCTCAGGTAGGTGTTGTTATCGACTCGGTCGACAAGTCGCAGGATGTCGGCCAGCCAGTTGTACATCTGGCTGCCGTAACCCGCCTGTCCGAGGAGTCGATCGATCAACGCGGTCCGCTTTGATGCCGAACGGGATCGCAGGAAGAGTTTCGCCTGTGTCGCGGTTGGAATTGTTCCGTTTGTGTCGAGGTAGATTCGTCGGACGAATTGCTCGTCGGTTGATGGATCATTGGGCTTGAGGTTGTGCTTCCTCAGGTCCGCTTCAACAAGCATGTCGATGCGGTTGGCCGAACGAATGGCAGAAGCTTCCAGTCGTGGCGCGACCGGAGCCACTTCGACTTCGGTTTTCTCTGCCTGAGTTGGCAGCCGGATGGGCGGCGTTTTCGGCGCGGGAGTTTTCTTCTTCTGTGCGAATGCAGAGTCTGAACCAGCAGTTGAAAACAGGCCACTCAGAAGGCCGACGGCAAGCGCTAATGTCAAAAGTGTTCGCGACACGTCATCTGCTCCGATGAAGAAGAAGTCGTTGAATCAGGATGCATGGCTTTCTTCTTCAGCCTCGGCTGATCGACGAGGGAATGATGTAGGAAGGCCAGGCACCAGAGCGAGAGGCAGCAGTAGAAAGGGGACGGCAGAGTCGATCCGTATGGCGAATGCCCGAGCGGGAATTGCGAAATGCTCGAAGTACGGAGCCGAGGCAGTATAGCTATCTGACGTCCGAAATCACGTCGAGTTCCAACGCAAATGATCGTCCAGCATTCACTCGGCAGCGTCCGCCGAAGATCCGTTGCGAACTGCTGAGAATTCGCTCGCGACTTGTTCGCCCGGCAGTTCTTCGAAGTCGAGCACTGAACCGTCCTTGATCAGTCGCCCACCAAGTGTCACGACGAGCGAATTTTCATTCACACCCGTCAACACCTGAGTCAGTTCTCCGTCGCGAAAACCGACCGACACCGGTTGTTTCACAGCAACATTGCTGGCTTCATCAACCGTGTACACGAACTGTTCCCCCGCCTGGCCATGAATGGCGGAGGACGGCACGGCCAGAGCCCGCTCCAGTCGAGAAACGGTGATGACGACTCGGCCATGCATGCCGGGTTTCAGCAGGGCGTCCTTGTTCGCGATTTCGATCATCACTTTCGCGGTGCGAGTTGTCGGGTCAAGAACCGGAGCCTGCCGCACGATACGCCCGGTAAACCTTCGATTCGGAATTCCGTCCACGGTTACCGTTGCGGATTCACCCAGTTTGATTCTTGCATAGTCACGCTCGACGACGTTGACAACGGTGCGGATCGTGCTGAGATCGACGATCCGCATCAACGCATCTTCCGCTCGAGCCAGGTCACCTACGTCGCAGTTCTGTTCGGCCACGTACCCGCTGATGGGGGTTGAAATCTGCAGTTCGTTGAGAGCAAGTCGAGCACGCTCCAGATCGGCCTTCGCCTGGTCAAGCCGTGCGCGTTCGAGTTCCGTTTCGGCCCTGGAAACCGAGAGTGCCGATTCGGCTTCCTCAATCTGCTGACTGGTGCTGACGCCCGAACTGGCCAGTTCCCGCAGTCGTTCCACTTCTCGAAGCGCCTGGCCTTCTCGCGCGATCTGAGCTTTCAGCTGAGCCGCCGCCACCTGTTCGGCAGCCGTGGCTCGACTGACCAGTTCCCGTGTCGAGGCATCGTCAAGCTCGATCACTGTCTGACCACTTTCCACGTGGTCGCCAACATCGAACGGAACCTTCCCAAGATAGCCGCTCAGTCGGGATCGGATCTGGACTTCGGTGACTGGTTCGAGGCTGCCGACCAGCTCAATTCGTTCAGCGATCGGCTGCCGGACGACTCGCAAGACATCGACAGCGGCGACGTCCGCCTTCTTTTCTGTCGGCTCCGATTCGATCGACGCAAGCGAGTCACCGTAAAGATACCAGCCGAACGCGCCAGCCAGGCCGACCGAAATCAGAAACAGGATGTATCGCATCGGCGAGGCTCTTTGAGGCAGGTCCGGAAATCCTCGCAGGCTATTGCCTGTCTGAAAGATTCTGCCGGAAGAATGTCCAGGGGGAGACCGCGTGGAAGGTTGCGGAAGTGTGGGGTGGGCGATTTCTGGAGACGTCACATGCGGCAACGTTGATCCATTAAATACAACCTGTCCGAAACAGGCAATCCCGGCCTCCCTGAAACATTCGGAACTATCTCGAAACCTGCCGACTTTCTGACGTCAGAATTCGTGATATGTCATGCAAGCACGTCAGGGACCACCTCGCCGTGAACATCGGTCAGACGGAAACGACGCCCCTGATAGCGGAACGTGAGCTGCTCATGATCGATGCCCATCAGGTGCAGAATCGTGGCGTGCAGATCGTGAATGTGGACGGGATTCTCGACGACGTTGTACCCGTAGGGGTCGGTCGCGCCGTACGTGGTGCCGCCTTTGATTCCTCCGCCGGCCATCCAGATGGAAAAACAACGAGGATGGTGATCGCGACCAAAGCTGTTCGCGGTGAGTTTTCCCTGACAGTAGTTGGTGCGACCGAACTCGCCTCCCCAGATGACCAGCGTGTCTTTGAGCAGATCTCTCTGTTTCAGATCCTTGATCAGTGCCGCTGAAGGCTGGTCGGTCTCCCCGCATTGTTTGCGGATTCCGCCTGCCAGGCCGCCGTGCTGATCCCATCCCTGATGATAAAGCTGGATAAACCTGACGCCTCGTTCAGCCAGTCGCCGAGCAAGAATACAGTTGGCGGCGTACGTGCCGGGCGTTTTCGAATCCTTACCGTACAGCTCGAAGATATGGTCCGGTTCTTTCGACAGGTCGGTCGCTTCGGGAATCGACGCCTGCATGCGGAATGACAATTCGTGTTGAGCGATTCGTGTTTCGATCGCCGGGCTGGAATATTTTACGAGCTGCAACTCGTGCAGCTTCTTCAATGCGTCGAGCATGTTCCGCTTGCTGGACGCGTCGAGCCCCGCAGGATTTTTCAGGTAGAGAACAGGATCGTCTCCCGCCCGAAAACGTACACCCTGATGCCGTGACGGCAGAAAACCACTCCCCCAGAAACGCGAGACCAGCGGCTGTCCGCCTTTTCCTTTGGTATTCATGACGACGAACGCGGGAAGGTCGCTGTTCTCACTACCCAGTCCATAATCGAGCCAGGCGCCCATGCTGGGCCGACCGGGAAACTGCGAACCGGTTTGCATAAACGTTGTTCCGGGACCGTGATTAATCGCCTCGGTAAACATTGAACGAACAACGCAGAGTTCATCAGCGACCGACGCCGTGTGCGGCAGGGTCTCGCTGAAGGACAAACCGCTTTCACCGTGCTGAGAAAATTTGAACGGCGAGCCAGCCAGAGGAATACTCGACTGATTCCCGCTCATGCCGGTCAGACGCTGCCCGTTGCGGACCTCATCCGGAAGCTGCTCACCGTGCTTTTCATTGAGCAGCGGTTTGTGATCGAACAGGTCGAGCTGAGACGGCGCACCAGATTGAAAGAGGCAGATAACCCGTTTGGCCGTCGGTGCGTGATGCAGTTTCGTCAGCACGCCGCCGTCCGCAGATGCTGCAGACTCAGCCCCGATCAAGTCCGCCAGAGCCAACCCGCCGAGCCCCATTCCGAATCGCTGCAGCAGTTGCCGGCGAGGCATGGTCGACGTTGGCTCGAAGCCTGTGCATTTTTCGTTCATTGTGATGTTTCCAGAATTCAAACGGCCAACAGGCACGAGACGCGACCTTCATCGTGTGTCACTGGCAAAGCCAGTGGCACCCCTTGCCGGTCGCTTGCTATCGACGATTCACAACCTCATCGAAACTGAACAACGCATTTGCCACCGTCGATAACGCAGCCAGACGGTTGGCATCGAGCGATGCGTCGGAGGCGCGTTGCCCTGTCTTAAGGTACTCAGCCGCCTTCCCGGTATGGCTGGTAAAGTATTCAAGCTGTTGAGCGTAGAGTTCTGCGAGGATTTTCAGCTCGTCCTCGGTCGGCAGTCTGCCGGTCAATGTTCGAAACAACTCACTGACTGAGGCGCGTTCATCATCGGCATGTTGCTTGAGAACTGCTTCACTCAGGACGCGCGCGGCTTCGACAAACTGCGGACCGTTCATCAGGACGAAGGTTTCGAGCGGCGTCGATGTTCGTTCTCGACGAACTCGGCAAACGTCCCGCTTCGACGCGTCGAGTGTCATCATCACTGGAGCCGGGCCGGTCCTTTTCCAATAGGTGTAAAGGCTGCGTCGATAGAGTCCCTCACCTTTATCTGGTGTGACGGGTTTGAAGGAAACTTCGACCTCGTAAGGCTTGGCCGGAGCACCTCCGAGCTTGCGAACCAGCAGGCCGCTGGCAGTCAGCGCGTTGTCACGCAACATTTCTGCCGGCAACCGAAACGTTGGCGACCACGACAGCAGCAGGTTCTGCGGGTCACGTTTGAACGATTCTGCCGATGGCTCTGGCGACTGTCGATACGTTGCCGAAAGGACGATCTGTTTCAGAAGTCGCTTGACGTTCCAGCCATGCTCGACGAAATCGACGGCCAGCCAGTCAAGCAGTTCGGGGTGAGTTGGCGGTAGCCCTTGCCGGCCGAAGTCTTCGGGAGTTCGAACCAGGCCCTGACCAAAGATCATTTGCCACAGTCGGTTCACGACGACGCGGGCCGTCAATGGGTGGTCCGGTTGAGTCAGCCATTTCGCTAACCCCAACCGATTGCGAGTCAACCGGTCAGGCAACGTCGACAACACAGCAGGAGTTTCCGGGAAGACCGGCGTCGCACGAGCATCGTAAGCTCCGCGTTTGAGCAGAAACGTTTCCCGGCGAGTCGGCTCTTCGCGCATCACCATAATCTCGGGCAGCGAGTCGACGACTTTGCTGTGAGCCTCGCGTTTTTTACGGATGAGCGACAGTTGTGCTTGACAGTCCGTGTCGACCGTGGCGAGGTAGTAGTCAAAGAGTTTTTGCGAATCGGGATCAGCCGTCGAGTTGTCGAACGCCGCTGTCAGTGCCTGGTCGTCACTCAGGTGGTTGACTTCCAGCGGCGTGAGCTGCCGATCAAAAACACGAAATTCATCGACAAGGCCGTTGGTGAAGCCCCGATCCCGGAATCGCTCCCCGATGGCGAGATTGTCTCCGCCGCCGCCAGTGATGTCTTTGTAAAGGTTATCCCGGACAATGTCGCACTCGGCCACGTCGCCGTTGAGATAAATTCGCAACCCGTCCGCTCGGCTGGAGCCATCCCACGTGACGACGACATGGTGCCACTGCTTCGTCGTCAGTTGCTGCTTTGTGCAAATTCGAATCGCATTGCCTGGCCAGAAGTGGATCAGGGAGGCGCTGAGTCGTCCCTCTTCGATCAGCAACTGATAACCGCGACTGCCGGCGTCGGTCCAGGCTCGTGAACGATGAAACACGACGGCGCGATCCTTCACGTCTGGCGTGTTCATCCACAGGCTGACCGAGAATGGGTCGAATCGTCGGAAGTTGCCAACGGTCAGGCCAACGGCATCGTCGCCGCTTAACCTGACGGCTTTGCCGAGTTTGCCATCGACCGATTCGTTGCCGCCTTTTGCTGCGTCTTCAAAATCCAGGTGAGCGATCTGGCCGGGGATCGACGTTTCAGTTTTCGGTTTCGACTCCAGCCACGACTTGAATGCGTCGCGAGTCTTCTGAGAATCTGCAAGAGCCTTCAGAGCCGTTTCGGCATTCTCAATGTCCAATTCGGCGGCGGCGATTTTTGCCTTCGTCGCAGCATCAGTCATGACGAGTGTTGGTGTCGGAACGGCGGGCGTGAAATACGAATACAAACCCGCTTCGGCGATGTTGTCGAAGAAGGCCGAGAGCTGGTAATACTCCTTCTGGCTGAGCGGGTCGTACTTGTGATCGTGGCAGCGGCAACACTCCATCGTCAGACCCAGGAATGCCGTTGCGAAAGTCTGCGTCCGGTCGGCGACGTACTCGATGCGAAACTCTTCCGGCACGCTGCCGCCTTCAACCTTTTGAGGATGCAGCCGGTTGAAAGTCGTCGCCAGAATCTGTTCGTCGGTCGCATCGGGCAGCAGGTCACCAGCGAGTTGCTCGGTGATGAACTGGTCGTAGGGCATGTTGCGATTGAACGTGCGGACCACCCAGTCTCGCCACGGCCAGACGAAACGATCGCGGTCGACCTGATAACCGTACGTGTCGCTGTACCGGGCCGCGTCCAGCCAGTCCGTCGCCATTCGCTCACCGTACGCTGAGCTTTTCAGCAGCCGATCGACAACCCGTTCCACTGCGTCAGGCCGGTCGTCGTTGAGAAACTCATCGATCTCAGCCAGCGATGGCGGCAGGCCGGTCAGGTCGAAACTGAGTCGCCGAATCAATTGTTCTTTCGAAGCTTCCGTTGCCGGCGAGAGTCCAGCTTCTTCCTGTCGTGCGAGAATGAAATGATCGATCTCGTTGTGACACCAATCGGCGTTGTTCACTTTCGGCAGGGCGGACTTCTGCGGCGAAATGAATGACCAGTGCTGCTGCCACTTCGCTCCTTCTTTGATCCATCGACCGAGGATGTCGATTTCGTCTTTCGTTAACGCGAGCTTCGAGTCCGCAGGCGGCATGCGGATATCCGGATCGTGACTTGTGATTCGATGATAGAACTCCGATTTCTCGGGATGTCCGGGCGCGATGACTTCTTCCGGGACGGCGTCTTCAAGATCAAAACGAAGTTCCGCTTCCCGCGTTCCTTCGTCTGGACCATGACAGAGAAAGCAGCGGTCAGACAGGATCGGCAGCACGTCGCGGTTAAAGCTGATCTTGCCCTGAGCCAGAGCGATGTCTGGTAACAGCAAACCGACAACGCCAGCCGCCAGCAACAGGCGGCTGGTTTGACTTCGAAGATTCATCTGGAAACGTCCTGTCGCTCTTGCGGTAGTTCTGTCGCGCCGCCTGACGATGATCAGGCAGTCGACACGACAGTCTACCAACTGTGTCAGGAGTCGCTATCGGGATGCGTGTGAACGGTCTTCGTCTGCTTCTGAAACGGATACTTGAACTGCGAGAAGTATCCACGAGGCACGGGGTGGCCAGAGATTCCGTAGCCGATGGGCCATTCTTCACCCGGCATGTGATACGTCCCGAAGACTCGATCGAGAATCGGGAAGTGGACCGCGTAGTTGATGTTGATCGATTCTTTCTCGACGCCATGGTGCCAGTGGTGAAACCTCGGCGTGCACAGAATGTACTGCATGAATCCAAAGTGAAATCGCAGGTTCGAATGCACAAACACGGAGAACAGATAGACGAAGAAAATGTACGCGTACAACGCCGACTCGGAGTAGCCCATGAAGTACATCGGGACGGTCGTGAAGGCTCGCAGCAGAACGATCTCGAAGACGTGCATCCGCGAGCCGGCCACCCAGTCCATCTTCTGAGCCGAATGGTGGACTGCATGAAACTTCCACAGCCAGGGGATTTCGTGAAACAGCCGGTGAAACCAGTACTGCACGAAGTCGGTCACAAACATGATCTCGAAAAACTGCACGACCAGAGGCTGGCTGGCGACCATTTCGCGGAAGCCCGTCGCCCAGCCCGTCCCCTTTACAAGCTGTAGCGACGGCGTCAGCGACATGTAAGTCAGCGATTGGACAAACAGGCTGCTGATGAAAAAGTAGAGCAAATCTTCTCGCCAGTCGTCGCGGAAGATCGGCTGGTCGTTCTTCTTAAACAGTCGTTCGATCGGGATGAAAATCGTGCCGAGCAGGATCAGATTCAGCAGAAAGAAATCCAGTCCGAAGTACATGTCTGTTTCGCCGGTCATGTGACGGCTTGCCCGCGAACCGCCCATCGCCGCCGCCACAAGCACGATGGCGATCCCGGCAAATCCCAGCGTTTTGCTGTGTCGCAGAGTGATACTCAGAATGCCGAATACAAACGCGGCGATCAGCACAAAATGCAGAACGAGGCGGATCAGACCGACAACCTGCTCGCTGTACAGCGTGTGGATTTCCGGGACGGTCAGCAGTTGCGGAAACCACAAACAAAGAACTGTCCCCAGCCCGACAACGCCCAGCACGATGCTCAGCATCCCGCTGATCCAGCCGGAGCCGAACTGTCGGTTCTCTGAGTCCATTTCCTGAGCAAGTCGTCCCATGATTCATCCCGCTGAATTGTGCGAAAGTCTGCGTGCCGCCAGGCGGATGATCTCAATCTTCGGGGGCGATGTCGACTTCGGGCATGGGTTTGTAGGGAATGTCATCGTAAGGCGTCAGTTCGGGTAGCTCGAGGCCGAGATCTTCCAGATGCGCCGTGGCGTAAGTGAGCCCGAAGGCGTAGGCAAACCGTGACCCTTGGCTACAAGCCGGCTGCACGCTTGTTGTGTGATTCGCAAGTGTTTGTCAAACGCATTCCTGTCCGAAGCCATCACTCATTTCCTGAAAAAATTCTCTTGCAACGGCGCCTGGCCCGCTTACAACTTCATCCTCTTGTTGGTCTGATCGTTTTAATCGCGAACAAGATATCATCTAATGGTCCGTACCCTTGTATGTTTGCGCTTGTAAAGGATTTTCCAATGGCAACCACTGACTGGCTGACAGGAATCCGAAACTCAATAAGCAACACTTGGCGATTGGGCAAAGGCCGACCATCTACGAGAAGGCGATCACCTGTTGGGCGATGTCCAATCGCTGCCGAGATTCTGGAAACTCGGGTACTGCTGAGTGCAACCGCCGAGGATGCCGCGATCCAGGCTTACAACGACGCCGTCGATATTGCGGATGCAAACCTGTCTTCTGATGTTGCTCTGGCTGAGACAGCGGCGACGTTACTTATCGACACGGCAGTTATGAATGCCGAGACAATCATTGCGGGGGCTGATGCTGCCTATGCCACGAACATGACAACGATTGATCTGGCATTGGAGTCAGCACTTGCAGCCGCTGAGACTGGATACCTGACAACGATGGCGTCAGTCGATGCTGTGTTCACTGCGAGCATGCAAACCGCCATTGATGGCTACAACACTGCAATGGATATTGCGGATCTGGCATTTGATACAGCTGCGGGCGCTGCAGGCGCGGCGTACGAAGCAGACATGGTGCTTGCAGCCGCGAACTTTGACGCCGCAGTCGATATCGCGATCAGCTCCTACAATTCTTCGGTCGACACTGCTGATTCCGCTTGGAGTTTGGCTGAAGCCACTGCATGGTCCAACTATGATAGCGCTGTGAACGTAGCGAATCTGAACTACGAGACCGCAATGGGTCTCGCAAATTCCAACTACGACACGGGACTATACAACGCTCAGGCCACACGTGTGACGGCGGTAGGTGCAGCGTTCGACTCCTATGTTTCTGCTATGGATGCCGCCAGCAGTGCACTTCAAGCGGCGTATGAATCCGCAGTGACGGCGTACAACAACGACGTTGACGTCGCAGACGCGAATTTCGAATCGGCGATGAATTCCGCGAGTGCAACGTACAACACATCAATGCAAAGTGCCGTTGACACTTACTATGCCTCAGTCGATCCCGCCTATCAGACATATGTTGATACTGAATCCAGCGCCTACCAGGACTTGATGGATGCCTGGGGGACGGCTCAGGATGACTATGACACGGCGATGATGAACGCGACTTCGCCTGCAGATGAGGCTGCTGCCCAGTCTGCGTTTGACGCAGCGACGAGCGCAGCTGACGCTGCGTACTTCTTCACCGAAGATGCTGCATGGAGTGCGTACGTCAGCATCGAGAATGCGGCATTTGCGCAGTACGAAACTGACGCTGCAGCTGCCGACGCACAATGGTCTGTCGACGAACAGAATGCGGTGAATGCCTGGAACACGGCAGAGCTGGCTGCGTGGAGCACGTACGTTGCTGACACCACAATTGCTGACGCGAACTATGCCACTGCAACAGTCACGGCACAAACTAATTACGACAACGGTATCGCGGCTGCAGACGCCACCTATGCCACAGACAAGGCGGCAGTCGACTCGCAGTATGCCGTCGAATCAGCGAACGCCGAGAACGCCTGGGTCGCCGCTGAAGCTACCGCGTGGGCCACCTACGAAGCCGATCTGGCTTTTGCCGACGGGGTTTGGGATGCTGCAGAAGCAACTGCCTGGGTTGACCTGCAGTCCGACATTGGCATAGCGGAAACAGCTTGGAATCTGGCTGCGGCAACAGCGGAAGCAAACTACGTTGTCGCCATCCAGACGGCGTACTCCAACTGGAATTCGGCAGAAGCTACTGCCTGGGGCAACTATTCAGTCGCGGCGACCGCAGCTGAGGCGACATGGGCCGCTGGCGAAGCTGCTGCGTGGACTACGTATCTGGCAGGCGTTCAGGCGGCTTTGGCTGACTGGGCTAATGATGAACTGGTCGCGTGGAATAATTTTGAAGCGATCGTCCTGCCTGCTCTCGCGCAACTTGAGATCGACGTCAACAACGCGGTCGCTCAGTTCGAGGTTGACATCGCCGCAGCCGTTGCGGTCTGGGAAGCTGCAGAGGAAGCAGCGTGGAATATCCTGATTGCAGCCCTGGCTGCAATCCCCGATCCGCCTCCCCCTGAACCGCCACAACCGACGGTCGAACCCGCACGACGTCCATACTACGTCATGCCGATTATGATAGCTCCTTCCAGTCCCGGAATGGGGGAGGCCATTCTCGCGAATACGCAACCACGAATGGTTGTCCCGGACAACGAAAATATCCAGAAGACTGATTTTGAGTTGTTGATGGACTATTTGTACCCTGCATCCGCTAATCTCCGTAAGCAGAAGCAAGCTGAATATGGTGTCCCAATAGTCACTGTGTTGCCGCAAGGACCGGTGGACGAGGCAAAGCGAACAGGAGTTAGTCAGTCAGAAGGCGAGAAGTTCACTAATGTGCCTGATGGCCACCTCGTTGGCACATCTGGGGCTGGTCCCTGCATCGGAGTTATCGTGGTCTCTCCCGCTGACGCGAGCGGAAACCGTACGATATGGGTATTCCACTTCGATTCCGGCGACGACCCAGAAGCCACTCTGGCGGCGGCAGGCCCCTTTCCACAAGGATCGCATGTCGTGTTTTTCGGCGGCGAAGACGATCCAGGATCGACAAACACATTGGATTCGGTACTTGACTACTTCGAAGGATTACCAGATGGTCGAGTAATCATCGACGGCATTTACAACTCCATCGGATTATGGGTTGACAATGAAGGAAACTACTACGTCAATCCCAAAGAGCGACATTGACTACTCAGGATAGTCAATCGCGCCGATTTTAGTTTTTTAAATACAAAGGGAAGGATTTTAACAGACGGAAATTGTTAATTAAATATTTACTCTGCTTGCTGGCTGATTCTCAGACTTAACGGTGTTCAGTAATGACGCGACAAAGAAAAACGATCGTCTGCATCACGGCTGTTCTCGTGGTGTGTGGAATTGGTTTTGGTGGCTATAGCTATTGGTACCTGCTCAAGCCCTGGCACGAATTTCAAAACGAAGATCAGGGCGTTGCAGAGATTTTTAAGCGCATTGGTTCGGAGCCTCCGCCTGGTGTTGTCGAGCGTGAATGGAAAGAGTTTCTGGGAATGGTCTATACGGCCTATGGTAATGTGACGTTTTCGCCCTTCTATCAGCGAGAATCGTTCGACACACTGGCCGGAATGCGTCGGTTTCGGTGTGACCTCGATCAACATCTGGCGGCCACCGACACCGTTAATGTCGACACATTGCGTTGGATATTCTACAGGCTTGCGAAGTTTGGTCCCAAAGGAAAAGCCTACATCGAACAACGGACAACAGACTTCGAACACCATGCTGATTTTATAGAACGAAGAGTGTTGAAGGAGCCCATCGATAAGTTCGACGAACACACGCTTATCCAACCACACATCCAGGAAAGTATTATGACTCAAGATTCCCACAAGGATTCCGTTCCCGGCACAGTCAGTTCTGAAGATAACGAATCCGGCTCTCCGGGTTCCGAAAGCGAATTCCTGGTCGGTCAGTCCGAATCTGCAATCTCGTCAACATCCAATATTCGGGGCGGCGATTCCGGGTATGTTGTGTCCGAGGAAATCGTTGACGACTTGCTGATTTCAAGCGTGCAGAAACCACCACTCGGCACAGACCTGAATCGGTCGACGAGTCGTGAAGCACGCGTCCTTTCTCAAGCTACAACAGACGACTCTATGGTGCCGCAGGTAAAGGTCGAGTCAGTAGGTCCAGTACGACGACAGCCACCAACAATTGTTAACCCTGCAGAGTCGACTAAAGTCGATATTCAGAATCGCATTAATCTGCTTCGCGAAACGACAATTAATCAGCGCGCACAACGACTCGCCAGAATGGAAGAAGTGTCAAAGAATCGACGACCTTCTCGACGCAAAAAGCCATCGGGATTTGAAAACTTACCGTCAGGGCGATAGTCGCTGGACACATGTACGCGAAAGAGTCAGAAAAGACCGGTCTCTCCCCAGCCTGCGCAACTCATTCGGTGACACGCCTCGATCGCCAGTTCCCGATGCTCGGGCAGGTCGAACGAGGTGCTGTTGATAATTACTTTTTCTTCTGTAGCGGGTCGGACTGCGGAGTTACGTTTTTGTTAGACATCGTGTCACCGTTCGAGACGGTTCATCAAAACGAATTGACAGTGTCGACGTTGACGAATCTGGACAAGTCAGCGAGGCTGATCGCTTTCGTCAGGCAGGTTCAGTCAGTTCGAAACTGGCTTCCGCGACGACAGTGCCGTTGATCTGGACTTCCAGGCGATGCTGACCGGCGTGTAGCGATCGGGTGCTGCGAGGTTTCATTGGGAACGACTTTTCCCATTCGAAAATCTCGCCTGGCGGCACCACGACCTCTTTCCCTTTGAAGACTTTCGACGATGCTCGACCAGTCGGGCGAGCGTAATGCATCACCCAATCGATCAGCAGGCTCTGCGATCGTCGGCCGGACGGTGACAATTTAAGTTGTGCCGTGACGGTTTCTCCGATGACCACTTTACCAGGAGTGACACTCAGAGCGACTTCTTTCAACATTGCCGGTCCGTAACCAAGGATGCTTAACGCAGACTCGTCTCCGGTTTTGATCAGACTGCGGAGCGCGTGGCGGATGATCCAGTTGGTCGTTGGGGTGTCGGCCTTGCTCCACGCCTTCATTGTTTTCAGCAGCCAGGCGGGATCGTCTTTGCCCAGATCGTTCAGGTGATTGGCGACTGACTTCTGGACAAACTTTGAAGGGTCGCACTTCAGGGCTTCGAGAATCGGCAACACCCGATCGCGAGGCAGCGTTAGTCGACTGGCCCACGGAAGCCGTGGGCGCGTACCTTCACTGCACAAGCGACGGACATGTTGCGATTCGTCGGTCGTCCACTCGTGCAGCACTTCCAGTGTTTTCTCAGGATGGTGTTCCAGATGCGGGCGGATGGCAAACTCAGAAGTGAAACATCGAGTCAGCCAGTAACACGCTTCAATGGCCTCGTCCCAATGGTCGATGGCGAAGTCTCGAACAAAGTCCGACAGCGGCCACAGCCAGAAATGCTCGGAGAACATTCCTTCGACATCCGGCAGTTCCTCCGGAAGACTGTTGGTGATCGTTTCGAGCGAGGTTGGAATATCGTCCGGAAGCGATTTCCGAAGAGCCTCGGCGACGTGCCGCGTTCGCTGCGTGAACTCCAGCGGTTCGAGATTCCGGCACGCAGCTCGTTCGAACCGGTGCAGTGGAAACTCGGGCCAGGCGGTCGCGATCTGCCTGGCGAGTTTCCGGATAGCGTCGCGGTTGATGTAATTTTTGAGGGCGTAGTTTTCGGTCATGGATTTGTTGACGCGACGGGTGAGTCTTGAAGTTTAGTGGTCATTGAGAAGTCGACAAAGAACCCCTGTTGCAGGTCTCTTTGAGGCCGGAAGCCTGAGGTCTCGGAGCTCGGCTACAGGTTGTTTGTCAGTCTCCTGGATTGTCTGACTCGGTGAACGATCAGCGCGACACCAACCAGCGTGCCAAGCGAGTCGCCTGTCGCGTGCATATAATTGACCAACCCAACGGAAGATTGTCCAAAGACATGAGTCAGCCAGACCAAAGGTAACCACACGACGGCCAGACCAATCGAGACGGCCACTTTTCGTGACGGAGCGACCGAAATGCCAGCAAAGATCAGCACGAAACCGCTCGGCAGATATTGGAAAAGCGGGAATAGAAACTCGGGATAACCAGGCCCTCGGAGAAACGAGAACAACGCAAACGCAAACCTCTGCATCAGCCAATGAGCAAGGTACGCACACGGCAATACGCTGAGCCATCTCAGCACATTGAGTTCTGTATGCTTCTTTCTGTCCGACACGACCATCTTTCCCGCGATGCGGCCAAACGTGAATCTGCGATGCACGAGACTGATCGGTCTCGAATCTTCGCTTGCGGAGAGTGTGACGCGATCACGGCGAAAAGCACGCTCCGGCGCAGTAATGACGCCCTGCATTGCCAACGCTTCGGAAGTAGCATCCTGGATGCTTACAATTCTGCAACGTACTGTGGCCTCGTTTCGAAACAACGTCCCTGAATATCAACCTGAATATCAAGCAGAGAGCGATCTATGAAATTCCTGACTGTGTTACTGCTGCTGATGTGTGCTGTGGCGTCGGCGGAAGATCGACCGAACATCCTCTGGCTGACCTGCGAAGATAACAGCGTTGACTGGGTCGGCTGCTACGGGAATCCTCATGCCGACACGCCGAATATCGACGCGCTGGCTGCCGAAGGTTTTCAGTACATGCACTGCTACGCAAACGCTCCGGTCTGTGCTCCGTCGAGAAGCACGTGGATTACCGGCGTGCATGCTCTGTCGATGGGCACTCATCCGATGCGCAGCCGGTATCCGATTCCGCATGACAGGATCAGCTACTACCCGGACCTGCTGAAGAAGGCCGGGTACTACGTCGGTAACGCCACCAAGACGGACTACAACATCGGCGGTCGCGACGACAAGGAAGCCTGGGACACGAACAGAGCCGACTGGAAAGTTCTGAAGCAACAGCAGCCGTTTTTTATGGTGATCAACAATACGAAATCTCATGAGTCGAAAGCGTTCGGCGACGTCAACAACACGACTCACAGCCCGGACAACGTGCGGTTGGCGAAGTATCACCCGGACATTCCAGACATCCGCAAGAACTACGCTCACTACCACGACCAGATGAAGAAGATGGATGCCGACATCGGGCTTGCTCTGGAAGAACTGGAAAAAAGCGGCCTCGCGGAGAACACCATCGTCATTCACAACTCAGACCACGGCGGCGTCATTGCTCGCAGCAAGCGGTTTCTGTTCAACAGCGGAACGCACTGCCCGCTCATTATTCGTATTCCGGAAAAGTTCAAACACCTTCGTCCGGCAGAACCCGGTACAAAAATCGACAGACTTGTCAGCTTTATCGATATGACAAAGACTTGGCTGAAAATCTGCGGAGCCGAAACGCCCGACTATCTGCAAGGCAAGACGTTCCTCGGACCTGGTGAAGAAGAGCGGGATTACCACGTCAGTTTCCGAACTCGTATGGACGAACGGTGCGACAACGTCCGCGCGATTCGGGATCAGAGATTCCTCTACATCCGCAACTACATGCCGTACGCACCGTGGGGTCAGCACCTCAATTACCTGTGGACGATGAAAGCGACCGCGGCCTGGGAAGCCCATCATCGAGCCGGAAAGACCGACGCTGTCACTGGCCGGTTCTTCGGCACCAAACCGATGCACGAGCTGTATGACACCAGCGTCGACCCGGACAATGTCAACAATCTGGTTGACGATCCGAAATATGCGGATGAAGTCGCGAGACTGAGCAAAGCTCTCGATGAATGGCAGGTCAGGAATTTCGATTCAGGACTGCTGCCCGAAAGCGAAATCGTCAAACGGTCAGAAGACGCAGGAACGACGATCTACGATCTTGTCCGTGACCCGGCGATCTACGACCTGAAGGCTTATCAAAATGCTTCGGCGAAGGCGCTGTCGCTGGATGCTGCCAACCTGCCAGGCTTTTATCGCGACCTGAGTCACGTCGATTCGGGAGTCCGGTACTGGGCGATGGTCGGATGCTTCAATCTTCAGAAAACCACTCGCCTGGATACTGACTTCGTTCGAAGAAGTCTCAGCGATGAGTCTCACCACGTCCGGGCTATGGCAGCCTGGATTCTGTACCGGGCTGGCGACAAGTCTACCGCTCAGGAGTGCTGGAATGACATGCTTAGAAACAGCTCGTACGCGTCTCTTAAAATTTTCAACATCATCGACTGGATCGGCGACGGCACGGAGCCTTACGCCGACGCCATGAAAGCCTGCGAGTTCAGCCACGGAGGCTACGTCGACAGGATGAAGCAGTACCTGGGCATCGCGAAGGCCGAAGTGAATAAGAAGCGTCAGAAGGCAGCGAAGTAACCTGTTCCGATCAGGATTCGGCGATTGGGCCGCCGCTCTTCGCTGTGCGTGTCGAAGCTTTCAGGGAGTGAGTCTACGCCCCAGGCATTACGTCAATTTATGGTGCGTCAAAACGCCCTCTGTGGAGCAAACGATGATGAGACTGCTCGTTCGATCTGTGTTTCCACTCATCCTGAGGCGGCGGCGATTATGAATCGACCAACGCGATTGCCGTACCTGCGGGCGATGGCCTGACCTTGCCCCCGTTCCTGGTCCAGTTGCTATGTGAGTTGTGAGTTTTTCTTCTTTGCCAGTCCTTCGGCGAGCCCCGTTCGCCTTCGCCGTCGTCTCGGCCTGCACTGGTGCTTCTGGGGTTGAGACGACGGTGATGGCGGGCG
>CAXBME010000025.1:0-133606 GCA_963976765.1 uncultured Planctomycetaceae bacterium
CATCGCCGAAGGCTCCGACGGCCAGATCGGCGACACCGTCGCCATCCAGGTCGCCTACACCCGCCACCGAACTCCCGAAGCCGTAACTATTCGCGAGCGTCGGTCCACCGCTGGTTTCATGGGCGATCTTCGTCGAAGACCTCACGGTGCCGTCGGCTTCCATGAACAGCACATGCACTGCACCACGATTAGTGCCACCCGTGTCATCACCGATGGCTCCCACGGCCAGATCGGCGACGCCGTCGCCATCCAGGTCGCCCACAGACGCCACCGAATTCCCGAAGAAGTCAGAATTCGCAAGCGTCGGTCCGCCGTTGGTTTCGTGGGCGATCTTCAGGAAGTGATCGACCGTGCCGCTGCCGGGCGCAGTGATCTCGAAAACGTAATCCTCGACTTCCCCGTCGTCCGCCGGGCCGGTTGGGCTGGCTGCCGCACCGTCCGTGCTCAGCCGGAACCTGACGTAGGTCGTTCCGGCCGCTCCCACGGGAATGCTCGGAAACGTCAGTGTGACACGCTCGGCGGTCGTTCCGTCCGGAATGGCGATCTGTGCCCGTTCGGTCGCATTCTCAAACACGCCGTCGCCGTTGTAGTCGATCCACCCGGCCAGCATTGCCGCACTGCCGGTCGTGTTCGTGACCAGCAACGTAATCGTCGGCTGCGCTCCGATGGTGCCACGCAGCTCCAGCGGATTCAGCACGCCGTCTTCGTCATCGCTGGCGCCGGCTGCGAATTGGTCGTCCGCATTCGCCCGTGCGTTCTGCAGCGTTCCGGCATCGCCATCGACCGAGTTGCCCAGAAACAGCGTCGTCTGCGTGGCGTCAATTGTGTGACTCGGTCCGCCGTTGTCGCTGATCGTTTCGTAGTTTCCAGTCGCCGTTCCCGCTGCCGTGTCCGGAGCATCACCAAAATCTGCTGAGCCATTGAGTCTACCCAAACGGCAACCTGTGTCTCCACGCAGCTTGTCGGTTTCCTGTTCAGGAATGACAAAATTGGCAGGTGATTCAGCGCCGGATGCCACGGTCGCTCTGGCTCGTTGCTGCCGGGCCGTCATTCCGAGTAAGTTTCGTCAGAGCGTGCCTGGCTCGTCGATCAGCATCAGGCGTTCGATTTCGTTGGACTGGAAGCCGATGGCCATCGGCTGGCGGACTCCGGGGAGCACGGCGGAATCGTACAGTTCGGTGACCAGGCTGCCGTCGAGACGTAGCCAGTGCGCAATCGTGCCGGTGTTCAGATCGATGATCTGCAGACCGCACTGTGGTTCGGCTTTGCGTTGTTCAAGTCGATCGTCCAGCGGGAGTCCGTGAAAGCTGCTGTGCCTCGGCTTCGACAAGGTGACGACGGCGAAGTTGCCGACGAACGAAAGGCCTCGCAGGTAGCCAGGGCAGAACGCGACGGGCTGGAACTTTCCGGAGTCGAGATCGATGGAGCCAAACTCGCCCGTGCCCGAGTTGTGCACCCACAACCGGTCGTTGTACCACCTGGGTGAGTGAGGCATCGACAAACCACTGGTGATGATTTCGTTCGAGGCCACGTCGATCACGCAGCCACCATCGTGTCGACGATCCCGCCAGCCATCGACAACGTCGGAATCCGCCACGACCGTGACATAAGCCGGTCGTCCGTCGCGCATCGCCAGACCGTTGAGATGGCAGCGGTCTTCCGGAACCAGCGCGCTCAGGAACGATGGCTTCCACAGCGGCTTAAAGCTGGCTCGATCACTGAGCGTCGCCAGGCAGCCGAACATCGTGTTCACAAAGATCAGCCGACCGTCCGCGTCGACTGCCATGTCGTGAACGTCCAGGTGTCCGGTCGTGTGCCCGACTCGCGGCAGGTAAGTGACGTCGTAGCCGCGTTCTGTCCAGGCGGGAATGGCTGAATCCTCACTCTCCGGATTCGGCGGCTGGTAAGGCACGACCTGAGTCGGAGCCTGATTGAACTTCCAGATCTGATAACGCGAACTCAGCCAGATCGTTGACGCATCTGGCGAGGCCCACATGCCCATGCAGTGCCCGTACGTCCGCTCAAAAATCGCAATCGAGTGATCCAGCTTCCGCCCGACGAAGAACAGCTTGCCTGTCTGATAAGTCGTAAACGCCAGACTGACCCGCTGCTCGGCCAGCCAGTCCATTAAATACCGTGACCCCTGAGCGTTCAGCCACGGCTTCGTGGCCCCTGCGGATGAAGATGTGTCTGGTTCTGAGTTCATTACAACGTTTCTGATTTCGATGGTTTTGAAAAAAGCCAGGACTCGTGCAATCGCCGATCAAAACAGTCCGCTTCACGCAGGCTTAATCTGCCTCTACAGACTTCCGATCCGTGAAGCATGTCAGTGCCACGAGCAATTGGCAAATGTCGGACGAGGTCAGATCTGAATCATGGAATGACTGCGATTGCCAACAACTTCACAATCACTGCGAGAGGAAACTGAGTCCCGGCAATAGAAAATCCGGGCAGGAACCATTTCCTGCCCGGATCGATTGAGTCGTTTGATTTGGAATCGTAGATCGTGCTGATCCTCGCGCGGTGACTACTGATTGCAGGTGGTGCATTCTTCGGTCACGGGCACCTTCACGGTCTTCTGAATCGTCTTCTGCACGTAACGAGTGACAGGAACTTCGATCTCGCGCGAAACCGTGTGTGGAACGGCGACTGTTTCGTAAGTTGTGACCTGGCGAGGCACGGTCTGCATCTGCGTGACCTGCCGTGTTCGAACCTGCTGGCGCGGGACGTTCACCGTAACCGGCACGTTCACCGTCTGGGCAACAGGTCTGTAGTCAACAACCTGTCGAGTCTGGTACTGAGTCTGCTGCCGGGTGACCGGCACCTGATAAGTGTACTGCTGGTTGAAAATCTGTCGCTGATTGACAACCTGCTGGACGACTCGCTGAGTCGGCGCGGACATCGTCTGCACGGAAGCCATGCCGGGCGACGACTGAGTGCAATTGCACTGCGACGTCACAACCCGGTTCACAGTCACGGGGACGTCCTGAGCAACCTGTCGTATGCCCACTCGGTTTTCGAATCCCTGAACGTTGACAGTGACTGGCGTCACGACATTTCTGGTCACCGCCTGGTAGCCGGTTTGAGTCACCTGCTGAACTCGCGTTTCCTGAGCCATCACCGTCACGGTCTCGTTGACGTTGACCGTCTGTGGAACCTGCTCGTAAACCGTGACCGTCTTCGGACGCTGCTCGTATCGAACCTGCTGTTCCTGGACCGTCCGTTTTTCCAGGACGGTTTCCGGAACAGAAATGGTCTCGGTCACGACCTGCTCACGAAACTCAGGAGCCGGCGGAGCACAGGTCGGAGCGATCTCGCACGCAGCCGCCGGAGCACACGTCGTGTACGGTGCGTAAACCCTCGTGCCCGCGTAGTATGTTGCGGTCGGTCCGCCAGCCGCCGACGAATACGACAGCACCGGGGCACAATTAGAATTGGCCTGCCAGTAAGACTGAGCGAAGGCCGGCGAAGACAGGGCGGCGAACAGGCTGGCGACTGATGCCAATGAAACAGCAGCTTTCATAGTCTCTCTCCTCGGTGAATCAGGTTTCGACGCTCTTCAACGAGCGGTCGGATCTCATTCCGGTCCTGACGATTATTCATACTGTGCAGATTACGCAAATTAACACCCGATACGGGACATGAAAAGAGTCAATCCGCTACTTTCTGACCGGAAACACCAATTCCGCTAACCCTTATGAACAACGAGTTTGAAGCCATTGTTGTGGGAACGGGAGGCTTCGGAAGCAGTTGCCTGTTCCACCTCGCAAGCCGCGGCGTCAAGGTTCTCGGCCTTGACCGGTTTCCCGCCGGCCACGATCAAGGCAGCTCACACGGCGACACCAGAATCATCCGGCAGGCGTACTTCGAGCATCCCGATTACGTCCCCCTGCTCCGCCGAGCCTATCACCAGTGGCGAGAACTCGAAGCGTGGTCAGGCCGCGACCTGATGCAGATCTGTGGCCTGTTCCTGGCAGGCCCGCCCGAAGGTGAGGCCGTCGCCGGAACACGACTGGCGGCGAAGCTGCACCAACTGGAAATCGAGAATGTATCAGCAGCAGACCTCACCAGAGATCGTGGTGCAAGGTTTCCTGGCTTTCAAATCCCCGACGGATTCGACGTAGTCATGGAATCAGCCGGTGGATACCTGCATGTCGAAGCCTGCGTGCGGACACACATCGAACTCGCCTGCAAAGCCGGAGCGGAACACCACTCGGGCGACGAGATCATCGGCTGGGAGTCCAATGGCCGAACGGTCCGAATCCGCACCGCGTCCGAAGAATTCGAGGCGGCATCGCTGATCCTCACACCGGGCGCGTGGGCAAACCACCTGCTCGGCAGCATTCCGGGAATTCCGGCGCTGCGTGTGCTGAGGAAAACGATGCACTGGAACAAGGTCCGGTCCGACGTCTACGACTCAAACAATGGTGGCCAGGGATTCCTTTTCGAGATGCCTTACGGAGCATTCTACGGTTTCCCTTCGATCGACGGTGCGAGTCTCAAGCTTGCCAAACACTCCGGTGGTGAGACCATCACTGACCCGCTTCGAGTCGACCGATCGCTGCAAGATTCCGACACGGTTCCAATCAGCCGCTTCGTCAACGACGTCATGCCCGGCGTTGCTCCACGAACTGACCGCCATTCCGTCTGCATGTACACAGTCACGCCCGATGGCCATTTCATCGTTGACCGACATCCGGAATACAAAAACGTTTTCTTCGGAGCAGGCTTCTCCGGCCACGGCTTCAAATTCACGTCTGTTCTGGGAGAAGCCCTCGCGGAGCTGGCCATCGCCGGTTCCACCAACCTCCCGATCAACTTCCTGGGTCTTTCGCGATTTCAATCCTGACACGCCGACGGTTGGCAACTCCAGAACGCTTCACCAGACTCCACGTCAGTTGTAGACGTAGAGTGGGCTCCGCCCACCAGTTGTGAATTCATTGGTGGGCGGTGCCCACCCTACTCGCAGAAATCTGCGTATCGAAAACGGGACTGCATTATGCGCTCAATCGTTCTGGCGGCTCTTGCCGTTTGTTTGCTCGGTAAAATCTCAACGGACTCAACAGTCGCTGGCGACTGGCCGCAGATTCTTGGTCCGGCCAGAAACGGTATCGCTCTGAACGAGAAGATTGCCGATTCCTGGCCAGGTGGCGGGCCGAAGTTCGCTTGGGAGAAAAAAGTCGGCGACGGGTTTGCTGGCGTCTCCATCGCGAACGGAATTTGTGTCATTTTTCATCGAGTCGGTAACGAAGAGACAGCCGAAGGCCTCGACGCGAAAACCGGAAAGCAACTCTGGAGCGTGGCGTTTCCTGCCGAGTACGTGCCGTCGTTCAACCCGGATGCCGGTCCACGAGCCGCTCCGGTCATCCACGAAGGTCTCGTTTATCTTTACGGAGCGCGCGGCGTCCTCTCGTGCGTTCAGCTTGCGGATGGCAAAAAAGTCTGGCAGCGAGATTTGTACGCCGATTTCAGCAGCAAGCGGCCTTCTCGCGGAGAACCCGCCGAAGGCTATTTCGGATTCGCAAGCAGCCCGATCGTTGAAGGAGACAAACTGCTGCTCAACGTCGGAGGCAGCAGCAAGAACGCCGGCATCGTCGCCTTTGATCGAAAGACCGGAAAGACGATCTGGACAGCAACCGACGAGCGAGCCAGTTATTCGTCGCCCGTCGCTACCACCATCGACGGCCAGCGGCACATTGTGTTTGCAACTCGGCTGAAAGTAGTTTCGGTCGATCCGGCCAACGGTCGCGTTCTCTTTGAATTTCCTTTTGGCGAACTCGGACCATCAGCCACCGGAGCCAACCCCGTCTTGATGGACAACGCCGTCTTCATTACCGGCAGTTATTACTTCGGAGCAGTGCTGGCCCGTGCCGGCCGCAGCGGCGCGATCGAAGTCTGGAGAAGCGACGAGATTCTTTCGAGCCAGTACACCACTTCAATTGCGTACGAAAAAAATCTCTTCGGCGTCCACGGTCGACAGGATGCGGCAGCAGCCGAACTGCGTTGCGTCAACCCGAACACTCGGCAGGTTCTCTGGAAAGAAAGCGGTTTCGGTTACGCGACGATGATCCTCGCCGACGACAAACTACTCATCATGAAAACTGACGGAGAACTCGTCCTCGCCGCCGCCGATACAAAACAGTATCGCGAACTGGCCCGAGCCGACCTGTTCGACGGAGCCACCACGCGAGCACTGCCGTCACTCAGCAACGGCTTGTTCTACGTGCGTGACGGAAGAACGCTCAAATGCTTCGACCTGAGGTAGGATGCTGAACGATCGAAGCCACCACGTACTCCGCCCTCAAATCGCGAGACGGAAGTCATGACCGAATGGAAAAACCTGTGTTCGATGCACCGCTCGCAGAGCCAGCGTTTCGGTAACCGGGTCGCTCTGCGGCACCCTCAGAACGGCCTCTACCGTGACCTCGCCTGGAACAGCTATCGGCGACAGGCGGACCAGGCGGCGGCGGGGTTAATTGGCCTCGGAATTGAAGCCGGTGACCGGGTCGCCATTCTTTCCGAAAACCGTTTCGAGTGGCTGATCGCCGACCAAGCGATTCTCAGTACCGGTGCTGCAGACGTCCCATTACACGCGCCTCTTTCTCCAAAGCAGGTCGAGTACCAGGTCAGTCACAGCGAGGCTTGCGGCATCATCGTCAGTGGCCAGGCTCAGGCCAACAAGGTCTTCGAAGTCCTGGACCAACTACCCACCCTGGAATTTCTGATTTCGTTCGACACGATCGACGTGCCGGACTGCCGTCTGAAGACGCTCACCTGGCAGGGGCTGAAGCATCGATCGAGAGCGATCAACTCCAACGAGATTGCAGCCCGAGAAGCCGACCTCGACAAATCCAGCCTGGCAACCATCATCTACACCAGCGGCACGACGGGAAATCCGAAAGGCGTCATGCTGACTCATGGCAACCTGCTGTGTAACGCAAAGTCAACGTACGATATTTCGTTCGTGTCGATGGACGATGTGCTCATGAGCTGGCTGCCGTACAGCCATATTTACGCTCGTACGGTCGACCATTACCTCACGTCAATCGGCGGCCTGACCGTCGTCCTCGCCGAGTCTGTTGACACACTGATGGACGATATCAAGCGAATTCAGCCGACCTGGCTGACTGCCGTGCCACGGGTTTACGAAAAAGTCTGGAACGCTGTCGCGACACTCGACCAGGAAACCCGCACGTCCGCATTGCATTCGATCTTCGGCTCGCGAGTTAAGCAGCTAACCTCGGGTGGTGCCCCCCTGCCCCGCTACATCGCTGAAGGCTTTTTCGAGGCTGGCATCCCACTACTGGAAGGCTACGGCCTGACAGAAAGCTCGCCGGTCATCTCATTTAACAGTATCGAGAATTATCGACTCGGCTCCGTTGGCCAGTCGCTTGGTGACGTCGAGGTAAAGATTTCCGACGTCAGCGAAATCCTGACCAAAGGCCCGCACGTCATGACGGGCTACTGGAAGGATCCCAACGCAACTTCCGAAACAATCGTCGACGGCTGGCTGCACACCGGCGACGTCGGTCGCCTCGACGAGGATGCTTACCTCTTCATTACCGACCGGATGAAAGACCTGTTCGTCACGTCGACCGGCAAAAACATCGCCCCGGCAGAACTCGAACGAATTCTCAGCCGTGACGAGTACATCGATCAGGCCGTTGTCTACGGAGACGGTCGCCAGTTTGTCAGCGCACTGATCGTGCCAAACTTCGAAAAGCTCCAGACACTCGCCGAAGCAAGCGGCTGGACGATCGAATCCGACAACGACTTCATCACAACTCCCGACGTACTGACTTTTCTGGATGAGCAGGTGCAAAGCATCATGCAGCAGGTAAGCCAACCGGAACGTGTCAAAAAGTTCCTCGCGCTGGCACGGCCTTTCCAGGTCGAAGACGACGAACTGACCGCGACATTAAAAATCCGCCGCCGCCACATCATCAGCCGCTACGAAGAACACCTCGCCAACTTGTATGAGCATTGAGAATTACCCGAACGCAGTGAGCAGGCTGGGGCTTGCCCCAGTAATTGAGTTCTGAACAAAACTGGGGACTGGGTCGAGCTCCAGCCTACCTGACAAATGATTCCCAGTCGCTCAGGACAAACATTTTAAACCACGAATTACTCTGCATGAACGAGCGCCTTGACGGCGTTGCAAGGACTTAATCATGGACACTCAGGTCACGCTGTCGACAAACGGTTCCGTCGCAAGAGTTAAGTTATCTGGCGAGAAGGGCATTCAGCTTCTCGGGGCCGGAACTCGCGCACGGCTGCACGAAGTTCTCGAAGAAATCGAACAGCTTGCCGAGATCAACGTCGTCGTCTTCGAGTCCGAAGGACGAACATTCATCGCTGGGGCGGACATCAACGAACTGCAATCACTCAACGCCGAAACGGGATTCGAGAATTCGCAGCAGGGGCAGACACTCATGAACCGAGTCGCGAAATTGTCGGCGACAACGATCGCAGCAATCCATGCGGCCTGTGCGGGAGGCGGAACGGAACTCGCTCTGTCGTGCGACATGCGGATCGCGACAGAGGACGCCGTGATCGGTTTGCCCGAAACCCGCATCGGAGTCCTGCCCGGCTGGGGGGGTACCGTTCGAGCAACACGATTGCTCGGCAGCGCCGTCGCTCGTCGATTGGTTCTGACTGGCGAGCTGGTGTCCGCTGCGACGGCCCTTCAGCTCGGTCTCGTCGATCAGGTTGTCAACGAAGGAGAGTTTCGAGAAGCCGTCGAAGAGCGGATCAAGCTCGTCGCCAGCCGAGGCCCGAATGCCCGGGCAGCCTCAAAGAGACTCATCGCCCAGTTTGAAGGCCCGGATGCAGAGGCACAATTTCTGGCAGAATCGAAAGCGTTCGCCGAGTGCTACTCGACGGGCGAGCCAAAACTCGGCATGACCGCGTTCCTGTCAAAAACCGACGCCGACTGGGCATCACTCAGAAAGTCGTAGGTCAGGCTGCGCCCGACAGCGTCACCGCAAGCTGTAAATTGAGCGTGTGACACTGGCTCTGCTATTGCAGAAACTTCCTTGGATCGCCAATCGAAAACGCCACAGGCAGAGCCAGTGGCACACCTTTTAATCGGGTGGCTAAGATACAACCTCGCCAAGCTCTTCAACCCCGTTCCCCACCTGCAACCACTGAACTGAGCACACCGTGTCCCGGATTTTTCTATCGCTCTGCATGGCCGGTACGCTGCTGGTCGCCATCGTGTTTTTCCTCGGTCTGGGAATTGGTGACCCGACTCTCAAAGACCCGGTCGTCCTGCAGAGTATCTCTCGCCACATGCTGCTGGGCCTTGGCGGGCTGATTTTCGCAGCTCTGGTCCACGCGATCGTGCTGACGTATTTTATGGGCACGGGTCGCTGGATCGAAGAAACTTCGCGAGCATACAAACTTCCAGAAGACCTCCATGCCCGGAATCAGAAGATCAAATACAAGCTCATGCCCGGCATTACGGCCTGCATTCTGATGCTCGTCCTGACGGGAGCATGTGGCGCTTCTGCTGACCCGGCAACGAGAGCATGGGGCTATGTCCAGGAGTCGTTTGGCATGGCTCCGTCGACGGTGCACCTCACAATCGCCGTGCTGACAGTTGTCGTGAATGTGGCTGTGAGCATTTTTGAGTTTCGGTCGATTGAACGGAACGGCGAGATCGTCGAACGCGTCATGAACGAGGTGAACCGGATTCGTACCGAACGCGGCCTTCCCGTTTAAGCCACTGACAGAAAATCAGTATCGCGCCGCCCGTCCTTAATCACCAATTCACAACGACAGACTGGAACATCTGAATGGAACGCGTTGTGAGTTTCGGCGGCCTGTTTATGATGATGGGCCTCGCCTGGGCGATGAGCACCGACCGAAAGAAGATCAACTGCCGGATCGTAGCCGGTGGTCTCGCTTTGCAGTTTGGACTGGCTCTGCTCGTTCTGAAAACCGACCCCGGACTCGCAACGTTTCAGTGGCTCGGCGACATGTTCAAGAACATGCAGACCTTTACCGACGAAGGGTCGAAGCTCGTCTTTGGAGTCAACACCGGCCCTGACGAAACCGGTTACCCGCCGCACGACACGCTGATCCGAACGATTACCTTTGGCATTCTGCCGACGATCATTTTCTTTTCGTCTATGATGTCCGTTCTTTACTACCTGGGAATCGTGCAGATCGTCGTTCGAGCCATCGCCAGAATCATGCAATGGACACTGGGAACTTCCGGCGCTGAGACGTTGTCGGCAGCGTCCAACATCTTTGTCGGGCAGACCGAAGCCCCTCTGGTCATTAAGCCTTACCTCCCGAAGATGACCGAGTCGGAACTGATGGCGCTGATGGTCGGAGGCTTTGCGACGATCGCTGGCGGAGTTCTTGCCGTCTATGTTGGTATGGGTATTAACGCCGGACACCTGATGACCGCTTCGGTGATCTCGGCTCCGGCCGCGTTACTCATCGCCAAAATCATGGTTCCGGAAGTCGGAACTCCAGAAACCGCTGGCGGAGCAATCCCCGAAATAAAACGGACGGGCACCAACGTCGTCGAAGCTGCAACACTCGGAGCGACCGATGGTCTGAAACTGGCATTGAATGTGGCGGCTATGCTGATCGCCTTTACCGCGCTCGTCGCAGCGCTGGACGCGTTGATCGTCTGGGCCGGCGGGCTGTTTCATCTGCAATGGTCGCTGGGGGTACTCCTTGGTTATCTCTTTTCGCCCTTTGCCTGGGCAATGGGAATTCCGAATTCAGACATCCGATCCGCAGGCGAACTACTCGGTCTGAAAATGGTCGCCAACGAATTCGTCGCCTACAGCAAACTGACCGAATGGCAGAAACCTGACTCCGCCGTACAACTTACGGACCGAACGCAGATTATCCTGACTTATGCACTGGCCGGTTTTGCGAACTTCGCATCCGTTGGGATTCAAATTGGTGGCATTGGCAGCCTGGTTCCAGAGCGGCAGCAGGACCTGGCAAGAATCGCCGTGAAGGCAATGCTGGGCGGCACCCTGGCGTGTTTCATGACGGCGTGCATTGCGGGAATTCTGCTTTAGCGAATGAGTGAACGCCACCGTTTCACTCGACATGCCTTACTGACAAACTGATTGACTTCGTCAGGCTCAGCCTGACCCACTGAACTGGAAGATTGAAACGACATGACTGCAATTTCACGAGAGAAAAGTCTGGCACATTTTGCGAAGGCCCAGAAGCTGATTCCCGGCGGAGTAAACAGCCCGGCTCGCGCGTTTGGCGGAGTTGGTGGCAGCCCGCTGATCATTGATCGCGGCCAGGGTGCCTACCTGTACGATATCGATGGAAACCAGTTGATCGACTTCGTCGGCTCATGGGGACCGCACATTCTGGGGCATCAGCATCCGGCTGTCGTCGCGGCTGTCGAGCAAACATTGAAGAAGGGAACGAGCTTCGGCGCGCCGACCGAACTCGAAACGGAACTCGCTCAGGTCGTCGTCGATGCCGTTCCGTCGATCGAAAAAGTTCGCATGGTCAGCTCAGGAACCGAAGCCACGATGAGCGCCATTCGCCTGGCTCGAGGGTTCACTGGTCGAGATCGAATCATCAAATTCGCCGGATGCTACCACGGTCACGTTGATAGTCTGCTGGTTCAAGCCGGCAGCGGAGCGTTGACGCTGGGAGTCCCGTCCAGCCCTGGGATCCCCAAAGGCTGCACCGCCGACACGACGGTTCTGGAATACAACAATCCTCAGCAGCTCAGTGACACGCTGGACAAAATTGGCAGCGAAGTTGCAGCCATCATTCTGGAACCCGTCGTGGGGAACATGGGCTGCGTTGCCCCCGAACCGGGTTTTCTGGAAGCGTGCCGCGAACTCTGCACGAAGCACGGCATCGTCCTGATTTTTGACGAAGTCATGACCGGTTTCCGAGTCGCTTACGGCGGTGCTCAGGAACGCTACGGAGTGACTCCCGACATGACGACACTCGGTAAAATCGTCGGCGGCGGCATGCCCGTTGGAGCGTACGGCGGACGAGCCGACATCATGGATACTGTTTCGCCAGTCGGTCCGGTTTACCAGGCCGGCACGCTTTCCGGCAATCCGCTGGCGATGGCCTGTGGACTGGCGACGCTGAAACAACTGCGAGACGACAGTCCGTACGCAAAGCTCGAAGTTCTAACAATGCACCTCTGCGATGCACTCAGCCGAGCCGCTCAGGCAGCCGGTATCAAACACTCGATCGGGCAGGTCGGCAGCATGTTCACCCTGTTCTTCAACCCGGAACGAGTCGTCAGCTTTACACAGTCGGAGAAAAATAACACAGACCGATTCGCGAAATACTTCTGGGGCATGATGGATCGAGGTGTCTATCTGCCGTGCAGCCAGTTCGAAGCGAACTTCGTATCGGCTGCGCACTCGGACGAAGACATCCGGAATACGATCGACGCCGCAACCGAAGTATTAGGAACTCTGTCGTAGGGTGGTGGTGCCGCTCTTCAATGTCCCTTCAGTCCTGATCGTCGAAGACCGGTCGCAGCAGATTGTCGACGGGCGCGTAGTCGTCGGTCAGGATCAGCCCTCGCGATGTTTCGAGCATGGCGTCCATCTGTCCGGTTGTCGTGCGGCTTCTGTCTGAAGAAGTATGAAGCGTTGCGAACGGCGGCGTATCCCAGTGTCGTCCGTCGGCGGCCAGTCGCAAGACGTCGATCCGACTCATTGAGGCGACGATGACAAAAGTGTCTCGGACGTCCGACGGCGTTCCGTGAGCCGTGCTGAAAACGTAAACGTTCGGGAACACCTCGCCGAGCGTCGCGGTGCAGCTGCTGAGGAATCGTCCGACTCGGGTTTTCTTTGATTGCTCGAAAGCGGCCAGTACGCCGTCTTTGAACTTCTCGCTGCCTGCTCCGGACGCGTCAGCGATTAAGCGATCGCGCAGGTCAACGGGCATCACTCCTCGAACGGCAAGCCGGTATTTCCCTTCGCGATACGGCAGAACTTCCATGCCGCCGTAACTTTCCGGAGCGAACTGCCACTCCAGCACCAGTCCCGGATCAAGCATCAGTGCCCCGGGAAGTCCTGTCGAAAAGATTTCTCCGACCGCCTCTTCATCGCCACAAACTTCTGATTCGGCATCGCCGCTTTCGTCTGTGGCAAGCTGTCCTTCACCGATCGCCGTTAACGGCCAGGCGTCGATCACGTTGACCAGATAAACGCCCGAATCTGGATTCAGCAGAGCCTTTACCTTCTCATTGAATTCCAAAGTTGTCAGATGCCAGGGCACGCTGAAATCGTTAAACGCGTCTCCGTAGACAAAGTCGTAGTGGATCGGTTTCTCGCCACTGGCAACTCGAACTTTGTTTGCTTTCAGCAGATCGTCGACGACGTTGCGAGCGTCTCCAATCAGTGTTCGAACGGCGGTCTGGCCATCGGGCGGCAACCCCATCTCTTTCTGAACAGCCAGCTTGACGGCAGGATCCAGTTCGGCGACGTCAATGCGAGACTTGTCCGAAAACTCGGTTTCGATCCAGCGAGGGAATACGAATCCGCCGCCACCGATGAAGAAGGTGCTGACCTGCCTCGAATCCTTCATCAGCAGATCGACCGCCGTCTTCCAGGTGATACTCTTTCCCGCATCGCCGACCGAGCACAGTTTCGTCACGTCGTCCTCATCCAGAACCCGAAACGCGTTCAACGATTTAAAACTTGGCTCGAAGGTCAGCCGGTCCTGAAGAAACTCATCGCCGTCCGCCCCCGGCGGAAGTGACGCAACCTCGACTGAACTGAGTCCGCCCCAGAGTGGTTCGCGAGTGTCTGCGGCCAGTTCTTCGACCGCCAGCCAGAACGATCCGTACGGAGAGGCCTTGATCAACTGCTCACGCCGTTCGAGTGTGAGAACTCCGCGAATCGTGAGTTCGCCCGTATCGAGATCAACCTTCGCCCAGTCAGGCAGCCTGGCCGCCAGGTCGACTAATCCGTCAAACGGTTCGACGGAAATCGAAGTCTCACGAGACCAGCTGGTGGCAACTCGCTCGGTTACCTCGGCATAGATTTGCTCGTACTCGTAGTAAAGCTGCGATGGTCGTTCCGGATTGAAATAGCTGTGTACGAGTTTGTCGAGTCGCAACTGCCGGACCACTTCGTCGCCTTCCAGTGTGTCGCTGACGTTGACGTACGAGTAATTGCTTTCGTCGTGATACTCGCCGGTTTGATCGCTTCGCAGAAAGCAGTAAAGCCCCAGCGAGTGCAGGTGGTAACCAATTTCTTCGCCGTGCTCGCGCCACTGGTTGACCGTTTTCCGGTCGATCAACTGCTCGCTGACAACGGCTTCGATCGACGCACGCAGTTCGTCGTCGAGCTGATGACGCAGACCGTTGCGAAGCCACTTGCGAAACTGCTCGGTCGCTTCCCTGTCGAGCGGCTCCAGAACTTCAGTGCTCGTCCGATCGATTAGAGCAGTTCGAGTCACCTTATCGAGTTCATTCCGCTGATCGGCCCCGTACCACTCAGCAAGGTCACCGATCGTGTGATCGCGTTCTGCTTTCAATCGACCGATAACCTCTCCGACCTCGCCGATCATTCCAGAAGTCACTGATGCCGCAGCCGTCGTTACGACAAGAAACTGCAACCACCCGCAGCACACCGCCGTTCGAAACAGCAACTGCTTCGACGAAACGGCAACGCCCAGTAGAGCCAGCATTCCTGCCGTGCCGCCAATGATCATTCGAGTTCCAAATACATCGATCAGCCAGAAACCGGTGAGGAAAGTACCAATGATCGAACCGAATGCTCCCCAGGCGTAAACATTGCCGACGGTACTGCCGGTGTACTCGCTTCGGTCCAGAGCGATGCTCGCCACAACGGGCGAGATCGTCCCCAGCGCCAGGGCCGGCAGAAAGAACATTTCGGCGACCGTCAGAAAGACCCACATCGGCCAGCCCAAGTCGTCAGGACGAGTTCTTCCCGCAGCCAGCTGATCCAGCCACAACACGCTGAGGCTCGCGACGCTGGCCAGCAGAAACAGGCGACCGAGAATCTTTTCTCGATCAAACCGGTCGGCCATCCAGCCGCCGACAAAGTTGCCCACCGTGATACCCGCCAGGACGACGCCAATGACCGAGGTCCATGTGTAAAGCGAGCTGCCAACGTGCTTGGCGATCAGCCGCGACGCCGTCAGTTCCAGAACCATCACGCAGACGCTCGCCACAAACACGATCAGGTTGCAGCCCATCGGACTCAAAAATCCCGCTCGTTTCATACGACGTTTTGAAGCTCTTTCCGAAATCTTTGCGCGAGCTGGTTCAATTTTTTCAACGCGATGCCACTCCGGCCCGGCGGTCTGCCACCCTTCAGGTGGGTTCAGCAGAGAATACTCTTCGCCGGTTGGTGCGGAGGCAGTTGGCCCTTCCGATGTCAGGTCGGCATCGTACGGACGGATCGCCGGGGAAAGCGCATCGTTCGCCCCAGTCTTCAGCGGAATCGTGTTCGGCTCAGAATCGCCTCCGGAACTAACGTCATCGTTTAATGGAGAATCGGCATCGGTATCAGTCATGTGTTGTCCGGAAACGAGAACCAGCAAGGCGGAATCATCGACGACCCGTAGAAGCATTCGAGCATACCAGTCGCCACTCGCCAACACCCGCGCAAAGCCTGGCTCAAAATGGCAGATCAAGGGAACTGCACAGAAACCTCATGAATGGCGTCGCCGCTTTGAACTTCTTCGTGGCTTCCAGCAGAAATTTTGGACCGAGAAGCTCATCATCCTCAAGTTTGCACACACCAATGAAGTCTTTCCGTTTCAGGTCGTCGATCATGGGATCGTCAATTTCGAAGCCTGACGGAGGACGCTTCAGAGAGTCGCCGCTCAGTTCATAAGTCGAGCGGAAAGCTTTCGCGTCGCGTGCACGTTTCCAGTCAGCAGGCTCTTCGGAAATCGCTCGGCGGATCTGCAACAGAGGTTGTTTGTCTGGTCGCCAGATGCCGGCTCCGATAAAGCAGTCTCCGGGTTCAACGTGAAGGTAGAAACCCGGAGCGTGAACCGAGCAGCCGGCTTCGTGACGGAAATGAATTCCGATGTTCGTCTTGTATGGCGTCTTGTCTTTGGCGAATCGAGTGTCTTTGTAAATTCTCATCAGCGATCCGCCCTGCTTCTTCGGGATGGCCTGGAAGCATGGCGAAATCTTCTGTAGGGGTTTCTCGATCGCGGCGATGAAGTCGAGCGATGGGTCGAGGAAAGCCGACTCGTAGCGGGACTTGTTTTTCTGAAACCAGTCGCGATCGTTGTTTCGCTTCAGCGTCCTGAGAAACTGCAAAGTCTCTTTGGGAAATCCGCCAAACGATGCAGTCATGACAAGAGTCCTTTGCCGCCTGATGAATCCGAGATCGAATTCTTCTGAAAGTTGAACCGTGGAACTGTATCCAGAACGAAGCGAAACCGCCGCCGGCATGGCCGAGGCGATGCAGGCCGGGCTGACGACGAGCGTGCAGATTGTAGAAACGTGCCTGTCACGAATCGACGACCGCGAGTCGGAACTTCATACCTGGATCAACGTTGACCGCGAAGGCGCGGTGGAAACTGCTGCGGAGCGGGATCGCGAACGAGCTGCGGGGACAACGCGCGGACCGCTGCACGGAATTCCGATCGGCATCAAAGATATCATCGACGTGGCGGGAATGATCACCGGAGCCGGATCGCCGCTCATGTCAAAGGGACCAGTCGCCGAACTGGATGCCGAACTGGTCACACGGCTGCGCGATGCCGGAGCGGTGATTCTCGGCAAGACGGTGACGACTCAGTTCGCCTGTTTCGATCCGCCGCCAACTCGAAATCCGTGGAACGCAGCTCACACACCGGGCGGATCGTCGAGCGGTTCCGCAGCAGCCGTCGCGGCAGGGATGTGCCCCGTGGCGATCGGCTCTCAGACCGGAGGTTCCATCACTCGCCCGGCATCGTTTTGTGGAGTGTTCGGCTGCAAGCCTTCATTCGGCACGGTTTCCATCAACGGAGTTGTGCCCATCGCAAAGTCGCTCGACCACCCCGGTCCGATTGCGCGAAGCGTTGAAGATCTCGCGACCGTGCTGTCAGTGATTCAGGGTTCGGCAATCAGCGGACTCGCCGTTTCAGATGCAGATCCCACGCCGCCACGAATCGGACGACTGCGGGGCTTTCACGAAGAACTGGTCGATCCCGAACTGAAGGCGTCAATCGATCGAACACTCGATGCCTTCATGACAGCCGGCTGCCTGGTTTACGACATCGACGTCCCGGACGGCTTCGACAAGCTGGCTGACAACCACAAGTTGATTATGGCGGCTGGAGCTGCGGCGTGGCATCGCGAACGGTTTGCCGAACATCGCGACGACTATGGGCCGTGCGTAGCATCGCTGATTGAAGAAGGACTCAGCGCGTCCGCGACTGACTACATCAGGGCCCTCGAACATCAGGCTGTCATGTCCGAGCGGATGAACGCACTGTTCGGTGACGGCCTCGATGTCCTGCTCACGCCAGCCACAACAGGACCGGCTCCGGACAGATCGTCGACGGGCAATCCGGCGATGAACGCTCCGTGGAGCTACACCGGGCTGCCAACCGTTTCGATGCCGATCGCGTTGTCTGCCGCCGGACTGCCTCTGGCGATCCAACTTGCCGGACAGCTACATGGTGACTCTGAGTTGCTTCGCGCGGCGGCATTCTGCGAACAGGTGCTAACGACGACATTTTGATAACCACCGGGTGAGACAGCATGAGTCGTCGACTGAAGACGATGACCTCTTGCGGCTTCGCCGCCCTGCTTGCGAGCAACCGGAACCACCCGACGACGTAACCGGGGCCGAAGCCTGTTTTACAATACGAAAAACAGCCCGGCCGCGAAGTGCAACCGGGCTGTTCGAGTTCAATCAGTATCGTAATGCCGCGTTCCAGATCACAGCTTAGTAATTGTAGTCATCGTGGTTGACGTAATCGTCTTCTCCGACGGGTGCCGTGCCGACGATGTCGTACTGGCTGTCGCAATGATCTCGATCATCTTCGAAGCGACTTCCAACAATCGAGCCTTTATCTGCGGTCTGGAGGCCTCGGTAAACGTAGCTCTGCTGCATGGCTCCGAAGGCCGAGCCGACGTCTTCGAGTTCCTGGTTGATCCCGTGCGAAATCTCGGCAAGACCGACGACCAGCGACAACACAGCGATCGTCGAAACCAGGATCAGCTCGGCAGAAATCACGAAACCAGCTTCATCGTTCAACAGTTGATTCATCAGAGTCTTCATAGCTTGTTCTCCCATTTCTCTCAGTTTGGCTTTCTCTCGGTTCTCTCTGTGACCGTTTCTGCAAAGCGTTGAACCGGAGCTCTCGACACACCGGCTTGCCTGATCAGAAACACAAGGTCGCCGAAAATTTGCAGGCTGGATTCAACCTGACAGGCCTGGTTCGGCGAACGATCGGCTCACTGAGTTCGAAGTGTCTTGCTGAGTGAGTCGTTCTGGCATGGTGTAAAGCAAGGTGAATGCCAGGCGATTGAAAGCCTGAACGCCAACCCTGAGAGAAGCACTTAACTGCTGACTCTGCAACGACTAATGCAATTTCGAAAAATCCGCATGAGTTTGCGCCGGCGTAATCAATGATGCCTGAAGTCGACAACGGATGCGTCAACGTTGCAGTTTCAGGTTTCCCGAATACAACATTTCGACGGTCGACCTCAATCCGAACGGCAGCTCTGGAGCACTGAACGTGTCGCCTCGAAGCATTGCCTGTCCGGCTGGTCGCTGCGGCTGCCAATGCGGATCAGTTCTGAAAATGCTCTCACACCTTCGGACATTGCAGATTCGTAACATCGCAGAAATGTGGCAGGTCGACATTCTCGATCAGCAAACAGAAAGCGGCCCGGAGTCGGCAGTCGACTCCGGGCCGCTTTCGATGCGAAAACAGTCTCAAGAATTTCTCAGCCCCAACGAGTGTTGCGATTCGTCAGGCAACCCTGCATCCGGTTCCTCATGTCGTTTTTCTACCCGACAGCGCAGCAGACACCGTCAGGGCTTCAGTCAACTCAATCCTCACGTCGTCATTTATCGCTGTCGAACTCGCGACGACATCGAAGGGTCGTTCACGATCGCATCAGGTTTGTGGCCAACGATCCGCAGCCAGACGAGTTCGCCGTTCTGGATCCCTTCGACACTCAAGTGCGTGCCGAGGTCATCTTCACTGTCTTCACTGTCGATCTGACTCGTCTGCCAGCGACAGGAAAGCAGCGTGTCAAAAAGCGTTACGATGGAAAACACATCGATGGAAAAAACAGGAGCCTTCGAATAGGACGCCAGACGCCCCCCCATCTCGACGGGTTCTCCGAAGATCGTAATCTCCCATTCGTTAGAACCGTCTGCTTTGTTCTGAAAGATGTGACAGCCCAGCTCTCCTTCATTGTTGATTGACGTTGTTGAGTCAGCAACCGCATCCAACAACCGACGAACCCACGCGGGGGCGTTATTCATAGCTCCAACTCCTGCCTTCACTTTTCAGCGTTCCCGTTGCCTTGCCCACCGAGCAGCTCGCGATCTCAGTTTCAATACTGCTCGGACCATAGTCGTACTCCGTGACCATGCCCGTCACTGTTGAGCGATCCACCGTCCGGACATCCCGCTGACGGTTTTCCGTCAGGTTATTCCGATTGTCATGTTCGGGCGGACTCGTCCGCACAAATGCGAATCGAATGCCAGGACTTATTCAGAACACGATCCCATCCGGTTTGACCATTCGGGCAGGACAAACCGAACTGGTCCGATTGTGCAGGGATGCAACGCTGGCCCCAACAGAACTGCATCCTGCAACGCAGCGATGTTTCAATTCGCAACATCTTTCTGTATCCGACACATTGTCGTTTGGTGGAAGTCCACAACAAGAATTTGGCGCTGCACATTGCCGCAAATCTTTAAACCGTAAACCACAGCTAACGCTTCGTGTTTACGAGTTGGTCGCGTCAATTAGCAATCTGAACATACAGCGAGGTCTCCCCAACCACCGAAATCAGAACTTTTCCCCGAAAGTTACCCAAGTTGAGCTGCAAATCTAAAAATCGCTGCTGAAATACTGACACGGTTGATTCTGCAAGCGGCGCTCTCTTTAATGTCGACGTCCCTCGTTGCGGAACTGTCCGCAGAGCCCGTATCGAAGTTGATACAAGACATTTCTCAAAAGGAGTTCCCCATGCGGGTTATCTTTGAAACTGCTCGTTTGTTCGCACTTGTCGCGGTCTTTGGTCTGATGGCTGCCGGCTCTGGCTGTGCAAAGCCAGACGGTGGCGATGGTGGAGCCTCGGCTCCTGCATCTGACCTTGGAGCCGAAGCTGGCTCCACCACCGGTGGCGGAGCTGAAGTTCCTGAAGGTGGTGATGAAGGCGCTTCCGAAGAGCCAGCCGAAGGCGGCGACGCAGCACCAGCTGAAGGCGACGCAGCACCTGCCGAAGGTGACGCTGCTCCAGCTGAAGGCGAAGAAGCACCAGCCGAAGGCGAATAGTCGCGTCAATGGACTTAACGTCTGAATTCAGCGCTGAGTCATCGAAAACAAAAAAACGCCGCAACATCAGATGTTGCGGCGTTTTTTGTTTCTCAATGGCATTCCCTGTTTCTTAAGAGTCACGACGTGGAACGTTCGAGACAACGCCAGGTGGAGATTCCTCAGAATACCGCTTCGATAGGCGTCCCCGCGTACAGACTATGCGGCCTCTGCTGACGATCATGGAGCACCGCATCCTCCGAAACTCCCAAAGCGCAAAGCATCGTTGCCACATAATCCTGCGGCGAGACAGGGAACTCAGCAGGGTACGCGCCGTGAGGATCACTTTTGCCGAAGACCGCGCCTCCGCGGATGCCGCCGCCAGCCAACAGGCCGCTGTAGCAGTTTGGCCAGTGCTCTCGCCCCGCGTTTCCGGCAGTGATCGTCGGGCGCCGACCGAATTCACCGACCCAGGCGATAAGCGTTTCGTCGAGCAAACCTCGCTCATCAAGATCGTCCAGCAGTGCCGACAGCGCTCGGTCTGCCGGCGGGATCAAATCGTTCTTGAGTCTGTTGAAATTGTTGCCGTGCGTGTCCCAGAAGTTTCTCCCGTCGTTGTGCCAGTTTACCGAAACTATCGGAACGCCATGCTCGACCAGCCGTCTGGCCAGCAGAACGGACTGACCATGAATGTTGCGTCCGTAACGGTCGCGCGTTGCGGTCGATTCTCCTTTCAGATCAAAGGCCTGCCGAACTCGCTGCGAGGTCAGGAAGTCGATCGCCTTCGACTGGTGCGAGGTCATCGCCTGGCCGCCCCCCGATTCGACAAGGGAGCGTTGCTGACGTTCGATCGTGCTGAGCAACTGCCGTCGCGCGGTCAGGCGACCGCTCGACGTCCCATCCGAAAGCTGTAAAGCCGGAACCGACCAGTTATCCGCATTGGGGTCACCAGTCAGCAGAAACGGATCGCAGGTTCGCCCCAACCATCCGCCGTGCTGGCCGGGAGCCTGCCCTCCGGGTGCCGCCGGGTGATACGCCTTCCACGGCATCGTGACGAAACCGGGCAGGCTCGATTCACGACCAACAAAACCGTCGAATCGGTCAGCGTTTCTGAGATGAGCAAGGACTGAACCAAGATGCGGGGCATCTGTCTCGCTGGGTGGCTCGGCATCTGATGGTCGGACACGAGCCAGGTGACCGGTCAACGTCGCGTGAGCACTGGAAAGATGAGCTGGATCGTTGTGTGTCAAAGACCGGATGACCGCAACCTTATCCATCCTCTGGCTGAGCTGTTGGAAATGCTCACAAATCTGCACGCCGGGCACGGTCGTCGAAGTGGGTTTAAACTCGCCTCGAACCTCTGCCGGAGCGTTGGGTTTCATATCCAGCGTGTCGAGTTGTGACGGTCCTCCCCACATAAAGAGGAAGATGCAGGCTTTCGCCGGCCCTTTTTCCCGACCACTGGCCATCGCAGTTTCGATGCCCGACGCGCCAGCCAATCCAGCCAGCCCCGAGAATCCTGCCTGCAGAACAGCACGACGCCGAACTTGCGGCATTCGTAATCCTGGCAGGACTTTCGTTTGGTTCGAGCGACCTGGCATGGCAACATTCATTCGAAAGTGGTGGCGGGAGACTTCGGGGACTTTGATACTAACCAGATTCAAAGTCGGCTGTCACGACTTGAATCCGTGACCGAAAATCCCGCCCACTTACTCAACTGACTTCATGGCAGCAGGCCCGACAACAGGCTGCACCCACGCCTGCTCGAAGTCATCGATCTCCGACGGGTTTGTGTGTTGACGACTCGAGGTGATGCGGGCTCGGACATAAATTTCATTGCCGATGAATGAGTAACTCGCCGACGATCCATCGTGCGTCGAGAAAATCTTTCCGATGTCTTCGCTGTACCGTCGCGTCGCCAGGATTTCGTTGCCCTTCTTATCCAGAACGGGTTCGGACGTTTTGTCGTAACCCGCTTCGGTGCCGATGAAATCGATTCTGTAATCAACTCCCGGTTCCGACTTCACCTCAACTGCCAGCCCTTCGCTGGACGAGGTCACCTTGCTGAGCATCACTCCGGACGTCGAGTAGAAATCGCCGCGTTCCATCGCCGGGATGATCGACTCTGGATCGAGCGCTTCGGCCAGTACCATGACCCAGCCTCGTCCCGGCTCGCTTTTGCGACTGGGGATGCTGTGGTAGTTGTGGCCATCGTCGGTCGCCAGGCCGTACATCACCGGCAACTGAAACTCGGCAAGCCGTTTCGTCAGGACGATATCCCAAATGCGTTCGGTAGATGCGTGCTCGGCATTCCCTGAGTTGTTGACGCCGGGATGGCCGTTGTAGACCTCGAAGAATTTCTCACCACGAACACGCATGAGGTCTTCGGCGGTCACCGCGTACCCAAAATTCGGATGGTTCAAATGAATCATCATTGACTGCCCGGTTCGTTCGCGCTGCGAGACAAGAGCGTCGACGTTTTTCTGAATTGCCTCGGCAACGCTTTCCCCTCCCATTGGCGGGATCAGTTCTTTCACATTTGCCGCACACAGATGGATGGGATACTTGCCGAATCGGTCGGTAACTTCCTCGCCCTGAATGAGCAGAAACTTTCCAGGTTGGCCAACCTTTGCGCTGACTTCGCTGAACGTTTTCAACCGGACTTCCGTGCGACCATCAACAACTCGCTCGTCCACCCAGCCCTGCGGGAATCGCTCTTTGAGTTTTCTCAACGCGTCTTTGCCGGTCGGCTTCTTCGCAATATCAACCCAGCGATCTTTCGACTGAGCCAGCACGTTGTGATCGGTAAAGCAGAGGAAGTCGTAATCGCGATCCCGATACCACAGCGCGATCATCTCAAGGTAGTCATCGCCGTCGCTCCACAGCGAATGTGTGTGCAGATTTCCTTTGAGCCACTGCCGGCTTCCATCTTCTGAAAGCACGTCTGCCTGGACGTTCGAAACGGCAACATCTTTCGGAGCAGAATTCAGCAACAGAAAGCCGACGACCAGCACACTCAAGCAGCAGATAAAACGTTGAGACGTTTTCATTTCGGAAATCCTGGTTCGTTGAATCTGGTTGGTTGAATATTGAATGCGGTTCGAAAGGCGATTGCCCCGCAAGGCCATCAATCGGCGATCGATCGTTTTGAGTATGTTGTGCCGAGCGTCGAATCGCCATCAAGCAAGCGTCCCCGCGCGAGAAGTCGCCGGGGTAAACTGCAAACGAAACCTGTCTGCCAATCAAAGATCGCTGATGATCAATCGACGGCAAAGGTCAGCTAACCCGAAGCTCCCGACCATCGTGTGACTGTCAGAATATTGTTGAGAAACTCGCGTGTCTTCGCCCTGGAAAACATTCTGGCAAGGCGATAGTATCCCGCCGCCCGATCGGGCTCTTGAAGAAGACAATGCTTCAGCCAGAAGCTGACTCGGCAGGACCGTGCGAGTCACTGGCTGGGAACAGCGAATTATCACGGAGGTCCGGGTTTGACTGCCCGGCATGGATGCTTCGGTTTGCCGAAGTGGGGCCATCGCGGTCAAGCCTGTGCTCGGTTGTCGTCTGACTTCAGACGCACGAGGGAACGGATTCCTTCTCTCGTTTTCTGGCGGCGCTCGGTAACAGCTACCGAGTCGCCGACAACCATTTCTGATTTCCTTCAATCTCCCTTTCGATGCTGACCGTAAACGGTGTCGCCTGTTGATTCATCCTCAACCTGAGGACTTCCGGGCAGTCTCAACAACGCCGTACTTCTCATCGAAAATGTTTCAGCAGAGAGGCTGTCGCATGAGCACTGTCGTCGACGTTCAGGAAACCGAGCAGGAGCTGATTTCAACGGCCCAGATTGCTTTGAGCAGTTGCAACTGGACCGTTGGAGAATGTGCCACCAAATGGACAAGCCGTTACTCACGCGGTCGAACTGATGCTGACTTCGGAGCGTTGGTCGGACTTAGCGGCGACCAGATCTATCAGCGACGACGCGTGTGGGAATCTTTCGCGGATGTCTGCGAAAGCTATCCCAAACTGAAGTGGTCCCACTTCTACGTTGCTTTAACCTGGTCAGACTCTGCGGAATGCCTTGCCTGGGCCGAAGAAAATCAGGCTACCGTCGCTGAAATGAAGGCCTGGAGGCGGATGCAGAATGGCGAAGATTTGACAGTTGAGGCCGAAGCGGACCTGGACGTCAACTCGTCTGCCGCTGGCTTTGGCGAGCCGATCGTGAGGCTGACGCCAGAAGGATTCGGCAATTCGGACGGAGTCCGCCCAACTTCTGACTCTTTCGACGAAAGTCATGCCAGCGAAAATCAAATTCGAGCCGTAGCTGGAGAAGCAGGATCCGCCGATGGCGACCAACCTTACGCTCCGTACAAAACCGGTGCCACAACCGTTCCGACAGAATCGACGGAAGGTGCAACTGACTCAGGCGGCCCAGCACTGCTCAATCCCGAGCAGGCCTACAAGAAGATTACAACTGCCATTGAACGCTGCACCCGCATGTTGACTGACGGAATGATTGACGGCTTCGCAGAGATTCCTGAAAAAGAACGCATTCGTTTTCTGACCGCCGTTGAAAACTTCAACGAAAAGACGAACGGACTGAGTTGACAATGAGCACATCCGGACCCCGCCACTATCCGACTGACTCTCCGGGCACTTCCCGGATCAATGTGTGGCTGGTGGTCCTGCTGCTCGGCTTGACCGGGATAATGATTTACCGGCAAGCGTTCTGGCATTCGCCGCTGTTCAGTACCAATGCAGAATCCCGTACGGTCACTCCGCGGGGTGATCTGGCCGCAGACGAGCTCAGCACAATCGAACTGTTCGAGCAGGTTTCCCCAGCGGTCGTGCATGTGACATCGGTTGCCATCCTCCAGAACGCATTCACGATGGACATCCGCGAAATGCCAGCGGGAACCGGCAGCGGTTTTGTATGGAACACGGAAGGGCATATTGTCACAAATCTGCACGTGATCCGTGACGGGCAGGGAGCGGTCGTTACGCTCGCCGACAACTCAAATCACTCGGCGAGGCTCGTTGGCTACGACGCCGCAAACGATATCGCCGTGCTGAAGATCGATGTCCCCCCCGGCACGCTGACCCCAATCGCGATTGGTGAGTCCAGCAATCTGAAGGTCGGTCAGAAAGTCTTTGCGATTGGCAGCCCGTTCGAGTTTGACCATACACTCACGACTGGAATCATCGGCGGACTGAACCGAACTTTCGGAACGGCGACCGGCACAATTCACAACGCAATCCAAACCGACGCCGCGATCAATCCGGGAAACTCCGGCGGCCCCTTACTCGACAGCGCGGGGCGACTAATTGGAGTCAACACTGCGATTGTCAGTGAGTCTGGTGGCTCGCACGGAATCGGTTTTGCAATTCCCGTCGACCTGGTTAACGTCGCCGTCCCGGACCTGATTCGTACCGGCTCAATCAGCCGCCCCTGGCTCGGTGTCGTCGTACGCGAAGACTTTGCAGTTCGACAGAAAAAGCAACTGCCGGGCGTGTTTGTGCAGCAGGTAGTCCCCGGCGGGCCGGCTGATAAAGCAGGGATACTCCCAATCCGCCGCGGCGAGAATCTTGAAACCCTGGCCGGTGATCAAATCCTGGCCATCAACGAAGACCCGATTCGGACAGCTCGTGATCTGCTTGATCTGCTGACTCAGTACCGCGCTGGAGATTCCATATCGGTCACGATTCTACGGAATGGCGAAAAGCGGGACATTTCGGTCATGCTCGAGGCGATGCCGGAACCGTAGGCTCCGTGGGCGAAGTTTGACAACGAAACCTGCCAACCGGCTGGTCTCAGAACTGGACGTTCGAAACCGACCTTCGAAACCGACCTTCGAAACCGACCTTCGAAACTGCTACCGCAACGAATCAACTGATTCGAAGCATTCAGGACACGCCTGAAAGATAAATCTCACTCGCCCAGATCATCTTCAGAAATGCTTGAAAGACGGGCGGGCACCAGCGATTGGTTACGCAGCCGTGCAGGCCACTTCTGATTCCCGGATGGCAAAAACACCGCACCGCTGACATGCTCTGGAAGCAATCGTCGACGTTGACATTCGGGTGCCAGGTAGTAGTATCAAAGTTCCTGGAGCGGCATGAGTTACGACGCTGGCGATGCAAAATGCCAAGCGCAGCAACGCGATTTGAGCGGTGTGACTCGACGCCCACAACAGCCCGCCGTGTAGCGCACACGATTGAGACCCACGATGACTGACAAAAGCCCAAACATCGAGAAACGTGGGGATGTTACATGCATCCGTCTTGGCCCCGAATTTGAGAATCTCGATGAGGCATCGCTGGACCTGATTCGAGATTCAATGCTCGAAGCCGCTGCCGCTGCAGACCCTCCAAGAGTTTTGATCGATTTGCAGTACACAAGCTTTTTCGGCTCATCGTTTATCGAAGTGCTGTTCCGGATCTGGAATCGTGTCAATGCGATTCCGGGTGGCAAATTCGGGATCAGTGGATTGACCGACTACTGCAAGGAAGTCCTCGAAGTCACTCATCTCGACAAACTGTGGAATCTCTACTCCGACTTCGACGGAGCTGTCAAAGAACTTTCAGACGGCTAAGTAACTGATAAGTAACTGAGCAGTCTCTGGACGAGCAGAACTTCAACAATCATCAACGCCCCGGTCGCACCTGTTGCCGGGGTGTTTTTTATTCGACCCCGGCGACTCATCCGGCAGCTCCCTATGGCAAAGCCGAAACGATCAACACGCAATCATTCGTCCGGTCGGACGCGCAAACCCGCATGTGCAGAAACCTCCGCACCAGCACAACACCGACTCCTTCCGGCGCTGATCTGGGGGCTTTTTCTGGCGCGATGGCTGACTCCTACTGAGGGAACTGCTGAAGGCGACACGCTCTGGCTGACCGCGATGACGCTGGCTGCTGCCGCTGGCTTTTTCTGGTGGAACTCGCGAATCACGTTCGAACGGCTGCGTTTTGAGAAAATCGATGTCGCCGTCTGGCTACTGTGCGGTGCACACATTCTCTCGTCGCTCGCCGTCATTCTGACCGAAGGCAACAAGCGAGCATCGACTAACATGCTGTGGGAATGGCTGGCCATCGCGGTCACGTTTACGCTGCTTCGGCAAACAATCACGCAGGGTTCTCGACCAAAGTTCCTGCAAGCCGTTCTGGTTGTCACAACCGCCCTGGCCTGCTACGGAATCTGGCAGCCCACGTTCTGGTACCCGGCCAATCTCAAGGAGTATCAGAAACTGAAGGCCGAAATTGAGTCGGTCGAATCGTCGTCCAATCTCTCACCAGAAGAGCAGTTCAGGAGGCAAAGGGAACTGCGAGCCGAATTCGTATCTCGTGGCATCCCCTTGTCGGGCCCGTCGCAGCAGCTGTTCGAACGCAGGCTTCGCGACAGCAAAGAACCGTTGGGATTCTTCGCGTTGACCAACACTCTCGCCAGCTTCATGGCCATCGGTCTGATACTTCTGGCAGGAACGATCATTGGCCTGCTGCTTCCAGATCACGCGAAAGTCACGTCGTCAGAAACTGGAAAGAGAATCAGCAGGAACGGCATTGCAGTCCTGGGAGCGGCGTTGCTTCTGGTGACGTACTGCCTCGTCCTCACCAAGAGCAGATCAGCATGGGGTGGGTCGATCGTTGGAGTCGGCACACTGCTTGGTCTTTTCGTCATGACGCCGAAATCCGGAGCAGCCCTGAAAAAACTCATTCCGATCATCGTTGTCGGAGCAGTCGTCCTTTCACTGCTGGCAGGAGTTGCCATCGCGACGGGTGCTCTGGACATCGAAGTGCTGACCGAAGTGTCAAAGTCGCTGAGCTACCGACTCGAATACTGGAGCTCGACCTGGGACGTGATTCTTGAACACCCGCTGCTGGGTACCGGGCCTGGCAATTTTCGCGACAACTATCTGCGTCACAAGTTGCCTGAATCGAGCGAAGAAATTGCAGATCCGCATCAGTTTGTTCTGGACGTTGCTGCGAATGCCGGAGTAATCGGCCTGGCCGGACTGCTGACGTTGCTGGCGATGATCGGCTCGCTCAGTTGGATACTTTGCCGACAACCGGAAACAACTCCGACGATCGGCTCAGCTCCCGTCAGAAAATCAATCGTTGCATGTCAACCGTCAGTCAGATCGGCCATTGGCTGGGCTGCTGCCGTGGCCTTCGTTGGTGAATGGCTTTTCTCTGGCAACCTCGCGTGGGGCATTCTTTGTGTTTGCCTCGGCGCAGTGATCATTGACCGCGTTCTGAAGTTGGCTCTGAGTCCGTCTTCTGATTCCACCGTAAGTCAAACCGCAAACCAATACGAACTGCACGTGCCGCCGGTTGCCGTCGTTGCGGCAATCGTCGCGTTGTTCGTTCATCTGTCGGCTGCTGGGGGAATCGCCATGCCGGCTGTCATTGGAGTCGTTCTGGCAATGACAGCCGTGCTGAACGTTGACGCCACGAAATTATCACGCACAGACCACATAGAGAAATTGTCGACCGCGCCCCTCTTAACCACTGACGATGCCCACACCGCATCGGATGAAAATTTCCAGAACAGTCCCTGGCTGGCCGCCGCACTGTTGTCAGGACTGGCGGCAGTAGGGTGTACGACGACAGCGTTCAGTCCGGTCATTCGGGCAACGTCGCTGCAACAACTCGGCGACTACGACGCGATCAACGGACAACCCGCTCGCACTGTCGTCGGCAGCTACCAGTCGGCTGCCGCTGCCGACTCACTGACGCCCGAACCTTTTTTCCGTCTGTCGCAGTTTTACCTTCACCAGTGGAAGCAGACTCGCGACGACGTTTTCTTCGATCAGTCCATCAAAGCTGCCGAACGAGCTCGCGCGCTGTCGCCACACAGTCCGCATGCCACTCACGAAATCGGCTATGCCTGGCTGGTCCGGGCGAATGGCACATCTCCCAAGGATCAGAATGCTATCACCGCGGCAGTTGAAGAATTGCAGAAAGCGCTGAAGATGTACCCGACCAATCCGAAATGGACAGCCGAGACAGCTCAGGCATTAGCTCTGGCTGGCGACCCGCTGAGAGCAGCCACCGCCGCCAGGCGGGCTCTGGAACTTGATGAGATCAACCGGGCCGCTGGCCACGTTGACCGCTACCTCCCCGACGATCTGCTGACGGATGTCCAACGAATCGCCGCTGCGAAGTAAGGCCGACACGGTTGCCCTGCCAGAATACAATCTTTGGTGCCGCCCCGTTTCTGGACGATCTTCTGGACAATCACGGATGTTCGAACGAGGCCAGCAGCTCATCCGTTGATGGAACGCCTGACGGATTTCACGCAACGATTGTCGGCTCCGGAATCCGCTTCAGACCTCGATTTGTCGATGCCGCCAGACGGGCTTCGAGTCGTTGTGGATGAACATCGATTCGACTATCATTCGCAGCTTGAAATGACGCCCGAAAACTCGGGAATTCCCTTAGTTTTCGGGCGTTTTCTGCGTTCATCGATTGCGTCGAACTGAATGCCCTGTCGCTCTGCCAGGCGAGGTTCGATTCGAGATGAAATACTGCCGCGTAAGGAGACATTGCATTGTCCGTCGGAAACGGTGAATCGGGTGATCTTTCGGTGCCGGAAGAGCGAATTCAGCAGCTGGATATTCAGGACGAAATGCGAACGTCCTACCTGACGTACGCGATGAGCGTCATCATTTCGCGAGCCTTGCCGGACGCTCGCGACGGACTGAAACCGTCTCAACGCCGCATCCTCGTCGCAATGGGCGATTTGAGTCTCGGGCCAAACACCAACCGAGTCAAATGCGCCAAAATCTGCGGCGACACCAGCGGTAACTACCACCCGCACGGTGAAGGTTCTGTTTATCCGACGCTTGTCCGCATGGCTCAGAACTGGGTGATGCGTCAGACAATGGTCGACAAACAGGGCAACTTCGGCTCGCTTGCTGGACTTCCCGCCGCCGCCATGCGTTATACGGAAGCTCGACTTTCGGCGGCCGCTGCCGACATGCTGGCAGACATTCAGTACGACACCGTCGACTTTGCACCAACGTACGATCAGAGCCGAACCGAACCTGTTGTTCTGCCATCGAAGTTTCCAAACCTGCTCGTCAACGGCTCGACCGGAATCGCCGTTGGAATGGCGACCAGCGTTCCGCCGCACAACCTCGCCGAAGTCGCCGACGCCGTCATCATGCTGGTTGACGAACCGGAAGCAACGATCGACCAGATTATCGACGTCCTGCCCGGCCCCGACTTCCCGACCGGCGGCATCATTTGTGGCCGATACGGCATCCGAAAAGGTTATCAGACCGGTCGGTCGACACTCACACTCCGCGCGAAGACGCACTTCGAAACAGAAAAAAACAGCGACGTCATTGTCGTGACCGAGATCCCGTACCTCGATACTCGTGACCGGATCCGTGAAAAACTCGAACTGCTCGTCCGTGACGAGCGAATTAAAGGCATCTCGCGCATCGTCGACCTGACTGACCGCAAGACGCCGAGCTGGCAGGTGCGACTGCACATCGTTCTGAAAAAAGAGGCCGATAAAGAAGTTGTACTCGCGCAGTTGTTTCAGTTTTCGCCACTTCAAACGACAGTCAGCGTCATCATGCTGGCTCTGGTCGGCCAGCGACCGCAGACGCTCAATATCAAGGAAATGCTGCAGGAATTTATCCGGCACCGTGTCGATGTGATCAGACGCCGGACCGAGTTTCTGCTGGCCGAATCTCGCAAACGCAAACACACCGTCGAAGGTCTGATGATCGCTCAGGTCGACATCGACCAGGTCATTGCCACCATTCGAGCCGCTTCGAGCCGTGCTCAGGCCAAAGAAGATTTGCAGAAGATTCTGGTTCCTGCCGAACTGGTCGCTCGCGCTCTCGGCGAAGAAGGCTTTCGTAACTACACGGAAGAATACGGCGTTCAGTCTGACTACTCGCTGTCACCGAACCAGTCCGAAGCCATTGTCTCGATGCAACTGGGCTCGCTGGCGAATCTTGAACGCGAGAAACTGCAGGGCGAATATCACAAACTGCTCGAAGACATCCTCGGGTTCCTTCTGCTTCTGGCCGACGAAGCAAACATTCTCGCCGTCGTACGCGAAGACATGGAGACGCTGAAGTCGAAGTACGGCGACAAACGTCGCACCGAGATCAGCGAAGAAGAACTGTCGAACGTCAACAAGGACGACCTGATTACCGAAGAGACGATGGTCGTCACCCTGTCAAATCGCGGTTACATCAAACGAACCCAGTTGACGACCTACCAGGCTCAGAACCGAGGCGGAAAAGGCATCACCGGCGGAAAGAACAGCGAAGAGGACGCCATGGAGCACCTCTTCGTGACGAGTACGCACGCCTGGCTGCTCTTCTTTACGAACTTCGGCAAGGTCTACTGGCAGAAGGTTTACGACCTGCCCCTGCAAGGACGAACAGCCAAAGGCCGGGCACTCATCAACCTGCTGAATCTGGACGACGGCGAAGAAGTCGAAAACTGCATCGGAGTGAAAGACTTCGACGACGAACACTTCCTGCTCATGGCGACAAAGAACGGTATCGTCAAGAAGACTGCACTCACCGAGTACAGTCGACCGAAACAGGGCGGCATCATCGCCATCCGTCTTAAAGAAGGCGACGAACTTGTCGACGTCGTCGTTGTCGGGCCTGGCGATGACGTTCTGCTGGCGACTGCGTCCGGCATGACGATTCGGTTTCCGCATACCAACGCTCGACCGATGGGGCGAGCCACCGCCGGTGTGCGAGGTATCAAACTCGGCAAGGACGACGAACTGGTCGGCATCGTTGTGGCCAATCCTGAAATGTGCCTGTTGACAGCCTGCGAGAACGGGTACGGAAAACAGACTCCGTTCGGCCAGGGCGGCTCGGTTCCGGATCTGACAGACGACGGCGAGTCTGAAGAATCAACATCCGACGACGAGAATCAGACAGACATCTCGGAGCCAGAGTCGGAAGATTCGGAAGTCCAGACCGAACGCAGCGGATTTCACTACCGGTCACAGAATCGCGGCGGCAAGGGCATCCGAGACATTCGAACGACGGCCCGCAACGGCAAAGTCGTCGCGATACTGGCCGTTTCAGACGACGATGAAGTCCTGATGGTCACGACTGGCGGGAAAATCCAGAGACTTCGAGCTGGCGACATTTCAGTCGTTGGTCGAAATACGCAGGGCGTGCGGATCATTCGGCTGGAAGACGACGACAAGCTGGCGTCAATGGCTCGAATTCCGAGTGAAATCGTGCTGGAAACAACGGTTGTGGCCACTCCGGACAAGCCAGAAAGCACAACTGACGTTCCGACGGCAGATTCAGACACTTCTGCCCCGAACACGGACTCAGAAGCTGAATCCGACAGCGAAGAGGTGTAGACTTCCGACTTCTGGATGCTGGCCGGTCAATAATGAGAACACTGATTGACACTGATAATCACTAATCAGGGATCTGGAAGGGTTAGCGATTATCAGCGTCAATTAGTGTTCCTTTTTATTCAGGCCAATGCTCGTCCTTGAGACGATTCGATCAATTTAGAATCAAACTCTAAATCGATTCCAGGTCTACTCTTCATAGAGATCTCCAGACGTCACGTTTGCCGTCCGACAAGAAGTCACAGGTGCCTTTGCTATGCCGATGTTTCAAGAAGATATCAACCTGATCACCCGCCCCGGCGAAACCGCAACGGGTGAGCCGATCATCAAAGGTAACTACGCGTTCGTCAGCCTTGGATGCCCGAAGAATCTGGTCGACAGCGAAAAGATGCTCGGTACGCTGGCTCTGGATGGATACTCGTTGGTTTCCGATCCAGACGGTGCCGACTTCGTAATCGTCAATACGTGCGGGTTTATCGAAAGCTCGCGGGAAGAATCGAAAGCGGTCATCCAGGAAATGCTGGACCTTAAGAAACAGGGCCGGACGAAAGGCGTGATCGTTGCAGGCTGCCTGCCGGAACGAGTCGGCGGATCGCTGCTGGAAGAAATGCCAGAGATCGACCACATCGTCGGCGTGTTCGGTCGAGACGAAATTCACCGAGTGGCCGACCGACTCGTTGGCGGAGCACGCGAACAGCGCGAACTGTTCCGCCCAGCTCCAATCAAAGCGATGGACGACACCGCCCGCTTGCGGATAACACCGGGCCACTATGCTTACCTGAAGATCTCCGAAGGCTGCGACCGAACCTGCACGTTCTGCTCCATCCCGTCGATGCGGGGCAAGCATGTCACCAAGCCGATCGAAATGGTCATTCAGGAAGCCAAAGAACTGGTTGAAGACGGCGTCCGTGAACTGATCGTTGTTGCTCAGGACACAACCTACTACGGGATGGACCTGTACGGCGAAGTTCGCCTGAATGCATTGCTGAAGGAACTGGAAAAGGTCGAAGGCCTGGACTGGATTCGGCTGATGTACCTTTACCCGGTCAACTTTACCGACGACATCATCGAGACCATCGCTCGGTCTCAGAAGATCATCCCATATCTGGACATGCCACTGCAGCATATCAACGACACCATGCTGAAGCGCATGCAGCGTCGCGTAAACGGTGCTCAGACGATTGAACTGGTCGACAAGCTACGGGCAGCGATTCCCAATCTGGTCCTTCGAACGACATTCATCACCGGCTTTCCCGGCGAGACCGAGGAACAGTTCGAAGAACTCAAGGAATTCGTCCGTAACACGGCCTTCGAAAGAATGGGCGCGTTCACTTACTCGCTCGAACCGGGCACACCTGCGGTAAAGCTGGAAGGTCATCTACCGGAAGAAGTCAAAGAAGCTCGCCGGGACGAGTTGATGGCGATCCAGCAGGAGATCGCATTCAAATTTGGCGACTCACTGATCGGTTACGAACTTGACGCGATCATCGACAGTCAGGTTGAAGAAGGCGTCTATCTGGGACGTATATTTGCCGACGCTCCGGAAATCGATGGCAACATTTACGTCACCGGTGAGGGCATCAACATCGGCGACATGATCCCCGTCGAAATCGTCGACCGTCAGGACTACGACCTGATTGGTATCTACCACGGCGCCGAAGAAGATGGCAACGCCCCGGAAGTTGAAGCAGCAGATGCGACTCCAGGAGACTTGTGGGAACCCGGCCAGAAATGATCAGTCATGACCGCTGGATGGGTCGATCAGCTTCCTGAGATAAGTCGCCAGATCCATTTCGAGCTGCAGAAGCCTTTGCCACGCCGCCCAGTCCATACTGTACGGCTGCCGGTCTTCACCACCTCCCTGCGAAACCGATCGACCGGCGACGATAACTGACCGTAGCCTGTCATGCAGATGCGCCAACAGGTCAGAAGTCTGAGCAACCTGCAGCGGTCGCAGATCGCCAGGCAGTTCTGGCGGCCCATCAGGAAAGAGTCGCGGCAGCTCCTCGTCAGCGTCTCGCGAGCCGCCAGCGGTGAATTCGAACTCGTCTGACTCAAACGAGATCGTGCCGCCAGGCGATTCCTGAATGAGGTTTTTTCGCCGCTGAACATGCTGTTCGATTTCGTCGGCACTTCCGAAGAGCAACAGACAGCGACCTATCGAAACCTGGTCGCCGATATTCAGCACGTGCATCTGAATTGGGTGACCGTTGACGCGAGTTCCGTTGGTACTCTCCAGGTCAGTTAGAATGACTCGCCCACCATCTTCCTGAACTTTTGCGTGGAAACGACTGACTCGTTCGTCGTTCAGCTGGACAGCATTGTCTTCTTCCCGACCGATTGTAATCGGAGGCAGCAGGTCGGCCAGAACGCGACCTCGTTCCATCCCGTCCAGAACCTGAAAAGTGAGCAAGGCCATATGATATTCTTCAGCCTTCCGGAATGATGGCTGGACGCCCGAAGCTTCCGAAGTCGAGTCAGCAATCAGCCTGCACACGCTCTGACGAACCGGGAAAACCGATTACTTATCATCAGTTCATGGAGCCGAACGGGGAGGATACATCGGAACCGCCGTAAGTGGAATCGATCGCCGACGCCACGTTGGTCAAAAGCTCTCCCTTCCGGACAGGTTTGGCCAGAACCGACCACACGTCCACTTCGCGCGCCTGTTGCCTCAGCTCGTCAGTCGCGTCAGACGTGCACAGGATGCAAGGCAGTCGGGAGTCAATCTGCTTGACGATCCGGACAGTGTCCAGCCCCGTGAGCTTGTGCATGTTCATATCAATCAGAATCAGATCGATATGCTCGCCTTCGACGATCTCGACTGCTTCTTCGCCAGAACCAGCTTCGAATAACGAAAACAATGGCTCGAAGATCGCTCGCAGGACTTCTCGGAAGCCTGCGTCGTCATCGGCAATCAGCAGCTGATAGGGTTCTGTTCGCTTCACGCCGTGGTTACCCGCGGAGGAAATTAAATTCTGGACGTCTGGAAATCCTGATGATTTCTACCGGAACGCCGCAAAGGGCGCACCAATCGATATCAGAGTGCTGGCAAGGCTGTCAATAGCGTGAGTCGGATATTGTCGAGATCAACTCATTGCTGTTCGCAATTGACGGCTTGCCTGTTGAGATTTCCGTCTCTGCACGCCGTAAAATACCCGGCAGCCACAATAGCTGGCTGCCGGGGTCATGTTGAAAATTGCTCAACCAAGCGTCAGTCAAGTCGTTTCACTCGAATGTTCTTGAAGAAAACGATACTTCCCGGATCGTGTGCCTGCAGGGCAAAAGTCCCTTTGTCGAGCTTTCGCGTGAAATCTTTGCCGGCCTTTGCATCGGCAGGTTCGACGTATTCGACGACCGTCTTCCCGTCAACTTTAATCGTGACAGTGTTTCCCTTCACGATGACGTGCTCGGTGAACCAGACGTCGTCTTTTGCCGGAGCCGGATTTACGTCTTTCACCGCGTAAAGGCTGCCGGTTTTGCGCGGATCTTTTTCGTAGGTGTTGTTGACCTGAACCTCGAAGCCGTACTTTGGCCAGCCTTCTTTCTGGTACTGCGTGTGGAAATAAATTCCGCCGTTCGAGTTCTTCCGGGTCATCACGTCGACTTTAAGTTCGAAGTTCACGAACGGCTTGTCGTCTCCAACGTAGAAAAGATGGGCGCGGTTTCCGTGGGCTTTGAATGCCCCATCTTCAACTGTCCAGCTGTCTTCATTTTCGGCAGCTTTCTCCCAGCCGTCGAATGACTTGCCGTCGTCGAGGCGTTTGAAACCGTCCTCGGCAAATGACGGTGTCGAGGTCGCGACGATCGCCAGCAGGGTAAGGATGGCAGTTTTGGGCATCGGTTTGCTTTCTCAATTGGTGGGCATGGTGAGTCAGGTTGAAGAGTCACACGAAGTCCAGACTCTGAAGAACGACCAATTCAAAGGGACGACGCAACAATCTGCAAGTCAGCAGGCACGAAACGACGAAATGATTAAAGCAGGAAGTTGCATCCCAAGTCTTGCCGAATTCACATTCGTTTCGTACCGTTCCCGCCCTTCGCGACGGGCGACGAAATTCAGGTCACACGGACGTGACTGTCGCGAGATCTAACCTTGCTGACGAGAGCGAAAAACAGTTTCCAATCAGTTTTCTGCAACCGGAAAGAAGGCTCAAGGATGAGCGACCTTAAGGTGTACTGGCCGGAAAATGATTCCGCCGTTGCCGATGCACTGCCAACTGAAATGGTAGAAACGTGCAACGGTCGGAAAGAACCAGAAATCTATTCGTTTGCCGAATGGGTCGAGAAACTGCGGCAGCCTGAGCCGCAACGGTTGGCGCTCAGGGCTCAGCGTCTGAATGCTCATCAGACCTGCCCCGACTGTAGTCGGGCCGGCGGCGTCCTTCCACTGATGCTGAACGACGGTCGCATGGACGGTTCAGGCCGATTGGTGCCAGGTTCTGCGACGCTGGTCGGCTTTCATTGCGAAACTTGCAGTCATGAATGGCCGGTCTCACCGAGTCGGCAGTAAGCGCCTGGTCGTACGAGCCGACAGCTGAAAGCCCGTCAGTGAGGGCTGACGAGTAGCGCTCGATTCCGGCCTGAATCGATGACTCCACCGAAAATCCGCGCAAACAAAAGCCCCAAAGGGATGCCAACCGGTTCAGGTCGAACATCCCATTGGGGCATTTTTCGTCAAACGTCGAGTCTCACACAGCGTCAACGGAATGAACAACATCGGCGACTGCAATCAGCACACTCTGTTGAGCCAATCGATGATCCATCACGAACGTTGCTTACGACTCGTCATTATTTCTTACGGTGACGGATCTTAGCTCGATTACGGCGTTTTCGACTTCCGATTTTCCGACGACCTTTACCAGTTCTCTTTGTCCCCATTTCGGGCAGACTCCTCAGTAATCTGAAAAACTCGGTGCGATGCACCCGTGAATTTGAGTGGTCAAATAAAAGACACCGACCAGAGGGCCGGTGCTCGAACAGGCAACTTTATCAGTGATCGACCGTCGGATCAACGCAGCCCACAGAACGAGCCGCCGCCCCTCAAAATGTCGACGTTTTGCAGGTCAGGCTTCGCGATTCCGTTGGAAATTTCTTCCCACAGGAAAAACAGAGTCACTCGGAAAGAACTCCCTGGTTTTCGTGTTTTCCGCATCTTTTGTGGGAGTTGCTTCCTTCAGACTTCTTCCGGCTGAGCCGGTTGGTCCGGGCGACCACCGAGTTGCTCCCCCTTTGGAGCGTGGACATTCTCGCGGATCCAGATGTTTCGGAAACGCGTTTTGTTTCCATGAAACTGGAGCGAAAGAGACTCCTTCTCGCCGTGCTTCGAGTATTTCGGCGGGGCAACGTACGACGTTCCGCCCTGAAGCTCAAAATGATTCTGCACGACGACGCCATTCTGCAGAACAGTCACATAGCCGGACGACTTCAGCGAGCCATCGTCATTGAATCTCGGAGCCGTGAACAGGATGTCGTACGTCTGCCATTCGCCCGGTTTCCGACAGGCATTGACGATCGGTGGAGTCTGTTTGTAGATCGCGCCGCACTGCCCATCGTAGTAAGTCGTGTTTTCGTACGAGTCCAGCACCTGCACCTCATATCGCCCCATCAGATAGACGCCGCTGTTTCCTCGTCCCTGCCCGCTGCCTTTCACTTCAGACGGTGTGGCGAACTCAAGGTGTAACTGACAGTCGCCGAACTTCTGCCTGGTATTGATGCTTCCACCTGCCGTCGTCGCTGCACCGTCTTTGATAATCCACTTCTCGCCGCCGTGCCAGGCATCGAGATTCGTTCCGTCAAACAGAACGATCGCATCCGACGGAGGCTGATCAGGACCACCGGGATCGATAACCGTCGGCTCGTTCCAGTAGATACCGCTTTTGTATTCCTGCCAGAAAAGAGCGGCCGTCAACGTCCCGCTGCAGGACACAAAAACCGCAAGCATCGTGACAACAGTCAGACGCACGAGTGGTCGATTCATTGAGTGCATGATGATTGTTCCTGATGAATTCATACTTCGTTATCGTTTTGAAAAGTCACTCGTCGACCGTGTTCCGCACCTGAAACGGGCACGAGTCTTACGCTTCCTTATCGATCAGTGCGTCAACAAAGTTGTCCGGATCAAAGACGTCCAGATCATCGATCTTCTCGCCAAGGCCAACGTACTTCACAGGGATCCCCATCGTTTGACGAATCGCGATGGCCACACCACCTTTGGCCGAGCCATCCAGTTTGGCCAGAATCAGCCCTGAACATTCAACCGTTTCAGAAAAGTGCTTCGCCTGACTGAGACCGTTTTGACCAGTCGTCGCGTCCAGAACCAGCAATGCCTCGTGAGGCGCTCCGGGAATCCGCTTTGAAATCACGCGGTAGATCTTGTGTAGCTCGTCCATCAGATTCTGATGAGTCTGCAGCCGCCCGGCAGTATCGATGATGATAACGTCGACGCCTTTTTCGATCCCGACGTCACATCCAGTGTAGGCAACGCTGGCCGGGTCGGTCCCAGCTGGTTTGGTGACGATCTCGCAGCCGAGCCGCTCGCTCCACATCGTCAACTGTTCGACAGCCGCGGCGCGAAATGTGTCGCCCGCTGCGAGCAGAACTGTCCGGCCTGACTTCTGAATCAGGTTCGCGAGCTTGGCGATCGATGTCGTCTTGCCAACTCCGTTAACACCGGAGACAAGAATCACCGTCGGACCGTCGCTCTGCAGATTCAATGGCGAAACGGGATCACCGGCGTCGTATCGGACATCCTCGTCACCTTTCAACAGCGAGCGAAGTTTCTCTTTGACAGTCCCCCAGATGGCGTCGACATCAACCGTTCGCCCACCATGTTTCTCGCGCACTTCCGTCACGATCTGCTGAGCCGCCGTGAACCCCATATCAGACAACAGCAGCCTTTTTTCAAACTCCTGCAGCTTGGCTTCGTCGAGAATCTCGCCAGCCTTGAACAGGTCTCGAACGTCCGTCCGCAACAGATCTGTCGTCTTCTTAAGGGCTCCTTTGAGCTTCTTAAAAAATCCCATCGATGTGCTTTCTCTGAACCCGTCTTTGCTGACGGTAATTATTGACTGATATTTATTGACCAAGTTGGCTTCTGAATTCGTCGAGCTTTGCGGCGGCGGCATCCCACGCGTCGCCGTCTGCCGGTTCGTAGTCTTTCAATTCTGACGACGCTCGAACGACCTGCCGAATATCGTCGAGCGACCCGATCTCTCCAGCGGTCCGTGCCTGAATGAGAATGTTGCCAATCCCCGTTCCCTCGTCCGGCCCGGCCACGACAGAACATCCGCAGGCGCTAGCTGTGAACTGATTGAGCAATTCATTTTTTGTTCCGCCGCCGACGATGTGGACGACTTCAACCTTCGTCCCTTCAAGTTCTTCCATCCAGCGCAGAACCTGTCGGTATTTCAAGGCGAGAGCTTCCAGGCAGCAACGCACCATCTGACCGTCAGTTTCCGGTTCAGGCTGCCCCGTCTCCCGACACCAGCTGGCAATGGCCGCAGGCATGTCATCCGGACTGAGGAACCGGCTGTCATCGGGATCGATGAGGGACCGGAATGCCGGAGCCTCGCCCGCAAGTTGTGTCAGCTTTGTGTAGTCATACGATCGTCCCTGACGCTCGAAAGAAGCTCGGCACTGTTGAACCAGCCACAGCCCCATGATGTTCTTAAGAAGCCGATACGTGCCATCAACGCCGCCCTCGTTCGTAACGTTGAGTTCCAAAGCCCGCTTCGAAATGTTCGCCTTCGGAATCTCAAGCCCCATCAGTGACCAGGTTCCCGAGCTGATGTAGGCCCAGTTCGACGATCCCGTTTTTCGGGTCGGAACAGCAACGACCGCCGACCCCGTATCGTGAGTCGCCGGAGCCACGACGTTGAACCGCGAACAGCCAGCCTGTCGAGCGATATCTTCCCGCAACATACCCAGGTTCGTACCAGGATCGACAACGTTCGGGAACATCTGCGTCGGCAGGCCGAGCTTCCCAAGCATGTCAAACGCCCAGTCACGAGTCGTCGCGTTGAAGCACTGGCTGGTCGTCGCATTCGTAAACTCGACCACTTTGCTGCCACACAGCAGCCAGTTCAGAAAGTCGGGAATCATCAGAAACGTCGCGGCCTGCTCCATCAGTTTCGGATTCTTCTGATTCATCGCGACGAGCTGGTACAGCGTGTTGATCTCCATGAACTGGAGACCCGTCTGATTGAAAATATCGGCTCGCGGCACCTGCGTGAATGAGTGCTCCATCAGGCCGTTCGTCCGCGAGTCGCGATAGCAATATGGCAACCCAAGCAGTTCCTCAGTCTCGGAAAGCAACGCGAAATCGACACCCCAGGTATCAACGCCGATCGACTGAATGGCGTCGCCAAACTCCGTCGCTCCCCTGGCGATACCAGTCTGAATCTCCCGCCAGAGATTCACCAGATCCCAGCGCAGCGTTCCGCCAACCGAAACAGGACCATTCCGAAACCGATGCAGTTCCTGAGTGCGCACGGTCGAACCGTCGAACAACCCGGCCAGAACTCGACCGCTTTCAGCTCCAAGATCCACGCAAAGGTAACACTGCTGCGCCATGGGGCGGCTCCTGAGAATTCGTCAACATGCGGGGTTATTGGCAAGGACACCGTAGGGCGAGTCTTGACCCACTAACCGACGTCCTGGTCGCAACAAAGGTGCGCCAAAACGCACCCTGCATCAAATTGCCAACCTGCGATGACGCACGGTCGGCCCGGATGCGGCGGATAATAGCGGCAGCCTGGCGACGCGTGAATCAACGCACGGCGATCGCTCGAACGAGTTCTTCAACTCGCGAGGCATCTTTGCCCGCCGAATCTGACTGTTTTCGCGGCAGCCGGACAGAAAACGTACTGCCCATGCCAGGACCGTCGCTGCGAGCTTCAATCGTCCCGCCATGATCCCCGACAATTCGGTCGCTGATCGAAAGCCCCAGCCCAGTCCCTTCGCCGGTAGGCTTCGTCGTGTAGAACGGCTCGAACAGGTGGTCGATCGTTTCCTGATCCATTCCCGCACCGTCATCGACAAAGTGAATCTCGACCCAGTCGATCTGTTCGTGCAGCTCGACCTTCAACGTCCCCTTTGCCCCAGTTGAGTCCAGCGCGTTGGCGACAAGGTTCAAAGCAACCTGCTTGATCTCCGGCCCGCTGATTTCGATCTCACACGGGGCCTGTCGCTCAAACTCGACACGACACTCGCGGTACTTTTTCATATGAGTAATCAGCGAAAGCACCTCGCGCAGAATGAAACAGACATCCTGCTGAGTTTTCGCCGAGTCGTGATTTCGAGAAAAATCCAGCAACCGCTTCGTGATTTCCTGACAGCGTTCGGACTCCGACTGAATCATCGCGACATACTGCTGCACAACCGCCGCGTCATCGTCCGGAGCGTCGTGCAGCAATTCAGCTAATCGAGATTCCAGCGACTCCCCTGCCCATCGAATTGCGGATAGCGGATTGTTAATTTCATGAGCGACCCCCGCCGCCAGAAGCCCGACGCTTGCCAGCCGCTCGGACCGCACCAGTTGCCGACTTCGATCCTGCACCTGCCGATCGAGATTTGCGGCCGTTTCCTGAAACCGTTCGCTCATCCGGTTGAACGATTCAGCCAGCTCGCCCATCTCGTCAGCCGAGTCAACTTTTACCCGATAACTGAAATCCCCCTGGGCCACTCGCCGAGCCCCCTGGTGCATCGCACTGATTGGCTGAAAAATCTGCCGCCAGCCGAATCGCACCAGCCCCGCCAGCAACAGCACAACGACCCCGCTGCAAACCCCAACCAGCGTCATGCTTGAGCGGTAATCGCGGCGAGCGTCTTTCAATCGGTCGCGCAATCCGTCTGGCAGTTCGTCGAGTTCCGCCGCCGCAAACTCAATGCGATCGAGTTTCGCCTGAAGATCATCGATCCCGACATCGCCGCCCGGTTCGCGCAACCAGGTCGCAATCTGGGACAAGCCCTGATCAATCTCGCCGATCATCAACCACGTCACGGCATACTGAGACTGCGTTGCCGTCGGCAGCTCACTGAGCCGTTTCTGATAACGGGCACATTCATCATGGGCTCGTCCAAGCCGGACCAGCAACTCGTCACGGTCGAACGCCTCGACAACCTGCCCCCCCTTCTGCGGCAGCGTCCAGCGAAGCCTCGCGACGGCCCGAGTCACATCTGCAGCAGACGCCGCCGAACGGTCATCGATCGCCGGATCTTTCACCAGGTTGCGGTACGATGAAAGCCCCCACAGCCCGCTGAGCGAAAGCACGGCCAGCATGACCACGACAAGGCTCAGCCCAAAGACCATCTTCCGCCGGATTGATCGGGTAACAAACACGCGGCTCCTCCCTGAAGCAATGACAGCGTGCGCAGAACGACGACGAGAAAACTGATCCGCGAAATCTAACAAACCTTAAGCCGTCGTCGAACCCGGATCGAGACATGCCGATCACTTCTCAAGAAGGCTGAACCACGAAAAACTCGAAAGACACTAGAATGATCACTCCGTTCTCGCGTTTTCCGTAGTTATCTCTCGTCAGAAGTGGTGAGTCAGCAGGGTGGGCGGGCCTACCGTACAGAAGTCAAACCAGCAAATCGTCAACGACGTTTCCGTGGACATCGGTGAGACGGTAGCGGCGGCCCTGAAAGCGGAACGTCAGCTTCGTATGGTCGATTCCCAGGCAGTGGAGCAGCGTGGCGTGCAGGTCGTGGACGTGGACGGGGTTCTCGGTGATGTTGTAACTGAAGTTGTCCGTGCCGCCGTACGTCTGCCCGCCTTTAATCCCGCCTCCGGCCAGCCACAGACTGAAGCATCGCGGGTGATGATCTCTTCCGTAGTCATCCTTCGTCAGATTTCCCTGGCAATAGACAGTTCGACCGAACTCTCCCCCCCAGACGACCAGTGTGTCATCGAGCAGACCTCGCTGCTTGAGGTCCAGCACGAGCGCCGCCGAAGCCTGATCCGTGTCTTTGCATTGTTTGCCAATGGCCGTTGGAAGCCTTGAATGCTGATCCCAGCCCCGGTGGAAGAGTTGAGTGAACCGGACGCCTCGCTCCGCCAGGCGTCGAGCCAGCAGACAGTTGTAAGCAAAAGTGCCGGGTATCTTCGCGTCCTGCCCGTAGAGTTCGAAAATGTGGTCCGGCTCGGAAGACAAATCGATCAGGTCCGGCACCGATGTCTGCATCCGAAAAGCCATTTCGTACTGAGCGATTCGAGTCGTGATTTCCTGATCTCCGGATTCTTCAAACTTCAGCGAGTTCAATTTCTCAAGATCGTCCAGCATCTGCCTGCGAGTGCCACTGTCAACACCCTTCGGATTTGACAGAAACAAAACGGGATCACCAGCCGATCGAAACCGGACACCCTGGTACTTCGTCGGTAGAAACCCACTACCCCACAACCGATCGTAGAGAGGCTGCCCGCCCTCGCCCGAGACCATTGCCACGAAAGCCGGCAGGTCATCGTTATCACTGCCCAGCCCGTACGACAGCCAGGAACCAATGCTCGGCCGGCCCGCTAGTTGAAAACCTGTCTGAAAGAATGTTATTGCCGGATCGTGGTTGATCGCTTCGGTGAACATCGACCGGACGATGCAGATGTCGTCGGCAATTTTCGCGGTGTGCGGCAGCAGTTCGCTGAGGTTGGCTCCCGACTCACCGTGCCGCTTGAACTTGAACATCGATGGAGCCACCGGAAAGCTCTCCTGCTTCGACGTCATCCCCGTCAGGCGCTGCCCCTTCCGAATTGAATCCGGCAATTCAGTCGCGCGCAGATTTGCCAGAGCCGGTTTTTCATCGAACAGGTCAATCTGAGAGGGCGCTCCGGATTGAAACAGATAGATCACCCGCTTCGCCTTCACCGGAAGATTCGGCAATCCATCGATCCCCGGAGCATTCGCCTTCGGCGCCGCTTCCGATTCCCGAGCCAGCAACGAAGCTAACGCCACAGTGCCGATTCCTGATGCCGCCTGTGAAAGAAAAGCACGCCGACCAGCAACAGTAAACGGTTCTCCAAAATGGTTGGACATGATGGTCATTCCTTTGTGACGGCTTCATCGAGGTTGATGACTGTGCTGCAAATCGTTGTCCAGGCGGCGAGTTCGGCAGGATGTAACTCTTCAGTCATCGGCCACTCGCCGGTTTGAACCAGGACTTTCGCCGCAGCTTCGTTTTTCGCAAATCGGTCTCGATGATGACTCAGACCCGCGAGCAGAATCGCTCTTTCACGGTCACTCGGCAGGCGACTCAGCAATCGTTCAAAAATGCGATCGAGTCGCTGCTCGTCGTTGTCGCACTTTGACAGCGTGTTCTGAGCCAGTACCCGAGCCGCTTCGACAAAAGTCACATCGTTGAGCAGGTTGAGTGCCTGCAACGGTGTGTTGGTTCGAGTCTGCCGGACTTCGCAGAATTCACGACCGGCCGCGTCGAAGTTGGCCATCATGGGCGGCGCGACAGTTCTCTTCCAATAGGTGTAAAGGCTGCGGCGATACAGATCCGGACCGTGGTCCTGCTCGTAAGTTGTGTCCGAAGCGATTTCCTTCAGTAGCCCTTCAGGTTGATAAGGACGCACTGATGGCCCGCCGAGTTTCTCAGTCAACATCCCGCTGGCCAGTAAAGCCTGATCGCGAATCATCTCAGCCGACAACCGCCCGCGCGGCCCGCGAGCAAGCAGTCGGTTCTCAGGATCAGAGTTATTCCGACTTCCGCTTTCTGCATTCCGACTTCGCGACGTCTGCCGATACGCGTTGCTCGTCACGATCGTCCTGATAAGCCGCTTCACGTCCCAACCGGATTCCATGAACTCAACAGCGAGCCAGTCGAGCAACTCCGGATGGCTGGGCCGCTCGCCCTGGACACCGAAGTCTTCGGTCGTTTTGACGATGCCCGTTCCGAAAATGTCCCGCCAGAATCGATTCACGATGACGCGAGCCGTCAGCGGGTTGTCTCGACTGACCAGCCAGCGTGCGAGCCCCAGCCGATCTTTCGATGTATTTTCAGGCAAGGGCGGTAGTGCTGCCGGAGTATCAAACGTAACCCGCTCTCCTGGTCGGTCGTACTGGCCACGTTGCAGAACATGAGTCTCGCGCGGAGTTTGCATTTCCTGCATGACCATGACGGTTGGAACCACGCGACGAAACTCAAATAATCCACTTCGAGTTTGATCCGCGTTCCCGACAATCGATATCAAAGACTCAGGACCGCCGACACGCGAGAAGTAATAAGTCAGTTTATCCAGTGCCAGAGGCGACGTATCTTCCACAGACACTGCAAGAAGCTCTTTGATACTGCGGGGTTCAGCGAGTGACGAAACCTCAGCGTCTTCAATCACTCGGTCATAAATTCGAACTTCGTCGATGAAGCCATAAAAGTTTGAGTTTCCAGCACCAATCCGTACGGGCTCATCCGACTCAAACGACTGATTGATACCGTCAAGATTTACTTTGCGGTCGGCCTCTATTCCGTCGATGAAAATTCGAATCGAATCCGAAGTACGAGTTCCATCGTAAGTTGCCAGAAGATGAACCCAGCGACCCGTTGGAATGGCATCGATCGTCTCAACTCTTAGCGAATCGTCGAGCCAGCGTTTCACCAGATTGAGCTGGACTTTTCCGTCACTGGCAATGTGCAGGTTGTATCCTGCTCCGCGGTCAATCAACTCCATTTTTGAAACGATCGTGCCCGACCTAAGTTCCGGCATAAGGACATGAGCCGATATCGAGAATCGGTCGAAGTAGCCAAACTTTCCGCCTTCCGGGATCTCGATCAAACCTCGACCATCAAGTTCAATGGCATTCCCGACTCGGCCAGCGGCAAACCTCATACTGCCGAATTCTGATGTACTGACCTGCTCGCTGTCCGACGTGTCAGAATCGACAAGCGTCGCTTCAACGGAATCAAGCGGCGCGTGGAGGTGCAACTGTCGATCTATCTGCCAGTTGTCAGGCAGTAGATCCTGCTGCATTTTCCAGCCACCGTTCCGCCATTTTGTGAATTGCTTCTGAAGTCTGGGGCTAACTGCATCGAATTGCTCCATTGCAGCAGTGTACTCGCCATTCAGGCGGCTCAGTTCAGCGACCTGCTCAAGAGTCGGAGCGAGGATCCACGGTGGCGAGTTGCCTTCTTTCAGAGCGCGACCGTTCTCCGGGATGTTGTTGAAGCACGCGAAGAGCTGGTAGTACTCCTTCTGCGAAATCGGGTCGAATTTGTGGCTGTGGCATCTTGCGCAGCCCATCGTCAGGCCCTGCCAGACGGTGAATGTTGTGTCGACTCGGTCAACGACGTACTCGACCTGAAACTCTTCAGGGACGATGCCGCCTTCCGCGTTGCCTCGATGGTTGCGGTTGAAACCGGTGGCGATTTTCTGGTCGAGTGTCGCGTCAGGCAGCAGGTCGCCGGCAAGTTGCTCGATCGTGAACTGATCAAACGGCATGTTCTGACGAAACGCTTCGATCACCCAGTCACGCCACCTCCACATGTCGCGAGGACCGTCCGTCTGATAACCGTTGGTGTCTGCGTACCGCGCGGCGTCGAGCCAGCGAATTGTCATTCGCTCCGCATAGCGAGGCGACTTAAGCAGACGATCCACGATTCGTTCGTAGGCGTTGGGCGAATCGTCCTTCAGGAATTCATCAATCTCGTCAAGTGTTGGCGGCAGACCTGTCAGGTCGAAAGAAACCCGGCGCAGCAGCGTTCGTTTGTCGGTTGGTTCCGAAGGCTTCAGTCCTTCCTGATCAAGCCTCGCCAGGATGAATGCGTCGACTGGGTTCTTCACCCAGTCGGCGTTCGAAACTTGCGGCAGCTTCGGCCGGGCTGGAGCAACGAAGGACCAGTGCTGCTGCCAATCGGCGCCGGACTCGATCCACATCTTAATCGCTGAGATCTGCTCGACAGTCAGCATTCTCCCTGAATCCGATGGCGGCATGATCTCGTCGGGATCCGCCGAAGTAATCCGTCGAAACAGCTCGCTCTTCGCAAAGCTGCCGGGAACAACACTCGAATACCCATCGGGCTTTCGAAAGAGCCCGTCATGCGTATCAAGCCGCAGTTCTGCCTGGCGTTGCTCTGCGTCCGGGCCATGACATTCGAAACAGTTGTCTGAAAGAATTGGCCGAATGTCCCGGTTGAAGTCGACGGTCGCCGGTTCAGCAGAAGACGCAGCCTCGATCAGACCGCTAAAACAGATCGCCGCCGCGAGAGCGAACGTTCGGCCAACGATTTCAGGAATCAGCCGGTGCATGACGGAGCAATCCATGTGAAGCCTCAAATCCAGGTTACCGACCGGGCAGTTTCTTAGAGTCTTACGGTCAGTGATACTCACAAACGGCACGCAACTTTTAAAGTCGCAGGCACACAGAGTGTGCCGTAATCAGCATTCAACACCGGGCAGCGGCACACGCAGTATGCCTGTGATCCTGGTGGCCGCTCCAGCTTGCCAGGAACATGTGGGAAAATACGTCCCGACTTCTCCTGTCGGGTAAGCCGACGGCGTTAGCCGCAGACCGCAATCAACACAGAAAAGGCCCGAGGCTAGCGACTTCGCGCTCATCATTCCGCGCTCGGTGTCACCTTCGCAAGAGACAACGTCTTCGCAGGCTCGTCGTTTACCAGCTGGTTCGAGTCGCCAGTCGAGAGCGCTGCCTCAGCTTCATCTGAATCGAAAAATGGCGGAGGCCCCAGAATCCATTGTGGCGAGATGGCCGCGGCGGCAAGAACGAATACGATCGGCATGAGCGGGACGACGCGGTGACCAGTCATCGGCGTTGTTGTTCCATCCTCGCTGATGCTCGTGAATCGCGAGCTTGTCGGCAGAAATACTCGCCAGCTTTGCCGCAACGAGATCGCCATCAGGCAGGCAACACTGAGCAACCAGAAGGCACCGGCAGCGTCTCGTCGAAAGACCGACTGCAGGATCAGGAACTCGCCCCAGAAAGAACCGCTCAAGGGAAGCACTGACACACCAGTCAGGCCAATCATCACGCACAACCGTCGCACCCACTCTTCCGCTCGCGACGCCCGACGACGTTTGCTTCCAGACTCATCTTTCGCCGCCACAGAATGCAGAAACAACAACGCGAGCGATCCCCCCGACGAAATGCTCAACAACAGTCCGCCCTGAATGCTCGCCGCATCGCCGAAGAAGGCAGTTCCAAAAGCTACGCAACCGCTGACCATTCCGGCGGCGATCAGTTTTCGTTTCGGATCGTCGATCACGACGACGGAAACAGCCAGGAACAACACCGCGAAAATTGCCCATACAAACAGACGCGGCGCGATCTGAGCAACGTGCTCCGGGAAAAGCGGCACGAGAATCCAGACGACTCCGTAGAACGAAAGCGGCAGGTAGCCAACAGCCATCATCGCCACGACGCGAGAGTCGGCATGTTCGCTCACTCGGAACCACCAGTGATGAAACGGCGGCAACGGCAGCCTCAGCAAAAAGCCTGCACACAACGAGACGAACAACCACGGCGACACCGATGTCCATAGATCGCGAGCCGCTTCCGTTTCAAACGCCAGCCGAGGCATCGCCGACACGATCCGTCGCAAAGAAAATGTCAGATTCGCACTGTCGGGTTCGACCGTTGCCAGCATCCACCAGTGACAGATCGCCGCACCGATCAGGCCAAACAGAATGAGCATTCCAGACACCGTCTGCGTCCGAAAAAATCGGCGAGCAGCCTCGCGTCTCTTCGGATCACCGCCCTGCCCGATCAGAAAAAACAGACCGAGCGTCGACACCTGACAGCACATCGCCAGAAGAATGACATCCTGAGCAGCAAACGCTCCGAGCATTGCTGATTCGGTCAGCAGCAACCATGAAAGTTTCGAGACCAGCCGCGAATCGTCCGTCGAAATACTCCGAAAGGCCGCCAAGGTTGTCGCCACTGTCAGCACAAGAAACCACAGACTGTAACGATTCACCCCGACGGAAAGTCGCACGTCTGGACCGAACGGTCGCCACGGGCCCGACGGAATTTCCGTTTCCGCCCCACCCTGCTCCGTCGTCGTGTCAGCAGTCGGTGGCTGTTCCCACTCGGCGAGCCACGACAACGAACTGGTCATCCTCGTCGAAAACTCAGCAGCGTCCGGCAGCCCTGGTTCAAACCGAGCCACCATGATCACCGCCAGCACTGCGGTCAGCCAGACATTCACCAGCCCCGTAAAGTAAACCGGATCCGCCCCCGACGGTTTCATCAAACGAACAAGCCCGGCTCCCACCAGCGGCATCACCACCACCAGCAGAACAACATTGTCCGCAAGACCTGCCCAGAAACGCTCAACCGCTTCCACAAGAGTGCACCTTTGCTGTGTGAAATCCTGACCACCGATCGGCTCAATTAATTCCGGCCCCCCCGGCTCGTGCTGTCAGCAGGCGTGATTAGCGATGATTTTCATCATGTCGGAAACGTCGCCGCTGCGGCGGAGTTCGAGCTTGATCGGGTCGAGATGGTCGGACAGGTAGAGTGTAACGTCGGCGTCGATGTCGAAGTGCCCGACGGTTTCAATCGTGAATTTCACGATGCTGCGGTAGGGGATCGAGACATACTCGATTCTCTTGCCGGTAATGCCCTGCTTGTCGACAAGGATGATACGGCGGTTGGTCAGCACGGTCAGGTCGCGAACCAGTTGATAGGCCAGTTCGACGGTCTCGTTCGATACGAGCAGCTTTTCAAGCTCTGCCTCGACACGTTTCTCATCGACCTCGGACGAAAGCCCAAGCATCCCGGTAAAGAGTCCCATCGTTCCGCCTTTCGTCTGAATCTGACGCTGGCTTGTGACGTTGCCAGCATCGCTTCATCCGAAATCATAGACGAAACAGCAGTGCCGGAGCAGCCGTAAGGTGCGTCTAGAAACGCAGGGCGTAATCCCGACGCACCATCAGACAACTCACTCTCGCCTGGCTGGTGCGTCAAGATGCACCCTGCGAAAAAGTCTACGCCAGGCGATCGGTGGCGACGTGGTACTGGGGGTCTTCGGAAACGTTGATCTCGACCAGGTCGCCAGCCTTATTGAGCAGGACTCGGCATTCCTTGCTGAGATGCGTCAGGTGCAGACGCTTGCCGTTGGCTTCGTATTTTTCAGCCAGCCAGTTGATGGCTTCGAGTCCCGACTGGTCGTAAACACGGCTGTAGTAGAAATCGATGACCACATCTTCCGGGTCACCATTCACGTCAAACATGTCTTTGAACGAGGTCACCGATGCAAAAAACAGCGGACCATGTAACTGGTAAATCTTGCTGCCGAATTCGTTGAACTTGACGTCCGCTCCGATGTGAGTCGCATGCTGCCAGGCGAAAACCAGCGCTGAAACGATGACGCCGAGAATCACCGCCGACGCGAGATCGTGCATCACAACCGTGTAGCCAGCAACCAGAACCATGACGAACATGTCACTGCGAGGCATCCTTCTGAACATGCTGAGCGATGCCCACTCAAACGTTCCGATCACGACCATAAACATCACGCCGACGAGTGCGGCCATCGGAATCTGCTCGATCAACGGCGCGAGAAACAGGACAAACAGCAACAGGCAAACCGCCGCCGTGATACCCGACAAACGGCCCCGACCACCCGAGTTCACGTTAATCAACGACTGCCCGATCATCGCACAACCGCCCATGCCACCGAACATTCCACAGACGAGATTCGCAACACCCTGCCCGATACATTCGCGATTGCCCTTACCGCGAGTTTCAGTAATTTCATCGATCAAAGTCAGCGTCATCAGAGATTCGATCAGCCCGACTCCGCAAAGCACGATCGCGAACGGAAAAATGATGACCAGCGTGTTCCAGTTAAGCGGCACCATTTCGTACTGCATGAAGAAGAGTTGCGGCAGACCACCGCTGATACTGCCCGCGTCCGCTGACGACTCGGCGCCCCTGGTTTCGGCAATGTCGGTTCCGGCAATGTCGGTTCCGGCAGAAACCAACTCCGTCGTGGATGCTGTAGCCTGAGTCGTCGCCTTTGATGCGGCAATCTCGGCCGCGCGAGTATTCGTTCGCAGCATATCGCCAACGGTCGCCAGCACGTTGCCACCATCGGGTGATTCAACTGATCGATTGATCGCCACCGACGCCAAAGTCACGACCAGAATGGCGGCCAGCGATGCCGGGATGGCTCGTGTCATTTTGGGCAGCAACCAGATGATCGCCATCGTTGCAGCGACCAGGCCGAGCATCAGAAACAGCGGTTGACCTGCCAGGTAAACGAGTTCTCCACCAGTGGACAATGTTTTGAAACTGCCCAGCTGCGCCAGTCCGATCACAATCGCCAGCCCGTTGACAAATCCCAGCATGACTGGATGAGGCACCATGCGGATCAGCTTTCCAAGCCGCCCCAGGCCCACGGCAATCTGCAGAAGGCCGCACAGAATCACCGTTGGAAAGAGATACTCCACTCCGTGCTGAGCGACCAGAGCCACGACCACAACGGCCATCGCACCGGTTGCTCCCGAAATCATCCCCGGTCGACCACCCAGCACCGCCGAGAACAGACCGATAAAGAAAGCCGAGTACAGTCCGATCAGCGGAGAAACCCCGGCTACAAAAGCAAACGCGATCGCCTCAGGAACCAACGCCAAAGCAACGGTCAGTCCAGACAGCACGTCGTCTTTGACGGACCCTGATCGCGGAGTGAAGAAGTTGAGCATGAAGTATCCAGAACGGGAAGCCCGTCAAAACAGGCGGCGGCAATCAACAACGAAATGGCCGAACGGTCAGCCCGGATCGCCGAGGAAAGCAGGAGATCGACACGCTGTTCAACAGGCTCGCCATTCAGGGAGCACTGGTCAGCGGGATCGGAGGGGAGACTTGTCAAACAGCCTCAGAAGTGCGGACTATAACCCGTCGCATTGTTCGGTCAACGAAGGCTGGATCGCCCGGTAATCTTTGATGCAAGTATCAATCCATTTGCTCCGATGTAACGATTGCCCGGCACGATTAAAACTCAGGGAAACTCCAGGTTCAGCGAGTCGAGAAAGTCACGTCGGACTAGCGAGGCTGAGTGTGTCAAGGCTTGCTTCGCCAGACACGAACATCGCCAGCGAGACCGCCCGAGGCCAACGTTTTTCCGTCCGGCGAAACAGTAATTGAAAAAATCTGCCGACCGTGGCCACGCAGTGTGGTGAGCCGTTCACCGGATCTGGTATCCCAGAGTTGAAGTCGCCGATCTCGACCTCCGGATGCCAGAGTCGTTCCATTCGGGAAAACGCAGATTGCGTTAATGCGGCTTGTGTGAGCCTTGATCTTCGTCCGAAGCGAACGTGACTTAACGTCCCAAAGCTGCAACTCACCAGTCGATGTTCCGATAACAACAACGCTGCCGCCCTCAGCATAGGCGAGCGAAAGCGGAACAACTCCCGTTGAAATCTGCCATGACAGCTTCTCGCCGTTTCTGCCATCGAAAAACTGAATCGAGCCATCGGAACACGCAACCGCCACGACGTCACCGACCGGAGAAAATGCCAATGCATTGATGCCGTTGCCCTCGCCGGATTTCGTCAACATCGGGTTTGCCCAATCACCCACTGAATGAAAATCGGAAGTCGCAAAAAACGAAAGCGTCCCGTTGCGGTCACCGATCGCCAGGTAACGATCGTCGGGCGAAAACTGCATTGCCGTGATGGCACCTTTGGCCAACGAATCAAAGCGTGCAAGCTGACCGCCGGTCGCAGAATTGATAATCGTCACACGAGAATTATTGCCGGCAGCAGCAACCAGCACTCCCGCATGTTGCGAGGTATAGACGCGCAAATGACTCTCACGATTTTCGATCGGAACCTTCGACGCTCTGTCGTCGATATTCCAGCCAGAAATCGCTCCATGACTATCAGCCGTCAAAAGCCGGCTTCCGTTCTCCATAAAAGCAACATGGCGAACGTCGGCGTCGTGCCAGAGAACTGCGGGCTTCAGTAACGCCTCAACATCAAGCAGTTTGACACTGCCGTCTCCGCTGCCAACACACAAAGTTTTTCCATCCGCAGACACATCAACAACACCGTGAGTCAGAGTGTGCGTTGCCAGGTGGCGGATTTCGCGTCCGGTCCGGACGTCGACGAGGAGAAGCTGCCCGGACGTCCCGACCGCTGAAAGCACTTGATTATTGACGAATTCCAGATCACCGATTTGCCCCATCCCGGTGCTGAATTCGAACTTGAGCAGCCCATCGCTCAGTGCCCAGAGGCGAATCGCACCGGAGTAACTGCCGGTCGCGACGTTCGTACTGTCAGGCGACCAGGCAATCGCTTCAACGCCGGGGTTTGTCCGGAACTGATGCTGTACAGCCAGGCTGGCAACTTCCGTTACGCGCACGCGACCGTCTTCTTTGGCGACGGCAACGTATTGCCCATCTGGCGAAATATTCACGTCACGATTTGCGCCTTCTCCGGTCGGCATTTCGGCAATCAGTTCGTTAGTTTCGAGATTCCAGATCCGTACCGCTCCTTTCACGGAAGCAGACAGCAGCAGGACTCCATCACCCGAGAACTCAACATGACTGACGGGCGGGCCGTGTTTGAATTCCTGCGCTGGCAGGTCGCTCGTACTCGGAGTCCAGACTCTGACTGTTCCGTCCGTCGAACCTGACGCCAACAGTTTCGTTGTCGGCGAGAATCTGATGGTTGCGAATCGTCCCGCATCAATTTCAAGTGTCTTCCACAGTGTTCGCGATTCAGCGGTAAAGATGCTGAGGCCACGCTCCGTTCCGAGCGACGCAACAAGCCTGCCGTCACTGGCGATCGCCAAATCGTCCACCGGCGACCCCTGATTCCAGTGTGAGATGAACTGCGACCGAATCTGCGAATGATAGTACCACTCAAATTTCCGTAAGTCGGGACGGCGATCCGTCGGCAGGAATCGGTCGAGTGCCTGCTCAAGCCCCGTCACATCACCTCGTGAGACAAACTCAGCGGCCAGATTCATCTGCGACCTGTACAGAGCCCGCCGATTCTGCTCGGCAACGTGCTCAGCCCGCAACCAGAATATCGACACGCCAAATAAGCCAATGGTCAGACTGAGAAAGAGTCCTGCGAGCAATCCGGCAACAACAGGTCTGCGCCGACACCATCGCCAAAGACGTTCCGGTGAAGAGATAGCTCGCGCATGAATCGGCTCTCCCGCCGCAAATCGCTGCAACTCAGCCGCGACGTCACTTGCCGACTGGTATCGCTTGCCCGGTTCACGTTCCAGGCACTTCAGGCAGATTGTTTCAAGGTCTTTGTGCAGGGTCAGTTCGAGCGCCCTCGGCGAGGGTGCTTCCTCGAACATTTTCTGATGAAGGACCGCGCGAACGTTTCCTCGAAAGGGCAGACTTGCCGTCAGCATCTGAAACAGAATCACGCCGAGGGCATAGACATCAGAACGGTGATCTGTTTCGTTGGTCTTACCGGCAGCCTGTTCCGGCGACATGTACCGAGCCGTGCCCAGAACCTGCCCTTCTGATGAGATCGTCTGGTCGGCGGAGATGCGTTTCGCCAGCCCGAAGTCGGCAATGCAAGGCTTGCCTTCCTTGTCGATCAGAATGTTCGCCGGCTTGACGTCTCGATGAATGATCCCATTGTCATGAGCATGCTGCAGCGCCGTGGCGATGGTCGAAACAACCTCGACCGTTCGATCAACCTTCGGTTTTCCGGCAGACAGAATGTCTCCAAGAGTCATCCCCTCGATGTACTCTGTTGCGATGAAAACCTGATCGCCGTCTCGACCGACTTCGTAGACCGAAACAATGTTGGGATGATGAAGCGTCGCGGCGGTTCGAGCTTCATGCAGAGACGATTCAGTATCGTCTCTGCAAGCGATCGGCAGCTTCAGAGCGACCTGACGTTCCAGTTGGTTGTCCAGGGCGAGCCATACGACTCCAAACCCGCCAACACCGAGCATCCGAATCAGCGAGAAGTGAGCGATCTTCTTTACCTGATCCCGCTTCGGCTGCACAAACGAAAGCGTCGCATCAGGACCACCAGCTAAAGGAACCTGCCCACAATTGGGACACTCGATGCTGTCGATGGTCAGTTCAAGTTCGTGACCGCCGCCCGTGCTGACATCTCGATTCATCGGGATCGGGTGTCGGCAGCTCGGACAAGAGAGGTCCATAAGTACCCCGATAATCATGAATCGATTGCGACGCGGACGTTTCCGCGTTGACCGAAGCAATTCTGTGGCGACCGATGCATCGCCGCAACCTTTAACAGGTTGCCGAACACTCGACAGCCCACCATGTACAATGCGACGTACCGTATCAACGCTCGATTCCGCGTTGCGTCAAGACACACCCGACGTTACTTCGTTCAGCGCTGAGACGCGACGATTACGCCTACCAGGGGGCGTCCATCATGTCGACGATGCGGCGGGCGGTTTGTTTGATGCTGTCCTGGGTGGCGGTGGCCAGAGAGTGGCCGACTTCGGGGGCGAAGTCGCTCTGAGTGAACAGCGAAACCGTGTTGGCATCCAGCAGAACGTCCTGCTGAGAGATAACCCGACCGTTGCGGAGGTCTTCCCATTTGACTCGAACAGTCATCCCGAGTTGCAGTTCGCGCGGGTCGTCGAAGCGGTTTTCGCCGAGCACTGTTTTGCCGACGTCAACGATCGTGCCTGTCAGCCTCGTCTGAGCTTCCGAACCATGCACAATCCGCATGGCCGTCCGCTTCTGGATCTCCTTCTGTACAGCTTCGGTCAGCGGGTATTCCAGATGTCGACGGAAGGTCTCGTTGCGGAAGATAGGGACGGCGATCGTGCAGAGCTGCGGATCATGGGCGGGGCCGATCATATAACCGCATCCCGACGCCGCCAGGCTGATCAGCCCGCAGACGGCGGCAACAGCGGCGCGACTGGAGGTTGACAGACGTCGTGCCGGAAGCGTTCCTTTTCGATCAAGGGTTTCCGGCATGAACGTTTTCTCCGTCAGCTCACGGCGCTGCCTGCGTCGCGTTTTTCGTCACTAAAGCCGAACTCGGCCAGCACGGTTGCCCGGTGATGGAGTGGGTTCGTCGTCAAAGATTGGTTGTCGGTTTTTAAAGACCTGATCGCCCTGCTGGTCAGGCAGGCGGTCCTTGATTTCGGGGACTCGCTGAAATGGCTGAGCTGCCTCGGGCGGAACTTCCGTGATTGGTCTCAACGGAATCGACGACGGAGCTGATTGATCGCCGCCGCCGCTGACGGTCACGCCAAGTTCGGCCAGCTTGGCTCGGGCTTTCGGAGCGTACGACGAATTCGGGTATTTCTGCACAATCTCCTTGCAGGAAATGTAAACCGCTTTTGGTTTACGTCTCTTTTCGTAGAGGACGACAAGTTCCCATTCACGTTTGGCCTCGGCTTCGTGAATCATCTTCAGCTCGGTGCGAACTCGATCTCCCTCAGGAAGATCGGGAAACAGTCGCAGCGACTGTTCTTTGAGCTGTTTGGAGTCGACCAGGAGCTGTTCGTCGTAGGCAGCCCCCTGGTAGGACATCAGCTTGACGTGTGAACCCAGGACGAACGCGTTCTGCAAATGGGGGCTCTTGGGGAACTGTTCGCGAAGAATCGTGAACAGTCGATCGGCCTCCCGGTAATTTTCATTTCGCAAATGGTACGTCGCGGCCAGCATAAGCGAGTCATCAGCCAGCGGACCGGACGGATCGTTCAACCAGATTGTCTTGAGCGCCTTCAGAGCGTGTCCGCCTTTGTCGAAGACCGGACGGCTGCGGTCGGTGAAGTTGGGCATCAGACTGAATCGACTGTCCGCTTTTTGAGAGGACAAAGGAGCATTGTCGGCCCCGTCTTCGGCGTTGACCTGTCGGATTTCGTCAGTCGTGGCGAAGCTGTCGACGCCCAGCCATTGCTTTGAGATTTCAAACAGGCGCTGAGTCGACTCATCCATATACCTCGTCGAGGGATAATCCTTGACCAGCAACTGGTAATTGGAAGTCGCGTCGGCCAGCGAATTCTGCTGAAACTGGCATTCGGCAAGGTAGAATACGGCTTCTTCGCGGATTGGGTCGTAGCTGGGACGGTCTTTGCCCCCATCGCCAAAGAGGCTGAACTTTGAACGATCGCGTTTCCGGGCGATCTTCGAGAATCCGCGAGCAGCAATTTCGTACTGGCCTTCATCAAACTGTCGCTGAGCCAGCTTCAGTGCGACATGATCCTGCTCATCCTTCGGCGAGATGTCGCGCGAAGCCGTGCGTTTCATCGCCTGTCGCTGCAACGGGCCAATGACATCGTCCACGTTGCGGGGAGAATCGTCATCTCGATCTCGAAGAGTCGACTCGCTGGCTCCGGCGTCGCGTCCAGTGAGACTTGCGAACCAGCTTCCAGGCGACGGTGGCGTCCACATGGACTGGCAACCGGTCAGAACCAGAACAGGGATCGTCAGCACAATCACATTGGCGAAGCGACGAACAATGTTGTCGATTCGTGACTGCGGCACGTGCCTGGGTTGATGATTAGGAGTGGGGATCATCCGTGAACCCGCTTGTTGAATTGAGTGAGAGATGGGAAGGGAGGATGTCGCTGTGGCTCGGAGGGCTGAGCCGAAGTGATGGGAAGGGGCGTCTCAGAACTGAAGGTATCGGAGACTGGTGGGGCGACGTCCCAGAATGCTGGAGATGGTTGCGGTCAGTGTGAAACGCATTTCACGAAGTTGTAGTGGCGAAGCGTTAATTCGAGAGGTCAAAGATTCAGGACCGCCTGCAAGATGCCTGATCAAGGCGATAGTGCCGGCCTGAATCACCTGGTCATTGAAGTCGGTGCTGGGGCATCGAGGGCAAAGAAGGCCGCCCTGAGAGACCCGAAAAGTTTGAGTTTCGTGGAAGTTGATCGAATCGCTGCAGTGAACGCACTCGTCAAAAGAAGGAAGCTGGCCGATTTCGTGAAGAGTGACCAGCTCAAATTTGAGTAATGAAAGGTGGACGTCTTTGCCTTCAGCAAACTGCTGTAAAGCCCAGACAGCCGAGTCGAACAGACTCTCGTGAGGGTCGTATTCCTCGGTCAATCCGGCGAGTAATTCAGCGACGTAACACCCTGCGTAGAAACTGTTAATGTTGTCTGACGGCGCTCGAAATCGATCGACCAGACTGGCTTCTGTGAGGATGTCCAAAGCTGAACTGGACTTGCGCAGAAACACTATTCGACACGTCGAAAGAAGGTCAAGAGCAGAGTCGAACGGGCCTTTCAGCCGCTTGCCACCCTTGGCGATGGCGGATGTCTTTCCAAACTCGCGCGTGAAGAAAGTAACGACCCGGCTGGTGTTGCTGAAGTCAGCGAGCCGGATCACGATCGCGTCTGCTTTTTCGGATTCCACGCGTCGACTCCGTTCGACCGATCTGAAAGTGCTTTGGGTGCTGAGTCTCTGTCGACTTTGCGGAGAGCACGAAAGCTGACAGCGACCTGTCCGGTCGAGACTACTTGATGCCGATCATGTCGACCATCGGTCCCGCCACGGCGCCGTACTCGCCAGCCTGCCAGACGTAGCGGACCAGGTCGAAGGTGACTCCCGTGCAGACCAGCATGAGGATTGTAGTAACAAGCACGCAGGCAAAGACGCCCATGCCCCAGTCCTGCTCGACCGGGGCTCGCATGGCGCCACCGACGGCTGCTGGAGCCACAAAGTCGGCCGCACCATCTTCCGAGACAAATTCATCGTCGAAGTCGTCTTCGTCAGCCATGAATTCTTCGTCGTCAGCGAAGTCTTCAATTTCGTCGTCTTCTCCGAGCAGCTCGTCGTCATCGTCGAATTCTTCGTCGAAAACTTCTCCGGCATCCAGGTCGAATGTTTCTTCGCTGTCGCCACCCTTCTTTTTGATCATCGTCGCGGCACGATCGTCCGCGTCATCGTCTTCATCATCAAAGAGCAGAACGCTGGTGTCCGAGCTGCTGTCGCCTTCGAGGGCTCCGAGTTCGAAGTCGCTTTCATCATCGTCGTCATCGACGCCGTCGAAAGCGGACATTTGAACCATCGTATCAGCAGTACTTTCGTTTCCTCGTTTGCCGAGGCTCATGGCTGGAGCGGTCGCGGCCAGATCGTCGGCGTCGAGCGAGATTCCACTGTCCGTTGGAGAATCCAGCGAAATTCCACTGTCGGCACCAATGTCGAGTGACAGGCCGCTGTCTTCGTCGGCGGCGAGGGAAATGTCGCTGTCGGTTCCAACGTCCAAAGCGATTCCGCTGTCGTCAGCAATGTCCAGCGCGATACCGCTGTCATCGGCGATGTCGAGTGAGATGCCCGAGTCGACGGCGACTTCCAGCGAGATGTCACTGTCGGTTCCAATGTCCAGCGCGATACCGCTGTCGTCGTCGCCAAGCACGATGTCGTCATCAGAATTATCGCCAGTAAGTTCGATGCCGCCGTCGGTGCGGTCGATCAGGCTGACGTCGCTGTCGCTGTTCAGTTCGAGGTCCGGCGCCGGAGACAACAGCCGCACGTCGCTGTCTGAGTTGGAAGTCTGCAGTCGGACGTCGCTGTCAGAGTCTGTCTTGATGAGCCGCACGTCGCTGTCGAGGCTCAGGTCATCAGCGCTGACGCCCTCAGAGTCCGAAGGCAACTTCACGTCGCTGTCGGAGTCAGAATTCACCATCTTGACGTCGCTGTCTGAATCTGAGTCGAGGCCCAGATCCGGAGCGCCTCCAAGAATCATCGGCTGCGTCTGATCGAGCAGCCGAACATCGCTGTCCGAATCAGCTCCCGAAAGAACGATGGCACTGCCTTCTTCGTCCAGATCAATGGCCAGACGCACGTCACTGTCAGACCGTCCGAGATCCATCACGTCGTCATCATCATCGTCTTCCAGAATCAGGCCACCAGTATCCTGGCTCGAATCGCTCAGCGAGACTGGGATTTCAAAACTGACACCTTCAGAACTGTCTTCGTCATCCAGCTCAAGTTCACCATCCGAGTCTCCCAGAGACAAGGGGATGTCAACGCTTGAGTCAGAAAGAACACCGTCGCCTGAATCGACAGGCGACTGAGTGATCAACTTTGAATCGAGAACCAGACGAACTCCGCTGTCAGACGTGCCTTCGCCCAGGTCGTCGTCATCACCGAAGATGTTGCTGTCTTCTTCCTGCTTGCGGATGATCGTTGGCTGTTCCGAAATCTGATCGTCATCGGCCAGAACGCTGCCATCGTCGACGTCCATCAGTGGAACTTCAGGACTGGAGTCCAACTGGACCGTGCGACCGTACTCGTCGATATCTTCCTGGCGGAACTTCCAGTTTCCGCGATCAGCAAAGCCTCGAATGTCGCCGTCTGCACGTGCCTGCTTGAGCTTCTCTTCTGAGATTCCGAGAAGGTCTGCGGCTTCCTGAAGACTGAGATACTTCTTTGCCATGAGTCTCGACCAGTCAGTGTTTCAAAAGTAACGGCAGCTTGCCTGCTGCATTGAACAGGACAGCAACCTCTTTAAGACAGAGCGTCGGCACCCCAACACTCCGGTCAGAAAAACCATTCTAAAGACCACCTTACCGGTTACAACACCCGGCAATTCTGCTTCACCAGAAGCCGATTGATACGCCCGTTCTACACATTCTGCGACGGAACGCAGCATTATCCTGGAACGCGGTCTGTATTTAACAGTATCCGGTTGATCGGTCGTCGGCGCGGGACAATTGAGAGGCCTGACAGCAATCGACGCTGGTCCGGTGGCGGAGTTTCCGGGTTGTCAGGTTATTGACGCATCCCACGAAGCAATGCGAATTCTCAGAGCAATTCGCATCGTCGCTGCAAACGTTACGACGGGTTTACGGTTTGGCAGGTAGTTCGAATTCTCAGACTTCCGGATGTAGTTCAATCTGACTTGCCATTGCCCAGGCACGCGGCCAGCCTGCTCGTGAGCTGACGATTCACCCCGGGCCGTCCCGTCCCCAAAATACAATCTGCCCGGCATTTCGAACTCGGCAGACAGGTCGCTTCTGAGACGCAGACGACGCTACTTCGGAAAGTCCGACGCCGCTCGACCATCAGGGTCGGTGGCGGCACGACGGACCGGTAACTAGCGTACGCCGACCTGATGAGCCAGACAGCCCAATTCCGGGCGACACCTCATCGGCGACACGTCAAACTTCAGGCCGTTACTGAGAGATCTCATGCTTGTATTTTTGAAGAAGTCATTTGTGACCTCGACCGCTTTGCTGGCATTGGCTCTTGTCGTTGGCTCGTTGTCTGGTCAGGAAAAACAGGATCAACAAAAGCCGTCGACCAAAGCTGCAGCTGCACGCCGTGAAGCAGGCCGAGGAAGGGATGCAAAGAATCGCCCAACCGGCAATCCAGCCGCGTCTCACGATCCAGAACTGCAGCAGTACGGGATCTATGCAAAAACGGCTCCAGTCGCCGGTCCCGCTGAAGCCATCGCCACGTCACTTCCGCTCAAACTGAAAAAAGGCGACCGGGTCGCGTTCATCGGGAACACGCTGCTTGATCGGGATCAGCACTTCGGCCACTTCGAAGCGTTGCTGCATTCGCACTTTCCGAAACATGAACTCGTTGTGCGGAACCTCGCGTGGTCTGCGGACACTGTCGACCTGCAACCTCGACCGGCGAACTTTGCGAATCTCGACCAGCACCTGACTCACGAGAAAGTCGATGTCATCATCGCCGCGTTTGGATTCAACGAATCGTTCGCTGGCAAGGACGGGCTGGCGGACTTCGAGAAGTCGCTCACAACATTCCTGACGAGTCTCAAGACGAAAGCCTACAACGGTAAGTCGGCTCCGCGCGTCCTGCTGATTTCACCCATCGCCAACGAGAATGTCGAAGCCGTAAACGCTGCTGACCTGAATAACGAACGGATTCAACTTTACGTTGACGCCATGAAGAATGTCGCCGCGAAACAGCACGTCGGCTTCGTCGACGTTTTCGAACCGACGCAGCAGGCCATGAGCAGCCCCGGTACCGACCTGACGCTTAATGGTTGTCACCTCACGGAAGAAGGTTACGCAACGTTCGGAGTCAAGTTTTTCACTCAGGCATTTGGAGTCAACGAAGCAACCGCTCAACGATACCTCAGCAACAGCGAATTGCTTCGAGCAGCCATCACTGACCGCAACCGCCAGTTCAATCGCCGTTACCGACCGGTCAACACGTTTTACTACACAGGCGACCGGAACAAGAGTTACGGGTATCTCGACTTTCTGCCGGCCATGCGAAACTTCGACGTGATGGCTGCCAACCGCGACCGACGAATCTGGGATATCGCCCAGGGCAAACAAGTATCCGACCCGGTCGACGACTCAAACGTCCCACCTCTGCCCGAAACTACAGAAAGCCGAGGTGCCAACCGCTGGATCACTGCCGCCGATGAACTGAAAGAATTCACCGTCGATCCGCGTTTCGAAGTCAATCTGTTTGCCGGCGAAGAAGAGTTCCCGGACATCGCCGCGCCGATTCAAATGCGGTGGGACTCACGAGGTCGACTGTGGGTGAGTTGCTCGACAACCTACCCTCACGTCTACCCTGGCAACGAACCGAACGACAAGATCGTCATCCTCGAAGACACCGACGGCGACGGGAAAGCCGACAAGTCGACAGTCTTCGCCGATGATCTGCACATTCCGCTGTCCTTCGAATTCGGTGACGGCGGTGTTTACGTTTCGGAACAGCCAGACCTCACCTTTCTCAAAGACACCGACGGCGATGGCAAAGCTGATGTGCGACGTCGAGTACTGACCGGATTCGGAACGGAAGATTCTCACCACTCGCTGCACGACATCACCTGGTCGCCGGACGGCGATCTCATCTTCCGCGAGTCGATCTTTCATCACTCGCAGGTCGAAACTCCTTACGGACCGGTTCGGCAACAGAACAGCGGCTGGTTCCGTTTTGAACCTCGCTCGCAGCGGCTGACCAGTTTTGGCACCTATCACAGCACGAATCCCTGGGGAGTGACGTTCGACGATTGGGGCAACCATGTTGCAAGTCATCCCATTTTTGCCGCCGCGTTTCATTCGCTCGACCCGCCATACCCTCAGCAGCATCCGAAACCGGCGGGACTGCGAGCGTACTCCGGAACCTGCGGTCACGAATTTGTCGATTTCAAAACCTTCCCCGACGAACTTCAGGGAGGCTTCATCAAGGTTCGCTACAAGCCGACAAACCGTGTCGAAATTCACAAATGGGTCGAATCAGAATTCGGCTTTGATGAAGAATACGTCAGCGACCTGATCTTCTCGTCGAACCTCAGCTTCATTCCGGTCGACCTGCGTTTCGGACCTCGCGGAGCCATGTACGTTTGCGACTGGTACAACCCGATCAAAGGCCACGCTCAGTATTCGTTGCGGGATGATCGGCGCGACCGTCACTCCGGCCGGATCTGGAGAATCACCGCGAAGGGCCACCCGCTGCAGGATCCGCCAAAAATTGCCAATGCGTCGATCGAAGAGCTCCTGGACATTCAGAAACGGCCCGAATATCGGTATCGATACTGGGCGAAGCGCGAACTTCGTGAACGGGATCCGGATGTTGTGAAGGCGGCACTCGACCAATGGGTCGAGCAGCTCGACGCAACCGACGCACGACATCGACACCACCAGATCGAAGCGGTCTGGAATTACCGCAACGTGGGAAAAAGCAACACTGATCTGCTTCGAGAATTGCTCGCCTGCGAAGAACATCATGCGCGAGCCGCCGCGACTCAGCAGCTTCGTTACTGGCATTCGGAAATGCCCGACGCCGTGCATCTGCTGCACCGCTCGGCGAACGACGCCAACGGTCTGGTCCGCATGGAAGCAGTGATCGCGGCCAGCTATGTCGGCTCAAAAGAAGCCCTCGACGCGATGCTGGACGTCTTCAAGTATCCACGGGAAGGGCACACCGCGTACGCGATCACGTGCGCACTTGGTTCAGCAAACCTGCGTCGTCACTGGGAAGGCAACTCGGATTACAACGTCGCGAAGCTGCTCAAGAGTGCCGGACGCGGCAACCTTTTCAAGGAGCCAAACCCCGACTCCAAAGGTGCCCAGTTCGATACGCACAAAGATCTGAAAACGGTTCGCATCTCCTGCATCCCTGAGCGGATGAGATTCACAGTTGACCAGTTCACCACGAAACCTGGACAACCCGTGAAGATCGTCTTTGCAAACCCCGACGCAACCGACCACAACCTCGTCATCGTTCAACCGGACGCACTGGCTGAAGTCGGCATCGCCGCTAACGAAATGGCCCGGGATCCGAAGAACGCCAACTCAGATTTCATCCCCGCTGAAAAGCGAAGCCTGATCCTGGAAGCCTCGCCAATGATCGGTCCGACTCGCAAATCACTGGTCCATGTCATGCGGTTCGAGGCTCCGACAGAACCCGGTGTCTACCCGTTTGTCTGCACATTCCCCGGCCACTGGGTCATCATGAACGGCGTCATGGTAGTGGCGGAAACGGCTGAGAAAGCCAAACAACTGCTCGCCGCCCGCAAGCCAACAATCGTCAAAGAGTGGACGATGGCCGATTTTCCCGCCTTCACCTCAAAAACAGACGACGAGTCCATCGCGCGAGGCATGCAGGCCTTTGTCAAAGCTCGCTGCAACCAGTGTCACGCCATCGCCGGACACGGCATCAATATCGGACCGGACCTCACCGAAACCGGCAAGCGATTAAAAGGTCTGAAGCTGCTGCAACAGATTCTGGAGCCATCGTCCGAGATCAACAAGAAGTACCAGACGACTCAATTCCTGATGGACAATGGCAAGGTTCTGTCCGGCGTCGTCGTCAAGGAAACTGACTCCGAGTTTCACATCATCAGCAACCTGCTGATTCCTACGGCAATCACGAAAGTTGAGAAGGGACAGATCGATGAACAATTCCCGTCAACGGTTTCGGCAATGCCGAAGGGAATGGCAAACGTGCTGACTCGACCGGAAATCATCGATCTGGTTTCATTTCTGGAAACCGGCTTTAACCTGCCGGAACACCTCAAGCACAAACACATGCATCACAGCAATTGAAAATTGCACGGGGTGGGGAGTGCCCACCAATAAAGAATCGTTGAGACTTGTGGGCAGTGCCCACCCTACACTCCGACAGAAAACGAAAGACTAGAAAATGGCTGCTAACCGACGTGCAGAAGTGGATCAGGCAATCGCGGATGTCGACTTCGACGCGAACACTTATCAGATCGAATTCGAAACGACCGCCGGCAGGATGCTGCTCGATCTGTATCCGGACGTTGCTCCGGGGCACTGTAAAAACATCATCGGCCTGACGAAAATCGGCTTCTACAACGGGATTATTTTTCACCGGGTTATCAAAGACTTCGTCATCCAGGTTGGCTGCCCGAACGGTACTGGCACCGGCGGGCCGGGTTATACGATTGATGCTGAGTTCAACGAAGTCCTTCACGAACCGGGTGTTCTGTCGATGGCTCGGACGTCCGCTCCGAACTCGGCCGGTTCCCAATTCTTTATCTGCATGGGCCGAGTACCACACCTCGACCGGCAATACACCGTCTTCGGAAAAACGGCCGACGACGAAAGCCTCAAGAACGCTTTGAGCGTCGGTAATTCTTCCACCGACGCCAACGATCGACCGATCGAAGAAGTGAAGATCACGGCTTCGCAGGTTGTAGTGACGCCTAAGTAGGTGGCAACTCTCGTCCAGACTGGGTGGCACTCCATGCAGACTCTCATCGCCAGACTGCTCGGACGCGAACACGTCGACTCGATCGACCGTGTCGGCGTGTCCTTCGGCGCAGACTGGGCTCACAATGGGCCGGCGTGGCTTCTGTTTGGATGGCTGGGCCTCGCATTTGTCTCAGCGTGGTTCTACCTGAAGTACCAGCCGCGAGCGTCGCGTCGGCGACAGGTGCTGCTCGGCCTGCTGCGAGGTACGCTGCTGTGTCTGCTGCTGCTGATCCTTGCCGATCCAATTCTCGAAGTCGCGTTTTCGTCGCACCCTCGCCCGGTCTTGTGGGTGCTGCTCGACGGAACCGACAGCATGAATATCAGCGACCGGCTGACCGAAGAAGATGTTCAGCGACTCGACGCGGCGAATGTCGCAACTTCGGACGACGGCAACTCGGCGAATGATCCGGCGGGAGAGAATTCAGCCAACGAGGCCACTCGCGCCGCGCTCGTCAGAAACTGGTTGACGTCCGAGGAGAATCCGCTGGCGCAGCTTGCTGAACGATTCCGAATCGAAGTCTTTCAGTTTCGCCGTGCCGACGAAGTTTCAGGGCTTGCGCTGACAACTAACGCTGGCACCAATTCGGAAATTGATCCGCAGCACATCGCCAGTCAGTACACCGCCGACGGGCCGATTACATCTCTGGGTGCGGCGTTTAACGAACTCCGTCGGCGACACACGGCCACCGGACTGACGGCAGTCGTGGCGGTCAGCGATTTTGATCACAACTCCGGAGCGTCACCAATCGAGGCGGCCAAACGCTTGAATGTACCGGTCTTTGCGGTCGGAGTCGGAGCAACTCAGGCAGTCGATCTGGCTGTCGATCTGCAGACTTCTTTGAAGATGAAGAAGGCAGAAACGTCCAACATCACTGTCACGCTGAGGCAGCAGGAACTTAACGGTGTTCAGGTTTCAGTCCGACTGACCGCTCACCCGCTCGAAAGCGGCAGCGAACGAGTTTCCGGACAGGCAATTCCTGTCGGAGACCGCAGCGTTGCATTGTCAGGACCGTCGACTGTTCTGGAATTCCCATTCACCCCGGAGGACGCCGGGCGGTTCGTTTTCGCTGCGGAAGTTGATCCGGTCGATGGCGAAACAGTCGTGCAGAACAATCGGGCCGAACGCGAAGTCACGGTCATCGACGATTTCCTCCGTCTGCTGTTCGTCGAGTACGAACCCGCGTGGGAATGGCGATTCGTCAAAGAAGTGTTTCATCGCGACAAGCTGGTCGGGCTGCGAGGGTTTCGTACTTACCTGAGATCTTCGGACCCGATCGTGCGCGAGACGAACGAGCTGTTCGTGCCAACGCTGACGTTGCCTCGGAACGAATTCTTCGAGTACGACGTCATCTTCCTCGGCGACATGCCGGCGTCGTCGCTCAGCACTCGCTTTGGCGAGATGGTCAAAGAGTTTGTCGGCAAATTCGGTGGCGGACTGGTTGTGATGGCCGGGCCGCAGTTCGGGCCCGGAGAACTCGCGTCGACACCGATTGGCGGAATGCTCCCGGTGATCGTCGACCCCGATGCTCAACTGCGAGACGACCGCGAATTCGAAACGCAGCTTACACCGCTGGCTTCGTCGTTCGACTTCATGCGATTGGGAGATTCCGACGCGGAAAATGCGAAGGGCTGGCAGAATCTCGGCCGCCTGCCCTGGTACCAGCCCGTCCGCAGAATCGAGTCCAGCGCGACAACAGTGCTGGCCGAGCATCCTCGCGACACGTGTGTCGATGGAAAAACGCCGCAACCACTGATCGCCATCCGCCGGTACGGGCGAGGCGAAGTCATCTATCTCGCTCATAACGAGATGTGGCGACTGAGACGGAAGTACGGCGAAACATACTATCGCCAGTTCTGGGGGCAGATGATTCACCGACTCGGTCTAAGTCACGCATTAGGCAGTCAGAAACGTTTCGTCGTGCGAGCCGACCGGCAACAGTATCAGCCGGACCAGACGGCGTTGATCACCGTCGAAGCGTTTGATGAAAACTTTGAGCCGCTGACTGGCGACATGCTCGACGAGCGGCATCTGACTGGCGAGGTCTGGCTGCCGGGACGCTCAACCGAAGCTCTCGGAGAAACCCGTGCGATCACGCTGTCTGAATATCGCCCCGGCGTTTTCGAAACGAAGGTTCCCGTTAGCGAATCCGGCAACTATGTCGTGCGAGTCAACGATCCTGTTTCGCTGGAACCGGTCGACGTGTTTTTCCAGGTTTCGGATCTGTCAGTCGAACGTCGCAGTGCGACCCGCAACCGGTCGCTCCAGGAAAGTATCGCCGCCGAAACCGGCGGTCGCAGTTGTGAGCTGCACGACGCTCAGCAGACGCTGGCAAAGTTTGATCCGCCCAGGCTTTCCGAAACCACGGTCGAAGTCATCCCCCTGTGGAGCACGTGGCTGACATTCGGTCTGGTCATCTGCCTGATGTTTGCCGAGTGGCTGCTGCGAAAATTCGCCAACCTGACTTAGCCGACCATCTCGTCCCGCGCAGGCAGCAATCCGTTGCTGGCACACTTGCTTGCCGACCTGGCCCTGTTTCGACAACACTTCGGGCTGGGTCAATCGTCTGTTTACTCGACAGTTGGCAACGTTCGTGATCGGATTCTGCCGATCACGATGCAGCGTCTGTTTCGCGGTTTACGCCGCATCGTTTAACCGCGGTCCGCAGGGGAGTGCGTTTCCGGCAGCGACTATTTCGCCTGAAACTGGTCACCGTCCAACAAACGCCCTCCCTTACTGGTCGCGGCTGAACGAGTCTCATTCCTCGAGAGACTCATCAGGATTATGGAATGTCTGATCGGTTGATTACGGACCAGCGGGAATTCGATGAGCTGTGTTCGCACATTCGCGAAGCAGGTCTTGTCGCTTTCGACACGGAGTTCATCTCCGAAAACACTTACCGCCCCAAGCTATGCCTGATTCAGCTGGCAACTCGCGAACGTGCGGTGGCGGTCGACCCGTTCGAGGTGGATGTTTCCGACTGGTGGAACATCATGACGGACGACCGGACGACGGTTGTTGTGCACGCCGGGCGGGAGGAATCGCGTTTTTGTCTGACCGCTACGGGAGCACGCCCCCGGCTACTGGTCGACGTGCAGCTGGCTGAAGGACTGCGAAGTTCCAGTTACCCACTCAGCTACGAACGACTGTTGCAGCGAGTGCTCAATCAAAGTGTCAGTTCGACAGAAACCCGCACGGACTGGCAACGCCGACCCCTGACTGATCGTCAGATTACGTACGCCGTCGACGACGTCCGCTACGTTCTGGAAGTCTGGGACCGGCAAAAGTCGTGGCTGCAAAAGAAGAATCGACTGACCTGGGCAGAAGAGGAGTTCGACCGACTGCTCGACGAAATGGAAGCCGAACGCGACGGCGGACAATGGATGAAACTGTCGGGCGTGCGACGTTTGAATTCCCGGCAGTTGGCCGTCGTCCGTGAGCTGTACCGTTGGCGCGAAGAAACGGCGGCGGCTCGCGATCAGCCAATGCGTCGAATTCTGCGGGATGATCTCCTCATCGATCTGGCTCGACGTCAGCCAAAGACCGAACAGGAACTGCTCAACTCTCGCGACATGAACCGAACCAACTTTCGACGCAACGCCGCCGAAATTGTGACGGCCATCAAAGCGGCACTCGATCTGCCTCAGAGCGAAATTCCACCACGGTTCCGCAACAACGATTCCGGCCCGGACGAACCGGTCCTGGGTAAACTGCTGGCCCTGGCCCTCGCCAACCGTTGTGCCGAGCTTCAGCTTTCGGCCGGAATCGTCGGAACGGCGAACGACCTGAAAGAGTGGATTCGGTGGTACGGAGATGGGTCAAAGCCGAACAAAACTCCACGATTGAGCAATGGCTGGCGAGCCGAAGTCTGCGGTGATCTCCTTCGGGACGTTCTCGAAGGCAAAGTCAGCCTTCGCGTGGCCGATACGAATTCCGACCACCCGCTCGTCTTCGAGACTGTCCAATCGTAGCGACCAGTTGTCGCAACGTTTGACGGCTCGTTCCTGCATTAAAGATTTAAGCCATAGAAACCACCGAGGACACGGAACATTTAGTTCAACGCTAATCTCCGTGTTCTCAGTGATCTCTTTTGCTGTTTTTCAGCCTGCGGCCTGGAGCTTCATCATGGCAAACTATTTCGCTTCGAACGTTCGCACTGTTGTTCTTTTTCTGGCGACGCTCAGCCATCTCTCCGCTCAGGCCGCCGAAATTCCAACCGCCGTCCCCGAAGACGTCGGCATGTCGTCGCAGAAGCTGGCGAAGGTGGACGACGTTCTGAACGACCTGGTCGAGCAGAAACGACTGGCGGGAGGAACGGTCATTATTGCCCGCCGAGGAAAGATCGTTCACTTCAATTCGTACGGGATGGCGGACGTTGAACAGCAACGTCCGATGAAAAACGATGCGATCATGCGGTTTTACTCAATGAGCAAAGCGATCACGTCGGCTGCCGTGATGATTCTGGCAGACGATGGCAAACTGACAGTCAACGATCCCGTCTCAAGGCACATCCCCGAACTGGCGAAAGTAAAGGTTGCCACGACCGACGGGCTGGTCGACCCGAAACGCGAAGTAACGATTGCCGATTTGCTGCGACACACGTCGGGCTACACCTACGGAGGTTCGCCGCAGCCTGAATCCAATGATGCTTTCAGAAAAGTCGCCCCACTTGATGCGACGCGAACGCTGAAGCAGATGGGAGAGCGACTGGCGAATGTCCCGCTCGCCTTTCAGCCAGGTGAAGACTGGATCTATGGAATTTCGATCGATGTACTGGGACGAGTGATCGAAGTCGCCTCGGAGCAGTCCCTGGACACGTTTCTGAAGACGCGAATCTTCCAGCCGCTCGACATGAAAGACACCGGCTTCTTCGTCCCCCAAAAGAAGCACGACCGCTTCGCCCAGGTTTACAACTCGAACGGGAACGGCAAGCTGGCGATCGGCGACAACGAAGAGCATCGTGACTTTACAAAACCGAGAGCGTTTCTTTCCGGCGGTGGCGGACTGGTCTCGACCGCTCGCGACTACCTGCGATTCCTGATGATGATCCAGCAGGGCGGCACTCTCGACGGACAAAGAATTGTCTCGGAAAAGTCCATCCAACTCATGACAACCAGCCAGCTTCCCAAAGAAGTCCCGCACATTTACTTCGGCAACCAACAGCGAGTCGGCGTTGGCTTCGGTTTCGGATTCTCAGTCCGCGAGAAAATGTCCGATTGGGATCCTGCGGGGCGAATTGGCGAATACGGCTGGGGCGGCATGGCAAGCACTCACTACTGGGTCTCCCCAAAAGACGAACTGATCGTCATCACCCTCGAACAAACCCTGCCCTACTCCTTCACGACTGAATTCGCTGTCAAAGGCCTGATTTACGACGCGATTGAAGACTGAATAAGCGTTGCAGTCGGCAGCAAGGTTGAAAAGCAACCAGCATCGTTCGCCCACGGGGTTCACAAAACGCACGCAGTAGCCACTTTCTAATGCCCCTTCACCGAAGACCCCGCCACCGCTGCGGACGACGGATAAAGCTGGTCAGTTCTGGCCGTCGCCGTTCGGTCACGTTGCTGACATTCGTCTCTGGCGACAGAAGCCCTCTCTTGCGGCGACAGTATTCATGGACGCCGTGGCTTGAAAGATTGGAGCGTCGCTTGATCCGACTGAGTCACTGGTGGTACAGCGTGGGAATAAATGTGTGCCGGGTCAGCAAGCTATGAACCGCGTCGGCGGCGTTCGCATCTTCCAGATCAACGGTTTTCATCCTGTATTCGTCGATCTCGCTGTTGCCAGTAGCGCTGTCGTAGAAGAACGTCACGGCAGGGGTTACACCCTTGGATGCCTTTTGCCACAGATAGACCGCCAGAATAAACCCGACCACCGTACAACTGAGAACCAGACACATGATGGCCAGACCGCAGCCGGCTCTGCCTTCATGACCGGCTTGAATCAGAATCTTCGAGACGTTCGTCAGAGGCACGGAGCCGTGCAGGGCAGTGAATTGGTGCTCGCTGCGAGTGAAGCCGGTTGTCAGTTGGAAACTCCGCTGCCGCTTCCTTTTTCTTCGTGCTACACCACTCCCGGTGATCGGCTCAACGATGAACATCCCGGAACGGCCTTCGCTCAACACTTTAAACCGACATTGCCCACACTCGACTGACGCATTTCCGATTGCTTCCGATGCGACGGTATTCGCAGGCTGTCTTAAAGCTTCGGGTGACTCGACATGGCTGTCCCTTGAAAAGGCCTCTGCTTCAATCGCGAGTGTGACGTTGTTCTGAAAGCCGCTCATGAAGGCCGCAACGTTTTCGCGGTTCTTACCCCAGTCGAAGCATTGAGTCGGCACTGCACATCGACTGGTTATTGACAGGTGCATTTCCTGCCGCCACTCAATCTCAACGTTCTCGCCCAGCGACCAGATACTCGCAGAGGTCTTTGCGAAAATCCTGTCAGCCATCTGCTGCTCGATAGTCCAGGAAAGGTCGCGAAGTGTCCGTCGGACAATCTCTCGCACCCGGTCAACATCATCGACTCCATGCGCATGCGACTCTGCATGCCGAGCAGGAAACATCAAAGGCATGGAAGCCCCTTCATTTGCGTTGTCGTCACAAACATCTGCGTCTTCGCGCGGGTTTTATCCACCACCCCCTTCGCGAATCTCCCTTCGCAATGGTTCCCGTACAGCATCATGAACTTGCCTCGATACAAGATGCGGCATCTCCCTGGTGTGCTGGCCAGCACATTCCTGCGACGTCCCATTGGGCAGCTTCCCCAGACTCTGCCCAATATCCAGTGCGCGAAGGGTCGAACATTCGAATGGTCAACCGTAAGGGGGCGACACTGCAATGTGGTCAAGAGTATTCACCTTGGTAGCCCGCAGCTTGATCGGACACTGAATCAAGAGTCGAGAACGGCAATGGTCGGACACCTGCGGCAGCGATTGCTCAAAAAATTTTGGATTATCGTCGAAACAGCGAAGCTGTCCGGATGAGATGAGAAAGTGCCAGATGCCTTAAGGCGGGACACAGGAACCAGACGTTTAAACGGATCAGCAGGGTCGGTCAGTCAGACTGGCCGGGTCTCGCCTCGAAAAGGGACTACATCGTCAGTGTCCAGAACAATGTCCACTAGGCGAAGTTCACCAACTTTGATGGAACAGCTTCCTGAACTCGTTAAGTGCGACTGCAGGGTGCCCCGACCACTTATGGCTGGGTGCCGAAAGCGCAAGACGTTTCACCGTCCGTATCCAGCGTTTCTGAAGACGTTAATTCAATTTGAAAACGGATGATGGAACGACTTATCACGGCGCGGCAGTGCCTTTTTCAAAGGCATGACAGCAGGCCGGAACAAACTCACCACCTCTACGCGTCCAGCAATACTGGCTGGGCTGCTCAGCGGCGTTAGAGGTTCCTGCCTGCTTCGCGCCGGTGACACTGAGGTTGCCTGTCAACCAAGAACCAGGCAGGGTCGACTCGCAGCAGAGCCGCGAATTTTGCGACACGCAGACCGCTAAAGCGTCATGACTCTCTGAGAGCAAGAGCAGGCTGATCAGACGGGCGGGCAATTATTCGCAAACCCCGGCCGACAAAATACCCCCGGGAGGATTCGAACCTCCAACCTTCGGCTTCGGAAGCCGACGATCTATCCAGTTGATCTACGGGGGCAACTCGCACTGTTATCATGCGGCGCCGGGTGGCGGCAGTGATCGATAAACCAGCTATCGATCACCGTCGCGGAGCAGTGTATTGAGGTCTGCGCGCGGCAGCAATCATCAGCAATGCGAACATTCAAACCAGCAACCTGTCCCGGAAGAGTGGATTGCTGATTCGCCGCTCTGAATCGGACTTGAGCGACTGGCTACTGAAAGAGAGACGATGAATTCTCCCTGGATTGCGGAATTTGAAATTTCTGAGCAACTGGCACGGCAGCTTCTCGACGAGCAGTTTCCAGAGTTCACTGATTGTTCGCTCAATCTGCTGGGCGAAGGCTGCGACAACTCGGCGTGGCAGGTGGGCGATGACTGGGTGTTTCGATTTCCTCGTCGGCAGCTCGGAGCGGAGTTAATCGACTCAGAGCTGGCCGTGGTGCCGGCGATTGCGGATCGACTGACAGCTCCGGTGGCGTGTCCACGTCGAGCCGGGAAGCCGAATTCAGAATATCCGTGGCCGTTTGCCGGATATCCGCTGATTTCTGGAGCCGAACTGTGCGAGGCAGCTCCGGCACCGGATCGGCGGCTCCGCCTGGCCGAGAAACTCGGTGAGTTTCTGCGATCGCTGCATTCGGTATCGGCGGATGAGGCGATTTCGCTTGGTGCACCGCGAGACACATTCGGACGACTGGACATCGAGCGGCGATCGCGTCAGGCCAGTGAGCATCTCGCAAGAGCAGCAAACCTCGGCATTATTGACAGTCCGGTGCGTTGGGAACGGCTGCTCGGTCGACTGATTCCTTTGTGCAAGCCGCCGGAGACGACTTGCCTGGTTCACGGAGACCTTTATTCACGGCATGTCATTGTCGAACCGCCTGAAATGAACGGTGAGGCTCGGCTGGCTGGAATCATCGACTGGGGAGACGTCCACGCGGGAGATCCTTCCGCCGATCTTGCGTGTGCGTGGTCACTGTTTGATGCTGCTGGGCGACGCCGACTGCTTGAAAGCTACGGTAACGTTTCGGATGAATCACTGGCTCTGGCAAGAGTTCGCGCCATCAGCCATTCATCCGTATGCGCGGTCTACGGTCGCGAAGGGGCCATTCCCGCGCTTGAGCAAGCCAGCCAGGCAGCGCTGAACTGGTTGCTTGAAGACTGAACTTTTACAGAGGAACGCTGCTCGTCTCGCCGGCCGCGCATTCCTGTTGCATTCTCAATCGTGAGAAATAGTGCCCTGAAGTGCCTGTGCCGTACGAATTCAAAACGTGATTGCTTGAACGGTCGAAAGTCATTCGTCATAGTTCCCGCGCTTCACGGGAAGCCGTTCGGGGCGACATCGGAATGTCGAGCCTTTTTGATCGCTGATCAGCGACCGGACTGCTGACAGTGTCGTGCGATTCAGCAGTTCGTTGGAGCGTTTGATTTCTCAAACGTTCGGAAAACCGAGACCATAAAAGGACGGGCAATGAGTCTCATCCTGGCGGCAGAAAGCCTCGCCGAGATAATCAGCAGCATCACTGGATGTGAATCGTGCAGTGTCGCGATCGCTGCGGTTGTCCACGTGGCTCTTGTCGGTGCATTTTTTGGATTGCCCGCTGCTGTCTTTATCTGGGCAGAACGAAAAGTCTCCGCACGAATTCAGGACCGCCTTGGTCCGACAAGAGTTGGTGGTCGTTTCGGCTGGCTGCAGGCGCTCGCTGATGGCGGCAAACTGGTTCAGAAAGAAGACCTCGCCCCTGAAGCTGCTGATAAGCCACTCTTTCGGGTCGCTCCTTACGTCGTTGTAATTGCTTCCTTTGCGGCATTCATGTTTCTGCCGTTCACGGATGGCTGGTCGGCTGTTTCGCTCGACGTCGGAATGTTTCTGCTCTTCGCGATGCTTTCGCTCGAAGTTATCGGCGTCATTCTTGCCGGATACGCGAGTGGTTCAAAGTGGGCACTCTTCGGCGGGATGCGTGAAGCGGCTCAAATGGTCAGCTACGAAATCCCCATGTCGATCTGTGCTCTGGTGCCGATCGTCATGGCCGGAACGCTGAATCTGAACGAAGTGATTCACTATCAGTCCGCCGGTTGGGTTAATGGACTGCCGCCGTTTCTTCACTGGAACGTTTTCAATCCAGTTGCTGGTCCTGCCTTTATCGTTTACTTCGTCTGTGCAACTGCCAGCTGTAAACGAGCTCCGTTCGACCTTGCGGAAGCAGAGAGTGAACTGGTTGCCGGCTTCCTGACAGAATACAGCGGAATGCGATGGTCGTTCTTCTTCCTCGCAGAATACGCCAGCATGTTCCTTGTGAGTGCTGTTGCGGCAATTCTCTTCCTCGGTGGCTGGGATGACGGCTTCGGAATCGTTCGGTCGCTCAAGGGAAGTTCCACAAACGTTCTGGATCCGTCCGTCATTCTCGGCAACGCGATTGGTGCCGGAATTCTGATGCTGAAAGCTTCGAAGCTCGTTCTGCTTCAAATCTGGGTTCGCTGGACGCTGCCTCGACTACGAATTGACCAAGTGATGACCACCTGCCTGAAGTACTTGCTGCCGATGTCCTGTGCATTGTTCCTCGCGGCAGTCATCTATCCGATGGCTCTTGTGCTCCAGACAGGCCGTCCTCAACTGTTGCCTCTTTCGGCACCAATTACAAAAGCTGCGGTCGCGACAGCAATTGAAACAGACGTCGAGATCGCGGCTGTCGATGGCGAGGTGACAGAGTGAACATCGAACAACTACTCTTTGCACTGTTTGCTTTGGCGACTTGCGGCGGGGCCATTTCAGTGGTCATCTGCCAGAACGTCGTCCGAATGGCATTCAGCCTGATTATCTGTCTGGCATCGGTCAGTGCTTTGTTTTTTCTGCTGAGTGCTGACTTTGTCGGCGCGACTCAACTGATGGTTTATGTCGGCGGGACAATCGTTCTGTTGATTTTCGGAGTGATGCTCACATCGAGTTCCACGCTCCTGCAGATTCGAACGTCTCCTGCTGAGGGTTTTCTCGCAGCAGGGATTGGCGTTCTGTTCCTTTCGGTTTTTTCCTTCACGGTGTGGAGCGTTGACTGGGATCGGAACGAAGCAAAACTTGCTGGTGTTACGGCAGTCGAAGGTGTGGCACCGCAAGGCTATAACGAAGCTTCGTCGGGAAATACCGTTCGACCGCTGGCAATGTCATTTGTTGGCCTGCGACCGGACAAAGCAGGAAAAGCTCCCGGCTATCTGCTGCCTTTCGAGATTGTTTCGGTCCATCTATTGGTTGTTCTGGTTGGTGCTGCATATCTCGCTCGTACGAAACGTCGAGTTTCAGCAGAATCTTAGTTCAATATTTTCAAACTGTTCGGACCTGGCTCTGTCCGTGTTTTGTTTCTGGAATGCGAGTTCTCAATGGACGCAATTGGCCTGAACTATGTTCTCGCGATTGGTGCCGTACTTTTTGTCTGCGGAGTCATCTGCATGACGACAAAAAGAAACGGTATCGGCGTTCTGATGGGTGTCGAGCTGGTTCTGAACGGTGCTAACCTGAACTTCGTAGCGTTTGCAAGGTACTCGTCGATGGGGCTGGATGGGCACGTGATTTCACTGTTCGTCATCGTGCTGGCAGCTGCGGAAGCGGCCGTCGCACTGGCCATCGCACTTAATTTTTATAACAACCACTTGACCATCGACGTCGATCGCGGCGACGAACTGCGTGGTTAGTAATTTCAGCTTTTCCCGACTCCTTTCGGTTAGCTCGTAGAGAATCTCATGGAAAGTCTCGGTTCCGAACTCTCCAATTACCTGCTTCTGGCCTGGCTGCTGCCGTTATTCGGTTTCTGCATCGAGGTTCTTGGCGGGCGATGGGGAAGAAATCGGCAGGACAAAAGAGCAGCCTATCTGGCGATTGCCTGTATCGGTGCCAGTTTTCTGCTGAGTTCGTTCACGTTTTTTCGCTGGGGCACGGAAAATCACTGGCAGGTATTTGCCGCCAGTGACGACTCCGGACACCACTCCGTCGCATTACTTGCTGCTGATGGCCACGAAGAAAACCATGGCGAGCACAAGCATGAAAAAGACGATAGCCACGGCAAACACACCGACAGCGGCAATCATGATGCCGTCCACGGAGGCGAGCACGGAGACAGTTCTCATGACGTCGCCGCTCACCACGGGCCGGGGCCGTCTTATTCTGGCACGTTCTACACGCTCGCAACTTTCGGCGCATTGAACCTGTCCATCGACTACTACATCGACAGCTTGACAATCCTGATGTTCTGCATGGTGACGCTAATCGCCACCTGCATCCACATCTTCGCCGTCGGTTACATGTCGGACGAGCTGACCGACGAGTATGTTGACCACAACGCTCACACCAGCGACGGGCATCACGTTCATCGGCCGGGCCGATTCCACCGCTTCTTCTCGTTCCTGTCGCTGTTCTGCTTCTCGATGCTTGGCATCGTGCTCGCAGGCAACATCTTTCAGGTGTTTGTTTTCTGGGAACTGGTCGGTATTTCCAGCTTCCTTCTGATCGGTTTCTACACCGAACGAAAGTCAGCAAACGTTGCTGCCAACAAAGCATTCATTGTCAACCGAGTTGGCGACTTCGGGTTTATCATCGGCCTGATGATTCTGTGGACCTACTGCGGAACCTTCAGTTTCGGTGACACTGAAATCGGCGGGCAAGAACAGCCTGGTTTGTTCAGCATGATTCGCGGAGCTGACGGCGAGATCGTCACTTCCAGTGATGGTGATGAGGTCATTCTCAAAACATCGGGACACGACGGTCACTGGTCAGCACCGGAGAACGGTCAGCCGAACAAGACGCTCCCTTACTTCCTACTGGTCATTGCCGGTATGGGTGTGTTTGGTGGATGCATCGGCAAAAGTGCTCAGTTCCCACTTCAAACGTGGCTTCCCGACGCAATGGAAGGTCCGACTCCCGTATCGGCCCTGGTCCACTCAGCAACGATGGTCGCAGCTGGTGTTTACCTCGCAGCCCGGTTCTACCCTGTCTTCACGACGGAAGTGCTCTTGACGATCGCTTACGTTGGCTGCATCACGGCGTTCGTCGCCGCCACCATCGCCGTCGTCGCCACCGACATCAAACGCGTTCTCGCTTACTCAACGATGAGCCAGCTCGGCTACATGATGCTGGCGATCGGACTGGGTGGCTGGGCTGCCGGACTGTTTCACCTCGTCACTCATGCCTTCTTCAAGTCGCTCATGTTCCTCTGCTCGGGTAGTGTCATTCATGGCTGCCATCACGAGCAGGAAATGCCCAAAATGGGTGGCCTGCGTCACAAGATGCCAATTACGGCTTACACGATGTTGGTTGGCGTGATCGCCATCTCCGGGCTCGCCATTCCAGGGACCTCGATCGCGTTTTCAGGGTTTCATTCCAAAGACGCGATCGTGGCGACAGCACTCGCTTATACAAAGCTGAACCCGGTTCACTTTCTGCTGTTCCTGACGCCGCTTGTGACCGCTGGAATCACTGCCTTCTACATGTTCCGACTCTGGTTTTACACCTTCACTGGCAAGCCTCGCGATCAACATGTCTATGATCACTGCCACGAGAGTCCTGCCGTGATGTTCGCACCGCTTCTGGTTCTCTCACTCTTTGCAGCCGGATGTGCTCTCGGCGGCGAGAATGGCCCGCTTTATCAGATGATCGGCCACAGTGAACCACTGGGAGTGGCTGCTGGTGTCGAGCACAGTGGAGTCGCCAACATAGCTTTGCCATCGCATCACGCGATTCATGAGGTGCACAGCACGGCTGGAGTGGTCGCGTTGCTTGCTGCCGCGTTAGGAACTCTCACCGCGTTCTTCCTGTACTGCCGACCGGTCGTTAATCCGGAAATGATCAAGCGACAGTTCTCTGGAGTTCACGGATTCCTCGTCGAGAAGTGGCAGTTTGACAATCTCTATGACGCTGCATTCGTCCGGCCGGCTCACATTGTCGGTCGGTGGTGTGCAGGCTTCGATAAAAACATTCTGGACGGCATCCTTCATACAGCAGCACGAACTGCCGTCTGGATCGGAACCGTCGACAGGAAGTTTGACGAGAAGATTGTAGATGGGCTTGTGAATGTCGTTGGAAACGTGACTCGTTCCGTTGGAATGAGCCTCACGGTATTCCAGACCGGAAAAATGCGGCAGTACGTGATGTTTATCGCGGTCAGCGTCGTCGCCTTGTTCGCACTCCTTTTCGCGTTCATGCCTAAGGCGTAAGTAGTTCAATAAACGGAATCAACGGGTTTCGACTCCGAGGTCAGAACGGTCATCATGGATAGCATCCTAGGTCTGTCATTAATAATTTTCACACCGACGATCGGTGCGCTTTTGATCGCTTTGCTGGTTAACAGTAAGGCTATTGAGGCACTCCGGGTTGGTACCGTCGTCATTACGGCAATCACGTTTGTCTTTACGCTCATGCTGTGGTCGAATTTCGACGCAAATGAAACCGGAATCCAGCCGGTCGTGGACGGCGTGAATGGAGTCTCCGCCGAATGGATTGGCTCGTGGAACATCCACTACCGCCTTGGGTACGACGGCATCAGCCTGCCGCTGGTCGTCCTGACCAGCTTCATCAGCATGCTGGCCGCCATGGCATCATGGAGCATCAACAAGCTTCACAAGGGCTATTTCATCCTGTTTCTGTTGCTCGAAACTGGCATGCTGGGCGTCTTCCTCGCACTCGACTTCTTCCTGTTCTACGTGTTCTGGGAAGTCATGCTGCTCCCGATGTACTTCCTGATCGGTGTCTGGGGCGGACCCAGAAGAGAATACGCGGCAATTAAGTTCTTCCTCTACACGCTCGCTGGCAGTGTGCTGATGCTGATCGCCATGCTGATGTTCTACTTCGGCGGCGGCAATGAATTTAACATTCTCAGACTGACTCAAATCGGTCAGGGCAACGTGCCGGGACTGCAGTTTGATGAGTTCACTCAGATCACGGCTTTCATTCTGCTGTTTATCGGCTTTGCGATCAAAGTTCCGTGTTTCCCGTTCCACACCTGGTTGCCTGACGCGCACGTCGAAGCCCCTACTCCGATCAGTATGATTCTGGCGGGCGTGCTCCTGAAAATGGGTGGCTACGGGATCCTGCGAATCGCGTTTCCTATCTGCCCGGTGGGAGCCCAGTACGCGGCTTACACCCTGGTAGCTATCGGCGTGATCAGCATTATCTATGGCGGTTTTGCCGCGCTGGCTCAAACCGACTTTAAGCGGATGGTTGCTTACAGCTCGGTTAGCCATATGGGTTATGTGATCCTCGGCATGGGAGTCTGGAAGATCACCGCCGAAAACGGGATCATGGTTACCTCCGGGCGAGACTACTGGCTGATGGGCATGAGCGGAGCCATGTTCCAGATGATCGCTCACGGAGTTTCATCCGCCGGGATGTTCTTCATGGTTGGCGTGATCTATGACCGGGTTCACCATCGTGACCTGAACCAGTTCGGTGGTCTCTTCGGACTAATGCCTTTGTATTCGGGCCTTGCAGCTGGAATCTTCTTCGCCGGCCTTGGTCTACCTGGCCTTTGCGGGTTTATCGGTGAAGTTTTGGTTGTACTAAGTACTTGGAACTTCTCTCCAGTTCTGGCAATCGTCGCCGCCTCAGGCGTCATTATCACAGCCGGTTATATCCTGTGGACTCTCCAACGGGTTTATCTGGGAGCCGAGTACAAAGGCCCTCATGCAGAAGAAATCACCCCGATGAATGCACGCGAAGCAACCATCGCCATCACGCTATTGGTGATGGCTGTTGTTCTCGGTGTCTACCCAAACCTGATGTTCGACGTGATGAATGGCTCAATGGCAGAAGTGGTTGATGGAATGGACGCCGGATTACGGGCAGCACAGCAATCTGGTGTTGCCATCACTGCGGTACCAGCTCCGTAAACCCCAAGCGGCTTGTCCTTCACTAATCTCGGACGAATGACTTAAAGACATATCCCTCATGACTTCATTCGGGACACTCCTCAACAACCTGATCGACGAAACGGTGCAGACTTCGCTCTGTCACTTTGCGCCGGAGCTCGCGCTGAGTATCACGATCGTTCTGCTGTTGCTGTTGCGTTTGTTTGGCGCTGTCGACCGCTGGATTCCTCCGTACTTCACAACGCTCATCGGAGCGCTGATCGCTCTTGGTCTCTGCGGAACGCAACTGCTTGACTTGCTGAAAGAGGCTCAGGAGCCGGGTGAGTTCTTCACTGGACTACTGGTCTTCGACCATTTTGGAGCATTCGTTCGAGGACTGCTGGCACTGTTTCTAGTGCTCGTGGTGGCCCTGACCGTGCTTACGGGAATTCCGGACCGTGAAGATGGACCAGACTTCTACACGCTCATGCTTGGTGCAACGGTTGGCATGATGATCATGGCTTCTGCCAACCATATGCTGATGTTTTTCGTCGGAATCGAGATGGCCAGTGTCCCTGGTTACGCGATGGTTGCATTTCTTAAAGGGAACCGGAAGAGTAGCGAAGCCGCCTTCAAGTACGTGGTTTATGGAGCCGGTGCCGCTGGTGTCATGCTTTACGGCATCAGCCTTCTGACTGGTATTCTTGGCACGGCGAGTCTGCCGGATCTGGCCAGTCACCTGGCCATCGTTCTTGGTGACGCTGGTGGAGCCGGCACGGCTGAAGGACGAACGGTGCTGTTTGCAGTCCTTATGGTCCTGGTTGGACTGGCATTTAAGCTGTCACTCGTGCCGTTTCATTTCTGGTGCCCGGACGTTTTCGAAGGTGCGTCTGCTGAAGTTGCTGCCTTTCTGTCGGTCGCCTCTAAGGGGGCTGCATTTGCGCTTCTCGTACGATTCTGCCTGGCACTGGTCGGCGATAATCCAGATGCATATCCGGAATTCACAACTGGAATCGGCCTTGGGCTGGGAGCAATTGCCGCCGTCACGGTGACATTTGGAAATCTGGCCGCCTACTCGCAGACTAATGTCAAGCGCCTGCTGGCTTACTCAACGATTGCTCACGCTGGCTTCATGCTGATGGCTGTGTCTGCCTTGATGGTGGTTATGTCAAAGGGTTCTTCTGTTGAAGGCTTTGACGTCGCAGAGGCCAGCCGAATGTGTATCGAAGGGTTGCTTTTCTACCTCTTCGTTTACCTGTTCATGAATCTGGGAGCCTTTGCGGTCATCGCGTTGCTGCGAAATCAGACATTCAGTGAAGAACTGGATTCTTTCAACGGAGTTGGCTGGCAAGCACCGGCCTTGTGCACCTGCATGGTCCTCTGTGTTTTCAGCCTTGTCGGACTTCCACCGTTGGGGGGATTCTGGGGCAAGCTTGTGATCTTCATGTCGCTCTTCAACATCGCCAGCAACGTCCACTGGTTCATGTGGGTGCTGCTGGTTGTCGGCGGTGCGAACACAGTCTTCAGTCTCTTCTACTACATACGAATTCTGAAGGCGATGTTCATGAAAGAACCATTGGAAGGTGCTCGGACCGTCGATGTGCCATCGACGATTGGTAACTACGCTTTGTTAATTGCACTGCCAGTGTTGTTGCTAGGTCTTTTTCCAACGTGGACAACCAGTCTGGCTCACGGAGTCGCCACCTGGCTGATTCCGTAAGACAAGTTCGAATTCTGTTGTCGTTACCCCAAAACAAGCGCCAGTTCAGCTTTGAGCAAACCAAAGGCAAACTGTTCGAGAAGTTCCGGAGTCTGGTTTCCAGCTATGAGTGATCAAGCGAGTCTGCAGATTCTGAATGACCTGCTGAACCGGGTTCGGTACAGTCTGCTCCAGTACATTGGTGAGAGCTGGCCGTGGACAGGCAAAGCCGAGCAGGCTCGGAACGAGGCGTTCATGGGCCTGGTTCGTCGGCAGCAATTCAGCGCAGAACGACTTGCATCGTTTCTGCTGGACCGTCGAGCGGTTGTGTCGGGTGCGAATTATCCGAGGGATTGCTCCGAGTTGCATTTTGTGACGCTTGATTTCGCGAAGAAGCGTCTTGTCGAAAATGGAACCGAAGTAGTCGCTGCTTTCAAAGACGCTGCCTCGAAGCTATCTGACGATCCCGAAGCCCTCCGTCTCGTCGAGCAGCTGGCCAGCGATGAGGAACAGACGCTGGAAAGTTTGAAGTCGCTCTAACGGTTGTTAGTGTCGTACTTGAGTCTTGAAGTCGTTGGGCTTTGCCGACGTCTCGGCGTTGCTTTTGCCTGGCGTTTGTGAAGTTGCATTTGTCGTCTTGAGCAGGACTTTCGTTATGCAACTGATCGACACGCACTGTCACCTCGACGAAGATTCCTTTGCAGAAGATATTGAATCAGTCGTCCAGAATGCGATTGATCATGGCGTCGCCGCCATCGTCACAATCGGCACCGATGCGAATAGCAGCCGTCGTTCAGTCGAACTCGCAGAACGTTTCCCGACTGTTTACGCAGTCGTCGGAATTCACCCCAACTACACAGCGGCTGCGGTCGCAGGCGATTGGGACGTCATCGAGGAACTTGCAGAACACGATCAGGTTGTCGCCATCGGCGAGACCGGGCTGGACCGGTATTGGGACTACGCTCCGCCAGAGCTGCAACGCGACTACTTTCTTCGTCATCTTGCGTTGTCGCGAAGAATCGCCAAACCATTTGTCGTTCATTGCCGTGACGCTGATGACGAAGTCCGTCAGATGTTGCGGAAAGACGCCGAAAAGGGAACGTTGAATGGAGTCATGCATTCGTTCTGCCAGACAGCCGAGTCTGCGGAAGAATGCCTGGCGATGGGGATGCACCTTTCCTTTACCGGGATGCTGACCTTCAAACGCAACGACGAGCTTCGTGCGATTACAGGCGGACTGCCGAAGGACCGAGTCTTTGTCGAAACCGACGCTCCGTATCTGGCTCCCGTTCCTTATCGTGGAAAACGGAACGAGCCCGCTTACGTCCAGCACACGCTCAACAGCCTCGCCGAAGCTCACGGTCTGCAACCGACCGAAATGGCAGAGATAACCACCGCGAATGCCTGCCGATTCTTTGATATCGAGTTGCCGGACTAAGCAAGGTGTCGCTGCGGCCCTTCACTCGCTGGTGCTTCGCGCTGGTTATGAGTTCCTCTTTTGAGCCTGCGGGCGGTATAAGGATTGTCCATTGCTTTCCTGAACGTGGGAAACGGTTGCACGGTCCAGCAGGTCACATCGTGATCGGCGCTGCTCGACAGACCTCAACTCCGTAGTTCTGAAAGACACTTACATGGAACAGAAGCCGGTCTCGCATCTGTTGACGATTGCATTGACAGCTTTGGCAATCGCCTTTTCTTCAAGCAGCAACGCTGCAGGCAATCCACTTATCACCGTTGAGTCCGGCGACCTGCCGATCATCCTTTCGGCACCGCACGGTGGCCGTGAAGCCATCCCCGGTGTGCCCGAACGTCGCGGAACTGAAATCAAATCGTTCGTTTCCAGATCAGACATCAACACAGACAAGTTAACTGAACTACTGGCTGATGCTTTAGAGAAGGAGTCTGGCAAACGGCCTTACGTGGTGATCGCCCGCTTTCACCGTAAGTACGTCGATGCAAACCGCCGCAGCCACGCGGCCTATGAGTCCGACGAGGCAAGTGCGGTTTACGACGCTTACCACAGCGAACTTGCAGGAGCGCGACGTGAAGTCATTGAACGCTGGGGACGTGGAGTTCTGCTGGACATTCACGGGCAAAGTGCTGACAAGAAGGCAATCATCCGAGGTACTCAGAACGGCAAGACAACCAGGCACCTGATCAATCGATTCGGTCGCCAGTCGCTGGTCGGTCAGACAAGCCTGTTCGGGCAACTGGCCAGGCAGGGCTTCCCGGTGATCCCTGCTGTCGACTCGGACGATGCTGAGCACGTCAACTATGACGGCGGTCATATCGTCGTCACTTATGGAAGTGCTTCCAATGGAACGCTCGACGCTATCCAGTTGGAGGTGGGGAAAGACCTGCGTTCAACTGAGGCACTTACGTCGACGGTCAACAGGCTGGCGAAGGCAACGACAGCCTTTGCAAAAGAGTATCTCCCGACTCGCGAACGCAGCACACAAACCAGCATCAAACCCAAACTTCCGGGCAAAGTGCATGTCGGTGTTTATGTCGATGACGGAGTCGGCAGAAGCGTGAATGATCTCCTGAATGCTCTCAGCAGGTTTGAGGAAGTTTCTGTCACGAAACTGACCGCCGAAGAAATTCGGTCCGGGATGCTTTCTAACCTGGACATTCTGATTCAGCCTGGCGGAAGTGGTGGCACCCAGGGACGACATTTGGCCACAGCAGGACGGGAAGAGATTCGCGGATTTGTCCGCCGCGGTGGCGGTTTCATCGGAATTTGCGCAGGAGCCTATCTGGCTTCGGCGGATTATGAATGGTCACTCAATATCCTCGATGCAAAAGTCGTCGATCGGAAGCACTGGGCTCGCGGACGCGGAGCGGTCGAGATCGCTGTCACCGATGCCGGAAAGCAGCTTCTCAAGACAACGAATCAGAAACTGGAAATTCACTACGCACAGGGACCGCTACTGGCCCCCGGCAACCGACCGGACATTGACGATTACGAAGTGATCGCCACTTTCGAAACAGAAATCGCGAAGAACGGAGCACCTGAAGGCGTCATGAAGGGAACGACAGCAATCGCTCTCGGGCAGTATGGCCGTGGACGTGTCATCTGCTTCAGCCCGCATCCGGAATTGACGAAGGGGCTCGAACCACTGGTGCAATTTGCGATCGACCATGTCCGGCGGAATTCGCCCGCTCAGAATTCGCGGTAGGGGCCATTTCATGAATAAGGCTTTTACTCGCGAACCCGACTCGGACGGCCGTGTGTACTGCCCGCGATGCAGAACGCTCGGTATTCCCGTCATCAGAACGACGCTCGACCACCATGTGAATGAGCCGTTGCGGCAAGGTCTGGGAGATGCCGCCTGGTTCTGCGATTTTGCTCGATGCGACGTCGTCTACTTTGACCAGTTTGATCGAAGTGTGACGATCGACGAGTTGCAGTCTTCGATCTATCCGAAAGATCCCGCCGCCCCGATCTGCGCGTGCTTTGGATTTACTCTGGAAGACATTGAAGCTGACGTGGAACAGGGAACGCCAGAACGGATTCGGGAACTGCTGGCGAAATCGCAGTCCAGCAACGCTCAATGTCAGACGCTCGCGGCGGACGGTCGATGCTGCATGCGCGAAGTCCAGCGAATCTATATGAAGCGTCTCGCCGAACTCAAACAATGATGCCGCGCCCACAAACAACCGCCCGGCTGGCTTATTTCCGCTGCTTCCAGCGGGTCGTTCAGCGAAACGACTCTTCATCATTTGAACGAGTAACTCGCGCTCTGTTTCAGTGTTCAATTGGACCAGTCAGTCGTTCAACCGACGAAGGATGTCGAGAACGCCGTCAATTTCCGGGTGAGGCGAAATGTAGTTGGCAAATTGCTGAATCTCAGGCTCGGCGTTGGCAGGACAGGCAAAGAAGCTCACGCTGTCGGCCATGAACTTGTCGCCCATCGTGTCACCGATCGCCGCAGTTCTGGAGCGATCGATACCTGTTTCAGCAAACAGTCGATCGATGCCCGTCGCTTTGTTGACGTGAGTCAGATCGCAATTGATATAGAACCAGGTCATCGAAACTCGAAATGGCCATCCTTGACCTGTCAGTTCTGCGTTCACGGCAGGCAGAATCGATCGCAGGTAGGCTGTGTCAGGATGGTAAAGGGTCACTGCCGCAGACTTGCCCGGTTGCTCGATGACGCCCTTCGCCTGGTACCTGTCGCGAAGCAGTCTGGACGCGGCATGCACGGCATCGAGATGTTCGGCGGTGATTGCCGGATCCATTGCGAACTTATTCACGTCCGGAGAGTACAGCCAGACGCCGTTTTCACCGATGCACGGAACGAGCGTGTTGTGAATAAATCGGCACATCGCCTCGACAAACGAAATTGGTCGCCCACTGCACAGCGTCACGAGTGGGCGATCTTTTTGTGCGACTGCCCGACGATTGTGATCAGCGATTTTCGAAAGTGCGGCGTCATTGATCGGAGCGTGAGACTCCGGCGACAGGCAGCCGTCAATGTCACAAATGACGAGGTCATACTTTCCCGTGGATCGAAAACTCATGAATTATTCGCGGAGCTTCTCACGACAGGCGATCGCGAGCCGTTTCCAGAGCCTTTCGTGATGCGTTCAGACCTTCGAAGCCCCCATGTTCGATGCCGCAGTAGCCGTGAAAGCCAGCATCAAGCACAACTTTCAGCATGCGGTCGTAGTCGAGCGGTGACTGCCGGCCTTTGTCATCCCACACGACACCCTTTACTGACACTCCCTTCGCCCACGGCATCAGCTTTCTGACCCCACGATACGAGTCGTAAGATTCGTCGTCCTTGATTCTGAAATTGCCGAAGTCGGGCAGCGTGCCGCATCGCTCGTGGTTCACTGACGTGATGACTTCCGCAAGCCAGTCAGCGTTGCTGGAGAGGCCTCCATGGTTTTCGACGATAACGTTCAGCCCCTGCTCGGCACCGAATTCCGTCAGTTTCGCAAGTCCATCCGCAGCGAGCTTGACCTGCTCGTCCCAGGTACCAGCGCTAGCCGCATTGACCCTGATTGAATGGCATCCAAGAAACTTCGCAGCGTCGATCCATTTACGATGATTGTCGACCGTCTTCATCCGCTGTGCAGTGTCGGGATGACCGATGTTCCCCTCGCGGTCGCACATGATGAGCAGACTCTTGACGCCCAAATCTGCCGCACGCATTTTCATTTCGCCGAGATAGACTTTGTCGGTGGCCTTATCCATGAAGAACTGATTGACGTACTCGACCGCGAAGATTCCATGATCCGACGCGACTTTCGCGAAATCGAGATTGTCGATCTTGCCGGACTTCAATTCACGATTGATTGTCCACTGAGCCAGCGAAATCTCAAATGCGGGCTTCTTCCTGTCTGCAGCCATCGACGTCGAACCAACGCACAGTGTTGCGGCAGCAAGTCCGGACCGGGCAAGGAACTGTCGGCGCGTCGAGCTTGAAGAAATCATCGGTCTCGCTTCCTGAAGTCAGCGCCGAGGGAACTCCGTGGGTACTCTGCCAGGAATTCGATCAACGCGAAATGAAAAGGGAATATGTTGAGTGGGGATTGCCGGTAGATCGGACCGGGTGAACATCAAAATTGCAAACGAGTCTCTGCAACATGGAGTCGATCCACGAATCAACAGCCCATCAATGAAGGTCAGCTCTTCAGATGGAAATAGCTGTGGATGTGAGGCTGGCCGCGGAAGTACCAGACCATCTCAGGACCTTCGATCTGCCAGGTATCCCAGACTTTGTCTGAACCGATATCGTACTTACCGTCGTACCAGGAGACGTGGAGTCGGTCGAGCACGCCCTTCTGCTCGATGGTGGCCATCGTGGCGGTGACGTCGTCTTCCCGAAAGATGGTCATCATCCTACCCATCGTCTCAGCGAGTAGTTTCTTCTGATCGGCGCTGAGGTCAGAACAGTTCAGGCCAGGCCAACTCGACACATCCTTCTTTAAGACGGCGTCGGACTTTTCGCTGCGTGGATTTTTTGAAACCAGACCCTGCTCCTGCTGCCTGCTGTTCAGAGCCTGAACGAACTCGTTGAAGAGTTTTCCCTGGTACCAGTACGGGTTACCAGGATGGTCCTTCGTTTCATTAAATTTGTCAGGGAAGTGACCGTAGAAGATGGGAGCGCCGCCGAACCCCTTGCCCACATCACTGTGAGCATTGCAGCGTCGCGTCACGTGGTGGCCAGTGTAAATGAACTCGAAGTCTTTGTCCTCAGGAGTCCCGAAGAAGCCGACCGAAGGTGCATTCTTAACGGCACCGTACTGATCGATTTCGACCTGCTTGTTTACCGCAGCCTGAAACTCGGGCCGATGGAGCGAATCAAAAATCTTCTGGATCAGTTCCTGCTGCTCATCACCGAACGTGCCCGGAATGCGATGTTCCGGGTGGATGTACCACCAGTTACTGATGAACTGCCGCCGCTCATGATTAGCCGGCAAACAGATTTTCTGTCGCTGTTCGTCGCTGAGGCTTTTGTAAAGCTGCATCGGTAGCGAGTCGGTTTTTGAATCATCCGCCAACGTAATTCCCGGAAAATTTTCCAGCGGATTCATGGCCAGCAAAGCAGCCGATGCGGAAGCTGTTCTAAGCAGGGTTCGGCGACTGATTTCGCTCATCGTGACGACTCTCCATCCAGGAAAATTGAATACGGCGACATTTCAGGAAACGCTACAGATCGACGCACTTATTCGGGCATGAATCATTTCAACAAGTCTGTCGGCAAGAGTCCATGTCGAGAACATGGCCGGGCTGGCGAATTACCCCTTGGCAGTTGCATTCCTGACGACCCAATGAGAAGGTTGGACGCCAGACGAATCGTTCATGCCAGGTGAGCTTTCAAAGTCAACCAATCCTTCAACACGGAGACTTCCAGATGCAGCGTCTTATCCCTGTTCTTGCCTTGCTTCTTGTCAGCCAGCAATGTCGAGCTGACGAACTGAAGCAAATGCTCAACGTGCCGTACGGCAGCCACGAACGACAGGTTCTCGACTTTTATCCGGCGAAATCGGACACCCCAATGCCAGTTGTGTTTTACATTCACGGTGGGGGTTGGAGGGGCGGAGACAAGAAGACAAACCCCAAGGCGTTTCTGGACAAAGGCATTTCCGTTGTCGCCATCAACTATCGCTACGTTCAGAACGCCGCTGCGGACAAGGTTGAGCCGCCAGTCAAAGCGCCTTTGAGCGACGCGGCTCGCGCGCTTCAGTTTGTTCGCTCGAAGGCTGCCGATTGGAATCTCGACAAGAAACGCATCGGAGCGACCGGCGGCTCAGCCGGTGCGTGTTCGTCGTTGTGGCTCTCTTTCCATGACGATCTGGCCGACCCGAAGAGCGACGATCCAATCGCTCGAGAGTCAACGCGACTTTATTGCGCGGCTGTTAACGGAGCACAGGTTTCGCTCGATCCGAAAGAACTTCGCGAATGGATGCCCAACTACGGTTACGGTGCACACGCCTTCGGCCTGCCGAACTTTCAAAGCCTGATCGACAACCGCGAAAAGGTTCTGCCGCTGATTCATGAATACTCACCGATCGAGCATGTCTCAAAAGACGACCCACCAATCGCGATGTTCTACGGTGGGGAAGTGCCCGTCGTCGGAGCGTCACCCAAAGACCCAACGCACTCCGGCATCATGGGTGTCAAGCTGGAAGAGCGACTGAAAGCTTCCGGTGTTGACGTCGTCCTCGTCCATCCGGGCCGCAAACATCCAGACTATCGAAACTCGACAGACTATTTGATCGACCGTCTGCTCAAGTAATCACCGACGCGGTGAATTTTTCACGGGCAACTCGATGCCCTGACTTCATGTGGATGGTATCGACTGGTAAGACGTACGATCGCCGTTGGCCGTGAGGGATTGAATGCTCACACCCCCAGTGCCTCGGCGATCGCGATGGCGACATCGGTGGTTGACGATGAACCACCGATGTCGGGCGTGCGGATTCTGCCATTAGCGATGATTTTCGCCACAGCATTTTCGAGTGTGATGGCCGCGTCGATACAAACTGAGTCCTTGTTTCTGTCTCCGAGCCAGTCGAACATCATGGCTGCGGACAGGATGGTTGCCATCGGGTTGGCGATATTCTTTCCGGCAATCTGTGGAGCAGTTCCGTGCGAAGGCTGAAACAACGCATGTTGATCACCGACCTCTGCCGACGGGCCCAACCCCAGTCCACCGACCAGGCCGGCGCCAAGGTCGGAAAGAATGTCTCCAAACTGGTTCTCCATGACCAGCACGTCGAAGTCCCACGGATTCTGCACCATGTAAAGACTCATAGCGTCGACATAGACAGATTCCGTACTGACATCCGAATATGACTTTGCAACATCGAAGTAGACTTCCCGAAAGAATGCCATGCTCTGAAAGATGTTCGCTTTGTCGACGCAGGTGACCATCCTGCGCCCGTCGCTCGGTCGGCCGTTGCGACGCTGAGCCAATTGAAAGGCAACGTCGGCAACCTGTTTCGTCCCTTTTCGCGTGATCACCATCGTGTCAGTTACGACTTCGTTGCCGACTCGACTGCCACCGCCGAACGAGGCGAACAGACCTTCCAGGTTTTCTCGAATGATCACGAAATCAATTCCGGGGCCTTCGTTCTTGAGAGCGCACGGCGCTCCGGGATAAAGCTTCACCGGGCGTATGGCGGAGTGAAGATTGAGAGCCCGGCGAAGGCCAACCATCATCAAAGGCTGTACCTCAGTCCCGTCAGGCTGACGAACGTCCGGCAGTCCAACCGCCGATAGCAGCACGGCATCAGCCGCGAGGCAATCTTCCAGCACAGCAACAGGCAGCGTTTCGCCGGTCTCGCGATAAAGTCCCGCTCCGGCACGGTGCGACGTGAATGTCAAATCGAGGCCAGAGATATCCTGGACCATTCGATCAAGGACCAGCCGTGTGGCGTCCATAACCTCCGGGCCGATTCCGTCACCGGGCAGCAAAGCAATGCGGTAACTGCTCATGATTCTTTATCACTCGCGCGAGAAGAAAGTAATTGGCGTGATGAATGCTGGGTGATTGTCTGCTGATCGTGACCACTCGGATGGAATTCGATTAATCGTGTGCAAAAAACAACCAGTCGGTCTGCTCGACGTTAATCAGGTTGTTGAAAACGGTCACCGGTTCGACGTGAACTTCACGAAAGACATTCCGTAATGCATCCACGAACGGCGAGCTTTCGGCGTACGACCACACGCCCAGAATGCCGCCTTCGGCCAGGTGAAGTTTTGCTCGGCGCAATCCGTCTGCAGTATAGAACTGTCCGTTTGCCGAGCCGAGATTTTCGTCCGGTGAATGGTCAACGTCGATCAGAACCAGGTCGTGCGTTTCTTCGGGTGGACTCAGCAGCTTCCGATAAACGTCACCGTGGGTTACCAGTAGTCGGTTTTCAGCGTTCAGCTCTTCCGACAAAGGCACCATGCCCTGCGCGAGCCACTCGATGACCTGTGGGAGATACTCAATGACCTCACAACGTCCCACGCGGTCTGACTGAAGAGCCGCTCGAGCGGTGTAGCCAAGTCCCAGCCCACCGACGAGAACTCGCAGATCAGCTCCCGCGTGCATCGTCAACGCGACCTCTGACAGGGCGCGCTCCGACGCCGTCAGGTAGCTGCTCATCAGGAACTCATGGTTGAGCGTTACTTCCGTAATGACGGTTCCCGGCTCACACAGCAGTTCGCGCCGCCGCAGACAGAGCATCCCCAGTTCTGTGGGCTCGTACGCGAGGATCTCAAACAGAGGCTTGTCCACGGGAATCTCAATCTGGCGACGCTCTGATAACCGCGAAACAGAGACGCACTGACTTTCACGCCGGTTCGGGGACAGGATCGTGTCGTGCGTCGCAGAAACCGTCAGACTAACCGACGGTCGAGTCTAAATGAGTTCCGGCATCGGCTGGTGATCGAGCAGGTACTGCGGGCGACCGGCCAGATCGTGAAGCTTGACGTTTTTCGCGTCGACACCGAGATTGCTGTACATCGTTGCGAGGACTTCGCCAAAGTGAACCGGACGTTCGATGGCTTCACCGCCGAGACGATCTGTCGCTCCGATGACCTGTCCAGTTTTCATGCCGCCCCCGGCGAGCAAGCCACCGCCAACTCGCGGCCAGTGATCGCGACCGGCATCTTTGTTGATACGAGGCGTTCTTCCAAACTCGCCCCACGCGACGACGGAGACATCGTCAGCAAGACCTCGTTCATGCAGATCTTCCACCAGCGTCGCGATGCCTCGGTCAAAGATCGGCAAATGCGTGTCTTTCAAGCCCCCAAAGTTGTTGCTGTGAAAATCCCAACGCCCGAAGTTTAACGAGACAACGCGAGCTCCCGCTTCAACCAGACGTCGAGCCGTCAGGAAGTGTTCGAGATTTCTGGGGGCGCCGTCGCCATAATTTTTTGAATCGCCCTTGCCGTAACGTTCCCGGACTTCCGGATCTTCTTTCGAAAGGTCGAGCGCATCTGCCAGGCGGCTGGATGTCAGAATTCCAAACGCCTGCTGCGTAATTGTGTCGAGTCCTTCCAGCGTGCCGGATGCGTCGACGTCCCGACGAAGATTGTCGAAGTCGCTCAGCAGGCTCTGCCGATCACCGAGCCGATCCATCGAGATTCCGTTCAGAACCATGTCCTGACGAGCTGGCCCCGAGGGTCGAAACGCGGCGTTAGCAATCCCAAGGTAGCCCGGCAAACCAGGAGACCCGTAGGGCGGATGGCCAGTGTCTGGAGAAAGGCCGATGAACGGCGGCACAGACTGGTTGGTTCCACCGAGCACTTTCGCCGTCACGGAACCAACCGACGGCCAGCCACCGGGCGGTTGGTTCTGAGTCGTGCGGCCGGTGTAGCAGATAAAGGAGTCATGAGCGCCGCTGGGAGAACCAACGACCGACCGCAGCGGCACGAGCTTGTCCATGATCGCTGCCGTGCGCGGCATGTGTTCGGAGATTTCGATGCCGGGAACGTTCGTCGGGATGGGACGAAACTCGCCGCGAATTTCCGCCGGAGCGTCCATTTTCAAATCGTACATGTCCTGGTGCGAAGGTGCCCCGCACATGTAGATCATAATGACGGCTTTGTGTGAATTGCTCTGCCCACTCTGGGCATCTGCTCGAAGCAGATCGGCCAGTGTCAGGCCGCCAACACCGAGCGCACCGATTCGAAGTGCTTCACGTCGCGAGACCTTATCGCAGAGGCGATGTTTGTTTCCGAGGATCGTCAGCATGGCGGGACTCCGGGAGGAGTTGTTGGGCGGGACATCGGTGGCAACTGTTTCTGCACCAATCGTTTATCGGCAAAAACAGGACTGGCATCGTACCCGGTCGGCGAGAATCGCGTCAACGAGTGCTGATATGTTTGCGAAATACCTGGCGAGAGATTTCGACAATTCGGAATGTACCGGTCAGCAGACCGTTGAAAACCGCAACCGAAATAACCCGGAGAGGCAGTGCCTCAAAACACTTTGCCTCAGAGAAACATCGCTTCCAGCTCGACCAGCTCGACGCTGATCTGGATCAGCAGCTCGTTGATATGGTCGCGGCCTGGCGCGTCGCAGTCAGCGATGTGACGATGAAGTAATTCCCACTCGGAATAAATCGTCGAGCAGTGGGCTCGCAGTGTGGCTTCCGGAGTGTCATGAACCAGAGCCGCGTGCAATTGTCGGGACGCCGTCCTGAAATGCGCACAGTGTTCGAGCATTTCCTTCCGCTCGTTCGAGTATTTCGATTCACCGCGGAGCCAGGATTCGACGTCTGCATGGAGGTGATCAGCGAGGCGTTCGATCGCTCCGGCGCGTTGACGAGCATTGTTTACATCGAAGCCGCCAGGAATCCCCAGTGGTTCTCTAAGCGCGACAAGTCGAGATTCGATTTCCGTCAACGCGTGCCTGATCCCATCGTGCTGGACATTTCTGAAATGTCGCGAAAGCGCAACCCAGGCCGACGGCAGATAGTCATAAGCATCCACCAGTTGATTGAGGTCGTTCTCAGACTCGACACAGTCTGCAAAATGCTGGCAGATCCCATAAAAGTCTGAAGCCGAACTCGGTACGTCTTCATAGTTGGGAAGCTGAATCAACAGACTCAGAGAGACCGAATCAAAGATTCGATCGACCTCGGTCATGATTCCACGCGTCAACTGAATCAGCAATTCGCGATCGAGTCCACGCGGCAGCCAGAGCAGCCCATGAATTTCCTGATTGACATTCTGAATTCTCAAAACGGTGCGTTCGATAAAGCGACCTTCGAAGGCGCAGAGTTCCCGAACCAGAGGGTTCCACTTTCGCAGGAACACTTTGTATTCGCGGACAAGCTCGGCGTAGGGCCGCCCCGCTGAGACTGTATCTGAAAATCCGACCGCGACCTGGTGAGCCTGGCTGGCCTTCAGCATCAGATCATTCCGAGCAGGAGAACGCCGCAGCTCATAGTCAATATCATCGCTCAACCCGTGAAGGTAAACGGCGAGCCCTTCGCTTTGCCGTTGCAGAGTTCGGCGGTCAATCTGCGGCTCGATCGAAAGACAGTTACACAAATCCGCGTCGAACTGGTCGAGCTGCCCGATACACGCCCGGCAGGGCTGCGAAAGATTTGGAACCTGTTGAAGGCTGTACGAAAACCGCCGCCAGTCACTATCGAGCCGCTGCACATCCTGCATGATGAATCGATGATCGGGAACCGCACGACTGCGTTGCGAGATGGCGTCTGCTCGAGCCTGGATCTGCACCGCATCACCAACGAACGATCGCAATCCAGTATTTCGTACCGATTCGTTCTGAAGAAGCGTGCTCAACGTAATACTCTCCTGCCTGAAGGAATGCAGCGCGACTCTCGCGTGGGCCAGTTCCGGAGTTGCCCGGTCGCCCGGTCGTGGCCCTCCTGGCCGAAACTGCTGCTGATTCGGACCGCCCTGCCCTCGCAGTTGAGATTCGACGAGTATCTTCAGAATGCCGCCGACAATCTGCTTCGTCTTGTCATCAGCCGGTGCCGAACCGGTCCGCAACAGTAGACCACCCGCAACGACTACCATCATAACTGCCGAAAGAAGCTGTCGGCGTGGCCGTGGATTTTGCCAGCGACTTCGCAAAACTGATCCGGAGAGAACTTTTTCTGAGCGATTCGTAACAACCATGACTTCCATTCTCCGTGCCCCGTCTTCGTTGCGAAATTGTGAGCTGACTCTCCAGCCTCGTACGCCTGAATGATGACCGATGATGGCAGTGCATGTCAGTCAAAAAGCCGAACGATCATCTTCGGCGAAGCCACGAGTGAGTAATAACACGGGTACGCGACCGGAATCCGTAGGGTGAACACGGCCCACCAACCGGTCTGAATCACGCCTCATCAGCGGTGTTGCCACCGCAAAGTGGGACGCTTGGGTTCGGGTCGGCCAGTACGTCGGCCAGTGTAGAGTGGCGAAACGCGTCCTCGACGGACTTCATGGCGTTGTCAAGTCGACGGTGCAGCGCGCACAGCTTCACGCCATGTTCAAGCAATCCTAACGGGCAGGTCTCAATTCTCTGCAAGGGCTCGACCGCATTGACGACATCGAGAATCGTCAGCTCGTCAGGCGCGGACACCAGCGTCATTCCGCCGCCGATTCCTCGCTGCGACCGAACGATCCCCGCTCGCGACAACCCTTGCAGAACCTTCGAAAGGTACGCGGCAGGAACCTGCGTTGCCTCAGCCACTTGAGCCGTTGTGCGAGGCTCACCCTCACGCGCCAGGAAGACCGCCGCACGCAACGCATATTCGACAGATTGAGAAAGCATTCCCTGTCCAAACTAAACTGGACCTTGACATCTCATTTAAGCCTCGCAAGACTCACCGCCGAAACAGGACAATAACGTCCAGTTTCAGAATCATCGCGAATGACGAGCGTAGACTGCCGGATTCGCTGACCTTTCGGAAGCCTGAATCAGACTGAAACAACAAAAGCCACGGAGAAACACGATGCAACAGATTGACGAACAGAAACTGGAATCCGATCTGGGCTACCGATTCGGATACGTCACCGAGTTCATGGGATTTGGCGAGGATGACATCGCCGCGATTCACGGTTCCGCCGCCCACCTGGCTCCGCTTGTTCCATCGCTGGTCGACGCGGTTTACGACAAGCTGTTTTCGTATGACGCGACGAAGCGGCATTTTGTGCCTCGTCAATCAGGATACGAAGGCGACGTTCCGCAAAGCCTCGACGCCTTGCAAATGGACCATGAGATGATCGAGTTCCGAAAGCAGCACCTGGGACGCTACCTCGAACGACTCGTGACGAAGCCATACGACGGCAACATGCTGAACTATCTGGATCTGGTCGGGAAGATGCACACTCCCAAAGCCGGTAGTAAAGACCTCGATGTTCCACTGGTTCAGATGAATGCGCTGATGGGATTTGTTTCAGACGCTCTGCTGGCGACTATCCTCGGACTGGGCCTTGATGCAGAGACAACCAGCCGAACTCTGCGAGCGTTCAACAAGCTGCTGTGGCTTCAGAACGATCTGATCACCCGCCACTACCAGGCTGAGTAAAGAACTGGCGAGAAACAGCGTTCCGGTTTCAAGTCAAGGGTGCTACTGCAGGCTTTCCCACAGTGCAAATTCAAATTTCGCTCACTACCGGGCAAGCCAGTAGTGGCACCCGACCTGGTCGCTATTGCGGCCAACGACAGCCTGACCGTTACTTGGACTTCGAAGCAGAGTGGCGGGATTCGGGTTTGAATATCTTTTGAAAATTGCCTTGCACCAGGGTTTACATTCATCAGTGACGGCTTATAGAAATTCGACCTTGGCCTCGTCGCCAGCATGAGGCTGATGACATCCCCCCTCGGAGTATCGACCAGCAATCCCATGCTTACTCAGATAACCGACCGCATCCCGCCACTGCCGATACTTCTTCCCGTATTACTGATTGCCTGGGCTGCCGCGTGCACCTGGCTGCACGGCCCCGCGATTCTGGCTTATGTCGTCCTTCAGGGAGCGACGTCCGGAATCTTCGCACTCAGCATGTACAGAGTCACGAAGAAGCACTGCCGAATTCCGGCAGAACCGCAGGGCAAGCTCTCGTCCGGAGACAGTCCAACATCCGTCGAGAAAAACAAACAACCGGTCGCTGCACAGTGACCGGTTGTTTTGATTTGCGGCTGGTATCCGTCGTCACTCTGAGCGTCGTTGCTCCGAGTGACGTCGCTCAAATCCGGACGTGAGCGATGGCATCTTCCGGCGAGGCGATATAGCTGATGAAGAACGGCCCGAACTCGGCGTACCGCGCTGAGGCTTCGTCGAAGCGCATTGTGTACACGATTTCTTTGATGTGCTCAGGAGCCCGGCCCCACAGCGTCACGCCCCATTCCCAGTCGTCGAAACCGGTCGACGCAGTGATGAGCTGGCTGACTCGACCGGCGAATTTGATGCCGCTGGTGGCGTGTTCAGCCATCAGCCGGGAACGCTCGCTGAATGGCAGGACAAACCAGTTGGCGTGCGGGTCGCGGATTTTGTTCATCGGGTAAAAACTGCAAACCGGAAACGCCGGGAAGTCCGGGTAGGTTCGCTGCTTGTTCATCATCGGAAGCCGCTGCTCGTACGCCCCGACCTTAGCCGAGTACGAAGGGTCGTCTGGTCCGCAACCTTCCCTTTCGAGCCGTTCTTTGTACTGCTCAACCGTCGGCACGTACTCGGAAACTTCGGTGATCGAGACAAACGAGTACGTCGGCTTCATGGCGACTCCCAGCCGCGAAGCTCGAATTTCCTGCTTCACCCGATCGATGACGAGCGGGTCGGGATCCATGATCATCAGCGCGATGTCGCCTCGACCGCCGGACAGAATCGACGTTTGCAGCCGCTCGGGAGCACCTTCGCGTTCGGGATTAAGAATCTGAGCAAGCTGCTCGCGACCTTCCGCCCGCTGGTGTTCATGCACCGAGTTCAGCGCCGCCTGGTCAATCTGATAATTGATGTGCAGACAGTGCCAGCCTTCGGTCAGTTTGATGGTCGGATCGGGCAGGCTCTGGCCACCGTGAGTATGTGCCGGTCGGTTCATGGTTCCGCTTTCTGTGATGCAGTTCTCTGGTCGATCGAGGTGACAAATCCAGTTTGGCGACGCGCTTCGACCGCGCGTTTCGGGAATTCTATTCGGTCTACTCCGGCGCCGCGATCGAGGCGGGGGCGTCTTTCGGAATGGCCCAGTCCGGCGTTCCACCGGTCGAGAGTCCAAGATGCGGCACGAGATAAAACACGGTCGCGAGCGTCAGCAGGACGACGCCGATCAGGTTGAGCAGGAATCCTTTGCGAGCCATGTCGCCCATCGAAAGCACTCCCGAGCTGAACACAATCGCGTTGGGAGGCGTTCCAATCGGCAGCATGAATGCGCAGCTCGCCGAAGCCGCCGCCGGCAGCATGATCAATCGAGGATCAATATCCAGTTGCAGCGAGACGGCGGCCAGGACGGGCATCATGACACTGATGACCACAACGTTTGTGGAAAATTCGGTCAGGAACGTCAGTAAAAAGCAGATCGCAGCGACCAACGCCCAGATTGGCCAGTCCTGAACGGTGCTGGCAAAAACATCGCCCACCCAAACGGCCAGGCCAGTTTCGTCAAACGCTCGGGCGATGGCGAAACCGCCACCAACCAGCAGCAGAATAGCCCACGGAAGTTTCCTCGCCGTCTGCCAGTCCATCAGCCGCTGCTGCTGACCGCTGCTGCTTCGTTCTCCGGGAAGAATAAACATCAGCACGACCATCCCGATGGCGACGGTCGAATCGTGAACCACTCCCTTTTTGTAAATGCTCATGTCCGACTGTAGAAAGCCACCGACGAACCATTCGGCCATCGATTCCCAGCCACCGACCAGCGTGACGTCGCCAAACTGAAGAGGCCGACGGAACGACCATAGAATCGCCGTCGAAAAGAAGACTCCAAACATCAGCCATTCAGAGCGGGATGGTTTTCCGAGCGATTTCAGTCGGTCAATAAAGAACTGACGATTGATCGAGGTACCGCCCGGAGTCGGCATGCGGAACGTCAGAACTCCCCAGGTCACCAGAATCATGACGATGCCGATCGGCCCGAACGCGGCCAGCCATCGGCCTGCCGAAATCTGAGGCCCGTCCGGAAAGTTGGCTTCCCAGAGACTCACAAACTGCACGTTGGTAACGGTCCCCACCAGCGTCGTCATGCCACCGATGCTGGAGGACCAGGCGATGCCCAGCATCAACGAAATCCCAAACGGACCGAATGGCCCATTCCGGTCGATTTTGCTTTCGTCGGAACTCTCAATCGCTGCCCCGTCACCGGAACTGCTCATCGCGTCCTGCAGCGAGACCACCAGAGCGACGGCGATTGGCATCATCAACAGCGTGGACGCCGTATTGCTGATCCACATCGACAGAAACGCTGTCGCGACCATGAATCCCAGAATCACTTTCCGAGGGCTGCTTCCAAGAATGCTGACAATGTGCAGCGCGATTCTCTGATGCAGCCCCCAGCGTTCGATCCCGAGCGCGATAATAAACCCACCCAGAAACAGAAAGACCTGAGTGTTGATGTAGGCCGAGCTGACCGTTTCCGGACTTTGAATACCGAGCAGCGGAAACAGGACAATTGGAATCAGACTCGTGCCGGCGATCGGAATGGCCTGAGTCAGCCACCAGGCAGACATTAACGCCGTGGCCGCCAGCACTCGCCGAGCTTCAACAGTCATTCCTGCTGGAAGCGGCATCAACAGAATCATGGCGAACAGGACGGGGCCAATGAAAAGGCCGATACTCGCGGCGCGATCGTTTCCGGGGTTCGACATCGTTGCTGATTCTGCTGAGGCTACGGCAAACGTCCGAATTCAAACATCGGACGAGCACAGCAGCATAACGAACTAAGGGTGAGGCGACACTGCGGTGAATCCACCATCCTGTTCTCGCAAGCGTCACCTACGACCCGACAACCGAGAGGCCAACCTGTCGCGCGCGCTGGCGGACGATGGCTGACTTGCGCTGTTCGCTGGTCTGTTGGTGAAGATGTCGCAGCAGCCGTTCCTGGGCAAGGGTCAGATCCTGGCCACGACGATCCATCGCCGTTCGAGCCGTGTCGAGAGCCGCTTCCAGGTTGAGCTTATCATCGAGTTCGCCGTGCCAGACTCGTGCGAACGACGGGACGAATTTCGGAAGCAGTTCGCCGCCGGGCAGCAGCATGGTCATGACGCCGATCGACGTCCCCGTGTTGAACAGGCTGCAGACGGCAGTCTTGGAATGGTCGCCGATGAAGCAGCCGACCTTTGTCGAGCCGGAATCGATGGCTTCACCACTCAACGGAACCCGCACTGTCGAATAATCGTTCTTGAGGTCGCTGTTGGTCGACAACGCCCCCATATTAACCCAAGGGCAAACATAGCCGTGTCCAAGAAACCCGTCGTGATATTTATTGGCGTAGCCGTGCAGGATTGCGTTTTCAATCTCGCCGCCGACCCGGCAAACAGGACCGATCGTCGTGCCGGCTTTCACATTCGCGCGGAAAAGCTGGCTTTCAAAACCGATGTGGCACGGTCCCTCAATACGCGTGTAAGCCTGAACTTTGACTCCGTCGTCGATCGACACCGAACCATTGCGAGCGTCGATCACAACGAACGGATCGATGTCGGCACTCGGGCTGACGAAGACGTTTTGAGGATCTCCCAGCACGGCGATCTGCGGTCCGAATTCGGTCTGGCCTCCAGAGAAGTTGCATAACCGAAAGTCAGCTTCCAGTTGCTCCGGGTTGAAATCGATCAGATCCCACGGATGGCTGACGACTTTTCCGTCGGCGCGAGCGGCGGTTCGCGTGCCGGCAATCCTGAGCAGCGGCTCGGACCATTCCGTATCAGTCAACAACGAAGACTCAAACGGATCGACGACCAGGAACGCGAGTGTCTCGCCACAGAAGCCGGCGACGTCGCTGCCGACAGTTTTCAATTGTTCGATTGATTCAGGAGTCGGCAGCCAGCGAGCGTTGATCAGCAGCGTCGGCTCTTCACCCAGCCACACGCAATCGTTGACGAAGGCTTCCGGACTGAACTCGCGATACGTCTCCTCGAGATAAGGCCGAATGAAGACACCCCACTCGTGGACATCGAGAAACCGGATCAGCCGTTCGCGCAGACTGAACTGTCCGCAGAGAAGCTCGAACACTGGCCGAGTCAGAGCGATCGGTGCAAAGCCATCGGCACCGTTATCTTCAAAGAATGCGATCCGCATGGTCCCGTCCCTGGGTAACCCATCGATGCAGCGAGATCCTAAAACTGCGGTCCGTTCCCTGGACGCACCTCGCCGAGAAGCGGAAATCTAGTGGTTTCTGCGGTTTGGCGGAAAGATGGGTTACGTCGAGGCCGGTTGACGGAACGCGGGCAGGACAGGAATCTTTACGAGCAACGTCGAATTCGAAATTCAATCTCGCGAGGACATCCCATGCTGCGAAAACTGCCTGCCTTTATCCTGTGCTGCGTGATCTGCGGAATTCTGACCTCGCAAGCCGCCGCGGTAGGGGCTCCTCCGGTCGGCGAGGCACACGTCTACAAGAAAGTCGACGATCGCGAACTGAAGCTCTATGTCACAAAACCAGCCGACTGGAAAAAGACCGACTCGCGACCGGCGATTGTGTTCTTTCACGGCGGCGGCTGGACGGGTGGAACGCCGGGCCAGTTCACCGAACACAGCAAGTATCTGGTCACGCGAGGCATGGTTTGCGTGCAGGTTCAGTACCGACTGCTCGACAAGAAGAAATCAGAGCCGCCGATCACCTGCTGCCGGGATGCAAAATCGGCGATGCGGTGGGTTCGTAGCCGAGCCTCTGAGCTGGGCATCGATCCCGACCGAATCGCGTCCGGAGGCGGTTCGGCGGGCGGGCATCTGGCGGCGTTCGTCGGGATGGTTGAAGGAACGGACGATCCAGCTGACGACACAAAGGTCTCTGCGAAGTCCAATGCAATGTGCCTGTTTAATCCGGTTTTTGACAATGGCCCCGGTGCCTGGGGAGCAAAACGCGTCGGCGACCGTTTCCCGGAGTTTTCGCCGTTTCACAACGTGACAAAGGACGATCCTCCGGGAATCGTGTTTCTGGGCTCGAAGGACGCACTGATTCCGGTCAAGACGGCTCACGACTTCAAGCAGAAGATGGACGATGTCGGCGTCAAATCGGAAGTTCATATCTTCGAGGGCATGCCGCACGGCTTCTTCAACTACGGCGCCAACGGAAACAAGCCTTACTACGATACCGTCGTGGCGATGGACAGGTTCCTGGCGTCGCTCGGCTGGATCGAAGGCCCGCCGACACTAAGTGCTGACATCGTTCTGCCTGAGTAACTGCGCACCAGACTCCGAAACTGGCGATCTGACACGTCGCTCAGCTTGCAGCCGTTGCGTGTCATTTCATCGTCTAAGTACATTGGTAAACACAAAACAACACTCGAACACTTGCCGCCGCCTTCGCATCCTGCCTACCCTGACTGTTCCTGCTCAAACAACAGAGCAGCATTTCCGCAGCTATTTCAGCTCCCGCTGAGAAGCGCGCTGTTGTTTTCTGTTTGGCGCAACTGCGGAAGCAAAGGGTCTGGTAACTGCACGGAACTCGAAGACGGTCTGTCACACGAATTGAATTAACAGGAAGTCACCGTCGTGAGTTTGGTGAGGAGACTGTTTCGCAACCTCGGATATCGCACTTGGAAGGTTTAGTCTTATGCTGAAGAAAACACCTGTGGATTGGCTGCTGTCCCGTTTGACTCGAAGTCGGAATGCTCGACGGAAATGCCTGAGCTTCAAACACGATCGTCAGGGAGCGGCTCCGCACGTTCCATCCGCGATTCAGGAACTGGAAGATCGAGTGCTGCTGGCTGCGGAGATTGCGATTCTTGGCAACGGCGTTGAGATTGTCGATGGCGATACAACTCCGTCAGCGTTGGACGGGACGATCTACCCGGACACACCAGTTGGTGGCATCTCCAGTAGGACATTTACGATCCAGAATACTGGGGATACTGACCTGATGGTGACCGGTTTTGGATCGTCTGGTCCCCCGTTCGTTGGTTTATCCGTCCAGGACGGAATCAGCCACCCCACCGTCGCAGCAAATGGTGGCACGTTTACATTTACTTTCTTTGCCATTCCATTATCCACCGTCGGCGACTTTACGGAAACGTTGTCAGTTTTTAGCGACGACGCGACGTACAACTTCGACGTAATGATAACAGTCGTTGCTAACACGGCGCCGACGCTTTCCGCGACGGCTGCAGTTTCGGCTGCCGAGGGGGCGACAGGCGTGATCTCCACCGTCACAGCGACCGACCCGGACGCTCCGACTTTTCAGACGCTAACGTACTCTATCAGCGGCGGGGCTGATCTGGCGGCGTTTTCGATTGACTCCTCAACCGGTGCGCTGTCGTTTGCCGACCCGAGCCTGATCGACTTCGAAAATCCAACTGACACTGGCGGAACGCCCGGAGACAACATTTACGAAGTCATCGTGGCGGCCAGCGACGGAACCGACACGGTCATGCAGACAGTGAATGTCACCGTGACGGACGTGTCGATCGGGACGCGAACGGTCACGCTGCCGGACGGTGGCGGCAGTTACCGTGTCAGCCAGAGCGGCGGAAACATCGTTGTCGGGGATGCTTCGTTCAACAGGCTGTCGGACGATCAGCCGAACGATTTCACGACGCTCGTGATTCAAGGGAGCAGCGGCGATGACATCGTCACTCTGAGCGGCAACCTGACTGCCTTCGGACACACATTCAGGTTGATCTTCAACGGTGCAGCCGGCAACGACTCACTGGATGCGTCCGAAAGAACTGCTGCGGGAGCTTTCGCCGGCACATTTAACGGCGGCAGCGGAAACGACACGCTGATCGGTGGCGGTGGTGCTGACGTCTTCATCGGCGGCACCGGCAACGACAGTGCCACTGGCGGAGCGGGTAACGATTCGCTGACCGGCAACAGCGGCAACGACACATTGTCAGGCGACGCTGGCGATGACTTCATCAACGGAAACGCCAACGCCGACTTCCTGACGGGTGGCGACGACAATGACACCATTCTAGGCGGAGCGGGCACTGACACTCTGGATGGTGGAGCTGGCAACGACTTCGTCAATGGTCAGGGCGGCGAGGCTGACGTCGTCGCCGGTGGCGGCGGCACTGACACGCTGAAGGGTGGTGCCAACGACATCACCATTGCCGGAGCCGCTGGAATCGATCCCGTCGATCCTGCGGCGACTGTGCCGGGCGTTCTGAACGTTGTTCTGCCGGATTCCGGAGGACCGTTCACTGTTCTTATCAGCACAACTCAGCTTCAGGTTACGTCAGCCAGTTCGACGATTGCCGACGTGCTCCTGGCCGAAGTCGCGTCAATCTCAATTACCGGCAGCGCGGGTGACGACGCAGTCATCCTCGACGCTTCTCTGGCGGCTTTCACCGGAACTGTCAGCTTCGCGGGTGGCGCCGGAGACGATTTGCTGGACGCATCAGCCGTTTCAATCAACACGATCTTTGCCGGCGGAGCCGGCAACGACACGCTGATCGGCGGCGGTGGCGGCGATAACTTCGCGGGCGGCGATGGTGACGACAGCGCCACCGGCGGAGCCGGCAACGACACGCTCAACGGAGGAAATGGCAACGACAGCTTCTCCGGCGACGACGGCGACGACTTCCTCAACGGCAACGCTGGCGATGATTCCCTGTTTGGCGGAAACGGTAGCGACACGATCCTTGGTGGTCGCGGAGTCGACCTTCTGGACGGTGGTGACGGCAGCGACGTTGTGAATGGCCAGGGTGGACTCGGCGATACTGTTGCCGGTGGCGGTGGCGGTGCCGATACGCTGCGAGGCGACTCCAGCGACACTCTGCTCGCCGGCCCCAGCGGCAGTACTCCGGGAGATTCTGGATCGGGTGGCGGCGGCCTGTCAGGGACGACGCTGACAGTCGCCCTTCCATCGGCAGGCGGAACATTCACCGTTCTCGTCTCCGGCGGACAGATTCAGGTCACTCCTTCGGGTGGCGGCGATGCATTGATCGACGAAGTCTTTGCCGGCATCAACAGCATCATTCTTAACGGCGGCACCGGCGACGACGCTGTCGTGCTTGATGCAACTCTGTCTGGATTTGCCGGTCAGTTGACCTTCAACGGGGGAGCCGGCAACGACAGTCTGAATTCCAGTGCAGTCTCAATTGGTGTCGTGTTTAACGGCGGCGATGGTGATGACACCGTGACAGGCGGCTCCGGCAACGACACCGTGAACGGGGGAGCTGGCAACGACAGTCTCTCAACAGGAGCCGGAAGCGACAGCGTCAATGCCGGTTCTGGTAACGACTTTGTCGACGCCGGAGCAGACGCCGACACCGTGTTCGGTCAGGACGGCGACGACAGCCTCATCGGAGGAACCGGCGACGACTTCCTCAACGGCAACGCTGGCAACGATACGATCGCTGGCGGTGACGACAACGACACGCTGCTCGGCGGAGCAGGTATGGACTCGCTCGACGGCGGTCTGGGCAACGACATCGTTCGCGGACAGGGGGGAGACCCTGACACCGTTATCGGAGGCGGCGGTGTCGATACCGTTTCTTCCTGAGCCGTCACGGATGAGCTGGTTTTGAAAATGCAGAACGCCCCCGAGTTTCGATTCGGGGGCGTTTTCTATTGACCGTTGAGATCTCTGACCAACAGCCGCGGACTCGAGTTTCTGAAGCCTCACATCAACTACTCATTCTACCACTCCGCCGGAATAATCGGAAAAGTCGACCCAGATTCCGAATTCGACGCAACCGGAAGAGTCTCGCTGACCGATAAGGGCCGATGTCTCTCCTGCCAGGAATGCGCGAGTTCATGTTTCAGCTTCTGCCAACATCCTTCCGAAATTTTGCGATTCTGATCTCGCTCGCCCTGGTGATCGCATGGTCGGAACGGTCGGCGACTGGCCAGGGAATCAACGTTGGCTACGCGGAAGGACCGGCAATTCGCGGAACCAGTATGGCGATGCCGCTGCCACCCGGCAGTCAGACTTTTGGCGGTCCCATGCAGTCTGGCCAGATGATTCATCCGTCGGCATCACCCTACCTGTTTCAATCGGGTACTTCGAATGATGTCGTTTACCGGGGTGCAAATATCACGGCGTCGTTTCCAATGACGGGGGTCGTGGACGTTCCTCCCGAGTCAATCAGTCAGCTCGGCTATTCAGAATCCGGACCGTTCTCACCCCTCGGCACGTGCAACACCTGCCTGTCCGACAATTGCGGTGGATGTTCGACCGGAGGCTGCGGCAGTCTCGGTGACCTCCTGCCGTTTCACTGGATTCAGGCGGTTGGCGGTGATGAATACGGAGTCGCTCAGAACTGGTACTCGCAGTTCGGGATTTTCGCTCCACTGATCGTACTGCCGGATGAAACTGGACTGAGCTTCATTCAGGCCAACGGCACGGTCTCTGAGGACAGCGTCTACGGAGCGAACGTTGGTTTCGTCACTCGCTATCAGGACATGAATTCGTACTGGTTCTTTGGCTCCAGCCTGTGGTACGACTACGAGTCGAACCCGGATCAGGATCTGCACCAGGTGGGCGTCGGGCTGGAAGCACTGTCACGCTTCATCGAAGTCCGAGCCAACGGCTATCTTCCCATCGGAACAACATCAAGATCCGAATCGATCACTCCCCGCCTCCAGGGACTGAATCTGTTGACGGGTTATGACACGCTGGCGCTGGCCGGAGCCGACATTGAAGGCGGCATTCGCCCGTTCGAGCAACCCGAACTGTGGCTGTTCCTCGGCTACTACTTTTACACCGATCAGGACGACATCCTCGACGAAGACCCCCTTGAAGGACTGCGCGGCCGCATCGAGCTGCGGCCCAACCGCAACCTCACGCTCGGCGTCACCGTTTCGCAGGACGATGTTTACGACACTCAGGTTTTCGGCAGCGCGACGTTTGCGTTCCGCAGCTTTGCGGATCTGCTATCGGCTCCGGGCGGCTGCAATGCCGAGCCGCAGTTCACGCAACTGGTCACTCGCAAATCGCGAATCATGACGCGGCGACAGGATCGTCTGGCAAGAAATACAGTCAACGGTGCTCCCATCGTGATTGCTCAAGCGAGCTCGACAGCGACTGCCGGTGGAAACGGAACGGCGGAGCAACCGTTTAATACGATCGGTTCCGCGATTAACGCCGCCGGCGAAAACGGCATCATCTTCGTGCAGAACGGCACGTTCAACGAATCCATCAACCTGCTCAATGGACAGCGACTTCTGGCCGACGGATTCCTCGACACGACTCCGCATGTCATCAGCACGCAGAGCGGCATCATCACCCTGCCCGGCCAGCGAACTCGTGTCGAAGTTCCGCGACCGACAATCACCTCGAGCGATCTGGTCGGGACTGTGAAGCTTTGTCCTGAAGGCAACTTTGTCGACAACGTCGAAATCCGCGGTTTTGAAATTTCCAACACAGTCGGTAGCGGGATCGTTGGATTTCTCAACGATGGACTGGTCGTTCGCGACAACGTCGTTACGGGCAACACGGGCTTTGGCATCGCTCTGTTCAACGCGTCGGGCGACACGGTCAACTCACCGACCGCTCCGGTTTCGGCGTTCAGTATTCAGAACAACGAACTCACTCAGAACAATCAGGGCGGCCTGCTGGTCGCGGATGTCGATCTTGCATCATTCAACTTCGCGCCGACCGGCCTCGACATCAACTCCAAAGGCGTCTCATTGGCCGATCGCGGCGACCTGACCTTGCTGGTTTCCGGAAACACGATCAGCGACAACGCCACCACAAACACACTCTCACCGCTGGGTGAAAGACTGTCAGACGCGACGCTGAGGGACGATCGGTTCGGCATTCAGGTCGTTGGGCTGACCGGATCGTCAATGACAGTCAATGTTGAGTCCAACACACTCGAACGCAACGGCACCGCCGCCGCTCTTGGTCGATTCAGCGCGGCTGGTGGACTGTCAGTCGTTACTGGCGGCACTTCAACAGTCAACACGAACGTTGTTGAGTCGACCTTCAACCGCAATGCCGGAACCGACATTCAGGCATCTGTTGGCGACGGACCGACCGCTCTGGCGACAGCAGTCCTCAACCTGAACGTCGACCGCAGCCTGCTGCAGAATGCTCAACTGTCAGACACCAACGACGGAATCCGAGCAGGTGGAATTCGGCTGGACGCTTTCGCCGGAACGCTCAACTCAACCGTTAACAGCACGGTCATTCTGGGAGACACCACGGTTCTCAACGGAGCCTTCGACCGCATGGACGCGTTTTTCTCCGTCGCTGGTGGCAACGGTCGAATCAACTCGACCATCTCAGGCACTGACCTGAATGCTCTGACACGATCGGGCAACGAGTTCGTCGGCTGGCACGTTGGCGTGGGCGGCATCGCTAAAGACATCGGCGTCAACAATGTCACCATTGCCAACGCGATGATCGACGCCGAGTGCATTTTGAAATTCCACTCGGGTGACCCTGGTGTGCCTGCCGCGTCATCGTTGACGGCGATCGTTCAAAGTTCCGAGTTGATCGCTCGCCTGCCAACGACTTCGCCATTCGACGGAGTCCGAGTCGTATCAGAAGGCGGCGCGAATCTGGATCTGTCGATCATCGACTCCGAGTATCGTTTCGAAGGCATCGTCAATGGAACAACGCCGGCCAGACACTGGTTCAATGGAGATGTTGCTGACTCCGCAAATCTAACCTTGCTCATCGACAATGGAATGGCCAGAAACTCGATGGCCGGCTTCACCGACTTCATCAGTCTGGCCGCTGAAAATTCCGCAACGATCGCCGCCACAATTCGCGGCACGACAACTGGCAACACGACCGGCCAGGGCATCGACATCGAATCGCTGAACAGCTCGCGAGTCGCGTTCGACGTGCAGGACTCGATGCTCTCCAACAGCGGCGCGGGACTGGTCAACGTTCGATCGTACGACCAGTCCACCGTATCGAGCACTCTGATTTCCAACACGCTGGTCAACCCGGCCAGTCAGGCCATCTCGCTGCTGGCTTCCGCTTCTTCGCCGACAGACAACGCTCGCGTTGGAGCTACGCTGACTTCGAACCAGTTCCAGACTCCTTCGGGAGCCTTGCAGGCCACCAGCGAAGCGGACAACGGAAACACCGAACTCCGCCTCAACCTGACAGGCAACACATCCAACGGCGAGTACCTGCTTGAGCAACTCGAAACAGCTCCCGGCGTCGCGATATTCACCCTGTTTGATGGCGGCGGCAACTCACCCGCTCAGAACACCACCGGAACGATCGGAACCTCAGCGACGCTCCTTGATATCACCTTTCCGTGATCCATGATCGTCAGGCAATTCTGCATACCAACGCCCAATGAGGCGTCAACAGACTTAAAAAACGAATCCGTACTTTTCGCAGGGCGATCCGCGAATTAGCCTTTCGATTCGCCGCCGGCAGTTGCTGGCCTGTGATTTCCAAACAGTTGAATTTTCTTGAGGGAAAACTGTCATGGCCGTCGACGACGAGTATCAACAGATTGCGGAATGGCTGAAGACCGAGAAAGGGCACTCCGATCTCGAAATCGAAAAAATCATCCTTCATCTGCGGCACTACGAAGAAAACACGCAGCTGAATTCAGTCATGGATTCCATTGGTTCCGGCTCGCTGAACCTGACGGCAATCATCGAGCAGGCCCTGTCAGACGAGGGCGAATCGTAAGGGCAGGCATTGCCCGCCAATGATTCAAGGATTCATCTGCATACGATTGGTGTGATGCCCACCCTGCAATCCACACTGGTGATCAGCCAGCCCATCTTCAGGCGGTCGCTCAAATCCGGTTGAGAGCCCGGCGCCGGTTGAAAACCCGGCCCTCATCAGGAGTCGAGTTCGACGTTCCAGTAGACCTCACTGACGAACTTCGACCAGCTGTCGATACGGATTCCAATTGATGCGTAGATCGGCTTCCATTTCGGTTGAGCCGGCTCCTGCTTGAGAGGCATGTGCGCCTGCCACGGCGTTCGATTGGCTTTTCGGGAATTGCAGTCAACACATGCCACAACGCAATTCTCCCAGGTCGTCTGCCCACCGTGCGACCTCGGCGTCACATGGTCGATTGTCAGCTCTTCGCTGCCGGGGCGTTTCTGACAATACTGACACGTGAATTTGTCGCGTTTGAAAAGGTTCCGCCGACTGAACGCGACCGAACGGCTTGGAACGCGGTCGTACCTTGTCAGCGTGATGACCTCGGGAACTCGCAACCGCAGACTGGTCGTTTGAATGAACGGTTCGTCGTCCTTCGGCTGCAACATTGACCAGTCGGACCACGAATAGATCTGGTAATCATTCGGGTCGACGACTCGGGCGGTGCCGTTCCACAGCTTGGTGAGAGTGCGTGAGACGGTCGCGATTCCGACAGGTTGCCAGTTCCGATTAAGAACCAGCGTCGGGCGACTTAACAGACCAGCGGTCATTCAGAGTCTCCTGGTTACGGTGCGATGGCGGCAGTCCGTAGCAGCGGCAGCTCGTTTTCTCGAGAACCTATCGACCGGGAAGGTCAAAACATGTCGTCGAGAAAAAGCACAATAGCTGGCCGAAACAGGTTTGTGGAGAGACTTCTGATTCCTGTCCACCAGACTTCACCGTGAATTCACAATTCCAACGGAATCGTGGCTACACAGCGTTCAGCGCGGTGTCCACTTCGCAAAGCACGACAATCGCGCCGCCAGCGTACCATCGTCTGAGGAAACGACACGCTGGCGGTCGCTTGATAGCGTCCTACTTCTGGCCGCGAAGCCAGTCGGCGATCCAGAGCTGACTCGACTCGTCTTCCGAACGGGTCGATGTCCACATCAGCTTTGTGCCGTCCGGGCTGAAGACCGGCAGCACATCCTGCGAAGGTTCGTGGGTAATCTGCGTGACCTTACCGGCGATGAGCTTTCCGTCTTCGTTTTTCAATTCCAGCGTGAAGAGTTGGAATTTGGACTTCGGCCCCGGACCTTCCGAATAATCGGCGCCGGCCCAGACGAGGTAGTCGCCACCTGGATGAAAGTACGGGCACCAGTTGACCTGATTCAGATTGTTCGTCAATTGAACTTCGGTCTTGCCATCAGCCGAAACCGCGAACAGTTGCAGCATGTGTTCTTTCTGACGGTCACTTCGAAAAATCACCCATTGGTTATCAGGTGAAAAGAACGGTCCACCGTCATAGCCATCTTTGTTAGTGATCTGCCGAACGTTCGTTCCGTCGGCGTCCATGATGTAAAGATCCGGGTCACCGTCGCGCGACGAGGTGAAGACAATCTGCTTTCCGTCAGACGAGTAACTGCCTTCCGCATCGTAGCCGGGAGCGTCTGTCAGCCGCTTCATTCCCGTTCCGTCGAGGCCGACCGTGTAGATATCCATGTGCGGATCAAAGTCCCACTGGTAGCGTCGTCGGCCTCCCTCAGCCGCAAGGTCTCGCGCTTTCTTCTCGGTGACATCGAGCTGCGGGTCCGAATGGCTTGATGCAAACAGCAGGCTCTTCCCGTCAACGGAAAAGTAACTGCAGGTCGTACGGCCTCGACCGGGGCTGATGCGACGAGGCGTGCCGCCTTCCAGATCCTGCACGTAAATCTGGTAGAACGGATAGCCGACCGGGTACGCCTGATAGACGATGCTTTTTCCATCCGGCGAGAAGTAGCCTTCCCCCGCTCGCGGCAGCCCCGAAGTGACCTGACGAATGTTCGACAGATGTTTCGCCTCCTTCACGGCAGCGGATTCGTCGGCAGCGTTCACAGCGGTGATGATTGACAAGGTGAGCACAGCGACAGACAGCAGCAACGTTCTCATGGCGGACCTCGCGTGGAGTTGCGTAGTGAAAGTGGATCAGTCCATTGAAAGCGACGGTAGCATTTTCTTCCGTGTGTCACTGGCTCGGCCAGTGCGGAATCTCGTGCCACTGGCGATTCTCCGAAAGCACTGGCAAAGCCAGTGGCACACTTTTCAACAGACTGATAGCGTTATCGGAGATCGATTCTGAATATTCAACTCGCCGGGATCATAAAGGCAAAGCCATGACGAGATCACGTTACCGTTCCACGATTCTCCTGATGGCCATGGCGTATTTCGCTTCGGACGCCGTGAGTGCGGAAGAGTCTCTTAAGGTCGACATCGAAACGCCGAAAGGCTGGCGAACGGAAACGCTCAGTCTGCCGACAGGCTTTGCGAAAGACATGAAACTGACGGGCTTTGAAGAAGTCCGTTTTGCTCCCGGTATGTTCCGCCCCGACGCCGAAGACTTCTTTACCTACTGCTTTGTCTTCTGTCTTCCGGGTCAGAATCCGCCTGATGAAAAAACACTCACGGCAGAGCTGCTGAAGTATTACCGCGGCCTCGCGGTCGCCGTCACGAGACGCAGCGGCATCGATGTGAAACCTGACAGCTTCACGCTGACGATTACACCGGTCAAAGATTCAAAGAAAAAGTCACGTGCGGTGATGACCTGGCTCGAACCCTTCGCCACTCAAAAACCGCAGACGCTGAATCTGGAAATTGAGTCGGTGCTCGAAAGCTCGATCAAAGGCTGCCTGCTGAAGATTGCCGTTTCGCCAAAGCCGTCCGATGCGGAAGTCTGGAAGCCGATGCGGAAAATGCTGAAAGCGGCAAAGGTGGTCACCACGGAAACGCCGTAACCAACAGGATCGTTATGCAGCCTCTGCGCCGCCGTTGACTCGGAATTCTCCGTCCTCACCGACATCTTCAAAGCTGATCGTGAGTCGTTTCGAAACGCCCGATTGTTCCATGGTCACGCCAAAGATCACATCGGCAACGGTCATCGTTCGTTTCCGATGGCTGATCATGATGAACTGAGTCATCTCTTTGAATTCGTGAACGACACCGGCGTAACGCTCGACGTTGGCGTCGTCGAGTGCCGCGTCAACTTCGTCCAGAATACAGAACGGGCTGGGGTTGCTCTTAAAAATGGCAAGCAGCATCGCAACGGCGGTCATGGTTTTTTCGCCGCCACTCAGCAGGGAAATGCTGCGCAGCTCCTTGCCCGGCGGGCGGGCGACAATGTCGATGCCGCAGTCAAGCACGTCGTCTGGATCTTCCAGAATGAGATCCCCGTCGCCGCCGCCGAAGAGCTTTCGAAAGAGTTCTCGAAACTCGATCTGAATCTTCGTGAACGATTCAAGGAACAGCCGCCGGCTTTCCGAGTTGATTTTCCGGATAATTTCTTCCAGTGTCGTCTTCGCCTCAGTCAGGTCCATGAGCTGACTGTTGAAGTGGTTGAACTTTTCTTCCAGATCGTCGAGATCCTTCAACGCATCCGTGTTCACGTTGCCCATCGTTTTCAGTCGACGGCGCAGGCGATTGACGTTCTCTTCGAGTTCGTCTCGAACGTCTTCGTATCTGGTTCCTTCGATTTCCTGGAGTGTGAGATGAACTTCGTCCTTGGTGAATGAGCCGGCCACTCCATCGGCAGCAGCAGCAGTGTCGCCGACAAGTTCTTCATCAGCTGACTCGTCGTCCTCGTCCGCATCGTCTCCGTCTCCGTCTTCGTCCCACTCCACTTCGTCGAGATCGTCGTCCTCATTACTGTCTTCCTCAGATGCTTCGTCTTCAGCGTCAGGAGTTTCAATATGGTCTACGGCATTCACGTTGTCTTCGTCAGTGTCGCCCTCGTCGGTGTCGTCCTGGGCGTCCGGGTCAGCGATCAACCCTCGCTCAATCAGGTGGTCACGGAATGCGGACGCGCCGGAGGCGACGACTTCATCAAGCGTCTGGCCGTACTCTTCCTCGATCCTTTCGCCGTACGTCGACAGGCGATGCCGCATATCGCGAGCTTCAATTTCTTCTTCGTGCTGACGGTCGGCGATGGCACGTCGCTGACGGCGGAATGCTGTTTCTTCTTCGACCAGTCCGCTGCGAACCTGACGAAGCTGGTCCTTTTCACGTGAAAGACGATCAACTGCATCCGCACTGCTTTCGGCTTTGATTGCCAGTTCGGCGAGGCTTCCGTTGGCGTTGAGAATCCCGAGTACTGACGTGCGGCGACGTTCTTTAAACGTGTCGAGTCGTCTCGTTGAATCTTCGATCTGATCATTCAACGTGGCTGTCTCATCGCTCAGTCGACTGCACGCGGAGATCAGATTTTCGCGACGCTCGCCGGCCCGGGCGAGTTTCAGTCTCGCTTCAGTCTGCTCCTGCAGCAGCTTGTTGCGTTCCTGCTCAATTTCGATCAACTCGCCTTCGAGCCGCGCGACTTCGTCGTTGGCTTCATTCTGAGTTTTCTCGACGTCGTTCAACGCATCGAAGCTTTGTGCCAGTTCGGACTGACTTTCGGCCATTTGTTCTGTCGTGGCGATGAAGACTTCCTCGACAGCCGCGTGCTGTTCAGACAGGCGAGTCATCACTCTCTGTTGACTTTCGAATTCCGAGCGTCGCTGAGTCAATTGTCCGTTCACGTCTTCCCGCTGCTCAACAGCGGTACTCAGTTCGCCTTCGACTTCGACAGACTGTTTCGCGAACGCCTTGATTCGTGCCTCGCTGGTCGCCATCTGCTGACTCATCCGGACAAGATCGTTCTTCAGACGACGGAGTTCGCTCTTGCGAGACAGAACCGATGCTTCACCGCGCACGGTTCCGGCATAGAGCGTTCCGTCAGGATCGATCAGCTCGCCCTGTAACGTGACGAAGCGGTGTCCGACTCCTTCGGTGACGGCCAGTCGGTTCGCGGCATCGAGATCGGTGACAACCCATGTCCTGTCGAGGAGTTTCGCCGCCAGTTTCGGGTGCTGACACGACGCGGAAACCAGCTGGTCGGCTCGAAAAATGACATCAACGTCGCCTGAAAGATCGACGTCCTCACTGTGAGACTCAGCGTCTTCCGAAGTCGCCACTTCGTCGAGCCCCAGAAATCCAACCCGGCCATCGATACGGGCGCTGCCTCGTTTGAGATAGTCAATCATCGAATCGAGATCGCGCATCACGATCAGTTGTGCCCGGCTTCCGAGTGCCACTTCGAGCAATGCCGCATTTTCCAGGTCAACGTCAAGCAGGTCCGCGACGCTGCCGACGATCCCGTTCCACGGTGGAAAATCGGACGTTTTCGCGCGTTGCAGGATTTCCCGAACGCCGATCCCGATGCCTTCCTGCTTGACTTCCAGATCTTCCAGCACGGTCAGACGAGCCTGTGAAGCACTGCGCCGCTCGCGGATTTCGACAAGGACTTCCTGTTCAGCCTCATGATCGGCGATCAGCTTTTTGCGTTTCGCTCGGATTTCTTTCAGAGCGTCGCCCAGTTCGCTGGCCTGTTCCAGCACTTCGTCCAGCGATGTCTGTCGCGCGGCGAGTTCCACTTCTGCAGCCCGCAACTCCGACTTCAGCCGGTCGCGTTGCTCGATCGTTTTCTCGTGCGTTTCACCCAGCGTGACCAGTTGAGCTTCCAGCAGCGCGATCTGCTGCCGCACCTGCGAGGCCTGTTCGGAAAGCTGCGTTCGCTCGGCCTGACGTTCGTCGATACGGGTTCGACTTTGCTTGTAACGAGCCGCCAGCTGATCGGCGTGCGTTTCGTGAGCTTCGACTTCGTGCTGCTGGACCTGGAACGTTTCATCGAATTGATCAAGTTCCGCTTGCGCCTCGGCCAGTTCTTTGTTCACAACGCCAAGCCGCGCCAACGTCGTCGCACGCTGGCCTTGCAGCCGAACGATTTCCGATTCGGACTCACGCAGCCTTGCCGTTTCGTGGCGGATGGTTGCTTCCTGGCTGACGATGGCTTCACGCGTCGTGCCAGCTTCACGCTCTGCTTTTCGAAGGCCGTCGTCGACAACGGCCAGCTCTTCGTCGAACGAACTCAGTCGCAGTTCAACCGCCTGCTGCTGTTGGGTCAGTTCGTCGATTTCCGCCTGCGTTGCTCCCAGCTTCGAATCCAGCGAATTCAACCGCGCAGACATCCAGCGATAATCATCCGCCGCCAGGCCAAACCATGCCGACTGAAGTTCTTTGGAAACTTCGCGGAACTTTGCTGCTTTGGTCGCCTGATTGCGCGTTGAATTCAGCTGAGACTCAAACTGGTCGACGATGTCCTGCAGACGGAGCAGATTCTGCGAGACTCGTTCGAGCTTGCGGAGCGCTTCGGTCTTGCGTGAGCGAAAGCGGCTGATACCGGCGGCCTCTTCGAAGATCAGCCGGCGAGCCTGAGGGTTTGACTGCAGAATTTCACTGACACGACCTTGCTCGATAATGCTGTACGCCGAGGTGCTTGCCCCGGTCCCCATGAAGGATTCTTTGATGTCCTTCAGCCGGGCGGTGGCTCCGTTGATGAGATATTCCGAGTCTCCGTTGGTCCAGAGCCGTCGGCCGATGGTGACTTCGTCAGCTTCGATAGGCAGCATGCGCTGCGAGTTGTCGAACGCCAGCGTGGCTTCCGCAAAAGCACTCGCCTTACGATTGGCCGAACCGTTGAAAATGACGTCCGTCATGTCCTTGCCGCGGAGGCTTTTGGGACTCTGGTCGCCAAGGATCCACTTCATCGCGTCAACGACGTTGCTCTTACCGCTCCCGTTCGGCCCGACCACACACGTGATGCCACGTGAGAAGTCGAAACGCGTTCGGTCGGCAAAACTTTTGAAGCCGAATAGTTCCAGCGACTTCAGCATTGACGGGTCAAGGATCCAGAAAGTCGGGTGTTCGACGGAAAAAATCGCCGCAAACCCTGGGGTCAGGAAATCGACGAAACCGCGAGCTTACGCTCGCGGTTCATCGAAAGGTTTCAGTTGGACAGTGGTCGCGGCAGTCGGCTCACTCCTTCTTTTTCGAAAGCGTGAACAAGCCAAACGGATCGAGCTTTTTCTTCAGACCACTCCCGCCAGGTGGCGAATCCTGTGCCGACGGTTTCGGAGTTCGAACATCGACGAGTGTTGCGGTACCGGGTTCGTCCTGCTGTCCTGCCAGAGCGAAAGTCTGTGGCTCGCCTTCCGAACTGCCGACGGCTGCCTGAGTCGCGGATGGCTCAGACATTGACAGTGTCGTCGGGGCGTCGCTCAGACCTTCTGCGGCAAGCTGGTCGCTGATGGCATCGTCGTCAGAATCTTCAATGACGCTGCCGTCAGGTTCGTCACCGAAGTCTTCTTCGGCTGAGCTGTCTTCTTCGCCGCGAGGTCGCTGGTACATGTTTGGCGTCAGGCTGGTACGTCCGAGTCTTGCCCGGCTGCCGTTGCGGTAAAAGACTCGACCGGCTTGAGGCAGCGCGTCAATTTCGAAGCGTCCTTTGAGATTCCCCGTTCGATCCGCCTGAACGAGCATCTGAGCGATGTCTGGATAGCTCGCTCCGAATTCGGCAGCAGCGCGAATAACCTCTTCGACGCGTTTCGAAACGACCTTGCGTTTGTCATCGCCGTAAGGCATGAACCGGCTGACGGTGATCGTGTCACTGCCCGGTCGCGAAGTGACCAGAATGTGGTTGCCGGCTCGAACAGCCATCGGCGTGACGAATTCCTGATCGGCTCCGAAGAGCACGATCTCAGCACGTTTTCGATTGGTGATATGCACCATCGGATCGCCGGTGGCCTCCAGTGGGTGCAGCCAGAATTCTTTGCGAAGATGCTCACCCGCGATGAAGGGATCGTTCCGGTCTAGAGTCCACAAAGCCCGGAAAGCTCCATAACGGGTTTCCGCACTGTCTGTGGTTTTGCCGTTGGCATCGACGCGAACGTTCATCAGATCACGCAGAGCCATGTGAGCTTCCGGGTCGTCGAGAATCGACAGACTGGCGTAAGCAAAGACTCGGAAAGCCCGCTCCTGCTGAGCGGCTTCTTTCAAGACGTCGACTCCGGCTGACTCTCCGAGATACGACAGCGCGTGGGCCGCGTGGAAGCGGCATTCCAGATGCTGGCTCTTCAGGCCGGTTTTCAACACGGAAATGGCTTCGTCGCCGATTGCTTCCAGACGAAGAGCCGCCCGTTGAGCTTTCTCCGGTTGAAGCAGATCGTGCTCAAGACGTTGCAGGCGAACGCGGCGCGAGACCGCCGTTTCTCGAAATGCGATGTTCTGAACAACCTGCAGAAACCTTGGGTAGTTGTGTTTGTAGAGTGGGTGAACCTTCAACAGAATCCGCTGATCAGTTTGAGCTTTTGCCAGCGGCTCCCGCAAACCGTACTCGTCGTACGCGAAGAATCGCTGACCAATTTTGTCAGCCAGTCGAGTGATATTTCGATACGTTCGGAAGTTCGACCGGACGTACAAAGCCATGTCGCGTTCGATCAGCGAGACACCGCCGCCCAGAACTCGACCGCGTTTCAGCACGCCAGCCAGATTTTCCGTTTCTCCCTCTTCGGGAGAAATCATGATCGGTCCGCTGGCCTTCGCGACGACGTGACCTTTCATCACTCCCTGCCCAGGCACCAAAGCCGTTTCGCTGAGGATTGTTTCCATCAGCCGTCCGCCGTTAAGACTGGTTGCTCCGGTGTCGCCTGGCACTCGAATATCGACGTCAAATCTTTCGCCTTTGGAAATCAGCGGCGGAAGATAGGCTCGAACCACGACCAAAGCCGTGTCCGGAGATCGAATAATTTCTTTCCAGTCACGAATGTTGCGGCGGCGCATGTCATCGACAAGAGCTTCACGATACGTACTGGGAGGAGGATCTCCACCGGTTCCGTTCAGACCAACGACCAGACCGACACCTTCCAGAACAACTCGATGCAGACCGGTGAACGTTGTGTAGTCACCGACCATCGGAACCTCGATCCTGGTGGTCAATTCGTCGTCAAAGTCGTCTGATGAATCTTCTTTCTTCTCAGGACTTTGCGACCTCATGCTGAGTTTTGACCCCAGCTTTGAGAAGTCCGGCGTTTTCAGGCCAAGCTGCGAACAACCCACCGAGAACGACAGCAGCGAAACGGTCAGCCCTGCGAGCATTACAGTCGAGCAGCGTCTCAGCATAGAGCCTGCGCAGCCCATCGCTGTTTGTTTTTCTCGACGCGGAGCCCGGCTTCGACGCTGAAATTCAGATCGAGTCGAGCATAAACACGCCACACGTACGCGCAGGTTAACAGCCATAAGATGGCGTCCGGATAGGTTGCGAGGTGGGATGACTTCACGCCGCCGGAACCGGCTGCGTTAACGTCGGAAGGATGGGGATCGGAGAGGAGATTTCGTCGCCAGACACTGCAGAAATTGAACCTGCAGCCGTCAGGTGCCCGATGCGAAGGTCCACGAAAAGACCGCCCACCGGGTCGTAGTCAGGAAGGGACCGGAAGAATAGCGCCGCCCCGCATTTCGGGTCAACACGGCTTCGCAGCGGCACGGCGTCGCAACCACGAAACCAGCGGAGCGAGCCAGAACGCGATGCACAGCACTCCAAGTCCCGCAGCGATCGGTCGGCTGAAGAAGGCCGCCAACGAGTCGGACTTCGTCAGACTCTGGACGAAAGCCTCTTCAAGGCGGCCTCCCAGGATGATGCCCAGAACGACCGGCCCGGCAGGAACTTCGAATCGTTCCAGCACGACGCCCAGCAGCCCCATCGCCAGCATCACGCCGACATCGAAATAGCTGCCGTCGATCGCGAACGCTCCCACGATGCAGAACATCAGGATCAGCGGCAGAATGATCTGCCTCGGAATTCTGATGATCAGCGAGCCTGTTCGAATCGCCAGAAATCCAAGAGGAATCAGCAGCAGATTCGCCAGAATAAACGTGATGTAAATTCCGTAAACCAGCGGAAGCTGGACCGGATCGGTAAAGATGCCCGGTCCCGGTTGAATGTTTTTCATGAGGAGAACGCCGATCACGATCGCCGTGACCGAGTCGCCAGGAATCCCCAGCACGAGTGCCGGAATCCACGCCCCGGCCAGCGACGCATTGTTGGCTGTTGTTGCGTCGGCAATGCCGTCCAGCGATCCCCTGCCGTACTCTTTCCGCTGCTCAGGCGTTGCCCGGCGTTTTGAGACGGCGTAAGAAACCCAGGCAGCGATGTCTGCTCCGGCTCCGGGCAGCATACCGATGGCCGATCCAATCGCACTGCTGCTGGCGATTCGTGAACCGGAATTTGCCAGTCGCTTCCCAACTCCGCCGAACACTTCGCCGATCGCTCGGCTCAGCCAGTTCCCACTTGCCGCCCGGGATTGCGTTTCGGCTCCATTCGAAACGAGAGTCGCTTCGGGGATCCGCTTCGAAAAATTCCGCAGGACTTCGGCCAGTCCGAACAGCCCGATCATCGCGGGAATAAAGTTGATCCCCGTGATCAGTTCGTCGGATCCAAAGGTCAGCCGCGGCACGCTGTGCGTTGATCCCAGGCCGACGCAGCTCAGCAGGAGCCCGATCGACAACGAAAGCAGCCCTTTCGCGAGTGAACCACGAGATACAACAGCAGCACAGCTCAATCCGAGCACGCAGAGCCAGAAGTATTCGTAGCTGGAAAATTCGAACGCGATTCTCGCCAGTTGGGGAGCGAGAAAGATCAGCACCAGCGCCCCGACCAGACCGCCGACAACGCTGTAAACCAGCGAGACCCCCAAAGCCTGCTGATGCCGTCCCTGCTGAGTCAGAGAGTAAGCATCGTCAACGTAGGCTGCCGATGACGGCGTGCCGGGAATTCTCATCAGCGTTGTTGGGATGTCGCCAGCAAAAATGCAGCACGCTTCCATCGTGACGATTGCGGCCAGTCCGGAAATCGGGTCGAGAAAAAACGTGAACGGTATCATTAACGCAACGGCCATCGTCGCGGTCAGTCCAGGAATTGCTCCGACGAATAGTCCGTAAGAAGCCGACACCAGAATCACCACCAGCACCTTCAAGGTGAGCGTGTTCTCCAGAGCTGTCAGAAAAGCGTCGCTCATCCGGAATTCCAAAATTGAGTGTGGCGAGGTTCTTTTTTTGAACACAGAGGTCGCTGAGTAAAAAGACGCAGAGAGAAAGAAATGAGGTCTCTACGTCTCTGCGAGTCCTCTCCGCCCTCTGCGTTCCAGCATTTAGACCTGTCAGAAGATTCCGATCGGCAACGGCACTCTCAACAGTCCGGAAAACAACTGGTAGATCCCGACGGAAGCCACGGTCGCCACGACGGCGGACGTCAGCACTCGTGCTCCCAGCAGTTTCGAGGTGACAAGGAGAATGATCGCCGACGTGATGATGAATCCAAGCATGTCCGCAGCGAGCATGTAAAAGATCACGGCAGCCACAACGCAACCCGACAAGAGCAAAGCCGGCGGACTCGCTGACTGAACCGTGTCGTCTGTCGACACCTCAGGTTCCAGCAACGCTGTCTGTGACGATGTTTCAGAAACAGACGTTGACGGTCGACGGCGGGAGCTCAGCAGAATCGTGACAAGTGACAGACCAAACATTCCGCCAGCGATCGCCGGAAAGGCGTTCGGACCGACCGGTCCAGACCGCACGGACTGAAACTCTGGACGCGTCAGGATCGCACCGAACAACTCGTCGTTGCGTTTTAGAAATTCAGCAAACTCGGTTGTCGGTCGCGCTGTATGGTCAAAACCCTGATTGTCCATGAACTCGATCCACGACTCACCATTCACGCGAGCTTCGCCGCTGACGATTCTCTTAAGCACGGTCACCAGCTTGTCCTGGATTTCCGGCGGCGTGTCTTTCGCAACGCCGAGACCTCGCCATCCGGTCAGCGTCCAGTCAGACCCCTGCTCTTTCAGCGTCGGGTAATCTTTGAAATCGTCCGAAGCCTGGCGCTTGTCGGCCATGACTCCGAGGCAACGGATGTCGCCGGAAACGAGCAGACTTTTTGCTTCCGGAAGGCTGCAACAAACCAGGTCCAGGTCTCCAGTCATCAGTTCCTGAAGCGACGGCGCAGAACCTTGCGACGGCATCCAGATCACGTCGGTCGGTTTCTGGTCGAGCGAGATTAACCAGCCGGCCATCGCCAGGTGCCAGGCGGCCAGAGCGGCCGTGCCGGAAGCTTTCAATTCTCCGGGCCGGGCTTTAACAGCCGCTTCCAGATCTTTCACTGTCTGAAGTTCAGAATCCGACTTCACGAACAATGCAGCAGGATCCTCATTGAGCGACATCAACGGCGTCGCGTCTTCCCACGTCAGGTCCGTCAGGTTTCGCCAGTGAAGCATGCTCAGTTCGAGTGTCATCATCGAAATCGTGTAGCCGTCCGGTTTCGCTCGGATGCCGCGAGCATGTCCGGTAACCCCCTGCCCTCCCGTCGCATTCACCACGTTGACTGGCGTACCAAGTTCGCTTTCCAGAAACACTGCCATCTGTCGGGAAACTCGATCCGTCCCACCGCCGACCGCCCATGGACAGACCAGCGTGATCGGTCGCGACGGATACTCAGTCGATCTCTGACAGCCGACAAAAGTTCCGAGCATCGTCAGCAGCAGACCTGCCTGAACCAGCAAACGAAGCTTCCCAATCCTGCTCGGCGAATTCTGAACGCAGCAATCCATCATCGATTTCTCACAGAGGCATGACCACAGAACAGGTCTGACAAGCGGACAGAAGACTCGATCAGGAAAGGCTCGTCAACGAAGCGGCAGTCAAACAACATTCGAACAGCAGACAGATCACAGACCTGCGGGCTGCCGACGCTGGAAGGCCTGGCGATGCGTTGGTAGTCTTCCCGCTCGATTCCGTTTTGAACTCCAGCTTTCGGTCTACCACTCCGCCATGCAGTTTCCACCCGTCGAAGAACAGCTCGCGATTATCCGCCGCGGCGTCGAAAAAATCGTTCCTGAAGAAGAGCTGGCTGGCAAATTAAAGAAGAGTCTGGAAACGGGAACGCCGCTTCGCGTCAAGTACGGAATCGACCCGACCGGCATCGACGTCCACCTCGGCCACACCGTTCCGCTGCGAAAGATTCGGCAGTTCCAGGAACTCGGCCATCAGGCAGTCATCATCATCGGAAACGCGACGGCACTCGTCGGCGACCCCAGCGGACGCGACGCTGCTCGCACAAAAAAGTTGACCGCAGAAGACGTCGAGAACAACGCTCGTGACTACTTGGAGCAGGTCGGCAAGGTGGTCGACCTCGACAAGGCCGAAGTGCATCGCAACGGTGACTGGTTCGGAAAAATGGGCCTGCCCGAGATCCTGAATCTCTGCGGCAAGGTCACCGTCGCCCAGCTTCTGACGCGCGACGATTTCGCCAAACGATACAAAGACGAGAAGCCGATCTTTCTCCACGAATGTCTGTACCCGGTAATGCAGGCCTGGGACTCGGTCGAGATTAAATCGGACATCGAACTCGGCGGCACCGAGCAGCTTTACAGTTTCATGCTGGCTCGCGACCTGCAGAAAGACGCCGGCATCAACCAGCAGATCGGTATCATGTCGCCGATTCTGGTCGGACTCGACGGAGTCCGCCGCATGGGCAAGAGCCTGGGCAACTACATCGGCATCAGCGAAGAGCCGTACGAGATGATGAAAAAGTTCATGCAGCTCCCCGACGAGGTGATGCGTATGTACTTCGAACTTCTGACACAACTACCGATGGAAGAAATCGATTCGTTACTCGCCGGACATCCCAAAGAAGCAAAAGTAACACTCGCCCGATCGGTCATCGACGACTACCACGCCGCCGGTTCGGGAGCCACCGCAGCAGATCGGTGGCAGCAGGAAATCGGAGACAAGTCGGCGCTCCCGCAGGATATTCTAACGATCAGCATTCTTAGATCAGCGTTGGGAAGTAACGAGAGTATCCAAGCGCTCACGCTTCTCACACTAACCCAATTCTGCCGGTCAAATAGCGATGCACGAAGGCTGATAAAACAAGGCGGAATGAAACTCGGCGAAGGCAAAGTTAAAGTTGAGTCCATCGATCAACCTGTGCTAATCGAGAACGGCCTTCTCGTTTGGGCCGGAAATAAAAAAGTCTGCCTTATCGAACTGCTCGATTGAGGATTCGATACATCGAGCCCACGGATATCTCAGATTGGTATGGATACTGAAGGATGCCATTGGGAGCATTCGATAATTGTTCTGGAGAATTTGAATCATGGCCAGCCTGCTGCACGAAGAGGTCACTGAAGACATAATCGGTGCAGCGATGGCAGTCTTGAATGAGTTGAAGCCGGGCCTGAACGAAAAGATTTACGAAAGAGCACTGATCATCGAGTTGAAGAGTCGTGGTCGACAAGTCGAATGTCAAAAGCAGTATGAAATCTTCTATCGTGGAGAAAAAGTTGGTTTGCTCCAGCCAGACTTGATTGTGGACAACGCCGTTATCGTTGAAACAAAAGTCGTAGAGACCTTTCACGATTCTCACATTGCCCAGGTTCTTGGTTATCTCGCAATTACAAATCTTGGTGTTGGACTACTGATTAATTTCAGCCAACCAAGACTCAAATGGAAAAGAATCGTCAAGTAACACCGAGCATCCTTTTCCATCCGTACCAATCCGCGTTATCCGTGGTCATTCTTTACACACAGGACACCTTATGAAAACAGGATTCGCCATCGTCGGCTGCGGCATGATCTCGCGATTTCACGCGAAGGCCATTGAAGAAATTCGTGGCGCAAAGATCGTTGCCTGCTACGACGCATTCACCGCATCGGCCGACAGGTTTGCCGCCGAAATCGGCTGCAAGGCTTACCACGATCTCAAAGAAATGCTGGCTGACCCAGACGTCAACGTCGTGACGATCTGCACGCCCAGCGGTGCTCACATGGATCCCGCCGTTGCCGCTGCCAATGCCGGTAAGCACGTTGTGGTCGAGAAGCCTCTTGAGATCACGCTGAAACGTTGCGACAAAATCATCGACGCCTGCCGAAAGAACAAGGTGCAGCTCTGCACGATTCTTCCGTCACGATTCAGCCCGGCCAACCAGGCTCTGAAGACAGCCATCGACGAAGGCCGCTTCGGACGCCTGACGCTCGGCGACACCTTTGTGAAGTGGTGGCGAACTCAGGAATACTACGACAGCGGCGGGTGGCGAGGCACGTTCGCGATGGACGGCGGCGGTGCCTACATGAATCAGGGCATCCACAATGTGGACCTGCTTTACTGGTTCATGGGCGAAGTCGTTGAGGTCGCAGCCTTCACCGACACGCTGGCTCACGAACGGATTGAAGTCGAAGATGTCGGCGCCGCGACCGTTCGGTTTGCCAATGGAGCCGTCGGTGTCCTTGAAGCGACAACGGCCGCCTGGCCGGGACTGCTCAAGAAGACCGAAATCCACGGCACAACCGGATCAGCGATCGTCGAGCAGGATCACATCCTGAAGTGGGAATTCGCGAAAAAGTCTCCCAGGGATAAAGCAGTTCGAGAGAAACTGATGGGCGGCGGGGCGAATACCGGCGGAGCTGCAGATCCGTCGGCGATTGACCACTCGGGCCATCGAGATCAGCTCAAAGATTTCATTAAGGCGATCGAGACCGGCACGAAGCCAGCCATTGATGGCGAAGAAGGCAGGAAGAGCGTCGAACTGATCCTGGCTATCTACAAGTCATCATGGACTGGCAAAGTAGTCAAGCTGCCGCTGAAGTCTGACCCGAAACCGCCGAAGAAGAATTGACCGATTGAAGCGTTCGGGCGAGAGTTGCCACTGGACGAGACACTGACAACTGAAATTCACGGACGGTGAGTGGTCAACGGAGTGACCTTTTCATGAAATTCATGAAGCAGAATAAGTGGCGCCGGCTGCTGGAATACGCCGCGTTCCGATGCCTGATTGCAGTCATCTGGATTCTGCCTGTCCGTCTTCAAAGAGTCCTGGCGTGGACTCTGGCGACTCTGATGTGCCGGGTTCTACCCGGGAAATGGACTCGTTACGACATCGCGTTTGAGAATATCCGTCAGTCGTTTGGTGATGAATTCTCGGACGAAAAAATCGATCAAACCATCTTCGGCATGTGGCAGCACCTGTTGCGGATGGTCTGCGAGATGGTTCAGTTCCCTCGCAAAGTCAGCTGCAACAACATTTACGATGTTGTCCAGTTCCGCAACAAGGACATGGTCATTCAGACGCTGTGTTCTGGCCGGCCAGTGATCATGCTCAGCGGCCACTTCGGTAACTGGGAGATGTCGATCGCCACGTTTGGAATGTTCGGGTTTCCGATGGGGGTTGTCGCGCGAACGCTGGATAATCCCTACCTTGATGACTGGTTCAGAGAGTTCCGTGAATCGACCGGCCACGCCATGATCGACAAGAAAGGCGGCGGCGGCGAAATGCAGGACCGCCTGAGTAACGACCAGCACCTCGCACTACTGGCCGATCAGGATGCTGGTCGGCGAGGCGTCTTTGTCGATTTCTTTGGCCGCCCCGCATCAACCTACAAGTCGATCGCCGTTCTCGCACAGCGTTACGACGCTCTGGTTTGTGTGGGCTATTCAATCCGACTCGCTGATGACGCACATACCTCAAACTGGGTAAAGTACGAACTCGGCTGCGAAGCAATCCTTGACCCGCGCGAGTACACATCCAGAGACGCCGTTCGTGAGATGACGCAGGACTACACAACTGCGTTGGAACGAGCCGTACGTCGAGCCCCCGAACAATACTTCTGGGTCCACCGCCGCTGGAAAACACCGGAGCCCGAAAAGAAGAAAACAACTCTCGAACCATCTCAGTCTCCTGACGACTCAGTCCGCCGCGCGGGATGATTCAGTTTCAGACAACTTTTTCAGGCCACTTTCCATGCTGGACAGGATTCCGCAAATCGCATTGATCGACGTAAAATGACGCCGGAGAATTCGCCAGATCGAGACCTGCAACCCGAAAAAAGTTGTCAGCCGTAACCTGGCACCGCACCAAACGATCTGATAAATTCCCGCCCACGGCAGGCCGTCCACCTCACTCAGCAAGTGCGAAATCATCCACTTTCTGACAAACTGGTCGGCACACATCACAGGCATCCGTAGCTCAATTGGATAGAGCACCGGTCTTCGGAACCGGGGGTTGGAGGTTCGAATCCTCCCGGGTGTACTAGACTTACGACGATTGACCCTCTCGGATGTACCCAGGTACGATCGAGAGGGCTTTTTTGTCTCCGGACGGAATTTCACTCTACGTCATGCGGTATTCCTCATTGTCCGGCAGCAACAGCGTCAGGTGGATCGCTTTGCGGATCAGACCGCCAAGGGCGGATATCTTGTGACGTCGCTCTACGGTCACAATGCGCGCTGGAGACCGAAAGTCGCGTCGTCAGGAAATCGGTCGTGCCGTGCCCAGCATTTCTGAGCGAGCGTGAAGCCTCGGTACACTGCCGCGTTATCACTGACCAGTACGCCACCGAACAGGTCTTTTGGCAATTACGTCGCCAGTGTGGCTCCGTGTTTGTGGACTCCGAACAGGATGATCCGAACCTGCTCCGAGAGAAAAGCCCACACCAAATTGATAATCCAGCCCGTCTCGTCAGCATGCACGATGGCTGAGTTCGCGAGCAGTGTGCAGTCACCCGGCGAGAGGTCTTCAGAAAAAAAATCCTCGTGGCGATCGACCTGAGCCAGCTTCTCCTCGGTAGTACGTCGACCGCGCCGAGACGACTTCTGCTTCTTCCGCCGCTTGCCGCCGGCGCGTTTGTCTTCGACTTCCAGAGAATACTCGTCATCCAACCGCTGCGTCGGATGTTGCCCGTCACGATCTTCGAGTTGCCCCTTGAGCCGCGCATTTCCAATCTGAAACTAACCATTCGCATACTACAGTCGCCGAACGAGCGCCAAGAGATCATCGACACTCACGCCGCGCCGTCACTTGTGCCTGTCGAAGTTTCTGCATCCATTCCCGGCTGACATGAGATTCCCTGCCCTGCGCCTGACCTAGGTTTCAATCTCAAGATTGGACAGCTACCGGCAGACATTAGTGGTCGCGCGAATCAGTTCGACGCGTCGTCGGTCGAGCATTCAGGGCCATGAATGTGAGCCATTTACTACTGGTTGTGATTTTGCATGCATGAATCACCGACACATTCCGACCCTGTATACAGCTGAGTGGCAGAAAGCTGCAAAAAGCAGGCAATCTCACAGAGAGATCGCCATCACCACCTCACATGTGAGAGAGTGCGAACAATGCAAACCCTGGTCATTCCCCCTACTGCTGGTGTGATCGCAGCGCTGGCCGTTCAAGCTGGCAGTGGTTCCATCGTTCTCAGTGTGTTCGCTGGAGTTTCACTGCTGTTCCGTCTGTCGGTTGTGCTGTCTCGAATACTGATGAACCGTCGAGTTTGGAAGATCGAATCAGGCATGGGAGATTGCGAACGCAAAGTTGTTCCGATCGTGTTTACTCGATTGTGGTCGTGGCAGAAGGAAAGCGAGATCGAAGAGGTGAAGAAAAAACTGGCGGCGGGCTGGCAGTATCTGAAGCGCGCGAGGGCTTCCGATTCATCCTTGCTCAGAACGAAATTCGGAGGCATTGACGTTCATTTTATCCGTGCTATCCCGAACAGCGAGACGGTGACTGCAAGCTGAAGCATAAATCCGACTGGCCAATCGTTGGACAACACCACGTTGCCCCGGAAGGCCAGTCCTGAAACCGTATCGCCACACATTCCCAGACTCTGCCTGGAATCGCACTTTCGACGCTCTGCGTCGACACGCTCGTGAAAACAGCGTTTCCGGGAAATATTGCCTTAGACGGAGCAGGACAAAACGACTGATGCCAGGGCATCGCCAGACTTAAAACGACCGGGTATTCCAGTTCAACAATATGTTCAATGGAGAAACACACAGATGAATCGCCGCATGACACTGACTCTTCTGCTGTTCACTCAAGCCGCGCTGTTCGGTTGGTGTGACACGGCACGCGCTCAGTCGGCCAGCAGGATCTACTCGTTTCAGCCCTTTGTGGACGGAGCGAGTCTGAGTCTGATTGCCGATGAGACTACAGTTCCGGGCCGCGCGTTTCTTGGAGCACCCGTGGCATCGCACGATGGAAACTGGATCGTCTTTGACGCAACCAAAGGGCGTGCGTTTTCCGCAACGCGGCTGATGAAAATTGCCATAGCGGGCCCGGATAAAGGCAAAGTGACCGATCTCGGCTATGGCGTGTGCGCGTCGATTTCTCCGGATGACGAGCAGATCGCGTTTTTCCTAAACAACAACAGTCCAGGTGGCGAAGAACGAGGCATCTGGGTCATGAATTCGGATGGATCCGGTCGTCGACGAGTCACCAACGGGTACCATCCGCACTGGGCTCCCGACGGGAAGGCGTTGCTGACAGTGACCAGCTTTCGATCACCGCGTCTGGTTACTCTTGTAGATGTTGCCACAGGCAAACGCAGTCACCTGCTCCGGAATGAGACTGTCCTTGGACAGCCCGCGTGGTCCCCCGACGGGAAACAGATCGCGATCACAGTCAAAGACGGTGATGACCGTGTGTTGTGCGTCTTCAAGCCAGAGAAAGAATCGACCAGTCGTAAGGAATTGTGGCGACACAAGTGGAACCAGGAATACGAAGAGACCTGGCCAGACTGGTCACCAGACGGCAAATCGATCGTGCTTACGGTCTGGGACAAAGACGTCGGTGGTGTCATCATCGTTGACGTAAATGCTGAAGCCGGCACAAAGCCACGAAAAGCGGGCATCGCGGCTGCAAGTGAAACAGTGCGGGACTGCCAGTGGTCGGCAGGCGGCAAACAGATCCTGTTCGCATCTCAGAGTGCAGATATCCATGCACGAGCCACGACGCCGAGTGAATAACCAAGTGGCTGCTCCGTTGAATGCCTGTGACCCGCGGATTCCATCCAGGAATTCTGTGCTTGAATCGTTCCTGTGATACGGCTCGCCAGTTTTCTGCCGCGAGCGGCCATACATCTCCTGAACTCAATTAGACATGAGGCCAATCTAATGTCCCACCTGTCACTTCTCACCATAATGATGCTCACTCTGACCACTGAACTGACTCCGGCCCCTGTCGCGGAGGAGTCCACAACGGTCGAGTCCGAGAGATTGCAGGGGCCGTTGCTGGTTGCCAGTGCTTTCACCGGGATTGATTCGCACCTGGAAGCTCCGCAGAGAATGCGAATCACGAATCAGGCAAACTGGGAGCAGGTTTGGTTTCAGAGTCACAATATCAGCGTCCTGCGAGGTCGTAACCCACACCCACTCCCGGCAGTCGATTTCAGTCGTTTCATGATTATCGGGATGGTCGAAAAGGCTGACCTCTTTCCCAACGGGATCGCGATCGCTCGAATATCAACCGGATCCGTCGATACTCAAGTCCAAAAAAGAATCGAAATCGTCACTGTCGACTACCACAGCCCCGGCAAGACTGAGCAGTTCCAATCGGGCGCGAAGGAGAACGTATACGCGTTCTTTGTAATCCCGCGTTATGAACTGCAGCTCGCCCTGCGACACAACACTCAAAACGGATGGAAAGAAGTCGAACGCTTCCACGCTCTGTCATCAGGCTCGGACATCACGGCCTCGTCGGGCTCGAAAACCTCGCCGGATTCAATCATTGCTGGCACAACTATCACGACGACAGAGAGCGAGGTTCTGCAACTGTCTCGAACCGGGCTGCGAACGGGATCTGCAACAGAGCCACCCGTGACTGGTATCAGTCAGGATCGTTCCCGGGCGATCAACATTGGCTTTGCCTACGACCCGGGACAGGGAAATTACGACGGTGTGGTAGGGTCGTCTGGAGAAGTCTGGAACTTTGTTGATATCGGAACGACGGCCGTTGACTATCTGCGACATCCAAACGCATCAGGCAGCACCGCGCGATTGCGAGTCACCAGGCATGATGGTGAGTGGGCAGTTAAGACCGACAACCAGATCTTCCGGGGCTATATCTACCACAACTGTCAGTGTGTGGATCTTGAGGCCACTCTGCTGGATGTCGCTCCGGGGCACTATCGAGCGTTTGTGTACGCTCACGGTGACACACCGAATCAGAATGCCAGCATTGAAGTCGTGGTTGGTGAACGGACTCTGGGTAAGAAGGCCACCGCCAAAGACGATTCGGATTTCCGATCGAGCCAACTGAAAGAAGGAGTTCATTACGTCACCTTCGACTTCGAATTGGCCGCCAAAGAATCCCTTCGGATTATCAGCCACCGCGATGGAAGCGGATATTCAATGTTGAATGCCATTCAACTGGTGCCACTTGCAGACGCCCCGCAGGAACAGGCTGCAACAGATTCAAGAACTCCATCACAGGACGAATCGCGGTCAACCACGGAGCCTCAACATCGTCGCAAGTCGCGAGCCTACCAGGTTGTATTGTCAGGCATCGTGAGTCGTGAAACGCCCGCTGGAAACGAGCGGAAAGCGTGGGTGACCGTGCGTGGAACGACTGATCAGACATTGCGACTTCACTCAGGCCAGACGATTCGACTGGGCGGTCGACGCGTCGCGATTCGTAAGGTGAATGAAGACTCGATCGAAATTGAAATCGGGCGAACCAAAGGAATCGTGTGGAAAGTGGGCGCGAGTATGGCAGACAGCCTTCGCCCTGCTGAAGCTACTGGGCGGTCTGAACCAGATGGGCCAGCCAATGAAGAACCACAATCGGCTGCGCCCCTGGAAGACTTGAATTCCGAGTCCCAACCACTCCGGAAACACAACGGAATTCGACCAGTCAAACGTGCCTCCGTAGAAATCGAAGAATCGTAGCGCCGTTACTTCACGTCAATGTCGGATCGCAGGGAGTCAGGGATCCGAGCGGTGTTGGGGCAGCATGTGCTCTTCGTCGAATCAGGATCGAAAGACTCACAGGTACGCCTTGTCGACCTGTCGACAACTAAAGCATTGCTCTCGCCGGAAGCCAATGACGATTAGCAGCCAGCTCGCGTTCATTCGGCCACGACTGCCACTCGTCCACTCGCTCAGCAGTGGCAACCGCGTCGTTCCGGCCGGAATGCATCCCTTAAACTGATCCACGTCTTATGAGAGTCTGACCAGTCCTTGACCTTGCCCCCGTTCCAGGCCAGGGAGACTTCCGATGACGCAGAAACGCCGCCGACGTCACACGCCCGAGCAGATAGTTTCGAAGCTTCGTGATGCTGAACGCGGGGAAAGAACTGGCGGTTGCATGAATTCGGGCGAAGCGTCTGAAGCTGCTTGAAAACGAGAGGGCACCGACGCGCGAGCGTTGGTCCGACTGAAGCAGATCATCGCGGATTAGAAACCCGACATTCAGATGCTGAAGAACCTTGCGGAGTCGCCCGCAGATGATGTCCCGCTGAGTGTTGAAAGTTGAAAATCCGGTGGCGGCTCCTTTG
>CAXBME010000026.1:0-126894 GCA_963976765.1 uncultured Planctomycetaceae bacterium
CACCACAAAGAAAAGACCGTTTCTCAGGGTCTCCAACCAGGTTGTCAAAGAACAATAACAGCGTTGTCGCTGTGGGCGACGCTGTCGTGAGGCGGGAGTATGTCGGGCAGAGTCCGAACTGTCAACCAGTCGGAGACTGAAAAATTTGAGAATCAACGAGACCTTGATCGGGCCGCCAGAATCCCCCGCAGGATGGCAGAGAACCAATCAGATCCAACAATCAAACGGGAGGTACAAGCCCACTCAGAAGTGGAACCTGGTCCAGCGATGTCGTCACTCAGTCCGCAAATGTTTCAGAGAGATCAATCTGGTAGTTCTTATCGAAGGCTTCTTCGAAATCGTACACATCGAAGAAGTCGGTAAGCTGATCGCGTTCAGTCTTCCGCATGGCGCCGCGCTCGATGAAATCAAAGACGATGCGGCCAAAGTCGTCAGTTGTCCGGATCCCCCAGTATTTCAAAACAGGGATGGTCAACAGGCCGAATTCCTGAATCGCCAGTTCGCGGACCCCATCGAGTAGTTCAGGCCCTGAAATATGGGCACTGTCTTCGTCGAACTCATGGTCATCCTGAACAGCATCAGGAGTGCGTCCCAACCGGCGCTGTGTAAACCTCAGCGCCTGATCGACGAACCGATAAGCATCCGGGTGATACTTCAATGCTGCCGCTGGAGTTTTGATCGTGCTCATTCTCGTCGACCTCGGTCCACCATCCGGTCAAATGACATCCGCTGTTCGAATGACGTTTGCCGATTAAGGAATTCGATGGCGCCAGACTGCATCTGGCGAATTCCATTTCATCGTGACACGACTCTCTTGGTTATACAAGATCTCAACAGGCAACTGAAGGCAGTGTCTTGATGCGGCCTGAGCCTCGGCGGCATATTCGCCATTTTCCTGCAAAGGCTCTACGTCCACCACGCTTAACGCTGTACGCCCAGAATACACGCGACACAGACTCAGGAACAGAAGAAGCCGAACGGTTTTGACCAGTCCCCGCTCATTGCCCCTTCAAATCAGGGATTGCAGACGAACCGCGCGATCAGTCACGGTTTCCGAGCCAGTAAGTACTGCCTAACCCGTCTCTCCCGACGCCTGTGACCGTTGAACGATCAGTTGCTCCAGCCGAGCACCTGTCTGAGCCGGATCTTCTCCGCTTGAGACTGGCACTTCGACACACTCTTCGAGGTTGCGGTACCAGGTATGTTGCCGCCTGGCGAACTGACGGGTTCGTGTCTGGATCAGCTCGGCGACGGCGAGACAATCTTCAGCTGCCAAATCACGGTCGCTATCGCCGGACAGAGCATCAATCACTTCCTTGTAACCTAAGCCCTGCGAAGCCGTCTTTCCGATTGGTGGGTCGCGTTTCATCAACTGACGGACTTCGTCGACGAGACCGGCTTCGAACATCGCGATGACCCGTTGATTGATCCGGTCGTGAAGCCAGTCACGATCTGGAGACAGCCAGTACACGTGCGGAGGTCGCTGTCCCTCAGCCAAAGGATGCTGCTTCTGCTGAGACGACAACGTCGAACCAGTCAATTCAAACACTTCGATCGCCCGAATGATTCGACGCTGGTCATTTGGGTGAAGTCTCAATGCGGCATCGGGATCGATTCTTTCGAGCTGCCGCATCAGCCAGAAGTGATCGTCGCGTGCCGCCGCTTCATCAGCCTGTGCCTGTAATCGATTGCGAATCTCCCAATCGGCGGGCGGCCCTTCAAAGACGCCACGCAACACAGCCCTGAGATAGAGTCCTGTCCCTCCGGAAAACAGCGGGACTCCCCCTCGATCAACGATGTCTTCACAGACTGACCGTGCAGTTTCAACGTATTCCGCGACACTGAACTCCTCGTCCGGGTTGCGGATATCGAGGAGATGATGCGGAATCTGTTGCTGAGAATCTTCAGATGGCTTTGCGGTTCCGATGTCCATGCCTCGGTAGATGCACATGGAGTCCAGCGAGACGACCTCAATTTTCGGAATGCGGGATGCAAGTTCCAGCGTCGCGTCGGTTTTTCCGACAGCCGTTGGGCCAGCCAGAAAAATACATTGCTGCAGGAGTTCAACGGAAAATTGTTGATGCATGAAAACACTTTCAGCCGAGTCTTTCGAATTCGAAACGAGCATCGTCGCCAGAAACCGGCGATCAGTTTCGTGATAACCGGTCGACCGTGACACTGGAGTGAGCATTACGCCCGGTCGCCAGGAAAAGCAATGACGTCGCCGATCTCGCTCTTTCCAAGAACCATCATCAGGAGTCGATCCAGCCCCAGGGCGACGCCAGAGCAGTCTGGGAAACCTGCCCGCATTGCCTCAGCAAGAAGTGGAGCGCCTGGTAAATTCTGATGCCCGTCAGACTCAGCGTTTGCCTGTTCTGTGTGAGACCTCTTTACAAACTCATCGGCGTCAGACAGTTCGTGGTAGCCGTTACAAAGTTCGACGCCGTGATCGTAAAGCTCGAACCGCTCCGCAACGGCCGGCGAGGGCTTCATCGTCCTCTCTGAGTTGCCGCTATGATCGCTACTCTGAAAGTCCTCGCGAACTTTCGCGAGCGCCGCCTGAGACGCAGGATAGTCGTAAACAAACTGCGGCGACTCGCGCCCCAGATTCGGCTCGACAAGTTCAGCCAGCAGCAGATTCAGCCATCCATCGCGGTCTTCCGGGTGCAATGACGCCGGGGCTTCCAGCAGGTGTTCAGCGGCCAGCCTGCGAAGATCGACTGGCAAGAGATGCAGCACTCGAGTCCCGACGAACCGATCGAAAGCCTCGTCGTAGGACAGCTTTTCAAATGGTTCACTCGAAAGTTGTCGAACCGCGTTCGGCGACAGGTCGCCGTCTGTCTTCCGAGCTGCCTCTGAATAGATCGCCCGAACAAGCTGCTCCACAAAATCCATCTGAGCATGATGGTCGTCGCCAACTCGGTACCACTCAACCATTGTAAATTCCGGGTTGTGACGTTGCCCGGATTCGCCTCGTCGCATCGCACGAGTAATCTGAAAAATGGCGTCGGCTCCGGCGCTCAGCAGCCGTTTCATCCCCGCTTCGGGCGATGTCTGCAGGTAGTACGCATCGCCGGTTACGTCGTGAGTGACGAACGGATCGAGATTCGCATCGATCACCACTTCACGAGACATGATGGGGGTTTCGCACTCCCAATAGCCGTTTTCGCGAAAGAACTCACGCAGCGACACCGTCAGATGGGACCTCAACTTGAGCGTCTGTAAGCTTGCAGTCGGAAGAAATCGCGGCGACATGAGAAACAGGGCTCCGACCAAGGTGAATCAGGGCTCGGAGCGTAACGCACAGCGAAGCCAGAATCATGCGGAGCGGCGGCGTTCTTTCGGAATCTGAAACGGAATGACCGATGGGGTCTCACCACTGTCCGGAGCGTCGGCCACCATCGGGTCGACCGGAGTTTGCTGCGGCTTCAAATCTTCCTCCTGAACGACTCGTCGAGCGTAGACAAGACGAAGGAAGTCTGGAAACACACTCCACGAGCGAGGATTACGATTCCAGAGTTTGGCGATGCTTCGGAAAAACTGCATTTCGTACCGGGCGACGACCAGGTCGTGCAGAGGCTGAATCGGGTCGAGGTCGGACGGCTCCCACGGTCGCGGGCAAAGATCGTAAACCTCGGCGTCACCTTCGCGTGATCGCGCGGGGATGTCCTGAATGACGGCCAGTTCGTTGGCTGGATCGAACTTTGTCGGAAAGACTCGGCAGGCTCCAGGGCGATAGTTGTAGATCCCGCACCGAGCCTGCCCCAGCGGATGCTCTGCGTCCGGTGCCCCTTCGGTCAGGAACCGACAGCGGGTCGTTTCTTTGAAGTATTCACTTTCGTGATGCATTAGCGAAATCACGAACTGAGTGTCCGGCTCGTCCTCAAAGAAAAAGTGAGGCGCATGATTCAGCGCGATACGCCCGTCCGGATCTTCCCAGCGGCAGACGAAATCCCAGAATGAAAGCCCAAGACCATTTTCGATCCGCATTATGTCGGCACCGGAAACCGGCACGGCAAAAGAACGGCAACAGCCAGCGTGGCAACCCTCACAGGGACCCATCCATAAACCCTTCAGAACTCGTTGACAAACCAAGGTGATGAAGAGTGGACAGAGTCCGTCAATTCACCTCCCGGGTATCGTTCTGATCGTTCAGGGATGTTGAGTCCTGACCGGTTCTGACAGTCAGGATCTCAATGGTTGAGGGTAAACACTCAGGATCGCACGGCGAATCCCTCCGCGAAACGAGAGCCTCAATTGTCAGAATCAGACAGAAATATCTGCGATTGCGTTACAGATTCGGGAGAACAGGTTTCGGTGGCGGCGTTGACTTCTGAGGCGCCTGTATCTTCTGCTCAGGTAGAAACAGAACCTTCTTCTTCGGAGCGGCTGGCTTTTTCGCCCCCGGTTTCGGAGGAGGCGGAGGTGGGATGAAGCGTTGCTGAATGTTGATTCCGTATCCGTCTTTCAGTTCGCGTTGAGCCAGGACGGCCCACGGAGTTCCCGGAGCTTCTTTGGTGACCATTTCAAGCAGGTTTTGCGAAGTTTCGGCGACACGGCGGTAGTTGCCTGCGTAGTTGATTTTCGTATCCGGTCGCACGATCCAGTGGTTGGATTTTGTCGCGACGTCCTCGTTGCTGAGGTTTGTCTTCATCGCCGCGAAGGCAAAGTTGTACTCCATGCTGCGTACTTTTTGAGCCAGCAGCCGACCGTAAGTCAAAGCGAAATTGACTCGCCACCTCGACGATGGTTCCAGCGACAGCGAATCCTCGATCCCTTCAGGAAACGCTCCCTGCAGAATCGTATCAACAGCTAACTGACTGACCGCGACGGTTTTCTGAGCGTCACTGGCCACCTGCCGGAAGTTGCCTGGGTTCACCCGGAAATCAAGCCGCGGAGTGCCGTTCGCTCGATACTCCCGGCTGAGAAACGCAGCCTTCACCACCGCGACTCGAATCGGATGCTTCATCAGCTCTCGTTGATACTCTTTGGGTGAGCCAAAGCTGTAGTCAGGAGTAAACGGTTTGAGCGCCGCTGAATCAAAAACCCCCAGTGGCGTAAGACCGCTCATTGTCGTTGTGTTTGTCATGAAGTAGACGCCGCCCGTCTCATGAACAAGGCGTGCCAGCGCGTACGGAGCGTACCCTGACGACAGATAGGTGTATTGGTCCCCTGAGTACCAGAAGGGAAGATCGACCACTTCGATCACCGCCGACTCTGGCCCAAGATCAATCGGCAGCTGGTAGGTTTTTCCGTCTTCCGGAGCTCGGTACGGCACAAAGCCTTTGCGACGTCCGAAGACGGCCGAAGGACCAATGACGTAAGCCTTGGCACCGTTACGCTGGCAAAGAGCGATCGATGGTTCCAGCTGCTCAGCGAAATCGTCGCCGGCTTCGTCAGTCACGGCAACGAGCATGATTCGACGGTGCTGCTGCACGCGGAAGCGGCCCCAGACATTCAGAACCTGCTTCACCGCTGTGAAGATGTTCTCACGACCGGACGGATCGACCGGCGAATTCTGAATGGCATCGAGAATCTTCTCGAACTTCTCTGTCGGATTCTCGGTGAGAAATTTCGTTTCTGCTCCGAACGAAACGACGGCGCTCAGCAGTGGAATCTCGTGCCGAGGAATCTGGTCTGTCTTCTGAAGGGCGTCGAGTTCTCCATAAACGCGACGCAGCCGTTTGGAGATAATCTGTTTCTGTTTCGCAATGCTGCCCGAACCATCGAGCATCCAGACCAGCAGAACTCGCTTTTCCTGGAGATTCTTCGCGACTTCCCAGGTGACTCGGTCAAGTGCCGATTCCAGTTGAATCATCGCCTCGCCGTTCGTTCCGTTGACGACGATGTTTTCGTCCATCCGCGTTCCTTCAGGAACGTCGTAAACCCGAGTTTCGCGAAGCTGCGGAATCAGTTCGTTAACTGGTCGCGGCTCAACTTCCTTCTTTGGCTGATCGGTTACGGCGAGGCCAATGCTCGCTGCGTTGATAACTTCCCGAACTTCCAGCTCCCGGTCGTCAGGATTGGCGAGCTGATAATCGACAATCTCGACCTCTTCCTCTTTTTCCTGAATGTCGACAATCCGGGAATCAATCGGCGGCTCGTACCAGTGTGGCTCCTCTTCGACAGCCATCTGAGCCAGATTCATCAGCAGCCAGACGTGAGCAATCACACTGACAAGCGTTCCGGCAATGCTGCCTCGGCTGGCGTCTGACCGAAGATCGTCGTCATCGGCGACTTCGAGATCGATGATTTCTTCGAACCCAACGCCCGCGAATTCATGCTCAAACGGCGCGTACTCACTGATGGTTGAGTCGAACACGTCGTCTCCAGGACCATCCTGAGTATCAGCCATGAGCTGCTCCGCTTTGTCCAAAACCCAGCGACGGTCTGACCAAAGCCAGTCAGACCTTATCGATCAACGACTTACCACCATACCACGACGCAGGTTCGTCGCAAATCCTGAACAATCTTTCGACATCAGGAGACTGCATTATTCGATCAGATCCTGCAGAACGAGTCGCAAACGCCGACGAATGCGGTAATTTGCCTGCCGAACGACCTGAGCATTGACGCCGATTGACTCGGCAATTTCGACCGCGCTGCACCCGTCAATCGCGACCTTGAGAAACGCATTCCAGTTCTGGTTGCTGAATTCCGGCTTGATCATATCCATCGCCCGCTGAACCAGCAGCGCGTGGTCAGCCCCCGCTTCTTCCTCGTCGTCATCGCCCAGCGGGTCCGGCACCGTACTCATTCTGTGGTTAGCGTCCGTACCGCCCTGCCCCGCTGGCTGCTGACTCAGTTTCCGGAAATGATCGGCCACTTTTGTCCGGCAAATCGTTCTGAGCCACGAACGGAACGAGCCGACATCGCGGGTCGGCGAAAACGTCTTAAGGTGTGTCGATACCGACCGAAACGTCTCCTGAAAAACATCCGCCAGGTCGTCATCCTGAAGGTTCGACCGGCGACACCACTTATGAACGAGCGGCCCGTAAAGATGCACGATCTGATGCCACGCTTCCTGATCGTTCGATCGGGCACGCTGCAAAAGGCTCATCGAGGTCGGGTCAAAATCATTAGCCGGCACTCGGGCTCTCCTCGATTCTCGAGACAGCGAGCGATGTTCGGGCGTCGCCAGAGAAGTACGAACTGCAAAGCATAACGGCATTAGCGGCTGAACTCTCGACCGATGAGCGGAGCTCCACAGAATTTCGCGCGAAACCGGAACTGCTTTCAACGTGGCGAACTGCCCTCCACAAAATTGCTCTGCGCAGCAAAACTGCTGAGCCTCAACAGCCGGGCTCACCAGCGATCTACCGTAAAGTGCGTCGTGATGCACCACAGAACCAGGAAAGTTGGACATACAGTGAAACGGATTTCGAGATGGATTGATCGACTAACCTGCCCGGCCATCATTCTGTGTCTCACCGGCTTGTCCGCAAGCAACACGTTCGGCCAGTCAGACATCCCCGCGGTAGCCATCGAAGCTCAGCCCGCCTTGCCCGATTCTTCTGCAGACGCCCTGTCTCATGCCGTCGAGTCAATCACCAAAGCGGAACTCAAGCGGCACATCGACTTTCTGGCCAGCGACACTCTGCAAGGACGGGAAGCAGGAATGCAGGGCAACTACGCTGCCGGAGCGTACCTCGTCGATCAGCTCAGAAAATCAAACGTCCTGCCGGTTTCGAGTGGGGAAGGCTACTTTCACTACTTCCATCCGAATTTTCGAAACATCCTCGCAGTCATCCCCGGCAGCGACGAAAAACTCCGAAACGAATTCATCCTGGTCGGCGGACACTACGACCACGTCGGCTTTGGAAATCAGACGAACAGTCGCGGCCCGTTTGGCGTCGTCCACAACGGAGCCGACGATAACGCCAGCGGAACCGCAGGCGTTCTGGAAATTGCCCAGGCACTGGCCGGTCTGGCTGCAAAACCAAAACGCTCAGTTCTGATCGCCTTCTGGGATGGTGAAGAAAAGGGACTGCTCGGCTCGAAACATTTCGTCGATTATCCGGCAATTCCGTTGTCGAAAATCCTGTTCCACCTGAACGCTGACATGATCGGTCGCCTGCGTCCCGACGGGCTTGAGATCTCTGGCTGGCAGACGGCGACCGACTGTCGGCAGTTTCTTGCTCGACAGAATGCCGACAGAGTCAAGTTGCGATTCATGTACTCCTACAAGCCGGAAAGTGACCACTGGCCTTTCTTCGAGCGACGCATACCGAGCCTCATGCTTCACACTGGGAAGCACGCCGACTATCACCGACCGAGTGACGATACGCACCTGCTGAACGTAGAGGGAATTCGGCAGGTTTCGCAGCTCATGCTGCGCTGCACCGTGGCCGCAGCGAATGCCGAGACTCTTCCCGGTTTCCGAAACTGGTCGGCAGAAAACGCCGAGGCGTTCGCACAGACTTTCCACAGGCCACCAGAGAGTGAACCGTCGCGACTCGGCGTTACCTACGATGCGGCGCTCGCGAAGGAAGGAACGATTCGCCTGACATCAGTTGCCGCCGGCAGTCCCGCCGATATCGCCGGGCTATTGGCTGGTGACGAAATTCTGGCCGTCGATGGTAACATGACTGCCGAGTCACTCGACTTTCGAATGCAGGTTATGGAAGCCTCGACCAGAGCAATCTTCCGGATTCGCAGAAACGACTCCGAGCTCGAAATTCCTGTCACTCTGCGCGGCAACCCTGTCCGCTTTGGGTTCCGATGGACGATGCACGACGCCGAACCAGACTCGGTAATCGTGACGCGAGTGTCCGAAGGCTCGTCAGCAGCGGCGGCACAGCTAAGACCTCAGCATCGCATCCTCAAAATCAACGAAAAAAGAATCACAACGCGAGACGATTTCGAAAGGCTACTGGTCAGCGGTGATGACTCAATCATCCTCGACGTGGAACTCAACGGACGCTTCGAAACTCTGACAATCGCCAATCAAACGAAATCAACAAACGGGCAAACCGTAACGGGCGATTCGAAACAGGCCCTTTCAAAATAGAATAAGCCGGGCATTCCACATGGAATGCCCGGCTTATAGTTAGCTGATGATCGACTTCGAGCTTTCGAATGAGCCACTCTTAATGACGATGTCCGTGGTGCCCGTGGCGACCTGAATGACCGTACGAACGACCGAAGCTGAACCCACTGCGTCCCGATCCAAACGTGATGCTGAATCCTGGTCGCGAGTAGCCGAACGATGGCTGCGAGTAACCGTAGGTCGGGCGATGGCCGTAGCTCGGTTGGTAATAGCTGTTGCTGTATCCGTAACTCGGACGGTAATAGCTGTTGCTGTATCCGTAGCTGTAGCTCGGTCGGAAAGTCGGGCAGTGATCAGCCTTCGCTGAATCCAGTGATCCCATGAGTGCGACAGCGGCAACAACAGCTCCCAGTGCGATGCGACGTTTCATAGCTTTTCTCCTGATTGGGGGTCCCAGTCGACCATCCAGCGAACTGCCAATGGTCGCGCCATCCTCGTTGTACAAACGCGAGAAAACTCTCTAACAGGATGGAAATCTCTGTTGGAAAACTGGCTGGCCGCGTCCATTCGTCCTCGCCAAACACGTTGACTCTTTGGAGCATTCATGGTGCCAAACGGCATCAAGAACTCAAGAGAAAGTCATAAGTCGTTTCAAAACAGCGGGTAACTGCTTTTGCGAGAAATTCTGACGTTCAACGATTCTGACTCAAGTCGATCAAACGGACCTCTGCGCACTCAATCTGACAACGCACTGAAGGTCTTCGCTGAGCCTGCGGTGTCTGAGATTTACCGCTCAGGCATTCATATTTCGTAATCGCAAACAAATATTCCCAACGGCAGCATTGTTTCGACAGTTTCCGGACCACAAGAGCGAGGCGAATCAAGCCCAACGCCCGACACGGCTCAACATGATGGCGACAGGCGCAGCACACTGGCTTCGCTAATTGTCAATCGAGCTCTACTTGTGCCTGGCCCGGTAATCTCCGGTACCACCAGCCGGTTCGACTCCGGCGGGACGTGCAAAGATCATCCGACCAGCACTGCTTTGCAGGACGCTGGTCACCGTTGCTTCAATATCCGTCCCGATCAGCGACTGAGCCTGTTCACAGACGACCATCGTGCCGTCATCCAGGTAGCCAACACCCTGCCCATGCGATTCGCCTTCCCGCTGAATCTTCAGGGCGAGCGTATCGCCGGGGAGATACCTTGGTCGAAGCGCCGATGCGACGTCATTCAGGTTGATCACGTCGACACCTTGTACGCTCGCGACTTTATTCAGGTTGAAGTCGTTGGTGACGATGCCAGCACCAATCTGCTTGGCAAGCGAAACCAGTTTCTGGTCAACTCCCTTGCCTTTGACCGCGTCGCGATCGTCTGCGTCGCGAACTTCGATTTCAGCATGAGGAATACTCTGTAGTTTGCTGAGCACATCCAGCCCGCGACGACCGCGAGTGCGACGAGTCTTGTCGCTGCTGTCGGCAATATCCTGAACCTCTTTCAAGACAAAACTCGGCACAACCATTTGCGTATCAATAATCCGAGTCTCGACGACATCACAAATGCGACCGTCAATCAGCGCACTGCTGTCAAGAATCAAAGGCCGACCGCCCTTCAATTCGCGAGCAAACTCGACGTAGGGAATAACGAACCGAAAATCATCCTTTGTCTGCAGCAGAAACGACGTGCTCATGTACGAGAGAACCAACGTTGACAACGCTCCAATAATAGGCTGCCAACCTTGCAGCCGAAGCGAAACAATGACTGGACCAATCGCCAGCATCAGTAGGAAACTGAGCAGGACACCGACCAGGAGGCCGAAGTAGATCGCGGAAATCAGCTCGATTCGTTTTCGCTTGACCAGAATGTCAAGAACGGTAACCGACTGGCTGAGCAACAAGAGTCCGATAAACGTCGCGATGGTGTTTTTCTGAACAAACTCGGGTTGAGTTGACTGCTCGGTACCCAGAAATGCTGCGATGGCTCCAGCGCAAATTACCGCGTAGAGAATTCGAATGATCAAAAGAAGCATGGCTGAGCCTGTGTCTGGGCAGGTTGCGAGTTAGTCGCAGACGCGAATACGCTCGAAACAACGCTGGGAATCGGGAAGGGTTCGGGGTGGCCACAAGGCCCCCCGGGCGGGACTGTTCGATTTCTGGACTGTTTTCGACAGTTGCTAACAGCCTAAGGAAGACTCGTAGCAACATTTTGTCCGCGGAAGTACGACAACTGCAACTCAGACGTCGATCCTATTGCCTGAGTTTTCGAAAATCTCCTCGATACCGATCAAGTTGGCGCATTCACGATGGCATCGAATCCGGACAACACCTCGACAACTCGCATTCCAGATACTCGACCAGGAAAGTCAAGTCACTGTCGGGTTCACCATTCGACGAGGCATCGTCAAGACATCAGCCGTCCTGGATTGCCTGATGTCCCCTTTCGGTCAGTTGACACATAAGAAAACCCTGATTCTAATTGCCTTCCCTCGTTCGAAGGCAAACATCCGTGAGTACTCAAACGTACGAGTAAAGCTGTCTGACCGGGGTCTCTGAAAACAGACAGTTCACCTTCGAAAAATTTCAGGTTCGAACACTGGAGGAATTTCTCAATGCGTAAGTTGATTGCTGTGGCGGTTGCTGGCCTGATGCTGGCTTCTGCTTTCACCGGTGGTGCTGATGCACGACCAGGCTACTTGAAGGAATTCAAGACTAAGTACACGAAGGTCGCCGAAAACAACAAAGTCGATTGTAGCGTCTGCCATCCTGGCAAAAGCAAGAAAGACCGCAACGACTACGGCAAAGCCTTGGGCAAGAACATTGCCAAGAACGAGAAGGACGCCACCAAGATCGGCGAAGCTCTCGACAAAGCCGGCAAGGAAAAGAACGCCAAGGGCGAGACTTTCCAGTCACTGCTCGATGCTGGCAAACTGCCAGGCACCGCAGAGTAAGTATCGGTGGCGACACCGAATGCTGAATGAACGACGAAGGCCGTTTCCTGAGAAGGAAGCGGCCTTTTTTGTTGCGGCAGAAATGTGCCCCGAATCTTTCGATATCCGCAGTAGACAGGCAGAACGCGATGGCCGAACGATTCTCCAGACCTGCAATTCTCACGACGGTTGTTGTACTGACCGCGGCATTCGCGAAAGTACCACAAGCGGTCGAAGCTGAGGACATCAAAACCTGGGATGGTCGTCACAACATTTCCAGTATCGAAGTCACGCTCGCCTACTTTGTTCCTCGCGACCGCCAGCCACTCCCCGACTGGCATGATCGAGTCCGCTATTTTGCGAAACGCATCGAACGGTTTCACGCTCGCGAATTTGACGGTCAGTCAACACTGACAGCGAAGGTTCTCACCGAGCCATTCACGTCCGCTCGAACAACGGAGCAACTGCGAGCTGGCGATGCAAACTTCATTTTCTTCCAGACTCTGCGAGAAGTTGACGAGGAATTGCAGTTTGGTCGGGAGAAGAAAGATTCCTTCCCGATCCTGCTTGTGCTCAGCGAAATCAACTGGCGGCCGCTCGATGACTTCTTCCGAGTCAGCCCGCAGGATGGCAAGCTGAAATTTGAAGGGCAGATCATCAACGGGCGTCATTTTCCCGGCGCCAGTTCCGGAGGTTCCCGAGCGACCTACCTGGCGGATCGCGGAGTCGGCTGGGGGCTGGTCAGTGCCGACGGATGGCGAGTCCCCTACTCGGGTGCAGATTGTGTGATCTACCACGAAGGAGTCGGGCATCCAATCGGCCTGCCTCACCCGGAGCCACAAAACAGTTCTGTTATGAGTCTCGCTCAGTACCGAGGCTGGCTGAGCGAGTCTTCTGTCGACGAGACTCAAAAGAAACGCCTTGGCTGGCACCCGCCCGAAACGAAGTTCGATCGCACGACGGATCTCTTTTCAACGTTTACCGCCGTACCAGATCCTTTGATTCCAAAGCCCAACGAGCCGGTAAGCCTTCAACTCACCTGGCCAGAGAACTCAACGGTTTCTTCGATCCACTGCCGAATTCAGACGGAAGTCGACGGTCCCTGGGTCGACTCTCTTAATGACGAGCCACGCGGCGCGAAAACGGCGGACAAAATTTCACTGGGGACATTCGACCGACCAACACCTGTCAGTTACCGGGTTGACGCGGCACTGAAGAATGGCGAGACGATCGAACTCTGGGGTTACTTCCAGGTTCGCGCTCGTGCGTCGGAAACTCTTCTTCCACGAGGCAGCTCAAACGAGCTTTCCATCGCCGAAAAGGACACACCCCGGCAACCGGCAGAATCGATCGACCTGCTTTCAATGATCAACGTAGATCACGATGCCGTGGCAGGAGAATGGAAGAAAGTCAACGGCGTCCTCGACGCTCCGAAACTCTTTGGAGCACGCATCGAAGTTCCATTCGAACCACCAGCCGAATACGAACTCACCGTCATCGCAACGCCGTTCGACGAACCCAACGGTTTGATTCTCGGCCAACTGATGGATGGTCACCGTTTTCTGACGTTGATCAACCACAATGTTCAACAGGAGGCCGCTGCCAGCGCCTTGGAAAACGTCGACGGCCAGAACGTCAGAAATAACGCGACAACGTTAATGGCTGATTTGCTCCAGAAAGATCGACCGTCGCAGATCATCGTGACCGTGAGGAAATCTTCGGTTGTTGTCCGTTGCGACGGTCGAACGATCATTGAATGGCAGGGCAAACCCGAGCAACTCAGCTTGGGCGACTACTGGAAAACCCCCAATGCCAGTGTGCTTTTTCTGGGCGCGTACGACTGTCGGTATCGGTTTTCGAGAGTTTCGCTCACCCCCCTGTCAGGAACAGGCAAGCCGATTCGTGAGTCTTCCACAAGAGCAGATTAAGCCATCAGCCGTTCGATCGGTGTTCCATCGCTGAAGGCGATTGGTCGACCGATCGGTGTAATAAACTCTTCGGCATAATCGACGCCAAGAGTCTGCAAAACAGTCGCATAAAGATCCTTCACTTCGATCGGATCAACGGCGTCTTTCTTACCAAGCGGGTCTGTCTCACCGATTACTTTGCCGGCGGTCAAACCACCACCACCTACGACGCACGAGAACCATTTCGGCCAGTGATCGCGACCGCCGACAGGGTTGATAGCCGGCGTTCGGCCGAACTCGCCGATACAAAGCACGACTGTCGAGTCGAGCAAATCTCGCTCTTTCAATTCCGCCGTCAGCGTTGCAAATGCCGGATCGAGAATCTGTGCCTGAGTCTGATGTCCGCCATGGTTTGAAGCATGAGTATCCCAGCCGTTGAGCGTCACTTCGACTGCTCGCACACCCGTTTCGATCAGCCGGCGAGCTACCAGACAACCACGACCAAAGCGATTGTCTCCGTACGCTGCTTTAATTGCCTGAGACTCATCGTCCAGTTCGAGAGCCTTAAGCTGCTCAGAACTCATCATCTTCAACGCTCGTTGAACGGTGAGCTGGTGTAGCGTGTTTTCCGTCTGAATTCGTCGCCCACGCGCAAAAGCCTGCGTCACGATGTCCAGGCTTGCCAGCCGCCGATCCTGACGTTCTTCACCCACCAGCGGCCGCATGTTGTTGATCTGCCGACCGGGATCAAAAACCCGAAAGGCATCGTACGAGGCTCCGAAATAACCGCCTCGAGCTGGCCACTGACCACCGCCAAGTGAAACATGCGCTGGGATTTCCAATCCTTTAACCGGCTGCTGATGCGACACGATGGCCGACACCGCCGGATGCTTGAACACCGGGTCCGGTCGGTATCCCGTCTTCACGAAATAAGTACCTCGTTCGTGGTCGCCTTCCTTCGAAAGTAGAGAACGCACAACGTTCAAATTGTCGATCTGCTCGGCCATCTGCGGATACATGTCCGCAATCTGCAGCCCCTTGATGCGAGTATCGATCGCACCGACCTCGCCGCCGGTTTCTGAACCAGCGTGCGGATCCCACGTCTCGAGCTGGCTTGGGCCGCCAGCCATCCATAGCACAATCAGTGACTTCTGCCGCTTCGGCCCTCGCTCCTGAGCGGCCTTTGCCCCAAGAGCCGGCACCAGAAACGAAAGCCCCAGTCCAGCAGCCGTCTTCAAAGCGTTTCGACGTGTGACTTCAGTTTTCATAAGATGACTCGCAAAGAAGTGCACGCCTCATGTCCAGCATAGAATCAGTGATTCCACGAGAACTCGGGCGAATTGAACAGCGTCCAGAAGATGTCCTCGATGATCGGATTTCGGCGATTGTCCGTGTGATCGCCCAGGAGTCCCAGAAAATGCTCCCGTTCTTCGGGAGTCGGCTTCCTTGTCAGGCATACGAAGTACGCCGCTTCAAGAGCTTCCTCGTTGGTCGTGCTCATGTTTGAAATACGACCGCACGCTGAAAAGAAATTCGACTCGACCGCCCCCCGCGTCATGTTGCTGTTCATCCTGAGCAGAGCTTGCGGAATCGTTCCGGACTGTTCGACCAGTTCCTGATCACCGAGGTCACCGTACTCGTTGACGAAATCACGTTCGTTGGTGAAACGTCGGAACCGGGTAAGCAAGTGCGAGTTTTGATCGATCGTCCGAATCGACGAAGCCTGCAACATCGCCCCGATGATCTGCTCCGGCCGCAAACGAGTCATCGGGAACAGCCCCCACGATTCGTCCAGCATCGAGACCATCTCTTCGTAGCTGACGTCGGCCAGCGAGTCGTTATTCGGCTCGGCGACACTCTTCAGGCGGAACGGTTTCGATGATGAGATCGTCATAATCATCCGCTTCAGGTCGTAATTGTGCTTCCGAAAATCCTGGCCGAGCATATCCAGCACATCGCGATCGGCCTCGTCGCTGGGGTCAGGCATGTCGTCGACTGGCGTGATGAACGACCGGCCAAACATCAGCCCCCAGATGCGATTGGCAATCGCTCGCTCAAACCGTCGGTTCTCGGGGTGAGTCATCCAGTGTGCAAACTTTTCACGCGTTGTCCCTTCAACTGGAATCCAGTCTTTGCCAAAAGGCACAGCCGGATCCACCTCACGCATGGGGATGTTTTCAGGCTCCTCGTCGACTTCGTCCAAAGCCGCCAGATCCTGGACCTCGTACTTCTTTTCAGGCGAATCGAAGACGCCCAGCCCCCCCTGCTGGACCTGACCAAATTGAGCGGCAACGCCTTCAAAGTGCCCCTGTTTCCAGTTTGAGTCGAATGGATGATCGTGGCACTGAGCACAGTCCATGCTCTGACCAAGAAATGCTCGCACAGATCGAGCGGCAAGCTTGTTCTCATCCAGATCCTCGTTGGCAACGGCTGACGTGATGAAATTCGTCTGAGGCTCGCCAGTCCACAGCCCTTTGGATGAAATCATCTGCCGAACGATCTGATCGTAAGGCGTGTCTGCCTCAAGCTGATCACTGAGCCAACTGACGAATCGATCTCGGCGAAACACGATGAACTGCCCCCCATCGACACCGACAAAACATCGCGCGAGACGCTCGGCGAAGTAGTCTGCGAAACGAGGGTCGTTCAGGTATCGCTGCGTCCAGCGTTCGATGCGGTCGGGCTGGTCGTCGATTTCAAACTGACGGATTTCTTCCAGCGACGGAACGGTGCCCATCAGTGAGAGCGCCAGCCGTCGCAGGAGAAGAAGTTCATCAGCCGGCTGCGCAGGTCTCAGCTCCTGACGTCTCCAGAGTTCTTCGAAGTAGTCGTCAACCTGCGTGATGACTGTCGGCAATTCGGCATCAACGTAAACAGCTTCCGTCGGCGTGGCATTCAGCGAAACGGACGGTTGAACAGCCCACAGACAAAGAACAAACACCGCCGCAACCACGAGTAATGGCAGAAGTCGTGTTTTCATACGATGTTTCCTGAATCCAGATCGCCAGCATGCAGTGGCGGGTTCACCATGCTGACAATCTGTTGAAACCGACAGAAGTTCTGATTCGACGTGCGCGACTGGCTGCTCCAGGGCATTGCCTGCGGACCGGAATTCGCAACACACTGGTAGAACCAGTGGCACGCTTTTTCAACTGGCAGCCAACGTCTAACACTGGTACCGCTCGAAAGTCGCCGCGGTTTCGTAAATTCTCACACAGAATGCAGGAATCGCGACCAGAGCGGGCTCGAAAAGGAAACCTGTTGTTCTTCCGGCGCTGACCGATACACCAGCCTACTGGCTTTTGCCGCTACTTCGTCGTTTTGTCGGAGTCAGATGCAGGAGCTGCCGGCGAGCTTGCGGGAGCGTCCGTTTCAGGCAGCGTCTTCAGATCGTCCTTGCTGCTGAGTGCCCCCGGAGCCGGTTCCGCACTCTGATCCTTGTTCTTCGAAGTTCCTGCTGCCTCTTTGAGTTGCTCTTCCGTAGCAATCTTGACTTGCGGAGCCGACGACCGGCCGGTGGCGTCAATCGCTTTATCCAGCTGATTGGTCATGACCTTTTCCGCGAGGATCCGGCGAACCCAGGTCAGCGCTTCTGTCGCAAACACCCGTGAGCCGCCTTCCTTGTTTTTCGATTCACTCACGATGTGCATCATCTTCCGCACGGCATCGCCGTACTGCTTTCGGAGATAAAGGATCCGAGCTTCAAAAAAGTCAACCAGCAGTTCGTCCTGCAGGTACTTTCGATGCTTTCGCAGATACTCTTCGGCAACTGACGGAGCATTCACTTCAAGCGGCATCGTGATCGAGACAAAAGCCAACGATTCACGTTCTTCCTTATCCGTCTGACGAGCAATTGCATCTTCAAGTTGTTTTTGAGCGGCCGGCAGTCGACCGCTTCTCGTCAGATAAATCGCGTACTTCGAAACGACAAGCGTGCTGCGAGGAAATCGGTCGATCATCTTCGAAAACAGCTGATCGCGGTGCTCGTTCTCGGTCGTTTGCGACAGGACCGCTGCAAAATATTCGGCTCCCTGGAGGCTCGCATCAGTTTCCTTATACAGAACTTCCGCCAGCGCCGCCGCGTCGTCCACTCGTTCGAGCGCCATCAGAACACGAACCTTCTTGCTTCGCAGGGAGATACTTTCAGGATCGAGCTTCAGCAACCCGTCGATCAACGACAACGCTTCGTCGGACAGCTCTTCTCGAATTGCGAAGGTCAGCAGCTCAGGATGAAGCTCCGGAATGTCAGCTGCCATCGTGATCGCTGTGTCGAGTGTTTGTTTCTTTCTCTGATTGTGATACTCCGCCGACTTCGGATTGCCATCCTGCTCAAGCAGCATCGCCTTGGCCTTGAATCCGTACGCTGCAAACAGAGCAACCGCGGCCGTCGATGCGTATTCCCGATTCAGTTCGATCAGCTGGTCAACTGCCGAACGCTCGCGAGCCATCATGCGAAACTTCAGCTCAAGCCCTTTGTATTTCGGGTCGTTCGGCGCAGCAGCAATGGCTCGACGAATCTCAGCGTTGGCCGGTTCGTACCTCTGCAGGCGGTCCAGAGTGATCGCTTTCAGATAACGAAACTCCGGCGGAGCATCCGTGTCAGACGTCAGACTAAGTGTTTCCAGCGCCGCCTGATCACTGGAAAGCTGAAGATGTCGTCGTGCTTCGGCGATCTTCTCAGCGTACATTTTCTGCCGACTCACCGTGGACAGCCAGTACCAGAGACTTCCTGCTCCAATCACGACGACCGCCGCCCCGGCAATGACAAGCCAGCGGGCAACTCCACGCCGCAACGACGCAGGCTGCTGAGTGACTGGCAAATGACGGCTGGACGAATCGGAGTAGGACAAAATCCGCACGGCGGACTCCCTGAAACTGAAAAGACTTTGAGATGAATCTACCTCTGAGTTGTGTGCCAATGGCACCACCGATGCTCGATTTTCGTCGGGTAACCCCGAAAAAGTAGACTCAAGAATTCACTGGCAGAGCCAGTGGCACCCGTCATGACTGAACTGCGATCGATGAACCGACCTCGAAGAACCAGCACAGGCCGGTCGATTCGGGCCATTCTGAAATCCAGCATGACCAGAGTCGATAAGTAATAAGTAATCTTACGTCGCAAGCCGCCGCCTCGCCGACGGGAAGTCAACCGGATCAGCAACCGGACAGCGTCAGAATGACTGCAACGATCCCAGCCAGCCCGATCATTACCCACGGCAGAGGTTTTCCCTGCCAGGCTGACGTCGAAAACTCAACATACTCCCCGCACGTCGGGCACTGCTCAGCATCCTCGTAGACATCCGTGCCGCAGTTCGGACACTGCACGGTTTCCGTTACGTCATCCGAATCGTCATCGGAATCGGGATTCGGATACTCGTTATCGTCAAATTCGTCGGACCAGTTGTCCACAAAACGCTCCCCGAAAGAGGCGAACTGAAAGAGAACACCGCGCGTAAGAAAACCCCGGTCACGACTTGCGTGACCGGGGTTTGAACGATAATCGGTCAGGTGTTGAGCGTCAGCCTCGAATCACTTTGTCGATAGTGCCTCGCAGGACGCTGCCTGACTTCTGCAGAGCCATCTTTTCTTTTGGCCAGAGGTCGATTTCGTAGCAGTCGACGACGCCCTGGCTGCCAACAACGGTTGGCACCGAGATGCAGACGTCCCGCAGTCCATACGCTCCGTTCTGCAGAGACGAGACTGGCAGAATGCGACGCTGATCCAGGGCAATCGAGTGAATGACGTCGGCGATGGAAGCTCCAACGGCGAAGCCGGCTCCGCCTTTCTTTTTGATGACTTCCGCTCCGCTGCCGCGAGTTTTCTTTTCAACTTCGGCGATCAACGCAGGAGTCACGCCAGGGTACTTATCCAGCGGCAGACCAGCGACCTGAGCCGCCGACCAGATTGGAACCATGCTGTCGCCGTGCTCGCCCAGAATCAATGTTTGAACCTGAGTCGGCGGCATGTTGAGTCTCTGAGCCATCATGCTTCGCAGACGCGTGGTATCGAGAACTGTCCCAAGACCAATCACCTGATTCGCTGGCAGACCGAGGTCTTTAACCGCCAGGTATGTCAGCACGTCAACTGGATTTGAAACAACGAACACCTTCGCCGTTGGCTTCAGGCCGTGCTGCTTCACGTCTGCAAGAATGTTTCGGAACAGAGCCACGTTGCGGTTAATCAGGTCCAGCCGACTTTCGTCGGGCTTCCGTCGCAGCCCCGCCGTGATGCAGATCACATCGCTGTCTTTGACGGCTTCGGTACCGCAGCCGTAAATTTTCTGGTCGCTGATCAGCGATGCTCCGTGAAGAAGATCCAGCGCCTGACCTTCAGCCAGTTCCAGGTTCACGTCGACCAGCGCGATCTCGCGGACGATCCCGCCGAACTGCAAAGCGCTTGCGGCACAGGAACCAACAAGTCCACCGCCGCCAATAATGCTGACTTTCATAGCACTCTCCGTAATCTTCTTATGTGCTGAACGCAGAGTTCGCTGAGCTGTGAGGCAGAGAGAAGGAGACCTCTCCGTAGCTCTGCGCGTCCTCTGTGTTCCGTTCTAAAGGGAATAAGCCAGTAGCTATTTACCCATTGCTGCCATGACCTGCTCGGTGATCATCTTGACGAGAGCTTCGTTGTCGACGCCGGCGGCTGCGCCACCTTCGTACGTCGGCTTCTGAAGATAGCCAGGGTACGACGGAGCTGGCTCGAACGCACAGTTCTGTGGTGCTTCGCCTTCTTTGTAGCCGTCGCGGAAGGCACTGTTTCCACACAGGTCGCAGTCTTCGTTGTGGAAGCGGGGATCGTCGAATCCGAGCTTCTTCTTCAGATCGAGCAACTCGCGAGACTTCTGCTCGTTGAGATAATCGACCCGCCCCATCTGCTGAGCGAGCAGCAAAATACGGCAGTAAGCGTCGAGAATCTCGGTTTTCCAGTAGGCCTCTTCAACGGTCTTGCCGAAGCTGATCGTGCCGTGGTTCTTCAGAATAATCGTGTTGGTCGACTTCAGAAATGGAGTGACCGTTGACGCGAATTCCTGGCCGCCAGGAGTCTCATAAGGAGCGACAGGAATCTCGCCCATGAAGACTTCAATCTCTGGAAGAATACACTGTGGAATGGCTTCATTGGCGACGGCGAATGCGGTGGCGTGAGGCGGATGGCAGTGCACGCAGGCTTTGACATCTGGTCGGTGCCGCATGATCTCCAGGTGAAGCAGAATTTCGCTGGTGCGTTTCCGCTTGCCGGCGATCTGGTTGCCCTGCATGTCGACAGCACAAATATCGTCAGGCTTCATGAAGCCTTTGCAGATCATTGTGGGTGAGCAAAGCACAGCGTCCTCGCCGACCCGGATCGAGATGTTTCCGTCGTTCGCGGCGGCAAAGCCTTTGTTGTAAACGCGCCGACCAATCTCGCAGATGTCTTCTTTGAGCTGACGATCATTGACGCCGCTGTTCCACTGGTTGCTGCTCATCGTTTGATTCCTGTTAGAGGGGAGGGACGTGTGCTGAGTGTCGAGCAAAAACGTGCTCTTGCCCCTCAGTCCTTAGCCCTCAGCCAATTTCCACTTGATCCAGAATCGCGGCCGCGTAGCCATCGATTGGTTTTACATTCGGATGAAACGGAGCCGCCGCTTCCGCACCTTCGCTGACTCCGACGAGCGATCCTTCGCCGGCCCCCAGTTCGTCAAAAATGACAAACGGTTCGCCTCGTCCTGATTCTTCTCCAGCAAGCCCCTGCCGATCGAGCGGTACGACAACTTTCCAGGTCGCCCCGCGCAGAGACGGATGGCACCGACTGAGCGTCACCCTTCCGATAATCTCTGCAATTCGCATTTCGGCGCCTTTGTGAGTTCTGAACTAAGAGTTCTGAATTCGCCTCAAAATGTTTCGTAATTCAAAGAAGCTTCGGCCTTCCGGATTAACAACAAGCACGTTGCCATCCAGTCCCGACTTCACTCGCGCAACCGCTGCCGCATCCACGACGACCGCTGCCTTCACTTTCTCGTTTCGATTCGCCAAGCACGCGACGACTTCCGGTTCGGAAGTCAGCACCACAATTACTCGTGAGCTTTCACGTCTGAGTTCACCGATTGCCTTCTTTGCTGCCTCGTCGGCCGAATCAACACTCTTTCGATTCCATCCGCCGTTTGTCTGTCGCCCCGCGTCTTCCAGGATTCGATCAATCGTCTGACTCGCTGAGTGAGTAATCACCAGCCTGTCGGACTTCACCTGGACGGAATCTGCTGCCGCAGTCGTTTCATGGATCAATTCAACTTTGTTGTGCCGAAGCCAGTCTCGTGCCGACGGAGTGACGATCGCTCGTGCTCCGACAATTACGTTTTTTTGATGAGCCACTTTCTCTGCCAGCACATTTGCAGTGATGACAGCATCAGTCAGATGAGCCGATTGTGTGTTATTTGCCTCGGAACTCTCCGGCGCAGAAGAAGCAGCCGGCATGAGTCTCCTCATGACCTCCGCCACGATCTGCTCGATGAGTACCTGTTGAGTCATGAAAAGTTGATCGTGCAAGTGAGAGTTTTTGTAGGCTGGGTCGAGACCCAGCGTTGTCGTTTTGCTGGGTCATGCCCCAGCCTACACATCAATCAGCATCAGCAATTCCAAGGACCGCCCAGCGGATGGGTGATGCCTTGGTTCCCACAATTTCTGTGACGTATTTCCCGTCGCTCGTAATCATCACTTTGTCACCGCGTCCGCTGCCGAGATCGTCAATCACGATCACCGGTTCGCCATCATCCTGACCACTCGCCCCCAGCGGCTGCGCGATCAGCAACCGCCACCCATTCATGGATGAATGCTTCACCGTCGCTGTGGCTCGGCCAATGATTTCGGCTAGTTGCATGTTGATGTGGCTAAGGGCTTAGAGCTAAGGGACCAGGGGGTTAGGTCAATCCTGACCCCCGCCCTCAGCCCTTGCCTCTCGGCCCTTCCTCAAATGATTCGTAGATCGTCGACCAGTGTGCAGCGTCGCTGCCGGGTGAATGTCAACGGGTTGGTGACTCCTTCGCCGGTTGGAGTGGCGATGGAGAAGCTGAGGTAGCCCTCGCCGCCAAGTCCGAGTCCTGCTCCGCAGGGGCCGTTCTTGATGAAGAGTGTTGTCTCCATCAGACGACCCATCTTTGTCATGTTTTTGACGTTGGTGGTGTGAATGATTCCGGTGTGGCGGAAACCGTGTTCGAACTCGAGTGCCATTTCGATCGCGTGGTCGGCATTGCGAGCACGGACAAACGGGACGAATGGCATCATCTGTTCTTCAGGAACAAACGGGTTCGAGGTGTCCGTTTCGCCGTAGAGAATCTGAGTGTTCGCTGGCACCGTCAGGCCGATTGCGGCGGCGAGAACCGACGGGTCTTTGCCAACCAGATCGCGGTTGAGCATCCAGTGCCCGCCTGGTTCTTTCGGTGGCGAGAAGGCTGTTTTTGTCAGAGCGGCGATCTGTGAAGCGTTCAGTCGGTAGCCACCGTGGCGACCGACGGCATCCATCAACTGATCGAAGATCGATTCGACAGCGAAGACTTCTTTTTCACCAATGCACAGCAGGTTGTTGTCGTAGGCAGCTCCGGTGACGATTGACCGGGCCGCGTTGTTGATGTCGGCGGTTTCGTCGACAACGACCGGAGGGTTACCCGGACCGGCGACGATCGCTCGTTTGTTGCTGGCCAGAGCCGCTCGCGCGACCTGCGGTCCACCGGTCACACACAGCAGTTTCACGCCACGGTGCTTGAAGATTTCATCAGCTGATTCGATGGTCGGAGTGCCAATGATCGTGACCAGATTATTGATGCCGATGGCTTCGTGAATCGCTTTATTGAATCGCCGCACGCCTTCACACGCGATCTTCGCGCCGCTCGGGTGAGGGTTCACAACGATCGTGTTTCCGGCGGCGACCATGTTGACGAAGTTGGCAGCCAGGGTCGGCAGCGAGTGCGTGACCGGAGTGATTGCGCCGATGACTCCAAACGGGGCATACTCAGTGACGGTCAGACCATTGTCGCCGGTCACGGCATCGCACTTGAGATACTCAACGCCCGGCACCCGACGGATGATCTGCAGCTTTTCGATCTTGTGATCGAGTCGCCCAATCTTCGTTTCGGCCAGTTCGGCGGCTCCAAGTTCTTCAGCCTGGTTGAAGCAGATATCTTTGACGATCTGTACTGCCTTATCGCGGTCTTCCATCGATGCTGACTTCAGCTTTTCGAAGGCTTCCGTGGCCGCAGCGACAGCGTCATCAACGTTGTTGAACACGCCCCAGTCACCACCACGTGAGTGTCCATTGTTCGACGCGATTCCATTCGACTTACCAAGCTGAGCGAGTACTTCCTGTACGACGCTGCGAATTGTCTGTTCGGTCGAAACGGCTGTCATTGATTTTGACCTTTATGAGTAGGGTGCGTCTTGACGCACCGTGACTCGGATTCTGTTTTCCAGTGGTGCGTCGAGACGCACCCGACGCAAGTCAGTTCGAGCCTTTGAACACAGTGCTCCCGTGCGCTTCGACGCTGTCTACGATGCCGATGATGGCGGCGTCGATCGGCAGCGTTTTCGTGTCTTCCGTGAACCGGGCACTGGATCCCTGCACGATGAGAACCGTCTCGCCTTCTCCCGCACCGACAGTGTCGACGCAGATGAATGTTCGCCCGGTTCCCTTCAGGCTCTTTTTGTCTTTCTCGTCCACACGCAGAGGCTCGACGACGAGCAGCTTCTGCCCGACCATCTGCTGAACCTTCTGTGTCGAAACGACGCTGCCTGTTACTTTCGCGAGAAACATGATGTTTCCTTGTCTCCTCGCGTCTTCGCGCCTTCGCGTGAGAACTCAATAAGATTCACGCGAAGGCGCAAAGACGCGAAGGAAGTGGTGTCAGTCTGATTGACCGACGGCCTCAACGGTCTGTCTCGCCACGACGATCTCTTCGTTTGTCGGGACGACCCAGATCTGTGTCTTTGAATCATCGGCCGAGATGCACACTTCGGCGTCTCGTTCGACAGCTCCGTTTTTCTCTTCGTCGAGACTGATTCCGGCCCATTCCAGACCGGCACAGACTTCTCGACGAATCCGCTGACTGTTCTCACCGATTCCGCCCGTGAAGACGATCGCGTCTGCTCCGCCAAGTACGACCAGGTAAGAACCCAGGTACTGACGAATGGACGCGACAAAAACCTTCAAAGCAAAGTCGGCTCGTTCATGTCCGTTCGAGGCGGCTTCTTCGAGATCCCGCACGTCGCTGCTGAGTCCGCTTAAACCGAGAAGTCCACCGTTGGTCGACATCTCTTCCAGCAGCTCTTCGAACGACTTTCCGCTCAGCCGCTTCAGAAGTGGCAGAGCATACGGGTCAAAGTCACCGACTCGATTATTGTGAAGCAATCCCGTTTGAGGACTCATGCCCAGGCTGTTGGCCTGTGACTTGTTTCCACGCTGAGCACACAGCGAATTGCTGCCGCCCAGATGGCACGAGATCACTTTCAGATCATCGTTGCCGAGAATCTCACCGATGCGGCCGCCGATGTATCGGTGACTCGCGCCGTGAAATCCCCAGCGTTTCGTTTCGTACTTATCCTGCCATTCAAAAGGCACCGCGTAGGCACGAATCTCGGGCGGGATCGTTTCGTGAAAGCCTGTCTCCAGAGCCGCGACCAGAGGAATGCTCGGAAACGCCTGCCGAAGCTGACGCATGGCCTTCGCATAAGGCGGGTTGTGAGCCGGAGCCACATCCGCCAGTTCCTCCATCCGCGTGAGCAACGTGTCGTCCACAACACGCACTCCACTGAGCTTGCCGGCGAAGACGGCTTTGAAACCGATCCCCTTCAGCTCAGAAGCATCCTTCAAACATCCGTGCTCCGGATCCGACAACTGTTCCAGACAGAGCGTTACCGCCGCTGCATGATCGGGAATGTTCGTGACTCGCTTGTCACTGTAATCACCGATCTCAACCGAACAGTTGCTGTCTTCAAGTCCGATCCTGTCGATGCCGCCGCGAGCCAGCTGCTGCTCGGTCGACATGTCGAAGAGCCGATACTTGAAACTCGTAGAACCCAGATTCGCGACCAGAACTTTCACAACGTTGTCCTCCATGTGCGACAAGTTGATATTGAGTTGTTGATCATTGAAAGCACTCACGATTGCGTGGCGTCTTGCCGGACACAATCAACTCTCAACAATCGACTATCAACTCTTAAACAAACGCTGCCAGCGTGCTGGCGTCCGGCCGTGCGATGACGTGAGCGGAAACCAGCTCGCCCGCCTGTGTGGCAGCCGATGCTCCAGCGTCAACTGCAGCTCGAACGGAGCCGACGTCACCGGAAACGATCGTTGTCACATAAGCGCCACCGATCTGAATCTGCTTAACGAGGACGACGTTGGCTGCTTTCAGCATGGCGTCGGCCGCTTCGATCTGAGCGACCAGACCTTTGGTCTCGATGAGACCGATTGCTTCACCCTTCATGGGTTGATTCCTGACTAGATTTTGAAAGTTGAATGTGAGTTGCTGATTACGAGTGCTTTCGATGGGCGATTCTGGTGTTGAGTCAACCATCGCTACTCACCATCAGCTACTTCGCTGTTTTTACAGCCGGCAGAACTGCGGCCAGCTCTTCGTGTGGACGAGGAATGACCTGCACACTGACGACTTCGCCGATCTTGCTGGCAGCACTCGCTCCGGCATCGACGGCGGCTTTCACAGCAGCAACGTCACCGACGACAAACGATGTCACCAGGCCGCTCCCCACTTTGTCCCAGCCAACGATTTGAACATTGGCTGATTTGAGCATCGCATCAACTGCCTCGATCATGCAGACAAGACCTTTGGTCTCGATCATGCCGAGGGCTTCCATAGCCTTAGCCATTTGGAATCTCCGAATTTGTTGAGGGTCAAGGATCGAGGGTCAGGAACCATTTCCTGGCCAACCACCCGGATACATAAAAACTGTGAACTCAAATTCTGTTTTGGATCAGCTCGGGCATTCGCCCGAAACCTTCCCTATGTTTTGCACGTGCCTGCGCCCTTGCAGCCACAGCCGCAGTCTTTCTTGATCAGCTCGACCTTCGTCGCCTTATCGAGTCGAGTCGCGTTTCCTTCGTCAGTGTCGAGATGCACTTCCAGCTTAATGTCGTCTCCGGCCCGAATCTTCAGGTCTTCCAGCACGGTCGTGCAGCCTTCGGATTCAATTCGCAGGTCCATGAAGTCGCCATCATTGACTCCGTAATATTCGAGGTCCGCCGGTCCCATGTGGACATGCCGCATGGCTCGAATGACGCCGGACTGAAGCTCAAGAACTCCCGCCGGTCCGATGAGCGTGCAACCGGGCGTGTCGTGATGATCGCCGCTGATCCGAACAGGCAAGTCGATGCCCAATGAGATACCGTCGGTAAATGCCAGCTCCACCTGGCTCGGACGAACCGGGCCAAGGATGCGGACTTCTGGCAGCATGCGCCGGCGAGGCCCGACAACAGCAACGGTCTGCTTCGAGGCGAAGTAGCCGTCCTGGTAGAGCCATTTATGAACTTCGAGCTCAGCTCCCTTACCGAACAGAACTTCGACATGCTCCTGCGAAAGGTGCACATGTCTTGCGCTGATATTCACGACCAGCGGATTCGGTTTGACGTTCGCTGCCGATCCGAGCTGCTGCTGCAGCACAGAGCGTACAACGCGTTCGATATCTGTCCTGGACAGTGACGTTGACAATGCAGTCATGGATGATTCCGTTAAACAGCGGCTTCGGCAGGCTCGCCCAGGCAGATGACCTCGACGCCTGCGTTTTCAAGTCGTTGTCGCCACTCATCCGTGAGTCCATCGTCCGTAATCAGTCGATCCATCGAGTCAAGCGGTGCCAGGTGAGCGAGTGCCGAACGGCCAAACTTGCCGCTGTCCGTCACGACCCAGACCTCGTCTGCCGACTCCATCATTTGCCGCTCAGTCTCCACGAGCAGCGAATTACTGTTGAATAATCCCGCTTCGGTGATCCCGCCGACACTCATAATGAGCCTTCTGGCATGAACCGCCTTGAGTGCCGCCTGAGCAATTGGCCCCAACGCCACTCCCGTGTTCGGATACACGTATCCGCCGATTGAAATCAGCTCGATCCCCGGCTGATTAAACAGCAGGTTGATGATCGGAACCGAGTTCGTCACCACCGTCAGCGACCGCCCGATCAACTGCCGAGCCACTTCCAGCGTCGTCGTCCCGCCATCCAGCAATACGACTTCACCTTGCTCGACCATCCTGGCGACGGTCTGAGCAATCTCCTTCTTTTCCTTCAGAGCGGCGACCGTCCGATCCTCGAACGACGTCATCGACTCGCCGATGTAAGCCGCTCCGCCGCGAGTTTTCTGAACCTTGCTGATTCCGTCGAGATATTCCACATCCCGCCGCGCCGTTGACTCACTGATCCCGAAGTGCTCTACAAGCTTCTGTAGAGACACAAAACCCTGTTCTTCGATATGTTTCAGAATCTGAGTTCGGCGTTCATTGAGCAGCATGTTCGCTTTCCCTGCGGTCCTACAGGTGACGTAGTTTTCGCAGTCTGCCAACTATTGCTGACGTTTTCAATGATCAAATGAGATTAAGTATCAGTTTCTGTCACAATGTTTCACAGTCTTGCGTAGGCATACGGGATGCCTGCGCAAACTGTAACAGGGGTATCTACCACGTTTTGAACAACGTGCAGGCTGAATCGGCCACCCAAACTGCGGAGCACAGGTCTCTTGCGAAGGATTTTCATGTGAACCGGGCTGAAACGACTGCCCGGTTTCAACAGGTTACTCCGATGCTTCCTTCCGAAGTCTTCAAGGCTATGCTCTCCAGCCATCACCCATCAGCAGTGACTGACGCGTTTCTTCAGGTCGGCGACAACTGATTTCAAACAAGGGGCTCGAAACATGCTTCGAACGATCTGCATTTTTCTTGGACTCATCGCTGCAGACATCATCAGTATCAAGTCGCTACTTGCCGCTGATCCGCCGAGGCTTGAGTTCACACGAATGGTGGCTCACTGGGCGAAGTACGACGATTCGGAATACCTCGCCTTCATCGACGAAGCCCAGCCCGAACTGGTTCAGCTCGGCTTTTACGGTGGCCACTTCTGGAGTCTGGCTCACACTGAGTCTTATAAAGGCTACCCGGCGCACCTGCCGGTGAGAGGGCATGATGAGTGCGGCCGCTGGTTCGAAGAAAGGAACTCGGCACTCAGAAAACGCGGCGTCAAAGTCGTCGGCCATTTCAACGTTGAGTTTCTCGTCGGGGACATCGATGGCGAGAATGGTCCGACCGGTTTTTTCGATTTCTATCGGAACCATTGGGGCGAGGAAGAGTTGGGCCCAAAGCCCGTCGACGATCCGGTCGATCTGCTGGAAACTGGTCCGGACGGAAAACCGATCGGGCAGAAGGGGTACGGCATCGGCGGCATGCACGAATACTGGGCCTGTCTGAGAAACCCTCACTGGCAAACGGTCATGAAAGCTTTCGTCAAACGCGGAATTGAACGCGGCGTCGACGGTTACATCGCCAACTACTTTTATCGACACAATTGCCTGTGCGAGCATTGCCAAAACGGATTCCGTCGTTACCTCGCTGATCGCCACGAACCAGCGAAACTCAAACAGCAGTTCGGCATTGAGGATGTCACGACTCACGAATTCGACGAGATCGTTTACTGGCACAAGCCGGAAGAATCGACACCGCTGCGCCGCGAGATGCTTCGCTGGTCGCAGATTTCGAACAAGCAGGTGTTTGACGAGGTCTTCCAGAAGTACGGCCGCTCATTGAAGCCGGATCTGATCACGGCACAATGGAATCATCTGGGAAAAATTACGCCGATCCGCGGAGACGAACGCAGCCTGATGCCCGCCGAACTGTGGGGGAAGGGCGAAGACTACCTGTGGTACAGCACCGGCGCCTCTGCTTACTTCACCGATCTGGAAAATCGGTTCCTCGGCGATGCGACTCTGCAGGCTCGATATATTCGAGGTTCGTTCGACGACAAACCGTACACACTCGGCAAGTACGAAAGTACGCGCATCCGCGCGGCGATTGCCGAACTGGCCGCCAACGGTGGAGCACCGATGGGCTTTTACACTCGATATACCGACCCGGAAGCTCGGAAAGTCATCGCTCAGTATTACCAGTTCCTGAAGAAGCATGACGCGATTTACCGGGCGAATCGCTCGCACGCGGAAGTCGCACTGCTGTTTCCTCGCAAAGCCGTTCACGCGGGCGACGTCGAATCGGTCGACCGTTTTAGAGAGATCGGCACAACGCTCCTGGACGAGCACGTGCTGTTTGACGTTGTTCCTGATGATCTCGCAACAGACAAACTACTGGCGAGGTACTCGCGAGTCGTTAGCGTCGATCAGCCCGATACTGAAGCAATTATCGCCGACAAGGTGCGCAGCCAGTTCGAGTTGCCTTACACCGTTCGGATCTCCGCCAGTCGACCTGCAGAAGGCGACGGTCTGGCCGTTCACTTTGTGAATTACAACCGCGAAGAACCACCTCGTAGAAAGAACGGTGAACCGAGCGCCGGACGAGGCATCTCGGACGAAAAGCCGATCGCGGTGCCGGAATCAAAGGTCGTGATCCGGCTGCCGGAAGATCAGAAGGTTTCGCAGGTGAAGTTTCTGACGCCAGAATCCAGAGAAGTATCGCTGCTGGAGTTTCAGGTAGAAGTTGATCGGCTTTCCGTCACGCTGCCTGAGTTCCTTGTTTACGGCGTGCTTCTGATTGAATGAAGCTTTCCAGGAAGCACGTGTTCGCCACCGGACAGCCACTCTACTGCCGCCGTGTTTATTCGGCAGGATTCTCGATGTCATGCTCGCCGTTGGTGGGAAGTCCGGCAAGTACCCGGAGTTCAAAGAAAACGTCGCCACTGCCTGCAGCCGCCCTTTGTCAAAATGGCGGAAGTTCCGGCAGTCACTACAACGGCAACGAAGAAACCTGCATGAATATCGGCGAAGCGATGGGCCGTGCGATGGTCGAGCCGCTGAAGAAGTGAGCCGACTACGAAGTTCAGGAGCGACACGCTTTCGTTGTGACAGACCGTTGCCTGAGTTCACCGCCGTGAAAGTTTAGCGAAAACTTGCAGTCCTCCGGTTTTTGCTGGAATTGGCAGCCGGAAATGCCGAATTATCGATAAGGCTTTCCCAGACTTCCTGGCCCCACACGGGACAGCCTCCTCCTGAATTCACTTAATTCAGTTGGATCTGCTTAATTCAGCACGTCAGGACAGGATGTCCAATGCTCAAGTTTTCGCTCTTCAAGTTCGGTCGTGTCAAAAGTCAACGACGGAAAGGTTTCAACCACCGCTGTGGGCAAACGCCGGCTCATCACGGCGAGAGACTGCAAGCACGCACGCTACTGACAACGTTCATGGTCTCATCCACGGCAGACAGTTTTGACAACGTCTTTGGCGATGGCGTGGCGGCAGACCGCAACGGCGTCGACTCTTTACGAGCGGCGATTCAGGAATCGAACGCGCTGGCCGGTCCCGACACGATTTACCTGACGTCGGGAACATTCACTCTGTCGTTTGACGGCTTCGACGACGACAACGCCATCAGAGGCGACCTGGACATCACCGACGACGTAACCATCATTGGTGCCGGCGCCGAGAACACCATCATCGACGGTGGCGGGATCGATCGGATTTTCGACATCTTTCCGGGCACCAATGTCAGCATTTCGGGAGTGACAATCCGCAATGGCACAGCTCGTAACGGAGCCGGCATCCGCAGCACCGGATCGCTCACGATCGAAAACAGCATCATTGAAAATAATATTGCCGAAGGAGCATTCGATTCGGTCGGCGGCGGAATCGCCAATTCTCAGGGTGGTAACCTGACACTGAATGGCGTGATCGTTCGCAATAATACGTCCGAGATTCATGGTGGGGGACTGTATTCAACGGACTCGACCGTGACGATTACCGACAGCGTCTTCGAAAATAACAGCACCGAAATGGATGGCGGCGGGATCTCCGTGTTCAACGGTCGGCTCGACATGACTGGAGGAGCCCTTCGGAATAACTCAGCCGACCTGGACGGTGGCGGGTTGAGTATGGAAAGCGCCATTGTGTCGCTGACTGAAGTGTCCGTCTCAAGTAATACCGCAACGGAAGAAGGCGGCGGAATCAACGTATTCGGAAACGGAGCCGAACTCCGAATTTTCACCAGCACGATCGCAGACAACTCAGCGACGAACGAAGGCGGCGGAATTCGCGCGGCTGGAGTGACGCTTGGGTTAATGGACACAACAGTTTCCGGCAACACGACAACGCTCGGCGGCGGTGGCCTCTTCAGCAACGCATCGCTCGTCGAAATTCAGAACAGCCTGTTTGCTTACAACACTGCCAGTGAAGATGGCGGTGCGATCAGCAGCAACGGTTTTACCGGCTCGCTCGGGGTCAGCAATTCGACCTTCTCCGGAAATTCGACTCTGCTTTCCGGTGGAGCAATTTTCAATGCGGCATCAGGCGGGACGTCCCTGGTCAACGCGACAATCACTGCGAATTCAGCCGGCACAATCGGTGGAGGAATTCGATCGACAACGCTGACAGGACTTGGAAACACGATCGTTGCCGAGAACACTGCTGTTACTAGAGACTTTGACGTTTCAGGCGCGTACTTCACACTCGGAAACAACCTCATTGGACGAGTCGACAACGCGACCGGTTTGTTCTTCGGGCGGAACAACGACCAGATCGGTTTCTCGAACTCGCTTGTCGACCCGGGGCTGGAGCCGCTGGCAGACAATGGCGGTCCGACATTAAGTCACGCTCTGATTCTGGCGAGTCCGGCAGTTGATGCAGGCAATTCTCTCGGTGCTGCACAGCTCGATCAGGCCGGCAACTTTCGTAATTCCGACGGTGACAGAGACGGTGTTTCTATCGTCGATATTGGAGCCGTCGAGTTCATCAATGAAACGATCACATTCATCGTCAACACGACTGAAGATACATCTGACGCAGTCACGGCTGACGACTTCGCATTTGACAGCAACGGAAAAGTCTCACTTCGCTCAGCGATTCAGGAAACAAACTCAATCGCCGGAGAGGCGATCATCGCCCTGCCGGCTGGCACGTACACCTTGACGCGAGCCGGCATCAACGAAGACTTTGCGTCGACCGGCGACCTCGACATCAATGATCACCTGACGATTCGTGGAGCGGGCGCCGACACGACGTTCATTGATGGTGGATCGCTCGACCGATTGTTTGACATCGCCCCGAACGTCACGTTCGTGCTGAGTGGCGTCACGATTCAGAACGGTGCGGCAGAATTCGGTGCGGGTATCTATAACGAAAGCGGCAACATCGTTCTTCAGGATGTCGTGATTACCGGAAACGTTGCTTCTGAGTCTGCAACTGGCGAGGCCAATGGTGGTGGGATCTTCAATAATCAAGGAAGCGTGCTGCTGGAAAGGGTGACTGTTACAGGCAACTCCGCCGAGGAAGATGGCGGAGGCGTTTACTCGCTCAACGGGTTCCTCGAAGTTAACGACAGCTCGATCGACAACAACACTTCGTCGAGATTCGGCGGGGGCCTGGCAGTTAACGGCGGCACGACTGATGTGGTCAGCTCGACCATTGCCAGCAACACGGCAACAGATGACGGTGGCGGGTTGAGTATCTATCCCGGCTCTACGGTAACGATTGAAACCTCAACGATCCGTGAGAACATCTCTGGCGATATTGGCGGCGGTGTTTACTCGCGTAGTTCGAGCGTGACATTGATCGACTCGACAGTTGCCGGAAACGTTGCCGAATCCGATGGAGGTGGACTGGCTGGCGATGAGATGTCGTTGCAGCTTCTGCGAAGCACGGTCCATACCAATTCATCAGGCAGAGCCGGCGGTGGAGTCGCGCTGGCGGGCAGCAGCGCAACCGTGGCACAAAGTACGATTTCGGGAAACAGCGCTGTCGGTAATGGAGGCGGAATCGCCAGCTTCGATCGCACGAGCATTGATGCGACCAACGCCACGATCGTGAACAACTCATCCGAGTCAACCAGTGGCGGGATCTGGAACGACGGATTTCTGAACATCGGCAACACGATCGTGGCCGGGAACACAGACTTCTTCGGTCGGCCAGACATCAGCGGAACCGTTGCCAGTAAGGGCTCCAACATCTTCGGAGTCAATTCCGGAATTCAGGGCGCAGCGAATCGGCTGAACGGTGACCAGATTGGAACCGCCGCGTTCCCGCTCGATCCGCTGCTGACAGAACTGCTCGACAATGGCGGCCCGACGTTGACTCATGTCCCGCGCACCGGCAGCGTTGCTATCGACACTGGAACCTCGCTGACGTTCCGTAACGATGCCAGCCTTTCGGCGGAATTCTGGTCGACCGACCAGCGCGGCCGCGACCGCATCCTGGACGGCAATCAGAACGATGCCGATCGAATCGACGTTGGAGCGGTCGAGTTCTTCGGAATGACGCTCGATGCCGGCGCGTTCGGCAGCGATCTTCAATTGAGCGTTGTGGATGGCGGTGTCGAACTTGCCGATCGCCCGGACATCGTTGCGACGGGTTCCGCAAAGGTCTACTTTCAGTTTGCTGACAACCAACTGGACCATCTTCAAATTCGAGGTACGAACGTTGACGAGTCGTTGACGGTCGATTTTTCGAACGGCAACCCGCTGCCGTTTGCCGGGATCGATCTACTGGGAACCGGAGGCGCTGATTCTGACTCGTTGAGTCTTTCCGGTGGCGCTGCTTCAGTTGTCTCGCACGAGCTGGACTCCGATGTGGACGGCTCGGTCACCGTGGACGGTCGACGGATTGCCTATACCAGCATTGAGAACCTGTCCGACTTGATTGACCCGACGTCACGCAGCATCGTCTTCTCAAGCGGAACAGACGACGTCACGGTTTCCGATTCTGGCAGTTCTTCTGACGGGATCAGCACAATCGACCGGGATGGTTTCGGAACAGCTATTTCCGTTCGACTTGGCTCCGGCGACCTGAGTCTGACGACCGGCGTCCGCAACAATATCATTCAGTTTGAATCGGTCGACGCGGCGTTCACCGGAAAAGTGAATATTGATACTGGTGCCGGCAACGATTTTGTCGATCTGTCGATCCTGAACTCGGACAATACCGTCGATACTGGAGCCGGCAACGACAGCATCATCACCGGCTCAGGCAACGATACTATTAACGCGGGAATGGGTTTTGATTCAGTCTTTGCTGGCGACGGCGACGACTTCATCTTCGGCGGCGGCGGTCGCGACACTCTGAAAGGTGGCAACGGCAATGACATGATCAATGCTCAAGGAGGCTCGGGCGACTTCCTTTCCGGCGGCAATGGTGACGATACGTTGAAAGGCGGCGGCGGAACCAGAGACCGCATTGTCGAACAGGGCAATGTTGATTTCGTTCTGACCGACGACTCGTTGACAGGACTCGGCAACGATGTGATCAGCGGAATTGACCTCGCCATTCTGACCGGTGGCTCCGGAGCAAACCGTCTGGACGCTTCCGGGTTCAGCGGCAAAGTCACGCTCGACGGAAGTACCGGAGACGATACCTTGACTGGCGGCTCGAATCGAGATCGCCTGGTGGGCGGTTCCGGAAATGATTATCTCGACGGCGGCGCGGACAACGATTGGCTGCTTGGTGGAACTGGTGACGACTTCCTGTTCGGAAACCAGGGAGAAGACACGATTCTGGGCGAAGGCGGCAACGACACGCTGCAAGGCGGAGGGGACCGCGACACGCTGGACGGTGGCAGCGGTTTTGACCGGGCGTTCGAAAGTGCCGACGTCAGCAGTTTCGTGCTAACGGATGAACAGATTCGCGGCTTCGGCACCAATACGCTTCGCAAGATTGAAGAGGTCCGCGTCGAAGGAGGAATCAATACAAAGTTGATAGACACATCCGGCTACACAGGCCGGGCAACACTCGTCGGGGCCGATGGCGTCGAGACGATCATCGGTACATAGATCGCTGCGTTGATTATCGAGTCGTGGTGCCGAAGATCTCGGCGTGGGCTGTTCGATATTCGAGTTCGGTCTTCGGGAATACGTCGTCGAAGGATTCCTTGTCGACGGCTCCGTGCTGGAAGCGGCGCTTTTCGAAGACGGGCATGGTGATGCCGGTGATGGCTTCGACACCTCGCCGACAGACTTCGCCTTTCAGGTCGTACAGCTTGCCGTGGTCCCATTCAGTAAGCTCGATGAAGGGAATTCCTTCGGCCACTTCGATCACATTGGGAAGGGCGAACGGGCTGAAACCACTGAATCCAAAATGCCGAGCGGGTGCCCAGGTGCGAACGTGGCCTCGACTCTGGCCGCCTGAGTACGTCAGCGAATGCTTGATCGCATGCACGCCCCAGCCTTCGTGATAAAGCATCTGGTTGTTCAAAACGCTGCGGATGGTGAGTTCCGGATTGTCTTCGATGGGATAATCTTTGAGGTTCTCATCGCCGCCGTCGCCGTCGGCCAGAAACTTCCAGTCCGGGTATCGGTTCCGAATTTCACGGCACAAAGCGATGCCCATTGTCGCCGACTGAATGTCGAGCGGTTTGTAATCCTCGGTGATCCGAATTGCTTCCACATAGTCGAGTGAACTTTTCGGAACGTCGACAACTTCCAGGAACATGCTGAGGTCGACCTCGTCCAGGAATCCTGCAGCCTGTTGAGCATCCGGGCTGAGCTGCTCGTTGCTGCCTGCGTCAGTAGCTGACAACGTGAACGCTTTCAGCCGCGACAGGTTCTCGCCTCGCTTCCTCATCAGATGGTACAGCGTGAGGAATAACGCACCGCTGTCGACGCCGCCGGAAAACATCACGCCGATCGGAGCCTGGGCATCGATTGAGTTAATTCCGTCGAGCCATTTCGAACACTCGTCGGCCAACGCTCCGATGTACGCTTTGCCGATTTCGTTCAGGTCAGTGCTCTGGCAGTTGCGTGCCGGATCAAAGTATCGGGTCAGCGTCGGATTTGGATCCGGGCAACCGACCAGCGACAGTTCGAGAATGTGATGAGCGGGCACCATCCGGGTATAGGACGGGTGAAACTGGTCCTCAAACCCTTCCTGTTTCAGCCAGGCGGCGATCTCATCAATTCGCTCAGCGACGATCAGACATGGTCCATCGACCTGCTTGGCCAGGAAATACCGCATCGGTCGACCGATCGAACGAGCCATCCGAATACGCTTTCCCTCGCGATGCAGCAATGCAAACTGCCCATCAATGCCTCGCACCTTATGCGCGTCTCCGCTGCCAACCTGCTCAACGGCCTCGTCAACACTCATGTTGAAGATTGTGTTCCCAGCGGGATCAAGCAGGTTGACCAGACGTTCGATGTAAGCATGATTCTGCATGGCGGTTACCTGGCAAGCTGACGGCAACTCGTTTGAATTAACCTAAGCACCTTCGCGAGTCTGCGTGATGGACTGGCCAGGGCTCGGCGGCAACTTCAGAACTTCGTCCGGGTAGAGCGACACGATGTACTCGACGATGTCCCGCATTGAAACAACCGCAACGGGGTGTCCCGATTCGTCTACGATGGGAACGTGCCGGTAACCACCGACAGACATCTGATTGAGTGCGTAAACCAGTTCATCTTCGCCGCGAAGTGTCTGCGGATTTCGAGTCATCAGATCGGCGACGGGAGTCTTGCTGATGTCGACATTTGAAGCTGCCACTTTGACCAGAACGTCCCGCTCGCTGAACACGCCGACAAGACTTCCGTCATCTACGACAAGCACGATGCCAACTCGCTTTTCAGTCATCGACTGAATTGCGTCGGCGACCGTCGCTGTCGAAGGCAGACAGACGATTGGTTGCAACTCGGGAAGTTCGTGGAGCGGGTGCTGCAACGAATGGCTGTCAAACAGATCCTGTTCAGCGGCAACACTTGCTTCGTCATCCAGATAATGGTCAGCCATCACGCACTCCCTTGTGGTTGAGAGGACTTGCAGAATCGCATGAAATCGGCGGTGCTGGACCGACTTCAGCAATGAGGAATTGAACTTCCCAGAATATCGATTCAGATCGTCGAGTCACGTGAGATTTTGACTGAAACTCAGGAGACGCTTTCAGACGCGGCAACCGGGGCGGTAGACCGCTTGACATGCACGAACAAAGCAAGAAGCACAAGACCGGCAACGCCGCCGACTCCGTAGTAACCGGACTTTGACCAGATCGACCAACCAGCTCCGATGGTGGCCAGCCCACAGGCGATCCCCATCAGAACGTTCCAGATGATTCGACTCGTCCCCTTTGGCAGGTCATCACCGAGCACGGCTTTATTGTTCATCAGCAGAAAAAACGTGAAGTAGGCAATCGGCAGTAAAGCCATGCCGAAAACGCTTGTCGGAACAGCCAGCCAGAACGCGACCTTGCCAGACCAGACGAAAGGTCCGAGAACACCGATGGCTGGCAACAGGCAACCAATACGATGGTACATTCCGGTCTGAGGAAAACCGAAGACTTCGCAGAAGGTGAAGCCGGAGATCAGCATCAGGATGGTGATCGTTGACAGCGCCATCGCCAGAACGCCGAAGCCAAACACAATGTTTGCGACAAAGGTGCCGGTCAAAGGCGCCAGGGCTTTCGCGAGATGTTTGGCATCACGTTTGACGAGCATCGCGGCGATTCGTTTGTCGCCTTCAGACAATTTGCCGAAGAACTCTTTCGCCTTACTGGTCCTGGCATCGCCTTCGAGGCCAGCCAGTTCACCTGGATATTCTGCAGCAACCCGGTCAATCAGCATGCCTTCATACTGACCGAGCTGTCCTTTGTCTGCTTCGACGACCTGCCCATCAGCACCGGTTTCACCCAGCAGACCCGGAGCTGGCTGTGCGTGGAAGCTGTTTGCCGAAGCGATGACAACGCAGCCTGTCGCAACGAGAAACGGGATCGCCATTCCAGTTGAAAGGTCGAATAAGGACAGTCCCCGGAACGCTCGGTCCCAGCCTTTTTTCAGGAGCGAGTACGGAAACAGGAACGTCATATTGATGCCGACGGCTGTCGCGACGGCGGTAATCATGATATCGCGCTGCATGCTCACGATCCGGTTTGACCAGAACGAGCTGAATTCACCCGTTGCGGCCAGAGCGTCGTTGAAGGTCGGAGCCGGTTTACTCATCAGACTCAGGTCGGGTATCAGGCCACCGAAAATGGCTCCGATCTCCAACTGTCCGGAGGTCATCAGCTTGATGACGACACCAAAGAAGCTCAGCACGATCAGGGCAACAAGGACTCGCAGCGAGTTCTCGTAGATCTTCAGCCCCTTCCCGCCGCTGTCGTAGATCATTGTGATTCCGATGGCGATGCACAGGATGACTCCGCAAATTAACGCCGTCTGACCTTCCAGTGACGGGGCCAGATTCTGCTGAACAGCCGCGTTGGCCAGACTGAACTGCGGCAGGCACCAGACAATGTTCGCGGCCAGCGTCGCGAGCGCCCAAGCCCAGCCGAGGACCGGGTTGACGTGTTTGTTGATCAGACCGAAGGGACGTTCGCCAGTCGAAAGCGCGACGTAACCGATGGCACCGAGCATGACGACGCCAAATACCATTGCCATAACCTGCAGCCATAGCAGGCTGTACCCGCCGACCATTCCGAGAAACAGGCTGCCCGCCAGCGAGCCGCCGCCGAGTGTGATGGCTGACTGCAGCCAGCCAGGACCGGACAGTTTCACCCAGACAGACAGTTTCGCGCCGCCGCCCTTTGCCTCGGCGTCAAGCAGCATCGTACGTTCCCGTTCCACTCCGGAAGTCTCAGCAGACATCTATCACTCCAGCGGTTCATCAATGCAGGTGGGAGCCTGGGCGGCTCTAAAAGTTGAGTCGGCGAGCGTATCCGACCCCAGAAAACAGCACAACTGACGGGAGCAATGCCAGCCGGCTCCGTCACTTCCACGAATCGCGGTCCGGTCGGTCTGTCCCTCGCCCCTTCAGAACTTTGCCGAGAATTGCCAGTGCAATCAGAATCGGCACGAAAAATATCAGTACACGAGGTCGGGCAGCGACAGCCACGATCCCACCCACGACTCCGATCAGTGTTCGAGGCGAGACATTCGCCCAGGCGGCCGGACGATTCTTCGTCGGAAGTGCCAGCCAGATCGCTCCAGTCATCAAGCCGGCTCTCATAAACCCGGCCACCCACATGTCGTTCGAATCGGGAATTTGCCACAGCACGCCAGCGATCACGATGCAGCCCACGGCAATCACGCCGACAAGCGGTCGATTGACTTCGATCTTCGTTGAATCTGAATTCGGAGCAGGCTGCTGAGTCGACATGCCTCGATTATGCCGCGACCTGCTAGAGTCACGCCACCGTTCAGCAAAGTTCGAAGAATATCACGTTGCTGGAATGATGATGCGTGAACTGACGACATTCGGACGATTGATGGCGGTGCGAGAGTGCTAATAATCTCTGTCGACGCCTCGCTGTGGATGAATTGCGAACCGATCAGTCCCCTGAACCCCGGCGTTGTGGCAACAGGACGCTACTCAAACCAATACGCGACACACTTGAATGGTTCAACTCGACGGGACAGACCGTGAATTCTCGAGAGAATTGAAGGCTGATTAATGACACCGAAACCTGATGAGATGCACGACGACGAAACGGGAACATTTCAGCATTCAAAGCCGGATCATCTGGGGCAGCAGGATGACGACCTGAGTGGCGAAGTCACAGAACTACGTCCTGCACCAGATGCCCAACCTCGTGAGAGATCTGAAGAAGCCCCTGAGCCCGCGGCGACGGTTGGTGACACAGTGTTGACTCCCGATCCGGGTGCCACGATGGACTCTGTCTGTGAATCATTCGACGCCGAAACGGTTGTGACTCCGGAATCTGCCGGCGGCGATCTTGATGCGACGATCGTGCCGAGTGCTGATGCTTCGATGACAATCATCAGTGCGTTGGGAGCGTCGCTGGAAGATGATGTGGAGCCTGGTCACACGATCAAGGCTCCGGCGTCTGCCGCTGCTCGCCGAGGTTCTGCCTTTCAGCCAACGATTACGTTGAAGCGACGGAACGTTTCGCAGCAGGAGTCGGGCGACAGCACGTCTGATGCGACTGTCAATGTCGATGCCGACTACCAGATTGAAGAACTGCTTGGCGAAGGCGGGATGGGTGCGGTGTACGCGGCTCGTCAGAAGTCGATGGATCGTCCGGTGGCGATCAAAGTGCTGAAGTCTCGCGCGGCACGTCTTGAAAGCGGTCAGGACGCTTTCGTTTCTGAAGCGATCATTACAGGGCGACTCGATCATCCGAACATCGTGCCGATTTACGATGTGGGCAAGCAGCCGAATGACGCTCTGTTCTACGCGATGAAACAGGTGGAAGGCGTCGAGTGGAAAGAACGCTTTGCCACGAACACGGCGTCGGAGAATCTCGACATCCTGCTGCGCGTTGCCGATGCGATTGCGTTTGCTCACGCGCGAGGGATCATCCATCGCGACCTGAAACCGGCCAACATCATGCTGGGGCCGTTCGGTGAAGTTCTGGTGATGGACTGGGGGCTGGCAATGCCGACCGAAGACCATCCCAGCCGCGAAACGTTTCCTGAGGCGCGAGCGGGTGGCACGCCGCATTACATGGCACCGGAGATGGCTGACGGGACTGAGCGTGTAGATCGTCGCAGCGATGTCTATCTGATGGGGGCGATGCTGTTTGAGATCGTGACGGGCAAGCCACCCCACGCACTCGATTTGCCGGAGGGACCTCGACGGGAACGAGTGCTGGCCGTTCTGGACGCCGTCGCGAACAACGTGATTGCTCCGACCGATAAAACTGGGGAACTACTCGATATCGCGAGGAAAGCGATCGCAACGGAACCAGCAGATCGATACCAGACCGTGCCTGAGTTCCAGGCAGCACTGCGCGAGTACCTTTCGCATGAAGAGAGTATCGAACTCGCTGACCGCGCTGCCGCACGGTTGGCGGCAGGCAGACAGAGTGGCGAGTACACGGAGTTCAGTCGGGCTCGGTTTGGATTCGAAACGGCACTGGAAGAATGGCCGCAGAACGTACGAGCGGCTGAAGGCTTGCAGGCAACGCGGTTTGATTATTCGAGGACGGCGTTTGATCGAGGCGACCTTGACCTGGCGCTGTCATTGATCGACGAGTCGGATTCCAAACAGAACGAACTGGGCACATCAATTCGGCAGGCGATCGTGGATCGCGACGCCAGGCAACAGCAACTCCGCAGGCTGCGACGCATCAGTCTTGCCGCAAGTCTGACCGTCGCCGTCGTCGCCATCGGCGCCGCAGTGTGGATCAACTCCGAACGAAGCAAAGCGCTGGTTGCTCAACAGGAAGAAGCGGCTCAGCGGGAACTTGCCGAACGAAGTGAGCAGGAAGCTCTACAACAACGGCAGGTCGCCGAATCCGAACGAAGCAAAGCGGAAGATGAGCGGCAAAGGGCCATTATCGCGCAGATGGCTGCTGAAGAGAGTGAACAGAAAGCGACAGCCGCCGAGGCTGAGGCAATTCGAGAAGCCAACAACGCAAGGCGAAACCTCAGGATTGCGGAACAAAACGGTTACTACTCGGACATGCTGCTACTCAATCAGTCCTGGGCCGAAGCGAATAGTGGCCAGTTCAAGAGTTTGCTGGACCAGTACCGTGATCGTGAGGATCTCCGTGGGTTCGAGTGGGCTTACTGGGAACGACTTGCTCAAACAGAGTTACTGTCACTCGCAGCAACACGAGCATATTCCCGCGGAGTTGAGTTCAGTTCGGACGGGAATCTGTTGGCTTTCGTGGGGCCAGACAGAACTGTGAAAATATTGGACATGGCGACTGGGCAGGAGCTCCTCTCCTTAACCGGGCACACCAGCAGTATTGTGAATCTGTCGTTCAACCCGGATGGAAAGCGGCTGGCATCCGCGAGCGACGACAAAACAATCAAGGTCTGGGACATCGTCAAGGGGAAGGAAGTGTTTACCCTCAAGGGACACTCGGCTCAGGTACGGGATGTGTCATACAGCCCCGATGGGGCACAATTCGCGTCAGCGAGCGGCGACGAGACAATAAAAATATGGGACGCGGTGACGGGGGAAAATACACGTACGCTGACAGGGCATCGCGGTACCGTCCACTGCGCGGCTTTCAGTCCCGACGGAACTCGGCTGGCCTCGTCGGGTGAAGACAACACCTTGAGAGTTTGGGACATTTCAACAGGCCAGGAAACACTTAACTTGAAATACGGAGATGGCGCCCATAACGCTGTCTCGTTCAGCCCGGACGGAGCTCTGCTGGCGGCGACGTTTAACAATGAAATCCTGATACTGGATTCCGTGACGGGACAAGAGATTCGCAGAATGAGCGGGCATAGTTCCAATATTTTCGATGTATCTTTCGGTTCCGACGGAAAACGATTGGCCTCGGCAAGTTTCGACAGGACAGTCAAAGTGTGGGATTCAGCCACCGGGCAGCAAACTTTGACAATTAAAGGGCACAAGGGGCCAGTGGTCGGAACGTCGTTCAGTCCGGATGGAACGCGACTGGCCACAGCCAGTACGGACGGTACTGTCAAAGTGTGGGCTGCGGTCGATTCCCCCGACGCTCTTGTGCTTAATGCACGCAGATTGGTTTCTCGGTGCGCCTCTTTCAGTCCGGATGGAAAGTTGCTGGCAGTGAGCGACTGGAACGATTCGGTGAGAGTTTGGGATACGGCTGCGGGACAAAACATTTCAACCGTCGGAAACGTTGGCCACGTCAGGTGCCTGTCATTCAGCCCGGACGGCAGGCTGCTCGCCTGTGGTGGGGACGATAATCTCGTGACGATTCGCGATGCGGCCACATTGAAGGTGAAGCTGCAACTCAAAGCCCACACCAGCCCAGTGACAGGTGTTTCATACAGTCCGGACGGAACGAAGTTGGTTTCTGCCAGCCGCGACAAAACATTGAAGCTCTGGGACGCGACCACTGGGCAAGAATTACGCACACTTTCAGGGCACGCCGCCGACGTAATTGATGTGGCGTTCAGCGCCGACGGGACGCGACTGGCGTCGGCAAGTATTGATAAAACCGTAAGGGTATGGGACGCCAATACGGGAAAAGAATCGCTTAAATTTACTGGACACACTGGCTATGTCTTCACAGTTTCGTTCGGTCCAGAAGGGACGCAGCTGGCTTCGGCGGATAACGAGGGCCGAATGATCCTCTGGGACGTGATCTCGGGAGAAATTCATCAGATATTCACGGGGCATAATAACAGGATCGAATCGGCCGCATTCAGTCCTGACAGGAGAAGGCTGGCGTCAGCGAGTGACGACGGGACGGCGAAAGTGTGGGACGTGACGACAGGAAAAGAGACACTGACCCTGAAAGTGATCAACGAAAGAGTGAAGGACATTTCGTTCAGTCCGGACGGGACAAGACTCGTGACCGTTGATACATCAAAAGAAACTGGTGTTAAAATCTGGGACACACGACCGTGGACGCCAATCCTGCGAAACCAGGCACAGGCCCGCAGCTACCTGAAGATCATGCGAGATCGCCTGCAGTCGCTTGAAGAACTGCAGACCTATATCCGTGATGACAAAACAATCAGCGAAGAAGTCCGCCAGCAATGCCTCGACTGGGCAGAACTGTTCTGGAAGAACCGCAGCTCGCCAGAATGATTGAGGTGCTGCTGTCCGTCAGAATCAGATTTCGGTCTACCAGCGGTCTTCGCGGAGGTTTTCCGGGTGGAGTTCGGCGAATTCTTCGAGCAGCTCGCGCGAGCGATCGTCCAGAGACTTTGGCACCACGATCTGCAGGATCGCGTACAGGTCGCCAGGTTCGTTCGTCCTGCGGTTGATAATGCCTTTGCCTCGAAGCCTGAGTCTTGTTCCACTGGCCGAACCGGCTGGAACAGTTACCGTGACCAGACCTTCGCTGAGTGTCGGCACGTCAACTTTGGCGCCGAGTGCGGCTTCCGTTAGAGAAATCGGAACGTCGACCAGCAGGTTGGCGCCGTCCCGTCGGAAGTACGGGTGAGGAGCGACTCGAATTTTGACCATCAGGTCGCCGTTGGGCCCTCCGCCCATCCCGGGATGCCCCTGCCCCGAAAGTCGGATCACGCTGCCGCTGTCGACGCCTGCCGGAATACGCGCCGTGATCTGCTCAGGCTTGCCCGTTGTGTTGATGGTCAGGCTGTAGCTGCCGCCTTCCGCCGCCGTCGTGAATGGGACGTCGATCGTTGTCTCGACATCCTGCCCTTTTCTCGCGCGAGCGGCGCGGCGGCCTCCACCACCGCCGAAGAGATCCCCGAAATCAAAACCGCCACCCCCGCCGCCAAATAGATCACCAAGGTCGACTGGTCCCCCGCCGAAGGGGGATCCGCCGCCTCGACCGCCCCCCTGGAAAGCAGCATGTCCGAACCGGTCGTACTTCTGCCGCTTCTCCGAGTCGCTCAGGACGGAATACGCTTCCTGGACTTTCTTGAATTTCTCAGCCGCCGCCTTGTCGTTCGGTTTGCTGTCGGGGTGATTTTCACGAGAAAGCTTTCGATAGGCTTTCTTGATGTCGGCATCGGATGAATTCCGCGAAACGCCCAGCACCTGATAAAAGTCTTCAGCCATTTAACAAACTCGCAGGTAGATCAAAGAAAGCCGTTTCTCACGCGAAGTCGCTAAGTTTTGCAATTTTCTGATTTGAATTACTGGGACGATCGTTGGAACCGCGGCCCGAAAGTTGTCCTGCATCTGATTCTCAGGATCGTGTTCAAAACAACTTCGCCAATTTCAACCAAGAGACACGGAGTTCGAAAGGAGAGTTTTCCTCTGTGTCCCGGTGTCCCTGTCGTTAGATTCTTCTGATGATTTCGGGGAGTTAATTCGGGGGGATTCCTTGGCATCTTCGCGACTTAGCGTGAAACAAACAGCCTGGGTCGGCATCCCGTGGCGGAAGTCTAGCCACTTTTGAGTTCAATCGTAGGATGGAACAGGATCGGGCAGCAGCGAGTTGGCCGGGCAATCTATTCACTGGTCGCGGCCCAGCGGACGGCGTTTGTCAGGAGCTTGCGGAATTCCGGCTGAGCAAAGTCATCGACGTGGCCGAGTGACGTGTAAAACGCCTTTCCGCCAAATTTCGTTCGGTTCGCCCAGGCGATCGTTTCCGGAGTCTTTTCAGGGATCGTGCCGATCAGCAGCGGCGTTGTTGAGTCAGCCAGCGGGTTGACGATGTACAGCGAACCTTTGCCTTTGATCGAGGCGGCATCGACACCCTTCAGTATTTCGTGCGACGCGGCGTTACCCGCCATCGTGATGGCAACTTCGGGGCCACGTCCGTAGTGATTGGTGTAGCTGCCGCCGAAAATGTCCGCGTCCCAGGCCTCCCAGGATTCGAAGCCGTCTGGTGGAGCCTGTTTTCTGAGCAGCAACGCGTGATTGGCTGTCCGAATTCCGACGATCGGTTTGCCACTTTCGAGGTAATTCCGAATGACTGACATCTGAGCTGGCGGCAACACTCGGCGCCGCACACTCAGCAGCAGGACGTCGGCGTCGTTCAACACGTCGATGCCCGGCAGATCGTTCCGCTCCTTCTCGTTGGCAAAAACGAAGCTGACTTTGAACTCCTTGCCAAGATGATCCAGCGCGAACGGCGGCAGCGTTTCGTTAGTACGATATTCCTGCTCGGCAATCACGATCGCGACATGCGGTCGCGAGTCGTTCTTAAAACGAAACGGCTTGCCGCCCAGAATCTGATCGCTGGCAATCGTCGGGCAGACCCACTTTTCGATGTGCTCAACGATGAGATCCGTGCCGGTAAAGTGGCTGACAAACGGACTCATTTTCGGGTTGTACATCGTGTCTGTCATGTCGCGCATCAGAACGACGTTTTTTCCGTTCTTCGCCATCTGCCTCAGCCCAAACGGACGACCGAGCACGCACATGTTGGTGTGGACGCCCAGCAGGATGACGTTCCTGCAGCCCTGGCGTTCGAGGATGCTCCAGATTTCTTCACCGTTGTCGCTGATGAAGTCGCGTTCGGCGTCGATCTCCAGCGCGTCCATCTGAGCTTTCCAGGGCGCCTTTGGGTTTCTTCCCATCGCAGCCAGCTTTTTCGCCCATTCCGCGTGCTCATCCGGATCGTCATCCTCGCCGCCGTCGGTCTGGTCAATCGGGTACTTACCCTGTTCTTCTTCGGGAATTTTGTAGCACCACTTGCCGATTTCGAGTGGCAAATTCTTGACCCGCTTGACGGCCTGCGCTCTTTTTCGAGCAGCGTGGTCAGCGTACGTCGCCATGCAACTGCTGGGGGCATGAATGATCGTCGCGCCTCGTTCGCGAGCGTTCTTCAGTACTTCGTTCATGCGAGGAGCTATCTCAGTTCCTCGCCGCACAGCGTTGAGACAATGATGGTAGTCCCACATGTCGCAGACGATGATCGCGGTCTGATTCGCGTTCCAGGTTTCAGCTTGAGTGACCGTGTGAAAACGACCGCTTCCCTCAGCAGTTTCTGTCCGGCTGCGAAGGTGAAGCTTCAACGCCTCACCGTCAGCAGCGTCCGAGTGATTTGCTGGAGCGAACGCAAAAAGCGACACCGCAGAAACGGCCAACCGCAGCGCGATGGAACATTGAACTGACTCTTGCATTGTCGACGCCCTTGCCTGAACAGAATTTTGAAGTGGGCATTGTCGTTTCGCAGCGGCTCGATCGGCAAGGAAGCGGCAACTGTCTGAATTCGTGACTGGTCGAGCATTGCCGATCCACTTCTCAGATTTATTCACCCATTCCCTGGCAGAATTCATCTGACGCAAAGCCGCAGAGCCGCTAAGTTTCGCAATGAAACTCCACGATGTGTCGACGGTGCTGAATGGTTCAAATTTTCAGATCGCCTCCCTGACGCACTCAGTTCGTTGCGTTTTCTATGCGGCTTTGCGTCAGACTTCAGAGATTCAGTAACTCTTCCTCTGAGCCAACTTGAGATTCATCAATGATGTACCCAGGACTTCTTTCGAACGGCGTTCGAACTCAAATAGTCGGCGTGCTGCTCGTCTTGAGCGGGCAGTTTGTGGTTGCGCAGGACGCGCCTGAGGTTCCGCCTCGACAGGGACGCTCGTCGAACATTCGCCTGTTCAACGGCAAAGACCTGAGTGGCTGGGTCGGCGATGAGAGATTCTGGAGCGTTGAAGACGGCGAGATCGTTGGCCGCAACACGGAGCCGCTCCCTTTCAGCACTTACCTGTTGACCGAAGTCGACTTTTCCGACTTTCGACTGACATTCGATTTCAAACTCGTTCAGTCGGAAATGCACTCCGGCATCGCCTTGTGGGGGAAAGTGGATCCTGAAAAAGATGGCCCCTTCGCCTACGTCGGTCCGCTGGTGATGTTTCCGTCGAATTATGGAATCTGGGATCTCTTTGGCCGCGAGAAGATTCACGACAACGCTGACAAAGCGAAAGCAGTCGGTCACCAGCACGACTGGAACCGCATCGAAATACTTGCTCAGGGCAACCGGATTCGGACCGTGCTGAACGGAACACTGATTACTGACTGGCGTGACCCCGAGCCGGACCGACTACTTGCCGGGCCAATCGGCCTGCAGCTGCATTCAAATCCGGTCCCCCAGGAAGTCCGTTTTCGAAAACTGTTGCTCGAGACGTTTCCTGAAGATCGCCTGACGACTCTACCTGGCGAAGCGAGAATCGAAACGGTCGGCATTCGCAAACTGGAGCTGAATGTTGCGCCGGACTCGCCGGAAGTCTGGACCCGGTATCACGAAGTCGTAATCCCTGACGACGTGCTTGCTCCCGTCAGACGCCTTGGCTTCAAACAACGAACTGCGGGATTTCAGCCAGCAGAACGGGATCCGTACTACGCAGTCATCCAGAAGGTCCGTGAACTTGACCTGGCGACTATCAAAAAAGCGGCCAGCGAGTTTCGACAGGAACGCCAGGTGAAAGCGTTCAACGGTAAATACAAGGACCGGCCCGCGTACGACTTTCCAGACTTCGTCGACCTCTACGACGCTCCGGATCTGTACCACGGAAAACTGATCACGCTGCAGGGGCACTTGAGAAAGCTCAGCTCGTTCTCGCCGGACGAGAATCCGTACGGCATCGAGAAACAACTCTGGGAAGGCTGGCTTTACGACCCGCATGGCCAGAATCATCCGGCAGTAATCATCAGCGTCGAAAAAGAAGACAGTCTTGAAGAAGGAACGGAACTTGTCGTCGACCACGTTTCAGTCACGGGCTACTTCTTCAAGAATTACGGCTACGAAGGCCAGGACACTTACCGTTTCGCGCCGATGCTGATTGCGCAAAAGATCGAGCACCATCCGCCTGCTGAATCGATTAACCCGTTCGACCTCGGGTTAAGTGCCAAGATGCAGTTGCTCGTTGCAGCGATCGCGACGCTGATGGTCGGTCGCTTCGGACTGAAAATCTGGAAGCACTCAAAAGCCGACGAGTTGAAACGTCGGGAAACGCGAGAAATCGCCTCAGCCGAAGACACCGAACCAACGTTCGACAACATCGTCGACAACGGCGGTGTCCCGGAATTTCCGAGCGAGTAAGGAACCTCGTCAAAACTTGCCGACCGTAGAATTTGAATCAGAACCGGCCTTTTCCAGCCGTCTTCAGATCAGGCAATGAAAGTCGCCACTCGGCACTGAAGAAGTCAGGCTCAATCGTGACGCTGACTGAAGAGAGGTCCGGATCAGTCTGTTTCGAAAGTTCCTCTTCGGTCAGTTGCTGGAACTTAATGAGCCGTTGGATCCTGGTGAGACTCCCTTGAATTTCTGCTCCTCGATTCCTGAGTAACGGCGAACCATAGGGCGTTTCCGGAGCCGGCACGGCATCGCCCTGCTCCATTGCCTGAACGTTTCGGATCGTTTCGTTAAGCCGTTCGAAGTTGGAGCCGAAGTAGACGACGACATGCTTTTCAAATTTCACAAACCGGATGCGTGACCATTCTTTGCCGGCAGTAATGGCCATCGGCGTCTGCATTTCCGAAGTTGCACTGAGTCGAACTTCCATGATGTCGACTGTCCGCCCCTCTCGCTTCTCCGCCTCGGGGTGAAAGATGAAAACAGGCTTCGCTTTCGCAAGAAGGCTCTGCTCAAGTGCGGCTTTCTGCTGCTCCTGAAGTTTCTCTCGAATCAGCTTTTCAATCTGAACCGCTCGATGGGCGACTGCTGCTGCGTCGCTGGATTTCGCGTCGATAACCAGGGGCAATGCCGGTTCACCGATCAGAACGAGCCTCGTTGTTGCCGACTGCCGCTTTTCAAAATCGTCATCAGCCAACTGAGTGATCAGGTCGCGAACGATTGCCTGCGTTTTCTTACGGTCGTCCTCGTTGTCTGTCGAGCCAAACGCACTGCGATCGACCAGGGCCGCGAGGCTTTGGATCTCGTTCATCAGCTTGTCGGGTTGCTCGGTCTGAAAAATCGCGGCCATCGAAATGAGCCCACTGGCCGCGTCGAGTTCTTCCTGATAAATGCCGACTTTGTAACGTTCGGTCAGCGGCCAGATTTCGCCGAAGAGCCCAAGGATTTCAAGTTGTTCGAACTGGCTGATGAGATTCAGGCTGAGCATCTCTCGCCAGACACCCCACCATTCTCCACGCATTTCACGCACCAAAGCCACCATCGCAGGCTGCACCAAAGATGCATCCGTGCGGGCCGCGTGTCCGAAGAGCAGCTTGCCGGACGGCAGACCAGCCAGCGAGACACCTTCAGCTGGCGGCGAGAATCTGACCATGCGCTGTTGGACTTCCGCCGGAGCATCCTGTCCAAAAAACAGGTTGAAGCTGAATTCCAGACCTCGGTCAACACGACCAGTCAGAACAGCGTGAGAAGCCGAGAAAATCAGCGAGTGCAACTCCCGCAGCGCGTGTTCTTCGGCGGGGTCAAGTTCTCCGAGCGACTTGATCCACTTATCCGCACGTTCCTGACAGGCCTCACGCTGCAAGTCACGACTCTCTGCAGAAAAACTCATCAGGAGATCCTGAGCGTTAATTTCGTCAAGTCGCGATCGAGGAATCACCGTCGTCAAGGGCTCCGCCGTCTTCAGAACGTCGTAAATCTTTTCGTGGCTGGTCACCCAGAGATACTGGTCGGCCATCCGGTAGAAGCGTTGTGTGTGCCCGAATGTTGAATGACCTTTTGACACAACTTTGCCCGTGACGAACTCTTCGTGGTCGACTTCGAGCGACTTCGCCAGCACCCTGGTGTCTGAAATGCCAATCTTGACGGCGACCGGCTTCTTCCAGCCTTGTTTAACCGGCGGCTCGCCAATCAGCTCGGGTTCGAAAAACATGATCCCGCACGGAAGGGTGTCGTCGGCGGCGCCTTGAACCAGCAATTCAGACCCCGCCATCCTGCAGAACCACGACATCGCCCCCTTGTGGCCCATTTCAGTCGCAAACTCGTCACCGCGTTCTTTCAGCTCATTCACGTGGCGAAACACCAGCGAGTACGACGCCACTCGCGGCACAAGCTCTGTCATCGTCTGTGGTTGAGCATTCGCCAGTCGCGCGTTGAATGCAGAGAGGCATCCGATCAGAATCGTAGCGAGAAGTTTCATCGTTGAGTTCCCAGGTTCGGAATTCCAGCACTGCGACGCAAACGCGATCACGCAGTCTGGCACTCGGCACGGCAGGATATCTGGAAGTTATGCCCTTGATTCCTCACACGCCACAGTCACCAACGACAACAGCAACTTGCAGATCAGCCCAGATTCGACAACGTTGGATCGCCTCTTCATTCTTAATTCTCGGAGTTGCCTCGTGGGCTGGCCTCGTTTATGCCGTGAAAGACATTGATCTGCGTTTTGACATGCATGCGGCCCCTCGGGCAAGTGATCCGATTCATTACACTGGGCTTGTGGTCTGTGTCACATTTTCAGGGGTCTGTGTGATGGTCGGCCTTTCTGGCGTGTTTCTTTCATTTCGCCAACGTTCGAAATTACTAATTACTTCGACGTTGTACTTGCTGTTCGGATGCTTGTTATGGTTGCCCGGCACAATAGTTACAGTGACGTACCTCTTCTGGAAATTCTAGACGCAGGACTATGGCATGAATGTGAAGCAACGACGAGGCGATTTTCAAGTGGAGTAACAGCTGCGGCAAGTCGTTCGTACCCACAGTTATTCGCATGAGTTTCATCAGTATCGCCCGGCGTCAAATTTCGATCGAGTTACCGTTAAGTCGGAGTAATTAAAGAGATGGCCAGCATTCAATACGGACAGATTGGAGTCGGGCATGCACATGCCACCAAGATGAGCGTCTATCGGGACTCTGCCGACTACGAAGTGGTCGGAGTCGCCGAAGCGAATCCGGAACTCAGAAAACGATTCGCCGATCATCCGGCCTATCGCGACCTGAAATGGATGACTGAAGAAGAACTGCTCAACGTTCCTGGTTTGCAGGTCGTCGGTGTCGAGACGGAAGTTCGAGACTTGCTGCCAACCGCTGAAAAATGCGTCGCTGCCGGTAAGCACATTCACATCGACAAGCCGGCTGGCGAATCATTGCCCCGGTTCCGAACGATCCTGGACGAAGCCGCGAGGAAGCATCTCGCCGTCCAGATGGGATACATGTATCGCTTCAATCCGGCCGTTCTGTTTATGAAAGACTGCTTGAAAAAAGGCTGGCTCGGCGAACCATTTGAAGTTCACACCGTCATGAGCAAAGTCGTCCCTGCGCCATCCCGTAAAGGACTGGCTGACTACGCCGGCGGGATCATGTTCGAACTCGGCTGCCATATCCTGGACCTGGCGGTTGGCGTGCTCGGTAAACCGGAATCCGTCCAGTCGGTACGAAAGCACGCCGCAAAGATAGACGACACACTTCTCGACAACATGCTGGCAACACTCGTCTACCCAGAGGCGATTGCCACTGTGAAGTCGAGCGCGCTCGAAGTGGAAGGTTTCGCGAGAAGGCACTTCGTCGTCTGCGGGACGGAAGGCACGCTCCACATCGAACCCCTGGATCGTCCGAATGTTCGCGTCGCGTTTTCGACCGCTCGCGGAAAATACCAGAAGGGGTATCAGACGATCGAATTCGGCAGCTACTCGCGCTACACCGGCGACGCTGCTGATCTGGCTGCAATCATCCGAGGCGAGAAGGACGCCGAGTTCAGCTACGACCACGATCTGACCGTCCAGGAAACGCTGCTCAAAGTTTGCGGTCTACCACTGAATTAAGTCGTAAGTCGCAACGCTACATATTCGTCTTCGAGTCAGACACGGCTCCGAGAATTGATCCCAGGGCGGCATTAATGTCGGCATCGTGCGAGTGGTCCTGCGAGTACACTCGAAAGATCAGAAAGCTGATGGGCAGCGTTCGAAACAGCTCGTCATCCATCAGCTCGACCGGCTCGGGATAGCCCGGCGTCAGCAGCCAGTTCTGACCACCAGCCGGCAGGCGGGCGCTCGGCCGGTGATAATGCCGGGCAACATCAAGCCGCAAAGGAATGTCCCGCAACTTTTTCGGCAGAGCGGAGCGCAACCGTTTCTCGACAAGCTCTTTTTCGGAGAAGATCGTCGTTTGCGCGTTCATCGCCGAGTGAAAGTTGATGGTCCGTTCGGCGGACATTTTCCACGTCGAATCGCGATGAAGGATCGACAGCCACTGAGATCCCAGCAACGCAATTTCAGGATCGCTGCTGTTTACCCAGCGCTGAACATCGACCAGAAATGTAGATTCATTGAACTGTCGATAAGCGTCGAGATTGTCGATCGGGTTTCCCTGGAAAAGGTGCCGCATTGTCTCGGAAAAGATGTCTTCCAGAGCGAGGTCGAGTGCCCGCACGGTTCGGTGGAAATAAATTGTGCGAAACAGGTTCGCTCGCGTTTCGATGAAATGAACCAGCGCCGAACGACCGCGAGCGTGAATCGTTAACCCGGCTGGCGTGAAAAAGCTGTAATGAAGCAGCCGCGACAGATCGAACGCCTTTGTATTGTAGCCTGACATGTACGCGTCACGCAGGACGAAGTCCATGTTGTCGACGGTGTAGATCCCGCTGAAGAGTGCTCTCAGTTTTCGTAGCCAGTCAGGGTTACCGTCGGTCTCGTCGCCCGGCTGTGGACGACGGATCAGCCAGCCGATCTGACGAGGGTCGAGTTCTTCCAACGGTCCCAGCTTGCCGTTCGGGTTGCGTCGGATTTTTCGAAGCAGCTCACCCAGTTCTTTTTCAATGATCACCGCTCCGATGTCTTCATGCGTGACATTAAACTGGTCGAGATACTGGTCGTCAAAGAAATGTCCGAACGGACCATGTCCGACATCGTGCAGCAGCGCCGCCATGCGAACCAGGCTTTCAACGTACGGTCTCGACGGTACGTTCGGACAGACACTCGCCAGCGATTCGTACCAGTAGTCCATCGCTTTTGACGCGAGGTGCATCGCCCCCAGCACATGCTGAAACCGCATGTGCTCAGCCGATGGAAACACAAACCAGGCGGTCTGTAGCTGATGAATGTGTCGCAGACGCTGAACCCAGGGATGATCGATGATTGCCTGTTCGGCTACTTCCCCGACGGGCAGATTGTCGCCGGAAATAAACGGAATATACCCGTGAACAGGGTCGTGGCTGAGACTTTCCGAAACGAAATCGCGCGGCATGACTAGCCGTCTCCTGAGAGAAATCTGACGTTGTCCGTTGGCTTGACGTCGCAAGCTGTGGCCTGGCGGAAATCCAGAATGGCTCGGACAGTTTGGCGAAGTATAGCAGCCGCACTTTCGCTCGCATTGGTCCGGAGTGGGGATCGCTCGTTTGGCGGATTCGGCTTTGTCCACCAGGATGCTGCCTTCGTTGCAATCCATTCCGTATCGCACAGGCAAATAGACGCGAGCAACCAGCATGTCATCCAAGCCGACAAACCTGTCTGGCAGAACAGCTTCACCAGAGAGTCAGAGAGACGAGCGTCTGCGTTCAATCCTGGAACGACTCATCGTCATCGCAACGCCTGCTTTTCTCGTCGGACTTGTGTCGACAGTGCTTCAGCATGGGGTTACCAGTGACGTTGTCCTGTGGGAATTCGGAATGTTCGCATGCCTGGCGATGCTGATCCGAGCAGCGATCGTCGGCCTGAAAGTTCATTTGAGCGGGGACTGGCTGACCTTCTTTCGTACGAATCGGCGAGCCTGCATTTTCGCCACGACCTGGCTGCTGGGGTCAATCGTGCTTCTGATTTTCGGACCAGTGCTGCCCGTCTGGTACGAAAGCAGCCGCGGCGCTGCATTAGTTGGCTGGTCGGAAATGTTTCTCCTGCTGATCGGGCTCGCGCAGTTGCTGAAGTTTGTCAGCAACACAACCAGCCGCAGTAATCCGGCCATGATCTTTGTCGTTTCGTTCCTTGGACTGATCATTGTCGGTACGTTGCTCCTGGTTCTGCCTGGCAGTGTGACTGCGAAAGCAGACGCAGTGGGCACGATTGAACGGTGTCGTATTGCCTTTTTTACTGCGACCAGCGCGTCGTGTGTGACGGGGCTCGTCGTCGTCCCCACGGGAGGGCCCGATGCCTGGTGGAGTCGCTTTGGGCAGGTTGTGATCATGATCCTGTTTCAGACTGGCGGCCTGGGGATCATGAGTCTGAGTGCAACGTTCGCTCTGCTGATGGGAAATCGGATCGCGTTTCGAGAAAGCGCTGCCGTCACTGAAGTTTCAGAAGCATCGACGGTACGGGACGTGAGGCAACTGCTGATTGCAATCGTCAGTTTCACGCTGGTGGCCGAGGCGATTGGTGCCATTCTGCTGTCAACATTGTGGAGCGATCTTCCGTTCGGCGAACGAGTATTTTACGGAACGTTTCACGCGATCAGCGCTTTCTGTAACGCCGGGTTTTCGTTGACGGGGCAAAGTTTCCTCGGCCTTGGCTCGCGGTGGCAGGTTTGGGGAGTTGTTTGCGGACTGATCATCGTCGGCAGTCTTGGATTCGGCACCTTGCGGTCTCTCTGGGCCACCGTGCAGCTTTCCTGGCAGAGTGCTCGAGAACCGTCATCGCTGTTCCGGCACCGCCGACTTCGAGAACAGCTGCCTCTCGCGCCAAGGCTTGTTGTCACCACAACGTTAATTCTTCTGCTGGGTGGAGCTTTCGTTTACGGGCTGCTGGAATCGGTTGGTGAGCAAAGTGGCGACTCAATCGGAACCCGCGTTGCTGATGCGTGGTTTCAATCGGTGACGTTTCGGACGGCCGGGTTCAACACGGTTGACCACGGCGAACTCAATCCTTCGACAAAGCTGTTCTCGATCGGCCTGATGTTTATCGGAGCCTCGCCGGGTTCAACTGGTGGCGGTGTCAAGACTGTCGCCCTGGCCATCATCGTGCTGGCTCTGGTCAGCATTCTTCGTGGTCGCGATCACGTTGAATGCTACGGACGGATGATCCCGGACAGCCAGGTTCGACACGCCTTTGTCATCGTGGCCATGGGACTTGCCGTCACGATGGTCTCGACGTTGCTGCTGACCGTGTTCGAAGCCGACGCTTATCCGTTTCTCGACATTCTCTTCGAAGCGACCAGTGCCTTTGCGACTGTTGGAGTTTCGACCGGAATCACTGGCGAACTGAATCCAGCCTCGCAGATGGTGGTTGCCGCAACGATGTTTCTGGGACGTGTCGGGCCGCTGACTCTGCTGCTCGCACTCGCCGGAACCAGCCAGGGTTCCAGTCGGTACCAGTATCCCCAGGAAAGAGTGTCGCTGGGGTAAGTTGGTTGAACTCGAACGACGAAACGTTCGACGGTCTCAGAGAAGCAGGGCGATCAGGATCCAACCGCAGCTACCCAACAGGAAGACAGCTGCAAGGGTTGAAAGCAACCACTTGTTTGAACGATGTTCCTTCCCTGGTCTGACGACCAGATCAACCAGGAAGGCTGGAATCCTTACCAGCAGCCGGAACACAAACTCGATCACGATATCCAGCATCGAGGCTGCGACTCCTTGTTCAGGAGTGATGCGTTCGTAGTCTCTCAGTCAGCGTTTGAGGCCACCAGACTGGCAGGCTTACCAATCGGTCCGGTGGTCAGCTTCCGTTCTGTCCATCGATCGAACCGTGTTCCTACGAGCGGATCGAGAAGGTAAAGAGTTCGGTGCTGGGTCGATCTTCGTCCTGCGGCCTGCTCGGTGAACTGTTTCGCCTCTTCGGTCTGCAGAATCGATTCAGACATCAGGTTCTTAATGCCGTTCCAGTTGGCAGGATCAAGCCCGACTTCCAGGCCCTGCCGAAATGCCGCAAATGAACGCTGCATCCACTCCTCTTTCAATGCAGCGTCCTTTCTCGCGATTGTGTGTGCAAGGCCGATATAGACGTCCGAAGCAACTTTAAACTTCGCAGGAACGTCGCGGCACTCTGCAAGCAGGCTGGCGATAAGAGGTTCATCAAACTTCTGGATGGGTTTGCCTCGTGGCCCTCGCCGCTGCCAGACGTAGGAATATGACAGAACCTGAAGCACATTCGCGATTGTCGGATCACCTCCGCGGACCTTAGATTCTTCAAGAACTTCAATTGCTTCGTCGTATTTGCCACTTCGATAGAGGCTGTATCCGAGATTCGTCAGAACTTCGCGAGTATCAAGTCCGCCGGCAATGGCATCTTTGAACAGCAGAATCGCAAGCGAATGACTCTCGATGCCGGCGTGACACAGTCCACTTAAAGCTGCTTTTTCAGGCGTCCCGTCATTAAAGATCCCGGCTGCAGCACGCTCGGCCGTTTCAACATTGCCCAGATGGAAGTTGGCTCGAATCCACCCGAAAGTAGCGCCGTCGTGACCTTCGTCGATCTGTCTTGCTTTAAGGAAGAGTTGCTCAGCCTTCTCAAAGTCTTGAGCCGCAAATGCGTCGTACCCACCTTCCACCAGTTGTGCGAGCTTTGCCTCGGGGGTCAAGTCCGATTCGGCAATCGGATCATTTCCTCCAGGGGTCAGAGTGTTTGCGGCGTTCTGTGTTCGGTTCGAAGGTACGAAGGTCACAGCCAGAATCATGGCCGCAGCGGTAAGAGTCAGTTTCAGGACCGCCGCCCGTCCGGTTGGCGTGGGGGAATCGGAAACACTCTGAGTGACTTCAGCGAGCCTGGCAACCAGGCTCTCGGCGCTCTGTGGACGTTGCTCCGGCTCGTAACTCAGGCATTCAAGAATCAACCGGTCGAACTCAGGTGAAACCTGCGGGTTGGTGAGACGGATGGACTTGGGACGTTCACGCCGCCGCTCCAGCAGCATCAGCACTCCATCGTCAGCGGGAGGCGCAGCTCCGAAGGGGAGCCGCCCCGTGAGCAGTTCGTAGATCGTTGCGGCAAGTCCATAAACGTCTGTCTGAGGCCCGATCGAGCTGTAGCCCTCTCCAGCGAATGCTCGAATCTGCTCGGGAGCCATATATGGCAATGTTCCACCGACGTTTGCCGGACTGGCAACAGCGTTCTGTCGGAATGCCACGTTGAAGTCGACCAGCGTCGGCTTCCCTTCCGCAGTGACCAGAACGTTGGTCGGTTTGAGGTCGCAGTGAACGATATTCTGAGCGTGGGATGCAGCGAGAGCCTCGGCCAGGTTGGACATCAGGTCTCTGGCCCACGTCGCAAATGACTTGCTTGCCCACGCCGGTACGGCGGAACTAATACTGTTTCGAGTTTTGATTTCATCCCACACCAGCGATGCCGATGTCGGCCGCTCACTTTGGCCAGCGGCACGACGTAAGACGTCATTCAAAGTTGAGCGGCTTGTCAGCGGCATACAGATCGCGGTCATGCCGGATTCCGGGATCTGCCTGACGTAATGGACAGCGCCGATCCCGCTGTGCGTCAGCGTTGCCAGAGTCCGTGCTTCGTGCGTATCCTGGCGGCAGATTTTGACGGCGACTTTGCGGTTCTCGTATCCAAGTTCCTTCGCCACGAATACTCGTGAGAAGCCACCGCGTCCCAGCGGTTCAACGAGTTGGAATCCTGCAATCTGATCGCCGACAACCGGCCATGAGGTGTTGTCTTCTTTTGGTGCCAGAACATTCTGGAACCAGCCGGTCATTTCCTGGAGTGCTTTTTCGAAGACAAGCGAGTCGAGCAATTGTGACCGCACGTCTGGAAACCGTTCAGCAAACTCGGTTGCCGAAAGTTCTTCGCCAGCGTCCCTTCGCTCATTGAATTCTTCAATGGCGAGTTCAACAATCGCTCGGGGAGTTTCAAGAAGTTGCGGAAATCGTTCCAGGGCAGCTTCCACACGAACGGGCTCGCCCTCCGGCCACTCCCAGATGACTCTGCTGACCAGACTGTGCGGTTCCGCTGGCAGTGTCTGCTCAAAATTGCGTTTACCGGTTGACGCGGCGACGCTTTTTCGGAACTTCTGCAGAAAGCTGATCATCTGGTCGCGTCCCTGTTGCTGTCGCCCTCTGACGGCTTGCGGCGATCAGATCGTTTTGCGTCGGCATCAGAATCATTACCGAACATTTCACGGAGCTGCTGAATCACACGTCGGATTCCTCTGCTGCTGCGGTCCGTTTTTGCAGCAATTTCGTCGCTCGTATGCCCCTGCCGGTGAAGTTCGAGAATGGTCCTTTTTTCGGTGGGAAGACCTTTAGTGCGGACATTCCATTCGTCATCGATCGCCACCGCCTGGCTCGGCGTCAGATCGCTGGATAAGAGACCATTCTGACCATTGACTGCAGATTCAGGCAGATCGCATTCCCGGTAGATGTCGTTGCACTGGGCTCGCTGTTTGCGGTCGCGATCAATCAACTTGTTGCCGGCGACTTTTGCAAGGTACTGCATCAGGTGTTCCGGCGTGTCGATTTTTGCGACGCGATCAATGTCCGAAAAAATCGAACCCCACACCGACTGCATGCAGTCTTCCGTTCCGTAAAGGACTCGCATTTTGCGAGTTCGGAAACGTCTTCGGATGGCACGTGTGACGTGCCCTCCGTAGCGATCAACAACCTGTTCCGCTGCGTCGGCATCACCGTCGCCAAGTCGCCGCATCAACGACTTGAAGTCTTCTATACCGTCTTTCATGAGGAGTTGCCCGCAGTCAGAGACCTCAATATCTATCAGACAGGATTATCACGCGCGCAGTCTCAAATGTTCAACCCCATTACGGGAGATGGCGAGAAGACGCAAGTCGTTCATTTTCTATCGGGGGCCGTGTTCGCGAGGTCGTTTACGAGTGACGTTTGCTCGGTCAACAGCGGCGGTGGCTGCTGAGTTCGGAGTCGTGGCACGCAGTCAGCGGCTCTTCAGACCGTCAGTTTGTGGGCTGCTTCTGTAGGTGAATCAGTTCATACATGTCATGTTCAGCCAGTCGTCTCCTGGCGTCATCAAAATTGCAATCGGAAAATCCCGTACAATCCTGACAATCGTTACAGATTAACAAGCCAGTCCGACGATAACTGTCGCAAGAGTCATGGTCTTGTGCGTGGATTGCCGCGCCGGGACTGCCTCCGGAACCACCGAATGTCAGGGACTGACTGATGCGGCGACATCTTTGGCTCGCAATTATACTGGGAACGGTTTCATTCTTTGGAACCGTGGGGTCTGCACAGTCGCAGGGGATTTACCCTCCTGGCGGCGGCATGGGGCCCTACTCACCCGGTGCGACAATGGGCGGCGGCCCGGTTGGCGATTATGCAGGCATGGCACCTCCGGGAGGAGCTTACCCAAGCTACTACCAGCCGTACCCATCGATCAGCCCTTATGAACACGAGTTTAACCAGATCGCCAATCGTGGTGGAATCTGGGAATCGGAATCGCAAAACCGGCTCTCGTTGCCCAGTCGCTGGAAATTTCGTACCGAGTACGTACAGATGAGGGCTGAACGAGGCCGCAATCTCATCGGTAATCCGAACGCTCCGATCTACCGTGAACAGATCGCGCCAATTCTTGAAAACGCCGGTGGCAACGCGGACCTCGACGATTACGTCGACGCTCTGCGGGGAACGAACAACGGGATTGGCTTCAATCTGTACGACCCCGTCTCTGCCAAAGAACTTGACCGACCGGACATGCAGGGATTGCGACTGACGCTGGAAGCTGAAAACGCAGACGGCTCAGGTCTTGAGTTCTGGGGGCTCTGGGCGAAAGACCGCGATAACGAGTTTGATGCTCGTGATAACGTCGACGCAAGCCGAGGCAATCAACAGGCGTTTGTCGCCATGCTCATCAACGATCCGACGTTGCTGAACCTGACCAATCCGCCTGCCAACTTTCCGGACCCGATCGAGATTCTCCAGGCCAATCTTTTGAATCTCCGAGGGATTCCGCTGGACGATGGAACCATCACAACGCTGGCCGACGGGACAACTTTTGGTGGAGCCAGTGCGGTTTACGACCTTGCCTTCAAGGTTCGGACGGATATCGAAATGTACGGCACCGGCGTTCGCTGGAAAGCAATGCCAATCTACAAGACATCGAGCTTGAACATTCGCCCGAATGCGGGAATTCGTTACACATCTGTGCGAGACCTGTTTGGCTTCTACGGAGTCGAAAGTGGCTTCCTTTACGATGGACAATCGCAGGGAAACCAGCCAAATCTCCCTGACGTAAAGATTCATTCATTACCCAACGGCTTCGATGATGATGGCGACGGAATCGTCGACAACGCGGGCACGATTGAAGATCAGCTTGGTGGTCAGGGTGGCGGTGGGGGCGGTACTCAGACTGCGACATTCAACAGCGAAATTGACTCCTTGTTCTACCCCATCACTTCGATCCTGAACAACGAAATTGAATCTCACCTCGCGGGCCCCGAGCTTGGAATCAGCTACGATTTTGGTAGTGCCAAAGGCTTCAGGCTGGGGGGGGCGACGAACGTGAGCCTTCTGATGAACTATCAGAAAATCAACCTTTCAGGAGACAACATTTTCATAACAACTCGACAGGCTGACCTGAACGTCCCGTCTCAGACGGATGCCACACCAAATGATTTTCGCACGTCGGCAACTCACACCAGCGTTTCGCCAATGATCGAGCAGATGATTTACGGGGAAGGGCCACTCTTTCAGTACATCCCGGTTCTGAGACGCTCGAAGTTTCTGCGAAACGCAAACTTCCGAGCCGCTTACACGCTGACCATGATTGCTGAAATGACCCGAGCCAGCGACAGCATCATCTGGCAGGGCAATCCATCGCAGAATATCTACCCCGGAATCCAGACCTCACGGTCAACGTTCCGAACGTCATCCTACGACTTTGGTATCTCGTGGAGCTGGTAACGCAAAACAAGCTGGCCTCGGAAATGATCGGCTGATCCTGCACTAACCGTTGCAGACTCTGTACTGGAAGAAAACCAGTTATCGACAAAAACAGTACGCCGCTCAGCAACAGATTGGCAGGCTGCGAATTCGATGGTATGGTGACCGAATGAGCAATGCAGGCTTCGGCTCGCCTCATTCGGGGCGGTTTGCGACGACGCGTTGGACTATGGTCCAGGCAGCTGGAGTTGGCGCGCCGGAGTCAAGAGACGCGCTGGCGGAACTTTGCTCGACGTACTGGTATCCGCTCTACGCTTACCTGAGACGTCGCGGCCATCAGGCGATGGACGCTCAGGATTTGACTCAGGCGTTTGTGGCCTCACTGCTTGAACGCAGCGCGGTCGAGCGTGCCGATCCCGGGAAAGGTCGCTTTCGGTCATTCTTGCTGGGCAGCCTCAATAAGTTCGTTTCGGACGAGAAACGTCGGCAGCGTGCGCAGAAACGCGGCGGTGATCGAGAGATTCTTTCCATCAACGTCGACGCCGCCGAAGATCGCTACCGCCTGGAACCGGTTGACAAAGTCACGCCGGAAGCGATTTTCGAACGCCGCTGGGCACTGACCGTTCTTGATGCCGCCGTCAGCCGATTGCAGGCTCAGTACGAACGCTCTGATAAGCGGGAACTGTTCGAAGCGTTGCGCGGACATCTTGGTGCCGACAAATCGGTAGCCCCGAATCGCGAAGTCGCAGCAGCCTTGGGGATGCAGGAAGGAGCCGTCAAAGTGGCGGCTCACCGGTTGCGGCAGCAGTATCGCGAAGCTCTGCGGACAGAAATCGCTCACACCGTCACCAGTAGCGAAGAGCTGGACGACGAACTGCGACGACTCTTTCAGACATTGTCCGGCGGTTGATCGAAACCAATCCTCAAACAATTTCAGAATTCCTGTAACCACCCTGCCGAAATTCCTGAGTACCCGATATCAAGAGCCCGTCGATCCTGTTTCGGGGCAGTTCACGTGATCGTCAGCCGTCAGCCGTCGGCTGGCAGCGGGAAAATCTAATGGCTGACCAGGAAACCTGTCCAAAATGCGGCGAGCCACTTCCGCCGGACGTCACGCCGGGACACTGTCCGAAGTGTCTGATGCAGGTTGCGTTTGAAAGTGAAGCCCCGCCGCTGAGCGGTCCCGCGACAACGTCGTCCGGGCAGGCCAGTCAGGCATGGAACCTCGACCAGCTCTCATTGCTGTTTCCGGAACTGGAGATTATCGACCAGGTCGGCACCGGCGGCATGGGGGTTGTCTATAAGGCAAAACAGAAACAGCTCGACCGACTCGTTGCCGTGAAGCTGGTGCGTCCCGATCTGTGCGACGACCCGGCCTTCGCCGAACGGTTTACGCGAGAAGCCCGCGCGATGGCACGTCTCAGCCACCCAGCGATCATCAACGTTTTTGATTTCGGCCAGCGCGAGAACTTTTATTTCTTCATCATGGAATTCGTGGATGGCGCGAATCTACGACAACTCGTCCGCTCCGGCGAACTTAACTCGAAGGCCGCACTGGCGATCGTTCCACAGATCTGCGACGCACTGCAGTACGCTCACGACGCCGGCATCGTCCATCGAGACATCAAGCCGGAAAACATCCTGCTCGATAAATCAGGTCGAGTGAAAATTGCCGACTTCGGCCTGGCAAAACTCATCAAACCGCAACCGGACGACTTCACCTTGACCGGGACGAAACAGGTGGTCGGAACACCGCACTACATGGCGCCCGAGCAGTTCGAACATCCAACCGAAGTCGACCACCGAGCCGACATCTACTCGGTCGGAGTCGTCATCTACGAAATGCTGACTGGCGAACTGCCACTTGGTCGGTTTGCCCCACCGTCGGAAAAAGTTCAGGTCGACGTGCGACTGGATGAGATCGTGCTGCGAGCATTGCGGAAGGAACCGGAACTGCGCTATCAGCAGGTCACGGAAATTAAGACTGGACTCGAAGGAGTGTCTTCAACGCCTGCCGGATCGATGGCAGCCAGCTCGACGACTGCTGCAGAAGTTTCTCTGGCGGGGATGCGATTTCAGTTGAACGATTTGCAAATTCCTGGCTGGGGCCTGATCGGTGCGTCGATTGTCGACGTGATCACGTTTGCGGTGTGCGTGTTCGCGGCGATGTTTGGTCCCCGCGCTGACGAACCAGCGACGATTGCTTTTCTGCACATTGCTGGATTTTTTGTCTACATCGGTGCCCGAGAAATGCAGCGTCGGGGATCGTACCGCTGGGCTGTTGCTGCGTCCGTTCTGGCGATGATCCCATTTCATTCTGGAGCCGCTCTTGGAATTCCGTTCGGCATCTGGTCGCTCATCCTGCTTCGTAAGCCGCTTACGAAAGCAACCTTCAACAACTCTGAAGGATTTGCATCGGAGATTGAAGCTGCCAGCAACTTCACACTCTCTGCAACCAGGACTGCTGGTAAGAAGCTGAAAGAAGTTCCGTGGACTTCGGTCTTCACCCGGTCGGTAATATTCGCAGCTCGGCAGATCAGGAAATTAACGAGCACCGGCATCAGGCTCGGTGTCTGGACTCTCATCTGTGCACTGACGTTTGCGATCAGCCTGTTGCTGGTGGTTCAGCATGCGTCGTGGACGTTCGACGTGGTTGATCGGACGGCGCAGAGGCTCAAAGGAGAATCTGGGCAGATTGATCTTCTGGCAACCGGTTCGCAGAGCCACACAGGAGCCGCCTTTGACCTTCGGCAGGCGATTCGAGATCAGCTCTCGATCACCTTGCGTCCCAACGTGTCACCAGGCCGGAAGGTTCCCGGACAAGTTCTGTCGATCTCATTCCCTGAAATGGAATATCGAACTTCGAAAGAATCAATGCAGCTCAGCCACTCATTCGACAGGGATACGATCCTCGACTGGATGGAGTCGGCAGGTGTCGACACAACCAGTCCGAACGTGCAGTTGGAATCTGAGGTGCTTAGCAGTCTGGTCTATGAGGTGGCTAATGATCAGAAGCTGGGAGTCCGATCCAACCGTTCGCTGGGAAATCTCCTGCGTAGAAACGCTGGTGTTTTTGACACGACACATTCGTCGGAACGCCCTGGGCTGACCATTCACGAAACACTCGACGTTGTTTCGATGGTGGTGGCCTGTGCCGCCAACGCGATTCTGTGGCTGAGCGGACTGTCGATCATCTTTGTCAATGTGTTTCGTCGTCGAAAACCAGACTCCGACCCCGGCCCGAAGTCACGCCTGCTGGTGTTTGTAACGACGGTGGTAATCCTGAGCCTGTGGTCGCTGCTCGGATTCATCGCCCGGCCAGTAGCAGCAACTCTGGTCCCGCGAGCGTTGTCGGAAGAGTTCCCTTCGCAGTTTGCGCCTCAGGATCCTTCCGCAGCTTTCATTGCGGATCTCGGATTGTGCGTTACCTGGACGATCGGCGTGCTGGCCATCACGTTGCCCGCCTGGGCTCTCTGGCGAAATCGCAGTCCTCGCTTTCTCGAAACCCAAAGCCGTCTGAACAAAGCGACTGATGCAGTCGAAAGTCCAACCCCGGATGAGCCTGAGCAAACTCTCAGCGCCGAGCCGTCAGGCGAAAACCGCGACGCAGAATGACTTCGGAATGCCCCGCCTTGTTGATGTCATCCCAGGATCGAGGTGATCTGCGAGACTGTTACGCCTGAACTGAAGTCTGGCCGTTGTTCATGCTCACAGATTCTGTGGAAGAGCCTCAAAAGTTGAAGCCGGAGCCGGTTGAATCAGCATCGGTGGCTGCTGAGTCGTCGGAACTGTCGGCTGCTGGATCGTCCGAAGCGAATTCGGGCAGGATTGGCTGACGCTCGGGGAACATGTGGTAAGTCGGAAACTCCTTGTTCTGCTCGCGGATGCAGACGATCAATCCAGTTGTCGTGGCCATGTACAGTCGATCGGTCAGCTCGTTTCCGTATCGGATTGAGAAATCCTTCAGCGGCAGGGCGCCAATTGGTGCTCCGTCAGACGACGCAAAGATCGATACCTGTCCAAGGTTGTCCGTCATGAACACCAGGTTCTTTGTCGCTCCGACGAAGTCTTCCATGTACGGTTTTTTCCAGCGACGTTCACCAGAAATCTTCGAGATGCAGTACACCCCGCCGCGATGTGGAAACACGTAGCAATTGTTGCCGATGACTCGGACTTCTTTTCGGATGGGGAGCCCGGCGACAAATTGCCAGCGAACTGAGCCAGTATCCTGCTTGATACAGAAGACGTTGAAGTCTTCCGATGCCAGGTAAATGAATCCTGGTGAATATCCCAGCGGAGCCGACACCGCCTGATCTGTTTCAAACTGCCATTGCAGCTTTCGATCAGCCGCAGTCAGTGAGTAAAGCGAATTGTCACGGCTGGCAAAGTTAAGTGTCAGGTCATCCGAGATTGGCTGCGTGGTGATTTCGTCAGCGGCTTTGTACCTCCACAGCAGCGCAATGTTCGTCCATTGTGGCAGGAGATTGTCGTTATGCAGTTCTTCGATCTTTTTCAGATCGTAGGCGTAAACGCTGCCATCGAGCGTGCCGTAATAAAGTCGTTGATTATCAACCGAAGGGCTTGTTGATGCAGAGTTTGGCAGCGCCAGTTCCCAGATCAAATCGCCTTTAATTTTGTCGAGGGCGTAGAGCGTGGTACCGGCGATCACCAGCACTTTGTCGTCATTCGACACGCAGGCCTGGCTCGGCTGGTTGTGCCGACCAAGCTGCACGGCCCAGCGTTTCAAACCAGTTTCATTGTCGAAGGCCGTGATGATCCCCCCCGACGACTGGACGTACAGCGACTGCTCGTCAAGGACCATGAATCGAACGCGATCCTGCCCGGGATCCAGAGTCGCCTGTCCCCACCAGGCTCGTTCAAGGCCGAACCGGGCCAGCATTTGAGAAGTCGGCAACGTCCTGCTTTGAGCGAATGACGCTGACGACGCGACGCTCAGTATCGCCAGTGCGGCAAGTGTCGTGGAAAGACGAGTCATAACTGCCTCTTGAATTTCTGTAGGATGCCGCCGCGTTGTCGTTGATCTGAAAGTTTGCGTCCTGGTCGAAAACCGTCGTTTCTGACAGTGGTTCGACTAATCGCCGATTCGAACTCTGTTTTATTTTTCCGTTGAGTCTTCCGCAGTCGGCTTTGTTTGAGCCAGTGGGGCCGAGGAAAACTCTCGTCCTGCGATCGCGATTTCAGACTCCATCATTGTTTCGTCGTACGGCTCTGCCTGTCCGGCAAGATCGTAAGACGGGTAAAACGTTGTGAATTGTTCCGGCGAGAAGTTCACCAGGTATCCGTTACGAAATTGCAGCGTCACTTCTTCGTCGCTGCCCGGCCAGGTCATGAAAGTGTCGGCCTCGTAAATGCCATCGGGATACGAATCCGGTGCCGACAGAGCAGCTTCCCGCAGAGACTCACGATAGTTCTCGACGCCTTCTTCCAGTGGTCTTCCCGGACCGAGAAGTTCTTCCACATCCTGTAAAGAATTACCTCGACCAATACTACTGCTGAGAAGCGTGTAGAGCGATTTTCCGTCACGAAAACGCTGGTAATGATCGGCTTCGACCGAAGCTGAGGGCAGCGTCATGACAACCGCCAGAGTAACCACGACCAGCAGAACAAGAATTGGAAGAGCAGCCTGTTTCATGAGAACAACCGGTCTGGAGAGATTGCGCGATGCATAGCGGAAACTGCAGCGATTCTATGTGTCCCGAAGGATCACTCACCAGAGCCTTGTCCGGGGATTCGTCACTCAGATCTGTGAGCCCCCTCGTGAATGGTCGAACCGGTCTCACCTGTCCCGGAATCAGCAGGAACCGGCGGAGCGTCGCGACGAATGATGAGCTGACTTTCCGTGACTCGACCAGAAGGCAGACTGGCCGGCCTGCCAATCGTAACAGCCGTCGCGATTGCCTGAGTCAGCCTGGAGCGCCGAATTAGCCACCTTCGGACAATGCCGGACTTCAGCCTCGATCCGGCGTTGCCGATGTTAGTGCTGCTGTCTGCTGGCTGCGGTTTCGACGCTAAGAAGCACGCTCGCTTCAACCAGTTTCGCGATTCATCAGAACCGCAGACACAAGGGCCACACTCCGCGTATTTATTCAGGGTTGACCTGCTCCCATGATCTCGATCCCCCAGACCAGGCTTCGCCGCGTTGTTACTGCTGGAATCGTCAGCGTAAGGAGCCACCGCGATGCTTGAGACCTATTCCCTTCGCGGAAAAGACAGGCTGCTGCTGCTCTTTGCAACGGTGCTTGTCTTCGTCCCGACACTCGTTGTTGATCACGGCGTTGGCATCCGAGAGGCAACTCACGCCTTAAGTCTTCGTGAAATGTCAAACTCTGGAAGCTGGCTGGTTCCGACGATCGGCGGTTTGCCGTCGCTGGAGTCGCCGCCTTTGACTTTGTGGCTGGCGTACCTTGCTGCGAAAACCTTTGGATTGTCGAACTTGCTGACGGCAGTTCGATTCACCGGGCTGCTTCCGCTCGTGCTGGCGACGTTGTGGACGGCGTCTTTCGCGGCATCGTGCTCGGGACGGCGAACCGGCATCCTTGCAGGCTTCGTACTTCTAACAACGCTCGGCGTTGCTGAAAACGTCTGGCATGGCGGCAACGTCGTCTGGTTGATTGCTGCGGGCAGCGGATTCATGAAACTGTTGTCTCGACTGGAAAGCCGTCTTCAGTCACGAGGTCTGCTCCCTGATCAGTCCAACGCTGTCGTCGGAGCAGGAGCAACCAGCGTCGCAGGCGTGATGTTTGTCTTCGTTCTGCTCGGACTGGCGACGATGATTGCCGGCCCGATTGCGGCACTGGTGGCCATCTTTGTCCCGGCCGCCGGACATGTTCTGCTTCGTCGCGACCTGTCACTGAAGCTGAGCAATCCGTGGGTTGTCGGCTGGGGGCTGACCGCCGCAATCGCTGCCGTCTGGCCAGTGGCTGCATCGAGACTTATCGCCGATTCATCGGGCACCTGGTTCGGCTCACTTCGCAACCTGACAGACACTCAACTCTTGCTGGAACCACTCTGGCAGCTGGTGCAGTTAAGTCTCCCCTGGTTGCCGCTGGCGATCTTTGGTCAATGGTGTACACGGCACGATGCCTTTGCCGGGAACTACTCGCGTGAACGGCTACTGGCCTGCTGGAGTATTTCCGTCCCGATCGCTGTGTTCCTGCTGACTCCGTCGAGAATGGAGTTTGCCCTTGCAGCTGCGGGAGCGTGGTCAATTTCAGCCGCGATTGGTGTCGAGCGTCTGGTCGGTAGGGTTTTTAAAGAGTTGCCGATCCTCGAAACGCGTCACAACCGTGCGCTCTTCCAGAAGTTCCTCACGGGGTGCGCAGCAGTCCTGACGCTGACCACCGTCTGGAGCGATTTTGGCGGCAACTCAAACCAGGTCGATCAGCAACTGCTGGCAGAAGCTCGTGCGATGGCCCGAAACGGACAACCACTCCTGGTCGATCTGAATCTTGGCGACCAGGCTGCCGTCATCCTGTTTGAACTGGACGATCAGGCAGAACCGCTGCAATTACCAGCGAAATCGCAGCTCTGGGAGAATGCGTTCGTGATTTCAACCGAAACTTTTCAGCGCGACGCACTCGACCAGGGATATGTCAGCCGAGTCGAAACAAGTCGACCCGATCCAGACGTCATCATGGTGCGCATGAATCGTTTTGTCCGATCTGACGTGCCGCAGATTGCCTCAGAATCCGTTCGAACAATGCACTAACCGCAGACACGTTGCGCAAAGACAGATTGATACAATCGAGTCAGGACCGCTCGGAAAACCTTGTCGAACTGGTTGGTTAAGGCCATCATTCAATCGCTCAACGGCCACACAGAGTCACACGGCAGTATCACCAGTTTTCGAACGTCGGTGTCCTTGAGTCCGCTGTTCTGACCAGAGTCAGAATATCACGACTCTCAACCGGCTCTGATTCACGCAGGATAATAGCAGCACCCAGGGAGACGCCGACGATGATCAGTGACACGGACGGAAACGGCGCGGCGAAGAAACCTCAGGACTTCAGGATTCGATCGTTCCAGATCGACCTCACCGCACAGGCAGTGACGCCTGAGACCGTTCAGTGCGAGGATCTGGAAGACGCGCTGGGCGGTATCGCTCGCGGATTCAAGCTGCTTGAAAAATGTCCGACCGATACGCCTTACGATCCATCGGCCACGCTGATTCTGAATCTCGGAATTCTCAGCGGTACCGATTTTATGACCGGGCTGAGAACTTACTTTCACGGTTACTCGCCGCTGAAGTCGTCTCTCAGCGGTCGCCCATCCGCGATGTGGTCAGCCGGCAGCGGCAAGTTCGGCACCAAACTGCGACACCTCGACGTCGACGAGATTATTTTCACGGGCCGCTGTGAGAAACCAACGCTGTTGCGAATTCATCGTGACACCGAAGATGGCCCGGCGCAGTTCAGCTTTGAAGATGCGTCTGACCTGGTCGGCATGCAGGTGAACCCGAAGATCCTGAAGCTGCACGAAAAATTTCCCAACGCCCACTTCGCTGTGATCGGCCCTTCCGGCGAGAACTACGAAAACTGCCGTTATGCCGCGATCGCTCTCTCGACCGAGAACCAGCTTAAGTCGAAAGACAACAAGCCTCGCTTCTGCGGACGCGGCGGCATGGGCGGCGTGATGGGCTCGAAGAATCTGATCGCCATCGTGGTCGACACGAAAGACCGCATCGGCCCGAAAGCTCCGCCAGAGCTGAAGGAACTCAACCAGGAAGTTGCAAAAGGCAAAGGCAGTGCCAAGTTTCGCGACAAAGACAAGTTCGGCGGAGGCGGCGGAACCTGGGCCAACTACGACGCCCTGAACCCCGTTCACGCCATGCCGGAAATGAACTTCGTTCCGACCGGCACGAAGGTCTCGCTGCCACTTTTCCGAGATAACTGGGAACAGGGACCGTACGTCGTCAAAGACGAATCCTGCTTCCGCTGCGGCATCTCGTGTCACAAGAACGTCTACGACGAAGACGAAAACGGCAAGGCCGGAAAGTTCCGAGCAAAGCTCGACTTCGAACCGCTCAACCTGCTGTCGTCCAACGTTGGCATCTTCGAGCCGGACGAATGCCTGGAACTTTGCGAAGTTGTCGACCAGTACTGCATGGACTCAATTTCGGTCGGGACAACTCTCTCCTACGCGATGGAGTACAACCGCCGAAACCCTGACAAAATGATCGCCCACGGCGTGACATACGGAGACTACAAAACCGCCCACAAAGTGCTCGAAGAAATCGGGCAGGGCAAGCTGCCGGAACTCGGCCAGGGAACGTTGCGGCTGAGTAAAGAACTCGGCGCTCCAGAGTACGCCATGCAGTCAAAGGGGATGGAATACGCCGCTTACCTTCCTCAGACCAACCCCGGATATCCCTGGGCGCTGGCCGGCGGTCACATGTCAATGAAGACGTATCTGCTGCTGCTTGTCGAAAAAGAAACCGGCATGGACTACTGGGTCGACGCGATCACCAACCGCGGCCTGGCCATCCTTCGCGACGACTTTCTCGGCGTCTGCAAATTCAGTGGCATGTCCGACGAAAACATGGCAAAGGCAATCGCCGCATTGACGGGTCTTGCGGTCTCGGTCGAGGAAATTCAGAAGACGATTCGCCGAGTCTTCCTTCGAGGCTACCGGCTGGAACTTCGTCAGGGCTTTACCGACGCCGACTACACCATGCCGGAAGAAGCTCATGACGAGTACCCGCAGATTCAACTTCCACACTTCAATTCGCGAGAATTCTTCGGAGAGCTGAAGCAGAAAGTGCAGTCACGCCTCGGCGAGATGCTCGTCGAAGAAGGCATGCCGGTTTAGCTGACCGTTGACGATCGAAAGTAGCAGGTCCGCTCCTGTTTGCCGCAGCCCAAACGCGAATGAATCATGTGACGCTGGCAGCACGACAAAGCGAGGCTGCTGCTTTGTCAACAGGCACTTTGCCAGGCTGAGAGCGATTCAGCCAGACATTGACGACCCGTCAAACGGGCAGGCGGTTATTCATTCGGCAGAAACAGGACCACTCGATTGACATCCTCGAACGAACGTTCGAGCACTACATCGAGATATGGTCATGGTCAGTGGCCTTCGAGACAATGCTCACTGCCGCTTCGTCAGCTTCACGCAGCGTGCGTCTCGCCGCACCCGACGTCATTGATCACTGCCCAGAGGCATAAATCAGGGCGGCCCGTCCAGAATGGGCGGGTTGCGCCGCGAAAGATGTCTCATCATGTGCGGGCGAACCTACAAAGATCGTCCAATCAATTCCGAGAGCTGATGGCGAGGCATGTTGTGCCTTCGACACCCAACCGCAAGCGGTTGGGCCCCCCCGCGTCTGGTTGAGACCTCTTGTGGCTCCACCACACCGGTTGCAAGCAACCGCTGCCACCCTCTCGGTCGAAAATCAACCGGTGCCACCCGCGTCAAGACGCATCCTACTTCACTGCGCACGTAGTCCAGTCACCATAAAGTCCTGACCGGTAATTTCGGATGCGATGTCATCAATGAATTGGTCCAAGGCTGATGAAATAAACTCCATCATTAGCCAGTTATGCTGGCCCGAGAAGTGCTTGTCAAGAACGTCTGGCGAGTAGCGAGCGAGCTCGCTGAGTCGGTGCATCGCTGCGTAGATAAGTGTCATGTCATGGTAAGACATCGCCCCTCGAACTGGGGAACGTTTGACGTACCACAAGCGTGTAGCACCGTGTATGTACGAGACATGGTTCCGAACTTGGGCGTGGTAGTTGGTTAGACGGAGAAGGTTACCTTCCAGGTTCTGAGAGCCATTTCGCCATTTAAAGCGCTTCTTCATTCGAATCGTCCAACTGTCAGGACGACCCATATCTCGTTCAAACTCTGTTGGGAGCTTGTTGATAACATGGTTATTCTGATACTGCCCACCTTGAATATCCGCACAAAACCATGCTTGCGATGATCCTGCCTTTTTGACGAATCTCGGGTGCTTAATTGGGATGAAGAGTTCACTATCCGAATACGTCAGCGTGAATGCTCGATGAACAAATGGCATATTGTAAAGCAAGTCTTTCAGGGATACGTCGTTGCTCGGAGGTGCCTCGCTAAGGTATGCACGCAATCCTGCATGGACACCACCGTTCTTGAACCGAACCATCTCGTTTGATAGCGACGTCCTCCCAGCGCGACTGGAGCCAGTTACTCCGTGTGACGGAGCGGCTCTGACATTTTTCACATACAATAGCGCCTTCGTTGCATTCATGATGGAGTAGTAGGCCGTGAGCGGCGCTGATGTCGGTGGGAGATTTGATGTCGCATCATAGAAGTGCCGGGATTGATCCCAGAAAAATCGTGACCTTTCGTGCTTGTGGCGGCGCATCCAAAGGCTGACGTAATTCCAAGGATCTCCCGTAAGTACGGTTGGACTGTTGAAGTCAGGTGCGCAGATCGCCTTGTGAACGAACAGATTTTTGCTGCGGTACTTGATCCACTGCTGGCCCATTCGATTCGCTGACCTCATAAGTTGCTTTATTGACGGTGTTTCACATCCTTATCCATCACTCGTAGTCAAATGTCAATTGGCAATTTTACAAGTACCCTTATCGAAGGGTCGCTTGGAAGCGATGGAATGCAAAAAGCCCGGCCGTTGATAACGACCGGGCTTTCTTTTTGAGGTTGAGATTCGGAACGAATCGTTAGTCGATGTTGCGTTCGCGGATCCAGTCGGTGTGGAATTTTTCGCCGCGGGGTTTGTCGGTTCGCTCGTAGGTATGAGCGCCGAAGTAGTCTCGCTGGGCCTGCAGAAGGTTGGCGGGAAGACTCGCTCGACGGTAGCCGTCGAAGTAAGTCAGAGCCGCGCTGAAAGCCGGAACCGGCAGACCGAGTTGCACGGCTGCGGCGACGACTCGACGCCAGGCTGGTTGAGCGGCGTTGACTTCGTTTTTGAAGAAGTCGTCCAGCAGCAGGTTTTCCAGTTCCGGGTTCTTGTCGAACGCGACCTTGATGTCCTGCAGGAAGACCGAGCGAATGATACAGCCACCTCGCCACAGCAGAGCGATCGGACCATTATTCAACTTCCAGCCAAACTCTTTGGCCGCGGCGTTCAACTGCACGTACCCCTGGGCGTAGCTGACCAGCTTGCTGGCGTACAACGCCTGGCGAACGTCGTCGATAAACTGCTGGCGGTCGCCTTCGAATTTGCCCTCCGGGCCGGAGAGGACTTCGCTGGCTCGGACTCGTTCGTCCTTCTGTGAAGACAGGCAGCGAGCGTAAACGGCTTCGGTCACCAGTGTCGTGGGAACTCCGAGTTCCAAAGCGTGCTGGCACATCCAGCGGCCTGTTCCCTTCTGGCCAGCGGTGTCGAGAATTTTGTCGACCAGGTCGCCGTCGCCTTCTTTGTCTGCGACGGTAAAGATGTCTCGCGTGATCTCGATCAGGTAACTGTCGAGCTGACCTTCGTTCCACTCTTTGAAGACTTCATACAGTTCGCGGTTGGTCAGCCCCAGGCCGTGCTTGAGGATGTAGTAGGCTTCGCAGATCAACTGCATGTCACCGTACTCGATGCCGTTGTGCACCATCTTGACGTAGTGCCCGGCTCCGGCTTCGCCCACCCATTCGCAGCATGGGATGTCGTTATTTTCGCCGACCTTCGCGCTGATGGCCTGCAGGATGTCTTTAACAAACGGCCACGCTTCCGGATGACCGCCGGGCATGATGCTCGGGCCTTTGAGGGCTCCTTCTTCGCCGCCGGAAACTCCGGTACCGATGAAGCGGAAACCCTGTTCGGCGAGTTCGACGTGACGACGGTTGGTGTCGACGTAGTCGGCGTTACCACCGTCGATGATGATGTCGCCTTTGTCGAGCAGCGGTTTCAGCGAATCGATGACCGCGTCGGTTCCTCGACCGGCCTGAACCATGATCATGATTCGTCGAGGCGCTGCCAGGCTGTTGACGAAATCTGCGAGTTCCTCGTAACCGTGAATCCGGTCGGCGGTGCCTTCTTCGACAACGCCTTCCGGACGATCGCCCAGGCCGTTGACGAATTCCGTCATTTTCTCGGTCGTGCGATTGTAAACGGCGACGTTGAACCCTTTGTTGGCCATGTTCATGACCAGGTTCTGCCCCATGACGGCAAGGCCGATGAGGCCGATATCGTTATTTGCCATTGTGTCTGACTTTCAGAGTAGAGTGGGCACGGCCCACCATTGTTTTGAGAATCGTTTGTTGTGGCTGGTGGGCGGTGCCCACCCTACGGGTCACCGCTGGATTCGAGCAGAACCACCAGCGGCGAAGGCTTCGACCTGTGACAGCGTGGCCATCGTGGTGTCGCCGGGGAAGGTGGTCAGCAGTGCTCCGTGAGCCCAGCCGAGTCGCAGAGCTTCTTCAGGAGACTTGCCGCTGAGCAGACCGTAGATCAGGCCGGACGCGAATCCGTCTCCGCCACCAACTCGGTCGAGGACGTCAAGTTCCGCCTGCGGAGCCTGGAACGTTTTGCCTTCCAGCCACAGCACGGCACTCCATGAGTGACGATTCGTGGTGTGAACTTCTCGAAGCGTCGTAGCAACGGCTTTGACGTTCGGCAGTTCTTTCGCAACGCCTTCCATCATGCCGAAGAAGGCACTCGGGTCGAGCTTGCCGGACTTCTCAACGTCCTGGCCTTTGATGCCCAGACCCATCTGCAGGTCTTCTTCGTTGCCGACCAGCACGTCGCACAGTTCGACGATGCTTCGCAGAGTCGACTGGCAGGTTTCCAGACCGCCAGAGATCTGCCACAGCTTGGCTCGGTAGTTCAGGTCGAAGCTGACGATTGCTCCGGCTTCTTTGGCGGCTTTCATGCCTTCGATGATGACGCCCGGCGTCGTCGACGACAGAGCGGCAAAGATGCCTCCGCTATGGAACCAGCGAACTCCGCCAGCGTCAGCGAAGATTTTCTTCCAGTCGATATCGCCGGCTTTGAGCTGTGCGGCGGCTTCATTCGATCGATTGTAGAAAACGACCGGTGCGCGAACTCCGCAGCCCTGATCGCTGTAAACGGTGGCCATGTTCGGTCCGTTGACGCCGTTGTGTTCGAACTCTTTGTAAAACGGCGTCACCCCCATTGCTCGGACGCGTTCTTTGATCAGATCGCCCAGTGGGTAGTCGACCATAGCCGTCGCGATGCCGGTGTTCATGCCGAAGCAGTCAGACAGGTTGGCGGCGCAGTTGAACTCACCACCTGAAACGTGGATCGCACACTGGCTGGCTTTGCGGAACGGGATACGGCCCGGATCGATGCGGTTAACCATGGCCCCAAGTGCGAGAAAATCGAGACCACCTTCAGCGGGAATAGTCAGCATGATGTTTCCTTTGAGAGTCTGAGTTCGTTTCGAATTTGTATTTCTGAGCGAACGAGTCCCTGGCGAGCGCGAGGGGGATTACGTGTTTCGCGAACGGAATCCGCACGCGGTTAAATTGCGGTGTCGCCGACAGCTGCCCTGCTGGTCGGTGGCGTTGCGTCCGCGATTTGCCAGGGGAGCACAACTGTCTGGCGGGCCTGGACTTAGGAGTCCATGCGATGCTGGCGATCAGCCAACGGGACGCGGATTAGCCACGGATAATACAGTTTCCGCATGCAATTAAAAAGTTGGCCGAAGAATCGTGAATCCGGGACGGAAGGGGTCGGAAGATTTCTAACCACAGAGACCCCTTACCCTGAATCCCGGACAGGTATCGGTGTTGCTCAGGAGTGAAAAAACTCAGGTACTTCGGGCATTGGGTAATGCTCACGAGGAACGACCGGCGGCACCTGATGAACTCGGGAGCTTTGTTCTGTGATGTTGGCGGCTTCGGTCTTGAGTTCGAACCTCAGCTGCGGCGTCGGTCGCTGCCTGGTCCTGCTCGGTCACGCGATCGTGATGGCCGACTTTCGCTGAGTAAAATGATGGCGATCGTCATTGCCTCTCAGCTCGGCCATTATCGTGATCTCAAAGAGTCTTACTCAGCCTGCCAGACTGAAGCTCGGTTCGGTCACGAGCGGGAAGCAGGGGTTACGCTTTGACGTTGATTGTGACCTGCTCGATGGCTGCGTGGCCGGATTTTCTAAAGGGGCGAGGCATCGGTTGTGCCTGGCCTTTTTCGTCGATCGTCCGGCAGCGGAGCGTGTATTTGCCTGCGGGAAGTCCAGGCAGCAGTATTGCCCAATGGACTTTCGCCAGTCGGATCGGCCAGGTTTCTGGATTCCCGGCAGCGTCAAAGCTGAGCGTGCCTTCAGGGATCTTTCCGTCCGGCAGTCCGCCGCCCCAATCAGCTGGTGGTGGCAGGATGGTGGCATCCTGCCAGGGAGCTGTTGTGAAATGCCTGTCGCCGGTCGGCAGCTTCTCTTCGTTGTTCTGAATAAAGGCCTGCACCTTCGCGACGCTGGCGATGCCCGCCTGAGCGTAACCGGTGACAGGAATCGGCTGTCCCGGTTTGACGGTGGCCGGAAAGTCGAACGTCGCCGCAAAGCTTTTCAGTTGGCTGTCGACGTCGTTGTTCTTCTCGGCGTAAGTGTCGTTGGCACCGTGAATATTTGACAGGTAAAGGTGCGAGAGCCACTTGATTGACTTGAAGCCGTAAGCTTCCGGCACGACAACCCGGACCGGCCCGCCGCGCTCGCTGCTGAGCCACTGTCCGTTCAGCTTGTAGCACAAAATGACCGGCGGCAGATCGAACGGATCCTCAAGGATTCGACCGACCGGCATCGAACTGCGGAACATCTGCGACGGCTCGTCGTTGTGGTAGCCGTAGTAAAAGACTCGCCGTAGATCTTCCGTCGGCTGAGCCAGCCAGAGCACCTCGCGCAGAGGCACGCCTTCCCAGATGCCCATGCCCAGAGGACAGCCGATGTTGAGGCACGTCATCACTTTCGGAAATCGCACGGCCTTCGTTTTTGCCAGCTCCATCAACGCCGCAAAATCGAACGCCGTGTTGTCTGATTTCTTAAACTCTTTACGAACCCGCGCCGGCTTGTCGGGATCGCTCAGCACTTCGAGCTTCCACGTGTCGCGAGTCATCCCGACTTCCGCCTTATTCTCATCACTGAGCGAATGCGGAACCGGCTTTCCTCGCGACACATCCCGAAAATCATCCATCGCCGTCAGCCACGACTCCAGCTTCCCGATGGCATCCTGCAACGCGGGCTCGCTGCCCGAGCCTTCGGCCTGCAAAGGCAGCGACTTCAAGGCCGCCGCGCCGGCAACTCCAAGCCCAAGAAAGTAACGTCTGGACAAAGCAAGGTGGTTGGTGATCAGCTCAGTTGAATCACTCATTGCTGATTGTCTTTCTTCGAAAGGGTATGCCGCAGGATATCGCAGAAGACGCGAAAACTACATTTTCAGGGTGCCTTTGAGTGAAGGTTGCAGACGGTTCAGTCCTGCACGTCTTGGCGCGAGCAGAGTCCCCCATGCGATGGTGCGCCGGAACCCGCCTCCAGGGTGGTGAAGCGGAAATCTGTGGCGAGCAAACTCAGAACTCGATTTTGCAGTTCGGCAGGCGCTTGCGAAGCTTGTCGACAGCTACTTCAGAGAGGGCTGTGTATTTCAGGTTGAGCCGAGTGAGGCTGTTGAGCGATGCCAGCGACTTAACCGCCGCGTCAGTGATGTCCGTGCCTTCGAGGTTGAGATCGGACAGCGAGGACAGCTTCGCCAGATGCTGGATGCCGGTGTCTCCGACCGAAACGTACGGCAGTTGCAGTCCTGTCAGCTCTTCGCATTGAGACAGCAGTTTCAGTCCCTCATCGGTAATCATTGTGCTGCCGATGTCGAGAAGCTGAAGCTCTTTCAGACGGGCGACCTGTCGCAGCTGAGAGTTCTTTAAACGGCTTCCTGACAGATTCAGGTGTCGGATCGATTTTCCAGACGCCAGCAGGCGAAGGTTGTCGGAGGTAAGAATCTGCACGCCGCTCAGGTCAACTCCGACGATCGTACAATTGCGAGTTGGTAACGGGTCGCTGGCTTTGATGACGGATTCACCGGCGTTTGTTTCAACGCGGATTTCTCGGGCGGAGGCTCTGACCCAATCCGTCAACGGGTCACCGGTCGACAGAAACGATGCCGGAGGGGGAAGGGCGGCAATGCTCCGTGTCGTTGTGCCCGATGTTTCATCGACAGAGGTTTTCGAATCGGCGGTGCCGTTCTGTTTTGCCGATGGAGCCTTCGATACGGGCTTTCTGGCCGGCGGTCCCGAACCTTGTGAAAGCGCAAACAGAACGATGCCGATCATGACGACGGCTGTTCCCAATGAAATGGCCAGCGGAGCATAGTTTTTCTGCCGTCGTCGGATGGTCGGTCGTGCCGGCGCCGCGGGCTCGCGGACGATAACAGCCTCGCTGTTGAGATCAGCCAAAAAGACGTTCAGCGTCTCGTCAGCCTGCGAGTCGAGCGTTGGAAGCTCCAGGGCTGGTGCCAGAGTCAGTTCCACTTCTGGCTGAATTTCCAGCGATTGCGGGTTCGCCGCGAAGGCTTCCAGGACGGCCGCGACTTCGGCGGGCGTCTGAAAACGCTGAGCCGGATCACGGTGCAGCATTTTTGCGACGATATGCACCAGCACGGGTGGAAGTTCTGGCCGGTACACGCTGACTGGTGGAGCGTCTTTGTTGATCCGTTCGAGCAGCTTTTCCATTACGTTTTCGCCGGTGTACGGCAGTTTGCTGCAGAGCAGTTGGAAAAGCGTGACGCCCAGCCCGTAAATATCCGATCGAATATCAACGGTGCTGGAACTCATGGCCTGCTCGGGCGACATGTAATCGGGCGAGCCCATGATCTGGCCGCTGCGCGTGACTCCGCCGTCTGCAGCTTCGAAGTTCGCCGGCCCGGCGGTAGCGAGTTCAGCCTGGTGCGCGACTCTCGCCAGCCCCAGATCCAGAATTTTGATCAGTGGCCGACCGGTTTTCGGATCCTTGGTGACCAGCAGGTTCGACGGTTTGATATCGCGATGAACGATGCCCTGCTCGAACGCGTGCTGAAGTCCCAGAGCCGCCTGACGAATACATTCGCAGGCAAATTCGACAGAAACCTGCCCCCGTTCTTTGACAACAGCCTTCAGATCCCGTCCGGAAAAATACTCCATCACGAGAAAGAATCGATTGCCAATCTGGTCGGCATCGATGGCTCGGACGATGTTCGGGTGATTGAGGCTGGCGGAAAAAGCGATCTCCCGCTCAAAACGGGCTCGAGCGATGCCATCGTCGTGAAGATTGGTCGCCATCACCTTGAGGGCAACTTCGCGGCGCAGCGTGGTACTCTCAGCTTTGAGAACCGCTCCCATGCCGCCCTGGCCGAGAACATCCATCAGTTTGTACTTGCCCAGGTACAACTTGCTTTTGCCGGCCAGAATCTGACGAGCCTGCCATTCGGTCAGCCATTTTCTGAGAATCAGCTCTCTCGCGACACTGACGGCGTCTGAATCCGTAGCCAGAGACGCCGCCACTGCTACCTGCTCCGGAGCGAGCAAATTGCTGCGACGCAGAGTCGTCATGAATGACTCGACGGCGTTGCCAGACATGATTGAGGACGTTTGTTGAGGAATCGGGGTGGGAATTTTCGGAAGGCGACTCAGGTTGGAAGGGGCAGCATACACCACCCGTCCGACGGTTCGCGATGCATTTTCTGCGTCAGAGCTGACATCCGACTGCTCGTCAGGGGACAGGAGCAGCTCGTGCTCATGCAAGCGACCAGTCGAACGAACAGGGGCTCGCGATGCGGAGGCATGATGATTCACAGCCTGTTCACGGTCGAATCGGGCAGCAGCCCTGGCGAGCCGCCCTGCTCAAAGCGCCGGCGCGTAAAAATACCCCCACCGAACTGGCACCACGCGATTTGCTGAGACCCGTGACGTTATAAGGTGGGAGCCTTCTGCCCGGGATGTGACGTCCGAACGAATCGGCATGCCCCATGGCCAAACAAGGAAGTTCCCTTTTTAGTCATTCTTGTAGGGTCAACAGCGTTTGGCGTGTGTGCCAGACCTCGGTGGAGGTACAGGCCAATGCTAGCTCGGCACTCCCTGCTCAGCAACAACTGAGTCGGCGGGAATCCTGCGAATTTCAATTCCCCGGTTCCGGAGAGGCTGCTCCTTGCCAGTTCTGCAGAGGATCTGTCACAACACTGCATGAATTTGCCGATGACTGCCTCGATCGCCTGCTCAAATTTAACAACGTCGAGAAGTCCTCAAGTCAGATCTGAGAAATTGTGCAAACAACTGCAGTCGGTCTTTTGACACTCCGATATGGGATCGATATCGTCCTGCCCGCTTCGGAGAGGGTTCTCTCAGGAGTGAAACGATGACGGATTCAGACGACCGCAGAGCGACGTCCAATGCCATGCGTTGGGCATCACAGGTGACATCCCTCGGGATGGAACTGGCCGTTCCAGCGGGAGCGGGAGTCTGGTTGGATTCAAAATATGGGACTTTGCCGGGATTTACTCTCGTCGGAGTTTGCTTCGGAAGTTATTTGGCTTTTCGAGGCCTGCAACAACTTCTTCGCGATCTCGAAAAATGAGTTCCACGCCCGATGACACTGGCGATCAGACGCGTAGAAGCGTTTTTGCTGACATGGTTCGGCTGGTCGGTGCAAGTTTGGGTTTTGCGTTTCTGATGGCTGGTCCCGCGTGGCTGGTTGCGGAGACGAAAGGGCTGATCGGATTGAGTGTGTCGGCTTTGTTGTGCACCATTCCGGGGTGTCTGATTGTTGCTTTTAAGGGGTTGGTCGGCGAATCGCAGGCCACTCTTGTTCTGGTTGCGGGCGGAATCAGGATGTTCTTCGTCCTGCTAGGCGCTCTTGGGGCGAAATTCGCTGTAACCGGGTACGGGCTGAAAGAGTTTTTTATCTGGCTGGCTCTGTTTTATTTGTTCACGCTTGCGGTTGAGACTACGGCTCTGCTTGCGGCCGCTGAAAAGCTGAAAACGGAACGGCAAGCTGATTGAGTTGTAGCTGGCAGGCTGTATGGTTCGTGGGTGACTCCTGAGAACAGACTTATGCTTTTTGCTGCCGGACAAGATCATTTTCACCATGTGCGGGATTTTCCGTTCTTCGAGTTGCCGTTGCGCCTCGGGACGGCGATCGATTCGCATGGTCATACGGTGTATGGAGTGCAGCTTCCGGAGATTGCTGGCTTTCAGGTCACCAAATTCATGGTGCTGCAGGTTATCGCGGGGTTGCTGACGTTTTTGATCTTTCGTGGGTTGGCTAAGCGGGTCCGATCGGGAGAGCCGACAAAGGGGCGTTTCTGGAATTTCTGGGAATCGATCGCTCTCTATATTCGCGATGAGGTTGTGCGTCCAACGGTAGGTGACGGGCACCATGATCACGGTGACGGTCATCACGATGATGGACACGGTGGTGATCGCGAGCACAATCGTGCCGGGCATTACGCTGATCAGTTTCTGCCGTTTATCTGGACGTGTTTCTTCTACATTCTGTTCTGTAATTTGCTTGGCGCAGTTCCGATGCTGGGTTCTCCAACAGGATCGCTCAGTGTGACCGGTGTGCTGGCTGTTTCGGTATTTGTTTTTAATCTGATTCAGGGGACAAAGCAGTTTGGCTTTGTGGGGTTCTGGAAGAATCAGTGTCCCGATCTGGGGCTCGATGGTCTGATGGGCGTCGTGATTGGTCTGGGCGTCTGGTGTATCGAAGTTGTTGGCCTCTTCATTAAGCATGGCGTGCTTGCGGTTCGATTGTTTGCCAACGTAATGGGTGGCCACACGGTTATTGGTGTCATTCTTGGGTTTATCGCCGCGGACGGTGTGGCCGGGACCATGCTTCAAGGTCTGGTGATACCTGCGAGTGTTGGCGGTCAGATCTTCATCGGGTTACTTGAGTTGTTTGTTGCGTTTCTACAGGCGTACGTGTTTGCTTACCTGTCGACAATATTTCTGTCTGCCAGCCTGCATGCACACTGATCTGATATGAACATTCGAGGGGCTGTCCCTCGCTTTCGCTGCAAAATTTTCAGTTGTGGTCTTTTGATCTAAGGAGATCGACCGAGATGGGTGAATTTCTGAATTCGGCAGCAATCGGTGCCGGTATCGTTATGCTGGGTGCCGGTTTCGGTATCGCTAAGATTGGTGCTGCGGCAGTTGAGAGCATGGCTCGTCAACCTGAAAAAGCTGCCGACATTCGCGGTGCCATGATTGTTGCTGCCGCTCTGATTGAAGGTGCGACATTCTTCGCGCTGATCGTCTGCATCGCCAAGTAATTTGAATCTGTCTGTGGTGACGCAGGCAGATTGGCGTTGTTCTCCCGTTTCTGTAATGCGACTTGCAGGGTGCGCTAATGCACGCTTTTCGCTTCCATCGTACTGGGCTTCTGTTGCTGGCGGGGTTTGTCTTCGCGGCAGCAGTTGTGTCTACCACTGATCTTCATGCTGCCGATGTGAGTCACGAGGTCGCCGAAGGCGATCATGGTGATCACGGCGGCGCTGAGACTGGTGTTCCGATGCAGCCTCAGAATGACTTGGTTCTGTGGACGATTGTGACGTTCGTCCTCTTTCTTGTTGTTCTGAAGAAAGTGGCCTGGGGGCCTCTTATTGAGGGGCTCGACAGTCGTGAGTCGAAGTACAGGAAATTGCTTGAGGATGCTAAGGCTGACCGTGACAAGGCTGTCGCGATGCTCGCTGATTATGAGCAGAAGCTGAAGGCTGCTCAGGGGCAGGTGGACGAGATTATTGCCGAAGCTCGGCGTGACGCTGAGCGGACGAAAACGGATATTCTTGCCACGGCACAGCAGGACGCTGAGGCTACTCGGAAGCGGGCTCTCGACGATATCGGTCGTGCTCGCGATCAGGCAGTCGCGGAGTTGTTCGATCATGTGCGGGCAAACGTCGTTGCTGCAACGGAGAAAGTTCTTTCCCGCAGTCTGACTGATGCTGATGACCAGAAGCTGATTGATGACGCTCTGGCTGAGATGTCGGCGGCTCAAGGGTAGGCACAATTGACGCCGCATGGCGTGTTACTGGCAGGTTGCTCTGTCATATGAGGTGAGGTCGGAATGGCGGACGTGCCCGAAAATGCTCGGATAGACAGCGTGCTGGATGATCCCGGTACGGTGGCGATTGCACGTGTTTATTCGGAAGCATTTCTCAATGCAGCCGGAGACAAAGCCGCCGAAGGGATCGAAGAGTTTTCTTCGCTCCTTCAGGATGTCCTTGCCGCAAATCCACAATTCGAGTCCATGCTCATCACGGGGTTGTCCAACCGCGATGAAAAACTCGGATTTATTAATCGGGTGATTGCGCCTCACAGCAGCGAGTTCTTCGCAAACTATTTGCGAGTGCTCGCGCAGCACGATCGACTTGATCTGCTGAAAGAAATTCTGGCATCGGCCAGGCTTGAGTTTGAGAAACGAAACGGCCAACAGCGCGTTCAGGTGGTCAGTGCCAAGCCTCTCGATGAGGCGACACTGGCTCGTGTTAAAGAACGAGTTGCTGCTGCCTTTAGTTTCGAACCAATTATTGAACCTCAAACGGATCCGGGTCTCATCGGTGGTATCGTGATCCGTGTCGGAAACAGTGTCTACGATGGCTCGCTTCGTTCTTGGCTGAAACAGCTTGCGAAGTCGATGCATCAGGGGAGTCTCCATGAAATTCAAAGCGGACGAGATCGCTTCAGTCATCCAGAAGGAGATTGAAGACTTTCGCGGTCAGGTTGAGACCAGCGAAGTCGGTCGTGTTCTTGAAGTCGGCGATGGTATTGCGCGCGTCTATGGTCTGCAGTCGGCCATGGCGGGTGAAATGGTCGAATTCCAGAACGGCGTCCGCGGGTTGGTGTTCAACCTTGAAGAAAACTCCGTCGGTGTCATTCTGCTCGGCGACTTCCGCGCGATTAAAGAAGGCGACGAAGTCAAGACGCTGGGGGCTTTGCTCTCTGTGCCTGTCGGTGATGCTCTGATCGGACGAGTTGTCGATCCGTTGGGCAATGCTCTCGATGGTAAAGGGCCAGTCGTCACCAGCGAAACGCGACCGGTCGAAACGATCGCTCCAGGGATCGCTGGTAGGCAGCCGGTTAAGCAACCGTTGCAGACAGGGATCAAGGCAGTCGATTCGATGACGCCGATCGGCCGTGGTCAGCGGGAGTTGATCATCGGCGACCGGAAGACCGGCAAGACCGCAGTCGCTCTGGACACCATTCTTGCTCAGAAGGGTGGGGACGTTATCTGCGTCTATGTCGCCAGTGGGCAGCGAGCTTCCAATGTTGCGGCTGTCGTCGAGGCTTTGGAAAAGAACGACGCAATGGACTACACGATTGTAGTTTCAGCGTGTGCTTCTGATCCGGCTCCACTTCAATATATCGCCCCGTACGCCGGTGCCGCCATCGCGGAACACTTTATGTACCAGGGCAAGCATACGCTGATCGTTTACGATGACCTGACCAAGCAGGCTCAGGCTTACCGTGAACTGTCGCTGCTGATGCGTCGTCCTCCGGGCCGGGAAGCTTATCCTGGTGACGTTTTCTATTGTCACAGTCGCTTGCTTGAGCGATCAGTTAAGCTGAGTGATGAACTTGGTGGCGGTTCGATGACGGCACTGCCGATTATCGAAACGCAGGAAGGTGAGGTTTCGGCCTACATTCCGACCAACGTGATTTCGATCACTGACGGTCAGATTTACCTTGAGCCAGACTTGTTCTTCGCAGGGGTTCGGCCGGCTATTAACGTCGGTATCTCGGTTTCCCGTGTGGGTGGTAATGCTCAGACGAAGGCCATGAAAAAAGTGGCGGGATCTCTGCGACTTGACCTTGCCGCTTTCCGTGAACTGGAAGCATTTGCTCAGCTTGGAACCGATCTCGACAAAGCGACTCAGCAACAGCTCGATCGCGGTTACCGCATGGTCGAACTGCTGAAGCAGCCTCAGTTTCAGCCTCTGCATTACGCCGATCAGGTCTTCAGTATCTTCGCCGGTACGAATGGATTCTTCGACGCAGTGCCGGTGGAGAAGGTGCTTGAAGTTGAGCAGGAAATGATTCAGTTCATGCGAGAGCAGAAGTCAGAGGTCCGTGACGCGATGGTCGAAACGGGCGAGCTGGACGCTGAGGCCTTGACGGCAGCTCTGACTGAGTTTGCGAAGACTCTCGAAGGACGATTCGAAGAGGAATAGAAAGCTGTAGGGTGCGTCTCGACGCATCCCGGAATCTTATACTGGTGCGTCAAGACGCACCCTACCGGGACGGGAAGCGATGGCCAAAGCCAGAGCGATTGTTAAACGCCTGAAGGCGGTTAAAAACATCCGGAAGATCACCCGGACCATGGAATTGATCGCGACCGCGCGATTCAAAAAAGCCATGGACCGGGCGACGGAAGCAGCTTCGTACACGAAGAAAATCTCAGAGATCGTTGCTGACCTGTCGAAAGCTGACCTGAGCTTCAGTCATCCGCTGCTGACTCAGCCTGAGGAACAGACGAAGAACGTTCTTCTGGTCATGACCTCAAATCGTGGGTTGTGTGGCGGCTACAATTCGGCAGTGCTGAGACACGTTACCTCGCGTCTTAAAGAAGCACGGTCCAGTGGCGAAGAGCTGACGATTGAAGTCGTCGGCAAGCGAGGAATGAGCTATTTGAAGTTTCAGGAGATGGAGTATTCAAAAGCTTACACTAACTTCGAAGATAAGCCTCGCTACGACGAAGTTGAAGAGATCGCAGATCGGTATATCGACGGATTTGTCTCCGGCAATATCCATCGGCTTGACGTTGCTTATACTCGGTTTGAAACGGTTTCGAGACAAACCGCCGTACTTGAAACATTGCTTCCGGTTGGTTCAATCGGTGACGATGACGAGAATACTTCTGAAGAAGCCGGACAGGGAATCGATTACGAATTCCTGCCGTCGCCCGAAGACATTCTTGAAGAAATCGTACCGGCGGCATTTAAAGCTCGGCTTTTCAAATGCTTCCTTGACTCGGCCGTGAGTGAGCAGATTGCTCGCATGGTGGCGATGAAGGGGGCGACTGAGAACGCTGGCGACATGATCAGCACACTGTCCATGCAGTACAACAGGGCACGACAGTCACAGATTACGTCAGAGCTCAGCGAAATCATCGGCGGAGCAGCGGCACTCGATTAAAGTACAAAAAGACAATGTAGTTTTGCCAGTTCGCTGCAGTGAGTCGGCTTACTGGTATGTAACAGAACTTCACGACAATTGATCATACGACGAAAGCCATCGATCATGTCGACGACAGCAGCAGACACAAAAACTGGTCGCGTTACGCAGATTATCGGGTCAACATTTGATGCCGAGTTCGCGGAAGGCCATTTGCCGGAAATCTACAACGCCGTGCTTGTGGACACCGAGATCAAGGGTGTTCATGTCAAAGTAACTGGCGAAGTCCAGCAGCATCTCGGCGGAAGCCGTGTTCGCTGTGTGGCGATGGGGTCAACCGATGGAATGGCTCGCGGAATGGACGCCGTTGACACCGGGCTTCCAATTACAGTTCCGGTTGGAAAAGAGACGCTGAGCCGCGTCTTCAACGTGACCGGTGAGCCGATCGACGGGCGGGGACCAGTCACTACTGAGGAACGGTGGCCGATTCACCGCAGTGCTCCGGCCCTTGAGGATCTGAGTTCCAAGACCGAAATCTTCGAAACCGGTATCAAGGTTATCGACCTGCTGACTCCATTCGTTCGTGGTGGTAAAGCGGGGCTGTTCGGTGGTGCCGGTCTTGGTAAGACGGTCATCCTGACCGAACTGATCGCTCGTATCGCGAGTGCTCACGGTGGTTACTCGGTGTTCGCGGGAGTTGGTGAGCGAACACGTGAAGGAAACGACCTTTGGCTCGAAATGCAGGAAACAAAGATCGGCGACACCGGTCGTTCGGTTATTGAGCAGACAACGATGGTGTTCGGGCAGATGAACGAACCGCCCGGTGCTCGTCTGCGAGTCGCGTTGACCGGTCTGACGATGGCCGAATGGTTCCGTGACGCGACTGGAGCTGACACGCTGCTCTTCGTCGATAACATTTTCCGCTTCTCACAGGCAGGTTCGGAAGTGTCCGCACTTCTTGGACGTATGCCGAGCGCAGTGGGTTACCAGCCGACATTAGGTACGGAGCTTGGTGGTCTGCAGGAACGAATCACGTCAACGAAGAAGGGCGCGATCACGTCGGTCCAGGCCGTTTACGTTCCGGCAGACGACCCGACCGACCCGGCACCTGCGACCGCATTCAGCCATCTCGACGCGTTCCTTTATCTGGAACGAAAGATTGCCGAAAAGGGTATTTATCCGGCCGTGGATCCACTGGCATCTTCCAGCCGAGTGCTCGACCCGCTATACGTCGGGGATCGACACTACGCAGCAGCCCGTGCCGTTCAGCAGATTCTTCAACGGTACCGCGAACTTCAGGACATTATCGCGATTCTTGGTGTGGATGAACTGGCGGAAGAAGACAAACTCGTCGTGCATCGTGCCCGTCGAATCGAGCGATTCCTGTCTCAGCCGTTCCTTGTCGCTGAAGTGTTCACAGGCAAGGCCGGTAAGATCACACCTCTCGAAGAAACGATTACAAGTTTCGAAGAAATCTGTGCCGGCAAATGGGACCATCTTCCAGAGGCTGCCTTCATGTACGTTGGTGGTGTTCAGGAAGCTGCGGAGCAGGCTGAGCAAATGGCGGCAGCGGCCAAGTAGTCGAGTTTTTATCTCGACGAGGAAAGGCACTGTCCCGCCACGAGCTGATGGGTGGCTCAGAGAGTGCGGGCAAGAAGGCAAAGCAGACTCATGGCAAACGAACTTCAACTCATCGTTGTGACTCCCGAGACCACAATTGTGGACGAGCCGGTGAGTGCGCTTCGTTTTCCGTTGTTTGACGGACAAGCTGGAGTTCTGCCTGGTCGTGCACCGCTTGTCGGTCGCCTTGGTTGCGGTGAATTGAAGCTGACGGCAATGTCAGGTGAGCGGTCGTATTTCGTGGATGGGGGCTTCGTTCAGATTAACGGCAAGACGGTTACATTGCTGACTGCTCGTTGTCTGGCCAGTAACGAGATCGATTCCGACGCCGCTCGGGCAGAGCTTGCTGAAGCGACAACGCGTCCGGCTGCTAATGACGCCGATATTGACGCTCGCTTCCGTGATCAGGACCGCGCTCGGGCGATGCTCTCACTGAAAAAGTGAAAAGTGAGTTGTCGCCCGGTTGGGCTGATGACGTTGCATTTTTCAAAAACCGGCGATTGGTCGTGCGCGTTTGCTTTCTCTGATGGCTGTTCCCTGACAAACTGTAGCAACAGTGGGTGGCGCGGTTGGTCGTCGCGTTGTGGGTCAGGTTCACAGCCCTTTTAGCCGCTGCTCAATTGGCAGGTTCATGGCTGCATTCGTGAAGTCGGTGACGGCTGCGGCAGGACAGGAATCATCAGCAGGATGTCGCGTTCACATCTAATGTCGTGGGTGACTTCTGCTGTCGTGCACACAGGCATGCTTGCGATTCTGGGCACTGCGCTGACGTCGATTCCCGTCGTTGCGCCCGAAGTCTCTGGAAGCCGTATCGTCGTCATGTCGAGCATGGCCGACATCGCTTCGCCGGACGCAGTGGTGCGAAAAGTCGAGCACACACCAGTTCGCATTTTTGAGTCTCCTGAAGAATCCCAACTGCCTCCGAAGAAGCCGGCGCCACCACCGTTCATTGAAGATGTGGCAGACTCTTACCGTCCACCGTCGCCCGAGCCTCTGCAAGTTGTCATCGCATCGGTCAAGATCCCGAGTTTGTTGCAACGACGGCAGCTGGAACAGCGCCGCTCAAGCGGGCAGAACATAACACCGACCGAACGTCGTCGACGTTCGCCTCAAGTTGTGGATTCAGAGAGTCTGGAATCGCCTACGATGGCCAGACATCAACCGGAAGTGGTTCAATCACCAAGTGCAATCCCGATCAAACCGCCGTCAGCGCGACGCCCGAAGCCCGCGGCACTTCAGCCGGCCAGCGCAAGTACTGCTCGGCAGCAGTCTGCGAATTCAGTGGCCAGAGCGGTCGGAACAGTGCCGACCAAACCGGCACAGGCGATCAGCAATCCCAACCCTGTTTACCCGCCAGTGGCGGTTCAGCAGCGGCTGGAGGGACGAGTGATTCTCTCGGTAACCATCTCAACGAGCGGCGCGGTGACGAAGGTCGTTGTTGCTGAATCCTGCGGGCATGAAGTGCTCGATCAGGCGGCTCTGGATGCCGTTTGCCAATGGCGATTTTCGCCGGCAACGCAGGATGGAATGGCCGTTGAATGGACGGCCCGACTACCGATCCGCTTTCGCCTGTAGGCCCTGTCGCTCGCTGAATGGCGAAAATGCGCCGTCGCAGGTTCTCTTGAGGCAAACTGTAGCGGTTGTATTGCCTCGGGTCAGGATTCGGACGATTGCCACACCGAATCTTCGGAACAGCCGGAGTAATGCGTCTGTCCGGCCCGATGCTTAAAAGTACTACGACCACTTTCAAGGCAGAGGGAAGAGGAGTGCAGTCCGGCACTGTCAGGCGTCTCAACAGACGGCTGACAGCGAACGGACGATTCTCCCGCCGTCGCGCGACTGTGAGGGGGACGAACGCCGCACAAGGCCACTGGACAAGCTGTCGAAACAGCCATCCGGGAAGGCGCGGTCAGTAGGACGAACCTGAGCCAGGATATCTCGCCAGAAAGTTTTCACTGTTTCCAGCTTCTCGCGAAAGGAAGTTACCGGATGAAAACTCTACTGCTGCGCCATTCTATTTCTCTTCAGAGTGCCACTGTGTTCGTGGCCACAGTGTTCGTGTTCGGTGTTACACTGATTGCGTCTCGCACCGCTGCTGCCCAGCCGCCTGCTGACTCGTCCTCTGAAGATGCTGCTGCTGGCCGAGTCGTAATTGAACGTCTGGGTGATCCGGATCCTGTTCCCGTTGCGTCGACCGAGTCAGAGGCCACGCTTCCGGAAGTCGTCGTTACCGCTCCTTTTCCTCGGCAACCGCTGGGCGATGACACAGTCGTGTCGGCGTCTCCGACTGAAACTTCGCGCCGCCAGGTTGGCAGCTCGGTGACCGTGATTACCGAGGAAGACATTCAGCGTCGCGGTAGTCGAACGCTTAATGAAATCCTTCGAAGTGTTCCGGGGTTCGATGTCAGGCAGAGTGGCGGGCCGGGGCAGCAGTCGACAATCTTTACGCGTGGCACGAACGGGTCACAGACCAAAGTGTTGCTCGATGGGATCCCACTGAACGACCCCAGCAGTCCCAGCCGAGCTTTCGATCCTGCCAACTTCCTGCTCGACAATGTGCAGCGGATCGAAGTTATCCGCGGACCGCAGAGTACGATCTACGGCTCCGACGCGATCGGGGGAGTTGTCAACATCGTGACTCGTCGTGGCGAAGGTCCGACGAAAGTGCAAACGACTCACGAGGGCGGAAGTTTCGGAACATACTCCCAGTCGACGACGATCAGTGGAGGGACCGAGAAATTCTGGTACTCATTGTCTGGTGCCTGGTTCACAAGTGACGGCTTTTCGGCGGCCAGTTCCGGCTCGGAAAACGATGGTTACGAAAACGGAACGCTCTCCGGACGAGTCGGTGCCCTGGTGACTGATGACTGGGACTTTGACGTCTCGTGGCGATACATCGATTCGGACGTTGACCTCGACGGTTTCCTGGCAGACGCTCCTCGCAACCTGGACAACCAGCAGTTTTTCATGCGTGCTCAGACAACGCTGACACAACTCGATGGAAGGCTGGAACACCGAGCGGGCTACAGCTTCGCCAGCTACAAACGTGATGACCGCGGTGGGTTCCAGAGTTTCTTCGATGGCGAGTCGCACCAGTTCGACTACAAGGCAAAGCTGACGACGTATGACGACGGGACTTTCACACACTCAGTGACCGGCGGCGTTGAGCACATTCACGAGGACATCCTGCAGGATACCTCAAGCATATTCATCTCCTTCCCGGCGGCGGCCACGCAGTTCGGGACAGGAGGGTTTGTCGAGAATCAGTTTGCGGTGAACGATCGCTGGTTCACGACGGCCGGCTACAGGCACGACGACTACAGTCGCGCCGGCACAGCGGATACCTACCGTGTGACCAGCCGGTTTTTGATTCCGGAAGCTCACATGGATGTGCACGGCGCAATCGGAACCGGCTTCCGGTCACCAGCTCTGGCGGAAGTCGCTGCTGGCTTCGGCTTCGATCCGAATCTGCGCCCTGAAGAGAGCTTCGGTTGGGAAGTCGGAGCCGAGAAACGAATGTTCGACGATAAAGTCGTTGTCGATGCGACGTACTTTCGTAACGACCTCGACAATCTGATTGTCTTTCCGTCTCCGACGTTCACCGCGACGAACATTGGCAGCGCGCTGACGGCAGGGGTTGAAGTCAGCGGCCAGGTGGAACTCGACCCAGACACGTTTCTGACGGCGTCGTACACCAACACAAAAACCCGCGACAACGGAACGAGAGACGAATTGTTGCGTCGTCCGCGTCACAAGTTCGATGCGACGCTCAGTCGCTTTCTCCACGACCACCAGGCTCAGGTTTCGATCAATCTGCGATACGTGGGGGCTCGTGACGACATTGGGGCCGCAGGCAGAACAACGCTCAGCGAGTATTGTCTGTTAAATGCGTCGGCATGGTGGCAGGTCTCGAAGAACGTCCGGTTGTTTGCCCGCGTCGACAACATCACCGATAAGCAGTACGAAGACGTTTTTGGCTTCAACACGGCCGACATCTCGGCTTACGGCGGCGTCACGATTGCCCTGGGCGGCGGCGACGAGTGAGCGTTGCTGTTTTTACCGGGAAATGTTTGCTGGCGAAGAGTTGCACGACTCGGCGTGCAACTCCGGATGCAGAAACTGTCGTACGAGTTTCGCCAGGCGGTGCGGGTGAGTCACGAACGGGACGTGCCCGGTGTTTGAGATCTCTTCGGTTCGAGCGTTCGGGAGTTTCGATGCGAGCACGGCCGCAGAATTTCGATGCCGGGCCGCTTCACCTTCGCTACTGATGACGAGGGCTGGCGTCTGGATTTCTGCAAGTCGGTTTGTCAGGTCCAGTCCTTTGAGCATTTTCGCTCGACGGGCGACGTCACGTGTGGAGACGTTGCCCGTTTCGGCCATGAGAAACTTCCACCGAGTGATGTCGAACGGGGGGAACCACCGAGCGTGGTTATTCTGCAGGACGGTTTGTCGAAGCGGCAGACGATCCATCTGGCCCGGCAGCCAGCCGAGTATGGCAAGTGCCAGTCTTTCAGCGACGCTGAATTTCATCTCGATGAGCGGCCCCTGCAGAACGGCCTGTTTGATTCGCAGTTGCCCGCCGATCATTGCCTGCAATGCGACGGCGGTTCCGAAAGATGTTGCGTAAAGATCGAACTGGTCATCTCCCTGTTGCATGGCGGCAAGGTCGAGTGCTTGCGCGAGTTGCTCAAGACTTCTGGCTTCTGGCGGAAAATCCAGAATGACGCAGCGAAACTCGTCCCGCAACAGCCAGACCGTCAGACAGAACAACGTCGGTGATGCACTGATTCCGTTGAGAAAATACAGCGGCGTTCCCTCACCGATGACGCGGCCCTTGATTGTCAGGCCGGATCTGGCAAATGAGAATTCTTCGCTTTGTTTCAGGAACTCCGTTTGAACCTGTTTCCAGGCCAGAGGCGTGGGACATCCTTCGCCGGTCGCTGGTAAAGACTCAGCCGCAGCCTGATCGGTCGACGAAGCAGTCGAGGATTCAGGAGTTGTGGGCGGGGTTGTGCTTGTGTCTTCCGGCATGGGCTCAGAATCGCAGAGTTGAACGGCTGGGATTTTCGTGGCAAACGCGTAGTCGATTGCGGAAACGTCACGAATAATTGGCAGCATTCTGGCATGATGCGTGTTAATGGGCAAACTGCTGACAAAAGTGGATTCAGTTATTCTGCCAGGAATCGAACGAGGAGTTTTGACCGTGACTTCAGAAACAGGATTGGTTAGTCGGGTGGGCCGTCGAGCATTCTTGCGAAACGGCGCATTGATTCTTTCGGCGGGCGCAGTGAACCCGTCGCTGCTCAGAGGAGACGAAGTGGAATCTTCCGTCAGTTTCGGACTGATCACCGATCTACACTACGCGGACAAACCGCCGGCAGGTTCACGACACTACCGCGACACTCCCGACAAACTTGCCAGAGCGGCGGAACAATTTGCGAGCGCGAAGCTTGATTTCGTCGTTGAATTGGGCGATTTCATCGACGCCGCCGATTCGGTGAAGACCGAACTCGGTTATCTGAAGCGGATCAATCGCGACTTCGCGGCGATCTCGAAAAATCGCCACTACGTACTGGGAAATCACTGCGTCGACATGCTGAAGAAGGAAGAGTTCCTGGACGGTATCGAGAAGGAGAATTCGTACTACTCGTTCGACTCGCGCGGTGTGCACTTCGTTGTGCTGGACGCCTGCTTTCGTAGTGACGGAGAATCGTACGGTCGGAAGAACTTTCAATGGACCGATCCCAACATCCCGGCCGCCGAACTTGAGTGGTTGGCAGATGATCTCCAGACGACGTCGAGCCCGACCGTTGTGTTCGCGCATCAGCGACTGGACGTTGCAAACCATTACGCTGTGAAAAACGCCGTTGCCGTTCGTCGAATGTTTGAAGAGTCCGGAAAGGTTCTGGCCGTATTTCAAGGCCACAGCCACAAGAACGATCACAAGGAAATTGGTGGCATCCACTATTGCACGATGGTGGCGATGGTCGAGGGCTCGGGCGTCGACAGCAACGGTTACTCGACCATCAAGGTTGGCCGGAACGGCGTGATCGAAGTTTCAGGATTTCAGAAACAATCGAGCTATGGCTGGCAGCCAACGTGAATCGAGCAGTCGGGTGGGCGAAGACTCGCTGACGCCAACTGCAAGACTTGTCAGATCGAAGGTGTTACTTCCACCAGCGTGACGAGTCGGGCGAGTTCTGGTGCTGAGTCGACCTGCATTTTCTCAAGAATGACGCTTCGCCGCCGATCGACCGTTCTCATGCTGATTTCCAGTTCCGTCGAAATTACTTTGTTCGGACGCCCGGTGATCATGAGATTCAGAACACTCATTTCAGCCTCGGTGAGTGAGTTTAATCGTCGTTGGATTGAGCTTATTTCCTGAGTGAGTTTTCGGCTCTCGATAAACTGGTCAAGCCCTTTCTGAACCGCGCCTAGCAACTGATAAGCGTCGTACGGTTTCTGCAGGAGAGTGATTGCTCCGTTCTCCATCAACTCCACCGTCGTTGAAACATTTGCATGACCGCTGACAACGATCATTGGCAGCGGCGAGTCGATTGCAATCAATCGACGCTGCAGATCGAGACCGCTCATGCCAGACAGTTTAAGGTCCGTGACCACACAACCTGCGCTTTGCGAATCGAGCTCTGCCAGAAAAGACTCGGCTGAATGAAACGACTGTACCGAAATTCCGGCAGCCGTCAGCAATTCGCGTTGAGAATTCAGAACGGACTCATCGTCATCAATCAGAAAGACAATCAGATCACGCTGAGTCATCGTGCTATTCATTGGTGACATTCTCTGAACGTGGAAGCGTGAACCGAAACCTGGCGCCGGCATTCGGTGCATTTTCCGCTGTAATTGTTCCGGAATGTGACCGCAGAATATCACTGCAAATTGACAGGCCCATCCCCATTCCACTGGGCTTTGAGGTGTAGAACGGATCGAAAAGCTGATGCTGCGAGTCGACTGGCAATCCGGAACCGCTGTCAGTGATTTCGACGGTGACAGATTCATCGTCGGCAGTGATTCCAATCGCGATCTTCCTTCGGTGGGTGGGTAGTGACTCAATTGCGTCGCCGGCATTTGAAATCAGATTGACGAGCACCTGCTGGATCTGTACTGGATCGACCGAAGCGAAAACTGCTTGATTCGGAAAGGTGGATGTCACTGAAATCTGACGGCTTCGCAGATCCGCATTGACGAGATTCAGCGAATCCTTCGTCAGTTGAATCAAGTCAGTCTGGATGCGATGTTCGACTGAGTGTTTCACGAAATTGCGCACACGCCCCAGAATTTGACCTGCTCTTGCTGACTGGTCTGTGATTGCCGCCAGGTACTCCTGCAACTTCCCGATGTCTGGTGCCGGCTGTTCCGCCAGTAACTCGCAGGCCGAGGAATAATTCGCGATGGCTGCCAGAGGTTGAGTGATTTCATGAGAAATTACAGCCACCATCTGCCCCATACTGGACAGCCGCGAAACGTGAAGCAGTTGTGACTGCTGAGCCGCGATCGTTTCCTCGGCCACGCGTGCGTCAGTGATGTCAAGCGCGATTGAAAGGTGGACGATGGCTCCATCTGGGCCGATCGGCAGCGGGACAGCATGTGACTCGACCCAGCGATGCGTCCCCTGCAGCCCGATAATTTCGAACTGCATCGAATCAGGCGTTCCGCTACATACGCGTTTGTGAAATTCAGTAAACGCAGCCCGAAAGTCGGGAGCAACCAGGTCAACAATTTGCTTGCCGACGACACATTCGGTCGTCGCCGCTTCACACATTGCTAAACCAGCGGCGTTCATTTGAAGCAGCTTGCCGTCCTGATCGACGAGCTTCACGCAACCGGGAGTGCCTTCAATGATTGCTTGCAGATGTTCCCGTTGCTGATGAATCGCGGTTTGAGTCTCCTTCCATTCCGTAATATCTTTTGCAACGCCAATGATCCCTATGACTTCGCCATTCTGGTCTCGCCATGGAGACTTCGTTGTCAGGAAGTTGCGCTCCCCGCTTGCCAGGGACAGCACTTCTTCAAATGTTTCCGTCTGCCCGGTTTGCATGATCCGCTGGTCGTCCTCAATGGATTTCTGAAGCGACGTCTCAGAGAAAAATGCCTCTTCAGATTTGCCCAGCATCTGTTCGACGGTCATGCCATGCGATCTGGCAATCGCATCATTCACAAAAACCGGGCGACTCTGTCGATCTTTCGCAAAGATCAGTTCAGACGTTCCCTCGGTGATGGCTTTGAGGATTCCAAACTGCCTCGCTTCGGCATCTCGGGCAGCTCGCTCTTCTGTTACGTCGGTCGCAATGATAATCGCCGACCGCACTCCGTTGGAAAGATTGACCGGAACAACGCGGCAGACATACGTCCGCCATTCGTCCGGCTTCCTTCGTCCAACGGTTTCGTACGAAACTGACTCGCCGTCATCGAATACGCGTTGCAGGGCATGGCGAATTTTTTCGTGATGTTCAACTGGCTGGTAATCAAAGATTGTTGATTGAAGAACCAGCTTCCGGTCATAGCCACCCTGGACACGATTGACGAAATGGATCTCTCCGTCGCGACCAACCAACAGGATGGAATCAGGCACATTTTCGACGACGGCTTGCCACTGTTCGTCGGCATTCAATCGAGCATTTTCGTTCTTCGTCGCGATTATCAGCGTCGCGCATGTTATGCAGAGCGGCTCCAGCCAGTGTGCAAGATCGGTATCGTAGCCACCGGGGCGACTGGCAACCCCCACAACTCCAACTAATTGGTTGTCCAATCGCAGCGGGATCGACATGAAAGCCGTCAGCTCCGAATCGTCAGACGATGGACCGCCGAGGTTGCAGTCTGCAACGGGGACGTTCGAAATAAACAACTCGCCAGTTCGAAGAGTTTCGCCAGACAGCGATCCAACGTTTTGAACCGGCAGCTCTTCCGACAGAGAGGACTTATGAGGCTCTTGAGAAGACTGCTTTCCGGGTGGATTGCTGATTACCTGAGGCTGAAGCCGTGGCGAACCATCAACGTTGTGATGCACAGTCCCGATGAAACCGTATTCGCTGTTGGTGACGTCGAGAAATGCCTGCAACGTCTGCTCAAGCCACGAGCGCGCATTCCCGGCTCGGATAAAATCCAGCTGAATCTCTGACACCGCTTTCAGGAGTAGATTCGTTTGTTCCATCGACTGTTTTGAACGCCCGGAATCCACCCGGTACTGCACGTCAGGCATAGGCCCCTCCGACGGCATCCTAACGATTTCCTCCCGTTCCCCCGAAGGATAACTGAAGCTGAGTCCACGCAATTCGCGTGCAATTTTCGGCAATCCGCAGCTGTAAGCCACAAGATTTTCCGGCTTCAGGAATCCGACAACGATTTCTGTGCTTACTCAGCCGCATTGACAGTCGTCCCGGGATCCGACTTTCATAAATTCGAGAAGTGTTGACGTGCTCACGGATTCGGTCACGATTTCACAAGCAGAATGCACACGTGCCGAACGTAATGCGAAAATCACCGGCTCTGGGCGACTGTTTTGGAAATTTGCATTTGAGGAGCGAACGTGATGCGCAGGATTACGACACTCACGCTTGTGGCTGCTGCCGTGGTCATGCTGTCTGTATTTGAGATTCATGCGCAATCGAAGTCGTCAGGCAGTTCGACCGGCGGTCCTGGTTCATCGAGGTTGAGTACCGGCTCGACAACGCAAGGATCGGGGGGAGCGACAGCTCAGCCCGTTGCGGATAATTCGTTCGAAGGACGATTCTGGCACTACCTGACGAACTCGCCATTCCGGTACGATGAGTGGGCTCCCTTTGCTGGCCGGAGCGACGCTGCCTACAAGGGACAGAGTCCTCATGGTGCTTATGTAAAAGTCATCGCCAACAAGCTGGCTCGACAGAATCCGCAACAGCTTCCATACGGGTCGATCCTGATTAAAGAGAACTACGCCGCTGACAGTAAGACGCTGCTGGCGATCACGGTGATGTATCGGACGCGAGGCGCTAACGGTCAGCCCTGGGATCCCGAAAATCGTGACTGGTACTACGTCAAGTATACCCCTGCGGGCGAGGTCGCCTTCTCGCCGCCGGAGATGGGATCAAAGCGGCTTGCAGGCAGAGTGCAGTCATGCATCGACTGTCACAGTGGTGCCGGGGCGAAAGACTTCGTCTTTTTGAATGACGATCTCAAATAGGTCACTGTTCGATCCGAACCTTGCTGGCGTAATTGCGACGGCATGTCTTCGATTCGCTGATCGCTTAATCCGACCATGCCTGCATTAACTGACGGTGACTGGCGACGACATCTGTTGCCGCCTCGCAACGTCATCCATCTGTCGTGTGACACACCGGACCAGATGGAATCTTTCCGCGCGCAAAATGTGGAATCGACAGTCGTGGTCGAATGCCTGATTTCCAAACGGAACTAGGTTTAGCCATCAACTGCGGCTGCTGTCCCGGTGAAGCACTGATAGTCGTCAACGACGACTTGTTTTACCTCACCGGACCTTGCAGTTCTGGTTGCACGGATTGGGTAAATCCTGCGTCCGGAATGGCTTGTTCGCAATTTGACTCTGCATCTTTGAGGCATATAGTCGATCGTCGTGGAGTAAGGCTCTTGAGTCTTGAGACAATTGTCAGCTCCACTTCGATTTTGCCGGAAATCCGGTTTGAAGATCGTTAAACTTTGCAGGCGGACGGTGGGCACTGTCGCTGCGAAAGTGGTCTTCCACATCACCTGGGGGGGAACATGAAACTGAGACGGCCAACTCGAAAACTACACCTATTGACTCTACTTCTCGGCCTTATTGTCTTCAGCTCTTCAGCAGCCAATGCTGAGCCGCCACTTCCGCTCGATCTCGACGACAGTCGCAGCGCGATGTCGATTGGCGAAGAGATGGAACGATCCGGTCAGTGGCTTGAAGCCGTTCGGCACTACGAACGTGCGCTTGAGCGGTGGCCCAATGACGAAGATCTTCAGTACGGTCGGCGCCGGGCGCGAGTTCATTTTCGCGTCGAACGTCGCTACTCGGACAGCAGCTTCCTAAGCTCGTTGCTCGGGTTTTCGCAGGACCACGCACTGGACCTTTATGACGAAACAGCTGGTCGTATTCGAAACAGCTTTGTCGACCCGCTCAGTCAGCTTTCGATCGTGGCTCACGGCACCGAAAGCCTTTACATCGCATTGGCAAATCCGAAATTTGTCGAAGCAAATCTGCCGCCAGCAATCACGGACTCAGAGCAACGGGCTCGCCGAGAGAGTATTCAGAAGTTTCGCACACTCCTTCGCGAGCAATACTGGAATAAGCAGATTTACAACTCACAGCACGCTCGCTCTGTGATCGTTGAAGTGGCACGGCACGCCAGTTCGACACTGAAAATCTCTCCGGCAGCCGTCGTTATGGAGTACGTCTTCGGAGGATGCAACGCTCTGGACGACTACAGCGGATTCCTGACCGCAGATCGATTGTCAGACCTCTACAGCAACATCGACGGCGAGTTCGTTGGGCTGGGCGTCGAGATGAAAGAAGAAAAAGATCTTGGCATGCTGCTGGTCAACGTCCTTCCGGAAAGCCCGGCTGAAATCGGTGGACTTCGCAAGGGTGACCGCATCACCTGGATTGACGGGAAGGACATCCGCAGCTCATCGATCGATGAGGCCGCCGCACTGATGCGAGGTCAGACGGGAAGCCGAGTCAAGTTGAGAATACATCGTCAGGCCGAGAACCGTGACTGGGAAGCTGTCCTGATTCGCCGAGCGGTTACCGTCAAAAGTATCCCGGTCGCCGAGATCGTCGATGATAACTACAGAATCGGTTACATCGAACTGGCTGGCTTTCAAAAGACGACCGCAGCAGAAATGGATGCAGCATTGGACAAGCTCAGTCGAAGCGGAATGAAGGCTCTGGTTCTGGATGTTCGAGGCAATCCCGGGGGGCTACTGACCGCAGCCGTCGCCGTGCTTGACCGATTTATCGACGAAGGCGTTCTTGTCTCAACCAAAGGTCGTTCAGGAGATCAGAACTGGACTTACCGGGCTCATCGTCAGGGCACGCTCGATATGCCGCTCGTTCTTCTGACGGACGGCGACAGTGCAAGTGCCAGCGAAATCGTCGCCGGGGCGATTCGCGACCACGGTCGGGGCACCATCGTTGGTCGAAAAACGTACGGCAAATGGTCCGTGCAGAGCATCTTCAACGTCGGTCGAGAAACTGGCCTCAGACTGACGACGGCCAAGTTCTACTCACCGGACGGTCTGAACCATAGCAAAGTCGGAGTCCAGCCAGACGTCCTTGTCGAACAACCGATTGAACACAACGTCGCGTGGCGAGGTAACAACGGTGAAAAGGAACGGGACATTGACCTTGAACGAGCACTTGAGATTCTGAAAAACAAGGTGGAGCGTTTTTAAGAATAATTCGCTTTGTGAAGGCTCAGTAACTTTCAGGAGCCCGGCTTCATCATCACGAAGCCGGGCTCTTTTCGTTTTGACATCGATCGCCAATGCTCAAACTCAAAACCGAAAGTGAAGTTAAATGGCAATGCTTCGTAAGGAAGAACAGTAAGTCGTCAGGCGATGATCTTGTGGATCACTTCGCCCGCCACGTCCGTCAGTCGGAAGCGACGACCGTTGTACTTGTAGGTCAGCTTTTCATGATCCAGGCCAAGCAGGTGCAGAATTGTGGCGTGCAGGTCGTTGAGGTGAACTTTGTCTTCGGCTGCTTTGAAACCGATTTCGTCTGACGACCCATAATCGATGCCGCCTTTGATTCCGCCGCCGGCCATCCACGCGCAGAAGCAGTGCGGGTTATGGTCTCGCCCCGGCTTCTTCCCGGTCTGGGCAATCGGCAGGCGACCAAACTCGCCGCACCAGACAACGAGAGTGTCTTTCAACAGGTCTCGTTGTGCGAGATCTGCCAGCAATCCGGCAACCGGCTGATCGGTCTCGCCAGCAAACTGACGATGATTGCCGTCAATGTCGGAGTGTCCGTCCCACGAACGCTGATTCTCCATGCCGCCCGAATAAATCTGTACGAACCGCACGCCGCGTTCGACCATTCGGCGAGCAACCAGACATTGTTTCGCAAAGTGGTCGCAACGGTCGTTGCCGATGCCGTAAAGATTCTGCACGGCCCTGGACTCTGTTCCGATGTCGAGAGCTTCCGGAGCGGACGACTGCATCCGATAAGCCAGCTCGAAACTTTCAATGCGCGCTGCAAGTTCATTTTCTGCTGAACGCTGTTCTCGATGGAGCGAGTTGAGCCGTTTGAGCAGATCGAGCTGTCGCCGTTGCGAGCTGTCAGTCATTGATGAGGGACGAATCAGATTGTCAATTGCCTGGCCTTGCGGCTTGAGATACGTCCCTTGATAGGTGCCCGGCAGGAAACCGGCGCTCCAGTTCGCCGCGTGCCCTTTCGGTAGCCCTCGGCCTTTGGGATCGCTCATCACCACAAAGCCCGGCAGGTTGTCACTCTCGCTGCCCAGCCCGTACGTCACCCACGAGCCGACGCACGGAAATCCCATTCGAGGTATCCCACAGTTCATTGCAAACAGGGCTGGCGAATGGTTGTTCGATTCGGTATGCCCTGACCGAATGAACGCCATCCTGTCGACATGCTTTCCCAGGTGCGGAAAGATTTCCGGCACCATCTTTCCGCATTCGCCTTGCGGAGTGAACTTGAACGGCGACTGCATCAGGCTGCCGACCGAGTTCTTGAAGAATCCTGTGGTGTTATCGAATCCCGCGTCGAATTCGTTAATCGACTTCCCGTTCCATTTGTCGAGAGCCGGACGGTGATTCCACGTGTCGACGTGACTTGGTCCGCCATTCACAAAGATCCAGATTACTCTCGTTGCTTTGGGAGCAAAGTGCGGTGCCTGCGGAGCCAGCGGGTTTAACGCTCGAGTCGCCAGTGGACCTGACGCGGCGTCCGCAGTTGTCAGCAGACGATCCTGCTGGAGGAGTCCGGTCAGGCCAAGCAGCCCGAAGCCAGCACCCGTTCGACCGAGCAGGCTGCGTCGATCGACCAAAGGTCTATCAACCAGTTCTTCGACATCCTGCTGTGAAAATTCTGTCATGATGGTGCCTCCAGAGCTGTTTCAGGACTGGTTTTCATACTGACTGGCCAGCACAAAACGCGAGCGAATGAGTAAATGAATATCGTAAGACGGTCCACTCAATCGCGATTCATGCTGGTATCAGACTGTCCTGAAGGCAAGCTTCGAAAACGCTTTAACCGGGCAGGTGGCAATCGTCAGGTGTCCTTGAAGCGGGCTGTCTGGAATCAGGGCATCGCCACCTGACGCGGCAGGAGCGAGGCTGGCACGACGGTCAGCGTTGTCTCAGCGATAACCGGGTGCCCGTTCCATTGCGCAGTCGCTCGAAACTTTAAGGTCACGAGATGATTGCCAAATCCGCCGTCGGGAGGTGATACAGCAAGCGTCGTCTGACTCTTCGAAGCATCGACGGTGGTGGTACTGGCTCGAAATGTCGATGAGGTCTCAGAATCATTGGCCAGTTCCAGTTGGATGGGACCTTCCAGTTCGCGGCTTCGAAGAATTTCAATCGGGTATTCGAACTTCGCCGTCGATGACAACTCGAGTTCCTTCAGCGGGCTGTCAATCTTCAGCAAGGCTCCGGTTGGTAGAAATCCGATGCGGGTGACAAGCTTGCTTGACGAGAAGCGAATGCGGCCTTTCGGATCGACGATTTTTGCGACACCGTTGACGACCATGCGCGAGGTTCTTGTCGTCTCCAGCCATTCCGGAAGAAACACGGGGTACAGAATGCGATCCTCGTCCGGCTTAACGACCATCTCCGGCCCGCGAATTCCCTGACGATGCCGCCCCTGTTTTGCTGCCATCTCGAGAACGATCTCGCCGGTGAATGACTCGTCCCGTTCGATCAGAACCGGAGCGGGGAACGTCGAGCCTCGCGGCCATTTGGTGACATCGTTCTTGCCCTCGGCGTCGATTTTGAACGGAGGCTTCATCGTAACAGCCAGAAGTATGGGCTCGGGCGAGTGGGCGATCGTTGCGTCGTCGATCGTCGCCGTGCCGATCAGCGTGAACATTCGAGCGATTGTGCCGGCATCGACAGTGGTGCTGACTTTCAGCTTCAGGTCGTTTTTCTTTTCCGGAATCGTGGGGGCTTCCGGAATGGTGACGCCGTCCGGCAGGCCATTGACGGCAATCGAAATGGGGCCGGTAAAGCCTCCAGTTCGCTCGGCTTTGATCGAGAGAACTCCCGAGCCATCAATCGGCACGGCAAAGAGTTCAGGAACGTTCAGCCGAAACCCCGGCTTTGCACGCTGAATGGCGAGTCGATAAACAGCCTGTCGATTCCCGCTGGCCCCCGAAGAATCACTGACATGCAGTTCAAAAATTCCGTCCTGCGGCACTGTGAACTCAATACTGGCATCCGTCGTGCCGGGGGCATCGTCGACCCGTTTCACTTCCGTTCCGTCTTCTTTGATAATGGCCAGCGAGACGTCGAGCGGTGATCCCAGACTTTCCGCCTGAACGTCGATCGTCCAGATATCGCCCTTCGTTCCCGAGAGGCGATAACGATCAATTCCGTATCGCTGTTCCAGGACCCCGGTGATGGCCGACGGGACGGTTAGTTCAACCGGCATCGTTGCCACCTGACCTTGCCTGCGGGCTTCGACTTGTTCCTGCAGATCGCTGAGTGGAATTTCGAACGACAACGACTGATCGCCATTCAGTCTGAGCTGACCACTGAACGACTTGGCAGCCGGATCTGTCGGCACGCTCAAAGTGCGATTCACCGATTCAAATTTCGCTGTGCCGGTCGCTAATCCAAATCCGAAAAACTCGACGTCCTGAACGGTGCCTCGTTGAACGGCTGCTGGAAATGTCGACAACAGTCGCGCGCCTGGCGTGAACGACAACCGATAAACGAACGATCGATTGCCGCGAAAGTCGGCGTCGTAGACTCTCGCGAAGTATTCCTGTCCGGCTTCAACGGTGAATGTAAACCGCTCGTCACGCGCAGCAGTGTCGGCGGCGTCAGCCACCAACCGTCCCGATGCGTCGCGGATTTCGACGATTGCTGTCAGAGGTGAGTCGATGCCGGCGGCGACAATCTCGCAGGTCACTGGTCCGGTTGCCGGAGCGGTGAATCGATACTCGTCGACCTCGGCGATCTTCAGAATCTGGCCGGAGACGGTGACGGGCAGCGACGTTAAGTGCTGCGGCTCCCGACGATCCCGTTGCTCGACAACTTCCAGAGCGGCGGAAACGACGAATTTTCCGGAGGCGGTGGCGCCGTTCGCGTTGGCAGCCTGCCAGCGATAAATGCCGGGCGAAAGGTCGGCTGGCAGTTTGAGTTTTGCAGGTGTTTCGCGCGGCATTGGAAATGGTCCGCGTCGAGCCTTCTTTCCGAACCAGTACGGAGGTTCGGGAACGATCACCGGGCCAGGAACGCCGGTCAGTTCGATCTGGATCCGCGAGTCCCGCGAGAACAATTCGATGTCGGGCGTCCAGTCGTAGCCGCCGAGTACGACGTCGATTGTTGTCCCCGCCTGCCCGCCGGGTGGGAACATGTAGCCGATCGCTGGTGCCTGCTGCGCGTCTGCTCGAAACGGAACGGCAAGCAGAATCAGCGAAACGACGAATAATCCTCGGCACTTGAAAAGCATAAATACACCAGCACAGTCGAATCGCAAAACCGAACACTCAAACGAGGGCGTCGATAAACTTTCCGCCATCGACCAGCGGAATGGGGCGGCCAAGTGGGCCAAGGTACGTTCGGTCTGGATCAATTCCCATCAGTGTGTGAATTGTCCGAAGCAGGTCGTTGACGCTGACAGGCTCTGTCGTCGGAGCCGCGGCGTGTTTATCCGTCGCGCCGATGATGTGTCCCGGCTTCACGCCGCCGCCAGCAAAGATGACGGTTTGAGCCATCGACCAGTGATCGCGGCCTGCCTGCGCGTTGACTCTTGGCGTGCGGCCCATTTCTCCCATCATGACGACCAGTGTTTCGTCGAGGAGACCTCGTTCTTCCAGATCCAGAACCAGCGCACTGAAGGCTCGGTCAGCGTACGGAATCAGGTCCGTCTGCAAACTTGGGAAACAGTTGAAATGCACATCCCAGCCGGGAGCGTCGACGCCGACAAATCGACACCCGCCTTCGACCAGCCGTCTGGCCAGCAGGGCACACTGTCCAATTTGTGTGCGACCGTAACGGTCTCGAACGTCGTCCGGTTCGGCGTGTATGTCGAACGCCTTTTTCGCCTCGAGAGACGTAATCAGACTCTGAGCCTTTTCGTAGTACGTTGACATTACTTTGGCGCGACCTTCGGCCCGACCTCGTTCCAGTCGCTCAATTCCTGCGAGAAGTTTTCGCCGCGTCGAGACTCGCTGACGGGACAGTCCGGAAATCGGTTGCAGGTCTCGCACTTCAAAGTCGGGCTGAGTCGGATCTGACTCGATCACGAACGGGGCATACTCGGCGCCATAAAATCCAGGGCCGCCGCCCTGCATCGGGTGAGGCAGGTTGATGTACGGCGGAAGTGCCCGACTCTGCCCCAACTCGCGGGCGATCACGGAACCGATCGACGGAAAGTAGTCATTGTTTGGGACCGGGTTGTCGCCATCGGCGAAGTTCGCTCGCCGTCCGGTCATCACGTAGTGGTAACCGGTCGAATGTCCGTTATCACGATGGCTGTGGCTGCGCAGGATCGTGTACTTGTCCGCGATCTTCGCACAGTGCGGAAGCTGATCGGTGATAAACGTGCCTGGTACGTTCGTCGCGATCGGCAGGAACGGTCCTCGGATCTCCAGTGGAGCTTCCGGTTTTGGATCCCACATGTCCTGGTGAGGCGGTCCTCCTTCCAGAAACAGGAACACGCAGGACTTTGCTTTGATCTCGCGACCGCTTCCCGCCTTTGCCTGAAGTTCGAGCAACGTCGGCAGGCTCAAGCCTCCGAGCAGACTCGTTGCCCCCAGACGCAGCGCATGGCGACGGTTGAAGCCGTCGCAGTTACCAACTGATGGTTTTCCGAGTTCCAGTCGCAACATGGGTTGCCTCGTTCTGCTCTTGAATTCGCCGAGCCTGATCCGTGAATTCAGTGATTAAAGATGAACTCTTTCGTGTTGAGCAGCGCCCAGAGAACGTCCTCGACCGCTGCCTGCCGCGACGCATCCGGGCCAGCGAAGACGCCGCGCATCAATCCCCGCTCTTCGTCATTCGGAAAACGTGCAAGCGTCGTTAGATACAGTTCGTCAATTATCTCGTCGTCAGTCAACTCAGAATTCGCCAGTCGACGAGCTGTGCCGTTTCGATGCTGAATCTTCTGCATGATCTCGGGCGAGTTCAGGAGGTGCAGTGCCTGAGAAATGCTGGGCTCGCCGCTGCGTTCGCATTCACAGACGGTCGCGCGAACCGGACGCCCGAAAATGCTGAAAAAGTATGACGGCATGCGGTTATCCCAAATCTGGATCGCTCGATAGCCGTCCGGCCAGCCGTTGAATTTCTCAGCGACACCGGTAGCCTGCGAGATCGCATCGAGCAGGGCCTCAGCGGGAATGGACTTATGCGCGGCGTGCGAAAAATTCTGCTGGTCGTCGCGGTTCGAGTCGTTCGATGCGGAGCTCAGTTGATAAACACCCGACTTCAGCAGCGTCCGGGTAAACGCCCGCATGTCGAACTGGACGTCGACCATGTGCTGAGACAGCGCTTTCATCAGCGGTTCGTTCGTCGCCGGATTCGTTTCACGAATATCGTCAACCGGTTCGACAAGTCCCCGTCCCAGATAGTGAGCCCAGATTCGGTTGGCGATGGCCTTCGAAAAGAATTCGTTGTCCGGCTGCGTCAACCAGTCGGCGAGCGCGACGCGGCGGTCGGACAGTTTGCTGACGTCGATAGCGGCTGCTCCGAGCGCCCGTGCGGCAACCGGCTTGCCCGTGCGAGGATGCGGCAGGTCATTCCCGCCAAGCGACACAATTGCTTCAGTGCCGTTCGGGAGTTTCTTTAGCTTGATTCCGGTGAAGAAACCGGCCAGTGCCGTGTAATCTTCCTGACTCCATCGTTCGGATGGGTGGTGATGGCACTGTGCGCACTCGATACGGACTCCCAGAAGCAACTGGCTGACCGCTCGGCTCATCTCGTCGGGCTTCTTCAGAATCCTGTAGAACGCTCCCGGCCCTTCCGCCGTTGTGCTGCCCTGAACGGTGAGCAGTTCGCGAGCCATCTGATCGAACGGAACATTCTGCTGGAAACTGTGTCTCAGCCAGCGTTGCATCGCGACGGTGCCCTGCGGGGTGACGATCAGCTGGTCCGCTCGCAGAATGTCGAGCCACTTCATCGTCCAGTAATCAACGTACTCGTTGCGGCTGAGCAGTTCGTCGATCAGAAGGTCGCGTTTGTCCGGCGAATCATCTGCAAGGTATTTTCGAGCTTCGTTCGACGTCGGCAGCGTGCCGATTGTGTCGAGGTAGACTCGCCGCAGAAATTCCGAATCGCTGGCAGGAACGCCGGCATTGATTCCCAGGCGAGCCAACTGATCCCAGACCAGCTTATCGATGAAGTTTGCTTCCGCCGGTCTTTCTAAAGTGACACCAGGTCGCGGCAGCGTGACTCGACACGAAGTCACATGCCCGAGATACCGAACAAGAATCGCCGCCTCGCCGGGGATGTCACTGGCCTGAATCTGTCCTTGCTGGTCGACGTCGGCGATGGCAACCGCGTTGGACTCGTACTCGGCCTCAACGGTCACGCAACGCCTTGATCCGGAACGATCCACAGCCGTAACTCGGAGCTGCTGCGTTCCGCCGGCCAGCAGAATCTGCTCACCAGGTTCGACTTCGATGCTGACGATCTGACCGGTCTCTGACTCCTCAGAATCAAGTCGGGCACCTTCGCGAATCCACCTCAGCACTCGGTCATATCGATAACTGCCGGTGTCAATCTTACGGCCGCCTCCGTGTGGCTTCTGCGATGTTCCTTTCAGAAGAAGCAGACTGTTTTCCGGTTGCGTAAGCGAAATGCGGCGGCCTTTTCCGTCTTTTATCAACGCCGCGTAATCGCTGGCGGCGTCGAACCCGAAGATGCTCAGTTTAAAACCGTTCTGACCTTCTGCCTTGCCGTGGCAGCCTCCCGAGTTGCAGCGAGCCTTGGTCAGGATCGGAATGATTTCATTTCGAAACGAGACCGGATCGGGATTCTCCTGCTTCACGACTTCGACAGGAACCCTCACGGTTTCGTCGCCGAGTGTCACCGCAATTTCTGTTTGCCCTTCGGAGCGAGGTCGGACAAGTGCTCCGTCAGGGACCGCAGCGACAGCTTCATCTGCGACAGTCAGCTGAACTTGGCTGGTGACATCGCGCCGGCCAGCTGCGGTTACGACCGAAACAATCAACTGCTGAGACGCTTCCGGGCTGTCCAGAACGATCGTCGTGGGACTGACAATCAGTTCGGCCGCGACGTCGGTTCTCGCGACTGTCACGAAAGAAAGCATCAGCCAGCACACCAGCCACGTTTGTGAACGAGACGACGACTGGCTACGAGTTGAAGTTCGACGAGGATGCATCAGGCAACCCTGCGTACGCGGGAGGAATTTCGTGGGGAAACGATGGCAGGAATAAGCCTTCTACTTTGACCGGAATCGCCGGGTACGACAACGTCGGCTCCAATAATCAGCTGTCTGCCACCGTCGAAAAGATTATCGTCTGCCGTATGGCAGAGCCCCAACAGAAACAATGGTTCTTTTATCTCGCACGATGTGCCGACGGTTCGCTGTACTCGGGCATCGCCGTCGACCCGGTCAAACGGATGGACGTTCACAATGCAGGAAAAGGGGCACGCTACACGCGCAGCCGGCTTCCGGTCGTGATGGTCTATTCAGAGCCGCTGCCAGATCAGTCGTCTGCATTAAAACGCGAGGCCCTCGTCCGGAAGTGGAGTCGCCAGAAAAAGGAAGCCCTGATCGCCAGCACGCTGAGCGGCGAAGCCTGATCAGTGATCTGTGCGTAAAACAGAAGTTGCTAAGGCGAAATTGACCACCGACCAACCAGCAGCGGAAGACGCTTTCCGTCGCGCGAACAATGCGTCATCCTGCGCGATCTAATGTCTGACCAATTCTTACCTCAGATGTCATTTGCCTGTCCTGATTCCGTACTTCACCTGCTAAGTTTCGCCGAGCCGCACCATGATCTTTGTTCTCGATAATTACGACTCGTTTACTTACAACCTGGTCCAGCGACTGGGTGAGATCGATTCGTCGCTCGATATTCAGGTCGCACGAAATGACCAGATTACGCTGAAAGAAATCGCGGACCTCTCTCCCGAGCGGATCATCATTTCACCGGGCCCGTGTACGCCTAATGAAGCCGGTCTTTCGCGAGCGGTCATTGAGGAATTCGGTCCGAAGGTTCCAGTCCTCGGTGTTTGCCTGGGGCATCAATGCATCGCCGAGGTCTACGGTGCAAAAGTCATCCGCCACGAACGACTGATGCACGGCAAGGTTTCCCCGATCCTGCACGACGGGCGCGGCGTTTTCGCCGGGATCGAGTCTCCCTGCCAGGCCACTCGATATCACAGCCTGATCGCGCCGGAAGACTCACTGCCCGACTGCCTGGAAGTTACCGCCTGGACCGAGTGGGAAGGTCACCCTCGCGAAATCATGGGCCTCCGCCACCGCAAGTTCTGCGTGCACGGAGTCCAGTTTCACCCGGAAAGCTATCTCACCGCTGACCAGGGAATTCAGATGCTGCGAAACTTCCTGGCGTTCTAAATCGCTCAACTGTCAACAGGTGACCGACCCGGACGCAAAGCCGCAGAGATTTGCAAAGCTATTCTGTGGCTCAGATCCTTTGCGGGCCTCTGCGACGTTGCGTTATACCGCTTTTGAACTCGGCTCAGTCCAGCTTGCCACTGACATGGCTGATCGACGGGAATCCGTGTTGCTCGCGGTGATAGCCTGAGTCGTAAAACTGGGTGCTCTTAAACCATTCCAGGCGACCGTCGAGTGATTTGTCGCGGACCTGATTCTGCAGGCCGACCATTTCGTCACCGGTCATCTGCTGAAAGTTGCGGGCGATCTCCAGATCCTGCTGTAAATTTTCCGGCGACTGAATGCCGGAAACCAGTGTGCTGATCGGCAGCGACATCGCATACGCGCGGCATTGATACGGAGTGAGTCCCGCGTCGGTGATCAGTTGCCCTTCGCCGCCGAGACTCTTCATGCCGATGCACCCAATGCCCCGCTCATTGAGGATTGGCAGGATCTCTTTCTGAAAGCTTCGATAGTGAGCGTCCAGGACGTTGGTCGGCATTTGAACGGTGTCCCACTCGAAGTCCTGGCTCAACATCTTCCTGAAGATGTCCGGGTGTTTGTGCCCGGTGAAACCAATCAACCGAACCTTCCCAGCCTTGCGAGCTGCCTCGGCAGCAGCGAGTGCTCCATCGACGGCGCAGATCCAGTCGGGATCGTTGTCGTAAATCACTTCGTGAAACTGCCACACGTCGATGACGTCGGTCTTCAGCCGCTGTAGGCTGGTTTCGAGTTGTTCGGTGGCAGTTTTCCGGTCTCGCGCACAGACCTTGGTCATCAGAGTCACTTTGTCACGACGTCCGCCTTCCAGTGCAATGCCCATCCGACGTTCGGATTCGCCGCCGTGGTACTCCCACGCGTTATCGAAGAATGAAATCCCGGAGTCGACCGCTTCGTGAACCAGCCGGACCGAGTCCGCTTCGGCGAGATGTTTGCGACAGAAATGTCCGCCACCGAAGCCCAGAATCGACACTTTGATGTCGCTTCGTCCAAGGTTTCGAATCGGGATGCCAGCGGCGTTTCGTTCGAGCAAGTCTGACATGGGTGTTCCTTCCAGTCGTCATTCTTTGATGTCGCGGTGTGGTCCGTCACGCGATTCATTCACGAGCGGAAAGCTATCCTGTTGCCGGCCGCGGTCTCAACCGGATGGTCTGTTTTGGATTCCGATGCTGCAAAATCCCAATCAAAACGGCACTGAGCGGTGCCAGTTACCGCGGGGAATACACATTTTCTTTTTGAATCCTTGAGTTTGCGGCGTCACAAATCTGCGTTAATCCTGTACTGATCGGTAAGTCTCCATTTGCAAGTCATTCAACAATCAGGCTTGCTGACGCCAGTTCCGCCGGAAATCAGCCACCATGAATCAGCTTCGAACATGCCCCGAGTGTGGAACGACAATCACCGAGACTTCGGAAGCGGAACTTTGCCCCGGTTGTCTGCTCAAAATGGCGACGAACGATTCGGTCGTCGATCCCGATTTCGAACAGACACAAATTACGCCAGGAAAAAAGAAGCAGCGATTTGACGCTCCGGAAGCCGACGAACTGAATGCTCTGTTTCCGAATCTGGAGATTCTTGAACTGATCGGTCGTGGTGGAATGGGGGCCGTCTACAAAGCTCGTCAGCCAGACCTCGACCGGTTTGTCGCTGTGAAGATTCTGCCTCGCGAGATTCAGGGGGATCCCGGATTCGGCGATCGTTTCCTGAGAGAAGCACGCACTCTGGCAAAGCTCAATCATCCAAACATTGTCGCCGTTTACGACTTTGGTCAGATTGAGGAACTCTTCTACTTCGTCATGGAATTCGTCGACGGAGTCACTCTTCGAGATACGATTACCGCTGGCAGTGTGGCTCCGGAAGAAGCTCTCCGAATTATCCCCGACCTGTGTGACGCGCTGCAGTTCGCTCACGAAGAAGGCGTCGTTCATCGCGACATCAAACCGGAAAACATCCTCCTGGACAAACGGGGAAGAGTGAAGATTGCTGACTTCGGTCTCGCCAAACTGCTGAAAGGCGACGGCGACGATGATGAGCACCTGACCGGCACTCACCAGGTGATGGGCACTTTGAAATACATGGCGCCCGAGCAGATGGCAACGTCACGGAACGTCGATCACCGTGCAGACATCTATTCACTGGGTGTCGTCTTTTACGAACTTCTAACGGGCGATCTACCCGTCGGCTGGTTTGCTCCGCCGTCAAAAAAAGTGGCCGTCGACGTGCGCCTCGACGAAGTCGTGCTGCGGACTCTGGAAGCTGAACCTTCCAGACGTTATCAGCACGCCAGCGAGGTCAAGTCGGCTGTCAAGCAGTTGTCGTCTGAATCGATCGTCCCGCTCGTCGCACCGCCGACCGTGGGGGGGCAGGGCGGCATCCGCATCCATAAACTGTTGGACAACACCGAGACAAAATACCGCACACGCCATCACCTCGTACTGATCGCATCGTTGATGCTGATACCGATCTCATTCCCCATCTTCCGTGAAAATTTCCTTCTGGGGCTCGCGACCCTGGCAACCTCGCTCGCGCTGTTCATTCGGGCTGTCAGAATCAAGAAGCACCTGGTCTGGGAAACCACTTACAAAGGCCACACGATCAGGCTCGACTGCAGCAGCATGTTTGCCGAGCAAATTTACCTTGATGATGGACTGGTTCAACGAGGCGGCTTCGGATCAAAGATGGAATTCCGCACGAAAATCAAAGCGGGAGATGGTCTGGGCGATGAAATTATTATCTGGTTCGATGCTCAATTCAGATACTGCCGCTGCCGGATCGACGTCGAAGAGCAGATGTAGCGAAACGAGCGATGAGTCAACGTCAGGGCAGAAACGTGGCTTTCTGGCAAAAGCTGGGACACGTCCGAGCCTGCGTCACTCGGGAGTGCAGACGCTGGTGCCTGAGAGCTTGTTTTAACGGTTCGGAAGCAGCTTTCGAAACACTGTCAGGATTGCCGGCAGCGTCACCAGCGAGACAAACAGGCAGCTGCCGACTCCAATGACGAGGACCAGACCGACGCTGTAGAGGCCTCGGTGAGCTGCGATCATCATGCTGCCGAAGCCGATCATCGACGTCAGCGAGGTCAGCACGATTGCGTTCATCGTGCTGGGTGATAGTCGGTAGCCGTCATGTTGAGAGTGGAAGTCGTGCAGAACGTGGACGCCGTCGTCGACTCCAATGCCCAGAATCAATGGCAGCAGAATCAGATTCGCGGGGTTAAAGCTGAGACCCAGTATCGACAGGGCTCCATACGAAAGCAGACCGCCCAATAGTGGCGGAACGAGAGCAAGGATTGTGAAGACGACGCTGCGAAAATTCAGCACCGCCGAAATGGACATCATCAGCGACATGAACGACCCAAGTAGAATCCACCAGTCGACGTTGCCAGTTCTCGAATACTGAGCAGCGGCGACGCAGCCAGTGATGATGATCGACGGGAGCAGTGTCCTGAGTGCTCCGTCTGGTCCCAGGAAGTTGATCAGCAGGACGATCGTGATGACGACAATCGCGTAAACCGCCGCGTGCTGATAACTCTGCATGATCTGTTGCGATGCTTCGTAGTTCTGCAGCGGCGTGCCGGTCACTTCGGGGTCGACCGTTCGCACATCGTTCACGAATGCTCGCAGCGGGTCGATGTCCCAGATCGGCTTCTTCGGGTAAATCTGCAACAGCCAACGACCGTCGCTGCTGACAAATCTCGACGCCAATGGCGCGGGGAGATCTTTGACGGTGACCGGTTCCGGATCAGCGGACCCGGCCAGCAAAGTCATCTGAGTCAGCAACGATGCCGTCAGTCGCTGTTGATACTCGGAGAGTACGATCAACTGGTCTTCCAGTTCCAACAGATCCAGTGCATCCAGAAGTCGGTCAATTGAGGCGGCCGCTGATTCTGCCTGGGGATGGTCCAGGTCATTGAGGCGGGTCAGCAGTTGTTCGAGCATGCGACCAACAAGGTTCGGGTTGATCACCGGTGGCGGTGGCATTTCCAGCGGCAGTCGGCTCAGCTGCGCGTTGAAGCCCTGAATTAACAACTCAGTCTGTTCGGGAGGAAACTCTGGAAGTCTCGTCGCCAGTTCTTCGACATGGTCCACCGACGAAAGTTTTTCGAAGCGGGCCTTGAGTTGTCGAGCGTCGCTGGCGGATTTTGCGACGGAAACAGCAAAGAGCAGCGAGCCTTTTCCTGAACGATCTGAGGCGTTGCTGGCGTTGAAAATTCGTCGCTGGATTTCGACGGACTCCAGCCCGTCGGCCTGCAGATTCAGCAGGTTGTAATCGTAGGCGACACCCGATTGCAGGCGACCGTCGCGGAGAACGATTCCCCGGCTGCCGACCATAAAGATTGCGATCAGCGACAGCAGCGCTACCGATCCAGGAAATCGATGGATCATCGATCTGAATGCGGCCCCCTGAAACGGAGTTGGCAATGCCTGATGTTCCAATCCACGATCGGCGACGACCACCAGAGCAGGCAGGACGAGAAACGTCGCGGCAGTGCAGATCAGCACTCCGCTGCCAGCGATCAGGCCAAGTTCGGCAACCCCCAGAAACTCGGTGAACGACGCACAGTAAAACGCCAGCGACGTTGTGACTGCTGCGGTGACGATGCCGACACCGACCCCTGCTGAACTGTCCGATAAAGCAGCACCAAGACCTTCGCCGTGATGCCGAAGTTCGAGATACCTTGCGAGGTAGTGAATCGCAAAATCGATGCCCAGGCCGATCAGAATCGCGGCGAAGGAAACAGACAGAATGTTGAGATGCCCGATCGCTACCGTTGTAAAACCGAATGTCCAGCTCATTCCCACCGCCAGCATGACCATAGCCAGCAGAGGATGCTTCCAGCCTCGAAAACCGACCAGCAGGAAAATGCCGACAATCACAAACGAAAGGATCGACGCTCGAATCATGTCACTCTGCGAGCGACGCATTTCATCGTTTTCAAGCACTGGTATCCCGGTCAGGCCGACGTTGACTTCCGGGTGCCGGGATCGAATATCGGAGATCAGTTGACGGAGTCGATCAATCGATCTCGTCGCACCGTTGAAATCTCCTTCCCGCTGAATCGGCCTCGCTTTGAGGAACCCGATCGTGCCGGACTCACTCAACAGGTAAACGACATCGCCACTTTCGCGTTGAAGTTCCGGATCGACCGACACGACCTGCGGCCACGGGCTGATGAATTTGTTCTGAGTCACAAAGAAGTCGATGCTCGACGCCAGCCGCTCCGTCTGAGTGACGCTGTCAGCCAGCTTCTGTTCGATGTTTGTGATCTCCGTCGGAGTCAACGGCACATCGTCGTCAGCAGCTGAATCTGAAACCGGCGCCAGCTTTTTGATCAGGCCGTCAATTCGAATCAGCATGGACGTGGCCAGCAGATCCAGACGAAGTCGATTCCAGCCGCCGTTCAGGATCGGTCGGAATTCTTCAAGATGCCGCAGACCCTGCTCAAGCTGAGCCGGGCTCAGGTACTGCAGCCCTTTGCGTTTCAGACTGCCGGTTTCGACTTTGAAGAGTACCTGGTCAAACAGCTCCGGTTCGGCATTAAGTTGACCTCCGAGGTCTTCCAGCAGAGCCTTGATCGCGTCCGGATTCTTGCCCTCGACGACGACTACAAGGTCGGAGCTGTCGCCGAACGATTCCGTAAAGCTGGTCCATCGGCGGTGGAAGTCAGCGGTTGGATCAATCAAATCCGAACGCTGCGTACGAAACTCGATGAACACGACAGTAGTCAGAACGGCAGCGATCGCTGACAGCGCGGTCACGGCCAGAGTGAGAAGGGGACGCGAACAAGCAGCTTCGGTAATTGCGCGCAGCGGCTTACTGAGATGAAACGGGCGAGCGTTGTCGGTCCGTTCTTGCTGCATGCATCTATTCGTGTCTGGTCAGGGCCGGAGCCGAAGATTCTGGTATGTCGATGAGCTTGCTGCTGAGTGGTCAGCGACGCTCAGGAAAACAATCCGCTGACAGATTCCGCGCGATGAATTCTGCGAATTGCTTCGCCCAGCAACGGAGCGATGGAGATCACTCGGAGGTTATCGAAGCGACGATCGGGAGCGAGTGGCAGGGTGTTGGTCACGACAACTTCGGTGATCGGAGCGTTGCTCAGTTTTTCAATGGCCGGGCCGCAGAAAACAGGATGAGTCGCGCTCACGTAGATTTTTCTGGCTCCGAGATCTCTGGCCACCTGCGCCGCTCCGCAGATCGAACCGCCGGTCGAGATCATATCGTCGAACAGCAGCGCGACTTTGCCTTCGATCGTATCGCCGATGATATTGGCCTGTTTTGTTTCTGTGGCACTGGCCCGACGCTTGTCAACGATGGCAAACTGACCGCCGAGATTCTTAACGTGTTTGAGCGACCGCTTGATACTGCCTGCGTCCGGGCTGACGATGACCAGATCTTCCGGAGGGATTGCCAGCGACAGAAAGTACTCATCAATTGTCCCCGCCGCATAAAGATGGTCGACCGGCACATCAAAGAAACCCTGAATCTGTGCAGCATGCAGATCGATTGTCACGACACGGTCCGCACCGGCTTTCGTAATCAGATTGGCAACCAGCTTTGCCGTGATAGGAACTCGGCCCGAGTCCTTCCGGTCCTGCCGGGCATATCCGTAGTAGGGGATGACAGCTGTAATCCGCTCGGCGCTCGCTCTTGCGCAGGCGTCGATCATGATCAGCAGTTCGATCAGATTTTTGTCGACCGGTGGCCCGGTCGGCTGAATCAGAAATACGTCGCGACCTCGGATATTCTCGTCCAGTTTGCAACTGATTTCTCCGTCGGGAAAATCCGCTAACTGAACATCCCCCAGCTCGAGGCCGAGGTGCTGTGCGATTTCCAGGGCGAGTTCGCGATGGGCGCGACCGCTGAGCAAAACAAGTCGATCGTACATGTTGAATCCGTAACTACCGCAAATTGATGAGTTCGGGCATGTTGGCAAGGTAGACATGCTCGATGCAATTCAAACGAGCCCTGGAAACCGCGAAAGAGCAAGTTCCCGGACATCGGTGGCGTTTATGGCTTAAAACTCACAGCCGATCGCGACTTCGTAACCGGAAGGTTTGGTGGCCTGAGTGGTGAGCCAAATCAAACTGATCGTTGCCATCGGCAAATTCTGACAACTAGAGTTGAGCGTCCGTTGATTGATGAGCCGATCGTGATCGCCGAGGTTTATGTCAGAAAACGGTTCAACGTCGCCCGGTCGATCCCACCGGTTGGCGCAATAGTTGAGACTTTCACAGTCATGACTGCCGTGCTGACAAGTTGCAACAAAATGGCTGCACCTGACTGATGGATCAGTTGTCATGAGCCGGGAATGCCGTGAGCTGAGTTGGACACCGCAGACTTTGACAAATGAATTGCAACGGGTGTGGCCAGTAGCTAGCGTGAAGGCCGATTACAGAAGATAGACGCGAGTACGAATGCAGTAAGGTTTGCAAAGATCGAAACACCTCGGTATTTCGTAGCGGGCGACCAGGCTGCCTGGAAGTTTTCGTATCAAACGCCGTAAAGGAAGAAGTCAGACCAGATCAACAGATTCTGGTCGGATGGAGTTCTCCCTGATGCCCTTGGGCAAATCCGCAGCTCTCACACAAGACTGACGTTATGACAACCGAAACCCAGGTTGCCGATGGCATGGAGCCCACCCCGGAACCTCGACTCGAAATCAGTGGGTCACGACAGATTACAAACTGGATGGCCGACCAGAAGGTCAGCCTCGGGTTTACAACATATCAGACCGGCAAGGTGTTTCTCATTGGTCTGAAGCCAGAGGACAAGCTGTCGGTATTCGAACGCACGTTCAATAGATGCATGGGACTCTGCTCAGACAACAACGGGCAGACTCTCTGGATGAGTTCGCTCTTCCAGCTCTGGCGATTTGAAAATGCACTCGAACCTGGGCAGACAGCTGACGGGTATGACAGACTATACGTGCCTCAGATCGGGTATACTACGGGCGACATTGATGTTCACGACGTGGCCGTTGACTCGAACGGTCGAGTCGTGTTTGTAAACACACTTTTTGGCTGCCTGTCTACGAAGAGCGACACTCACAGCTTTCGACCGCTGTGGAAACCGCCGTTTATCAGTCGACTTGCTGCCGAAGATCGCTGCCATTTGAACGGGATGGCCATGAAGGATGGTCGTCCCAAATGGGTATCAGCGGTCAGTCAGTCAGACGTCAATGACGGATGGAGAGATCGGCGGCGCGATGGCGGGTGCATCATTGACGTTGAGACGAACGAAATCGTCGTCGAAGGATTGTCGATGCCGCATTCGCCACGGTGGTATCGAGACAAACTTTGGGTGCTGGATTCCGGAAACGGTTTCTTCGGGTACATTGATTTTGAGAAGCGAAAATTTGAGCCGGTAACTTTCTGCCCCGGCTATCAGCGGGGGATGGCGTTTACTGGAGACTATGCCATTGTCGGCCTGTCGCGGCCTCGGCATAACAAGACATTTTCCGGTTTGGCACTTGATGAAGAGTTGAAGAACCGAGATGCCGATGCCAGATGCGGAATTCAGATCATCGATCTGCGTTCCGGAGACATCGTTCACTGGTTGAGGATCGAAGGAATCGTTGAAGAGCTGTACGATGTTATCGCGTTACCCGGAGTTGTCCGGCCAATGATGATCGGATTCAAAACGGACGAGATTCGAAGAACACTTTCGATTGGTCCGGACGAAGAACTGTGAGTAGGACCAGGCATGCAGCGTCGCCGGTAGTCCAGCGAAAACTGATTGCCAGCGGCGCGTTTGACTTAGGGAATGTCCACTGCTGGAGACGGGGTCGGCAATGAGTGCCGGGGAAGTTTTGAGTGAACGCTCAAGTCGCATGAGGTACTTGAGTGGCTGCCAGAGCTGTTTAACATCGATGTTGCAGCTCCTTTCCGCACGGATGCTCAGTTGAGATAAAGCGGTTCTGAATCACCGGATGTGTATCGAGTTTCAGAGCAGTTTACCGCTCGATCTCGATGCTTTTCGTCGGATTTGTCCCGAGTAAGAGATTCGGGAACCATCCGGTAAAACAACCGTCCAAACCGATTCGGACTAAATGACAATCCGCAACTGCCTGAAACTGTGTCTGTGCAATCTGTGTGTAAATGTTTTCTGGGTTGCAATTTGAGTCGCTGATAAAAGCCATTGAAAGCCATTGAACTGAATCAGAATCCTGGGATGGATTGAGCAGAAGCTGTTCAGTCGACGCCCGGAGTCCAATATTTGATTTTCCAGGCCGCGAGATTTTGCATCCTGGGTGTGTGTCGTTTGGAGCTACGAACCATGCTGCTGACCGATTGGCTGAAGTGTCTCTCTGGTACCCGCTCGAAATTCTGTGCGCCACCCCGCATCATTCGCCGCCAGCGAGCACGAGCCGCCGGTGTTGCGGAAGTGTCGAGCCAGCCGGAAACTCTTGAAAATCGAACCCTGCTCAGCGCCGCCAACATTCTCTTAACTGATGTTTCAGGCGCGGTCGGGTTTCAAATCACTGGAGCATCTCCAGGAGGCACAAATTTCGGCAGTTCGATCAAGCCAGCTGGCGATGTCAATGGCGATGGTTTTGAAGACGTGATCGTTGGAGCCTATTACGAGAACGTCAACGCGGGGGCGGCGTACATTCTTTTTGGAAAGTCTGACGGTTTCAGCCCCCCACCAAATCTTGACGATCTCAAGGCAACAGACGGCTTCGTAATTCGCGGAGTCAATGGCGGAATTCCCGGACCGGCCGATTACGCCGGAACCGCAGTCTCTGGTGCAGGGGACGTGAATGGCGACGGATTTGATGACATCCTTGTTGCCACTGCTCGGTACTCCGCAACGGCCGACGGCGCCGCGGGGTACGTTGTTTTCGGAAAAGCAAACAACACCGAAGTCAATTTGAGCAGTATTGATGCCGGTGCCAGTGACTCGCTCGGCTTTCGTCTGACGGGGTTTGGCAGCACGCCAGACTTCAATGCTGCTAACGCTGCCGCAACTGGCGGAGATCTCAATGGCGACGGGTTTGATGATATTGTTTTTGGTGGACCAAGAACGAATGTTGGAGCTTCCTATGGCGTCGGCGCAGCCTATGTGGTCTTCGGTAAGGAAAACGGGTTTGCCAATCTCAATATTTCGGATCTGAATGGTACAAACGGCTTTCGGTTTACGGATACCCAGGCCGTTGGTGATGCCAGCAACCAGGCTTATATCGGTTCGTCAGTCAGCATTGGCGGAGACATCAACGGCGACGGGTTGGACGACCTGATCGTCGGTGCCCCGAAGTTCGACTATGGAGCATACAATGGCAGGGTCTTTGTTGTTTTTGGCAGGACCAGTTTCAGTGCTACCGTCGAAGTGAATTCACTGAATGGAACGACCGGTTTCACCGCAACTGGCGTGCTGAACGAAAAGGCGGCCACGGGTGCAGCTGTCAGCAGCGGCGGTGATGTCAACGGAGACGGAATTGATGACTTTGTCGTGGGGGCTCCCGGCAGCGACGACTACGCCCACGTGGCGGGGCGTGTCTATGTCGTCTTCGGAAAGACGAACATTGGATCTTCCGGTTCTCTAAACCTCACTCAGATAGCCGGATCAAGCGGGTTTATTCTGAATGGAGCAGCGAATTACGACGTCGCCGGGACATCCGTCGACATTACCGGCGACATCAACGGCGACGGGTTTGATGATGTCGTGATCGGGGCTCCGACGATTAGTTCCGAATCAACGGCACCTGGAGCAAACAACGGGCAGGCTTATGTCGTTTTCGGCAGGTCCAATGTATCGACCACCGCGCCGAGCAATCTCAGCAGCCTGAATGGCATCACAGGGTTCAGGCTGAGTGGCTCTGCCAGCTACCATGCTGGACAGCGAGTCACATCCGGGGTCGATCTCAATGGTGACGGTTTTGATGAAATTTTCATCGGCGAACCGTATTCGACCCGTGGAAGGGTCACGGTCTTCTTCGGGACTGATTTTGGGCTTAATAATGGAGTTGGCGGTGATGGCGAACTCGGCAATGGTCTGCAAAAGATCGGCGATTCGACGGCGGAAACTCTGACAGCCGATGCGGGCAGCACCGCTGCTGACATTCTCGTTGGTGGAGGCGGCAACGACACCCTGATCTCGGATGGTGGCTCCGACGTTCTGATTGGTGGTTCCGGCGACGATGTCCTCACGGCGAACCTGGCAAATTTCTCAAATCCAAACGTACCACGATTTGACGGCGGCACGGGAGTCGACACTCTGACGGGCGATGCGTCGTTCAGCGGCGCATCGATCAACCTGACAGAAATCCCTGGCAACAGAATCAACGATATCGAAGTCATTGATCTGGAAGACTCAGCGACTCAGACGTTGACGCTCAACCTGGCAACAGTTCTCGCCATCACCGGAGCCGGCCCCACCACCGCCAGCTCTTCACCGTTCGCGACAAACGACGCTCACACTCTAGTTATTCTGAGAGACGCTGACGACACGATCAACATCGGCACAGGCTGGACTCAGGGGGCCAACCAGACGATCGACGGTGAAACCTTCGAGGTGTTCACTCAGGCTGGAGCGACGGTCAAAATTCAGTCCGCCATAGCTGTCAATGGAGACGTCAATGGTGACAATGTTTATGACTTCAATGACGGGATTCTGATCGCGCTCGTCAAAGCTTTCTTCCCGAATTCCAGTATCGAGGCGAACCAGGGTGGCACCTCACTGTCGGCTGCCACGATCAAAGCCAACGTCAACGCTCTAAACGGAGAATCAATTTTTGATGTTAATGAAGACTCAATTTTTGATTTCAATGATGGGATCCTGATCGCACTCGTTAAGGCTTTTTTTCCAAATTCCAGTATCGAAGCAAATCAGGGTGGTACATCCCTGACAGCCACTGCCATTAAAGCAAACGTCAATGCGATTCCGTCACCTCCCTCGGGACGACTCGCGCCACCCCTGCGGTTAGCAGAAGAAGCTTCAGAATCGGCAGTACCAGAAACTCCGTCGTTTTTGCCACCTGCCCCTGCCGCTTTGCTGGTCATTGACGAAAGTTCCGCTTCTGAGGCCGCAGGAACTGACGATCCAAAGGGAACAACTCAAACTCAGCGGGACAGTGGCTCTGGAGCAAACGTGGATCAAGCATTCATTACAGACCAGATTGACGTCTCGTTAAATTTGTTGTTGTAGCTGTGCGTTTTATCGTTTTAGAGGTTGTGTCGAGTTCAGCACTACCCGCACCCCAGTCGAGTTCAGCACTACCCGCACCCCAGCTTACCCTGTTGCCGGCGTCAGATACTCATAAATACGACCTGCCATTCACGTGGGCACGGGTTCGTTCTCCCAAATCGCACATAGAGCCCCTTCTTTTGAACGAGGCAGAACTGTCATGTTGCTAAATCTTTTTCGAACATACCTAACAAATGTTTATGGCAACGTCGTGTCGAAATCACGTCGAACGCGTCACCGATCTCCACAGAGAACATTGACGCGAGGGCTTCATCAACGAATGGAGCGTCTCGAAGATCGTACGTTGCTGGCAGCTCAGCTAGTGACTGCCGGTCCCACAACGACGCTAACCGTCGGGGCTGGTCAGGAGATTACAATTCCTGTTACCTACCAGACGTTCGATGGGACAGCAGCAGCCCTGGGCAGTCCGGCAGCGTTGCAGGCTTCAATCCTGTTCAATCTCACAATGCATTACGACTCCAGTGAGCTGACATTCGTACGGTTTGAGAATGCGAAGACGGATAACGGCCACCAGGGAGTTGTTGACGATTTGGAATCAACTGTCACTCCCGATGCTGACTCAAACACGGATCGTGTTGTTCAAACGTCGTTCTTTAACTTCGGCTCGGCGTTTCCTGTCCCTGCTACCGACGCCGAACTGAAGCTATTCGATGCCGTGTTTACCGTTAGCGCTGGTTTCTCGGCATCCACTCAGTTGAACTTCGTCAGGCAGGCAACGGGGGGAGTTGTCGGTGGCGGTTCATTTGAATTTGTCGGACAGGGAATCACTCTCAATCCGGCACCGTCGGTCAGCATCGCCGGAACTACAGATGGTGTTGAAGGTTCGGCTAACGGGCTGTTTACTGTGACACAGTCTGCGACGACCGGGACAAATACTGTGGTCAATTTTTCAGTCGCGGGAACGGCTGATGACGTGACTGACTTTAACATCGCGACTGCCGGCAACGTCACTTACGACGCAGGGACAAACACCGGCACAATTACAATTCCTTCCGGGATGACCTCAGCCACGATTCCGATCGTCGTACTCGATGGAAACACCACGGTTGAGGCAACTGAAGCCGTCAGCATTACTCTGACCGGGATCAGCAGCGGCGACGCTGTGCTTGGCGGAGGGACAACGGATTCGATCGACATTACGGACAATGATACGGCAACTTTCACTGTTGACGATGTAACGGTCGACGAAGCAACTGGAAACGCGACGTTCACTGTTTCATTGAACAACCCGATTGACACCGCTGTGAGCATTGATGTCAGCTATGGCGGCGGCACCGCGGCGGGCGGTGGCACGGACTACGACTCGGCTACCGATGTGGCGATGTTTACCGCCAACTCGACTACGGCTCAAACTGTAACTGTCGCGATCACCAATGACGATCTGGTCGAGCTGACAGAAACTTTCACGGTCTCGCTGGCGGTCAATTCGGGAACTGTACTCGGCACGCGAAGTGTCATCGTGACCGACCAGGGCACAGGAACGATCACCGACAACGATACGGCTACCTTTACCATCGGCGATATATCGATTGGCGAAGGCGGCACCACGGCGACGTTCACGGTTTCACTGGATAAGGCAATCGACACCGCCGCGACGATTGATGTCAGCTACGGTGGTGGCACAGCCACTGGCGGTGGCACCGACTACGATTCCACCACAGACCAGGTGATGTACTCAGCAAATACGACGGGAGACCGTACGGTCACCGTCGCAATTAACAATGACAATATTGTCGAACTGGCCGAAACTTTCATTGCTTCGCTTTCCGTCAACGGCAGCCTTGGTGCTCGTAGTGTGGACGTGACCGACCAGGCAACCGGCACGATCAATGATAACGACACGGCGACGTTCACGATTGAGGATGTCAGCGTCAACGAAGGTGATGGAACAGCCACATTCACAGTGTCGCTGAGCAACCCAATCGACATTGCAGCCTCGATCGACGTGAACTACTCCGGCACTTCAGCGACCGGTGGCGGCACCGATTTTGACTCTGCCACAGACACTGTCACGTTTAACAGTGGGACAAATGCTGACCAGACAGTGACCGTTGCGATCAATGATGACGACATTGTTGAAGCCACAGAAAGCTTTGCCGCAACACTGGCTGTGAATGCCGGAACCGTTCTTGGGGCACGAAGCTTCAACGTCACTGACGCGGCCACAGGCAGCATTACTGACAACGACACGGCGACATTCACGATCGCTGACGCTACGGCCAGCGAAGAAGACGGCACGATGACGTTCACCATCGCGCTTGATAAAGCCATCGATACTGCCATTACTCTTGACGTGACTTTCACTCCGGACTCGGCTTCGAGTGCAGATTTCACGGCGACCACTCAGCAGGTCACATTCCCTGCGGGTGACAATTCATCGCGCACGGTAATGGTTCCGCTGACCAGTGACGCGATCGTTGAAGGCGACGAAACGTTCAATGTCGACCTGTCAGTGAACACCGGGATGACGCCAACGGGTGGACGGACAATCAACACCACCGACGGAGCTGTCGGGACGATTACCGACGTTGACACCGCCACTGTCAGCATCGCCCAGACGACCAACGGAGCGGAAACCGATTCGTCAACGCCAGGACGCTTCACGGTCACTCTGTCGAACCCGAGTTCGGTGGATACCGTTGTCAGTTACAGCGTCGCAGGTACGGCCACTGCTGGCACTGACTACTCGGCTCTTTCTGGAACCGTAACAATCTCAGCGAATTCGACTTCGCAGACAATTGACGTGACCGTCCTTGGGGACGACATCGTCGAAGACGACGAGTCCGTCATGGTGACCCTGACGGGGTTCACAGCTCGCGATCCTCAGGTCACTCTCGGAACAGCGTCAGCCACCGTCAATATTACCGATGACGATTCGGCGACAATTACGATTGGCAACGCATCGGTCACCGAAGGTGGAGACCTGATGTTTACGGTTTCGACCGACAAACAGATTGACACCAACGTTCTGGTCGACGTGGCCTTTGCCGATGTTTCAACCGAAGGAGCTGCTGACTTCGCCAACAGCGGGCAGCAAATCACTCTGAATGCTAACACCAGCAGCCAGACGGTGACCGTTTCCACAATCAACGATACGGTTGTGGAAGGAACAGAAACACTGACCGCAACAATCAGCCTGGCCGCTCAATCACTTGGCAATCGTGGAGTTACAGGAGCCGATTCCGGGACCGGCACGATCAATGACAACGACACGGCAGTATTCTCATTCGACCAGTCGACAAGTTCGGTCAATGAAGGCCCACTTCCAAATCCGAACAATGTCAATGTTGCAGTAACATTGCTGATTACCGCCAATGGAATGACCGGCACAGGAATTCTCGAAGGTAATCTGTCGGTCGACGTTAGTGACGCTGGCGGAAGCAGTGCAACTCGTGGTGCCGGTGCTGACTTCACAAGCACAACGAACCCCGTGACCTTGACCTTCTCAGCCAGCGGAACTCAAAACGCCGTATTCACAATCAATGATGATGCGATTAAAGAGCCCAACGAAACTATAAATCTAAGTCTGACGAACCCAACGTCGCCGTCCACCGTCGATGCAGGAAATGCATCACATGTCATCACTATTATTGACGACGACACTCCGCAAATTTCTGTAGCAGCAACGGTTGATACGGTTGAAGAGAACGGCACTCCCAATTTGGTGTATACGTTTACCCGTGCAGGCGACCAGACGGATGCGATTACGGTTAACTTTGAAGTGACGGGAACGGCAGATGCGAATACCGATTTTACTGTGAGTGGAGCTGCTTCGTTCAGCGCAGGAACCGGTCAAGGCACAATTGTTATTGGAGCTGGTCAGCCCACAGCAGTTCTAACGATCGACCCAACTGGCGACTCAGATGTCGAGCTGGACGAAACCGTTCAGGTAACAGTGCTCGCCGACACTGTTGCACCTCCGAACAACACATACAACGTTGGAGCAATGTCTTCCGACTCTGGCACGATCACGAACGACGACGTTGATCTGACGATTGCCGCTGATCAGGTGTCGCAGGATGAAGGTCAGAGTGGCAACACGGCTTACACGTTTACGGTGACTCGATCCGGCGCGACGGACGGAACGACGACGGCCAGCTACGCGGTGACCGGCACCGGCTCGAATCCTGCGACGGCTGCTGACTTTGGCGGCTCGTTCCCTTCCGGCACGGTGACGTTCACTTCGGGCGTGACGACTCAGACGATCACGATCAACGTTACCGGCGATCGAGTTGTGGAGCTGGACGAAGACTTCGTCGTCACCCTTTCCGGAGCATCTGACACGGTGGCCGAACACGCCGTCGACATCGCCACCTCAACGGCCACCAGCACGATCACGAACGACGACGTTGATCTGACGATTGCCGCTGATCAGGTGTCGCA
>CAXBME010000027.1:0-119793 GCA_963976765.1 uncultured Planctomycetaceae bacterium
GCCAGGTTGGAAGCCTGGAACCTTTGCCGCTCGGCCAAGGGCACGTGTTGTTTCAACAAGCGGAAGTCGTGGGACTCGAACCCACAACGGGCGACTCGCCCGCACCTGCTTTCGAGGCAGGCTCCTCATCCGGCCGGATGACTTCCGTAGAGCTGCGGTGGCAGGAATCGAACCTGCGTCAAGACGGTTAACAGCCGCCGGCCCGTACCAACACGAGCACCACCGCAATGTTAGCGTCGCGGCCGACGCCGCAGTCAGGACGGCCGGATTTGAACCGGCGATCTCGTGCTCCCGAAGCACGCGGATTCCCAAACTTTCCCACGCCCTGATATGTGCAGACGCAAGGTCTGCCGAGAGCGCCCAGCGGGAGTCGAACCCGCACTTCCGCCATGGCAAGGCAGTAGGCTGCCGCTACATCATGGGCGCTGATGAAATGAACCAATTGTCAAAGAACTACAGAGCACCGGGTGGGACTCGAACCCACGTTGCCGCATTACGAGTGCGGTGTCCTTGCCGCTGAACGACCAGTGCTGGTCGTCGAGTAGGATCGGAGGGGCTCGAACCCTCACCTGTCCGGTTAAGAGCCGGATGTGCTGCCGCTAACACCTCGATCCCGTGTTGTTGCTTCGTCGTCAGTCGGCCCGGACGGAGTCGAACCGTCGTCGTGCCCTTATAAGGAGCCTGCTCTGACCATTGAGCTACGGGCCGCAGCCGAATCGCTGATGCGTTTCTGCTTGTTGCGACTCGCCGCTCAATGAGGCCGGAGGGATTCGAACCCTCGCCGTGCAGATTAAAAGTCTGCTGTGCTGCCGTTACACCACGACCTCGTGAAGGGCGTGGGTATCCGTTTCAATCGATGCAGCGTCGGCATGTCAGACTCCATGTTGTTGTCGTGTGAATTCCAAGTAGCCCGAGAAGGAGTCGAACCTTCGTCTCCGCCTTATCAGGACGGCGTCCTTAACCGTTGAACGACCGGGCTGTGTCGTGATGTCCGCAAGTCGGGATGGCAGGACTCGAACCTGCCGTCTCCTGGTCCCAAACCAGGCGGGGCGCCATCTCCCCTTCATCCCGTATCAAGTAGCCCGCCCAGGATTCGAACCCGGAATACGACGTTCGAAGCGTCGCGTGATGTCCAGTTTCACTAACAGGCCATGATTGAATCGAAGTACCCCGTGCGGGAATTGAACCCTGCATCGCCGGCTTGAAAGGCCAGCATCCTGAGCCGTTAGAAGAACGGGGCATGTGAGTGCGCATCAGATGCGCAAGTGGGTCGGGAGGCGCTTGAATCCTCGTCTACGGTTCTTCAGACCGTCGCTAAACCATCTCAGCTACCGACCCATTCGTTGTATGTGTCTTGCCACTTCGAGACTCATCCGAGCGGCAGCTCGAGCAAGGCGACCTCGCCGCACGAAAAAAGCCCGATGTCAGTGACACCGGGCTATGCAATCGCAGAGAGAGGCAGGCCAGATGTCACAAGCGCAGAGGGCACGGCAACGTATTCGCCGATTGATCGGCAAACCGTCCATAACCGCTCTGTTCGCTAATGAGTCCTGACCTGAAAACCATCATCTCTCTTGTTCCCGGTATGTGTTGCTGTCTGCTGCCTTGTGGATACGGCGATGTCGAGTGACCTCGCCGTGCTTGCGGGGTTTAGATGCGCGACGGTCAGCCGTTGTTCGCGCGTTTTCTACAAATCTCCAGATAATTCTACATCCTAATTCCCAGCCGAGTCACCCATCGTGCGTCACTGCGCCGCAGCCGAACGAAAGGTGCCGACTGGGTCGGGCCAGACATGAAGATTCACACGGAGGGACGACACCAGCGATTCCGGCAACGGGACAAGGTGGATACCTGTAGATTGCCCCTCGGCATGGCGTTGTTCGTCGCTGACGTCTGCCCGGTCGGCGGCAAGGTCTCCACCGGTCAGTACCTCGAAGGTTTGCGCACGCAGACGCAGTTCTTCGAAGACCCGCTCGTCGTACGTGCCGGCGAGGTAGGGTGCCCCGATTTCGAGGAACGAGGCTGACGTGCCATCGTTTCGGGCTCGTTCGCGGAATGTCTTGCTGCCGATGCGATCGGTGCGGCCCGTACGTTGCTCCATAATTGCCGGGTTCCAGGGCAGATCAAAATGTACGACGTGTCGGCAGTGACGGTGCAGGTCGATTCCCTCCTGACCGACCGACGTACAGACCAGCACTTCAGGTAGCAGTGGTGTGTTGAACCCGGCGAAAATCCGCTCCCGTGTCGCAGGATCGGTCGCCCCGAGGACCAGCCGGACGAACTGACGATCCTGTAGACGCGTCGCTTCATACAGCGAGTATCGGGCGCTGTTTCTATCGGTGATATGACCACTCGCGGACGCGAGGTCTTCCAGAAAGACGGCGACGCGATCTGCCACACTCTCAGACTGGCCTGGCAGTGACTTGAAAAAGTGTTCGACAAGCAGATCGCCCCAATGAGAGTGTTCCCGTGCTTGCTGACCAGGAAGCATCCGCACGAGGAGTGACTCGCGAAGAACCGCCCGACGCATAGATTCGACAACGGCTCGACGGGACTGCCAGTCGAATGTCTTGTCGCTGGCAGTCGTGAGGGAATCCAGATGCCGGTGGATGTCGTGCAGGGCCAATGCTGTCTCTGTGGCACCTGTGGCAGTTGACTCCCACGAAACATGTGGCTCGATCCCGAGCCAGAGATTGGGGCCACGCGAGTAGGCATCGAATACCGAGAGACGCCCCTGGTCGCGGACGCGATCTCGCCGACGACGGATCGCGATAGCAATCCGCTCGACTGAGGCCTGGTCGGCAGCATTGGGAAGCGAGTACGCAGTGTGGACGCCACGTTCATCTGCATGCGGCTGATCGTCGCCAGCTTGCCTCTTGTTATCATCGGCTGAGACGCCGTAGCTGCGCTCGATCCACGATTCGCACGCGACCGCTCTGAGCAGTTGGAGTAGTCGCCCGCACGGTTTCAGTTCGCTCAGGAGACGCCGGGCGATTACCGTCTCTACCGCTCGATGCAGGAAGACACGATCCACACGCTCGGCTAGTAAATCGACGCCTGCACGCAGCGAGAATTCTGCAAGACTCTGCAGCTCCTCATCTCGCAGTTCCAGGTCATGTGGAACGAGCGATCGGCTGGCCATTGTTCGCAACGGGGCATTCCACAGCACCGACCAAAGCACACGGTCGAGGATAATCGGAATGAGGTCACGGTCCCGTCCGGTCAACCGGCTCCTCAGCGTCTTCATCGCCGTGGCATCACCAAGACATCGCTTCCGCCGTTTCCTGAGTTCACGTCCGATTGCGTGATCGAGAATCTCGTGCAACCGTTGTGCGGTATTGGTTCGGAAGCAAAAGATCAGCGTCTTCTCTCCCGCATGCCAGTTTGCGACGACCTTCGCAACGACTTCCTTCACCTTGGGGTGTCGGCCATCCCGGCGGACGCTCGTCATTTTCTGGAGTAGTCGGAAGTAGACCGCTCCCTTTTCGTCACGTTGCAACTGATTTCGAAGCAGCCGTCCATCGGCGCTCTCCATCAGTGTCGAATAGCAGCCTGTGATGGCCGTTCCGAGTGACGACCGTCCGCGTCGCGCCTCGGACACACATCGCATCAGCAGATAGTGAGGTAGCTCTTCGTCGCCATGAACATCAATTCCCGGCGCAGAGTGCAACGTGTGCTGGTCAGCCCGAAGTTCTGATTCATTCGGCGGCTGTTGATACTCGCTACCGACCAGCACTCGTCGATGGCGCGTCGCACGCCGGTGCCGAATGACGAGTGAGCCCATCTCACCGGAGAGGTCCGCGTTGAACGTCAGCAACAGCAAAGCCTCACGGAGAAGCTGCCGCACGGCTGGATCGAGATCGGCAACCGCCTGGTCCGTGATGGAATCGGCTCGGCTGCGCGACACGAGGCCGTGTTCAGCGGCGAGGGTTTTAAGCTGTTGCCGGGCATTGACGACCGCTTTGCAAGACCACGCCGCGGCCAGTGCTTCCGTCGTGACTCCAGACGGCAGCTTTGACCATGCCTGTCCGAAACGCCGGCTGCTCAGCTCTGAGCGATCCAGCACGGGACGGATGACTTCTTCCCGGAGTTCTCGCAGACACTCGCATCGGGCCACTGAGGCGGCCGCAGAGGGACACGGCCGCAGATCGTCGCCGACACGCAGTAGTTCTAGCATCTCATTGGGACGAAGCTGAAACGGCGTCGCAGTCAGCAGCAGGGCACGGCGTGTTCGTGGCGCGATCACACGAGCGAATTCGCGATAGCCGTTCTTGCCGGACGTCGGACCGTTCTTCCAGTTGTGAGCCTCATCTACGATGACCAGAGGCAGATCACTGCCGATCAGGTCAGCCATCAGCTCGCGATAGATGCTGTCGAGTTGTTTTGTGACTCGGCCAAAGAGCTCGCTGCGGCCTCGAACATAGGGAGCCGCTACTTCGCGACAGGTTTCCAACAATCTCTCGATGTGATCACTGCGGGAGGACAACAGACGCAAGGCCTTCAGCAAGTCTTCATCGAAAAACGGCAACTGGTCCAAAGCCGTGTCGGGGAAAACTCCGAGTTCGTCCGGATGGCTCGGCCAGCCTGCCTTTGCGCCTTTGAGCAGATTGAGGCGTTGCCATTTCTTGAACCGTGGTCCCCAGAAACGGAATAGAACAGACAGCAGTTGCTCGCGTTTGAGGTCGTAGTCCATCCGCCGCCCGCCCGCGAAAATGCCCATGCTGGCAACGATGACTCGCGGGCCAGTGCCTCTGCGACGCAGTTCGACCACGAGGTCATCAAGCCGCTCGACAGGAGCGGAAGAAAACCAGCGTCGTGCATCCTCCTGATGTTCCGGGAGGACGCAGCGTTTGACGAATTCACCAACTTCCCGAGTCCACTTCCTGAACAGTGCCGAGTTCCTCGGCGTGATGATCAGCACTTTGCGGTAGCAACCACGAAGGTCATCCGAATCGTGGTCGCCGTCGCGCATGGCCGCGAGCAGCGAATACGCCACACCCAGTCCGACGAATGTCTTTCCCATTCCGACTTCGTCCGCAAGTATCTGCAGCTCGCGTCGTCGAGTCGGGCCCGGGTGGAAGAAGCGTTCCAGCAGTCGATCGACAGTTAGCTCCTGACGCCGAGCGTCATCCTGGTCTTTGATGCGTGTTTCGTCCTGTCCCAGATTGAATTCAGTGGAGCGTTTCATCAGCGACGCTCCCGCTTGCGGGGACGGAGAATGGCTCGCTCATACCGGGAAAACTCGGATGATAGCTCGTTCTGCTTTGACTCTCTGAGCTGATCGAGTTTCGTGGAGACCTGCCGGACCGCGTCCGCAATCAGCTCACACCATGCCGACTGATGATCATCCTGCGTCTCTGCGTCGCGGACGTGATCAAGGCAGCTCAGAATCTCGACGAGCTGAAAGCCGGCTGCAGTTGCTGTTCGCTGGCCACCGTCCACGGCATCGACCACACGACGAGCCAGCTCGACGGGACTTACCGAACCAAGCAGTGCCAGTCGCATGCACGCGGGATGTGTGCGGGCTGCGGCGGTCAGGTCCTCCTTCAAACCACTCAACGCCTCGACGAACTCACGCATGACGTACGACTGAATCTGTGAAGTATCAACGCCACTCAGTTGGGTTTCGGCCTGCTGAGGCAGTGGCGCTCCAGGGACGTCCGGATTTGGGAACAGGTCTTCGAACGTCACACGACCCTGGTAGTAAGCCAGCAACTGGTTCTCACCGGGGCGCCCGGATTCCGGACTGATGGGCAACGTCGTCCGCGCCTCGACGGCGACATTGAGCGGGAACGTACGCCCCTGTGGGCAATCCCACCAACGAACCAGCACCTCCTGATCGAGCAGCAGATGCCTCAGTGACTGATCGTTGAGCGGAACCCGGTGCGAAAGAGCGTCCAGGTCCCCAACGAGCGGCTCGGCATTCTCCGAGCGAAACAGGCACCGGGTCTCACCTGACTCACTTGGACACAACTCGACACTCCAGTCACCTTGCACTGCGTCCGGGGACGCAACGAGCAGGAGTTCCAGTTGCTCAGCCTGTTCCGTCATGGGCCGCAACAGCACTTCGCGCAGGAAGGCTGGCCACGGCGTTGCAAGTTCGGACTCGTCCAGCCCGGCGAAACAGTGAACCGAATCGCCACGCAGCTCAATCGGCTGTCCGGATGCCTCGGGCAGCAGCGTGTGAAGTTGTTTGCGATCGTGCCCCGAGCGACGTAGGAGCACACCTGCCTCGATGTTTGCGGCAGAGGGGTCGTTCATGAAACCCCACCCGCGTGTTGTGAAGTTGGCCGAACCGAAATACCCGAGGGTCGAATCGCTTCCATCAATCACGACCACTTTGGCATGCAACGCCCGGAGACCGACAAAGTCGTCCGTCATGCCAATCTCGTCGGGAGCGACACCTGGATCGATCGCTTGAGCAAACATTCGCAGGCCGGTTGATCGAGCATCAAAGGAATGCAGTGACTCCGGCAGTCGCGGCTGCCAGCCACCGAGGCCGTCAGGAGCAGCTTCAGTTTGCAGCAGCAGCTCGGTGTTTTGGCTCACGATGCCTCGTGACGTCAGTTCGTCTGCAAACTGTGACAACGGCCCACTCGGTGACTCTTCCGACCAGAACGGTGAGACGATGGTGACACGTTGGATCGAGTCATCCGCCGGCCAGCGATCAAGCACCTGCTGCAAGAGAGACGCCTTGCCACCGCTCCACAGAAACCACTCGTTCGGTTCAGGCTCGCTGACTTGCCAGTCGCTGAGCTTCTTCTGTGCCAGCTCAACGAGCGAGCTGGCTCCGTCGCTGAGCCGTGAACCGAGTTGTTCGGCCAGGCCGGATAGAGCCTGCTGGATCAAAGGGCCGTGACCGTGTTGTCCGCGTGTCGCGGTCAACACAGAGACGACTTCACGATTCCGGCGATACCCCGGTTCTGTCAGGTTGGCACTTCCGACGACGAGTCGCACCATGTCTTCATGCACCGCGAGCAGTACCTTCGCATGCAGAATGCGTCCGCGACCGGCCACGACGGGGGTCAGTTCCACACGCAGGGAACGCGGACGTTTGCGATAGGGGCCACAGTCCACCAGCAGACTTGCTGACTCCAGCTCTGCCAGACGGCGTTCCAGCGCGATCCGGCTCGACCAGTTCCGGTCGTCCCACGCGCCAAGTCCAAGCAGTGAGGGAAGAAAGTCCGTCTCGAAGAACTCCGAGTCGAATTCATACGACGTCCCCACAAACCCCAGCAGCCGCCCACACTCGGGGCCGGCCTGCAGATGGTCGATCAGCTTGCGATCGTTCCCTGAACGCGAATGACTCATGTGCGGCCCTCGGCTGATGCAATGAGCGCGTCCGCTGACGGAAGCCGATACTCGTGCGGCCGGACAGCGTCTGGCGATGTTGCTTCGCGGTTGAGTCCTCCGACACGAGTCATCGTCAGGCTAATGCGGTCCCCCACTCGTTCGAGCCACGGCATCTTGCGACGGCCTTGATCGAACTTCCCACGTTGCACGTCTGTGTGCCGCTGAATCAGCGACTCGACAAGTTCCAGTCGCGAATCGCATGCAGTCGCAGCCTCGCGCACAAACGTCAGCACGTCGTTCAGCCGGTGCTGCTCCACGCAGAACTGCTCAGACGTTGCCGAGTCCGCCGCTTGACATAATCGACCAACGACGTCAGGCAGCTGCTCACTGACAAGCTGCAGTACCGAATCACTGTTGATGTCGGCGGGAGTCACTGATGCCGCTGGGAGATTGCGACACAACCACAACAGCCGCTCGAACCCGAGCAGAATCAGGCGGTATGTCTCCTCGAACGCGAGAACAGTGCTACCAGCTTCGTACAGGTCGCGGTTCAGCGGCTGGCGGCGAGTCGTTCGGACGATCCGCCCGAGACGATTGAGTTCCGATTCCCCGTGTTTCTTCACAGGGCATTGCTCCAGACACTCGGCCATCCGCGACCTGACGGGGTCACGATGCAACGCTTCCCGGAAGCAGTCCTGTTCAACCGGCAGGTATTCGTTCACGATATGAGCTCGCTCGCCCCAGTCGGCAAGCTGCCTGACACTGACATCCGAGCCGTTCTTCACAGCTCTCTGCAGTACCGGCGGCATGTTCGTGGCCTCGACAAAGTGCTGCCCAAGTCGTTCACCGAGGTCCGGCGTCAGCACGAGGAGCCGTCGGTCGAGAAACCGCATGCCGTCGGCGACGGCTCCATAGATACCGACTGCGCCGTAAGGCACCTGCCGCGAAAGTAGCGGAAAACTGGCGTCGGTCCGTGAGGCCCCCGACTGTTCCAGCGAGTTGGCTCGACTGATCGCATACGTGACACCGCGAATCCCCGAAAGAACCGTGTCGCTGTCTCCGGCCCGTCGGCTGGCCATCACGTTGGCGAGTGCCCACAACCGCTCAAACCGCAGCAGCCCCTGCAGGCGTTCTGCAGCCTGCCGTCGCGGCGACTCAGTGACATCCACTTTTGCCAACAGCGTTCCGGCGCAGAGCACGCTGAAGTACCGCGGTCGATCCGCCACGTTGGTCAACCCAGGCAGCAGCTTGTCGGCGAGATGGAGGTACCCGCGCTCAAACCCCATGGGATCAAGACTTGCTCCCGGCAGGTCTGACGGGTCGTACGAAGTCAGGAAAGCTGGGAAGGACAACACCGAGGTAGTATTCGTAATGGGTGCAGGCATCAGTCGTCGCCATTGTCAAGACCGGCGGCTTTCAGTTTCTGCTCGTACCACTCCTGGTAGGTCTGGCCGCTGGAGGCGACTTTCCAGTTGATGCGGCCGTTGAGGTTGCCAGCGTTGACCACAGCGGCTCCGGCACTTGGACTGTTGAAGGCGACGTTGTCGGCGAAGACCAGGTAGTCGGGAGAGTCGCTATTGGTTAGCCGTCCTTCATTGATGAGTTGGTCGCGCAGTGCCTTGTACGAGGTCCACGACGCGAGGCCCTGCTTTCTGGCTGTCGAGCCTTTGAAGACCACGAATTCACCATTGATCTCGCGAGCAGTCGCGTTCGCACCGACGACCGAGAGTTCAAAGAGCGGAGAGTCGGTCTCCGGTGTGTCGTCCGCCTCAGAAGCTGTGTCGGGAACTGCTGGCGGCGGCTGAAGGAATCCGAATCCGAGAACGGGAAACATCATGCGGACCTGTTCGAGAAAGAACTCCATGTCCGCGATGTCCGGTTCCGGGAGCGGCGGCAACGACGGGGCTGTGCCGTTAGTAATCACAGCACGACCAGCCTGCAGGCCCATCTGAATCAGACGGCTTTCAAGATACCTCACGTGAGCCTTTGTGAGGTTCTGGTCCTTGCTGATCACAACGACGCAGCGAGTCCAGAAGTCCTTCGACTCATCCTTGCTGTGAGCCAGAAGTCGCGTCAGGACGCTGTCTCCCTCGCCAAAGTACACCTTGTCGCGCCCCGGCGTGTCCGGGTCTGGTCCAACCAGACAGTAGATACCAGTCCGTCGCACCTCGTCCCGTTTGGCAACGTCGTCCAGCTTCTCGCGGGGGGCGACGATGACTTTGCCGGTCCAGTTGATGATCTCTGCAGTGAGCACCCCGGTTGGCCCGCCATCGGCGAGGTAGATGCGAATTGTCCGGCCCTTCATCTTGACTCTCCCAGTGCTGCGCGGTCAGCGCCATCCTCGCGAAGCCACCGCTCGGCTTCGCGGCGGTTCAGCAGGTATTCAGCGACGACTTCCTGTTCGACCCAGTCGGGCATCAGAGGCTGGAACTTGCTCAGGCGGTACGCCGGAAGTGACGCGGACACGGACTGCCATAGCTCGGCGTCGTTCCACACCTGGGCTGTTCTCAGCATGTTCAGAACCTGTCGGAAGTGGGCCATGGTGAGGTCGCTGCCTCGAATTCTCAGCAGCAGATTGTCAGCGGTAATCGTCCAGTCGCCTCCGAGAGCCTTCAGCATGTAGCGCAGCGTCGAGTTGTTGCGACCGCCGGCGAAGGTCCACCAGTGAATCTCGTTACCGATTTCGATGATGCCGTCGCTGTCAGCAGAAGCTACGTCTGTGTGTTCTTCCCGCTGTTCGGCCAGCACTTCGATGGCCTGGGGCGACAGGTAGGCGAATGACTCATCGGAGGCCAGAACGTCACGTATCTTCAGGCAGAGAGACTGGCCGAGAAACTGTGGCAGGAAGCCGCCCCATGTCGGCTGCTTGCCGCGCGGAGCCGGTTCAACGTGGATGCGGCGGTCATCGTGCTGCACGTGCAGAATCGCCCACGGTCGACCGGCGAGCAGGAAACAGCTCACGCCTTCTGCGAGCTGGTCCACAAAGTCCTGGCCCAGCGTGCCGAGGACCTGACCGGCCACCGTCTGCACCGTGTAATTGACCGGACTGGAGAAGACGGCGAACAGCTCCATGAAGTTACGGCGACCGAAGCGGAGTTCGGCTGTCGGTCCCAGGACCAGTCGCCCGCTGGCCATGACGAGCGACGCGTCGTCGATCATCCACTCCAACAGACGGTCGAACTCGGCACGGTCGATGCCTCGGAAATCGGGAACCGCAGACAGGTGCTCCCAGGCCTCTTCGGTCGGCACGCCGTCGGCTGCGAGAGCCATCGCGAGGAGCTGGTGAATGAGGACCGGCCAGCAGCGATCGTTGATCTCGATACTCTCGACCCAGCCGGATTTGGCGAGTTCGATCAGAGCGATGACCTGCAGCACGCTGTCGGCGGTTTCGCAGAAGAACGTCGTGTTGGCTGCCTGGCCCTCGCGACGGCCCGTGCGTCCCATACGCTGCAGGAATGAGCCGACTGTGTCCGGTGCATCCGACTGCAGGACCTTGTCGAGGTCTCCCACATCGATACCGAGTTCCAGCGTCGATGTGCAGACAATGCAGGTGTCCGAGCCCTGATGAAACCGCTCTTCGGCCAGCAGCCGCTCTTCCCTGGAGACGGCACTGTGATGGACGAAGACCGTCGTTCCTGCACGTCGCATCTGCTCGGCGACAGCTTCGGCAGCGGATCGTGCCTGGCAGAAGAACAGACTCTTGCAGTCGCGGGCGAGGTCGGCCGCGTCGCTGACCAGAGCTGGCAAACTGGGACGATGGATCACGAGCAGTTGTCGGCGGGCAGGCTGCTTTGGGGGATCGACGACCTGCCCCTCGCGTTGAGACGTCCCCTGCAACCAGTCGAGGATCGCTTCGGGGTTACCGACGGTGGCACTCAGGCCGACGCGCTGCACATCGTGTCGTGACAACTTCGCGATACGTTCCAGGACGCTGATCAGGTGAGCCCCGCGATCGCTGCCGGCCAGTGCGTGAATCTCGTCGATGACGACGATCCGCAGATCACCAAACAGCTTCACGGCATCGACCCGCTGCGACACCAGCATGACTTCCAGCGACTCGGGAGTCGTCATGAGCAGTTCAGCAGGCTCTTTCAGAAAGCGCCGACGCTCGTTCTCGGGCGTGTCGCCGTGCCAGACCTGCCGTCTCAGGCCGACCATTTCGGTGTAGAGACCAAGTCGCTCGGCCTGGTTGTTGAGCAAGGCCTTGATCGGAGCAATGTAGAGCGCTCCGACTCCGTCCGGCTGGTCCGTGACCATTCCGGAAAGTGCTGGGAACATCGAGGCTTCGGTCTTACCGCCTGCCGTCGGTGCCAGGATGACAGCGTTCTTCCCGGACAGCAGTGCTTCACCGGCGAGTTCCTGCACCGGTCGCAGGCTGGACCATCCCAGACGCGCGACGATGGCTTCCTGCAGTCGTGGAGCAAATCTGGCAAAGACGCTCACCACGCGTCCTCCTCGGGCACCAGCTCGCTGTCATCGTTGTCTGTTCCTTCCGCTCCGGTCGCCTCCGTGTCTCCAGCCTTGCCTGCGATCACCTGCTCTTCCTCAGGGGACAACTCCTGCGGCGTGAAGCCGTATTCGTCCATTGGAACGTAGTCGTCGTTGTCGTTGACCACATCGAGCTGGTTGACGAACTCCCGCAGGAACTGCCGAGGCACGATGCCGACGTCGCCCTTAAAGCCAGTCGTCACCTGCTCAACCAGCCGGTCGATGAACTCGTTCGAGATGCACGCTTCCAGACGGCTGCGGTCCTGAGTCGGATAAAGCTCCCGCAGTCTCAGTGCGACGGCGCGCAGTCGGTCATCCTGGAAGGGAGTCAGTTCGAGCTGCGGCTGTCTCAGGCTGGCGAACTTGCCCTGCTTCATGAAGCGAATGCGGTCGTGCAGCGGAGCGAGACCAGCAACACCCTGCCGCGTGTCGAAGAACTCGGCCGTACCCGTGAACACCCATAGCAGCCCGTGATAGTCGACCGAGGCGTCAGCGATCTGACGGATGCCGTTGAGTGATTTGTGCCGTGAGTCACTGCGCATCCGCAGGATCGTCTCTGCTTCGTCGATGACGATCATCATACCGCGATAGCCAGCCGCCTTGACGATCTCCAGCACACCGTGCAGGTAGTCCAGCGCGTCGCGGCTGCCAATGTCTCTCTTGATACCGGCGGCTTTCTTTGCCGAGGCGGCGACGTTGCCGCTGCCGGACAGCCAGGAAATCAACGCTCCGGCTTCTGCCATGTCGCCCTGCTGTTTCAGGTCAAAGATGGTCTGAATGACTCGCACAAAGTCCTGCGGGGCTTTGCCACCGGTCAGAGTGGCGAGGTCTTCATCCAGACGCTGCCGAACCTTGCCGTCGAAGTCATCAGCGTTCTCATCTTCGCCGCCTTCGATCAGTGCGTCCTCGATCCGCCCGATCCAGCGATCAAGAATGTCGCCCAGAGCCCCACGCGGACAGGACGCCGTGCCGAGTTCCGTCATCACTTTCCGGTAGACGTCGTCGAAGCGATGAAACCTCAGGTCATTGTCGGACACGACGACAAAGCTGGTGGCGAAGCCCTTCTCCTGCGCATCAAGCAGAGCCAGGCGAGCCATGAAGGTCTTGCCGCACCCATAACCACCCCGCAGAAACTTGATAGTCCCTTCACCAGCTTCCGCCAGATCGAGCTGGCGGTGCAGCTCCCCCCGCTGCTTTTCGATGCCGACAGCAAAGGTGTCGATACCGCGTTCCGGCACCAGTCCTTTACGCAGCGACTCGAAAATGTGATCGCGATCCCGCGACGTCAACGTACTCATCCCGACGATTCCCCCTGTCCCCTCAGACAGCCTTCCAGCGGCCTGTTACCTGTTCATTCTGATTGTGTTCTTGACCGCATTATGAAAAGCCTTCTCGAACGTAACGCTTCACTCCCGACACGTTGTCCACGCGGACCTGGAATGGGACCACTGCTGCCAGCTCTTCCAGCTTTGACGAGAACCGGCGGACGCCTCTTGCACCACCCAACATTCTGCCTGCTTCGGTCTCCGTGACGATGCCATGAGTCGCGAGGTGGTCGAACAGCTCGCGAACGCCGCCTTCGGGGAGTTCCAGCAGCCACTCGCGGGATTTGGGTTTGGCTTCGGTCTGTTCCGACGGGGTCGAAGCCGGTTTCTTTCCGGAAGGAGCCACCGTGAACCGGTCGGAAACCACGCACGAGACGACGTCTGCATCAGTGCCAGCGTGAGACAACTCTGCGGTCACACGAGCGTCGTCCGGCCCGGTCAGCCGGAAGAACAGCTCGAACGGCTCACCAACCTGAGCCAGAACTGCTCCTGCCGACAGCTTCGCTCCCTGGCGGGTTTCACAGAGCTCGATCTGCACGTCGGGATGGTCGGGCACGCGGACGGTCAACTCGATCTCGCGGACGCCTCCGAAATCCAGGGTTTGCTGCTTGCCGATGGAAACCATGCCAGCGATGCAGTGCATCCCGCCAACCCCCTCATTCCGGGACGCCTTGATGACGTACTGCGACACGTTGCCGCCGGCGGCCGAGCGGTGGACCAGCGTCAGCACGGGAATGACGCGTTCCTGAAAGCTGTTGCCGCCATGGACAAACCTCGAACTCGTACGGCCCGTGTCAAAGACGGCTGTTGTTTCGGGAAACATCACGTGCAGGTCGTCTGTCTCGTAGCCCAGGTCTTTCAGCGGAACACGCACTTCGCCCGCGTGATCGGCGGAAACGGGTGACAGAACATGCCGTCGATGCGGATCGATCTTCCGCCCGTGATGCTGCGTCTGCTTCACTGAGTCATCAAGCAGCAGAAACCCGTGATCGGCTGTGACGACAAATCGGCGTGCTCCCGCCTCCCGCAGCAGTTGCCACGCAGTCTTCAGCTTCTGCAGTGCCGTGTCGAAGACGGCAGGTCCAGCCCCTTTTTCGCCGGCCTCGTCAATCTCCATGCTGTGGACAATGACCAGCCGGGCGCGGGCAATGGACTTCTTCAGGCTGGCTGCGTTGCGTGACAGCACATCGCTCAGCGACAGCCACGGACACGTATCACCGCCAACCCGATCGTGCATCGACCGCTTCCGCGTGTCTGGGTCATGCACGCGGAATGTGCCGGTCGAGAATCCAGCGACGCGACCGTTCGCTTCGAGTTCCAGTTTCAACGGCCCCTTGTCGGACACGGGAGCCAGCACGTTCATGCCGACGCTCGTGATCGTAGGCAGTTCCGCGAGTCGTGATCCCAGTTGGATGTTCGTGGCGGATGTGCCCGCAAATGTGGCATGCAGTTCCTCGCCCAGTTCGTATCGCAGGGCGTCGACCAGGAACAACACGGTGATCTCGTGATCGCACACCAGCGGTTTGACGACGTCGTCGAACAGCGTGCGCTGTTGTCGGTCCGAGGCGGGCAGGAATCCTTCGCGACGACACAGACCACTGAACTCTGTGGCCCATGTATCGGCCCAGGTTCGCCAGCGAGCCCGCATCTGATCGAGCGCCGGACGCAGCGACTCGAACCGGGCGACCTGTGAATACAGCAGAGCCTCACGACGCTGCTCCAGATGCCGGTGTGCTCGATCGACGGCGGCCCCCGCGGCAACGTAGCGATCGACGGCGGCGTCCAGATTCTCCGCTTTACCGAGCGACGGTCCCGCCTGCTGCAGGCACGTTCCCAGTCGAGCCGCATCACCGATCAACTGCCAGGTCGAACGACGCTCCGGTCGGTTACTCAGCCAGAACGAGCGATCGCCGGTGTGTGCATCGGCCCATTCCGTCGCCTGAGTCCACTCACCGTTCTCAATCGCGGCCAGCGCGGCATCCAGCACGCGGTCTTCTTCGAAGCGGAACGTGTCAATCTTCCCGAGGTCGGCGGCCTGAGCGATCTCATACTCCTCGCCCAGTCGCAGTTCCGTCTCGTCCGCAGTCCGGCGATAGAAGTTCGGCTTGTGGCTTCGCAGGTAATCAGCCAGTTCCGAACACGCCGTGACCACACCCGCCGGCAGGTCGCGAATACCGAGCAGCGCATCGCCAGCGGGCGGACGCTTCAGGTCATGAACGTACTCGACACACAGAGCCCAGCTCGCTGCCGCGAACGCCAGAGCCTCCCCGACCGGCGACATGCGAGACGCCTGCAAAGACTCGGTGGCCCACTGATCAGTGATTCCCACCGCCTTCGCCAGTCGAGCCAAAATCGCCGCCCGTCCCTCGGCGGAATCTGCCCGCTTGGCAATATCCCCGCCACTGAGCAGTTCCTCGACCAGTGCCGGGAGCTTGAGCAGCTTCAACTGCTGACCGAAGGCATCGCCCTCGGTGCTGATGGCCTCGGTCAGCCACTGGTCTGCGCTGGCGAGAGTCAGATCATCGGTGGCCAGAAACGCTTCGATCTGATCCGGTCGCACCTGCCCGGCAGCGGCCTCTGTGATCAGAGTCGACAGCGCTTTCCGACATCGCGTGCCGGCCGCGTACAGCTCGTACAACGGAGCCGTGCGGACGGCGTCCTCATTGAACCCCGGCAGATGGATGAGCAGTTGAGTCTTCTCAGTCCCGGCTGCGCAGTTTTCGACGGCCAGCATCAGCTCCAGATGACTGCCACGAAATGAGTGAACCTCGAACGGCAGCTCAACGGCTGCCCGTTGCTCGATTAACTGCTCGACGAAGCCCGAGTAGTGGCCGTCAAGGTCCAGCCAGCACACGACACCATGCTTGCGCACCCACCTGCGGACTTCAGTGTCTAAGACGGTTGTCACCGGCCCAAAAACACGACAATTCCCATTATCAGTCATCGGTAGCTGCCCGCGGAACTGGGATCGTAACCGTGACTTCTTCTGTTTCGTCGGCTTCCTCGATCAGGAGACCCGGTACTGCCTTCAGCGCTCTAAGGATTCCGCTGCCAAGTCCCCGGTATTGCATGACGTCGTACGCAAATGATGCAAGAACGGGATTGCGGTCGCGTCGGACGCCATGACGCATTTGTTCCACAGTCAGGCTGTTTGGCAGACGTCCGGGACTCCGTATCTCGATACGGTCGTCAAAGATGAATATCTTTACAGAGTCCTGAATGAAGTAATCCCGGTGTATCAGGGCATTCGTCAGGAGTTCCTCAAAGACAAGGTCTGGAACTTCGTCTGCCGCAGGGCTGTTTATGGACGGGTCTGTCTGGATACGGGAATTCCACTTCCTGCAGAATGCCATTCCTTGTTCGTACTGCTGGGCCAGCGTGCCGGTCAACACTCGACTGTCACGGAATTCTGTGCCTGCACGATCCACACCCTTGAACCAGACAGCCTTGATGGTGAATTCCGGCAGCAGTTGATAGGCGTTCTTCGCGAAAAGCAGCGCCCCCGCTACTGTCAGTCGGCTATCAGCCATCAGGCGGCAGGCGGTCAATTCCTGCTCGATGTTGTTTTCGTCCGGAACATCACGCCCATACTTTGCGGTGTAGAAGTCACCAAATCTGTCGAGATCAAGATTTGCGAGTGTGCTTCCCGTGACGGGCAATGCTTCCGCATAGACAGCGCCGCCGGCCTGAAAGATACGGCGCAGCTCCGCTCGTGTGGTGACACGACGCTTGTCTGCGCCACGCTTTACGTAGAAATATCCATCCGACGTTTGATAGGGCTTGTCGTTTCCCTCTTCGATCGCAAGCACGACAACCATACCATCCGACGTCGCGACGTTTTCTGATGAGACTCCCGCCGATGGCTCCAGATTGTTGGTGCAGGCGTTGCTGACGAGCTGGTTAAGAGCGCCGATATCGTCAGAGGACAAGCCCACGATGCTACCGTCGTCGTCAACACCAACGTAAATTCGTCCGCCCTTCGAGTTCAGAAACGCGGCAAGCTCTGCCGCCAGCTTTCTGGCATCGGTGCATTCGCGTTTGAACTGCCGAGTGCTGTCTTCGCCCTTCAGGAGTTCCTGTCGGAGACTGATTTCGTCCATTGCTGATATACCTTCTGGCGTCGTTGAAACGCTTCCACGCCGCCTTCCATGATGTTGACAATTGCCTGGCTGGTTGCCGTGCGATCCAGACTTCCTGATTCGTGGTCGTATCGACCATGTTCTACTTCCCGGCAGGCATGAATCTGCTCGGCATCGCCCAGGACCGGGATATTTGCGTTGTGTGTCGCGATGACAAACTGGCATCGCTGCTTTCGCTGCAGGAGCGGCTCGACGACGTGCCGAAAGATGGTCTCGTTGTCGAGGTCGTCCTCAGGCTGATCCAGCAACATGACCGGGTAGCGATCGAGCGATGTCAGTAGCGTCAGAATTGCCGTGGCTCGCTGCCCGAGAGACAGCTTCTGGATCGGGGTCCCGTCAAATGTGATCTCTCGGCGGTCAGCGACGCGATAGGTCAGAAACTCATCCAGATTTGCGAAAAGTGCGGTCCTTAGCTTCTCCACATCGGCTGTCGCTCCGAGTGTGTCCTGCAGCTTGTCTCGGTGCTCGAAGATCGCCAGCCCATTCGTCAGTTTGGCGACGACACCTTCCCGGGACGTCTTTCTAAAGTGCGTCCCGCTGAGCTGCGATGCGATGAATGCGTCAAACCCTTCGCGGTCACCCTCGAACTGCGACTTGAGCTGAATTGCCTCGGGAACGGACTCCGCGCACTCCTTCAGAGCGGCCTCTTCCTTCCGGTGGAGTTCCCGCCGAAACCGATGCAGACTCTGAGCAGCGGTCAGTACGTTTGACAGGGCGGCCTGTTCCGCCTGAGTCCGGTTGGATGCCGCATGCAACAGCTTCACGAGCTGTCCGTGGCGCGACTTCATTTTCCGGTAGGCATCGAGGTCCAGTCCCGGAGCATCGATGTCGCGAAGGAGCTGGCTGAAGCCTTCCTGCTCTGCTCGCTCAGATTCCTGGATGCTGGCAAAGATGCCACCAAGTTCCGTCGCGACGCCTTGCAGGCCCGTGATCAGACGGTCGTAATCCGTCTTCAGCGATTGAACGGTTTCCAGCAGTTTCGCCAACCGCCCTGCCGGCTGTTTCAGCGTTTCACTCTTCAGCACCGGCCAGTCGTCCAGGATTCCGTGCCAGTCGGTGTCGAGTTGCCCAGTGTGATTACGAAACTCCTCGATCTGGTCGCGCAGGTCAGCGACGACACGACGATCCGCATCGAAGACCGTCAACGCCGCGAGCTGCTGATCGACGCCCTTCTTCGCGTAGACCTCAAGCTGGTGCTTGAGCTTCTCTTCTTCCTGAGCGTATTCGTCGTCGAGACCTTTGGCCTTCAAAACGGTCTGGTACTCGGTAACTGCCTGCCGGACTGCCAGCGTGAGCTGCTCTTCCTGATGCTGGTCGTCGGGAGTCGTCGATCCCGTCAGCATGGCAAAGAACTCGGTTTCAAAGCCTTCATGCCTGTTTCCAAGGTCTTTCTGGCCGAAGTACAACACGTTTGGGAACACGTCCCGAGGACGCAGTCGGGTTGACTGACCTTCCAAAGTTACCTGCGGGTCAAACCCCAGTGGACGGCGAACTTCGACAGTCTGGTCATGCTCATTCAGACCGGTGACAATGACTTCCCCGCCGTTGGCGAGCATCGCCTTGACGAGATCGTTTTTGTACCTCGCATCAGCGTTCTGGCCGGGCTCGAATGCCAACGCGTACCGCAGGCATTCAATGACGCTCGACTTCCCGCTACCACGTGAGCCAATCAACGTCGTCAGCTGTTCCGAAAGGCCATATTCCTGTCCACCCAGCAGACCGCCCTCAAAGCGAACCGAATGTAACATTGGGCCACAGCGTTCCTCAGGAGCGTTACTTCGGACTCGTTGAACATGATCAGTCAACGCAAACTTCACCGACTCGAAGCTCAGATCGCCGACTTTCAACCAGCAGGATTGCCCGGACTTACCGACTTCCTCGATGCTGTCGCGTGGGTCTGACCCTTCAACAAAGGCCGGCACCGTCGCTCCTGGCCAGTTCTGCTTGACGTAGTCGGGGTCCTTCACTTTCTGCAGGCCCGAAACGCGTCGCCAGAGGTCACCGCAATTCTCAATCGCGTGACCGAGAGCCCCCCAACCCAATTCACTGATCAGGCCGTTGTCCGAATCAACGTGTGCAAAGACTACGAAATAGTCTTTGCCGTATGACTCCAGTTCCTGCAGACATCCTTTCAGATCGTGTTTGGTCCGAGCCCCCTCATCAGGTGATGTTGTGAACTCCGCTTTCAGGAACCGCTCAATTCCGTCCCCCGCTGCCTGGTCATCAACCCAGTCCGGCGAAAAGACAATCAGCGTGTGAACTCCCTGGCCCGCGTTGACGCCGAGTTCAAGGCCAGGCAGGACGAGAATGCCCTCCTTGCGTGCCTTCCTCCGTAGGGACTTGAACTCACCCGCATCGAAAAAGTTGTGATTGGTGATCACGGCCACGCGAATATTTTCAGCGACAAGACGTGCAACCCACTCTTTCGCAAACTCGCCTTCTGGATGTTCGCGGTCGCGAAATTCCGCACGGAACTTACTCCGCGAGACACCTGGCTCCTTGAGCGTGTGCAAGTGGAAATCCGCACGGACCCACTCGGCACCTCGGGAGAATGTGGTTGTTGAGCTGGTTTCAGACATCATCAAACTCATACGTGGCTATTGTTTTGTCACGGTTGGCAGGGAGTCTATCGCCTGCAAGCCGTGACTTCCGCTGTGTCAGACTTTCGGACACAGCGCTGTCAGGCGTTGTTCATTCGGCCGCATCCGGTGTCGTGGCCTGATTGTCGTGGGCAGCTTTCTTCCGTCGTTTCGTGGCTTTCTTCTTTGTGGCTTTCTTACGTTTCTTCTTTACCGGTGCAGCGTCGGGGAAGAGTAGTTTTTCCTCGGCGGTGGCCAGTAGTGATTTTCGCTGTGACACTCGCTCAGGATTCTCAGCCTCGTAGGTGGTACGCGCGGCCGCCTCATCAGGAGCGAGGAGGCGGAATTCGACTCCCTGTTTCTGCAGCACGGCCAGTTCCAGCTCGTAGCAGCGGTACGGTTCCGCCGACCAGATGCCGGGTTCCAGCAGACGCAATTCCTTCAGCGGGTCGTCGTGTTTGCGGAGGCGGCGTTTGACTTCTTTTTCGATCGCCTCAACCGCTTCGTCGGAGTGGTCGGCGACGAAGGCGTCGCGGTGTTCCACGTCTCCACCGTCGCCTCGGTACGGAGATTCTTCGATCCGGAAGTCCGGACCGATTTCGTCCTGCAGGCGGAGTTCCCAGGCCCAGGCTCGCGCGGGGTGGTATTTCCAGAAGCAGCCGTGGGCGACTCCCAGCGACGGGTCTTTCTGACATTTTTCGTCGACGCGGGTCGGCCAGTAGCGCATGGCCAGGTGGGACCAGTCGTAGTCCTTCTTGCCCTTGCTCAGAGCCAGTTCGGTCCACCACTTCTGCGGGTCTTTCCACTGTGGAGCCAGCAGCGGCCACAGGGCGGCGCTGTTGATCATCACGCCGTCGTCCAGGTCCGGAGCGTACGACGCGCTGACCTCGCGGGGCGGGCACTTTTTCGCATCCGGCGAGGTCGGGGGCGGGCCGTGGTCGGCACAGTGTTCTACCTGAGCGATGAACTCGGCGAGTTCTTCGCGCCACTTCTTCACGTCACTGAAGCGGTCGGCGGCGGCGCGGGCGGCTTTTTGATCGGCTCCGTCGCGGGCGGTCCGCAGGTCGTCGAGTTCTCCGTCGAGACGTGTCAGAGTCGGAGCCAGGTGATCGGCCAGCAGCACCCGCAGTGTGGACTCGTCCCAGCGGTGGATGGTGACCCACGCGACGAACGTCTTTTTCGCCGACGACAGCGGCCAGTGAATCGGCCGGTTCTCGTACATCTGCCGATGCACGTCGCTGAAGAATTTCTCACGCAGCCAGTCGCGGACGGGCATGTGCTGTTTCTTTCCCGAGGTGATGTCCGGCCCGTACGTCTCCCACGAGTCGAGAATGATTTTCGCCGCCGGATGCCCGAGCGAGTCCCGCAGATCGTGACCATCGAGTGTCCCGTCGAGAAACAGGATGCCATGCGGGAGAGCGTCCGTGAGCGGCAAGGCGCTAGCCGCCGGTTTTGCGCTGTCTGATGTCACATCGGAGCGTGATGCCGATTTCGCGAACGCGTCACCGGCGGCTAGCGCCTTGCCGCTCACAGGCTCGGCAGGGTGGCACGTCCCTGAGCTTGCGAAGGGCGTGGTGGTGCTGGGATCGTCGCTCTCGCCACGCCCATCGCCGGGGGCTCTGGGACGTGCCACCCCGGTGTCCGGATCGAGAATCCCTTCGCCGTTGGCGTCGAAGCGTCCGAGGGCGACGCCGAGGGCGAAGCTGACATGATCGGTGGGCGGCTCGGGGTCGAGTTCTTCGACGTACTCGGGCAGCGGCGAGTTCTCGGGTCGATCCACGGCGACCTGCGCCCACGCCTGAGCCGCGCGCCACGGCGACGGCCCCGGCTGCCGGAACTCGACCGACGCCTCACGGTGCGATTCGTGGACCGTGAACGCTGCTTCCACCTGAGCGAAGATGTCCTCCGCGTTCGCGATCGGGAACAGCGGCAGGCGGTTCACGTCGGAGTTTTGAAAGTCCAATCCTGGGCTAAGTGATTCAATAATCCTCTTCGCGCGAGCAGAGTTCAGCATGCATAGGTAACGTGGAATTTCACTCTGCGAAGGGAAAAGTGACGACCCCTTTTTTCCGACAAGTGATGGAAACCGATGCTGGCGCGCGATGAAGTCATTGCCGATCATTGAGAAGGCAATACCGAGGTGATAGTAATGCTCAGGATTACCAAAACGCGGACTGGCCGAGACATCACGAAAGGACTTAATTGGAAGACCTCCCTGACGCCAACTAACCGCCCATTGCGTGGGATCGAACCAGCCTAAGCCTTTTGCACCCTGAATGAAGAATGGCCATGCATGTCGCGTGGTGGTGTCATTCCTGACCTCGTAAACACGTCGGGTGAATCGGACATCATCTCCTGTGATGATCCCGGCTTCTGCAGGGTAGGATGCTCCAATCATGTTCCCTTGGCGAAATAGATCGAGAGTTTCTGCGTCCCACCAATACACAAGTGGAGTCCCCTCGATCGTGCTGAACTCGACTTGCGAAAACTTCGAGGTGCCGCAACCCGCTAACGTCGCAGCGAGTTTTCTACTCGTGCGTTGGCGGTCATAGGCCGCAGCTCCGAGCAAGGTCGGTTGTTGAGCAACGCTATAGGTAATAGTAGATGCCGGTCGGCAACTCCGAAATATGGTTACCGCCACCGACAACAAGTCATTTGGAACTTCGTCGAACGCACCAACGGCAAAGTCACCAAATGCGCGAAGGTCAAACCGTTTGAGCGCCCATTCACGTAGCTCTTGGTATTGCTGCAAAAACATCCAGTTTCGCATCGTCAGCATCGACGACACGCCGCCCTCGCGGACCAGCTCCAGACCGCGTAACAGGAACGCCGCGAACAGGTCGGCTTTCCCCAGCGGGTATGTCTCCTGAATGTATTTCCCCGCCGCCATCTTCGACGTGCCCTGATACGGCGGGTTGGCCACGACCAGGTCATACGAGCCCTCGCGGACCATCCGCACAAACCGGACGCCGGCGGCGAGCTGTTCTCCATACAGACGCAGGCCGAGTTCGTCCGCGCGGGTGTGACGCTGCAGAAACGACTCCAGCGCCGTCAGCACGCCCACCGCCACACGCTCGCGCGAGAACTCAAACTTGTGCTGCTCCACCCGGCCGTCGGGGAACAGGTTCAACTGCTTCACGCTCTCGCCCCAGTCTTCCCAGCCGAGACTGCGTTCGAACTCGCCAATGGCCGTGTCGATCGCCGCGTCGACCTTGAGCAGGCTGCCGAGGTGATCGGCTCCGGCCAGCGCCTGCACGATCGAGTCCGTCAGCGCCGCCGGGATGCCCGACTCCTGCTCGACCGTCTGCCGCAGCTCGACCAGCGCCGGGTCGTTGTCCGGCAGACTCCCCAGCCGCAGGTTCGACGCCACCAGATTGAGCTGCCGGGGTTTGGCCTCGGGACACACCTGCTGAGCCTTCAGCCACAACGCCGCCGCCGCAATCTGCACCGCCCGCGGATCAAGATCGATCCCATGCAGGTTGTGTTCGAGGATGCGTTCGGTGATTTCTTGCGGGCTGAGGGGCAAGCGGTGAGGGACGAGGGAGCTGCCTTCGCCTTCGGACCGCAGGTCCGAACTTTGTCCCCTCTCCCCCGCCGATCGACTTCCCTCGCGCACTGCGGCGGGATGCGGGGGGAGAGGGTTAGGGTGAGGGGGCGCTGATTGAGCGGATTCCGGCCCCCTCACCCCAGCCCTCTCCCCCGAATTGGAGTCGTGGGAGGTTGCCGAGCCGTCTGTCGGGGGAGAGGGGGCGGAAACATCGCTGCCGCGATGTCGTGCCTCTTCCTCATAAAGCGCGAACAGCAGATCGAACGCGACGACCAGGAAATGCCCCGAGCCGACCGCCGGGTCCAGAATCTTCAGGTCGCGGACGCTGTCGGGTGCGTGTTCGACGGCGTCGTCGGGGATCGGCTGCGGGACGTAATACGCCCAGCGGCGTTCCATGTCCGTGTGCAGCGGCATCAGCTCGGTCAGCGAGACGCCAGGCAGCGCGTCTTCGTCGAACTCACGTGGGGCAGGTTTGGAACTTGCCTTCGAATTCGCTGACTTTGGGACGTCAGGCAGGTTGGAAACCTGCCCCACGGCGGCCTGTCGTTCGTCGCGCTTCGCCCGCCACTCGACTCGGCGGCGTTCGAGTTCGTCCAGCACGCCGAGTGACTCGACCTCGGCCGTCCAGCCGTGCTTTTTGCACATGGCCAGCCACATCGGGCCGAGGCTGTTCTGCAGCAGCCAGTCGACCATGTACCGCTCGGTAAACATCTGCGTTTTTGAGGCGATCTCGTGCGGCTCGATCTTGCCGCCGTCGTTGATCTTGTCGTCGAGTGCCTCGCGATCTGGATCGTTCCAGTATTGGTAGACCCAGCCCAGCGTCATGTCGTCGGTCCAGCAGCTTTCCAGTTCCGGATCGTCGAACGCTTCCACCACGCGCCGCAACACCGAGGCCGGCACCGGCACCAGATCAGCAATCCCCGCCGAGCCGTACAGACCCGGCAGATCAATCGCCAGGTCCTCGAAGATCAGCCGCAGCAGAAAGGCGTACCCTTCGGACGGATCGCCCTGATGCCGACACAGGTCGGTCGCGAACTCACGAAAATCCTTGTAGCCGGGACTGTTCCACCCGCCAGTCACGACCTTCGGCTTCCGCAGCCCGGTGGCTTCCATGATGCGGAGAATGACCAGCCGGTTAAGCAGCGTATAAGCCGCCTGCTTCTCGACTTGCCTCAGAAAATCGTCCGTCGAGCGTTTGAGCTTCCCGGTCTCCGCCCGAGTCTGCTCGGCCAGCCAGTCTTCCAGCCGCCGCCGCTTCGCCCGGCGTTCCTCATTCAGGGACGTGTTCTGCACACGCCCGATACTGAGCTGATATTCTCGCTCAGTCTCCTCGCGCAAAGCCAGCAGCAGCGCCCCACGCAGCCCCTTGTCGGTGCCGTTTTCAGTCCCGCGAATGACCTTGCGCAATTTCGCCTTCGCTTCAGGCGTCATGCGGCTGTCCTGTGATGTGTCTGACATGGTTCAGTCTTCCTACTTTCCGTCTGACTAAACCAGCCGGACACGTTCACCGGCTTTGACATACTCCATCAACCGCTCTCGGATTTCGCCGACCAGGGCATCGACGTCGGCTTCGGTCTGTACTTCGCGGTTGTGGATGTTCAACGGGACTTTGCGGATCGGTACGGGCTCGACCTCGCTGCGGATTTCGTCCAGCAGGTCACCGGCTTCGTCTTCCGCCCGTTGAAGCTGAATTTCGAACGTGTCCTTGAGTGCGGACAACGCGGGGGCGATCGCGTCGGGCGTCGTGTCGGTGGGTGCCTGGCTGATCGGTCGCAGGACACGATGACTCTGCTCGGCGGTCAGCGTGCTGAACCCGTCGCGGGATCGCAGCCGTGATCGGGCTTCGTCGGCGAGCGTTTCCTGCCAGCTCAGCAGTCGTTGACGCTCGGCGATGTAGGTCTCCCGCACTTTGTCCAGGTCGGCGTCCAGGCCACCGATGTCCTGCCACGGCCGATCGCTGGCCAGGTGACTGCGGATCAGCTCGACAGTCGGGTCGTCCTTTGCCAGCACGCCCGTGTCGCAGAGTTGGGTGATCTGGTGCAGCTGGATGTTCGCCGCATCCTTCACCGCGCGAATGGCGTCGTCAGTCAGCTCGGCATCGAACAGGTTGAGCATCTTCAGACCATCGCTGAGTGCGTCGAGATGCTTCTTCACCATCAGCACTGTGGGCTTGGTCTGCCGACAGGATTTGACGCAGCCTTCCAGCGCATCGGTCAGGCGGTCGAGTTCCTGCGGTGACTTGCGTTCGCCAGGCAGGCTGTCCAGACGCGCGAACACTTTTCGCAGCTTCTCGGCCTGCGGCACAAAGTGTTGAGCCACGGCGTCGGCGATCGCGACAGGTTCGCGGTCCATCTCGTGATGCAGAGTCTCGGCAAAGAACCGGCAGATGCGGTTGATGTTTTTCTTACCGATGTCGTCGTCACCGGCGGGAAAGATGGTCGCACGTCGGAAGGGGCGGTCCTTGTCGAACAGGTCACGGACTCCCGCGTCGCGAGTCGCGGTGATTTCCGGGCCGCCCTCCGGCTGGATGCGAATCTGCCCGCCTCGCAGCAGACCGGCCACGCAGGCTCGGACGAGTTCCGTCGTGTACCCGTACGGCGGACCTTCGAAGGCTTTCAGCAGCCCGGTCCCGCTGATGCCGCCTTCAGTTCGGATACTCTCCAGAATCCGCTGCGGAACGACTCCGTGACACGACGGGACATAGCGGCCGCCGTCGAGTTCCAGGATGCCCAGCGGGTCGATGAACTTCGGTGACGGTGCCGAGAGTTCCGGCTCGATGAGCTGCAGAACTTCTGACGGCTGGATCGGTGTCGGTTCGAAGCTGGGGAACAGGTCGGGCAGCACGCGCGTCGCGGCGGCCTGCAACACGGTGGAAAACGAGGCTCCCAGGTCGGACGGCGAATACGGCTTGCTGCGGAAGTAGGGTCGCCCTTTCAGCCAGGCTCCGGCCACGACCTGCCGAATCTGCGACTGCAGTTCCTCCTTGCGGTTGATTTCCTGAGTCAGCAGCACCTTGCGTGCGGAGTTGAGCGACTCCTTACGGGGTTCGTACTTCTCGATCATCCGCGAGGACTGCAGCAGTTGCCGCGCGATCTGCTCCATCTCGTCGGTGTCGCCACAGACCCAGACGATGCGGTCACGCAGGGCACTCTCGTCGCTGTGTTTGATCCAGTTGCTTTCGGCCTGCTCGGACGTCGGCACGAAACGGAAATCGATCTGCACCGATGCGGCATCGCGCGGGTCGGCGATTGTGTCGTCATCCGCGCGGCGTCCGTCCGAGTACTTTGCCGACCACGGAAAGTGCCGTCCCTGAAACTTCGGTCGGTCGAGGTCGCCCATCAGCAGTTTCAGGACGTCCTGAATCGTCGAGCTGATGGACTCGCGACCGACTCCCACGTCACGCCGGTCACGCTCCCATTCTTCACCGGCTGTGGACTGGATGCGGTAGCCCTCTTTTTCGGAGAAGGCCAGCAGGTTGTCGCGACGCAGCGATTCGAGGGCCTCGGTGACGGCGGCCGTCTGGTTGCCGCGATCAATCCTGTCGAACAGACACTGCGAGACGAGCTTCGCATCAGTGGCCTGCGTGTCCTGAATCAGCTCCAGCAGTGCGACGGCTTTGGCGGCTCTGACACGCAGGTTGGACGTGTCACCGGCGCACTCGTGGATGATGCGAGCCATGCTCTGCTGCACGTCAGAATCCAGAGCGGTGTGCTGGACCTCGTAAATCCGGTCGAGCGTCACGAGGTGTCCGACTGGATCATCAGCCAGCTTCTGACTGCGGAACAACTCGCCAAGAAGTTGCAGCAATCCGCGGATCGCCTGGTCGTCTCCCTGAGCCCGTGCGGATCGCGTCCGCAGCGCCGTCGTGATCTGCAGCAGCAGGTCGATCTGACCCGGCAGCATCGGGTAGACCTCGACGAACTCATCCGCCGAGACGTTTTCGCAGCCGTAAGCGAACAGCTTGAGATCGGGTCGGTGCTGGTCGAACAGGCCGCGCAACAGTGTTTCGCCCGCTTTCGTTTTCTGCAGCAGCCGCTTGTGGACGACGTCGCGAATGTTGGTCGGAGCCAGGTGAACCCGCAGCTTCGGCGGGAAGCGATCTTTGGCCCAGCTCAACCACGAGTCGTCCATCTCCTGGTCGATCTTCTGCTGGCCGAGTGCGAGCAGCCACGCGTCGCCTTTCAGTTCGGAACCGAGTTCGCTGGCGAAGGCCCGCAGGCGGTCGACTCGGTCCTTGCTCGCGACCACGTACTGCGACACTTCGTCGATCACAATGAACAGCGTTGATCCGGCTCGCCGCAGTGACATCATGTCCCGGATGGCGTGAACGGCGTCGCGCGGAGCGGCCGAGGCCTGATACGTGCCGGCCCGACTCGTGTACCACGCCATCGGGTCGGGGTAGTGATCCGGGAACATCGTCGACAGGACCAGTGAAAAATCCTCGCCGGCCAGCGAGTTGTCTTTCACCTCGTCCCACGGTCGGCTCAGCGTCTGCTGCGCGGCAGTCTGAAAGCGATCCCACTCGCCATCACGTTCGAGTTTCAATTCGTGGTCCGCGACGATCGGGTCTTTGCTGCAGTAGCCGAGCTTCTTCTGCACCTGCCGCACGACCGCCGAGTGAATCTGCTCGTTGTCCCGCGCGAAGCCGCCGACATCGAAGACGACGGAAAACGGGTCGCTGACTTTCTGCCGCAGATTCTTCCATGCGGTCCGCAGCTCTTCGGCCAGCGGCGACGTGTCGCGTTTCAACCACGCGTCCGCCATGGAACCACCGGTCGGCAGAGCCACACCATCCAGTGCCAGCCCGAGCAGCTTGGCGAAGCTGGATTTCCCCGAGCCATAAAACCCGGAAATCCAGGCGTTCGGCAGGTCCGGTCCACCTTTCCGGCCGAGTTCGCTGGTGATGCCATTCAGCAGCCGGACGTACTGCTCGTGAATGCCGTCCGGAACACGCTTGTGCCCAGGGTGAGCCTCAGGAAACCCGCCGGTGATGATGTACTCACCGACTTCGCCGGCGAGCTTGTCGGGGCTCTGTTCGTGGAAATAGACGACAGGCGGGATGTCCCGCGTCACGTCCGACTGGAACAGGCTCTTGATGGGTTGGGTTTCGGTCATGGATGCAGACTCAATGTGGCAGACAATACTCAGTAGTCACTCTATGGATAGATTCGGGGTCGGTAGTCGGCATCCGGGTTCAACATGCCCATGAACGACAGGCCCTTGTCGCCGTGTCGCTCTCCGGGATAGAGCAGGACCGCAGGGACGTTCATCGTGCGACCGTCCAGGTGCTTCAACAGCGATGACGATCGGAAGAACGGATACAGCGCACCCGCACGACCGATCAGAGCCACCGTCCGGTCCAGTTGATCCGGATGCTGTTCGGCGTGCTCGCAAATGATGCGGCTGCAGTCGGCGGCGATTCCGTCCGGACCTTCGATCAGCGGTGCCACTCGATCCCTGAGGTAGTTCAGACCACGCTCCGCCCCGACAGTGTGCATCCTCTTTTCCATCTCGATGACGCGCTGCACCCACTCGTCACCTTCCGCACGGATGCGATCCAGCAGCAGTTTCTGCAGGCTGATCGACAGCACCATCCACCCGTTCCCGACAAGGTCGCTGGTCAGCCGCTGAACTTCGGTTCGCAGTTTGAACTCGTCCGCCGGCGGGTACTGCAGAATCGCAAAGCGGTAGTTCCGCATCGTGCTGATGCGCGGACCGTCGTCGTGGATCAGGTCGCGTCGTAAGGCCTCGAAGGCTTCCTGAAGCTGCACCGACTGGCTGGCAAACAGACCCTGGCTCATGCGACCTCCGCAGTCGTCGCAGGGTTGCGTGAGGCGACCGTGGCCGACGCCCAGGAAGCCAGATCAGCGAACTGCCAGTCGATGTCGAACAGATCGCCCTGTCGCTGGTAGCGAATGGCGGTCAACCCTCGCAGCGGGGATTCGAGGTCCCGGCCGACCAGCCCGACAGATTTCAGGTAGGGATTGTCGAGCAGCGTGCCGTCAAATTCGACTTCCCGCAGCAGGTACAGCAGGTAGGTAAGCGCGTCGTCGGGAACGCTCGGAATCTGCATCGTTCTCGGATCACGAGTCCCCTTGAGAACTCCCGCTGACGATGCACAGGCCAGCAGGCGACTGGCAAACTTGATTCGCGTCGGCATCTTCCAGCGTTCGGCGGTCTGTTGTGAGACCCACGCCGTCACGGTGTCGCGTCGGACAGTGGCCAGTCCGGCGTTGAGCCGGTTGACGAGATACTCGCCCGTGAAGACTCGATACAGCGGATCAGCGAACTGCAGATGCCAGTGGCAGATGAGTCCCCTGGTCGACGGGCTCATTTCCTGCCAGCCGGAAAGGACAGGCATGGCAGCCGAAATCGCATCAAAGCGCTCCCGGAAGTTGGCGATGAGGACTTCGACACGCGGCAGACTGCGAGCACCAAACCAGCACTCCTCGAACGCACGTTGCACAGTCTCGGCGGGCTCGACGGTCGCCGCATGCTGCCAGTACGCCCGTGCGTGCTCGATCTCCAGCGGACACTTCAACAGCCGGGTATGGACCGTCGTCTGTTCAGAGGGTCGGTCACTCATGACTCCCTCCGGTAATGCGGCAGCGGGTAGCTTTCCGTAAACGGGTGATGGGCGGCCACGAGATGGTCGACCAGTTCCTTCAGGACCGACGGCGGCGTCCCTCGCAGCCGAACGCCGATCGGGTCCTTCACGACGTTCGCAGAGCCGTGTGACATTACCCATTTTTTGAAGCTGTCACGGGACCAGTCGGTCGTCACGATCGACTTTAACTCCGGCAGAGCATCCAGTGGGGAGCCCCCCAGACGCTTCAGGTCGGCGAGTCGCTCCTCAGTACGCTCATCGATCACGAATCCCAGCCGGTACAGCGACAGCAGTCGATCGGGATCGTGATTGTCTCCGCGACATTGTCGGTCAGTACGTCGAGCGGTCTCGCGCACCGCCTGCAGGGTCGCCCATTCATGAGACTTGGGCAGTAATCGCTGGAAGAGGTCCGCGCCTCCGTCGTCGCAGCAGAGTTCTGTTCGCCACCAGCCAAGACGCGGGTCATCCCCGCCTTCACCGGCCCACGCAATGGCAAACTGCGCGGTCAGCAGGTGGTCGAGATCAGACGGGCCAATGCCGTCCACCAATGTTGAATTTGCTGCATCCAGTGCCGTCATCAAGGACTCCGACTTCCCACGCCGCACAATGTGCCGCAGCCAGTTTCGCCGAGGCTCTGCGATTTAAAGCTGTGCCTCGTGGAACAGGATTTATCGCCATTTTTCGCTCGTCTGTTTGTTCGCGTATGTCTGTGGCTGATAGTAAACATCCGGCGTGTAATTCGCCACCAGGTACAGCCGTGCGGCGTCATACTCGCGGCACGCGAAGCCGCTGATTGCACCTCAGCTAAATTCTGACGCGAAACGGGGCATAGTTAGTTGGGGAGACTGCCTAGTCATCCGGGACATGGTTTCCGTGATATTTCGCAGCCTCAGGCCAGTATTTGCACTCGATTCCGGGAGACTTGTCTTGTCACACATTGTGGAGATCAAAACTGAAGTGCGCGACGCGGCTGGTGTTCGTGCCGCCTGCGATCGACTGCGGCTGGAGCCGCCCGTTGAGGGGAAGTCGAAGCTGTTCAGTCGCGAGGTGGAAGGACTGGCTGTACGGCTGCAGGACTGGCGATATCCGGTGGTTTTCCAGACGGCCACGGGTGAGGCTCAGTACGACAACTACGGCGGCAGGTGGGGTGATCAGTCGCGGCTGGATCAGTTTCTGCAGGCTTATGCCGTTGAGCAGACGAAGATCGAGGCTCGGCGAAAGGGTCATTCAGTGTCTGAGCAGAGTCTCGCTGACGGTGCCATCAAGCTGACCGTGCAGGTGGGAGGTGCCGTATGACGGGAACCTCATCGAAGACCATCGAAATCATCGTGAAGCCGGATGGCTCGACGTCGCTGGAGACGAAGGGCTTTGTCGGCAGCGAATGTCGGGCGGCCAGTGAATTCATTGAGAAGGCACTTGGCTCACGAGCCTCTGAGCAGTTGACGTCGGAGTTCCACCAGAGCGTGGCCGGCACTCAGCAGACCACGCAACAGCGGTAGCCGAGCCATGCCGGAATACCGCGTTCACCTCACACGGACCATTCGCGTCCACAAAGTTGTTTACGTCGTCGCTGATGACGAACACCAGGCCCGTCGTGCTGCACTGCGTGGCGATGACGGCTCTGACTACTGCGATGAATCGGCAGGCCGACGCCGCGTTATGAGAGTCGATGTGATGGCTCCTGCCGAATCGCCCGCTGCGGACGTGTGAACTGCAGTCAACTCGCTCATGACTGGCTCGTTTGAGCGAGCCTTCTACTTACCCATCAGAACTCCAACCATTGGGAGACTTGTATGACGCTCAGAGAGCGCCTTGCGGAGTACGTGCGCGCGTGCTTCACCGGACTGTGGATTGAATCTCACGAACATGAAGACGCGCTGCGGGAGATGGCTCAGCTTTGTAGTGAGCACGAGTGGCAGCTTGTGACCTGGAACATCGAATCCGGACTGGCGGCAGGTGGCGAGCCGGGGGATGCCGAGTCATCGGCGTCTGACCCACTGGCTGCCATCAGGACGTTGCGTTCGGTAAGTGGTGACTCGGCCACGTTGCTGGTGCTGTCGAACTTTCACCGGTTCCTCAACAGCGCCGAGATCGTGCAGGCTCTGGCCGAGCAGCTTGTCGCCGGCAAGCAGACAAGGACGTTCATCGTCGTGCTGTCACCGGTCGTCAGCATTCCGGTGGAGCTGGAAAAGCTGTTCGTGGTAGTCGAGCACCAGTTGCCCGATCGCGAACAGTTGCACGACATCGCGAACGGCATCACCGCTGAAGAAGGCGAGCTGCCCACGGGTGCCGAGCTCGACACCGTGCTGGATGCGGCTTGCGGGCTGACTCGGTACGAAGCTGAGAACGCCTTCAGTCTGTCGCTGGTCAGACACAACCGCATCACCAGCGAGTCGGTATGGGAGCTGAAGTCGGGGATGCTCAAGAAATCCGGGCTGCTGGAGCTGCATCGCGGGCAGGACGACTTCGAGACGCTCGGCGGACTCAACTCGCTGAAGTCGTTCTGTAAGCGATCCCTGTTGCAGCCGGGTCGTGGAAATCCACTCAAGCGTCCTCGTGGCGTGCTGTTGCTGGGAGTTCCCGGCACCGGCAAGTCGGCGTTTGCCAAAGCGCTGGGACGGGAGACCGGGCGACCCACGCTGATCCTCGACGTGGGCGCGCTGATGGGTTCTCTCGTGGGTCAGACGGAAACCAACATCCGACAGGCTCTGCGGATTGCCGATGCGATGGCTCCGTGCATCCTGTTTGTGGATGAGATCGAGAAGGCACTCAGCGGCGTGGCCAGTTCCGGCCAGACCGATTCTGGTGTGTCGGCTCGGCTGTTTTCATCACTGCTGACGTGGCTCAACGATCACACGAGCGACGTCTACTTCATCGCCACCAGCAACGACATCTCCAAACTGCCGCCGGAGTTCTCCAGATCGGAACGCTTCGACGGCATCTTCTTTCTCGACCTGCCCACGGGTGCCGAGAAGGCGGCCATCTGGCAGCTCTACATCCAGCAGTTCGAGCTGGACAGCGACCAGCCACTGCCACCCGACGACAAATGGACGGGAGCAGAGATTCGCTCGTGCTGCCGTCTGGCGGCGCTGCTCGATATCCCACTGACGCAGGCGGCATGCAACATCGTCCCCGTGGCCGTCACGGCGGCGGAGTCGGTGGATCGACTGAGGCACTGGTCCAACGGCCGCTGTCTGTCGGCTCACGAAGCCGGAATCTACTCCTGCGAGCCGTCTCGCAAGACAGGACATCGCCGATCGGTGACACGCCGCGATTCCCTCAACTGACTGTTGCTTTCTTCCGGAAGCAATGACATCCCACTCTTCCACGATTCAGGAGCAATTTGCCCATGACCACACTTCTCGACGTACCCGTAACGGAACTCGGGGCAGACGCTGCGCATCAGATGCGCACCACGATGACAGCTGCCAGACTCAGCTTCACCTGGTTTGGTGTCCGCAAGAGTCTTACCCGCAAGCAGAAGGAGCAAGCGGCTGACTCATTCGGAGCGGAAGGCGAGTTTCTGTCGGCTGGCAAGAAGCTGATCGATACCCAGCATCCGAAGTTCCGGGCCGTTACGGCGGTCCGGTCCCGCACGATGAACTACTGGAAGGGACTCAGTTTGCCGTATCCCGAAACCGGCATCCGGCTCATCAAGCAGGACGCCATCGACGAGTTCGCCCGCCACATGGGCGGGTTGCGACTGGAGCTGGAAGAGGCCGTCGTTCAGCTCGACGAACACTACGACGACCTGACGCGAGCGGCTCGTCGTCGGCTGGGAAGTCTCTACTCAGCATCTGACTACCCGGCCTCGCTGCAGGGGCTGTTTTCGGTGGACTGGGATTTCCCATCGGTCGAGCCACCGGAGTATCTGCGACGGCTCAACCCGGAGCTGTACGAGCAGGAGTGTGAACGGGTGCGGAGCCGCTTCGACGAAGCCGTACGGCTCGCTGAGGCGGCCTTCACCGACGAGTTCGCCCAACTGGTCTCCCATCTGTGCGAACGCCTCAACGGCGAACCTGGAAGCCGACAGAAAGTCTTCCGCAACTCGGCGGTCGACAACCTCCGTAATTTCTTCGAGCGGTTCCGGTCGCTCAACGTCGGGACCAATGCCGAGCTGGATCGACTGGTTGATCAAGCTCAGCAGGTTGTCAGTGGTGTGCGGCCTCAGAGCCTGCGGGATAACGCGGAGTTGCGGCAGAGCGTCGCAACCAACCTGTCCGGCGTGCAGTCCGTGCTGGATGGCCTGCTGGTGGATCGGCCCCGTCGCAACATCATTCGTAAGCCTCGCTGACGGAGCCCGCCATGCAGCTTGTTATTGGTACCGACGGTTCCGCACGGTGCCTCTATGGTGAAGACATCGACCTTGGGGCTCTTGGAACTCTCACCATCTCGCGAGCCTCCCACGTGGAGCCGGGGAATTCCGGTCAGTGGTTCGCATCAATCATCGACGGGCCGGTGCTTGGCCCCTTTGTGCGGCGCAGCGACGCACTGCAGGCGGAAGCCGACTGGCTGAACTCCCACCGCCTCGCTTCAACGCCTGACTGCAACGCGCGCTGAATTCCTCGGCGACCAACTCGCCGAACTGCTTCGCCCCTTTGCGGGCGGTTGTGCCTTATCACGACCGCCTCGGTGCTCGGGGCGGTCGCTTCTTTTCCTGATATCTCGAAGGACGAAGCGATGACCCAGAATGAACTCAACCGAGCTGTAGCCTGCGCCACGGGCGAAACCGTCAGCGAAATCTCATCCCGTGGTTTCAGCCCGCTGCCGGACGACCCGCACGACAGCGGTCTTGAACCCATCGACTGGGACTGGCTGGACCAGTCCCGCAGCGTGGCCGTCCTGCCGTCTCGGAATCTCTCCCACGTGCCCCGGTGATGACTGACGCCACCTCGTCTCCGATCTTTTCCTCAACACAAGGAGAGCTGCTTGATTCCCATCACGCGAAAACTTGTCAAGACCCTGCGCAGTGTGTTTCGCGCTGCGCTGGGTCTGACGGCCCAGTCGAACGGAACGCCGCTGCATGTGAAGACCGGGCCAGACGGTCTGGTAATCTCGGCGGCCATGTTCGGGCTGGGTATTCGATACCACCTCGACGGCTCATTCTCGGAACACGAATTCTGGTTGCCCTTCGAGTTCCTCAAGGAAACCGAAGGCAACCGCAACGATGCCGTCCTGCTCGATCCCACGTCCGACGGTATCGTCATTCAATGGGTCGTTGACAGCGTGCCGCAGACAAGAACTTTTCACGTCCAGGATGCTCCCGACGCGATCACGCTTCCGGAAGTCGACTTCACCGACAACCCACCGGAACTGCTCGTCGCGTTGGCCGAAGCGGCTCGGACGTGCGACCACAGCTCGACGCGATACGCGTTGAGCTGCATCCAGCTGCGTGGCGAAGCAGGTGAAGTCGTGGCGACGGACAGCCATCAACTGCTCGTCGAAGGCGGCTTCAGCTTTCCGTGGGACGACAATGTGTTGATCCCCGGCGGCAAGCTGCTCACTCACCGTGAATTCCGGACTGATCAAGAGGTCGGGATCGGCAGAGCCGAAGACGTCGTCGTGCTGAAGGCCGGCCCGTGGACGGCGTGGATGTCGATCGATAAGGAGCGTCGGTTTCCCGAGATCGACCAGGTTATCCCCAACGTCGATGCCGCGATCGCCACGGTCAGCATCCCGAAGAACGACGGCGACTTTCTGGCCCGAGTCGTCAAACAACTGCCTGCCAACGACGAGCATCACTCACCAGTCACCGTCGACCTCAACGGCAGCATAGCGGTCCGTGCTCGAACCGATTGCGCGAAGGTTCCAACAGAACTGGTCCTGACACGCTCCAGCCGGACGGGCGATCCCGTCCGGTTCAGTACCAACCGCAAGCTGCTGGCTCGGGCCATGCAGCTTGGCTTTGACGGGCTGCACATCTTCGGGCCGGACAGTCCGGTCCTGTGCATGCAGGCCAACCGGAAGTTCGTCTGGATGCTGCTCGATAAAGACGGAGCCATCAAGCCGTCGAAAGAGGCGATCCGCATCGAGTCCGCTGCGACGACGGCACCAACAAACAAAACCTCAGCAAACACAATCCCAACTGCCGCAAGGAATCCAACACCCATGAAGCCCACGAACTCAAGTCGAAACACCGCATCCGCGAAGGCCACACAGCCCGACAACTCCCCGTCGCTCATCGACCGTGCTGAGTCGTTGCGAGACTCCCTCCACGCGGCGCTGGCCGATACGAGGAACCTGATCACGACACTCAAGCAACAGCAGAAGGCGTCGAGGTCTGTGCAGTCGGCACTGAAATCGCTGCGGCAGCTCGAAACCCTCGAAGTCTGACAAGCCGTGACGACCGCTGCCCCTTGTCCCATTACCAATCCCAAGTAGGAGGAATCTCATGCCCATGAAACTGAACGTGGGACTCAGCCGGAAAGTCGGCGAGCCCAACTACGGGTCACGCGGTGCCAGCGTGAACCTGGAACTCGAACTCGACAACTCGCTGGTCGAGCAACCGGAGCGTCTACGCGACCGCATCCGGCAACTCTATCAGCTCGCGAAGGCGTCTGTTGATGAAGAACTGAACGGCACCAGTCAACAGCCCGCCGTGAACAACAACAATGGCGACCACAACAACGGCCACGGTGGCGGGCTCGAGCAGTACCGTGTAACCAATCACAGCAGCGGCGGCGGCAACGGCCAGCGCCAAGCCGCCAACGGCCAGAGCCCACGGCAGGCAACCAGTTCTCAGGTCAAGGCAATCCATGCCATCGCCGGTCGCAACCGCATCGATGTGGGGAGGCTGGTGCAGGATCGTTTCAATGTGCCGCGTCCCGACGACCTGTCGATTTCCGACGCCAGCACGCTGATCGACGAGCTCAAGTCGGCACAGGCCGGAGTGTCACGATGATTGCCACCGCCGATCAACGTAGCTCGCCATCAAGCGTGGTTGGTTCCAAACGTGACTACATCTCGCACTCGGCCATCACGACGTACCAGCAGTGTCCACTGCGTTACCGGTTCAAGTACGTCGATGGCCTGCCCGAGACCGTCGTGTCGTCCAGCCTGATCTTCGGCGGTGCCATCCACTCAGCGCTGGAGTTTCTCTTCACGGAGCTGCTGTGTGGAAACGAGCCACCATCTCAGGACCAGTTGCTGGACGTCTTCCAGGAAGCGTGGCGAGGGCGAGCAGTCGATTACGAAGACATCCGCTTCGGCAAGGGTGAGGACCACAACTCACTCAGTGCCCTTGCAGACCGGATGCTGACCGCCTTCCGCGAAAGCCCTGACTTCACAATCGACGACACCGTCATCGGCATCGAAGAAGAGTTACGCGGCGAGCTCGTCCCCGGCGTCCCGGACCTGCTCGCCCGCATCGACCTGCTCACGGCGACAAACAACGCGCTGGTCATCACTGACTTCAAAACAGCCCGCAGTCGCTGGTCCCAAACTCAGGCCGAGAACTCATCATCACAACTGCTGCTCTACAGCGAACTCGCCCGACGTCTGCTTCCCGGTTGGAAGGTGAAGCTGCGTTTCCTGGTGCTGACCAAGACAAAGAAGCCAACCGTCGAATCCTTCGACGTCGATGTGAGCCAGCATCGTGTTTACCGCATCACGAAAGCCGTCGAGCACACCTGGCGAGCCATCGAAGCCGGCCACTTCTACCCGGCCCCCAGTCCCATGAACTGTCCAACCTGCCCGTTCCGATCCGAGTGCAACGCCTGGACCGGCAACTGATTCCACACACTCATTCACCCCAGCAAGGGAGACGCTACTTGTCTTCAGCACGCCATAAGCTGAACGCCGCCTACATCCACGGTTCCCTAATCATCGCCGCCCTCCTCGGAGCAATCGGTCAATCCTGGAACGTCTTCATCCTCACCGCCGCCGTCCTGACAGCAACATCAGTCCTCGGCGGCGAAATCCGCCTCAAGCAGCAGACACCTCGTCGTTGAGTATCCTGTTTGTAAGCCAATAGAAAGGCCCGCCTGTCACGGACGCTTGGTTCGTGACAGGCGGGCATGATTGTTTTTCTTATCTATCACCCTGGAATTTCTCGGCAATCAGCAAGCAGGATGTACTGCCATTATGAGTTGGGGACGCGAAAAGACTTTGCGATCGCATCCAGCTGCGGGCCGACCGTCGCTTCCTGCGTGGGTGTCGTCCAAGCGACAACGCAGAAATATCGATCAGGAGTCTCAAAGGTCACAATTCGATAGACCATCCTGCCGGCTCCTTCGAATCCGCTTACCTCAGTGGACTTCGCTGGCAACGCCCCCGATGTCCAATGGATGGTTGGCTTTCGTTTCGGGTCCCCGAGAGCACTGGCGAGGTTATCGGTGATTAGATTCATGTATTCATCATGCGTCATTGGCCGAAGGTCCGCCTTGGCTTCATACCGCACAAGTAGTGCCGAATCTCCGGAGGCATTTGCGGCTTGAATCGCCGGCGTGGGCTGAATGGTCGCAAGTTCCGCATTTGGGCCCCAGCCTCCGGGAACGGTGATTTCACACAGGCCATCCGGACTGCGCAGCACCTGCGGTTGACTGTTGCTGGCAACAGCCTCGGCCTCCTCAGTGGCCGCCAAAGCACCAGACATGGCCGTAATTGTCACGGAAAGTTGAATCAGGGCGACCATCAGGATGAACATGCCGTTCATCGTGAGGCGAAGTTCTGGTGATGGTTTCACGGGCTTTCCGCGAGAGAGCCAGTACTTGTCCAGGATTCCAAAGCCGCAGATCACCAGGCCTGCAACAGTGGCGATCCCCAAGAGGCCCTCGCTCCACTCGATCAGTGCTCGACTTCCCAGTGCGAGGAGAACACCATTTAATTCATTTGCAACGAGCCCGGCGGCGATCGCTGTGCCTCCCCACAGTTGCCACGGGTGCCGGAATCCCGATGCCGTCACGTTGGAGGGGGCAGTCGCTCGCTCGCTGCTGTCGAGACCACTTTGAGATTTACGACTGCTATTCCACCGACCCAAGGCTTCAGATGCCCAGCCCGTTCGCGGTATTCGAGCTTGAACAAAGTCTCGCATAAACCGGCATCCCCTCCCGTACCCCCGAACCGCACTGTATGTGAGGCCGGCAAACATCAGCCCCTGTAAGCCAAACATGATCATGAAGAGGACGACTTTCCCCGGAGTAAATCCAGCGACGAGCAGAGCAAGAATCACGCAGGCAGCGGTGACCGTGTAAACTGCACAGCCGAGTTTCAGAACCCCAATGGTGCCATGTCCGGAATCGTCGAACGCGACAGTTCGCTTCTGAGCTGTCTCAGTTGTGTCTGACTGATAAGGAGACAGGACATCAGATTTGGTAATACTCAATTTACCCAGAACGCCAGTTGCGGTCTGGTTCCGGTTGTCTGGTACACGCGAGAGCAGTTTCTTTAAGGTTGAATCCAGCGCTTCTGAAATCTGTGGGTTGATCTGTGACGGCGGTACCCACACGCCGTGGGGACGATCGCCGGTCAGCAGTTCGTAGAACGTCACGCCGAGTGAGTAGAGGTCCGATCGCTGATCAACCGGGGCGGAGCCGGAAAGCTGCTCAGGGGACATGTACTCGAATGTGCCCGGCACCATTCCGGTCGTGGTACAGGCCGTGGCTTCGTCGCCAAGCTGTTTGACCAGGCCAAGATCGCTGACTCGGGCGTGACCGTCACTGGCAATCAGGATGTTGGCTGGCTTGATGTCGCGGTGAATCATGCCGGCTTCATGGATCGCCGAGAGGCCCTGCAGGACTTCCCGAAACCAGCGAGACGCCGTTGCCGCGTCGCAGTATCCCTCGTCTTTGCGGTTCTGCTGGATGATGTCGCGGAGGCTGCGTCCGTCGATCCACTCCATGATCAGATAGCTGAAACCACTCGTTTTGCCCGAAGTCAGCACACGCACCACATGCGGATGATTGATGCGTTCAAGTGACTGGACCTCGTCGCGGAACCGTCGCACAGCGTCCTGGTTGTCCTCTCGTGACATCAGCAGTTTGATCGCCACTTGATGGCGGCCATCGGGAGTGAGTCCCTGCAGGACGAGTCCCATTCCACCACGAGCGACGTATCGCACGGCCGTGTAATCACCGTACTCGGCCGGGACGAACTGCACTGGCTTGTCCTCGCCACTCCGGATCGGAAGCTGAGACAGTCCACAGTCGGGACAGGCACGGGGCAGATGGCCGGTCTGATTCACATTGGTCGATCCACAGTCCGGGCAGCGATCAAAGTGTTGTGTCGGTGAGGGCGTCTCGACCAGTCCGCTGAGGCACTCGAACTGTGCACCACCGATCTGAAAGGTTCGTCCGGGTTGCAGTACCACTTCGGTAACGGGCTGCCCGTGCTCAAGGATGGGGCCAGTGGCAGACTGTGAGCGAAGACACAGGCTCCCATCGGCTGCCCGATCGACGCGGGCGTGGGACCGATCGATCGTGTCGTCGTCGGTCAGGCAGACTGTGTTCGCTTCCGAACGGCCGATGGTCAGACCTTCGGCGATGTAGAGATCGGTCATTGATCCGTCAGCACGACGGACGCGGAGACGCAATCCACTGGATGCGCTGATCTTTGAAAGCTGACTGTCGGTCACATGGCACCGTTATGTCTGTCTAAGGAAACTGTTGTGAAGCGTCAGGCGATCCCGATCTGCCGGGACCAATGCTGTTCACGTCGAAAGAAGACGCAGGTCGCGGCGACGCTCAGAGACGCGACCAGCGCCACCAGATGCAGCAGGTCGACCATCCATGCCCACCACGGTGCGTCCGCCGACTGTAGTTTGGCGGGCGTCAGCGCGAGGGTCGCAGGCCGCGATACAAGCAGCAGTGATATACCGCTGACCGAGTTCGCGAGCATCCGGCGTTTCTGCTCACCTCGATGCTGGCTCTCAGGCTCGTCAAGGGCGTCGGTGTCGACTTCGCTGCCAAAGGCTGCCCAAAGTGTCTGGAATGGTCGATCGCTGGTACGGGTGTCCTCGCCAAAGCCAGTCGCGACGACGCTGATCATGAGTTGCGGCATGATCAGCAGAGGAAGCAGGGCGACGGCGTTCTGTGACGACGACACAAGGGTGGACAGTATCAGCCCCATCGCAAGGCCGCCGCAATAGGCAAGATGCAGCATAAGGACGCATCGGATCACTCCGACTGCCAGCACGTCACTGAGAGCCTCGGTGAGCATCGCTGTGCCGCAGAGTCGCACGATGAGCAGCAACAGGATGACCTGCAGCAATCCGACAACCGCGTAGACACCGGCCTTGGAAGCCAGGTAGGCAGAGGGCCTGACGCCTGCGATTCGCTCGCGGATGTAGCGGCGGCGTTCGCCCACAAGCAGCCGCGACGCATTGTTCAATCCAAGCCAGATGGCAATCACCACACAGAAGAAAAACACCGGGGTTGCTCTCGCACGGTATTGCGACAGGCAGGTGAGAAGTCCCAGAGCGACTGGTTGTGCGACGAGTGCCATAAGAAATCCAGGATTGCGCCGCATGGCCTGCACCTCGCGCTCCGTGAGTGTCCGAACCTGATCAGCCAGCAGAGATGTGTCGACTGTCAGCCTCGATGACGGCAGCGCCGGAGCTATGGAAGAAGGCGTGCTACCGGCCTGTGAGTCACTGTCTGGAGAACTGAGCGGTCGTGTCGCATCAACTCGAAGGACGTCTTCGCTTTGGTCGTCATCAAGTTCCTGTCGAGGCTCGAAGCTGCCTTTCTCCAGACGCTCGTACAGGTCTGCGAAGCTGCGGCACTCGAAATGTGACAGCAACTGCTCCGGGGGACCGGAGTACGCGAGCCTGCCCATGTCGCTGGAGACTCCCAGCACAATGACATGGTCAAACAGGCGAATGTGATCCATCAGGTGTGTGGTACAGACGACTGTCGTGCCGCGATTGGCGATCAGGCGCAGTCGTTCCATCAACTGGGCTTCCGTCGCAGGGTCGAGCCCGGACGTGGGCTCGTCGAGCAGCAGTAGACGTGGGCGTTGGAGCAGCTCGAATCCAACGCTCAGCCGCTTTCGCTGGCCGCCGCTTAGCGCCTCAGTGAGCGTTCCGGAGTGCCGTTCGAGTCCAAGTTGCACAAGGACGTCATCGACGGAAGACAGGTCGGCTCCCGAACGCAGTTGAGCGGTGAACCTCAGGTTCTCCCGCACGGTCAGTTTCCCGATCATGTCCTCATGCTGCGGGACGTGCCCGAGTCCGGATCGGTAGTGATCCTCATTTTCGGAAACCTCGCGGTCGCCATCACACCTCAGACTGCCTGCCGCGTATGGGATGTAGCTTCCCATGCAGTTCAGCAGCGTGCTCTTTCCAGCACCGCTGGGCCCGAGGATTCCCACAAACGCGTCGGCCGGGATATCGACAGACAGCCCGTCGATCAGCGTCTTTTCTTCAGGAGCAGAAAATGTTCGGGAACCTGCCGGTCGGGAGATTCGAAGCTGACGCATCGAGAGGGCGTAGCCGTGTGGCGCGATCTCGGGCTTGAGTCCCGTTGTCTCGACGCGATAGACCGAGGCGGTCCCGAATCGCAGGCGGTCTCCCGGACGCAACTGTTGGCTATGAACCCGCACTTCGTTCACGAACGTCCCGAACCGGCTGTCGTGATCCTCGACGGTCAGCACAGCGCCATCGCAAAGAACCGTAGCGTGCTCGCGAGAAATGGAAGGGTGGTGCAGTCGGAGACCGCTGGAACGCGATCGCCCGACCTTCAGTCCCTCCGCCGGAATCGGCAGAACGTCAGACTCTGAGGCATGATTCGGAAACCCGTCGGTCATGCCGACTACTCCATCGCACAGGAGTAGGTGATCTGCAACTGCGGACGAGCGCGAAACTGTGACTCGAACAGCAGGTGATCTTTCGATGTTCTCTCAATCAGCAGTTCGCCTGCTACGACGGCTCGGCGGACGTAGCCGTCGTCGAGCAGGAACTGTAAGTCGCCGGATGGTCGCAGTCGCCCAACGCGATGCTGAGACTTGTCGGACGAGTTGATCTCCAGCACTCCGTCGGTGATATGCAGAGTAGCAACTCGACCACCATTGATCGTCCGATTCTCGCCGCGTCGGACTGTGACCTCACCACTGGGCACGCCTTTCCAGGTTGGGTCCAGCAGTGTTCCGAGATGCTGTCCATCAACCGCCCATTCCTCACCCTGCGCAATGTCGAGGTCAGGCATGATGTGGTAGTCGAACAGCACTGCCGTCTTGTAAATCAGGGTCCGCTCGTCGTCAGTAAGCGTCCCCTGAACGTCTTCCACATTCACGACACCTCGACCGTCTTCGAACGTGATCCGGACGGCTTTGCCTTCAAGTGCTTCAACTTGAGCCAGTGCCCTAATTGTTTCTCCCTCGACGACCGCAGTTGCGAGTCCCGAGGCAACCTTCTCGACAATTGGCTGTAGCTGTTTCGCAGTCAGGACAACTTCGCCTGAGCCCGGCACAAGCCAGTCGAGGGCCATTAATAGCGGAAAGCCCGGCTCACCGACGTTGATACTGATAGTTGCTTCGCTCAGGAGCTTGGTGCTGCGAACGGTTTCGAAGGTACGGACTTCGACAATTCGCGTGCCGTCATTTTCCTCAATCCTTCGCGTGACGACGAAGTCCGTGAGGAACCCGATGTTGACGACTTTGGTAACTCCCCAATCGCGGTCTTCGACCTGGCTGTCCATCGCTGCCCGCACTACCGAGCGGTAGGTTCGCCCGACCTTGGCTGTCTCCTGGATGCGCGCGGGATTTGCGATCGGCTCGTGCGGAATGGCAGCCTCCGGCAGAGAGTCGGACGAGCCTCCTGACATCGACACGATGAGCACAACCAGAGCCAATAGGATGCCGGCCAGAAGCACATTGGTGAATCGCTGAGGTGGCTGACTGTTCGGTTCGGTCGGCGGCCCGCTCGGATTGGACATAGGTGAATTCCTGGTTGTACGTCATGCAAAAAATCGACTGCTCTACTTCAAAGCGAAAGCGGGTCGCAGACTGTGACAGGTAATCCGGAGAGAATTCGAAATCCGGTCGCGGCGGTCGGCGCAGGAAAAAGGGCGCCGAACCAAGACCGCTCCAGACAGCCCCCACCAAGGGGCACGACAGAACAGCACAAGGCCGACGCCCCCGTCGCGTGGGCGTGGCACTCAGTGCTGCTTCTGTCGTTCAAGAGCCCGAGGGCTCAGGTTGGTGGTTTTGTCTGGAAACAGGCTGACGCTCACGCGTCAATCAAATTGTCAAAGTCAACAGCCACGCTGGCTGTGACCGGAGCAATGTTAGATGGCACGATTCTTTCGAGTGAGAAGATAAGGAGACTGGGGTGTCTGCCATTTCGCAGCACGCGTCAGTCGATGTTCAGGTTACCAGTCACCGCGACCAGCTTCCAGCGGACGGCAACACCTGGTCTCATTGGAAATTTCTGGCTAACGTGTTCGGCATGTCACGGAGCGTTGTTGTCGCTCGATTTGCCAGATCACCGGAAACGGGCGAAGGCTGAGACAGCCACGACCTTGTTATTACCCACACGAGCTCAAGTTGCCTGTCGCACCTCGACCTATGTCTGTTTGCACGCAGTCCAGTCTCATTGATGACTGGCTCGGTCGGCTGCGCGCTGGGGATGATTCGGCTCGTGGAGTGCTGATTGAACATTCGTGCGAGCGGCTGCGGCTGCTGACGCGGCGGATGCTGGGCGACTTCTCGCGCGTGCGACGCTGGGAAGAGACTGACGACGTGCTGCAGAACGCACTCCTGCGGCTGCATCGGGCGTTGAGCGATGTGCATCCGCGGTCGACTCGCGACTTCATCAATTTCGCCGCGACGCAGATTCGCCGCGAGCTGATCGACCTTGCACGTCGGCACTTCGGACCGGAAGGGATCGGTGCCAATCATCATTCCGATCGGGACTCGGTCGAGACTGGTAGGCGGGCGGGATTCGCAGACGGCATCGCGGACGACGACGGCACATTCAGTCCGGACGGGCTGGCGGAGTGGTCGGAGTTTCACTCGCAGGTGGCCGCGCTGGCAGAGCCACTTCGCGAAACCTTTCAACTGCTGTGGTACGAAGGGCTGACTCAGGGTGAGGCCGCCGACGTGCTGGGTGTGTCGCGGCGGACGGTGATTCGCCACTGGCGAGCCGCCTGCGTCGAGCTGTACCGGGTGATGCACGGCGAACTGCCAAGAGCGTCCAGGCAGCCTGTGACCGGAGATGGTGTAACTGCGCAGTCCGTGACCCGGGAGAGCAAATCATGACTCCGACAGGCAGTGAGTGTCTGATCGACGACCTGATCGATCGCTGGGAAGTTGCGTTCGCCGCCGGCCGGGAACTCAGTCCGGAAGAGTTGTGCGGTGAGCACCCGGAGCTGCTGGCCGTCGTCCGGGAACAGATCGCGGCTCTCAAGTGGCTGCCGTCGCCGCACCGTGACGACTCGTCGGGATCAGGCGACTGCGGCGCAGCGACGCACTCTGTCTTCGGATCGGGAACGCTGCTGCTCGATCGCTACCGCCTGCTGGAATCCGTGGGGGACGGTGGCTTCGGCTCTGTCTGGCGGGCATTCGATGCGGAACTGGAACGATACGTCGCCGTGAAGATTCCTCACCCGTCCCGGACAAGCGGACTCGCGAATGTGCAGTTCTTGGCGGAAGCACGACGGCTCGCGAAACTGCAGCATCCTGGAATCGTGCAGGTGTTCGACGTCGGGCGGCATGAAGACGTCGTGTTCATCGTGACGGCGTTCGTCGATGGTCGAACACTCGCCACTGATGTTGCAGCGGGGCCAGCGAGCGTTCACGAGGCGGCTTCCGTCATCGCTCGGGTGGCCGAGTCACTGCACGCGGCTCACGAGCAGGGCTTCGTCCATCGAGACATCAAGCCAGCCAACATCCTGCTGGATCAGTCGGGTCAGCCGTACGTGACAGACTTCGGCATCGCCATCACGGCTGAAGTGCAGGCCGGTCAGCCGGGACTCTCCGGCACGCTGTCGTACATGGCCCCGGAGCAGGCTCGCGGCAACGGTGAACCTGTCGATGCCCGTACCGATGTCTTCGCACTGGGCGTCGTCCTGTATGAACTGCTGACCGGCGTGCGTCCCTTCGCCGCTGACAATCCTGGCGAGCTGCGTCGCCGCATTGATGAAGCTCAACCCGTTCCGCCTCGGGCAGTAAATCCTGCCGTGCCACGTTGGCTGGAAGCGATCTGTCTGCGGGCACTCGCCCGCGATCCAGCCGACCGCTTCAGCTCCACCAGAGAGATGGCCGACGCCATTCGTGCGGCGGAAGGGCGACCGCTTCAGAAGTACGTGCTGGCTGCCGTCGTGGTGGTCAGCCTGGTTCTCGTCGGTAAGGCAGCGGGGCCCACACTCATTGTCTGGTTGCGACACGAGCCAGCCGCCGATTCAGAGCCGCGTTCTGAATTGGATCGAGGCGTCCCACAAACATCGGGGCGATCAGTCGCAGAGCCGGCGACTGTCATCGAGTCAGCAACGGTTTCCCGCACCGACGTGGCCCGTGAAGCAACGTCGCCAGCTCCCGGCGAGCCAGCCCTGATCGAGCCAGCCGTCATCAAGAGCGACCTGGTGCTGCGCGGCCACACCTCGACGGTCAGCAGTCTCGCCGTGTCCGCCGACGGCCGTCACATCCTGTCCGGGAGCTGGGACAACACGCTGCGGTTGTGGAATGCTCACGCCGGTGACTCGATCCGCGAGTTCCATGGTCACACCGAGGGCATCGGCGGAGTCGCGTTGTCGTCCGATGGCAAACTGGCGGCGTCGGGAGCCGGCCACTTGTACCGCGACGCCACGCTGCGACTGTGGGACGTCGAGACCGGCGCTGAGCAGCACCAGTTCAAGGGCCACACCCACAACATCATGGCAGTCGCCTGGGCCGCGAACGGCGAGTTCCTCGTCACCGGCAGTCTCGACACGACAATCCGACGCTGGATTCCGGCATACAGTCCCGAGATGACCATGCTGGGAACTCGCCGCCAGCCGGACATCAATAACTGGGCCGGTCAGGTGTGGGCCGTTGCCGTATCGCCGGACAGTTCGCGAATCCTGGCAGGACTTCGCGATCACTCGATCCGCCTGATCGATGCGGAATCCGGTCAACAGTTACTGTCACTCGGCGGCCACACCGATCAGGTCCGCAGCGTTGTCTTCTCGCAGACTGGCACCCGATGCCTGTCCGGCAGCCTCGACGGCACCGTCCGCCTCTGGAACCTGACCACCGGCGAGACCATTCAGGTATTCCACCCGGACCTCGGAGCCATCCACACCGCGATCTTCGGTCCCGACGAGACTTCGATCCTGACCGGCGGCCAGCACCACAGCTTCGTGATGCTCGACATCGAAGATGGCCGCCTGCTGGCCCGCTGCACCGGCCACACCGGGCCGATCGCGGCACTTGTCCTCGGCCCGTCCAGAACCGTCCTCTCATGCAGCCATGATGCCTCCATTCGTCGCTGGCCATTACTGGCCGTCTTGACAGACTGACAAGTGAAATGCAGCAATGCCCAGAAACTATGCAGCCCTGCATCGAGGCTTTGGTCGCACTTTCGCCGTTTTCGCTCCTTCTGAAGTCGGTCGCACCACGGGTGCGGGCAGTCGAGCGTTTTCATTTGATGCCCAGGTCCTCCAGTTGTTTGCGAGCAGCACGCAGGCTGCCGGTCGTACTATTCATCCGCAGCTGCGTTGGCTTGCCCTTCCGGTTCACGTACTGCGGGGCGTGCAGCGACGCCACAGACAGCGGGAGATCGCCCCGCATCAGATTGGTCGGGTAACGCAGCAGCCGCGACAGCTCTGTGCACGCCTGCTGTCGCGTAGGCTGCGTCAGCGTCTTGATCTCGGATTTGACCTTCCTGGCGACCTCCTGCACTTTGTTAGCGGTAATAGAACCGTGTGCTGCTACCAGCAGTCGCCGCGACGTCAGCAGGAACATTCGCTTCTGCTCGAGCGTGTAGGGCTCGACCGTGAGACTCTGTAACCCGCCCGTCACCTGCCCGTATGGCTGGTGAGGTCGCTGATGGTTGATGTCCGGCCACTCCTCGTGGACCAGCCGCGAGAGTTCGGCGAACAACGCGCTGGTGGCTCGCTCCCCGGAAGCAATCAAAGTCTGCGTCCGCCAGGAGATCAAATCGATGCCGACGTTGCGAGGCAACGCCTCGCGAGCCGGGGGCTCAACCTCGGCACTCTCCATCTCGTCGACCTCGGTGGCGCTGCACAGGTCCAAATCCAAGTCCAGCCCGCGACGGCGGGACCCCGCTGCCGCACGCTGCGACGCGATGGCCGCAGCGGTGGTCGCGTACCCCGACCCCGCCGGATCATGGAACACCGCGTGGTCAAGCTGCATCCACATCTGTCGCACCCAGCGGGCGTAGCAGAACGGGCAAACAGACGCGCGATGGCAAATCCGGAACGACTCCGGCCGGTTGCTGCCGTCAGCCCGGAACCCCGTCGCCCCTTTCGGAATGAAGAACGTGGGACGACATCGCTGGCACTCCGCTCGCTGCCGCAGACCGGCCGGTGTGTTGACGGCCCGGCACCATCCGGCATCGCCCAGCGACTCCACGCGGTCACGCCAAAGCCCGGCCAGCCCCACGGCCTTCGCGGCAATGATCTGCTGCCGCTTCTCGACTGTCTGTTTGGGCAGCCTGGGAGGCTTGCGTGGCCAGCCCAGCAACGGGAACAGGGTCGATTCCTGCTGGACCTTGTCCGGATAACGCATCGGCACCGCGGCCGGGTGAAACACAAACTTTGGCATAAAGACCTCGCGTATACACACAACCATGTACATTAGGGAGCGAAACTTGCCGCAACTCGTAGCTGCGACAGTGGTTACCGTGGATTTCCAGTGTAACCGCGTGGGAAACCCGCCACAATATGAGCTAATTATTTAACTCATCTACTACCCTTGGTAGTTGGAGGGGGCTCCTGTAGCCCGCCCCACTCCAGTTCTTTTAAGGTGGGGGTTGGGGGTTGGAAATTATGGAGTACAGAGCTGTGGTGACGAAATCCAGAGTGACGAGTACGAAGAGCAGAGTGTGACCGGCGAGTAAAGAAACCAACGCCCGCACCTGAACATAAAACCACAACAGTCACACAGTCACCCGAGAATCACACAGTAACCTTGCACGAGTTACTGTGCGATCTCCGAGTTACACATCCAATCCACGATCCCGACGAGATTCCGGTGTCGCGGTACTGTCAGGGGCCGCAGATCGCACGATGTGCTGCAGGCGACTCACCACGGAGCGTCTGATGAGTTGGGCTACGGCGAGCAACGCGCCACACCCGCTGCGACGTCGTGCGTCAGCCGCAATCTGGCATCTGGCGGACACGCAGGCTGGCTGGCCATTCGGCCCAGTCGCCGCCGTGACCATCACTGAGCTTCATCCGCTGGCCACCGCACAAGACATTCGATCCGAGCTGCTTCAGGAAGTACGGCACACCGGCTTCGGCGCAGACATCCAGCAGCCTCTTTGCCCACTCAAGGTGAAACGGGCGAGCGTTGGCCTGGCCGCCGGATTCCCCTCCCTGAATCACCCAGTCGTACTGGCCGATGTTGGGCGTGAGGTCGACTGATGCGAACTGCGGCTCGACTGACAGAAACCGTGTCGTCCGGTCGTTACCAACCGACAGCAGGTCCTTCGCACGACCGTAGCTCTCAGGGCTGGTAACAGAAGTTCCCGCCCATAAGTTGGCCGGCCATTCGTGGCCGTGCGACAAAAGCCAGTCCGAGAACTTCGCCATGCGACCTGGCCGCTTCGTCAGCCACAGCCAGCGATGCCGTCGCCCCTTCTCGCTCTCAGCCGTCTGGATGATCTCGTCGAGCAGGAATTCGAAGTCGATCCCCTGCGACAACGCATCGCCCATGTCTGAAACGAAGATGAGCCGTGGTAGTCCATCGAGCCACGGTTTTTCGGGACGGGCGGTTCCAGTCAAGTCGCACGACTTTGCTGTCTCTGCGACACGTCCTGGCATCTGCGTGACCTGTTCGAACGTGGGTGCGTATCCGCGATTCACCTGACGGCCAGGGTTCACAATCGAACGTCCGCGATTCGCATGGAGCTGAGCCGCATAGCAGGTCAAATGACGTTCAATGGCATGGACAATGGTCTTCCCCGCCGACTTACCGAATTGACTCGCGACTCGCTCGCCAATCATGTGCCTGAGGTGGCGAATGTTGGTCGTTGTGATGTCGTTTACGTGCCCAGCCTTCGGCTGATCGACCTTGGCCCAGGCGGTCGCGAGAGCCTGTCTGGTGACTTCTCGCGACATACCCTGTTGCCACCCCGGACAACCAGCGTCCAACAGCGTCCTGTCCATCGCGGCGAGCAGTACGCCAGGAGCCGAATACAGCTCACAGCCATCGCACCCCATCACCGGGTTTACAGTGCTGTCACACCACTGAATTTTAGTAGTCTTCGCCATCTCAAGAATTCTCCGTTTGTGCTTTAGTGTCCCCAGCAGGCCGCGACGTAGCCGACAATCGTTGGACGTCGCGGCGAATGAAGGGGATAGCGCCAGCGCTGCCGGCAACTGCCACGCCCCGAAGAAGGGCTGCAGTTCGACTCGCGAGACGACCTGTCTCCGAGTCCGCCGCGATCGTCGCGGCATCACTCCTGAACTCGCATCATTCGGCATCGCAGGAAGTGGTGTCCCTGCGGCGCCTCGACGCACCCGAGAAGACCTCGAAGCGCGTTTCGAGTTCAGGTCAGCTGAACTCCATCTATTGCCAGGCCGGTACGATCGAAGAGGGCGGTTCTTTCGGTTTCAGAACCCGCGCGTTGCTCCAACGGCGATCGAGTCAAGGACTCGTGTGGCTGGGTGTCGTCGTGCATGGCCGCCGTGTTGCGAATCCGCCGAGCTGACACTCAAAGTGTCACGCTACTCAGTGAATGTGGCTCAATCTGCCTCGCAACAACAACCCGACCGGAACGGCTGACCCGTTCCATCCGAAAGCACGTGGCGAGTGCTTTCCCAGCGTCTCTGCGCTGCTACGTCCAACCGGACGCCGCCGTCAGTCACGACATGTAAGAGTGCGACTGGCGTAGGAGTTTATCGTCCGATACTCGAAGATCAACGAGTAAATTGAAAACAGCGGCAGGGCTTAGAACGCAAGCCTGGCAGGACTGACGTCAGGCCGGCGAGTCGTCTACTTTCAGCGTGTGGCCACGCCGTGGACTGACTCATCACTGTCAGTGGCTTACACGGTCCAAGGCCCCACTCGACCAGTTAGCAGAAAGCCCAGGTGCATCAGCAGCCGTCATCAAGACTCCCTGTGAGCTGGATCGACGAGGCCGCTGATTCTGTTGTGGAAGCCGTTGCGAGGGATGTCTGGCCCATTCCTGGGGCTCTCCGCCTCGGCAGCTCTCATGGCATGGAATTCCTGGGCGATGCGGTCGTTGACTGCCTCTTCTGATGAATCCAGCAGAGGTCCTGCTACTACTTGCTCATTGGCGATCACAGGGTCTGGACTGCCGACCGGGAGCTCGACAGTGGCCAGTGCTTCAGCCGTCTCATGTGATGAACTTGCGGGGCTCGCAACTCTGCCGATCAACTTCTGGTGAAGTGTCAGGTCCTTTATCGCCGTGCTGAGCCGCTTCTGGCAGGCAGTGATGCGTTTATCCAACGTCGCCGTGACTGCGGGAGAGAGGCTTGTATCTGCCTGGGCAAGAGTCCCTTCCGCATGAGCTAACTGCATCCTGCACATCACGACCCGCTCGGCCAACAGCTTCGCCAGTGGCGAAGCATCCTTTCCGACGAGTTCGACTATCTGGGCATAGCAGTCCCGAATCAGCGATTCCCTCATCAGGTAGTTCGTGCCGCTGATGAGATCGATCCACTTGACTCGCGCGACCGCTGCAACATCGCCAAGACTCACCCAGATGCTGGGATCATCATCAAGCAGCCCGCGAAGCTGCGGGATGACAGAGGCGTCGCCCTGCTGAGCACGAGTCAGGATCGCGTGGATTTCTGCGATCCGCTCCGGGCTGCGTCGGTTGGGCTCTGTGTTATCTACCTGTCCGCTTTTCGTGGTCGTCCCTGACATCCCTTCTTCCTCCATTCCGATCTGCGCTTGTGATACCCCGCTGCCACCAGCGTTGCCTCAAGCATAAGTCGACTAAATTGATTCAGGAGTTCGAGCGACTGGTCAGGGGGGTTGACCTGCTGGCAGAACTCCATGGTTGCCCGTTCGCCCCGACGCCGTTGGTCGGCTCGATCCTGCATCCGGCGAGCCTCGATCTCCGCCGCGGCGCCGTTCCCGTAGTAGTCCTTGACGACGCGACCGTCCGGTGTTCGGCGACTGCGGTAGAAGTATTCGTTGCCTGCTCGCCGTTCCCACGCCATGAGATTTCCTGAATGTGCTACCGGGTGCCAGTGTCCCGGTTTTCGGCCTGGCGACACTTGTTGTTGTTCGACGTCGATGTCACGGACTCGTTGGCAAGTCACAGGATTTCGGCGTCGCGGCTTGCGGCTTTTCCATCTTCAGGACTGTCGTGGGGCTGACCGTGTTTCCTGCCACTACGGCGTAAGGATTCAACCAGGTCATGCCTCGTCTTTCGCTGCTTGTCGAACACCTCAGCGGCAAACTGGTCAAGATAGTGGTCAAGCCAGATTTGGCGGTTTTCTTCGGTGACTGGTGCCATCCAGATGGTCATCGCGGCTCGCGTGTTCTTCGCGACTTGCGAATCGAGCTGAGTATCCAGTGCCACATCATTCACGTCGCAGGTTGCGATGTCATCCGCGTAGACCGCCAACAGCAAGTTGAGGACATGATGTCCGCCGAAATAGGCATACGATCGAAATGCAGTTTCAATGGGCACCGGTGTGTCAAACCGGACCGGTGTTCGGATCGCATGATGCTGGATATAGCCCGCGTGTTGCAGTCGCGTCGAAACCTCAAAGAACAGGTCCCGATACGACGTGACGACGTCGAGCGGCAGCTGGAGTTGTTGGGCCACGCTCTCCAGAGGCAATCCTGTCAGCAGCCGCGACTCCAGCAGGCATCGGTCCCAGCCGTTTGCCTGCCAGATTGCATGCGCTCGGCTCACGCAATCTGAACGCGTCTCAACCTCTGGCCCCTGCGACGCCGTACGCAACACATCGATTGCTTCGAGGGTAATCGCGTCTGGCGGCGGATTCACAGCGACGGCCGGAGTCTCCTCAAAAATGGCTTTCGCGAGATACCATCGCCAGGCAGGTGGTCGGATCGGATTCTGGCACCAAAGTCGAAATTTGCCACGTGTTGACATCATCGTCAGCTCCACTTCCGTGTGGTCATTGAAAAACTGTCAGTTCTTTGCGTCGCTCGACACTTCAGCCTTCACTGCGTCGATCCAGCGTTTCTTGCTCGGCACGACTGGATTGTCGTCAATGACAGCAGCGAGCAGGGTAAGCTCGGGCATCGCCAGGCTCTCAAGGCGTTCCTCGAGAACGTCCACAGCAGGGCGTTCTCCGATCAAGTCGCCGCAAAGCTCCTTGCCATCGTTCAGCCATCCCTTTAGCCGGGAGGCAATCTTGTCACTGTCACCGAAGAATTCATCCTCGCACGCAATGAGGCCGTCTCGCTGGAGATTTCGCAATTTCGCTCGGAATACATCGACGACTGAGAGTCCCGCCGGAACAGGAGCAATTGACTCTCCATCATCATCCGTGCGGCGAGCCTGCACCTCGCTCAGTACGGCTTGAAGTGCCGCTGTGGCTAATTCCCTCGGCTCTTGCCCGACTTCGCGGAACAGGGCGACACGCTCGTCAACCGCGAGAAACCTGGCGTTGCGAAGAACCTCCGGAGCGTCGTTCAGCTCATTGATCAATCGAGCGGTCTCCAGTCCGCAGACATCGCTCCTGTTAACTCCTTTCTCACGCAGCCACTCAAAAACGCGGCTGGAAATCGCGCTGTACCGGTCATCCTCGTCCGCGTAGCGTTGACAGGCTGCGCTGACGTATTCCGACCACGCATCGAGAGGCATGACGACCTCGCCTGCGTCGTCCTGATACCGGCAAGGCAGAATGTCGAGAAACTTGATCGAGAGCAGCCACGGTGCGCAGCACACAACGTATTCTTCGAGGTCTTCGATACTCGTTCGCTCCTGTAGCCACTCATCGACGGCCAGCATCCAGTCATACGACTCACCGAATTTCAGCACTGTTGATGGCGTCGCTGCCGCAATTCCTGCCGCAACGAGTCGTTCGAGGGCAAGAGCGAACTCACCAGCCGCTTCGGGGTTGCTGTCCCGGAGCCGTTTGGAAACGAACGCCGGCCTGAGTGCATCGAACCAGCGGTCACGAAATACGTCCGGTAGCTTGAAATAGTCGTCCACGTCTCGCAGCTTGAGGGTACTTACGCTCTCACGAACGGAGTCGTCGTCGTCACTGTCCAGCGGCTCTCCATTCTTCGTCTCCGCGTATCTGCGCCGCATCTCGTAAACTTCCACGTACTTCAGTGAACGGCGAATCTTGCCTTCGCTGGTCCCAAGGCGTTCTGCAAGCTGGCGATTAGACACATTGTCATCCGAGTCCAGGATTCCGGCAAACATGAAGCCTTCGAGCAACGGATCGTGAGTCCCGTGTTGATTCCTCATGAAGGTCTGGATTCGGGCCTCGGTCTCATTCATGTTCTCGACAATCTCACACAACACCTCGGTGAGTCCGACGTCGCGTGCAGCACGGTAGTTGTGGGCGCCGTCTGATATCTCGTAATGGTCGTCCACAGGGCGAACGACGATCGGCTTGCATATCCGTCCCTGTCGCCGCACCTCGGCAACCAGCTGCTCGTAGTCCTCATCGTCCATCTTGTTGGGGTTCCAGGCATTCTCTCGTAAGTGAGAGATGTTCAGAGTCCGAATGTCGTGCGGGGTCGGTGTCATTTCGCAATTCCTGTCGGTCATCTTACCACTCCTTTGTGTGTGTATTATCGGTAACAAACTGAGGCCGGGCCCAGACACAAGAACGTGCGGTGAGTCCCGTGCAGATTACTTCTTCCCCTTGCCACCCGACGTCTTGTGGCTGGCTTTGGACGGGCGAACGTCCTCGACGAGGTCTTGCACGGCAGCAGCGTCTTTGCCGAGCAGACTTCTGGCAGCTTCGATCGCCGCGTTGCAGATGAACTCTGTATGTGAAGTTCCGGTCATCGCCGCTGCCACTCCCAGCAGCTGGTGTTCTTTCGGGCTAACGCGAATCTTGATCTGCTTGTAGTCCTTATCCACCATGAATCCCCTTTGTGTTGCTGCGTACGCCTTGACAGCCGCGTACCATAGGGTCAAGCTCCGGGTCTTGCAAGACCCGGAAGGCCCTGTGGCCCTTGATTGACTTGCCTTGTCGCTCGATGAGCCGACACAGCAAGCTCAGTGGCCCACCCCCAGAGGATTCAAGATGACCAATCCTGTCGACTCTGAAGCTGAACGATCCTCGCGGACAGTCACCATTCACGCCTCAGACCAGTTGGTCTCTGAAGGAAGTGTGGCAGCTCGTGCGTACAGAGTCGAGTTTCCGACTCGGCAGGTACGGAACGACTTCGCTAATCGCTGGGGACTCGGGAAATCCTACACAGGGAGCACGTCCGGTGGCTGCCGTCTGAAACATGAATTGCCAGGACTCACGATCGATCGCAATTTTCCACTCGGGCTGCTGATCAGTCCTGGAGGAGTGAAGCGTGCGGAGAGAATTCTTCGGAAAATGGGGGTTCAAGCCGAAGTCGTGTGGGAACCGGAGCGTCTCAGGACCAGTCCTCGCCGAGAAGTACTCCCCACACTGGCTAAGGTCAGCCGGCAAGTCATGGATCAGATTGCCGACTCGCAACGTGGCCTTATCGAGGTGGGCAGAAACAAGGAGCGGCTCAACCTCGTTCTCGCCATCATCCGGCTCCATCGAGAGGCTCGGTGCCAGATACTCGTGGCCAGCAAGAAGGACGGAAGGTTCGTCGCTGATCAGCTGCAGAAACGCGGGGTCGAGGCGTCGTTTCTGGCGTCACCACAGTCAGCCGCACCTCCGCGTTCCGTGAGGGTATCCTGCGCTCCCGGCGCAAATGCAGAAATCTTCGACCTCTTCATATTCTGGGATGCGTCCTGCGCTACCAGGCCACACTGCCGCGACGTCATGCAGTTGACGATCGGGCATCGCGTCTTCGGCTTTGTCGATGTCGGGTGGTCAGCAAGTCCTGACCTGACGACAAAGATATGGATCGAATCCCTCGTTGGCCCTGTGCTGAGCTCGTCGGTCGTCGGAATGGCTGAGCCTCGTAGGATGGCAACGATCCCGTACCGTTGCAGAGAACGCGTCGGGAAGGACGCCAGCCCACTCACGCGGAAACGCCGCCTCATCTGGGACAACAGGAATCGGAACAAGGTCATCGCTGACTTCGCCACAGAGCTGCACACAGGTCGCGCCGCCAGCTCGACGGCCGTGAAGCAGGTCAGGAAGCATCTCGACAACCAGGCGGCGCAGTGCATCATCCTGGTGGAAAAACCGGAGCATGCACGGCAGTTATCGGGTGTGCTGCCTGGCTGGGACGTGGTCACGTATTCGCCAGACGCGGTCGAAGAAATACGCGAAACCGGCGGACTGCGCAGTCGTCCGATCCTGCACTCTAAGAAGGTGATCATGACGACGCCGGCTGCAAACGCGATCTACGGTGGCGGAGTGCAGTGCCATCACAACGTCGCCGTGTGGGCTGGCGGGGGGCCGAGACCGAGCAGTTGCCCGATCATCCAGGAAATCGCGGTCGTGGTCGACGTTCGAGATAAAGGCGAACCTGCCATGGAGAAACAGGCTACGGCGCGAGTCAAGAGCTACCGGGCCCAGACCTGCCACTAGTCTGTTAGCGGTAATAAACTAGAGCGGAGCGACGAATTCATACGACGTATCTATCGACAGTCAAATGCACACAACAAGACGCACATCAAGAACGACGTCCTGCGGCAGGACAGTTCTCAGCAGGACGCTGAGAACACGAGGGTGGACCAGCCGCACACCACGGTCCAGCTTCACAACACGAGAGAGCCCGTCCAGCGCGGACCGACTCTCACGTAACCCGCAAACCTGTCAGAAGTCCAGACAATCCAAGGGAACCGCTAACTCAGGGACCGCAGTAGCGACTCCCTCCCGGAGTGTTACGGAGCCCAAAGGAAAACCACGTCTGGCAGTCAGGAACGCAACAAGGGTGGAACACAGCACACCTTCAGCAGTACCGGTAAGGAAACCACAGACAGGTACTACAGGTGTTGCGAGGTTCGTAACGGAGCTATCGGGGATGGGGATACTTCCCTCTTCTCTGTCATTTGTCTCCAGTACGTTTCCGTGGCTCCGCCGACTGGACGAATTTTGTCGGGTGCAACCCGGCGCACAGCACTTGTTCCGGGCAGGTGCTGTGCTTCTTCTGACTGTGTACGGCACGGTCTCGACGCGTCGCGAGACTTCTAAACAAAGGAGGGCAAATGCCGAGACCACCATGGAGCGGACAATACGAAAGTCTGTACAAGCCGCTCGGCGACGACTTCTGTCGGTCAATCATCGCGGACGGCGAGAACATGCTGTCCTGGCTGCGCAATCAGGTCAGTTTTCAATTAAACCACGGCGACGCGCCAGACAGCTCAGTGATTGAGTTGTGCATGCTGGCGTTGGCTGGCGATCCGGACTTCTGCCGGTTCGCTGTTGAACGTATCGCACGCGACGGTGGCAGGAGTGCGGACGTGGATGTCAATCTGCTCGATGCGCGAGATCGATGGAAATTGGCGCGATCGTGCAGCCAGGCCATCCGGAATGGGGAAGTCACGCCTGAACCACCACGGCTCGTTGACCAACCCAAGAGTAGTGGTGTTGGGGTCCGCACGATCTCCATGTTCGCACTGCACGATCAGGTCATCCAGAAATCACTCACCAGAGTCGCGGAGTGCATCATTGATTCACGGCTGCCTTCTGAGCTGATCGGCAGTCGTCGGGGTGGGAGCCGGCTGGCGCTAGTCGAGCGACTCCAGAATGCCGCTGCGGACGGGCAGACATTCCTGCTGAAGGCCGACCTGAGAAATGCCTTCGACAACGTGCCACTTGCGAGACTTGGTCAGGTGCTCGGGCGATGGCTGCCGTCGCGGCTGTGCAACCTGCTCCTGGCGTCACTGCACGCGGAGCCGCAAACCAGGGGAATCCCGCAAGGGCACGCTGTCAGTCCACGACTGCTGAATGTGTATACGGCACAGACGATACTGCCGAAGTTGCGGGCTGAGTTTCCCGAAGTGTCGCTCACGCTGTACGTGGATGACCTGATCGCGGTCGGCGGTTCACACGAGCGGATGAACGCGATGGGGCATCGACTTGACCAGCTGGCGACTGCCGCAGGGTTTTCGTTGAAGGCTGCTGTGGAAGACTCCGTGTTTGCCATGGCCACGATGGATACTCCGGTCGAAGCTCTGGGCTACGGGTTCCGTGTAAAAGACGGAATTCTCGACACCACTGTTTCAGCCAGTGGCTGGGATCACCTGGAAGATCACTTTGTTGAACTCCATCGCGATGTCGACGCCCCACTTCGTGCTGCCGAGGTCATTAGCGGCTGGCTCGCTCAGAACGGCCCGTGCCTGAGCGCGGAACGCAAAGGCGAACACGTCGGGGGGATCGTCAGACGACTACGACGCTGTGGGCTTCAGGAGTGGCCCGATGAAGCGCAGGTTTCCCGCTTCTACGTCGAAGCACTTCACCGCCACACTCCCGTCGTCGATGCCGAGTCACTGCGATGCAGAGTTCAAACGATCGAACCGTGCTTCCCTCCTGCGGGTGTGGCACTCGAAGAGCTCGAACGCGAGCCTCAGTTCTTCGCCTTCGTCCACGCGTGGTACCCACAACAGGAGCAGGGCCTTCAGCGCGAACCAGGCCGCGGCGGCTGGGCCTGGGTGATAACGGATTCAGGCCACCGCATTCTCGACCACGGTTGCGGCACGGCGGAGAACACCTCACACGACCTGTTGTTTCTTGACGCCATCGAAGGCATCGCAAACCGCCTGCCGATCGTGCCCTCCGGAGACGCCCGTGTCGAGCTGGTAATGGGCTCGGCAAGTTTCAAACATGAACTCGGACGTAGTGTCCAGTCTTCAGGTGGGACAGTCCCCGTCGATCCGACCAAGTCATTCAGTCAGCGTTTCCGCCACGTCAGGCAGCGTCTGACCAGCCATGTCTCAGACATCAGGCTGCTACAGAAAAAAGACCTGAAAGTCTTCGAGTCATCTGAGCGAGGCCGCATGGCAAAGACTGTCCGATTCTGGGCGGAGCAGGCCGCCATCGACAGCCGATTGGCGTCGACTGTCGAGTCCGCAGGATAGTCGCGGAGAGAAACTACAAGTTCCTATGGCTTGAGGCCCCTGACAACTCACTCGCCGGTTGCGGTCTGCCAAACCCCTCGTCGATCTGGAGCTCACCAACCAGCCACTGCAGGGCTTCCGCCAGCAGGTCGTCGGGGCCTCCGGAAGAGTCCTTATCGCTCATCGAATGCGGTGCGTGGCCAGGAAAGTACGACTCGATCCCTGAATATGGCACGTTGTCTCTCAGAGAGCGAGGCAGACGTCTTCTTGATGCTGATAAATGATCAGTCTGTGATCTTCAAGCGTGTGCAGAGACGACTGAACTTCCGTTGGAATAAGGGCAATTCGATCTCTCTTAGAATACCCGGCGTTCCTGCGAGGCCGCAGTACTCAGCAGGTGTTACAGCCTCGCGCTGTGTGCGACCAGGCTCATGGTCAGACGGTCTCTGATGAATGGATTCGCATCGACGTTCGCCACTGAAGAACTCACGGTTGCCAACGAGCAACGGAGTAGTAGTGACTGACGCTGAGCGTCAATCAGCCGTTGGAGATGTCTGCAGCATGGGTGAGGCGATTACGATTCATTCGCGCGAAATTCACACGATCTGCCACCAAAAAGGTATCTCCGAAGGTATCTCGCAGCCCCCAAATGACACTGAGCCGCATGTGCGGCTCAGTCGTAACTTCTTATCGAGTTGTCTGTTAGAGAAAATCGGGGTGACAAGACACCAATTGAACTTTTTATCACCGGGGTGAGGGGCTGGGAAGCCGGGCTGAGGCGGCGGTTAGATGGTGATAAGCCCAATTAAAATTGTTGGTTACGTCCTTGCGTTCTCAGAGTTCCTGTGTCTTCCGGCATCGAGAGTGTCAAGTTTTGTTGCATGAAAACTTGACGCTCGGCAGCAGCTTGTGCCCGAACCTGTCAGGGAGATTCCCTCCAATGAGCAGGGGTTCCCGGCTACCCCACTCATATTTGAAAGGCGTTGCATTTCGCCTCTTTTCTGATATGATTGGGGCATGAGCAGCATTCAGGAATTTGTCGATTCACAGCTTGTCCGGGGACGGGGGTTTTTCACGAAACCAACCGCCCAGGCTGATCTCGGCCTATCGCCGGAAGCGCTGAAGTCGGCTATCGTCCGGCTTTCAAGGAAGGGAAACCTTGTTTCGCCACGTCGGGGGTTCTACCTGATTCTCAGGCCCGAAGACCGTGCGCTTGGCGCTCCCGACCCCGCTCGATGGATCGACCCGCTCATGAAGTTTGTGGAGGTTGATTACCGCGTCTCCCTGCTTCGTGCAGCGGCGTTTCATGGGGCGGCACACCAGGCCGCGATGGTCTTTCAGGTGATCGCACCGCGACAACTGCCGGACATTGAGATTGGCCGGCAGCGCATCGAGTTCCTGTTCCAGTCGTCGCGAGTATTCGCCAAGGTAAATCGCCCCGAGTGGCTGGCGCAACTCAAGACGGATGACGGGTTTGCCAAGGTCGCTGGCGTGGAACTGACCCTGCTCGACATCTCCCGATATTTCCATCAAGCAGGTGGGATCAACGGGGCGGCGCAGGCCGTTCACGATCTGGGCAAGAAAGCCGACGCCCGCATTCTCGCCAAGGCAGCATCAGCCTACGAGAACTCGGGGGTTCGGCGGCTTGGCTACCTACTGGAGCGGTTCGGGCATTCCAAGCAGGCCAATGCACTGAAGCCCTTTGCCGAGAAGGCCAAGTCGTTCAAGCCGCTCGATCCTTCGGTCAAGCCCATCGTTCCCGAACTGGCCGAGATGGAGGAGCGAAACCCGGACTGGAAACTCGTCATCAATGTGCCCGTGGAGATTGACCAATGATTCCATTGGCACACATCCAGCAATGGACGGCGCACGCTCCCTGGCCTGATCTGCGGCAGGTAGAGCAGGATTTGATGATCTGCCGGGCCATGTGCGACCTGTTCAACAACCCGCAATTGCAAGGCAAGATTGCTTTTCGCGGCGGCACGGCCATCAACAAGTTATTGTTCCACCGGCCGCTGAGGTATTCGGAGGACATCGACCTGGTTCAAACGCAACCAGATCCGATTGGCGGCATCATCGACGGGATTCGAGATGCCCTTTACTGGCTGGGGAAGTGCAACCGCGATCAGGCTCCCCACACGACGCATCTGGTCTTCAGATTCACCCCGGAGGCTGGTGGCGGCTCGCTCAAGCTCAAAATCGAGATCAACACGCGGGAACACCAGAACCTTCACGGCCTGAAAACCTATCCGTTCGAGGTCGTCAGTGACTGGCACCAGGCGAAGGCCGACATCGTATCGTTCGAGCCGGAGGAACTTTTCGGCACGAAACTGCGGGCGCTGCTCCAGCGGCACAAGAACCGCGATTTGTTCGACCTCAACGAAGGACTTCTCCAACTCGGCCTCGACCGCGACAAGCTGATCGCCTGCTTCCACTACTATCTCGACCAGGAAGGCCATCCCATCAGCCGGGCGAACGCCGAAGAGCGGATGCTCAAGAAACTCAACCAAAGCCTCACGGAAGACATCGCGCCGCTCCTTCCTCCCGGCGTGAACTTCGACGACGATGCTGCCATTGCGGCATTTGGACGGGTTTGGGGCGAACTGATCGCTCGAATTCCCGGCGAGTCGTGGAAGTCGTCGAAAACCGTGATTGAGGCGATCCGCAAGGCGAAAATTCCAGCCTTACTGGATGGTATTTACGAATGAAACCACCCTTGCCTGGGTAACGGGCTTACTCTGTTCCTCGGCGTGCATTCTGACAGCCAACACGAACGCAACGCCACTGCAACGTAATCGGGGTGACAAGACGCCAGTTGAATTTTTCTGGCCGGCACCCGGAGTTGGGAAACGGGTTTGCGGCGAACGTTGGACGACGGTAAGTCGCAGAACTGAAGGTTATGGCCGCATTTCGCCGGGAAATGCAAGCCGGTTCCGAGAAGCCGCCACACGTCAGACGGCGAGGCCAAGTTGGACACCAAGGACGAAGTCAACGCCGTGCATGTTCTCCGTCGGCTCCTTGCCGGGCATCGCAACAACGGCCTCGAAGAAATGTCAGGCGACAACGGATCAGACGTGATTGGCTTCAACCGCCGGGCTGTGTGACCGGCTTTCGCCATTCGCTCAAATGCTGCATGACGACATAGAACAGCGGCACGAAGAAGACGGCCAAGATGGTGGAAGTGATCATTCCGCCGACCACGGCCGTTCCCAAGGACTGCTGGCTGGCGGCCCCCGCTCCCTGGGCTCTGACCAGAGGCACGACGCCCAGAATAAAGGCGAAGGAGGTCATCAAAATCGGGCGAAAGCGCAGACGCGAGGCCTCGATTGCCGCTTCGCGAATACTTCGCCCGTGCATGCGCAATTCTCGTGCGAACTCGACGATGAGAATCGCATTCTTGCTGGCCAGCGCAATGATCAAGACTGTTCCGATCTGCGTGTAGACATTGTTGTCCATTCCACGGAACGAAACTGCGGCTACGATGCCAAGCATTCCGATTGGAACAACGAGAATCACGGCAAAAGGGAGAATCCAGCTCTCGTATTGGGCAGCGAGGACGAGGTACACGAGCAATACGGCCAGGGCAAACACTACGAGCGCCTGCCCGCCTACCAGTTTTTCCTGGTAGGCCATGCCCGTCCAGTCGAATCCCATCGTGTTTGGAAGCACTTCGCGGGCAACCTTCTCCATCGCCTCAAGCGCTTCGCCAGAGCTTCGTCCCGGAGCCGCCGAACCAATGATCGATGCGGTCGGATACAGGTTGTACCGGTTAATCACCTGCGGCCCGAAGGCTTCGTCAACGGTAAGCACTGATCCAATCGGAATCATTTGCCCGTTGGCGTTACGCACGCGCAGGCGATACACGTCGTCAGCCGAATTGCGAAATTGCGGCTCAGCTTGAAGGCGGACCTGATAGGTGCGACCAAACTTGTTGAAATCGTTAGCATAAAACGATCCGAGATTCGCCTGCAAGGTGCTGAAAACGTCGTCCAGGTCCAGATCCAGCTTTTGAGCTTTTACCCGATCCACATCAGCGAACAACTGAGGAACTCCCGCGCGAAACGTCGTCTGCATTGGCCCGAGCGCTGGACGGCTCTGTGCGGTCTGGATAATCTCCTGGAGGCGTTGGAACAATTCTTCTCGGCCCACGCCCGCACGGTCTTCGATCTGAATCTGAAAGCCGCCCGAGCTCCCCAGCCCTCGGATTGCCGGCGGGACGATGGGAAAAACCACTGCCTCGTGAAATTGTCCCATCTCCCGTCGCAATCTGGCGACAATCGCCTCCTGTTTGAGTTGCGAGTCATGGCGCTCGCCCCAGTCCTTGAAGACGGCGAAGGCCGTGGCGGCATTGGGGGCGGTCGTTCCATCCAGAATCGAGAGGCCGCCGAGAACCAACCAGTTGTCAATCGCCGGTTCATCCGCAAACACCTTGTCCAGCTTGTCCACGACCGCCCTGGTCCGCTCCTGCGATGCCCCGTCAGGCAACTGAACGCTCACCAACACGTATCCCTGATCCTCTGTCGGCAAGAACCCGGTTGGCAGAGAGAAATACCACCAGGCGGTACCGGCGATCAGCCCGAAAAAGAGCAGCATCCCGACCACGGCCACGCGCAGAAACAGGCCAAGAAGCCACACATAGAAGCGCTCGACCCAGCCATAGACTCGATTGAATGCTCGGACGAAAAGATTGCGTTTTTCAGGCAGCGGACGAAGATAGGTCGCGCACTGCACCGGCTTCAGGGTCAGGGCGTTGATTGCGCTAAGGATGGCTGTCGCCGTGATGGTCAGGGCGAATTGCCGGTAGAGTTGCCCCGTGATGCCGCCGAGAAAGGCCGCGGGAAGAAACACGGCCGTAAGCACTAGCGTGATGCTAATAACCGGCCCCGTCATTTCTTCCATCGCCTTGATGGAGGCGTCGCGTGGCTTGAGCCCTAGCTCGACGTGGTGCGCCGCGTTCTCCACGATGACGATGGCGTCATCGACGACGATCCCGATCGCCAGCACTAAGCCGAACAACGTTAGAAAGTTGACCGTGAAGCCCAAAAGAGGCATGACGGCGAACGCGCCGATGATCGTCACAGGAACGGTCGTGGCAGGAACCAGCACTGCCCGCCAGTCGTGCAAGAAGACTAGAATCACCAACAGGACGAGGACGCCGGCTTCGATCAACGTATGGTACACGCCTTCGACTCCCGCCTCGACAAACTTGGTTGTGTCAAAGGGAATGGTGTAATCCAAACCAGCCGGGAAATCCTGCTTGAGGCGCTCGATGGACTCGCGAACATTTTCCGCCACTTCCAGCGCATTTGCTCCTGGTAACTGGTAAACGAGAATACTCACGGCCGCGGTGCCCGAGCGGACACTAAATGAATCGTAAGATTGGCTTCCTAGTTCGACGCGTGCCACGTCGCGGAGGTACGTAACCCGACCACGCTGTTTCTTGACAATAATATCTTCAAATTGTTCGGCCTCGCTGAGCCGGCCGAGCGCTGTCACGGGAAGTTGCAGCAATTGGTTCTTCGGTGCTGGCGCCTGGCCAATCTGGCCAGCAGCCACCTGGACGTTTTGGTCTCGCAGAGCGTCGATCACATCCTGAGTTGTCAAATTGCGTGCGCTCAGTCGCTCGGGATCGAGCCAGACCCGCATGCTATAGTCGGATCCCCCGCGAACATCGACGCCGCCGACTCCTGAAACGCGGCTCAATTCATCGCGTAACCGCAGGGTCGAATAGTTCGCCATGAACAGGCTGTCGAATGTCTCGTCTGGAGAAACGAGCGAGATCACCAGGATGATGTCGGTCGATTGCTTTTTGACGGAGATTCCCTGGCGTCGTACTTCCTCGGGAAGAAGAGGCTCGGCAATCGCGACGCGGTTTTGAACCAGGACCTGGGCGGTGTCCAGGTCGACGCCGATGTCGAAGGTTACGGTCAGCGCGTAGGAGCCGTCCGCCGAACAGTTAGACGACATGTACAACATGCCTTCAACACCGTTGACCTGTTGCTCGATGGGTGCGGCCACGGTTTCCGCCACGACGCGGGCGTTCGCCCCGGGATACACAGTGGTGACCTGCACGGTCGGTGGCGTGATCTTGGGATACTGTTCGACCGGCAGGTTGTACATCGCCACGACGCCGAGGATCACCGTGATGATCGCGATAACATTGGCGAAGACGGGGCGGTCGATGAAGAATTTGGACAGCATAGGATTACCTTAACAACTCCATTGCATCCACCGAGCAGCAAACTACAAGCCGCGGGCGAAGGCGCAAACCACCAGACGAAGCCCTTGTCACTGAACTTTCCGCCGAGCCGCCTCAGGGGGTGCTGCAACCTGCACAACCTCTTCTGGCTGCACCAACTCCGGGGTCACTTTGGCTCCGGGCCGTGCCCTTTGCAGGCCACTCACGATGACCCGATCGGTGGCGGTCAATCCTTCGCGAATCGGCAGGAACCCCCTGTGCTCCAGGTTCATTTCAATCTGCACGGGGCGTTGCTCCACGGTGTCGTCGGTATCGACGACGAGCACGTAGCGGCCACGTTGGTCAGCGGCGAGTGCGGTTTCGGGAACGAGCAGTCGCGGCTTGGGCCGGCCGACTGGAACCTGGATGCGGGCGAACAAGCCGGGAACGAGCTTCCTGTCCGGATTAGGAAGCGTCCCGCGAACGAGAACGGTTCCGGTTTCTGACTCGACGCGGTTGTCGCGGAAGTTGATAATGCCAGCGTGCGGAAAACCCGTTTCCGTTTCCATGCCGATGCCCAGCGGCGCTTGCATCAGCGACCAGGACGAAGATTGCGCCTGGTCGGTCTGCTCGAAACGCAGGAGATCCCGCTCGGGAATCTCGAAAATTACGTAAATTGGGTCCATCTTAACGATGGTTGTCAACAGAGTCGGTTCGTTGTAACCGACGAGATTGCCCACCGTCATGAGCGTACGTCCTACACGACCTGAAATGGGCGCATGGATTTTCGTGTAACTCAAATTGAGTTCAACCTGCTTGATTGATGCGCGGGCTTTTTCCCGTTCCGCCTTCGTCACCGCCAGTTTATTCTGCTTCGACTCCCATGTTTCTCTGGAAGTCGCTTTCTGTTCGTATAGCTCCGATGAGCGCTTCGCTTCGGACTCAGCAAGCCGCAACTCGTCTTCGAGGCGCGCGATGTCGGCTGCCTTTTCGTCGACCGCCGCCTGATACTCGCTGGGATCAAGCTCGTAGAGCAACGCTCCTTGTTCCACTTCGGCTCCTTCTTCGAAGTGGATCTTCTGCAAGACGCCGCGCACCCGCGCCCGGATAGAGACCGTCTCGACAGCTTCGAGATGCCCTGTATATTCGCGTGTCTCGGCCAGCGGGCGCTCGACCGGATGGCTCACGAGCACCTTTGGCGGGGGTGGCGCGGCTGCCGCAGGGCCCGGCCGCTCGCCACGCTGGCATCCGGCGAAGATGACCAGGGCTCCTGCCAACAGCCCGGCCGATCGAAGGCGACCGGGCCAGACCCGATCGGCCGTAGTGTGGGCGTCTCGCCCGACGTCGTCGGTTCGGCGAATGATCGGCGAAATTGTCCTGGTGATTCGGCTCATCGGTTCCCCTCCCAGCGTCTTCGCTCGGAATCAGAGAGAATCCCGCAGAAGACGATATCGACAATGTCGTCGGCCTGCTCGCGCAACGCTTTCTGCCGGCCGGCAACGTGGTTTGTGAACATGGTTCCGTAAATAAGGTCGCTGATGACCGATGTGATGCGATGAACTGGCATGGCGCGCACTCGCCCCGCTTCGATGAGAGCCTGGTACAACTGCTGCCATCGTGCAAGATTCTTCTCGCGGTGCTCGATGTAGGTGGGCGTTTTGCGATCACGAAACAGGGCGCGTTCCTGGATCAGGAGTTCGGCGAATTCAGGGTGTTCGTCGAAAAACCCAAGGAAGGCTTCAATCGCTGCGGCAATCTGCTCCAGCGGATCGTCGCGACTGGCTACGGCGGCATCGAGGCACTCGCGGAGTCGCCGCATGGCGCGGTCGGCCGCCGCCAGGAACAGATCCCTCTTGCTGGGAAAATACCGGTACAGCGTTCCTTTTCCGACGCCGACGCGATCGGCCAACTCCTGGGTGTCGGCACCCGCGTAACCACGTTCCGCAAAGAGCGTGGCGGCCACGTCGAGGATTTCGCCGCTCCGGCGGCCCCACAGTTCCTCGTCAACGGGTCGCCCGCGGCTGTTCTGGGTGGCGTTCATGAAACCTCCTGACTGACTAGTCCGTCAGCAATGTACCACTGCCGGGGCGACGTTTCAAGACGGACTGGTCCGTCAAAAATCGGACCAAATGCCCGTCAAGACCGGAATGACCGTTGCAACCCGCGATATAGTCGCTCCGATAGCATGGGTTGTATCAAGATAAGCGACGACTTCGCCGATAACTACTTTGCGGACTGTTCAGTCCGCTAATTTGTCGACCGTTTCGCGCAAACCATTTCAACTTGGGCGATGGGCGGATGAGTGATTGGTCACGGAGGACCGAAAGATGGCTGTACGTTCACGGCGACTCGCCGCCCTTGTGGCGATGGGCGTGCTGACTCTGATCTGCGCGACGGGCTGCACCGGAGCGCGCGAATACGTCCACAACAGGTTCAAGGTTGGCCCCAATTATAAACGGCCTGCCGCGCCGGTGGCCGACGAATGGATCGACTCGCAGAACCCTCGAATCGCAAGCGTGCCGGGGGACTACCGGGCGTGGTGGACGGTCTTTGAGGACCCTGCCTTGAATGGCCTCGTGCAGACGGCGTATCAGCAGAACATCACCCTGCGAGAAGCCGGCTTTCGAGTGGCTGAAGTCCAAGCACAGCGGGGCGTTGTGGTAGGAAACATCTTTCCGCAGCTCCAGCAGGTGGAGGCGGATTACACGCGCACGCAACGCAGCACCGAAACGGCGCTCTTTCCGTCAATTCCTCCGGGGTCGCCGTTTGCGAATCTCTCCTCGCCTCAATTCAGCAATTGGCGAGTGGGCGGCAGTCTCGCCTGGGAGTTGGACTTCTGGGGTCGATACCGCCGCGCCATTGAGGGCGCCGACGCACGGCTGAACGCCTCGGTGGAAGAATTCGACGATGCTCTGGTCCTCTTAATCGGCGAAGTGGCAAGAACTTACGTCGAGTTTCGCACAATTGAGCAGCAGCTGGAAGTGGCCCGTGAGAATGCGGAGTTGCAATCTGAGAGCGTCCGGGTGGCAGAGGCTCGACTAAAAGCTATGGCAGCCGAAAGCGAGCTTGACACGCCGCAAGCCAGGGCGAATCTGGGCAACACGCTCGCGACGGTTGAAGCTCTTGAGATTCAGCGACGACAGGCTCAGAACCGGTTGGCGGTCCTCATGGGCATGCCGCCGCACGATCTCAATTACCTGTTGGACGGACCCGCTGCGATTCCCACCGCCCCGGACACGGTGGCAGTGGGCGTTCCTGCCGATCTGGTCTGGCGCCGACCGGACGTTCGACGAGCGGAACGACTCGTGGCTGCGCAAAGCGCGGAAATCGGAATCGCTCAATCCGAACTGTACCCGCATATCTCGATCAATGGCACAATGGGCTGGGAAGCCGCTCAATTCAGTGATGTCTTCAAGAGCAGTGCCTTCGGAGGCACAATCGGGCCGTCGCTGCGCTGGAACGTGCTCAACTACGGTCGGCTGCTCAATAACATTCGCGTTCAAGATGCTCGATTCCAGCAGCTCGTCGCCAATTATCAACAGACCGTGCTGCAAGCTAACGAAGAAGCGGAGAATGCCATCGTTGCGTATCTGCATTTCACGGACCAGGTGGGCGTGCGGGAAGAGAGCGCTAAGCAGGCACGCGAAGCCGAACGTGTGGCTCAGGTCAAATACCGGGAGGGCGAGATCGACTTCAACCGCCTGTTCACCGTTCAGCAGTTGCTCCTCAACCAGCAAGAGTTGTTGGCCATCGCCCGGGGCAATGCGGCACAAAGCCTGGTCGATCTCTACCGGGCATTGGGCGGCGGCTGGGAAATCCGGCTTGATCCCTCGATGGGTGGAATACCCTCGTCTGAGTTGCCCGGCGACCCGCCGTTGCCACCCGCACCTGAAATGCTGCCCGCGCCACGACCAGTGCCAGAAATGGAAGGGACAGAAGAATGAACGTCGAACCGAAAACGAAGGCCCGGCGAACCATTCTCGCGGCACGCATTGCCGGATTGATTGTGGTCGCCCTATTGACGGCAGGGCCGGCGATCACGTCTGCCAATGAGTGGTCTTGCGTTGCAAAGGCTCCGCCGAGCAAGGCCCTCGGCGGCGTAGGCCATTGCCCATTGTGTTGCCCCGACGATTACATCCGCAAACCAGCGCCCTGCGTCTCTCCGGTTTCTAGTTGCTGTCCTGACACGTACTGCCCCAAACCGTGCCTGGTTTTGCCGTGCCCGGAAATGTCCTTCTGTCCGGATGACTACTGCCCCAAGCCGCCGCCATCGCCGTGTCGTCCAATGACAAATGCGTGGTACAAGTGCGTTCCGCTTGCGCCCTGTCATTGGCTGCGACCCCCGACGTGCCCTGGCAACGACCAGTAAGCTCCCCGGCGTTTCCCGCGCTCGTCAATGCTCGACGGCGTGGTGAAGTTCGACGGGCGAAGTATCGGTAGCCGATCGTGCTGGCCCATGTGGCTTGTCCACGGGCTTATAGATCAGCACCATTGACGCACCGGCGACCGCGAGAACCAGACCGGCGAAGAAGCGCCAGTCGGGCGCGGTCTTCGTGGGGTGAAAGTAGTAGATCGTCGCCAGTGTGTTGATGATTGGCGCGCCCCCGAAGACCAGAGGCGCCACGAAGATGGCGGCTCCCGGTCCGGCTTTGGTCGTTGCGAAGATGACGCATAACGCGCCCATTGCACCGGCCATTCCCGCGGCCAAGCCCCAGAGCGATGCGTGCAGTTGAAAATTCGGGACGGTTCCGGGCTTCACAGTGGGATCGGACTTGGCCACGAAGATGAAGAAGGCCGGGATCAGCACGGCGACGATGAAATATGCCGAGCCGACGAACATAAACGCCCGCAGGTTGCTCTTCAACTCGAACGCGGCCCGGTGGACGACGGGAACGTAGACGCCCCAGGACAGCGCGGCCCCGGCAACGAATGACAGTACGACGAGCCACTTCGACATTGATTCCATCTCCTCTGGTCGGGATTTGTTGAACGGCGTTAGGGAGGCGGGGCCGCTGAAGGCCCCGGCTGGCCTGCGCAGCCAGCTCACGCTTCAGAAAGCTGGGATTGACGCAACTTCGGCAGCCGGTACAATACTTATTCTCGGACGGACCAGTCCGTTAACAAAATAGTGCCTCGGGAGATTCCTGTCCATGCCAGTCGCCTCAAAAAGTCACCGTCCGGTGGGGCGTCCCCCTGACGCCGAGCTGCAGGAGCGTCGCAGTGCGGAAATCCTCGACGCCGCGACGGCCGTGTTCTCGGAGAACGGGTTCGCGGCGGCGGATGTCCAGGAGATCGCCAACAAAACGGGCGTCGGCAAGGGGACAGTTTACCGTTACTTCCCTAGCAAGGAAGAGCTTTTTCTGGCGGCCGTCGATCACGGGATGCGGCGACTCAAGAGTGCGGTGGATGCCGCAATCGCCGGCGTGGAGCAACCGCTGGAGCGGATTGCCGAAGGTGTTCGCGCCTACCTGGCCTTCTTCGACGAGCACCCGGAAATCGTCGAATTGCTGATTCATGAACGTGCTCATTTTCGGGACCGGAAGAAGCCAACCTATTTCGTACACCGCGACGCCAACATGGCTCCGTGGCAAGCGTTATTCCGCGAGTTGATACAAGACGGAGTCGTGCGTGATATCCCGGTGGAGCGGATCACCGAATTCGTTTCCGACGTGGTATACGGGACGATGTTCACCAACTACTTCTCAGGGCGTAAGGCAACGCTGTCCAGTCAAAGCGACACCATCTTGGACATGGTGTTTCATGGCCTGCTCGTCGGTCGCGAAACTCCGTCCGTCGAATAACTCGCGCGAATAAAACCTCTCGGAAAGGTGGGATAATATGGGAAAATGGACAGGACGGGTCCTGACGACGCTGATCGTCCTTGCTGGCATAGGCGCGCTGGCCCTGGCGGCCCTTCATTGGGTTTCCAATGCGCCACAAGGCGCACTGGCGCACGAGGCCACTACCCGGAAGGAGATTCCGGCGATGGCGGTCGAATTGGTGAGCGTCCAGCGGGGCACGGTCGCCAAGACGCTGGAACTGACCGGCAATTTTCTTCCACGGCGGCGGACGATGGTGGTAGCCGAAGTCGATGGCATGATTCAATCCATTCCCCGGTCGCCGCGCAAAATCGAAGTCGAGATTGAGGGACGCAAGTATTCCGAAAACCTGGGCCTCGACCTCGGGCAGCCGGTCGCTCAGGATGACATTCTCATTCATCTCGATCCTACGGAATACGAGTTGGAGTTGGCTGCCGCCAAAGCAAGCTGGCAGAAGGCCCAAAGGGATCTGGAGGACCTTCTCGCCTGGAAGAGGCCCGAAGAGATCCGCCGTCTGAAGGCGGCCCGCGAGGAGGCCCTGGCCCGTGAGGAACGCAACCAATCGGATTTCAAGCGGATGGAATCGCTGATTGACCAGCGGGCTACTTCTCAGCAGGAATTTGGACGCGTGCGGGCAGAGCTTCGATCGGCACGGGCTGCGGTGGAACGGGCGGAAGCCGATCTGGCCGAAGCCGAAGCCGGACCAACCGAGGCGCAGATTGCCGTGGCGCAGGCTCTGGTCAGCCAGGCCGAGGCGGAAGTGCGGATCAAGGAAGATCGCCTCAAAAAGACGGTGATCCGGGCACCCTATGACGCGGTCATCGTAGACCGGTTCGTCGATGAGGGGGAACGGTTGACATCGCAGCCTCGCGTGGAACTGATGGAACTGATGGACTTGAGTCTCGTCGTTGTGCAAGTTGGCGTTCCGGAGCGTTACTTGGGGCGAGTCAAAATCGGGGATTGGGTACAGGTCGAGGCTGCGGGAGCCGTCGATCCCGTGCGCGGGCTGATTGTGCTCGTCAATGAAAAGGTAGACCACGAGACGCGGACGATTCGTGTCCGTGTGGCGGTTGAGAATCACGAACGGAAGTTCAACGCAGGGCAATTCGTGAAGGTGGCGTTTGAGATCGACTCGGCGCCCGACGCTCTCGTTATCCCGACGCCAAGTCTCGTGTACTCCGGGGGGCAACCCCAGGTGTTCATTTACAACGCGGAATCTCAGCGAGTCTCACAGCGGGTCGTCCGCGTGGGACTGCAGGGAGACGGGATCACAGAAATCATTGATGGATTATCGGAGGGCGACCGCATCGTGCTCCAGGATCCTGCGGTGCTGGCTGACGGCATGCGGGTTCAATCCGGTGAATCAGAGCGACTCGTTTCGCATCGGGACCAGGAGCAAGTATTGGCCGCCGGTGTGCCGGGAGGGAGCCGCTGATGAAGATTTCCGAAATTTCAATCAGGCAGCCCGTCTTTTCGACGATGGTCGTCGCCGCAATGGTCGTGTTCGGCCTCGTGGCGTACAGCCGAATCGGCGTGGACCTGTTTCCCAGCGTCGATTTTCCGATCGTTACGGTCTCGGTGTTCTATGAAGGTTCCGATCCGGAAACCATCGAAACGGATGTCACCGAGCCGATCGAGGAGGCGGTCAATACGATCAGCGGCATCAAGTCGCTGCGCAGCGAGAGCGTGACTGGCTTGTCGATGACGTTTGTTGAGTTTGAATTGGGGAGGAACATCGACATTGCCGCCCAGGATGTGCGGGATAAAGTCGCGGCGATCCGGGCTGACCTGCCGAAGGGGATCGACCCCCCGGTCGTCGAGAAGTTCGACCCCGATTCGGCCCCGATCATGTCGATTACGCTGGCGGGGACGGATTCGATCCGCGAGCTGACGCAATACGCGGACAATGTGATCAAACCCCAGATTGAAGGCGTGGACGGTGTCGGTGCCGTGGAAGTCGTGGGAGGCCGCGACCGCGAAATCCGCATCTGGCTGCGCGTGGACGATCTGCGCGGTTATGCCTTGACAGCTTCGGACGTGGTGGAGGCGATCGAAAAGGAGAATGTCGAGTATCCAGGCGGTCGCGTCGAGACAAACGCTCGCGAATTGGTCGTCAAGACCAAGGGACGCATCGAAAGGCCTGCGGACTTCGAGAACATTGTCGTGGCGCATCGTCAGGGAACGCCCATTCGCCTGAAGGACGTTGCCACGGTTGAAGACGGAATGGAAGACTTCCGCAGTCTGTCACGACTCAACAGTCAGCGGGCAGTCTCCCTGCAAGTCCGCCGACAGTCGGGTGAGAATATGCTGGCGGTCGCCACGGAGGTGAAGAAACGGCTGGCCAACGTCGAATCCAACCTCCCCGACCGGTACGAGCTGACGATGACACAGGATTTGTCTCTGTTCGTGGCAGACAGTGTCAACGAAGCCCAGGGCGAACTGCTGCGGGGTGGCGTTCTGGCCGTATTGGTGATTCTGCTGTTCCTGCGGAGTTGGCGCGGCGCCTTCGTGGCGGCCGTCACCATTCCGACGACGATCGTCACCACGTATGCCTTCATGCTCGCCTTTGGCTTCACTCTAAATATGATGTCGCTTCTGGCGTTGAGCATCTCGGTCGGCATGGTCATCGACGACTCCATCGTTGTGCTGGAGAATGCGTTTCGGCACATGGAGCAGGGGAAGTCCCGCGTCGAGGCTGCCATCGCCGGCATGAAGGAAATTGGCTTTGCAGTCATCGCGACCTCGCTCGCCATTGTGGCCGTGTTCATCCCGGTCGCGTTCATGGATGGGCTGGTCGGGCGATTCTTCTACGAGTTCGGGATGACCGTCACATTCGCGGTGGTGGTTTCGACGTTCATCGCCGTCTGGCTTTCGCCGATGCTCTGTTCGCGGGTGCTGAAAGTCACCCCTCAACACGGGCGACTATTCAATGTCGTGGAACGATTCTTCACGGGCATGGAATGGCTGTACGGCGCGACGCTCCGGTTTGCGTTGCGGCGCCGCTGGTTGGTATCGGCCCTGGCAATCGGTGTGTTCGCTGGCAGCATCATGCTCCTGCCCTTGATCGGGACCGAGTTCTCGCCCTCGCAGGACGAGGGGCAGTTCAACGTGCAGGTCGAGACGCCGCTCGGCTCGTCCATTGATCGAACCAGCCGGATTCTCGAAGAAGTGGAGCGTCGGCTGTGGGAACTGCCGAACGTCGCGAACCTGTACACGACCATTGGAGCCGGCCAGGAAGGCCGGGTGAATTACGGCATGATTCTGGTCCAACTCCCGGACAAGTCGGAGCGGACGCTCAGCCAGCATGAAATCATGGCAATGGCCCGACAAAGTGTGGAGGATCTCGGCCACTCCAAAATCAGCGTCGAATACATCCCGCGGGTTTCGGGGGGCGGATTCCGTTCGGCGCCGCTGCAATACAACCTGCGCGGGACGGATATCGCTCAGCTTGAAAAGACGGCCTTGCAGGTCACGCAACGGATGCGAGAGGTTCCCGGCATTGTGGACGTTAACCTGACGTATGACTCCAGCAAGCCGGAGGTGGCGATCCTGCCCGACCGCGACCGGGCGGCCGATCTGGGCATCGACATCGAAAAACTGGGACGGGCCGTCCAGACGCTCGTGGGCGGTCGGCCGGTCAGCACATTCGAGGAAGGGGGCGAGAGCTTCGACGTCCGCGTGCGCCTGGCGGAAGGCGATCGCGACCGCTCCGAGGCGATTGCGGCGCTGCCCGTGCGAACCCGGGGTGGACGTTTGGTTGAATTCCGTCAACTCGCTGACGTCGAGGAAGGCACCGGCCCGGTGCAGATCGACCGGCAGAACCGGCAGCGACAAGTCACCATCATGGCCAACCTGGAGGGTTTTAAGCCGCTTGGGGCCGCCATGACGGACGTGCTGTCCATTGAACGCGAAATCGGGCTTCCGCCGGGAGTGGTCAGTGCATTCACCGGTGCTGGCGACATGATGGCCGAATCGTTCGCCAGTATCATTTTCTCGCTCCTTCTGGCGATCGTCCTGATCTACATGGTGCTGGCGTCCCAATTCGAGAGCTTCATTCACCCCGTCACCATCATGATTTCGGTGCCGTTGTCGATCGGAGGCGCACTGGGTGCCCTGGTGCTCACCGGGCTGACTCTGAACATCTACAGCATGATCGGCATGGTGATGCTGATGGGACTGGTGACCAAAAACGCCATCCTGCTGGTGGACTACACGAACCTGCTCCGCCGCGAGCATGGAATGGAGAAGAACCAAGCGCTGTTAACGGCGGGGCCAGTGCGGCTCCGCCCGATTCTGATGACCGCCTTTTCCACCATCGCCGGCATGATCCCGATTGCGATCGGCCTGGGGGCTGGATCGGAGACCCGCCAGCCATTAGGTGCCTGCGTGATCGGAGGAATGCTCACATCGACGCTGCTGACGCTGGTGGTCATCCCGGTGGTGTACAGCCTGATGGATGACCTAAGCGGCGGTGTGCGACGCCTCCTGGGAGGTCCAGCCCAGCAGGACGAGGAAGCCAAACCGATTCATCTGGCAGACCAGGAAGTCGAAGAAGAGTGTGAAGAGGAAGAGCCGCAGGTAGCGGCCGCAATGGAATCGCTTGAGACGGCCAAAGCAAGCTGATGCGGCGCAGTACGTCGCATGGTCGGTGAGGAGGCGCCTCTTCTTCGGCGGGGCACTACTCTGGTTCGATGTTCGACCGATTGGAAGGTTTCAAGGTATGACGAATGAGTCCTGACGAACTCAAAATCCTACTGACCTCGATGGAGGTAACGGCCGAGGTGGTCGAAGCCATCGATGCGCCAGCCCTCCAAAGTCTCCGAGGATGGGATTTGAGGGGCTGGAACTATGTGCTGGTCCCGTGGGGCGTCCGGTTCACGCATAGCGCTTTCGCCGAGGAAATCGATGTCAGAATCGAAGTCTTCCCAGAGCACCGTGGCAATAGTGGGGAAGGTGAGGCATGATCCCGAAGCGTGTGCTTCACAAGGGTGAACCGGGCCGCAAGAACACTAAAAGTTGACGGCGAAGAGGATTTTGTGCAATGGTCGATCCGGAAAGGAGGCCCTTGGGATGACTCGTGTCGGAGTATGTGCTGCATTGCGCTCGCCGCTTGTGTTCGCAGGGAGACTGTTTGCGCGGTTGAATCGGCGAGCGTTAAACGCCAAAGCACTGGCGCGCGTCACCTCGTGCGGAGGTCGCATCGCCGTCTCATATCCGTCTGACGGGCGCACCCTGCCGGTCGTGTTCGGACTTAACGGCGGGCAGATGTTCGACCCAAACGCAAGGATTCACATCTGGCTTCCTGCCTTGTCAGACGCCCAATGGAGCGAACTCAAGCCCTGTTTGCAGTCGCTGGCGACGCTAACTTCGTTACAGATTGGGGGAAGGCATGTCGCCGGCATTGTTTGCTCAAGCAACCCATGTGAGTGGATGAGTACAAATGAGGCAAATGTCGGTTGCTGGGATTCGCCGTTGATGGAACCACTCCTGGTTGGCGCGGCGGAGTGAAGAGGCGACCCGATGAAAAACAATTGGAACAAGAAATGGCCGTGGCTGCTCTTTGGTCTGGCGATTGCCGCCGGGGGATACGCCGGATATGTGGCCTGGTTCGCCGGGGATCGGATGGACCTGGGGGCGGGATTTGCGAGCGCCAACGGTCGCATCGAGGGAGTCGAAATCGACGTGGCGGCGAAGACGGCCGGGCGCGTGACAGCCTTGCTGGTGGACGAGGGAGAGTTCGTCAAGGCCGGCGACGTACTGGCGCGCATGGATACCGCCGTCCTCGAGGCTCAACTGCGGGAGGCTCAGGCGCAACTCCGGCAGGCGAAGAGTTCGGTCGCCGTTGCACACAGCCAGGTGACTCAGCGGGAAAGCGAAAAAGCGGCAGCGGACGCGGTGGTCGCCCAACGTGAGGTTGAACGCGACGTGGCGAAAAAACGGGTTGAGCGAACGGAATCCCTGGCGAAGCAGAATGCCACGAGCGAGCAGCAACTCGACGACGACCGGGCGGGCGATCATGGGGCAGTGGCGGCATTGAATGCGGCAAAAGCCCAGGTCGCGGCGGCGGAAGCGGCCATTCTCACCGCGAATTCCCAGGTCATCGGAGCGGAAGCTTCCGGGGAAGCGCAGCAGGCCGCGATCGACCGGATTCAGGCCGACATTGACGACAGCGAGCTCAAGGCGCCCCGCGACGGCCGCGTGCAATATCGGGTGGCTCAGCCTGGTGAGGTGCTCAATCCCGGTGGGATCGTCTTGAATCTGCTGGATGTCGGCGACGTGTACATGACGTTCTTCCTGCCTACGGCCGAGGCCGGCCGGGTCGCGATGGGGTCTGAAGTCCGGTTGGTGCTCGACGCCGCTCCCCAGTATGTCATTCCCGCCAAGGTCTCCTTTGTGGCCGATGTCGCCCAGTTCACACCCAAGACGGTGGAGACGGCGGAAGAGCGCCAGAAGTTGATGTTTCGCGTCAAAGCCAAGATCGCCCCCGAGATGCTTCAGCAATATATCCGTAGCGTGAAAACCGGCCTGCCGGGAATGGCCTATGTTCGCCTCGACGAGCAGGCTCCCTGGCCAGTCTGGTTGCAGATCAGACTGCCCGACCGATGAGCACCGATTCGTTTCGCCTGGATTCCAACGCCGTTGATTCGCGCCCGGTGGTGCGCGTATGGGACGTCGCTTTGCGGTATGGCAAGACGGTGGCGCTGGATACCGTCAACGTTGAAGTGAGGGCGGGAACCCTCGTTGGGCTGATCGGTCCCGATGGAGTCGGCAAATCCAGCCTCTTGTCGCTGATTGCCGGTGCGCGAGCGGTCCAAGCCGGGAAGGTCGAAGTCCTCGATGGGGACATGAGCGACGCCCGGCACCGCCGCGCCGTCGCTCCGCGCATCGCCTACATGCCCCAGGGCTTGGGAAAAAACCTCTATCCCACGCTGTCCGTGTTCGAGAACATCGACTTTTTCGGTCGATTGTTCGGCCACGGCCGAAGCGAGCGCGAGCGGCGGATCGGAGACCTCTTGCAAAGCACCGGTCTGGCCCCATTCGCCCATCGGCCGGCAGGCAATCTCTCGGGAGGCATGAAGCAAAAGCTCGGCCTGTGTTGCGCGCTCATTCATGATCCCGATGTCTTGATCCTGGACGAACCCACCACCGGCGTCGATCCGCTGTCGCGACGTGAATTCTGGAAACTCATCGGGCAAATCCGCTCCGGCAGGCCGGGGATGAGCATCCTTGTCGCGACCGCGTACATGGAGGAGGCGGAAGAATTCGACCAGCTCGTGGCGATGGACGCCGGTCGGGTGCTCGACACCGGCTCCCCTGGAGAACTCCTGCGGCGAACGGGCGCGGCATCAATGGAGTCGGCCTTTATCGCCCTGCTCCCCGAAGAGAAACGCCGCAGTCACCGGATCGTCGAAATCCCTCCGCGCGATGAAACGGACGACCAGGTCGCCATCAAGGCTGAGAACCTGACCAAGCGCTTTGGGAACTTCGTCGCCGTCGATCACGTCAACTTCGAAATCCGCCGCGGCGAGATCTTCGGTTTCCTCGGGTCGAACGGCTGCGGCAAGACGACGACAATGAAAATGCTCACGGGACTGCTGCCGGCCAGCGAAGGGGAGGCCTGGCTGTTCGGCCAGCCTGTCGACCCCCGTGACCTCGAAACGCGCCGCCGCGTGGGCTACATGTCCCAGTCCTTCTCTCTCTATTCCGAATTGACAGTCCGCCAGAACCTCAAACTGCACGCCAGACTGTTCCGGTTGCCCGCGGACGAGATACCCGTTCGCGTGCAGGGGATGATCGAACGCTTTGATCTGGCTACGGTCGCGGACGTGCTCCCGAACAATCTCCCCCTTGGCCAGCGTCAGCGACTTTCTCTGGCGGTGGCGCTGATCCATCAGCCTGAGCTACTGATCCTTGACGAGCCAACTTCGGGCGTCGATCCGGTGGCTCGGGACGGCTTCTGGCAGACGCTGGTCGAGCTCGCCCGTCGGGATGGAGTCACGATCTTCATCTCGACCCACTTGATGAACGAAGCCGAGCGCTGCGACCGCATCTCGCTGATGCATGCTGGCCGCGTCCTCGTCAGCGATACTCCGGCGGCGCTGATCGAAAAACGCGGCGCTGAATCACTCAACGATGCGTTCATCCGGTATCTGGAGGATGCCCTCCAGGAGGAGACGGCCAGCGGCGCCGAAGCAACGGCGACTGGCCTTTCGACGGGTCCTTCCGCACGCCAGGCACATCACGGACCCCAAGGCCCCCGTCTGAGTCGCTTCGATTTTCGGCGGATGTTCAGTTTCGCCCGCCGCGAGGCGCTGGAACTGCGCCGAGATCCGATCCGGGGCACGCTGGCCCTGCTCGGCAGCGTGATTCTCATGTTCGTCATGGGCTACGGCATCAGCCTCGACGTGGAAGACCTCGCCTTCGCTGTCCTTGATCGCGATCAGACCACGACCAGCCGCGATTACGTGCTGAACCTGGCCGGTTCCCGCTACTTCATCGAACACGAACCGATCAGCGACTATGCCGATCTCGATCGGCGGATGCGCTCCGACGAGTTGAGCCTGGCCCTTGAGATTCCTCCTGGGTTTGCCCGCGATCTGGCCCGCGGCCGCCAGGTGCAGATCGGCGTCTGGGTCAACGGAGCCATGCCCCAGCGCGCCGAGACCGTCCGCAGCTACGTTCAGGGGATGCATGCCCACTGGCTTTCCCAGCAAGGGTCGCAAACGCCCTGGCGTACGGCGGGGGGCCGTCTGGCCAATATCGAGACGCGCTTTCGCTACAACCCGGACATCAAGAGCCTAGTGGCGATGGTTCCGGCGGTCATTCCCCTGTTGCTGATGCTGATCCCCGCGATGCTTACGGCGCTCAGCGTGGTGCGTGAGAAGGAACTGGGCTCGATCATCAACTTCTATGTGACGCCGGCGACCCGGCTGGAGTTCCTGATCGGCAAGCAACTCCCCTACATCGCGCTGGCCATGCTCAACTTCCTGCTCCTGGTCCTGCTGGCGGTGACCGTCTTCGGCGTGCCGCTGACGGGGAGCTTCCTGACACTGGCGACCGGGACGTTGTTGTACGTCTCCGCCGCCACTGCCGTGGGGCTGCTGATTTCCACCTTCATGCGCAGCCAGATCGCCGCCATCTTCGGCACTGCCGTGCTGACCATCCTCCCCGCAACGGAATACTCGGGGATCATCGACCCGGTGTCCTCGTTGGAGGGAACCGGCAGGATCATTGGAGAACTGTATCCCACCACGCATTACGTGACGATTTCCCGCGGCGCCTTCTCGAAGGCACTGGATTTTTCCGACCTGGCGGTGTCATTCATCCCGCTGTTGTTGGCTGCGCCGATTCTGCTGGTGTTGACTGCGGTGCTGCTCCGCAAGCAGGAGCATTGAGCCATGCGCGCCGCCAACATCTTCCATCTGGGCATCAAGGAGCTGCGCAGCCTATGGCGCGACCCAATCATGCTCGTGCTGATCGTCTACGCCTTCACGCTGTCGATTTATACGAGAGCCACCGCCATCCCCGAGACGTTGAACAAGGCTCCTATCGCCATTGTCGACGAGGACCGCTCCCCCCTGTCGGCACGCATCGCCAGCGCCTTCTATCCTCCCTACTTTCTGCCGCCGGAACTGATCACGCAGGCCGAGATGGATGCCCGCATGGACGCTGGCCTGGATACCTTCGCACTCGTGATTCCGCCCGAGTTCCAAAGGGACCTGCTCGCCGGACGCCGACCCGCCATCCAGCTCAATGTCGATGCCACGCGCATGAGCCAGGCGTTTGTCGGCAGCGGTTATATCCAGACGATCATCACCGATGAGGTCCGCACTTTCGCCCAGCGGTATCGCGACGCGACCGCTCCTCCCGTAGACCTCGCCTTGCGGGTACGCTTCAATCCCACTCTGAACAAATCCTGGTTTGCGGCCGTGATGCAGGTCATCAACAACATCACCATGCTCTCGATCGTGCTCACCGGGGCGGCCCTCATTCGCGAACGTGAACATGGAACGGTCGAGCATCTGCTGGTGATGCCGGTGACCCCCTTCGAGATCATGACCAGCAAGGTCTGGGCGATCGCGCTGGTGGTGCTGGTCGCCAGCAGCATTTCCTTGACTGCCGTAGTGCAGGGGATGCTCGCGGTTCCGCTCCAGGGATCGTTCGCACTCTTTCTGGCGGGAACCGCGCTTCACCTGTTCGCCACTACGTCGATGGGCATCTTCCTGGGCACACTGGCGCGGTCGATGCCGCAGTTCGGCCTGCTGTTGATGCTCATCCTCCTGCCGCTACAGATGCTTTCCGGTGCAACCACGCCGCGGGAGAGCATGCCGGAGATCGTGCAGCAGGTGATGCTGGCGGCGCCGAACACCCATTTCGTCATGCTCGCCCAGGCGATCCTGTACCGGGGTGCGGGGCTGGACGTTGTGTGGCCGCAATTCGTCGCCCTGGCGCTGATCGGCACGGTGCTGTTCAGCCTCGCGTTGTCGCGTTTCCGCAGGACGATTGGCGAGAGTGTATAATACCATGCAGGCCGTGAGCTATCCTAGAAAAATGACGCCTGAAGGAAGTTCGGATGGCGGTACCTGAACCAAAGTCGTCGCACCGTCGAGTTCGCGAATATGACGCGGCGCAGGACATTGGGTATGCGCTCACGCAAACGACTCGCGCTTACCAACAGGCCCTGAATGCTGAACTTGCGCCGTATGGCGTCACTATCCGGCAGTCTCAGGTACTCGGCTGGCTTCGGAAGAAGGAGAACCTGTCGCAGTGTCAGCTAGCGCGTTTGCTCAGGATCGAGCCCGCATTGCTGATCGGTCAGACCGCCGTCGAAAGCTGATTCGTCTCAATCATTGTGCGGAGGAAATCGGCGAGACGGTTGTGGAATGCTCGGCGCGAGTCTGTGCTCGCGCGGTACAAGGTTTGAGTCCGGAAGAGATCGACGCGCTTCGTGAATTGCTGAAACGAATCTTGGAGAATCTGGGCGAGCATTGAAAAGAACGATACTGCCTTCGATTCGATTGATCAGCCCGTCCAGATAGTCAGTGCCGGAACGGAAAGAACAGCGTAGTCAGTTACATATTGAGCGCAAGCGCCTTGCACAGCGTTATCATATATGCGCTGACCCTGGCATCAGATGTAGCCAGTTGGATTTTGACGTCATAGAGTTGCTGCTCCGATTGCAGGACCTCCGAAAAGTCCGTCGCGCCAGTCTGGTAACGAATCCGCGATGCGCTGACAGTCCTTGAGGCGCTATCCGCCGCTTCCTGAAGGGAATGCCTTGTCCGATTCTCCTTGTTGATATTGGAGAGCGCGGTTTCCACTTCGCTCAGTGCCTCAAGGACGGTCTGTGTGTACGCATGGAACGCTTGCGCTTGCCTTGCTTCGGAAGCTCGTATCTGCCCTTCGATCCGCCCGAAATTGATCAACGGAGCGAACATAGACGCCCCAAGTGACCAGACACCACCGCCACCGGTAAGGCTGGTGCTTTGGATGCCGAACAGAGACGACAGCGTTATTCTCGGGTACATTTCACTGATTGCGGCTCCCGTGAGCGCGGTGGCGGCGGCTAACGTGCGTTCGGCGCTTTGAATATCGGGCCTTCTTCTGATGACTTCCACTGGCGAATCCAGGACCACCAAGGCTTGAGCGACCGGCACGGGTTTCACCTCCCTGAGCTCAGCATGAATGGCGCCAGGCACTTCCCCGAGAAGGGTAGAAAGACGATAGCCGGTTGCTTCCAGTTGCCGCTCAATTTCCGGGATGCGGGCAGTGGTGGTCTTCAGCAGGGTCAGCGATTGGCTGACATCGAAGTCGCTGACTGTTCCTCCCTCTTTCTTCGCGCGCGTGATTTCATGAAGCTTCCGTTGGGAATTGACGGTCTTGCGGGTCAAGTCGAGCAGGTGCTGGAACTGCCGGAAGGCAATGTATTCACTGGCAACTTCCGCCACCAGCGTCACGCCGATATGCCTGTACCCCGCCTCGCTTGCCTCAACATCGGCGTCCGCCGCTTCCGCCCGGCGCTGGTTGCCGCCGAAGAAATCCACCTCGTAGGACGCGTCGAAGCCCAGCCGGTAAAGTGACGCCGGACTTTCTGTCGGCACTCCGAAGTTATTGCCGCGGCTGGCCGCGCCGGTGGCTCCCACCTGCGGATAGAGGGCCGATGCGGTGGTCTGCCGGATGGCACGGGCTTCCAGCACTCGGGCTTCCGCGACTCTTCGGTTGTGGTTGTTTGTAAGCGCTCGATCTATAAGTCCTGAAAGGGTTTCGTCCTGAAAGCCGCTCCACCAGGGCTGCACATCCTCAATTGCTGCGCTATTGCCCTCGGCCACCTGTGACGGCAGTGTGTGTGCTTCGGAAGCATGCCAAAGCCTCGGCGTTTCAACTGCTGGCCTACTGTAGTTCTCACCGGCGGCGCAACCTGTAACTAACACGCTAACGGCGACAAGCGCGCTTAGGGGGCACAGTGATGCTTGTGGTGTGTTTGTCATACGACTCCTTTCAATCCGCCATCATCGCGGGCATTTCTTCGTCTTCGCGCCGATGCGGATTACGCAGCAGGAACACCAATGGGATTGCGAGAATAACGACCCACATCATTAGGGCAAAATCATTGATGTATCCAATCGTCGCCGCTTGCCGGTTGATCTCGGCATCCAGCAACGTCAGGGCCGCCGTCATGTTGCCCATAGCCTGCGGCATGAAGTGCGTGGCAAGGCCGGTATTGTACGGCGTGATATGTTCTGCCAGATAGGAATGATTGGTCTGAATGCTTTTGCCGAGCAGTGTCACTACGATCGAAACACCAATGCTGCTGCCCATGTTTCGCATCAGACTGAACAGCCCTGCGGCCTCGGTGCGGTATTTAGCGTCAAGCGTAGCGAAGGCAATGGTGCTGAGCGGCACGAAAATGAAGCCGAGGCCCAGGCCTTGGGTAATGCCGCTGCGGATGATCCAGCTTTCGGGGACAAAGCTGCTGAATTGCGTCATCTCCCAAAGGGATACCGCCGTCAGCACGAGTCCCAGCAGAATCATCGGACGCGGGTCGATCTTTCCCGATAATTTGCCGACGAGCATCATGGCAATCATGGTTCCCAAACCGCGTGGAGCCATCAGTATGCCCACGTCGATGACCGGATACCCCATGAGGTTCTGCATGAAAGGCGGCAGCAGCGCCAGCGTTGCCAGAAGAATGATGCCGACGAAGAAGATGAACACCAGCGCGGTGACGTAGTTGCGGTCAAGGAACATCTCGGCACTGAGAAACGGATGCACGGCAAAGCGAGCATGAGCGAGGAACATCCAGAACATACCAGCGCAAATACCCGAATAAAGGATGATCTCATTCGATGAGAACCAGTCCACCTGCTCGCCGCGGTCGAGTATCATCTGGATGGCGGCGATGGTCAGACTGAGGGTGAGAAAGCCGAACATATCGAATGGACGATTGTGCCGCTCGGCTTCGGGTAGGAAGGTTGAAATACCGGCAAACGACAGGAGGCCGACCGGCAAATTGATGAAAAAGACCCAGCGCCAGTCGTAGTATTCCGTCAGGTACCCGCCAAGCGTCGGACCCAGAATGGGGCCGATCATGACGCCCACGCCCCACATCGCCATCGCCGAGCCGTGCTTCTCCTTTGGATTGATGTCCAGAAGCACTGCCTGCGATATAGGCACCAGCGCGGCGCCGAAGGCGCCCTGGAGCAGCCGAAAAACCACCATCTCGCCGATCGATGTCGCGACGCCGCATAAGATGGAAGCCAGGGTGAACCCTGCAATCGCCACGAGAAAAATTGTTTTTCGGCCGAACCGCCCCGCCAGCCAGCCGGTCGGAAGCGTCATGATGGCGGAGGCAACAATGTAGGAAGTCAGCACCCAGGTGATCTGATCCTGCGTCGCCGAAAGGCTGCCCTGCATGTGCGGGAGCGCGACGTTGGCAATCGTCGTGTCCAGTACCTGCATGACGGTGGCCAGCATCACCGAGACGGTAATCATGGTCTTATGCGCCACTGGCGGGTGTGGCCGTGCGGTGGACATGGCCTTACTCCCTTTCGTCCGCGCGGAGGCCGAGGAGTCGATCGAGACGGTTGGCTTCCGTGTCAATCGTGACCGTCGTGCTCATGCCCGCTGCCAGGGGCGGCTTGCTGTCATTGTCCTCCTCCATCTGCAAGCGCACCATAATGCGCTGAACCACTTTTACCCAGTTGCCCGAACTGTTCTGGGGCGGCAAAATGGAGAACTCCGCGCCGGTGGCGGGCGTGACGCTCACCACCCTCGCAAGCCATTTCGTGCCGGGATAGGTGTCGACCTCGATTGCGGCAGTTTGTCCCCGTCGTACATGGGTCAAGTCCGTTTCTTTGAAATTCGCCTCCACCCACGGAGCATCGTCGTTGACAAGCGTGAACAGGGGAAGACCAGCGGCCACGTACTCTCCAGGTTCCATTCTCACATTTGCGGCAATGCCATCCGACGGCGCTACTACTTTGACGCGTGACAGATCGAGGCGCGCCTTGTCGAGGTCGGCCTTCGACTGCTTGAATCGTGGATGGTCCTCCGTGGCTACGTCGGGATTGCCCCCCAGTTTTGCCTTAACAGCTTCGACCTCGTGCTTGGCGGCGTCGCGCTCATCGACGGACGCATTGAATTCGTGGTAGGCTCGATCGAGTTGTTCTTTCGAGATGGCTTCTCTGGCGACCAGATCTTTGTACCGCATGTATTCCGTCTGACGGTATCTGACGCTCTCTTCGGCCTTTGCCAGGCTCGCCTGTTTCTGCAGATACTCGGCGCGCATGCTGTCAATGTCGTCGCGCACGCCATACAGGTGCGCCTCGGCGCGCATTGCGGCAATCTGAAAGGGCTCAGGGTCTAGCTGGAACAATTCGTCGCCCCGGGCAACAGGTGCATTATCCCGTACGCGTACCTCGGCAACGGTGCCTGACACTTCCGAACCGATCGCTGTCATTGATAAGCGGACATAGGCGTTATCGGTAGACACATAGCGGCCACCGAACAGGTAGAACACGATACCGACAAGAGTCAGAACTGCCGGACCGATCAGCAAGATGGCCGTCTTAGTTCGAAGTGGACGTCCACTCTGTTTCCATTTGCGTTTTCTATGCTCAGTCACGTGTTGTCCTATTGTGTCCTTGCTTTATCTTTGGCGTCGATGGGATTCCGGCAACATTGGCGCGAATACGGAGCAGAGTCTCCATGAAGTGCATGCGATCCTCTGTTGGGATGCCAGACAACGCTTCCTCACGCACTTCCTTCCCAAGATCGCGCAGGCGATTCAGGATAGGCGTGACCTCGCGGGTGAGATAAACGCGGTTGGCCCTTCTATCCTTGGGGTCGCAGCGGCGTTCCACGTACCCTTTCTTCACGAGACGATCGATGAGCCGTGTAAGGGAAATAGGCTGCATTTCCAATAGGGTGGCCAGATCTGCCTGTCGAATGCCGTCCTGTCTCCGCAGATGCACCAACACTGACCATTGCGCGCGCGTCAAGCCGAGAGGCTGTGCCCGACGGTCAAAGCGACTACGCAACAGCCGTGCAATATCATGTATGACGAATCCAAAGCCTTGAAGAGAGTCATCCTGCATATGAAGACCAAATACCTATTGCATGTCGAATCGCAACGCCTCTGGCAGAACCCCATCATGATGAAAAGTCTCCGGAGAGCACGTAGTAATAGTGAGTGTATCGAATAAATACGTTAGCTTATAATAAGCATGGCAGGGAATATGACGGATGTAAAGAAAAAAGCGATGGTACAGTGCGACGCGACGGGCATGCGGCCTGTAGACGCATTGGTGAACTCGCCCGATACGAGGAGCGGCGCTGTCTCTGCGGCTACGAAATGCGCCGCGCGCATGATGGGCCGCAGGAGGGTGGTTGTGTCGCACTCAGGCACGTTGACAGGTTGTTCCCGTCGGCTAGTGGGGCAGGCGAACTGGGGCCTCTGGTCCCGCCCCCCGGATGGTGGCCGGGGGGGCAGGTAGCGGGTCACCCGTGCCGATGCGGCCGCCGATCAGCCGGGGCTGTGACCTTCGCCGTCGGATTTCCGCCGGCGTTCCAACTCGATGCGTTCCTGGAACGTCCTCGGCGGGCTGCCGTTCTCGGCCTGGCCTGCGGGTGAATTCTCCTCCGTGTGCTGCACCTCGGCGGCTTCTTGCTGCCGCCGGCGGATGCGGGCGGTGATGGGTTCCTCGGCAACGGCTTGCTTGCGCTGGACGCGCTGCGGCGCGGCCTCGATGGTGTTGGCGGCTTTGAGCGTCTTGATGCGACCGGCCAGTTCCGACACGCTCGGCCATTTCTGGTCTTCCGGCTCATGGTTGCCTGCGGAGAGTCCGGCCTTGAGCTGGTCGCGCAGCCCGGTCAGTTCCGACAGATACGCCTCGTGTGGGAACGGCTGCCCCAGCCGGGCCTGATAGTCGCGTAGCTGGGATTCGGCGATGGAGAGGTCTTGCTGGACACGGACGGTCTCGGCGGCGTAGCCGCTTGCAATGCGTTCCAAAGCGTTGAGGACGGCTCGTGGCCCCTGATGTTCTTTGGAAAGGCCGGATGTGCGGGTGATCACGCCTTCCAGGTACACGTCCGGCGGGAAGTTCGGATGGACGATCACGCCGAAGGCCAGGCCACGATAGGTGCCGATGGGAACCCGCGTCGGCTCTCGCACGGAAAACGGCAACGCTTCCAACTTCTTACCCAGTACAGCGGCGACATCATCGTGTGCCAGCGGGTGCTTGCCGATGGTGATGAGATCGCCTTCATGCTGTTTGATGGTTGCCTCGTCGGTGGTCAGTTTCGCCAATCTGTCGTTCTGCACACTGATGAAATCTGGTAAGTCACGAACCTTGCGGCGGGCGACGTATTGTTCGTCGAGATGGTTCTTCTTGAGGAGCGTCAGTCGCTGCAATTCAGCGTCGGCTTCGGCGAGCGTCAGCACCGCCGGGTTGCCGGAGGCAATTGCCTTGACTTCGGCATAGGAGAGTTCCTGGCTGCCGATGTCCTCGGCGCGGCGGGCGGCGTTATCGCCGGTGATGACCTGGCCGATGAACCGTGCTTTGGTTTCGAGCGCCTGCCACATATAGGCGTCGAAGCTGCCTTCGGTGACGTAGCGATAAATCGCCACTTCCTTGTTCTCATTGCCCTGCCGCAGGATGCGGCCGTCGCGCTGCTCGACTTCCGCTGGCTTCCACGGGGCGTCGAGGTGATGCAGCGCGACCAGCCGCTTCTGGACGTTGGTGCCGGTGCCCATTTTCTGCGTGCTGCCGATCAGCACTCGCACCGATCCCTGGCGAACCTTCTCGAACAGAGCCTGCTTCTTGGCATCGGATTCTGCGTCACCGATACAGGCAATCTGATGACGCGGGATGCCGTGGGCAACCAGCTTGTCGATAATCTCGCTGTAGGGCGAGTAGCCCCACTGCGTCGGGTTCACACCCATGTCGGCGAAAACCATCTGCGTGCCGCGCGTCGCGGCAGTGTCTTTCCAGGTGGCGACGACATTCTCAACGAGGCGATTTATCTTTGATTCGGGGAAGTCTGGTGCCGTGGCCGAGAGCATCCGGGCATCGGTCGCCAGCTTGCGGCCGTCGGTGGTGATCGCCAGCGCGTTGTCCACGCGGGGATCAACCTTCTGAGAACGGAGCCGTTCGTAGCGTTCGACCAGTTCCTGTTGCAGTTCGTGCTGCTCGTCGGACATCGGGCAGGCGACGACAATCGGCTTGCCGCCTTTGAGTCTGGGGCGCGGCAGGTTCAACATCTCGGCGGTCTGCACATCCGAGAATGCCCGGAACATTTGCTGGAGTTCCGGCAGGTTGGTGAACTTCGCAAAACGCGAACGCTGGCGTAGCCCGCCGCCGTCGGGAGAGATTTCCATCGTGTCCACGACTTCGCCGAACGTGGCCGCCCAGGCGTCGAAATGTTCAATGCCCCGGCTTCGCAGGCCACGCGGATCAAGGAACCGTTGCATCGTGTACATCTCGACCATCGTGTTGCTGATCGGGGTGCCGGTGGCGAAGGTGACGCCGTGGCCGGGATGCTGCTCGTCGAGGTAGCGGGCCTTCATGAAGACATCGAAGGCACGTTCGGAACCGCCGGTCTGGATACCGGCGACACGCTCCATCTTGGTCGGCGTCTCCAGGTTCTTGAAATAATGGGCTTCATCAATGAAGACGTGATCGACGCCCAGTTCGTCGAAGACCAGGCCATCATCCTTCTTGTCGCCGGCCAGCAGGTTCTTCAGCTTCTCGGCTCTCGCGGCTTTCTGTTTTTCGATGGTTTTGATGAGATTGCGGTTCGATCCCCGGTCGGCGGCGTGTTCGATCAGGAGCTGGTCATACTCGGCGATCTGCTCGCGGAGGAACTGTTCCTGGTAGTCCTTCGACATGCCAATTCGCTCGAACGATGAATGCGTGACGACGATGCCATCCCATTCACCGCTGGCGATCTTGGCCGTCAGCATCTTGCGGCGATCCTTGGACAAGTCTTCCTTGCTGGCAACCAGCAGCTTGGTGTTGGGGTAGAGCTGCATGAACTCGCGGGCGAACTGCTCCAACAGATGGTTCGGAACCACGTACATGGGCTTGTGGATTAGCCCGGCCTGCTTCATTTTCATGCCGGTGGCCGCCATTGTGAACGTCTTGCCCGCGCCGACGACGTGGGCCAGAAGCGTGTTGCCGCTGCTCATCCCTCGCCAGACAGCGTCTTTCTGGTGTTGGCGCAGATTCAGGGCTTGGTTCATACCTGGGAAGTCGAGGTGCGAGCCGTCGAACTGGCGAAGACGCAAATTGTTGAAGTTGTCGTTGTACAGACGGACAAGCCGCTCGGTGCGATCGGGATCGGCAAACACCCAGGCGCGGAAGCGTTCCTTGATGAGCTTCTGCTTCTCGCGGGCGGCCATCGTCTCTTCCTGATTCACCACGCGCTCCTCGCGGTCACCGTTCTGGATCGTGTCGTAGATGGTGGGCGACTTCATGTTGAGCGCCAGTTCCAGCAGCCATGTGCCGTTCGCTCGCGCCGTGCCGAACTCGGATGTGGCCGCGACCGACGCTTTGGCGGCATAACCCGCATCCAGGTTCCAAACCGCGTCTTTCTTCAGATGGGCGACGGGCACCGCGCTTGGCTCGACTTTGAACAGGTCGGCGGCGAATGCCTGAATGTCGGATTCCGGTATCCACGGCGCGCCGAGATTGGCGTCGATGTCGCCGGGCAGCACGTCTTCGGGCTGTACGTCGCGTAATGCGCTGACGTTGCGGGCATATTGGGAACCGGTGCGTTCGGCGGCAGCGAGCTTGTCGCGAACATTGCCGGAGAGGTAGGCATCGGCCGTTTCCCACTTGCCGGTGTCCGGATCTTGGAAGATCAGGTCGCCCAGTTCTTCGATGACCTGGGTTTCGGGCTTACCATAGAGTTGGGCGATGTAATCGAGATAGACGCTGCCATGTTGGTTCAGCGACACCAGTAAGCCTTCCTCAGCACTGCGGACCTGAATGATGGGCTGCGCTCTGCCCACCACGTCCCGCGACATGATGGCCGCTTTCGTCGCCTTGCCGGTCGTCTCGTCATAGTCCTCCAGAGACATGACGAGCATGGCGTCCGGGTCTTCCTTGAACTTGACCAGGTTCGGCATCCGGCGAATGGTCGTGCCGTCTTTGGTTTGGCCGAAGGTGGTCTTGTTGATCGGGCCGTAGGCGGCGACGAACCGGTCATAAGTGCGGTTGAGGTCACGGCGGGCTTGCTCGCGGTGCTGGTCAGGCCAGCCTTCGTTTTGTGATTGCAGCACGCGGCGGGCCTTGTCCCGCAACTCGATCAGGGCAGCGAGCCGCTTGCCGGTCATCGTGCCGTCGGATTTAAGCTGGATGCCGCTATAAACGACGGGCACGCCCTGGCCGCCGTCAATCTGATAGATGATTCGGTCGTCACCGATGAAGAAGCTGCCTTCACCGATATGCCGCTCCGGTGGCGGCGGGATAAAGGCCGGTGCCGCTGGTTCCTCGGATTTCGCTGACCGGAGAGGATCGAATTTCGGAAGGTTTTCAATGGCTTGCTTGAGTTGCTGAGCCAGGTCGCCGTTACTCTTCAGGCTGTAACCTTCGCCGCCATAGAGCGTGTCTTTCGTGGTCCAGTTTCCCAGCACCATCTCAGGATGGTTCAGGAAGTAGCGGTTGACCGGGACTTCGACACCTTCGATGGAAAGAGGAGAAACTGAGAGCCATGTATCGTCCACATGATTGGCTACCGCCCCAGGCGGTCGCTTACGAAGGAAAACGATGTCCGTGACAACGGCTGTGCCTTCGCGTTTGAAGGCATCCGAGGGGAGGCGGATCGCGCCGACGAAGTCGGCTTTGCCCGCTAGGTACTCACGGATCGCGGCGTTCTGTTTGTCGAGCGTGTAGTGCGATGTGACGAGTGCCAGCACACCGCCGGGCTTCAGAGCGTCCACGGACTTGGCAAAGAAGTAGTCGTGCAGGGAGAACTTCTGGCCGTGATGGTCGAGCCTGAGATTTGAGAACGGCACGTTGCCGATCACCGCGTCGATACCCGCTTGGGGTAACTTCGTGTCACGGAAGCTCTCGATGCGGATGTCGGCCTGCGGATGGATAGCCCTGGCAATACGCCCGGAGATGGAGTCGAGTTCAACGCCGATAAACCGCTGGCCTGGCTCTCCGTGCCCCATGAAATTGCCGATCCCGCAACCGGGTTCCAGGATCGTCGCGTCCGATGCGATACCCAGCCTGCGTATGGCATCATGGATACCCCCGATGACAGTGGGCGAGGTGTAGAAGGCATTGAATGTTGTGCGCTTGGCGCTGTCGTATTCGTCTGGGGTGAGGAGCGATTTGAGTTCCTCCCCCAGTACCTGCCAGCCGGAGTCCTTGTAACGCCCGCTGACGGGTTCGGGAAAAATCGAAAGGGCGACCGGGCCGAAGCCGGAGAAGCGGGCAAGTCTCTGTTTTTCATCGGGAGTTGCCGGGCGTTGCTCTTGTTCAATGGCTTTGAGCGTGCGGATCGCGGCGATGATGTCGCGGGCCTTGGTCTTCTCGCCGCTGGCCATTCCGGCGGGTGCAGACGGGAGTTGATCGCGGGCACGGTGAAGCGAGTTGGTCAGGTCGAGTTTGCGGGCAGGGATTTCGAGTTGCTGGCTGAGTGGTAGGGCTTCCATTCCGTGGTCTCCTTCTGACGTTTCCGGCCCGCTGTCTGGGGCCTGACGGTCAGAAGAAAACCCAGCCGGAAGCCGGGGCTGCGTGTGCGCAGCGTCCGTGCCAGCGGAAACTGGGGGGAGACCTCCAGGGGGAACCGGGTTTCCGCTGGCGCGGCCCGGCGGGCTGGGTAACGTGCCGTCAGAAATCGCCCCAGGCGGGGCGGACGGCGGGGCGGGAGAGTCGCCGGAAGAGTCGAAATCGAACAGCGACCGCTGGCGGGAGGCTTTTACCCGCGACGCGAATGACTGCGGATGAACGCCATTGCCCCGTCGAGCGAGAGTTCCGCCGGTTCGTCCACTTCCGACTTGGTCGGTAAACGATCCTCCAGTTCCTTGATCGCCATCTCGAAGGCTTCCGAAGAGGTCTGCATCGGATCGCTGCCCGGATGGGCTTTGTGAAGTTGCTCCTGGAAGGCTTCGTGGCTGGCCTTCAGTTCCATTGCGTAGGCCTCGATTGTCGTCAGGAGTTTGCGTTCCCGGCGAAGCTGTTCGTGTAGCTCCGTTCTGTCCTGAAGCATCTCCATCACGATGGTCTTGTACTGCATGCTTTCCTCCTTCAATGTCGGCGAGTGTAGCTGGGTGTTGGTCAGTCGGTGCGGCTGGCTCCAGCGGAAAGAGCGTGGGTTGATCCCCGTTGGGAGGCCGACGCCGCCGCATGGTCAGCGACGCTCGGGGCGTCTGGCCCCGCCTTGTATCGTCTGATCGTACCACGTCTTGGGCGACGTGTCGCGCGAAAGGGTTCGCCCGGCAATTGCCGGCCCTGAATCAACACTGAACTGCATATCAACCTGCGATGATTTCTCGGTGGCGTTCCGCTTAGAACGGAACTTCCTGGCCCGATTCGATCCCCTTGGCCTGCCGGATCATGCCGCGCACTTCCTGGTACAGGCGTTCGGCGTCGATGCGGGTGGTCATGGCCGAATCGGCCTCGATGGGATGCACCCACATATAATCATTGGCGTTCCAGCGATAGCCTGCCGACTTCACCAGGTCGAGAACGTCCTGGCCGGGCTTTTCCTCAAACTTGATCGCCATCTGCCGGTTCCGGCGGCTCTCGAACAGCCGGACGCCAGCTTCATAGTCTCCGGCGATGCCGAACGGGTCAGAGGCAATTGCCCTGCCTCGCTGTTGCTGAAGCCGCTGGACGAAGCCCGGTTGCTGCTCGGGGGTCTCCGGTGCTGGCGAGTCCACCTCAGCGGTGGCGACCGGCGCGGCGGTAGACTGCTCGGGTTCGGGTTGAACTGGGGTGGGTGTTTCAGTGGGTGTACTGTCCTTTGGGGTACGTTTTCTTGCCATATAATCCTCCATGACATAGTCGGGTTGTTCCACAACCTCTAAGTTCACCATATCACAGTTGGCAGGCTTCGCGCAATAGGCTCAGCGCGTGTTACGGCATGTTTCGCTGCATGTATGCCGCAGAAATACAGCCATGACAACAACTGCTGAAAGCGGAAAAGCGCAGATAATCAAGGCTTTGTGCATCGCACAAAATGCGCCTCATAGCCCGATGATTTTCAATCAGCAGTTGTGCCCGCCCGGAGGCTCGAAGCCGGAGGGCGGCAGGCGTCTTACCGCGAATTTCCCTGGGAAATCGCACCTATGCAGTGCATAGGGAAGACGCCTGAACGTTTTGTGGCTTGAATTGCCTTTATCAGTCTTGTGCAGCCCCATGTCTGGCAGGGTGCCCGTCATGTACCTGCATGTGGGTGTGCGGTGTGTCGGACTTTCGTCGTCACGGCCGGTCTGTAGCGAAGACGGAGAATGCCGGAACGGACGCAGGCATTCAACTTTTGATTGAGGTGCCGTCACGAGGCCGTCACCGGCGGCTCGCAGGACTCGCCGGTGTTGGAAAGCGGCAGCCGAACGCCGAGCAAATGACGGGTTCGGGGTGTTCATGTTGACTCTAACTCGTTGTCGGCGAGTTCGACTGAGCAAGAGGCAGCCCTCATTCTGAACATGACGGTTCAGATCAGGAGGCGACAACCGGGGAAGGAAAAGAGGCAAGGAAGACGAGGGCACGATGCCAGCAAGGTTCAGCTCGTGACAGAAAAATGGGGTCGAGCGATGAAGCCCGACCCCGCAAGCATTGCTGGTTCACCAGCGATTTACATTGAAGTCTCTCGACTCGACTACTTGGGAAACATTGCATTAGCCATCTGGTATAACGTGTCCCAGGTGATTCCGAATTCGCAATCGTGGCAATCGTCAACCCGCTTCAACACCTTCCAGGCTTGATCGTCTGTCAAGTCATCGCGCACTGTATGAACGTCTTCGATTGACCAGATGGCTGCGATCTGCTTGTTGTGGTGAAGCGTCCAATCGGGGTAAGGCGGCAGAGCCTCGCCGACGACGAGATTCAGGGCGGCGACAATCATCTGGGCTTTCGCCTCCGCCATCGCCACATCAATGGTGTCCGGCATGTCACCGAAGCGCAGTTGCATGATGCACTGGCCGTCAGTGTCTTCGATCAGCAATACGTCGTTACAACCATAGCGGTCGCGGCGGTAGCTGTGGCGACCGGACATGGCGCTGATTGGCTGATTATTCGTCATGGGCCGCCTCCAGTCCGAAGAGTTGTTCCAACTCGTAGCCGACCGGCAGGCCATCGTCGTCATAACGGAGTGGCGTGGTGCGAACCAGGTCGCGGACTTCGCTTTCGTCCCAGTCAAAGATGTCGTGGGATTCGCTGATTGAAATGTCGAGAGGTTGAACCATTGGTGTTCTCCTTACCTTGAATTGCAGGCCGCCCCATGCGGCCTTTCTGGGGTCGCCAACAAGCCGCCCAAAGCCGGAGGCGAAAGCGAACGTGCAAGCGAAAGGCCGAAGGCTTCCTTCAGGAAAGCGGCCTTGGCAGCTTGCAGGCTCCGGCGGGCGGATTACGACCCCCGATGAACAGGCCGCTGGCGGATAAGCACAGGCGCAGGGAGGGCAACCGGATCGGACTCGATGGCGTCCATCAATAATCTTCGGGCAGCAGCACGGTCGTCACCGAACGGTCGGACTCGGTGATGATCCAGAAGCGATGGATGCCTTGCCCGTAGGCCGATAGCAGCCGGCCTCCCTGATGCAGGGCGTCGTGATTCGCCAGCGTGTCCTCGGGGCACAAGTCGCCCCAATCGCCGGAAGCGTGTCGACGGAGGGCGGAGAGCACCTCTTCCGTGGAAAGCCGCAGGCCGGCGTTTGCCGTGATGACCACCTCGCCGAGAGGAAAGCGGATTTCAGTGGTCATGCCGGAACTCCCTTCTCATGAGCAAGGACGGCTGCCCCGTCGGGTTGCAACCCGTGTAGAAAATCAACGGCACGTTGGGCGTGGGCGGCAGCCCGGAAGATGGCGCGCTTGTCGTCCTTGAGCACCTTGAGCCAGTGATCCAGGTAGGCGGCATGGTCGTCGCGGGGTTCCGGCGTGATGCCGAGGTCACAGCAAAGGAACGCGGCTCCGATCTCAGCAACGAGTTCTTCGCGGGCATACCCTTCATCGCCGAACTTCCTGCGCCCGAAGTCCCGGTCGAGGCGTGTCGGATGCTTTGTCCAGTGGGTCATCTCGTGGGCGAGCGTCGAGCAATAGCTCTCAGCATCCCGGAAGGACTCGAAGGGCGGCATCTGCACGTAGTCGTCTTGTGGGGCGTAGTACGCATGGTTGCCGCCGTGGCGGATGTCGGCCCCGGTGTGGTCGAAGAACTGGTCGGCAACCTCGATCCGTTCTGCTGGTTCAGCCTGGGAGGCGGCGATTGTGTAGAAGTGCGGCGGCAGCCCCTCAATTTGCTCCACGTTGAAAACGCTGTACGCCTTCATGAAGTAGATGCCGCGCTCGCTCTCCTGCCCATTCTCGGTGGTCTCCGTCCGGGTGATGCGGTCGGCGTAGACGACCAGCGTGCCTTTGGAACCCTTCCTGATATTGGCACCCAGTTCCTTCGCTTGATTGAAGGTCATCCAGATCGGTGCCGTGAAATGTTGCGACAGGGCGGATTCCCAGAGGGTCAGGACGTTGATGCCCTTGTAAGGCTGTCCGCCCGCCCGCAAGGGACGGGTGATGCGCCCGGCGACGTGTTCGGCGTTCCAGGGTTTGAGCCACGGCCGGACGCCCCGTTCAAGGTCGGCGATAATGGCGTTGGTGACGCGGGTATAGAGGTCGATGCGCGTTTTCATGGGCGATCTCCTTCAACAGAGGCCGACTGCCCGTCCATCTCTCCCGGAGGTGTGAGCAATGCGTAAGGATCGTCGTCAAAGAGCCGGGCGAAGGGCACCAGATCGTAGGCCGTGCCGCGACGGTTGACGGCACAGATGACATAGGCGGGTCGTCCGGTCGCTTGCTCGCGGCATTCGAGAAGGCAGGCAGCACCATTGCTGAACGCCCGGATCAAAGTGTTGAAGTTGTCTTGGTATGGTTGAGGTATCATGGTTGGACTCCTTTCCAAAGAAGAGGGGCGGGCATCGCTGCCCGCCCCGATTGCATCATGCGGCCTGACTGGTCTTGGCCGGTTCAGCAGGCACCGGGATGCCGAAGCCCATCCCGGCAGGTAGCCAATGCTTCAGCCGCCCGATCTGTTCCGGCGTGCGTCCCGACTTTTCGGGATTGGCGAACGCCCGATGAAGCTGACCGACCAACAACGCTTTCTTGTCCTTGGCCCGCGATTGTGACCACGATTCACCGAGGACATCGCGGCCGATGACCAGCAATTGCTCACGGGTAATGCGGCTCAGGTAGTTTTCGCTGGTCGGACGCCAATAGGCGGCCATATCCCCCGATGTCAGTGACAAGGCTACTTCGTCGGCTGTCACGTCTTCCCCGGCGGTCGGAGCCAAATTGAGTTGCAGCCTTAACGCCGCGCAGTAGGCGAGCAATTCCCGTTTGGCCGTGTCCGACAACGAACGGAACGCCTCGAAGCGGTCGGCTTCTGATTCCGGCTGGAGCCACTCGACGGGAAGTGTGTTTGCGATAGAGGCAAAGGCTTCACCAGCGACCGTTGATTCCATGTCATCCAAACGATTTCGGCGAGTACGCCCGAATGGCACATCCGCCTCATCGTCCTCGAAGTGAGTATTGCCCAGCATCGATTGGGCGATCTGGAACATCAGCAGGTCAACGGCTATCGCAGGATGTTTGGCCAATTCAACTTGGGCGACCTGCAAGCGGGCTGTTGCCAGATCACGGCGAAGGCTCACTGACAGCGGGTGCTTCGGCTTGACCTTCAAGGGACTGGCATCGCCGGCCTCACCCATGAGCCCGGCAAGCTGCTTGCGATGCTCCGGTTTCACCAGCCCCTTGTCGATAAACGGGGTGCCGTCGTGGCTGATGGAGACGAAGCAGCCAGCCAGCAACTTCTGTTCGGCATCGAAACCGACATACGCTGCCAGACGTTCATCAAGCTCTTCCTGGTGTTGACGAATGCTTTCCTGCTTGTCGAGCAGTCCGTCTGCCTCCCGGCTACCTTCCTCTGTTTCATCGAGCAATCGCTCAACCGCATCAAGCTCGTCGTCCAGTCGCGTTTTCAGTTCGAGCAGTTCGGAAGGGGCATCGATAAGCAGCGGGCGTATCCGGGCGCAGCGGTTGATGAAGGTGTAATCACGCTCCGAGTTGATCTCGATCCAGCCCCAACCTTCTGCTTCGAGTTCGCGGCGGATGCCGTCGAACTTCTGCTCAGTCAGTTTGTGCAGCAACTCTGGGTTTTCGAGATAGATTTCTTCCCCGAACAGATCGGCACGGGTCAAGCCGCCCGCAGCGGTGTAAATATCCAGCCCGACGAAGTGAACCAGTTTGTCGCTGGCCTCCACCATCTTCTCGGTGAGAGCATCACGGATGGTGCCGGGATCTTCTTTCTGCCAACCTTGGAGCGCGTTGTAAACCTTGAGCTGACGTTGATAGTCATCGGTGACCGTGAAGGCCATCAGGCATTCCAACGTCATACCTTCGTTTCGGTATTCCTCGAAGAGTTCGGGAGCGACGCGGGCGAGTTTCATCCGTTTGTGGATGAGGCTTTCCTCGATACCGAACCTCACTGCGACCTCGGCGGCGGTATGCCCCTTGTCGAGCAGGTCAGCAAAGGCTTCAAACTGATCGGCCGGGTGCATTGCCAGGCGGACGACGTTTTCAGCGAGGCTCATTTCCTTGGCCGATTCTTCAGTGACGACCTGGCACGGCACCGAAAACTCCGCTGGTAATTTGCCTTCATGCTGAAGCTCATGGATGGCTTCCAGGCGGCGTCCGCCCGCAATGACGTGGAAAAGGCCATCACCGGCGTCCGTGACGACGAGGTTCTGCATCAGGCCGTGAGCGAGAATCGACGCCTTCAGTTCCTCGATGCCGCCCCTGGCTGCCGTCTTGCGGGCGTTCAGCGGGGATTTTTCCAGCTTGCTGGCTGCGATGAGTTGAGGTTGGGTCGTGGTTTCTGTCTTGGTCATAAAAACTCCTTGAATGGGTTGGTTGAGAAATGAAACCGGCGGGCGACCGAAGCCGCCCGCCGGTATCCAGAGTCAGGCGGCGGCCTGAGCGGATTCTTTGCGGCCTTTGGCGTCGGCCTGAAGCTGGTGCATGATCCAGGTGTGGGCGAGGTCAAAGAGCTTGGCCATCGTCAGCAGGTCGTCGAAACCGAGGCTGTCGGTCTCTTTCCATGTGTCGTCGCCATTCTTGTAGCTGCGGGTCGGAATGACGCTGTACCAGTTGCCGCGTTCACCCTGGTTGCGCCAGATGGTGACTTGCAGGGCACCGATACGGATTTTGTGAGCGGGTTGGGACATGATGTTCTCCTTTTTCGTTTTGTTTCCGGCTGCGACCATCGCGGCCTAATGGCACCCGAAACAAAGCCGCCTCAGTCCGGGGTGAAACGAGCGCAGCGAACCGGGCCAGCGGAAAATTGGGGGCGACCTTCAGGGGGAGCCGATTTTCCGCTTGAGCGGACCGGCGGCGGCTTTAGGCGTGCCCGTCAGGAAGGCCGCTATGGTCGGGGAAACAAGCTGTGGAAAGGACAGCAGGGCGAAGCCCCGGCGAAAGAGAGAGCGCGTTTTCAGCCCCAAGACACACGGGCAAAGACAGTCTGGTGATACGCCTCAGCCATGCGAAAGTTGGCCTCGTTGCAGACCGTCTTCGACCGAGAGAAGCCTCAACGGGCAGGGATGGAGAGCAGGAATCACGCTGTCTCAATGGCTTACGCGGACGGAATCGCTCAACGTCGCGGTGAGTGCGATTCTCCGGGACAATTGGGCCTGAATCGTGCTACTCTCGAAGAATAAAGGCACGGCGGAGACCGGCCATAAACGCAACAGGGATGTGACTATGAATGAGATACCAGAAACGGGCTTTCTGCGCTTACCGCAGGTGCTGAGCGTGATCCCACTGGGCAAAACCTGCTGGTGGGAAGGGGTGAAATCGGGGCGATTCCCCAAGCCGGTCAAGCTGTCGGCGCGATGCACGGCATGGCGCGCCGAAGACATTCGGCAGCTAATCGAGATGCTTTCGGAACAAACGGACGTTCATTGATGTCGCTCAGGATGGGATGGGACAACGGTGCGGATCAGTGGGTGAAATTGTGGGTGAAAGTTCGCATGATACGGGACACAATTAATCCTTATTCACCACTTAGCTACGAATTGTGAATCCTAGTCCCCCAGCCAACTGTTCATCCGCCTGCGTCCGCAGGACTCCGCTTGTGGCATTGACCAGAGCCATTTCCAGAGAATCATCCTGGCCGATACCGTCCGCAGATATTCGTTGACAATCACCCGCAAATGTGGGTGATATTGTGGGTGAAACGGAGTTCAACCAAATCTTTCTCCCACACGATGACGAAACTGACGGAAATAGCTATCAAGAGCGCGAAACCTGGCGAGCGTATCAGGAAACTGAGTGACGGGAACGGGCTTGTCCTGCTCGTCTACCCCAACGGCAGCAAGTACTGGGCCTTTCGATATCGCTACCTCGGCAAAGAGAAAAACCTCTCGCTGGGCATTTACCCTGCCGTGGGACTTGCGGAAGCTCGCAGCAAGCTGAGCGATGCTCGCAAACTGCTATCCAGCGGACAGGATCCCTCGGAGGTTCGCAAAGCCGTGAAGCGAGAGGCCATGATCTCTGCCGAGAACAACTTTGAGGCAGTTGCCCGAGAGTGGATGGCCGCGAAAAGCCCTGCCTGGACGTCTCGTTACGCTGGATTCGTAGCGAAGCGGCTGGAGCAAGATATCTTTCCGCGATTGGGTGCTCGCCCGATCAAAGACATCACAGCCCCCGAATTGCTCTCGGTCGTGCGGCTGATCGAAAAACGTGGTGCTTTGGAGCTGGCTCACCGTGTTCTGCAATGCTGCGGACAAATCTTCATGTACGGCATTGCCACCGGTCGAGCCGAACGAAACCCCGCCAGTGACCTCAAAGGGGCCTTGAAGACGTATGCGAAAAAGCCATTCGGTCACCTGAAAACCATCGAACTGCCTGAGTTCCTGCAAAAACTGAGCACCTATGACGGTCATCCGCAAACCAAGCTCGCCGTCACTTTGCTGATGCTGACGTTCGTGCGGACGACCGAATTGCGCGGAGCCACATGGGAGGAACTTGACCTGGATGAAGGCGAATGGCGCATTCCCGCCGAACGCATGAAAATGCGGCGAGACCACATTGTGCCGCTGTCCCGGCAGGCTGTCGCTGCCTTCAGAGAACTCCAGGATCTAAACGGCCAATGGAAGTACGTGTTTCCAAATCCTCGCAAGCCGCTCAAGCACATGAGTGAGAACGCCGTACTCTATGCTCTGTACCGAATGGGCTACCACAATCGGACAACGGGGCATGGTTTTCGGCACACCGCCTCGACGATCCTCAACGAAAGCGGCCTGTTCAGCCCCGATGCCATTGAGCGGCAACTCGCTCACATCCAGGGCAATAAGGTGCGTGCCGCTTACAACCATGCCCAGTACCTGCCGGAGCGGCGGGAGATGATGCAATGGTGGGCCGATTTTCTAGATCAGATGGCGGCGAAGAAGCCGTCGAAATAAGGCATTGCCGGGCTGGTGATACGCCTTGGTTTCCCTCGTTGCAGCCCGTCGTTGACGAGACGGTCTCTTCACCCGACTGTCCAGTGTCGCAGTCAAAGCATGTCGCACAAAAATCCCTGAGATTTCAATCACAACGTGATGTAGTGCGATGACAACACAACCATGTTGCGGTGAAGTTGCAATGTCATTCATTTTCGCAAATCGGCTCTCAGAGCCAGAGAGCAGAGAGGAGTTAAGGAAGCGTTAACAAATCTGTGCGATGATAAAATGAGGCATGATTCGTGTCTCGCAACAGAACAGTGCCGCCGGAGCCAAGCGTTATTACGCCACGGCCGACTATTACATTGACGGCCAGGAGCTTGTGGGCCAGTGGGGCGGCAAAGGGGCCGAACGGCTTGGCCTGACCGGAACGGTCGGCAAGAAGGCGTTTGAGCAGCTTTGCGATAACCTCGATCCCCGTACCGGCCAGCCGCTGACCGTTCGCACCCGGACGGAACGCACCGTCGGCTACGATTTCACTTTCTCGGTGCCCAAGTCTGTTTCACTCCTCTATGCCCTGCACGACGACCGGCAGATTCTCGACGCCTTCCGCTCCTCCGTCGATGAGACGATGCGGGAGATGGAAGCGGAGATGAAAACCCGTGTCCGCAAGGCGGGCAAGGACGAGAATCGCACGACCGGCAACATGGTCTGGGCAGAGTTCATCCATACCACATCACGGCCAGTCGAGGGCGTTCCCGATCCGCAGCTTCACGCCCATTGCTTCGTGTTCAACAGCACCTTTGATAAGGAAGAGGATCGTTGGAAAGCAGGCCAGTTCCGGGAATTGAAGCGGGACGCTCCCTATTTCCAGGCGGCGTTTCGTGTCCGGTTGGCCAACCGCCTGCAAGACCTTGGGTACGGCGTTGTCCGCAAGCGGGATGATTTCGAGATCGCCGGAATTCACAAGGATATTCTTGGCCGGTTCTCGCGGCGGACAGATCAGATCGAGAAGATTGCCCAGGAAAAAGGGATCACCGATCCCGACCGCAAAGCCGAACTCGGTGCCGAAACTCGCGAAAACAAGGGGAAGAATCTCAGTATGCCCGAACTCCAGAAGGAATGGCGTTCGCGGCTGACAGAGGATGAGCAGGATTGGATTGCCGAGATTTACCGGCGGGAGGCCAAGCCAACTCGCCCCGAACCGGGCGAGCGCACAGCGGTCGCCCACGCCATCGAACACAGTTTCGTCCGTGATGCCGTGGTGCCTGAACGCAAGCTGATGACCGAAGCCCTGAAGCGGGGACTTGGTGCCGTTACCGTCGAACAGACAGCCAAGGAACTTGAAGCGAGGCCGCTGATCCGCAGCAATGTCGAAGGCCGGGACATGGCGACGACGCAGGAGATGCTGGCGCTGGAATCGAAGATCGTCGGATTTGCCCGCGATGGTCGTGGCCGTTGCCGCCCTCTCGGCAATCCGAAACGCGAGATGACCCGCGAATGGCTGAATCCCGAACAACAAGCCGCCGTCCGGCATGTATTGGGTTCCCGCGACCGCGTGATGGTGATTCGCGGCGTCGCAGGCACCGGCAAGACGACACTGGAACAGGAGATCGGCGAGGCACTGGCCGAAGTCGGAAAACCGGTCGTTGCCATTGCCCAGTCGGTGAAGGCCAGCCGCGACGTGCTGCGTCAGGAAGCGGGGTTTGCCACCGCCGATACGGTCGCCCGGTTCCTCAAAGACACTGAGATGCAAGCGTCAGCGAAAGAGGGCGTCATCCTCGTTGATGAGGCCAGCCAGCTCGGCACTCGCGATATGCACGCGATCTTCACTGTCGCCGAAGCCGTCAACGCCCGCGTGGTGCTGGTCGGCGACCGGCGGCAGCATAAGAGTGTAACGGCGGGTGAGCCGCTGAAACTGCTCGAAGAACGGTCGGGATTGCCGGTGGCGGAAGTCACCGACATCCAGCGGCAGAGCGGGGATTACAAGCAAATCGCTAAAGCCCTCAGTGAAGGACGAGTCGGCTTTGCCTTCGAGGAACTCGACAAGCTCGGCTGGATCAGGCAGGTGGATGACGCAGAGCGTTACCAGCAGCTTGCCGCAGCTTATCTGGATGCCACCAAGGAACGGGCAAAGGACGGCAAGCCCAAGACCGCCCTGGTGGTCTCGCCGACGCATGCGGAGGCAGCCAAGGTGACGGACGCCATCCGCACGTCCATGAAGGTGGAAGGGACGCTCACGAAGGAACGGACGGTCACCGCATATGTTCCTGCCCATCTGACCGACGCCCAGAAAACGGACGCTACTGAATACGAACCGGGCGACTTGATCCAGTTCCACCAGAACGCCACGGGTTTTACAAAAGGCTCGCGGCTAGTCGTGGGCGAGGAAACGAAACCGCCGACCGATCTGGCGGAACGGTTCGAGGTGTATCGGTCGAAACCACTCTCGCTGGCTGTTGGCGACCGCATCCGCATCACGGCAGGCGGCATGACCAAGGACGGCAAGCATCGCCTCAGCAATGGATCGCTGTTCACCATCGAAGGCTTCACGGCCACCGGCGACATCAAGGTCAATGACGGCTGGGTGATCGACCACGACTTCGGCCACCTGACGCACGGCTATGTGACCACGAGCCACGCCAGCCAGGGAGCAACGGTGAGCAAAGTCTTTGTCGCCATTGACAGTGAGTCGATGAAGGCGACCGACCAGCGAACGGCGTATGTCGCCGTCACGCGGGGCAAGGAACAGGCGGTGATTTTCACGGATGACCATCTCGAACTTCTCAAGGCGGCCACAAGGGACGGCCAATCGCTGACGGCCACCGAACTGGTCGATCCGAAACGATCGCCTGCCAAAGCATTCGCTAACCGTCGGCTGGGGCGGCATCACCCCGCCACGCCGGAACATGCCGTTTCCGTTTCGATCCCAACGAAGGAAATGACCCCGAACAGGGAGACCGACCATGTTCGATAACGCCACGCCGCACCAGGATCGCCTCAAGGCTAACCCGCATTTGGCGGGAAAGATTTCCGGAAATGGTGGTCGTCCACCCGAAGGAGGCGAGGGGGCTTGTGCTGCATTCGGTTATCTACGCGGCCTGCACGAGAGGGCGAATGCCATCGAGTTCCGCCTGAAAAGCGGCAACAGCATCTGGTTCCCCTATGGCTGGCTCGGCACCTGGAAGTTCGATCCGTCGGCAGGCCTGTTGCTCAAATTCTCCGGTGACTTGGTGTACTTGGTTTTGATCCGGGGCAGCAACCTCGACCGCCCCATTGAGGACAGCGGCATCGACATGATCCGGGCGGGTTTACAACGTCACCGCGTCCTGTGGGTGCGGGAGATGGGCGAGGAAGACATTAGCCAAACGGGAGAGAACGGCCCGACCATTGACAGCATCGAAGTGGCCGAGTTCGAGTCGCACGAGGCGCTCAAAGAATGGCTCAGTCAGACGGCACCGGCATTTCTCCACTGACAAGGCAGACGAAGCGATCCGCACTATCTACTTGCGCCATTCTCAACACGGGTCTACTGTAGGAAACGATGTCCAATGGAAAACAAGGGAGGTGATGATGAGTAAGCAATTGATTTCACGGAAAAATCGGGGGGGGGGGGCATCTTGCATGTTCCTGCCTGGGTTTACTCGTGTTCGTCAGGCCAAAGCTTACTTAGAGTATTGTGGGGCACGTTACGGCCTTAGGAACCGAAACAGCACACAATTCATCGCGTCGGATAGTGGAGTGTTTACCCAGGACTGGTTCAGTTACCACATTCCGCTTTGGAAACGAGTCCTTGAACCCTTTGTCGCAAAGCCGATCCGCGCACTGGAGATCGGGGTATTTGAGGGGCGATCTGCGGTATGGTTGCTGGATCATGTTCTGACACACCCGGAATCGACCTTCACCTGGATCGATCCCTTCATTGGACCGACGCATCGCGTTGGGATCGATCACCCAAATGATCTGGAAGCCAGGTTCCGGAATAATATCGGACGATTTGGAGGGAAGACGCAAGGATACGTCGGTCGCAGTCAGGAGGTACTGCGAGAGTTTAGCAGCGTACGTTTTGACCTCATCTATATTGATGGGGCGCACTTTGCCCCGGATGTATTGGCAGACGCGGTCTTATCCTGGCCGCTATTGCGATCGGGAGGGTTGATGGGGTTTGATGATTACGGCTGGCGGCCGTGGGCGAAGTTGCAGAAGAGCCCGGCACTGGCGGTAGACGTGTTCATGGCGGTGATGGCTGGACAATTCGAGGTCGTCCATCGCGGCTATCAGGTATGGCTGCGGAAGCTCCCCGAATCGACCTGATGATAGCGATGCCATACCCGGCAGGTCGGCGGACTGGATCAACCATCGACAATACTACCGTAGCCGGATTCGAGTCGCACGGCCCCCTTGTGAGGTTTGCTCACTCTGATCCAGGATTCCACCAATCACTCATTGGATGATGAAAAGCGAAGAGACAGCATCGGAACAACCGTTGCGTTTTCTGAAGAGCATCGAGAGAATTGATGGACAATTCCGGCTTCGAGTGATATTCTTCGGTCATGGAACTGAAGACACTGGCGACCTTTCGGGCAGCGGCGGCGACGCTGAGTTTTACGCAGACGGCTGCGGCACTCGGATACGTCCAGTCGAGCGTGACAGCTCAGATCCAGCAGTTGGAGCGAGAACTCGGCGTTCCCCTCTTTGACCGAATTGGCAACCGCCTTGCCCTGACAGGGGCCGGGCAGCGGCTGCTGGGTTACGCGGACCGCTTGCTGACGTTGGCCGATGAAGCCCGCGCCGCCGTCAGCACCACCGCTCCGGTGGGAACACTCTCCATCAGTGCGCCCGAGACGATCGTCACCTACTTGCTGCCAAGCATTCTGGCCAAGTTTCGGCAACAGCATCCCACCGTTTGCGTGCGCTATGTTCCAACGCCAATCGGGGAACTGAAGCGGCGGGTTTTGGAGGGACAGCTCGATGCTGCCTTTCTGCTGGAAGAGCCTGTCTCGCCCGGAACGCTGAATGTCGCCCAACTTCGCCCGGAACCGTTGGCGCTGATTGCCGCACCCGCGCATCCGTTGGCCAAGAAACGTCGCGTGCAGGCTCGCGATCTGGCGGGCGAGGCGGTGCTCCTGACGGAGACCGGCTGCACCTATCGGAACAAGTTCGAACGGGCGCTCCATGCCGCTCACGCTCATCCGGGTTCCCTGGCCCAGGAATTCTCCAGCATCGAAGCGATTAAACGCTATGCCGCCGCTGGACTCGGCATCGCGGCTTTACCGAGCGTGGCGGTGGAAGCTGAGAAGAAAGCGGGGACTCTGGCCGTCCTCGCCTGGGACGGTCCGCAACTGACCGTCCATACGCAACTGGTCTGGAGCGCCACCCGCTGGACCTCGCCCGCGCTCTCTGCCTTCATCGAAGCGGTCAGGAGCCGTCCGTGGGAACCGCCTGGCAAGCGTTCTTAGGGCGTCGTGTTTGTCGGAAAATCCCCAATAGGCCCCTTGTCGTCAATCGTTATTTCCGATCCTGACTATCGAAGATATTCGTTTGTGCCGATTGGCGGCTGAAGCTATAACCTGTCCCAAAGGAGACTTGTTATGGCTTCGCAGCATCCCACATCAAATCACATAAAAACTTCCCTTCGATTCTGGCAAGTCGATGCTTTCACGGATCGTCCCTTTAGCGGGAATTCCGCTGCCGTGTGTTGGCTGGACGAGGAAGTTCCCGACGGGTGGATGCAGGACGTGGCGGCCGAGATGAACCTCTCGGAGACCGCTTTCGTGCAGCGGAACGGCGCTGCGTATCGTCTACGGTGGTTCACGCCGCAGGTCGAAGTACCGCTGTGCGGCCATGCCACGCTGGCCTCGGCTCATGCGCTCTGGGCAGCGGGAATTCACCCGATGGCGGAGCCGATCCGGTTTCAGACCCAAAGCGGCGTTCTGACTTGCGAGCAGGTCAATGGCGTCATCGAGATGGATTTCCCGGTGGTGCCGTATGAGGAGGTCGATCCTGCATCTGATCTCTTGGCAGCTTTGGGAGCCCCAGCCACGTACGTGGGCAAGACGCAATATGACCATCTGGTGGTGATCAAGGATGCTGAGACTCTCCGGTCTCTGACTCCAGACTTCCGCAAACTGAAGAATTTTCCCACTCGGGGAGTGATGGTAACGGGTCCATCCGATGATCCCCGCTTCGATTTCGTGTCGCGTTTCTTTGCTCCCAGCGTAGGCATTGACGAAGATCCGGTCACCGGCTCGGCGCATTGCTGCCTCGCTCCTTACTGGGCCAAAGTGCTTGGGAAACAGGAGATGACGGCCTTTCAGGCGTCCGCACGTGGCGGCATTCTTCAAGTCCGTGTTGCCGGGGATCGTGTCATTCTCGGCGGGCAAGCGGTGATGGTTCTGCAAGGAGAATTGCTCGCCGGCCCCCCAAGGATCAGCATAAGGATGTGACCCCTTCCTGGCACTCACCATGAAGTTGACTGAATTCATTCTGCTTTAGTGCTTTTATACCAGAGAAAAGAGAAAATATGGCAGGTCGCCTCAAGGATCAGAAGGCTGTCATCACAGGCGGAAGCGACGGCATCGGACTGGCCATTGCCTCGGCATTCGCCGCCGAGGGAGCCCATCTGTGGACCATCGCCCGAGATGCGGACAAACTCGCAGCAACTGCCGATGCGTTCAAAAACAAGGGGGTGAATGTCAGGTTCACCGCGGCTGATCTGGTTGATCCCCAAGCAGCGGAGCAAGTCGGCAGCGAGATTGCCGAGACCTGGGACGATCTGGACGTGCTGGTGAATAACGCGGGCATGGCTCGCTTCACGAATTTCTCCGATGTGCCGCCCGCCGAATTGCACGCACAGGTGCAACTCAACCTGCTTTCTCCGTACCTGTTGACGCAACGGCTTCTGCCGCTGTTGGCGACGGCTCGGGGGAATGTCATCAAAATCTCTTCGACGTCGGCACACAGGCTCATTCCGGGCAGACCCGCTTCCGTCTATGCCATGACCAAGGGCGGAGTGAACTCGCTCACGAAGGCCTTGGCTCTCGAACTTGGGCCGCAGGGAGTCAGAGTCAATGCCATCGCGCCCGGGACGATCAAGACTTCCCTGACGCAGAAGATGATCGCCAGCTTTTCTGAAGAGCGGAAGACGGAGTACGACAAGTTCGTTCGTCAATCCTTTGCCTTGGGGCGTTTGGGCGAACCGGAAGACGTCGCCCATCTTGCTGTTTATCTGGCCTCCGCCGAAGCCAAATGGACGACAGGATCGGTCTTCATTGTCGATGGCGGACTGAGCACCAACTAAATCTGTCACAAGGAGGTTCATGATGACCCAGCAGGTTCCCACACTGGAATATCTTCAACGGTTTATTTCCGGTGTCTCGCTCGCCGATGTCACGACGGAATTGATCTATCCCCCAGCGATCTGGACAACGCTCGGTTTTCGACTGATCGAGGTCGATCTGGCTTACGCCAAGCTTGAACTAGATACGGACCTCAGACGACATGGGAACCAATTAGGCATCACCCACGGCGGCATCGTTTGCGAGATGGCGGATGCCGCGATCGGCACGGCGCATTCGACTGTGCTCAGCGAGGGGGAATCGTTGGCGAGCGTCGAGATCAAAGTGAACTTCTTTCGTCCCGTCGGAGAAACCCGTATCACCGCGACCGCGCGGCGCGTGAACGCCGGTCGGACGCTGAGTTACTACGTCTGCGACATTCACAATGATTCCGGAAAGCTCGTTTCGAGTGTGAATAGCACCGTCATGACGCTGAAAGGCGAGCAAGTAGCAAGGCGGTAATCAAGACAGATTGAGCAAAAGGATTTCTTGGCATGAGAACTCTAATCATCGGCATCGGAGCGATTGGCGGTCTCATTGCTGCCCGTTTGAGCGGGGTAGGTTCACCCGTGTGGCTGGCGACGCGAACTGACCAATCTGCGTCTGTTCTCAGGATGGCTGGTCTACAATTGACGGGCATGGGCGTTGAAATCGCCGTTGAGAAGCTCAATGTGGCTGGATTGAATAGCTACATGGGTGAGTCATTCGATTTCATTGTCCTGGCCACAAAGGCACACGATGCTCTCGACGTGGCTCCGAAGTTATTGTCCCGACTTACACCTGGGGGTGTGCTGTTGCCCCTTCAGAACGGCAGCATTCCCTTGATGCTCGCGGAAAGGCTTGGGGCTGACAATCTCCTCGGCGGAATCTCCAATTTCGGGGCGACGATGGTGAGGCCGGGCTTGTATGAACAGCGGAACAACGGCCATCTGCTCATTGGGGAATTGGCCGGAGGAGCGAGCGAACGGGCTGAACGTATTCGCCAGTGGCTCGGACAGGCAATTAACGTCAGGATAGCACAGAACTTTTCCGGGGCTGTGTGGGCCAAACTGCTGCTGAACTGTTCCGTCACGACCATCGGCGCGATCGCCGGCCAGACCATGCGCCAATACATCGCCACGCCTGACGGCCGTGAGCTTTTCCGCCGAACCTACGACGAAGCATTGCGGGTGGCGTTAGCAAGCAATGCCCGTCCGGAAACGATGATTGTCGAACCGATCCCACCAAGCTGGAGCGGCCAAAGCGCCCCAAGTCCAGCATACGCCGCTTGGCTCGACCGAATCCTGAACGGATACGGCGATTTGAAGCCATCCATGCTTCAGGATTTCGAGAACGGTCGGAAAACGGAAATTAAGTTTATCAATGGTTACATTGTGAGTCTTGGTCAGGAGTTGAGTATTCCCACTCCAGCGAATGCCGCCATTGTTGAGACGGTCCTCACGATCGAGCGCCGTCAGATCACTCCAGATCCATCGCTTCTCGGTCGAACACTACATGCAAGCAAGTAAAGTCATTGCGCGAACTCCGCTGTGTTTCCCACCAACTCACTTTTGCTCCCCATCCCACTCGACCTTACACTCTGGCAGCGCGGCGGTGAGTTTCTTGACTCCAGCCTCAGTCATCTTGGTTCCCTTGAGGGTGAGGGTCTTCAATGTCTCAAAGCCGCTCAAAATCTCGACGGTATCATCCGTGACGGCGCCTGCATCCAGCAGGGTGAGTCTGGTCAGGTTGGTGCAGCCCTTGAAGTGGTTCAAGCCTGTTCCTGTGAAATGTTTTCCTATCAAGCTGAGGGTTTCGATATTCGTACTATCTTTGAAGACGGCCAGCCCGGCATCGGTCATTCGCCCCTGCACATGCAGGGTTTTCAGTGGCATGCCTTGAAAGGGCTCCAGTGCCGCGTCGTCAATGTTGTGACCGATCAGGGAGAGGGTCTGCAACTTTTGGCAATCTTTGAAAACGGCCATTCCCGTTGGTGTGACCCGCGTGTTCCACAGATTCAGTGTCCTAAGATGGAGGCAGCCGCGCAGGTTTTCCAGTCCAGCATCATCCAGCGTCTGGTTTCCGGTGAATGCTGTTAGTTGGAATGGGCCAATGGGCAGGTCAATAACCTTTCTTACGTCAAACCAGCGTTTCCCATCATTGATCTGGACTGCTTGACGATCTGCACGGTCTGCACCCGGCAGAGACAGGAGATATTCCACTGCCCGGCGGTTGGGATCGGTTGGCACGCCTGCGACCGGAGTCGCCTGGGATTCGGATTCCCGGCTGACTCTTACCACTTGCCGCCCGTTGGTCGTGACGGTGACAAGTTCCTGCCGCACCAGCTTGCCATCCTTGCTGGCGAGAAGCTTGTACTGGCCGGGCTTCAGGCGGATTTCCTTCGCCCCCGTGCCGGTGATGACCATTTCCTCGCCGTCAATGGTCACGCTGACGCCGGGATCGTCCACTTCCACCACCAGCGTGCCTTCGGGGGAGAACAGGCGAATCACCGTGGCCCGGACATTGGTGACGCCGGTTGCCTCAGACATGCCCAGCCCTGAGAGCAGCACCAGGGTCATGGCAGCCGCTGTAGCCCACCGGCGATTGCCCGGCCATGCGGTACGCCTGCCTGCTGCGGGAGCAAGGCTTGCTACTACGTTGGCGATTTCATTCTCTTCGGGTTCTTGGAATGCAATCTCCGGTTGCGTAAGCATTGGTAGAATCTCACGTAGCGATTCCACGTTACCGTGCAGCTGCAGTTCCGACTGGCAGCGAGCCAATAGGTCGCCGACTTCCCTGGCCGACGTGAAGCGTTCCTCCGGGTTCTTCGCGTGCAACTTGGCAATGATTGCCGCGAGCCACTGCGGAACCTCGGGAATGATTCCCTGGATGGGACGCGGTTGCTCTTCCACGACCCGTCTCAGGACGGCAATGCTCGTCGCGGCGCGAAACGGAGGGCGGCCGCTGCACATCACATAGAGGACGCTACCCAGGCTGAACAGGTCGGAGCGATGGTCGATGTCGTGGGCTTGCGCCTGTTCGGGCGACATATACAGCGGTGTCCCGGAGATGACTCCGCTCTGCGTCATGCTGGCATCATCAGCGGAGCGGGCGAGGCCAAAGTCGGTGATCTTGATGCGATCGGTTCCGTCCTCCAGCAGGATGTTGCCCGGCTTGATGTCCCGGTGAATCAACTCTTTCGCGTGCGCAGCCTCCAGGCCAGCGGCGATTTGCTGGCCGATCCGCAGCACTTCCCGCACATCAAGCGGCCCCTGCTGGTCGAGTTTCTGCTGCAAGGTCTGCCCATCGATGTACTCCATCACCAGAAATGGCAGTGGCTGCTCTTCGACGGCATGAATGCTGACGACGTTCTCGTGACGAATGGCAGCGGTGGCCCGGGCTTCTCGCACGAATCGCTTGCGGGCAGGGGATGTCGCGGCCAACTCGGGCGCCATGACCTTGATGGCGACAATCCGGTGCAGCTTTTCGTCGAACGCCTTGAGTACGATGCCGCAGCCACCCCGGCCAATGATTTCGTGGATGTCGTAATGCCTGAGCCGCCCGATCGAATCGGGAGCGGTGGCTGGTTCCAGGAAAGACAGATCGATCTCGCCTTGGGGAGGGTGGTGCTCGGCCCCCGTCTCGCCTGCGGAATCGCCATTTCCCGAAGCACATACCGCCATCTGCTGGAGTGCGGGCACCTTCAGGAATTCCCCGGAGCGCTCGTGCGCCGCGAACAGGGCGTCCACCTGGCGTCGCAACGCCGGTTCGTCACCGCAAGCCTGGTTCAGGTAGTCGGCTCGATGGTTCGGGTCCGCTATCTCCAGCGCCACGAGAAAGATGGATTGTTCGTTCACGATGCCTACTCCTGCACCCGGGTGCATTGAATGTTCCAGTGACGCCCTTGCGAATCGATGAACGAACCCGACCAGTGGCCAAAGCGTTCGCCTTTCAACAGAACGGTACCCTTGAATCCCTCGTGAGAGACGCCACGTTTATCGAGGGCACGCAAGTCCGTGAATTCCACGCGGGTATGTGCTCGTCGCTGAGGATTGTCCTTGCCAACCTGCTTCGTATAGTTCGGGTCTTTGATGTCGGTCTTCTGGTAGAGAACATGGTTCGACACTCGAAAATGACCGCGCAGTTGCCCTGGCCCGGCCACCTTCGGGGTCAACGTGAATCGCCAGACGGCACCGTCGAAATCACCGCCATCCTTCCCTTGGGCATGGCACTCCGCCGCCATCCCAAGTCCCATCGCCACCGTAAAAATCAATATGGTTCGAGACCAACTCGACCGCACGGCACGCCAAACATCGTTCATGGAATTCTCCCGGAAACTGATTGGAGGGAAGGGGCGATCTGATCGCCCTCACAATCCAGTGCGCAGTCCGGGATTGGACCTGGCCAAAAATCTTCAAGGATTTTCGACGCCGCCGTTGTCCCCCTCGATTTCCCGCCGCAACCATGCGCGGGCATACGCCCATAGACGCCCGGCGGTGCGTGGGGAAACGTCGAGGGTGTGCGCTGCTTCCGGGAGTGTAAGCCCTCCGAAATACAGCAGTTGCACCAGTTCAGCGACCTGCGGGTTGACACCGGCCAGTTTCTGGAGGGCTTCATCCAGGGCGAGCAGGTCTTCCTGCGGTTCCGGCAGGCTGGGGGGAAGGTCGTCTCGAAGTTCTTGCCGGAGGAAGTCGCCGCCTCGCTTCAGGCTTTGCTTGCGCCGAGCGTTCTCGATGAGGATGCGGCGGATGGCGACGGCCGCCGCCCCGAAGAAATGCCCTCGGCCATTCCACTGCTCCGGGTTCGCCCCGCCGACCAAGCGGAGATAAGCCTCATGCACCAGCGCCGTCGGCTGCAACGTCTGGCCGGGCTGCTCGTTCGCCAGATGCACGGCGGCCAGCTTCCGCAATTCGTCGTACACGAGTGGCAGCAGCCGTTCGGCGGCCTGCGGGTCGCCTGCCTCAATGGCCTTTATGATCTCGGTGAACTCACTCATTGGGATGGTTCTCTTTTTCAATGCTGCTCGACTGCGATGGCGTCCGCCCTACCACTCGTCTCGTTTCCAAGCTTCCCCAGCGCATTGTAGTTTGCAGGCCAGGAAATTGAATACTTCAGGTATCGTTTCCACACGATCACGCAACAAGTAGGCGCGCACGTCATCCCCTTTAGCCTATGCTGAAGATTCAACACATTAACTATTTGTTTATCACTTGCCTCTACACTCTCAGTTCCCGCATCATTTTCCCATCCAACGGAGCGTCCCATGTCCCGCCGTCTTTTAAGAATGCTACTTGCCTTTTTATTGTCCACAACGCCAGCACACAGTGCTTACGCTGACTTCGGCTACATCACCCTTCTTGGGGCGGATGAAGTGGCAATCGTTAACGCGACGACCAACACAGTTCACTCCACGGTTTCTGTCGGGGATCGACCCAAAGGAGTCGCCATCAACCCAAGTAACACCGAGATATATGTTGCCAACGAAACATCAAACAGCATTTCTGTGATTAGCGCATATTCAACTGACGTCGTGGCAACCATCTCGTCCGTGTGCAACGCTATCAACAAAAACCCGACCGGTATCGTGTTTCATCCTGATGGCACTAAAGCGTACGTAACGTGCGCGTTAGACAACTCCGTCAAGGTTATTGACACATCAGCAAGAACAATATTTGCAACTATATCGGTTGGCGACAGGCCGTACGAACTCAGCATTACACCAAATGGCAGCAAACTGTATGTTGGCAACTTTCTTGATAACACTGCATCCGTTATCAATACTTCCACAAACACAGTCAGCTCCACGATAACCCTTACAGGCTGTGGCGGCGCATTCTACAGTGCCGTTACTCCAGATGGCAGCAAGGCGTACATAACTTGCAGCACTACCGACAATGTAAAGGTGATTGACACTTCCACGGATTCAGTCTCCGCCACTGTTGCTGTTGGCGACACTCCTTGGGGCGTTGCAATCACCCCCGACGGCAATACCGCTTGGGTCGTTAATGATGAAGACAATTCTGTCAGTGTCATCGACATTGGGTCTGATACAGTCGCCACGACGATCTCGGTGGGCGGTGGAGGCGACAGCCCGCAAGGAATCGGTATCACACCAGACGGCTCAAGGGTGTACGTGCTGCTAATCGGCACAAGCGCAGCAAAGGTAATCGACGTGTCCAGCTATGCGATTGTCGATACTATTTCCATAGCGGGAGGTCCATTTGAAATTAAATTTACTACTACTGAACCAGGCACCGAAATCGCCTACGTCACCAATCAAGGCACCAGCAATAACGGAACGACTGTTTCGCTTATTGACCAGGCGTTGCGTTCGGTTGTTGCCGTCCTGACGGTTGGTACAGGCCCGTTCGGGATTGTTGCCTCGCCCGATTTTACAACTGTTTACGTGGCCAACAGAACATCGGGTACTGTCTCGGTGATCAATGCGCGAACGCGAACGGTAACCGATACCATCTCGGTTGGAACCAATCCAGCTGGCCTTGACATCACGCCAGATGGCTCAAAGCTTTATGTGGCCAATGTCGGCTCCAATACGGTATCCGTAATTGACACTGCAAGCAAATCCGTTGCGAGCAGCATTTCCGTTGGCACCTCACCATTAAATGTTGCCATCACGCCCGACGGTGCTAAGGCCTATGTTGTGAATGATGGATCTGACAACGTATCAGTAATAAACACATCCACAGACACTGTTAGCACAACAATATCGGTCGGAACCAACCCTCGCGGCGTGGCCATCACGCCAAATGGCAATAAAGCCTATGTCGCGAATGCAAATTCAGGAAACGTATCGGTCATCAACACGGCGAGCGACACTGTGTCCACTACAATTGCAATCGGTTCGACGGTTGTAGATGTGGCTGTTCTTCCTGACGGATCGAAAGCATACGTTGCCAACTTTGGCGGCAACGCAGTGAAGGTAATCAACACTTCGACCGATACGGTGTCATCAACTATCAACGTGGGGACGCAGCCTACAGGTGTCGCTGTGACACTTGATGGCCGTGAAGTTGATGTGGCGAATAACGGTTCCAATTCTGTATCGGTAGTTAACACAAGTACGAATACTGTGGTGGCCACGATTGCGGGCGGGGATAGACCTCGCAATATTGCGACGCTTGTTCAGCGTACCTGCAACTGTCCGTGATGCTCTGAACTCAACTACTACCGGCTGAAGCCGGTAGGTTCGCGGAAAATCGTGGCTGCGGACTGAAGTCCTTCGCTCACGATTTAGTGATTTGGAAGTTGTCGCCGCCGTCGGCGGGTTCGGTCCCGTCCTGCTGACGGATGTACTCCATAATGGCTTCGTCGGTGACGTTGCCGCTGGACGCCACGAAGTAGCCGCGGGCCCAGAGGTGCCTTCCCCAATACTGTTTCTGCAGGTGCCGGAACTCCATCATCAGCTTGCGGGAGGTCTTGCCCTTGATGTACTGCATGATCTTGCTGGGCAACAGGTTCGGCGGGCAAGACAGCAGTACGTGCACGTGATCGCGAGCCACCGCCCCTTGGAGAATTTCGACTTCGTTCGTGCGACAAACCTCGCGGACCAGTTCTCGAAGACGAACGCCGACTTGGCCGGTCAAAACGCCTCGGCGATATTTGGTGCCCCACACGAAATGGTATTTGATGTCGTAACGGCTGTGCGAGCCTGTGCGGTCGTTCTCCATAGGGTTCCATCCTAACCCAAGTGGGAAGAACCTAAAGGCTTCGCCTGAAGACGAGGGTTTCAGACCCATCGCAAGGACAATCAAAAGGCGTCATACATAGGAGTTGCCTCAGTGAATCGGAGGACGCCTGAGGGCACCTACTGATGCCGTGAATAAGTCTTGGACGTCCAGGATGCGGGCCGGCCCGTGAATCCGGGCTACCGTTGATCGGCCTCGGTTCAAAACTCTCGCATCATTCAATAAATAGAATGACGCGCCTTGATCGAGCGATACAGCGCCCAGTCCTGCTCCGTCCGTCGAGCAATGAGCGTTTCCTCAACATCCGATAGGGGCGACTTAGGTCGGGTTCCTACATTCAATCGTCCAACAGAAGTGTCGCTCTGCTGAAATCCCATGAGTGAGCAGATCGCCTGTGCCGCTGTATCAAGAGCCTCGGTTGTGCCAATATACGACAACCTCTCTGAAGGGTGCGGGACTGGATCGCCATAGACCATAATTCGCTGATCGTTAGTTGTGCCATAATGACCGCCTGCCGCCAGTCGTGCTTGGACATTGTCGCAGCAGCTTTGTGTTTCTGGGTCTGAAAGGAAGTCGGCAAAGGTCATTGTCGGGAAGCGTCGCATTATCGCAGGTAAATGCGGGCCATTCTCAGTTGCCCTCCGCTGCCAGAAGTAAAAGGCAGATATGAGCCTCTCTCGTGGATCACGAAGTACAGTGACCGTGGTGAAATTGTCGATTCTCTGTGACAGGCCATGCATCGAGATATGCCCACGGAAGAATTTGTATTTCGAGAGTGCCCTGGGCTTGTGCGAGAGGATCGAATGGTCCGTGTTGTGTGGGCAGATTTCGTCCGGAGCAAAGAATTGCTCAAGATAGCGGGATAGCGACTGTCCGCCAGTTTTGTGAATGTGCATGAATAGCAACGGCGTCATATACTGTGGTGCTGCCTTGGGTGTGTCCTTGTTTCAACCTAGCGATATCGGTTAGTGCAATCGTGTGTATTTGTAAAGCTATTTGTGCGAATTGGCTTGGCGGAGGGCGTTCGCATCACAAGACGCGGGCAGCAAGGCGTATCCGCGCATGTAGTCCGTAGTTGCGAGCGTATCGAGTGATATGGTGCAAACGCTTTCTTGACTGCCGGATAGAACGGGTATATTCCTGCTCTGAAATATTTCGTGGGATGGTGATGGAACAAGGTGCGGAAAGTAACTATTTCGTATGCATAGGGGCGCAAAAGGCTGGCACAAGCTGGCTTCATTGGAACCTGTATTGGCATCCGGACACCAACATTATTCGCCAGAAGGAGCTGAACTATTTCTGGCCGGTGTTTGATCGGCGGGAGCTACGTTGGGGGCAAGCCACTGCTGGGTATGGGGGATGGCGCAATGCACGCACGACCTTGCTCAAGGCGATCGTTACACTCAATACAAGATTCGAGTATGTTCAGTACTTTCGGTGCGTCTTCATGCCTCGGACGCCAGACAGATACATGCGGCTGTTGACGCCTAAGAAAGGGAAGAAACTAGGTGGAGATGTATGCCCGGTCTTTGCCAATGCAAGTGCCGAGCGACTGCGTGAGTATTTCCCAGTGCTGAGCAAGGCCAAGCGTTTTATGCTTGTGCGAAATCCAGTCGAACGCGCATGGTCGCAAGTGTGCATGCGAATTATGAAGCAAGGAGGACAAGACTGGAGCGACGAGAATGTCCTGCGTCAGATCGGACTTGGAGTAATGAATAAATCGCAATACAGCCATACTCTCGATCTCTGGGAAAGTGTTGGACTTCCGGTGGATGTCTTTTTCTACGAAGAAATGGTCGAAGACCCAGAATTCTTCTTCAAGAAGATATGTGCGTACTTGGGAATCGACACCGTGACCGAATTTCCAAATAGTCGAGTGACCGATGTAGTGCATAAAGGAGCCGGCGTCCCAATGCCTGAGGCCGTGAGGTGTCACCTGGAGCACCTGCTTTGTGAAGAGCTTGAGGTGTTTGCTGAACGCTTTCCCAACCGTTGGACGCATGCATGGATGAATGATCGTCCCGAAGGCAATCAAAAGGATTGCGCGCCAGTTTCAGGTGCGGTCTGCAACTGAATCACGGAATGTGTGCATCGCCTTGAATGATGCGTCGTCATGCTGGATTGCTACGCCGTTTCGTTGGGTCCGGCCACAAAGACCTCCAATTCTCCGTAGAAGCAACAGTCCCACTGGATCATGTCCTCATGCACGTGGAGCCAAAGCTCTTCATCGCCGGATTCAGCGTAGCTGCGGAGAGTCAAGCAGTAGGTGTGGTGATAACGGGAAAGTGGCCCAAAGAGGGGGCCATCGAACCCGTGGTCTTCCATTTCTTGGTCAGGATCAGTGCGCCCGTGCGACAGCCGAAGATATAGTTTTCCCGGCGTAAGCGCGGTCCCAGTTGGGACGAGCAGCGGCGTTGGTGGAGCTGGCCGTGGGCCAAAACTGGTAGACGGCATGCCGTAGTGTGCTACGGCCTTCTCAGCGAGACGTTGGAGACGGCGTTTAGTGATCATACGGCTTCCTTTCTCACGCGTTGGCTCGGCCATGCGAGCAGTAGCTATAATGATTGAGCGTGAACGAAGGGCGACAACCGGTAATGTTTAGGCCGTAAACGTCTATCACAACGATCTCCTTGTCCATGGTGAATACCATCGCCGCTACAGTTGCATATTCGTGTGTTGCCGCATAACACGACGATACAGATCAGTCAACGAGAATGTCGTGATCGCTGTTTAGCTGGGTAGGTTGCCTTCTGTTGACTAATCCCCCTTACGCGAAACGCGAACAGCGTTTTTCGGCGGAAGGGGGGCGAAAGCCCTTAGTAGCAGGGGGGGAGTGCAGTCAGGGACGACCGGCATGGAGGGGCACCCGGTCTGCACAAGCGAGGCTTTGCGAGCGCGGAAGATCGGGGAGGGGCCGTGCCGGTCGCCGAAGGGCATCCTTTACTGCACGGGGGATTCTCCCCCGGTTTTCCGCACGAGAGGGCGGAAGGGGGCGGTAGCCGTCCGGCAGGACCGCAGCGAAGCGCAGCCCGGAAGCACTCGGTCGCCCGGATGGCGACGTGCCAGGCAATTGCAATAGCGTTAGCCTCGCGTCCGCGCTCGGGGGGCAACTTCCAGGGCATGGTTCAGTGCCTTGATGATCTTTTCGTCTTCCGCGATCAACAAACCGGTGTCGTTAGAGGCACCAATCGTTTCCAGCATCAACTCGAAGCGTTCGAGTTTTGAGGGGTCGGAGGGGGGAACCTCGTAGGCGAATATAGTTCGTCCAGTTGTGTCCAATGCGCCGCCAAGCGCAGGATTCGGAAACCTTTCGTGCTTCAACACCGCAACAAAAGCATACGGCTCCATGCCATAGCGCGATGCCAAGAGCTATTGTCAAATGTCGTGGCCTGAGACTGAATCAGGCGGCGTATTCCTGGAG
>CAXBME010000028.1:0-118764 GCA_963976765.1 uncultured Planctomycetaceae bacterium
CACCTGCACCTGCACCTGCACCTGCACCTGCACCTGCACCTGCACCTGCACCTGCACCTGCGGACGGAGATGCTTCCGTTCCCGCGGGGCTGCCGATTTTTCCAGGAGCCCGGAATGCAACGTCGGCAGTTCCTGCCGGACGAGTGCGTGTACCCGGCGTGAGTTTTGCTCCGGCACGCTCAACTTCACAGATCGAGCGAGTTTCTTATGAGCGCCTGTCGGCTCCTTCGGGAACGACTGGTGTCAAGCCGATGGGCGCGGCGCCTCGCAACGTATCGGCACCTCGTCGGTCGTCAAATTAGTGAGTCGCTGAATGCACAGCCCGGTCGCACTGAGAGTGTGACCGGGCTCTTTTCTTTACCTGGACATTCTGGTGCAGCGACCGAGTGATTACCGTCGCGAGAACTGCTCAACCAGCATTCGATGGTTAGTCGCTCGGCGCACTCTTGAAAACAAGTCGAACCACAACAGCCTTGGCGTCGAGCATCAGACTGAAAAGGGTCGGGACGAGGGCCAGGGTGAAAACGGTTGAGACCAGCAGACCACCGAGAACGACGCTGCCAAGACCTCGATAAAGTTCGCTGCCGGCTCCGGGGAAGAGGACAAGCGGCAGCAGGCCGAGCACCGTTGTCAGCGTGGTCATGAAGATAGGCCGGACTCGCGTTCGAACGCTTTCGATAATGGCTTCGTTCGGAGGCAGCTTCTTTTCGCGCATCAGGTTGAGCGATTGGTGGACGATCAGAATCGGGTTATTGACGACCGTTCCAATCAGAATCACAAAGCCGAGCATCGTCAACACGTCGAGCGGTTGCAGAACGAACTGGTTAAGAAGTTGCAGACCGGCGACGCCGCCGACGGCTCCCAGCGGAACGCTCAGGATAATGACGAACGGGTAAAGCCACGACTCGAACAACGCGGCCATCAGCAGGTAAGTGATCAGCAAAGCGAGCAACACATTGAACTGCAACGCTTCCCAGGTCGCGTTCAGCTTGTCGGCGGTTCCGGCCAGATCGATGCGGTATCCGCCGTCGAGTTGTCCGCTACTTTGCATCGGTCGCACGATTTCATCGCGGATCAGAATCATGGCCTCTTCGAGCGGCATCTCTGGTGGAGGTGTTACCTGAATCGTGATCGCTCGTTGCCGTTCCCGATGGTTGATCTGCTCGGGACCGCTCTTCATGGTCACACTGGCCAACGCGCCAAGCGGGATGGTTTGTCCCATCGGCGTCGCGATGGGAAGTGCCTCGACATCCTGAGCGTTGCGGACGATTTCGTCTCGACCTTTGATCGTCAGATCGATCTTGTCGCCGCCCAGGAAATAGTCACCGGCGTAGGCTCCGTCAATCAGCGCGTTGGCGGTGTAGCCCAGCTCGTTGGCCGACATGCCCATCTCAGCGGCCTGAATGAGGTACGGTTCGATGTGGACTTCCGGACTGGATAGATCGAGACTCGGAATTGGTCGAGCCTGCGTGTCGGGAGGCAGTAGCCCTCTGACCTGCCCAAAGATTTGTCCGCCCAGCGCTACCAGCTTGTTCAAGTCTGGCCCGGTGATTTCAACATCGACCGTGCGACCGCTTTCCAGGCCGCCGGCAAACAAACTCGACTGACTGGCGACGCCGAATGTTCCCGGCAATTGACTGGTGGCACGCTGGATCAGCGGAATAATCTCGGCGGCTCGTTCTTCGTCATAGGCTCGCAAACCCATGAACACGCTGCGGCCTCGGGCGACGAAAAAGAAGTCGCCAATGATTGGTCCGTCCAGTTTGCTGGCTTCTTCACTGCCAGGCACCGCGTCCCAGTACGGACGAAGATTGCTCTCGACGGTCTGCCCAAGCTCCATCAGCTGGTTCAGGTTGTAACCGGGCGGCGGGAGCAGGATGGCGAAAATCAGGTTTCGGTTGCCGTTTGGCAGGTACTCAACGCGCGGCCAGAATGCCCACGAACCGGCAATTGAGAATCCAACCAGACCGAGGGTAACTGCCAGGCGTCGAGCCGTCCCTCGCTGAACCCATTGGTTGAAGCCGACGATCGCTGCAACAAAACCTGCACCGAATGAAGCCATCCGGCCAGCCACTGAACCCAGTCGGGCTGCCTGATCAGAAGACGATTCTTCAGAAGCAGAATCGTCTCGATGCAGCAGCCGCGCGGACGCGGTTGAGATCAATGTCATCGACACGACGAGCGACAAGCCCACCGCTCCGGTGATCGCCAGCGCGATATCCTGAAACAACTGCCCGGCTTCTTCCTGCACAAAGACGACCGGCAGAAATACGGCGATCGTCGTCAGCGTTGAGGCCAGCACGGCTCCGGACACTTCTGACGTGCCGTTGATGGCTGCGTCGAACGCACTTTCTCCCTCAGAGAACCGTCGAAAGACGTTTTCGAGAACGACGACGGCATTGTCGACGAGCATCCCCACGGCAAAGGCCATCCCCGCCAGACTGACGACGTTCAGCGAACGGTCGAGCAGGCCGAGAATCAGAAACGTCCCGATGATGCTGGTTGGAATGGCCAGGCCGACGACGAGTGCTCCGCGAGCCGCCCAGAAACCGACGCCGATCAGCAGAGCAATACAAACCAGAAAGAACCACGACGAAACGTAAGCAGCAGCCAGCGCCGACACGACGATGAACGGAACGACGGCCAGCGTGCGAATGCCCAGATGAAGAAACAGCATAAGGACGATCATCGTCAGCGCGCCGCCGATGAAAATGTTCTGCTGAACGAGGTCGAGGGCCGAGTAGATGTACTCCGTCTCGTCGTAAACCTGGACGAGCTGCAGGCCCTTTGGTTTCAGAATGTGCTCGTCAATTTCGGCCCGCATCTCGCGCAGACCGTCCATCACATCCAGAACGTTGGCTCCGGTTTCGCGAATACAGTTCACGGCGATACTGGACTCACCAAACCGTCGAACGATGCCATCAGGCTTGCGATAACCGAGTTCGATCTCGGCGACGTCACGAACGTAAACTGGAACTCCGTCGCGGACAGCGACCAGCTGATTCCCGACGTCTTCTGTGGATCGAAACTGCCCGAGTGTTCGTACGACCCAGCGGCGTTTGCCTTCCCAGAAGTCTCCGGCTGATGTGTCTTTGTTCTGAGCACGCAGCACTCGCCGCAAGTCTTCGATCGTGATCTGCCGCGCGGCCAGTTCTTCCGGATCAACCAGAACCTGCATCTCGTCTTCCAGACCGCCCATCACGTTCGACTGAGAGACCCCCGAAACACGTTCGAAGCGGGCCTCGATCTCGTCCTCGGCAAACCTACGAAGCTGTGTGACATTGATGCCGTCGTAAGGGAGCAGCACTTCGCCAATGACAGGATGCTCTTTGGCAAGCAGTCGCAGACGCAGCATGGCAAGCCCCACGTTGTGAGCTTTTCGCACCATCTCGAGCTTGTCCGCGAGTTCCGGATGCTCGTTCTGAAAGGCGACAATCTGTTCGTCGGTCGCCATTCGCGTACTGAGAATAAACCAGGCGATCGGTCGGTCGGACGAGTTCGACGTCGAGATCACCGGCTGGTCGGCTTCTTCAGGATACTCGCGAACCTGTTGCAGCCGTGCGTTGACTTTCAGCAGTGCACCTTCCAGATCGGTGCCGACGTGAAACTCAAGCTTGACCGTACCTTGTGAGTCCGTCGCTTCGGAACTCAGCTTAACCAGCCCTTCGACACTTTTGAGCTGCTCTTCCTGCTCGATGATGATTTCGCGTTCGACTTCCTGAGGGCTGGCTCCAGGCCACAGAGTCTGCACGCTGATCGTTGGCGTTTGAACTTCCGGCGTGAGTTGCAACGGCATGCGCAGCAAAGCGACGACACCGAAAAGGGCCACCAGCAGAACTCCGACCGTCACTTTGACCGGGTTATGAACAACAGCTCGGATGGGATTCATAAATCTTATTGCCCGACTGCCGCAGCTCGGGGGACTGCACGAGGATCAAGGGTCTCGGTAATGGCAACATCCTGCCCCGGACGCAGCCGTTCGTTTCCTCGAACAACCACGATCTCTCCTGCCTTGATGGGCCCATCAATTTCTATCAGCCGCCCATCTGAGGAGCCCATCTTAACCGGCACCGGTCGCACCTTGCCCGTTCTGGCCGACGCCCCCTTCCCGTCAATCGGATCGTTGATGTCCGGCACGGTGGCATCGACCACGAAGACCATTGGCGATGGACCGCCCAGAACGAGAGCGTCTTTCGGAATCAGCAGGCCCTGTCGCTTTTCTCCGGTGGGAATCACGGCGCGAGCGATCATGCCTGCTTTGATTGTCGGAACCCTGTTCTTTGACAGAGTCTCCAGAATCTGGTTGGTAACTCGCACTTTCACGGGAAAAGATCGAGCCCGCAGGTCGGCCTGAGGGACAATTGACGAAACTTTTCCAGTAAGCCGCAGGTCAGAGAGTGCCGGAATTTCAACGGCAACAGGCTGTCCGATTCTGAGGTGAGCGACCTGCGATTCGCGAATGTTGACCAGAATGTCGACTTCGTCCAGTGCGACCACGTGGGCGACAAGGTCGCCCTGCTTGATCCACTCGCCCTGTTCGGTGTGTTCGGCGACGACGAAACCGTCAAACGGCGCGACGATGGTGAACTTGCGAACGCGCGACTCCAGATTTCTGACCATTGCATCCTGCATGGCAACACGAGCCCGGGCCTGCAGAATTTTTTCGACGCGAGGCCCCGCCACCACGAGCTTCCAGTCCTCCTGACTCTGCCGAAACACCTGCTGAGCGGCCTGAGCTTCGGCCTCGATTTCGTTCAGCTCTTCCTGGTTGAATGCGCCCTTTTCGAAAAGTTGCCGGGCACGAGTCACCTGGGCGAGTCGGAAGTCGTGAAACGCTTTGGCGGCCAGCTTTCGAGCATCAGCGGCGGCAAGTTCCTCAGGACGTGCTCCGTTTTCCAGCTCCGTCAGGTCGTGCTTCCTGAGCAGCAGTTCGGCCTGTGCTGCTTCCAGCTCCAGATTGATCGTTTCAGTCAACAGCTGAGCCAGAGGCTGACCTTTCGTGACAAAGTCGCCTTCGTTGATCGGAAACGATTCAACGCGACCATCGACCGCGCTCCCGACTGAACTGCTTCGCGACGCCGTGACCGTGCCTATGTAACTCTGCACGGCGTCCACATCTGCAAGCTGCACGACCGAAACCGCCACCGGCGCAGACCCCTGCTGAGCACGCGCTTCGCACGTCACCAGCAACGTCGCCGCGACCAGAACCAGCACTCGAATCATCATTCCACAAGACCTCAAGCTCAAAACTCGAAAAACACGATTGTCTGAACACGGACACCAATTCGCCAGTTAGTCCGGAAAAGCATCAGAGCAGACGGCTCTAAGGCGTACTTCCTTCGCGATCGGTCGCCTGAAACAGCCCCTTCATGTAGCCGTAAGCGTAGAGGCGACCGAGCATTGTGTAGCCGGGTTCGCCGTCGTCTTCACCGGCGAGCTGCGGGACGTGGTCCGGTCGAATGGGACCGGTGAAACCAACTTCGCGGTAGGCACGGACCGCGGCAGGCATATCTGTCTTGCCGTTGTCGTGGAAGGTTTCCGTGAAGGATTCAGCCGTGCCGGTAACATCTCGGAAATGAACGTAGTTGATGTGGCTTCCCAGTCGTCGAATGGCGTCTGGAATGTCCGCCCCCATTTCCGCGAAGGTTCCCTGACAAAAGCAAATCCCGTTGTTTGGGCTCGGCACAAGCTGCAACAAACGCTCGAAATTTGAGACGCTGTTCATGATCCGCGGTCGACCGAGCAGCTCATGCAGCGGCGGATCGTCTGGATGCATGGCGAGCAGAACCCCTGCTTTCTCAGCGACCGGTACGATCTCGTTGAGCAGGCGTTCAAGATTCTCCCAAAGCTTAGCATGAGTCAGCCCGGCGGTGTCGCTGTCCCCTGCCCCGTGAGTTCCTGCCCCGTCGTGCCCGAGTAGAACCGCCTGTTTCACCGTGGCGAGATCAAACTGCGTGACCTTTGCGCCGCCGCGTTCCAGAACATCAAGCTTCGTCCGCACCCAATCGGTGCCCGCCATGAAGTTGTAACAAAGGATTGAAATTCCGAGTTCGCCCATCAGTCGAATCAGGTTTTTCAACTCGGCGAGTTCCGCTCCGTCATGATCGGTCCCCGTCTTGATCTTCTCGATCGGAAGGTAGCCCTCGATCACCGACAGTGTCAGTCCGAATGACTCGACTCGCTTCTTGACGGCCACCAGCGGGGCCGGATCCGGCCCGTGATGACGTGTCACGAAATCGGTAACGCCGCACTGCACGGCAAGCTGCAGATTTTCATCCGAAGCGGGCGTCAGAACCGTAGCCAGTTTCATCAAGCATCCTTTCAGGCAATCGCATCGGGTGACCCACCAGAATCTGAGTCTGCCGGAGAATCGCTAGCGTTGATTCTTCTCGCAGGAATCGTCCAGAGGCGTTGGCTCGCCGACGATGTCGACCGGGTGCGTGTAGAGGTATCGCCAGACGTCTTCGTGCATGTAGTTGCCGGCTTTGTCTTTTCCTGCACGGCTGCCAGGCTGCACCGAACTGTGTGCTCGATTGGCGTCGCCGTTGACGTCGAAGTCGGTAATCAGCCGCCGAGTGTTACCGTACGGCGGCTTTTGCTGGTCAACGTTGACGATTGGACCGAACTTATGCAGGCCCATCAATTCCCAGCTTCGGCAGTAGTGATCGGCTACCCAACCACCGTCGAGCACATGCGAAAAGCCGAAGAATCGGTTTTCGGGAGTCGCAGACGGCAGCGACTGCCATGACTGAAGCTGGTCTCGCGGGCCGCACAGTGCCACAACGCGACTGACCTTTTGAAACTTCGCGAAACGCGCAGCCGTCGTCGAACCGTGTGAACTGCCCGAAACGATGACGTCATCCCAGCGAAGGCCCTTCCCGTCTTTCGTCAGAAAATGTCTCCATCCGGCCTCCGGATTCTCTTTGGCCAACCACTTCACGAACTGATAAGCCCGCTCCATCATGCCATCGGGTTTTGGAATGTCGACGTCCTCGCTGAAATCCATACCCGTCGCCGCTTCCAGCCGAATGTTGCCTCGACAGTGCTCACCAACGGGATTCTCTTTGCATTTGATCCCGAACCATTTGTTGGCGTAGTGGACTCGGATGGCGTGCAGACCATAAGAATTCAGACGATCGAACAACGGCTCATTGTGCCCCATCAGCCAGATGACAAGTTTGCCTCGCGGAGCAACTCGCGTATCGACCGCAGCCTGCTGAATGTCAGCCGGCTTGCCGTCCTTCGTGTTGATCAGAAAGTCGATGTCGGGGTGAGCTTTCACTCGCGAATCCAGTTTGCTGGCGCGAGCCGTCAGCCTGTAGTGTTGAGGATTCGGGTCATTAAATTTCAACGGGCCGACCTGAGCATTAACAACGCTGCTCAACGAGACAAGAAACATCGCTGCGAGAAGTTCGGTAGCAGCGAATCTGCTTTTGATAATCTTCACGGTAGAACTTTTCCTGTTGGGAGTGGGAAGCGACAGCAAAGAAAAGACCGGCCGTTCGTCGTTCCTTTTCGACTGGTCGGCAGCGGGAAGGCTAGTCAATGAGCCCATGTCTTCGCACCTGAAGAGCAGGCATCCGCAACCTCTGAACCGACGGCGCAGACAAAACCCCGGTCGTTACAGTTAACGACCGGGGTGAGTTCAGCAGATCAGGAGTTGCGAGGCGCTGAATCAGCGAAGCTGCTCTGTGCCTTTTTCTTCGCGACGTTGCTCTTCTTCCTGAAAGAAGATCAGTCCAGATAACCCGCCACCGCCCACATCTTTGGCGTTGTAGATGAACTGAGCGTCGCGTCGTTTTTCAACCTGCTCTTTCAGTTCGACCAGGTGTGACCGAGTGTACGGATCGAGTTTGTCTCCGCCCTTGGTCAGCACGTTGTCGACTCGTTTCAGAATTCGATCGAGTTCGAACGACGCCAGATTGGCAATCGGCTTGTAGGCTTCCGTTCGGACACTGCCTGGGATGCTTAAATCGACAAGTCGATCGAGATGCTCCTGCTGAAGGTTGCGGCGAAGGCTTGATACCAGCGGCACTCGCGCCGTGTACTGCTTGCTCGGAACCTTTTCAAGTTCCTGCCAGATTGCATTGGTTACGGACTCAAGCACTTCCGGAAGCGTCAATGCTTCCTGATCAGCAGGAATTCGTAGTTCATTATCATAGATTCGACGCAGCGTGGTCGCGTTCATGATCATCGTCAGCGTCGATGCCTGAATCCCCATGATCGTGTCATGAACAGGGTAGGTCGCTTCGCTTGAGAAAGCACTGAACGACGAACCCCCATCCAGCCACTTATCAACCGAGAGATGCGCCAGCAGATCCGGGTTCAGGCCGAAGGCGTCGTCGAAGAACGTGTTTTCGATGACAAACTTAAGGGCTGCCTTCTGCTGCTCGACAGGCACGACTTCGACCGGACGCCCCGAATCCTTGTCGCCTTTGAGGGCGCGAGTCGTGAACGCACCGCCGAGCCAGTTTGCCATCATGCTGACCGACCGAAGCTGCAGCGACAGCGACAGTTCGTAGCCGTGCCGAGCGCGAGCCCAACTTTCTCCGTCTTTGACAAACTTCTCAGTCAGCCCCTTGCGATGCTTTTTCACCAGCTCAATCTGATTGTTCGCATAGTCAAGCGGCTCTGTTGTGAAGTCGTACCGGCGGGCGCGAGGATCCGGACCGTCGGTCTCTTCGTCAGTTCCGTAGACGAGTTCCGGCTCGTTCACCCGCGCGAGAATCGGTTTCAGATCGCTGGCAAGTGTGTAGCCATATTCGATGGCCCATTCGTCGTACGGGCCGATTCCGATCATCGTGTAATCGCCCTGCGGTTTTCCATCGGCCCGCAGGTTAATCGGAATGTAGTCCATGACCGAGCCCGCCAATGGCTTTTTGCCTTTGACTTCGTCACCGTTCATTTCATCGAATGAGTAGATGCTGCTCGCCTTGAAGTTGTGCCGCAGGCCAAGCGTGTGGCCAACTTCGTGCGCGACAAGTTCAGCAATCAGTGGACCGATAAAGGACTCCGGCATGCTGTCGAGCATGGGTTCCTTCTTAGCTGCAGACTTCTTTGCCTCTTCCTTCTTTTCATCGTCATTGTCGCCGTCGTCCTTCTTCTCTTCGTCTTTATCTTCGCCGTCGCTCTTCTTCTCATCGTCGTCTTCATCTTTATCATCGCCGGCTTTCTTCTCCTCGTCCTTGTCGCCGTCTGAGCCCTTCTTCTTTTTCTTTTTATCAGCGTCGTCAGCACCGTCTTCCAGCAACGCAAGGTGCATCTGCATCAAAGCAAGGTCGATCGACTTGCCCTGAGTCGCCATGCACAGACCGTTGACCTGACTGGCTCGACCAATCAAACCGTCGTACTGATTGTCGCCGATCATTGTTCCATCGACTTTTCCAGCCGGATGCCCTGCCAGCGGTTGATACGCTTCGCGTTGAATTGTCCGCATGACTTCATTGCGGCGGCTTGGGTTTGCCAGACGAACGCGAGGATCCCACTGCGGGTGGTCGGCGAGCCATGTCAGCGTTTCGGCATTGAATCCTTCCATCGCAACTGCGGGAAGAATCTCACTGAATTGTCCGTGGTAATGTCGAATCCATCCGTCGGTCAGAATGATGTCGGCATCGAGAATCTCGCCGGTCAGCGGATTAACTCGGCTGGGCCCGATCGCCGTACCGATATCGTTGTTGAGCCATCGAATAAAGTTGTAGCGAACGTCCTCTGGATCGAGGTCCATGTTGCGACCGGTCTGAGCATCCTGAAAATCGATTTCGATCGCGTTCAGGAATCCGATCCTTTCGAACGCCTTGTTCCAGTGGTCGACCCCTTGCGTAACCCAGCGTCGATATCGCACCGGCACGGTATGTTCAAGAATGAACCGGATAGGCTGAACGGGTGGACTGAGTGCGAGCGACGAATCACGTTTCGTCAGGTGCCACCGATTAATGAATCGAGTTCGGGTTTCGGTATCTTTGTATTTCCCAAGATCTGTGTAGCCGGTTGTAAAGTAACCGATGCGGGGATCAGCAACTCTGGGTGTATAGCCAGGTGTTGGTGTAATCAGACTCAGCGAATAATGCAGGGTCTTCAGCTGACCATTCGGAGTTCTACCGCCAAACAGGCTGAAACTTCCTGAGGTCGGACCTTCGATCGCCACTTCGATGTTCTTAGGAAATGCTTTCGCCTTTTCGATCGTGACCAGAGACGAATTGCTGATCCGACCAGCATTGCCAAAAAACGTCGACGACTGCGACACGAACAGGTAATTCAAATCGATCACCGGTCCGCCGGTTGGTCCGATGGTCAGAATTGGTGTGTCGAGCAAAACACGGTCAGTAAACAATCGTTTGACCGAAGCTTTCGATTCACTGTCACCGGTTGAGCGGTGTTCGACGTTCGGCTGAATCATGGCCAGTCGATTGCCGTACCGACGCCAGTAGAAATACAGGTCACCTTCCTGCAGACCGGCAAACTCATCACCAGCAGCGACAGTCAGCGCCAGGAAATACTTGTGCGACGCAAAACCTGCCGGCAATTCGGCCAGCAGTTTCTGATCCTTCTTGTGCTTGTAGAGCGTGTAAAGAGACCGGGCACCGTCGGTCGTCGAGACAATCTTCGTGTAGTCCGCGAGAACCGTCGCGTGCGGAGGAAAATCCGGCTTGGCCGTCTGTGCGAATAGCGACGAACCAGTCGTTCCGAGAAGTGCGAGCGTCGCGGCAAAGCCGTTCAGCATGGAGGTCCGCAATCGATTCATGTGTCAGTCCCTGAGCCTGGTGAATGGAGCCGGCTCGCGAAGTGCAGTTCTCAGTTGCGGATGCACGTTCGACGAGGTCTCGGATATGGCACTGCAGAATTAGAGGATCAAACACTTTGCCGATCCCACAATCCAGCACGTGGAGTCGTTCGGTGTCCCGGCAAGTCGGCAACCCCTCGAAAAAATGTTGAGCATGCGTTGCCCGCATACTCAACGTAATCAAGGCAGTTTGCCAGAACTCCCTGATTCTACATCCGGGCGTCAACGAAAAACCACGGAATGAGCGTCCGAAAACGTTTCTGCCCCCTGAAGAGGTTCGGACTGCCGCCCATCGACACGCGACTCCGGATTCACCGATGCGCTGCTTTTGAGCATCGTCACCGACGGCAGTCGTGCGTTTTCCGTCGGATGTGGCCACGGCAGGCTGAACCCGTCATTTTCGTTCGACAGCGCCCGCGTGATGCTGGCTTTACCAGCATCGTTCATGATCACGGCCCGAACTGCAAACAGGCACCCTCAGGCAACTCCGCGAAGCACTCGCGAAATCACCGGCTTATGGAACGCGGCACGAAAACGCCTTATTCAACGTAGACGATCACGCTGGTGACGTTGTCTTTCGAACCGCCATCGAGGGCAGCATTGACGATCGCTTCCGCACACTGTTGAGGGTCGTCATTTCCTGTCAGAACGGTCTGAATAACCTGGTCGTTGATACCGTCCGTGACACCGTCTGAACAAACCAGATAACGATCGCCGGACTGTGGGACGTGCTCTTTGGACTCGGTACCAGTGCCCCCCTCTTTCGAGCCGAGATACCGATAAAGCACATTTCGGTATCGATGCGTTGCAGCTTCCTCTTCCGAAATCGTGCCGGCTTCGACCAGTGCCCGAGTCAGCGAATGATCTGTCGTCAACTGAGTCAACTGGCCATCTCTGAGGCAATAAACACGACTGTCTCCGATTCCGCCGACGTAAAACTTACCACTGGAAACCACGATGAAAACAATCGTCGTTCCCATGTTGTGATAGGCCGGGTCGACTTCACTGAGCGCGAGAATTTCTGAGTTTGCTTCGCCGACCGCTTCGTCGATTTTCTTAACCAGTTCTGCTCCGACATCTGCAGAAAAGTCGATCAGTTGTTTGAGTTTTCGCGGCACAATATCCGTCGCCAGTTCACTGGCTTTTTCGCCAGCCGCCTGACCACCCATGCCATCAGCAACGATGAAAAACCGCCCGGCTTCGTCGACGACGCAAGCGTCTTCATTATTGTCACGATAGTTGCCGGTAACACTCAGGTGCCCGAATTTCAGATTCAGCATATTGCCTGGCCAGTGGAGTCTCAGTGTTTCTCGAAATCCCGTAATCGAATGACGCGTCGCTGATCGGCAAACGCTCGCTCGCTTCTACATCCTGCCAAAAACCGACTCGCGTGCTCCGTTTACGGAAGAACGGTTTTGACCAGATCGGTGACTCCAAGAGTTGTAGAGCAGATCAACATTTCGCCAGCCTCGAAGCCAGCACTTGTCCCGAACAGCCTGTTCTGCCCCTCAACGAGTCGGAAGACCTGTTGTTTATGAGGCGGAAACTGAGTTTCGTAGGCCTTTATCGCGGCCAATTTTAAGTCGAACGTCTCAGAAATATCTACGACAAAGTAGCCGGACCCGGATGGCGACTCCAGCGTGCGAAATCCTAACGGATACCAGAGCTGCTTCGACACTGTATGGACCGGCAATCCGTCGAAATCGTCATCCCACTTCGTCAGCCGCGAATAAAAGACGCCCGCATCTGTAATCTGAGCGGCCTGCCAGTGATCCGGCGAAGCCATCGGCGTCTTGCCGGCAATTCCCAGAACGATCTTAGGTCGGTATCGACGAAAAACTTTTGCCAGTTCGACTCTGGCTTCGAAGCAGTCAAACAGTCGACGATTCGGCAGATCAAGAGTTTCCCGAACCTGCACGCCCAGAATCTCCGCCGCCTTCTTCGCCTCGGCCAGGCGCACTTCCGGACCGGGACTGCCCGGAGTTGGTTCTCCGTCTGTCAGATCAATAATGCCAACCCGATACCCCTGCCGCACCAGCGAAGCCAGGGTTCCGCCGATGGCAATTTCAACATCGTCAGGGTGCGCGCCCACGGCGATCACATCGAGCGGTTCCGGAAGTTCAACACTCATGGTCAGTCACCATTTCCTCTCGGATTCAAGTCAGCGCCGCACGGTGCGTCTCGGCGCACCATTGAGTCCCTCATACGGTCATGGTGCATCAAGACGCACCCCACAATCTTTACAACATCACTATTGAGCCGCTCGCAGTCGAGTCCGGGTTGTTCTGGCCAGGTCGTCGAATAAAGAATCCATCGTTTTGGCAGGCGCAACGTTCCAACTGATGTGATCTTCGGCGAGCACACAACGATCGAAAAGTTCCATCGCCAACTCAAGGCCTTTGGAGCCTCGCGCTGCCAGCAACTTCGTAAACCGGGCGATGATCTCCGAGCCTTGTCCCGCCGGCAGGTTATCGCCGGAAAGCTGCAGGACGGCTTGTCGGTAAAACTCCTGAGCAAACCGGATCAGCCAGCCGGCGTTGCGACGTTGCTCGTTCGTGTCACCACCGAGTTCGTCGATCCCCGCCGTCATCGCCTTCGCCACGTCGATCGGTCGCAGGTCAGCCGTTGCCAGAGCCGCATAAAGATTCAGCCGCAGGGATCGCAGCGCCGGGTTCAACAGTTGCGAGGCAATGTGCAGACTTCCTTCCGACATTGCCGCCGCAGCCGCCGCCTCGTCAGGTGTTGACGCAACCTCGTTTTTGAGCAGTAGATCAGAAACGTCGGTCGCAGCGAGCGGCGAAAAACGAACCAGCTGACATCGCGACCGAATCGTCGGCAACATCGCGTCAAGATTCTCAGCGATCAGAATCAGCATCGAATTCGGTGGCGGCTCTTCGAGCGTCTTGAGCATCGCGTTGGCGCCTTCTTCATTCATGCAATTGGCGTCGTCGATTACCGCAATGCGCCGCGAGCCTGCCATCGGCCTCAACGAAAGATCATGAATGAGACCTTCCTGGCCACGCCGTTCTTTGTCGCCGTAAAAAATGCTGACGGGAATCTCGTTCTTCCCTTCCGGGCAACCGATCGCAAAATAATCCGGATGCGATCCAGCGTTCATCTGCCGACACGGCGAACAATCTCCACACGCGAGCAACTCCGTGTCGTCATGTTTTTCACAAAACAGGCTCTGAGCGAAAATCCGAGCAAACCTCGACTTGCCGATCCCCGGCGAACCTGCAAACAGATACGCGTGGGCCTGCCGTCCGCGCGCGATCGACCGACGCAGCATCTCAATCTGATCGCGATGTCCTCTGAGGTCGTCCCAATTCACGTGCTGACTGCCTTACTCAATTCGAAATTTCGTGGTCCATCAAACTTCGTAAGCAACATGCGGCTCTGGAATAATCGGCGGTTCGTCGCAGAATTCTTCGAGCACCTGAGCTTGTGCTCTCGCCTGCTCTTCTTCGCCGTGAACGATGAATGCCTGCCCGATACTCGACGTCGCGTGCATTTTTTCAAACCACCAACGAAAGTCCTGAGCATCTGCGTGGGCCGACAAACCGCTCAGCACTTCGACGTTGGCTCGCAGAGGATACTCCTTATCGAAGAATTTCACAGACGGTTGCCGTTCCGCGATTTTTCGTCCAACCGTGTGTCGCCCCTGAAAACCGATCAGCACGATCGTGTTCTCTGGATTTGAAACCGCGTGTTTCAGATGATGCACGACTCGACCGCTCTCGCACATCCCGCTGGCCGAAATCACGACGAACGGCCCCTGACGATGATTCAGCTCCATGCTTTCGCGCTGCGTCGCAACGTAAGTCATGCCCGGAAAGCCAAACGGATCCTGATCGTGCTGCAGCAGCATTTGAACGTCGGCATCCATGATATCTTTATGGTCGCGGTAGACTCGCGTCACGCGTCGAGCCAGCGGGCTGTCGACAAAGATCGGAACGTTCGGCAGTTTTCCTTCGTTGTGAAGCTCGTTCAGAAAGTAGACAAGGTGCTGAGTCCTTCCCAGGCTGAATGCTGGAATAATCACTCGTCCGCCGACGACCAACGCTTCTTTAATAATGCGAAGCAGTTCACCCTTAAGATCACTCGCCGAAGGATGAACGCGGTTTCCGTACGTTGATTCAGTAATCAGTACGTCGCAGCCTTCGACCACTTCCGGATCACGCAACAGAGGAAGCCCGCGTCGACCAAGATCGCCAGTGAAAACAATGCGGCGACTTTCGTCGTCCTCGACAATTTCGATTTCGGTAATCGCCGACCCGAGAATGTGTCCGGAATCCGAAAACCGAATCCGCACGTCATCCGCCAGGTCGTGCCACTCATGAAAGCTCAGCGGCTGAAACAGCTTGAGCAGCGCTTCAACGTGCTCGCGAGTGTAAAGAGGCTCGGCACCTGGACGATCGTCCCCGAACTTCCCGGCGAGATACCGCGCGTCCTCTTCCTGAATTTTTGCGCTGTCTTCCAGCATCAGCTGCGCAACATCCATCGTCGCCGCCGTACAGAAAACATCTCCGCGAAAGCCAGCCTTATAAAGTCCCGGCAGATTCCCACTGTGATCAATGTGGGCGTGCGAAAGAATGACCGCATCAAGATCAGCCGGACGACAATGAAACTGCTCGTTCTTCGCGCGAGACTCCGCCCGATGCCCCTGGAACAGTCCACAGTCCAGCAGGATCCGTCGGTCGCCAGCCTCAATCAGATGCTGACTCCCCGTGACCTCACCCGCCGCGCCGTGAAATGTGAGTTTCATATTTAATTGAGGGTCCGATGCCCGAAATCAGTGATCCAGATGCGCCGACTTCAGAAACACGTCAAGCTCATCTTTGTACTCAACAACGGCCTCGCGAGGACCGACAAGCTTTATTGTGAAGTCCCGCTGCATCGGGATAACGATACCGATCAAACGCCAGTCTTCTTTCGCACCGGGATTCGAACCGACAGTTGAGTTGAATGAGCCACGAACGTCGACCATCCGCGATTTGATCCCGGCAACTTCGATCGTTGAAAAGCTGGGTTCCTCACCCGGATCACGCCCCACCTGACCAACCCACCAATTCAGATTCATGTCAGCGCCGCCGCCCATCGACGTCAGAGTGATCTCCATGTCGCCATGCTCTGTCGGAATGATGTATTTTGAATCGACCATCTTCGCGTCAGGAATTTCCTGCCAGCTGTCAGGAATCGCGAACCCAATCCCTTCGTAATGGCGGTGCGTCGTCTTGCCGTCGCCTTTTGAAGAGGACGGGGACGTCTCCTCGATTGGTGAAGACTCGGCAACAGGCACCGGCGGAACGATGGCGTCGTCGTTACCTGACTCGGCACATCCGGAAAGGGCCAGACCAACGCAAAGAATTGCGAAAGGTGATCTGCCAGGTTTCTGCGTTAAGACGTGGTTTGAGTCATCAATCAGGCGGTGAATTGTCGACATGGCTCTCTGATCGGTTCTTGAATCGGGGAATCACTGACGAAGGTGCATTCGCAACCACAATGTGTCATCTCGTCGTGAAACTAGCTGGAACGTCGTGAGAATTGAAGCGACTATTTTCAAACTCGACTCGCCCGAACGGCACACATTGTTGATTGCTGAGCGACGACGGTCGACAATTACGCCAGTTTGAATTCGAGCCTCAGTTCACCCGTTACTCGCCATCATGTTGCGAAATTTTGCTCGTATCGTCCGCAAACAATTCTTACGAACCTAACTTCCGGAGTGATTCCATGAGTGATGTCAGCCGTCGAGGATTTCTGAAAACTACAGGCACCGTTGCGGCAGCGACCGCCGCTGCGTCGATCGTCGCGCCGGCTCCTGCACGAGCGAAAGGCTCAAACGAACGACTTCGCATCGGATTCATCGGGCCGGGCGGTCGCGGGTTTGGCGCTCACGTCAAAACGCTCTGCAAACACCACGAAGCTGGAGCGAACATCGAACTCGTCGCCGCTGCAGACGTTTACTCAGTCCACCGGGACAAAACGACTGACTACATCAAGAAGGCAACCGGCTACGCGTGCAAAGGCTACGTCGACTACACCGAGATGCTCGAAAAAGAAAATCTCGACGCCGTCTGCATCGGCACGCCGGACCACTGGCATGCGAAACAGACAATCGACTCGATGGAAGCTGGCTGTCACGTCTACTGCGAAAAGCCGATGACACACTCGGTCGAAGAAGGTCTGGAAGTCGTCAAAGTCTGGGAGAAAACCGGCAAGGTCATGCAGGTCGGCGTGCAGTCAACCAGTCTGCCGCTGTGGGACCAGGTTCGAGGCATGTTGCAGGACGGCAAGCTCGGGAAAGTGCTGATGTACCAGACCGAGTATTTCCGAAATTCGGCACAGGGGCAGTGGCGATACTACAAGCTCGAAGAAGCGATGAACCCGAAAAACATCGACTGGAAGCGGTGGCTGGGCGTCAACGAAGGATTGGCACCTCAGCGCGACTTTGACCGGGCCGTCTACAAACAGTGGCGACGGTTCTGGGACTTCGGCTCGGGCATGTACACAGACCTGTTCGTACATCGTACGACGGCGATGCTCAAAGCAACCGGCCTTCGCTTCCCTGGCCGAGTCGTCGGCGCGGGCGGCATCTTTATGGAATACGACGGGCGTGACGTCCCGGATGTGGCCACCGTCGCTGCCGACTTCCCCGAAGGAGTTCAGGGCCTGGTCAGTTCGACCATGTGCAACCAGGAAAGCCGCATTCAGCAGCTTATCCGAGGTCACCACGGTTCGTTCATCTTTGGGAACGGCGAAGGCTTCGACAGTTTTCAATTTCTGCCGGAGCGTCCTCAGGTCACTCGTGACAGCAAGCTGAAAGCCGAAACCATTCCGACCGGCACCATCGACAACACAACTTATGCTCACTTCGGTAACTGGCTCGACGCGATGGCCCAGGGCGATCAGCAAGCCTGCAACAACCCGCCAGACCTGGGCGCTGCCGCGATCGCCGTCGTGAACCTGGGCGCTCAAAGCTACCGCAAAGGCAAGGTCTTCCACTTCGACGCCGAAACCGGCACGATCAGCGACGGAGACGGAAGCTGGTCGAAACAGTGGGAAAAGAAATCGCACGAACGTCAGAAACCAAACCATATCGCAGGCTGGAAAGCTGGCGACCACGGCAGCCTGCTCGAAGAACCTGACTACATGTCTCTGGCCGGACCGTGGAAAAACGGCAAGCCACCAGCCGGGACAGGAGCGGGTTCGTAGATCCGACTCGCCGGTTGAACACTGAACACGATATTTGCTGAAGCCAGGAAACGGTCGACACCATGCACGGTGCCGGCCGTTTTCATTTCGTTGCGGTCAGAATCCGGAATTGATGTTGATTCTCTGCAACACGCCGGAAGATCAGCGACAACGTGCAACTCCGGATTAAGCCTGAACTCAAGAAGGATGAAGTAACGGTTAATCCATGTGCTCAACCCGACGATCCTCATCGTGCCTCTGATTGATTCACTGCCGCACATTCCTCACTGCGTGCCAGTCTTTATCAGCAATAGTCGATTGAGGTTTCCGGGGCGAAACCAGTAAGGGCGCAGCCTCGCTGCCCGACGCACAAATGAGGACCGGCCTTATGCAACAACTTGAATTCACGCCATCAATCAATCGAATTCAGAAAGTGATGCTCTGGATTGTTGCCTGCTTTGGAATTCTGTCCGTGCCGATGCAGCTCGCCGAATATCGACTTCAGTCAATTTCGTGGAGTATTTCCGACATCGCTCGCCGATTCACACTCGACAGTGAAGGCTCCGTCCCGGCGTGGTATTCGTCGATCCTGCTTCTGACAGCGGCGGCGTTGCTGGCTGTCGTTGCAACCGTCGCCTTCAATCAACGAGACCGATGGTGGAAACACTGGACAGTTCTGGCGTCATTGTTCTGCCTGCTGTCGCTCGACGAAGCAGCCAGCTTTCACGAAAGCCTGATTCTTCCGCTTCAAAAACATTTTGGAGCACACGGCATCTTTTTCTTCGCGTGGGTCATTCCAGGAGTCTTCTTCGTTGGAGCGGTCGGCCTGGCGTTTTTGAAGTTCGTTCTGAATCTGGACCGCCACACACGCAATCGCTTCATCCTTTCCGGCTGCCTCTTTGTCGGTGGCGCGCTGGGGCTTGAGTTTGTTGGCGGTGCATTTATGGACGCACTTGGAGAAGAACACATCTACTACATTCTCGCCGCCGCCACAGAAGAAACCTTTGAGATGCTCGGCGTCACCCTCTTCATTATCGCAATTCTGAAACATCTCGAATCACGCGTCGGCGAATTCCGACTGACCTTCGCGACCGCTTCTGCTCCGCAAGCCTGAGCCAGTCGGAAGCACCAGAACTGTTCACTGACACGCAACAGCACGGATCATCAGACACACTGATGACCAGCAACAGAAGCCGCTGGAAAGCCCCCAACAGGTAAACCGCCACCTCGACATTGTCGCTACTGACGCTCGGTTGAGTTGGTTGTGAAAGAAGCCTGCTGAACCTGAGAACGAGCCAGCAGCAGCGTTTCTTTCAGCTTTGTGTTGTCCGGGTACTGCTTGAGACACCATTCGAGCAGCGGGACGGCTTCGTCGTATTTATGCTGAGCGACCAGCAGATTCACGAGGCTCTTGCGATGAGCGTATTCGTAAGGATCGGAAGCGACGGCGTTTCGCGCAGCCTGCAAAGCGTTGTCTTCATCGTGAAGGAAGGCGAACGCTTCTTTGGCACGGCCCCAGGTAGCCGCAGCGGCCGGGCCGGTCTCTGAGGTTGCCTGATCGACGAGGTTCTTCGCCAGCCTGATACCGACGATGCGGCTTTGCTCCTGATTGCCGAGCCCGGCGTAATGGTTCCGCAAAGTTTGCAGAGATGACGTGTCGAACGAAAACTGTTCAAAGAAGAAGTCTGCGTTCTGACGCCCCAGCGCCTGAATGACGAGTCTCTGGTAAGCATCGCCAAGTGTGAAAACTTTCTTGAAGTGAGCCAGCCCGGTCTCGTTGTCTCCCGCAAGAAGTGCTTCACGACCAGCCGTCACCAGAACAGGCGGAGCTTCCGGGCGAGTTCTCAGCGCCTGGTCAATCAGCGCCAATTCGTGGTTGCGATTCGACTCTCTCAGAAAGTTCAACTCGGCCATGAAGATATACGCTTCCCCCTGCAAAGGGCACAGCGCAACAGCCTGGCGAGCATGGTGCAACGATCGATCCAGAAACGCTCGTCGGTCTCCGAAGATCTTGCCAAGCCATGATTCGAGTGCTTCGCGAGTCTCAAATGGTGACGTATTTGCGGCGTCTCGAATCTGAGCCAGCGGCATCGGGATGCCGCTCCTGGTTTGCTCGGCATCAAACTTGAGCCTCAGCAGGCTTGCCAGATTCAGATGGGCTCGTGGATTTGCCGAGTCGATTTCCAGAAGGTCTTCGAGCTGCTCGATTCGCTGATCAAGCGAGGTCGCCGAGTCATTGAACTGCAGATCAGCTTCCGCCAGCGACAAACGATGAAAGGTGTCCCAATGGTTGCTGGCCACTGCGGCAGGAGTGTGGATTCCCAACGAAACACAGACGACACCACACATCGCCACCGCAGCTCCGCACCAGACGAATCGAGGAGCGGCGATGCTGCGTTCTGAAAAGGAATCCTCAACACGCCGACTGAGACGCCAGGTGATGGCGATCATAAAAATGGTCATGGATACGCACGCCGGAATGTACCAGACGAAGTCGACGACTGAGTGCACAACACTGGCTGCGATACCCGCCGCGACTGCTGCCAGACAGGCCGCATGACGTGCGGACGTTGAATGACGATAAGCCCTGAAACACCAGATTCCGCAGGCGAGAATTCCCAATGCCAGTAGACTGCTGCCAGCGATTCCGGTTTCGAGCAAAACCTGCAGGTAGCCGTTTTCGGCATGGCTGTACTCGACTCGATGATCGCCAGTCACGTACTTGGGATAGACGTAACGATGCGTGCCGACTCCGCTACCCAGGCCGATGAAATCTGGAACGCCACGCAGCACCGCCGCCCAGATCTGTTGTCGGCCACTTGACGCTTCTTCCAGCGACCCTGCAGCTGCAAGCGATTCAAACCGAGCTTCCAGCGACTGAGTTCCGTAAATGACGACGCCGGTTCCGGTCAGCAAAGTCACTACGAGGATCGCTCCGATAGCCTTGCGACCGATCAACGACTTCAGGCCAAGAATTATCGCGCAAACAAGCGACGCTCCGGCAAAGACGGCGATTCCCGCTCGTGACAAAGAAAGAAACACAGCCACGCCACACAGGCCCAACCCGATAAACAGTAACGGCGTTTGAAGCTGGCCGGTGACCGCGGATGAAGACGACTCGCCCCACTGGTTGGATTTCTGAGTCCGAGTCGCGTCTGCCTGGCAACTTTTCCAGACCCACCAGATAAGCGAGCCGACGCCGAGTGCCAGGAAGTGTGCAAAGTGATTTCGATTCTGGAACGTCCCCATCACCGTGGAAGAACTTTCGCGAAACGGGTGATCGTACACCCACAAAAACCGACCATTGCCGAAGAAGTATTGAGCAAGTCCAACGCCTGTCATGCTTAGCGTGGCGACGGCGGTCAGCTTCAACATCTGTTCGGCATCGTCGATTGTTCTGAGCCGTTGAACCAGGACCGTAAACAGCATCGCGTACGCAACAAACAGAGAGAGCCCGGAAAGCGACTCATGCGGAGCAACTGACACCGTATTCCACGCGGTCTGAGTGACGGCTTCGGAACCGGATGCCCAAAGAGGCAAGGCATTAGCAAGCCCTGGCGAAACGGTGTTCAGAATTGATTCGGGAAGGCCGACCAACTGAAAGGCAACCAGCAGTACGCCCGCAATCAACAAACCTTCTGCACCACTGACCGAGTATCGAGCACGGCTGACAACGCACTGCCCGATCAACCAGGCGGACGTCACAAGGGCGACCAGCAGAACAAAAACCAACTCACCTGCCGGGTGACGCCCTCCCATAAAAAGCGGGGCCACTGTCAGAATCGCCAGCAAGCCAGCATCGACAATTTTCAGGATCAAACCGTGTTGAAGACCAGAGCGGCCATCGTCACTGGCCAGTTGGGTCGTGGGCATTCCATTGCTCCAGCATTCTTGAAAATCTCGCGATGACAACGATGAAGTCTGACGCCCCAATGTTGTCCAAAGTGCAAATCATACATACGTTCGGCTGAAATCTGATAAGCGGCAGCTTTTATCACAGACGCCGACAATCACGCCGCTCGCCGAGAGGAGCGAGCGGCTGAACTTCGAGAACTGGCGGCTGCCGCGACAGTCTCCTGTTCCTGCGAATCGGCTTCATTGTCGTCGTGACCGTAACCATAGTTATGTCCGTAGCCATACCCATATCCGTAGCCGTAACCATAGCCATCACGATGCCCGCCAATGCGGTTCGCGATGACACCAGCAATATCCACGCCTGCGGTGCGGAGCACTTCTGCCGCTCGCATAACCAGTTTTCGTCGATTCTTGGCCGGTTGAACGACGAGCGCCAGACCGTCAACGAGCCGGGCAACAATGGAAGCATCGCTGGCGGCCAGGATCGGCGGACAGTCGACCAGAATCTGATCATAATGGTCGTCGGCCCAGGCAATGAGTTCTGACATCCGCGGAGAACTAAGCAGTTCGGATGGGTTCGACGGCTTCGGACCACACGGAATGATGTGCAGACCGTCGAGCCCTGTTTCGCGGATCGATTCCGAGGCAGCTTCTGCAATCGGATCGGCAGATTTCAGAATACGGGACAGCCCCTTGAGACCTCGCATATTAAACAGCCGTGTCAGGCCGGGGCTTCTCAAATCAGCATCAATAATGAGCGTGCGCTTACCGGCAACCGCGTACGTGACAGCCAGATTCCCCATGACCGTCGTTTTACCATCACCAGGCTCAGAACTGGTAACTGCAAGTCGCTGCCGTTGCTCACCAGCAAAAACTATGGCTGTCCGCAGCGACCTGAATGCTTCACTTTCCACGGCGTTAGGAGCAGAGTGAACAAGCAACCCATCAACGCCAACTCCCAACTGTTCGGGCAGGTTGCTGATGACTCCAAGCAACTCCAGACCAAGCTGCTGTTTGAGTTCTTCAGGAGAACGGAATCGGTCGTCGAGCGTGTCGATGATATACACGACGACGATACCGAACAGCAGACTCGCGAAAATGAAGATCGGGAAGATCGCTGCCGTAGAGGCCTGCGGAACTTTTTTCCCGATCGCGGGCGGTCGATCCATCACAAACAGTCTCATTCGCGTCCCGTCACGGTTCACGTTAATGCCGGTAAGCCGCGTCAAAACCATCGTGTGCATTTCTCGAAGCAATTCGACTTCGCGGCGAGCAATTTCAATCTCCGCCAGCTTGCCGTTCAGTTGAATCGCCTCCGCTTCGGCACGATCGTAGATCACTCGGATGGCTTCTTCTCGCTGTTGTTCCACCGCGACGGCGTCTTTGAGAAGCGTATGAATCTGCGAAGCAATCGCGGGATCTTTCAGACTGCTCCACTGCTTCGATTTCTGACTTTGAGCGTAGGCCAGATAGAGCTGATTCTGGTGAAGCGACTGCGTCAGCTTAACGATTCGCGGATGATTGGGGCCGTAGAAACTCTTGCTCTCAGCCAACTGGCGCTGCGCGTCAACAATCTCCTGGCGAATCTTTGTAGTGACTTCTTCGTCAGTCGACTGCCCAAGCGAGATGAGTCGCTCATCACCGAGCAGTTCAGCCAACGGCTTCAAGTGAGGAGTCAGATCGCTTCCAGTCCGAATCGTCTCTTCGATGGCCGCAAGTGCTGCCTGCATCGACACTCGGCGAGACTGAGCAGCAAGGTACGACTTATTGAGTTCCATCGTGCGTTCGACGAGTGGATGTTTATCGTTTTCGCTTCGTCCGACGCTCAACCCGCCAATGGCCTGTTGGGCGCTGAAAAGATCTCGTTCTTTTGCGAAGAGCTTGTCTTCGAGAACAACACGCTCTTTGTCGAGTGAATCGACCATGGCGACTGACATATTGACCTGCGTACGGTCGAGAAATTCCTGAGACGCCTCGATCATGGCATTGATAATTGCCGCCGGAGCTTCTGGATCAAGCGACACGCAGCGCAGATGGATTGCAGAATTCCTTCCAGCGTTGACAGTCAGAATTCGCCGCAGCCGTGCTGGCCATTGCTCTTTCGGGATATTGGAATTCAGCTCCGGGGGGATAGTTTCGAGTTTCCCGATTGCGGCTTCGATAACCGTACCGCTCAGCAGAACCTCGCGAAAAGAATCAACCGGAGCTCGCGTGTCCATCAAAGCGTTAGTCTGCTGATTTGGATTAATCTGGTGAAGCAGGACCGAACCGCTTGATTCATAGGTCGTTGGCTCAGGCTCGATGGATGCCACTTTCAGGCCACCCAGAATAGCGCCGACAAGAACGGTCGCCAGAACAATATGTTTCCGCCGCCAGACAGCATGCAGAAACCGGAGTGCCTGACGAAAGGTGTGCTCCATTTCGGAGTTCCGCATCGTCGACTCGTCTGTGGGATTGCTCATGAAAGATCGTCTGATAATTGGATATCAAAGGGAACCAGCTGTCAGGGCATTTCGCCCAACTCCGATCAATGCACTGATGGTGCTGATCGTGAACGTAAGCGGCGTCTCTTCAACACTGACGACGTCGCCGGGAGCCAATGGGATATTTGCTTCTCTGTTTCGTTGAGCCTCGCCCAGGTTAACTCGAATCGCAACGGCTTCGCCGCTAACAGGGTGAGTTCGTACAACTTTCAGCTTGTTAGCAATCCACGGTGAAAAACGTGGGCCACCAGCCTGCGCCAACGCATCCAGCAGCCGATACTCACGATCGTACGGCATCTCAGAAACGCGGTTACCCGTAAGCCCCATCACAGTCACGTAGCGAGCTGGCTGCTCCTGAACGGTGACAACCGCGCCGTCCGGTAGTAGATTCTGTCCGCTGGCCAGTGCCGGCAATTCAGGTGAGAGAAGACTGACCTGAACGACTTTCCCACCGGACACCTCACCACTCGCAGAGTCGCCCGACTGATGGCCGACCGGCTGTATCGAACCACTCGGAAGCCGACTGCCTGCACCGCCACCCGGCCGGTAAATGGTGATTTGAGAACTCGCCTTTTCACCAAGCCCTCCCGCCGCCAGCACGGCATTAGCAAGCGTGCTGGCACTGGCTCGAATTTCATAGTCCCCTGGATTGTTAACAGCGCCACCAACGGTAACCCGGTGCATGTGCTTCTTTGAAAACATCACCGACACCGACGGTCGCATATAAACCTGCCGTTGCACGCACGCATTTCGAACAGCATCTGCCGCCTGCGATTCCGTCAACCCGACGACCTGAACCTGTCCGACATAAGGAACATCGACCGTCCCCTGCTCCGAAACACCCAGTTTCAATTCCTTACTTTCATCTTCGTCATTGCCGGACGAGACAAGAACCTGAAGCGTGTCTCGCGGTTGAATCAGGTCAACCGCTGTCCCAGAGTTGCCAAGCTGGCTCAAGTCAAACTGACGGCTGTTGAATGCAGCCCCGGCTGCGAGTTCGGAAGGAAGATCCACAGCTCGATACGACAACCCGCTCTGACAGCCTGAAATAACCAATGCCAGCAGCGATGCAAAAAGTACCTGCAGCCTCGGCATCCGCGTGATATTGAGTCTTATCATTATGATGCTTGGAAAGGTGTGAACGGCGAAGTGAAGAGAAGGAAACTCAGCAGACGAAGATTGTCGGAGCTGTTGACAGGCAGACCGTGCCTTCCGGACCAATTGACTCGATAAATCCAGGTGAATTGTCATCAGGACAAGTTGTCAACGAGAGTGCCAGCGGCGCTCGACTGCAATGAAATGAAGAGAATGGATGTGACGGAACACAGTGGCCGCAGAAAACACAAAGAAAAACAAAACCTTCCGGAGTACTCCATCGCTGATAAATTTCAGACAGAGAAATCAGTCCGATTATGTTGTCCTGAGGCTTTTCGTGCGTACTGGATAATCGCTTCCCGAAATTAAAGCTATATGAGTTTGCTCGATCGCTGGCGTCTGAAATTTCGCAGCAAAGACGTCGCTCACGCTGCGTGACCGATCTTGACTTGATTCTCGTTTTTAGACTCCAATCAGAAGAATTGAACGTCGACGGCCTTACTCTTCTCAATGGCCGATCAGACGACTGAATGGCGGACGACCGAGTTCCAGGATGCGAGTATCCCCGCCGCGTTTACCGGTTAAGTGGGCTGTGAATGGAGTTACGGCATCGTGCGTCAACGTGTGGCCCTGGTTTCAAATACCGGCTGGAACATTCTGAACTTCAGACTCAATCTCGCGCAAAGGCTGATAGAACTCGGGTACGACGTGCATGCCATTGGGACTTCAGACGGCTGCGAAAACGAAGTTCGCGACGCCGGAATCGTCTGGCACGACTGGAGACTGAAACGTCGCAGCATTAACCCTCTGTCTGAACTCGACGCAATCAGGTCGCTGGACTCCGTCTATCGAAAAATCAAACCCGATCTGGTGCATCACTTTACGGTGAAGCCTGTTCTGTACGGCACGACTGTCGCCAGAGTGCGTAAGCTCCCTGCCATCGTGAATTCTGTGACAGGGCTACCGTATTTTCTACTGTCACAATCCAGGACAGGCGTTCGCGGTGCTGCCCGTGAAGCCGCGATGAAATGGTATTCCTGGGCTCTGTCCGGCAACGACGTCTGCCCAATGTTTCAGAACCCGGATGACCTGGCCGTAATTGCGGCGTGCAACCGGAGAATCGAGCAGCAAGCCGTCTCAACGCCTGGGTCGGGTGTTGATCTGTCAAAATTCACGATGATTGACGAATCGTTTGTGGAACCCGACGAGTTGGTCGTGACATTCGTCGGCCGGTTGATCAAAGAGAAAGGCATCGTCGAGTTTGTCGAAGCAGCTCGCCAGACGCTCTCCCGGACAACCCGTCCGATCCGGTTTGTTGTCTGCGGCGATGTCGATCCAGGAAACCGCTCAGCCGTACCGGCAGCGACAATGGCGGAGTGGCAATCGCTGACCGGCGTAAAATTCCTCGGACACGTCAGCGACGTGCGGAAGGTGCTCGAACAATCTCATCTCGTCGTGCTGCCGTCTTACCGGGAAGGAACGCCGCGAGCTCTGCTGGAAGCTGGTGCCTGCGGCCTTCCCGTCATTGCGACTGACGTGCCAGGTTGCCGCGAAGTTGTGATCGACCGCGTAACCGGTCGACTCGTACCGGCAAAAGACGCGACCGCTCTGGCTCACGTGATGCTTGAACTGATCAAGGACTGGCCGTTGATGCGGAAGTATGGCCGGGCAGGTCGAGAAAGAGTGCAGACGGTCTTCGAAGAGCGGTTTGTGATTGATGCGACTCTCGATGTTTATGCGCGAATGCTGGGTAGCGACCGGCAGGCGGTTGCCGCTTGAGATTCGCTTAACGGGAACCGCAACTTTTTCTTAATGGTCGATTTCGCATGAGAGTTCTTTTTCTCGTCCAGTATCCACGCCAGGCACCAAGCCCAAGGTATCGTGTTTACCAGCTCGTGCCGTGGCTCGAAAACGCTGGTATTAGATGCGACGTTGAGCCGCTCATTGGCGAGTCGGATTACGCCGCTGCGCGTTCATCGGGAAAATATTTCGGCAAAAGTCGAATGCTGGCGACAGGCCTGGCACGTCGCCTTTCGGCCCTGCTGAGGACTCGACAGTACGATCTCGTTTACGTTCTCAAAGGAGCGTTTCCCTACGGCCCGCCGCTGATCGAACAACTGCTCCGAGCGAGCAACGTTCCCGTCATTTTCGATTTCGACGACGCCATTCACATTCACAAGAAGAGCGTCAGTCATCGGTTTCTGGATTACCTGAAATCAACGCGCCGAGTTGGCCAGGTGGCAGCTCTGGCAAATCGAGTGGTCGTGCCGAACGAATATCTCGCGAATTTCGCACGCGAGTTCAATTCAGCTGTAACCATTGTCCCGGAAGCTGAGGATACCGAACGACTGGTTTCACGTAAGCCGCATAAAAACAGGTCACCGATTGTCATCGGGTGGGTCGGTAGTTCATCCACCGCCAAATACCTGACTCTGATCGAGGATGCGTTGCGGACAATCTGCGACCGATTTTCAAATGTCACATTGCGAGTGATCGGCGGCAGATTCGAAGCACCAGAAATCCGAACAGAACTGGTCGACTGGAAGTTCGAGCGTGAAGTTCAGCAGTTTCACGACCTGGATATCGGCATCATGCCGCTGCCGCTCGAAGAGTGGAGCAAAGGTAAAAGCGGCTGCAAACTCAGGCAGTACATGGCCGCCGGCGTTCCGGGAGTGGGAACGGCAATCGGCTACAACCTTGAACTCGTCGACCACGGTCGAACAGGTTTCCTTGCCACAACACAGGACGATTGGGTCGAATGTCTATCCAGGCTGATCGGGGACGCTGAACTTAGAAATACGATCGCGGCGGCAGCTCGCCGGGATGTTGAGCAACGATTCGCTATTAACGTAATCGGACCACAACTCGAAGGCGTGATCCGCGAAACCGTCGACGAATTCAAAACAGCAGGAAGGTCCCGGAGGGCCGCAGCATGACGGCTCCTTCCGTTCTGTATATCGCGTCGGCGAGTATTTCAGATCCGCTGATCGTCTCCCAGGTCGTCCGATACCTTGAGCAGATGCAGCATTCACTGACGGCGTGCCATCTGATTACGTTCGAGCGAGACGCTTCGGAAGACTTCTCAAACATCACGGAAAGGTTGCGGGCAGCCGGCATCCATTGGCATCCGATCAAGGCCTGGAAACGTCTGCGGAGCGTCGGCTTCTGGTTTGATCGTCATCGGGCATTGGCCTGCGCTCGTCGAATCGTCGCCGAAGAAAACATCGGCATCGTTCATTGCCGAAGCTTTCTTGCAGGCACGCTCGGCAGAAAACTCAAGAGGCAGAACGTTCGGTTTCTTTATGACATGCGGGGCCTCTGGTCTCTGGAGAAACGCGACAAAGGAACCATTCGAAATCCCTACGCGTTCAAAGTTGCCCATGACCTGGAACAAAAACTGTTCCGCGATGCCGATCACATCATCTCACTGACCCACTCGGGGAAACAGTATCTGCTGGCTGCCGGAGTCGATGTCCCGATTGACGTGATCCCAACCTGCGTCGATCTTCAGCGGTTTCAGCCGCGCATCCCGCAGGACAATCTTTGCTCGCCTGACCGAGTGACCAGAACTGCGACTCTGAACGTAGTGTCTGCGGGAACGCTCGGGGCTGGCTACCTGGCCGACGAGATGTTCCGCTTCGGCGCCCTGCTGAAGGCGACCTGGCAGTCAGCCTCGTTTCGAATTCTTACGGCAAGCGACGCCGACCTGGTGATTCGTGCAGCCGACAACGCTGGACTACCATCGTCGTGCCTGAGCGTTACAAAAGTCTCACCGGATGCGGTCCCCGACGAGTTAGCGACGGCCGATGTCGGCCTGTGTTTTGTGAAACCAACCGAAGCGAAAGTTGCTTCCTGCCCAACGAAACTCGGCGAGTACCTGGCCTGCGGACTCCCGGTCATTGCTACGGATGGCGTTGGAGATGCCACCGACATCCTTGAAGCCAACCGAGTCGGCGTTGCACTGCGGCACGATGACGAAGCGGCCTGGCCAGACGTTGTTCGGAAGCTGGAAATGCTGCTGAACGATCCGGAGTTAAGGCCCCGCTGTCGACAAGTTGCGGAACAGAAGTTTGGACTCGTCGAAGGAGCCGGGGAATATCTTCGCATCTACGACGAGATGGTCGGCGCACCTTGGAAACAGCAAAGGACAGCGGCATGAGTGGCGAAATCGCCTTCGTACATAGCGCGCTCAGACGTGGTGGGGCCGAACGATTGCGGTATACCGTTTTGAAGGAACTCGCCGAACGGAACGTGGCATGCCGAGTCTGCTTGTTCAATGGCGATGGCGATCTGGTTCCCGCCGTACGAGACCTCGGAATTCCCGTCGATGTCTTAAACGTTTCGGGAAAGATCTACAGCCTGAAGACAACTCTTCGACTGGCAGACTGGCTGAAGAAAACGCAGCCGTCGATCGTCCACGGTGGCCAGTTTCTCACAAACCTTCATACCACGGCGGCAGCAAAACTGGCAGGCATCGGACCGGTCATCATCGAAGAGCACGGCCACAACCGTTGGAAACGCTGGCATCACCGGATGCTTGACCGCCTGGTCTGCAGTCGCGCCGACGGAGTCGTGTGCTGCTCTGGCAGTGTCAAACGGGTCGCACAGGCATCAATGCAGGTTCCCGACGACCGATTCCACGTCTTGCATAACTGCATCGACCTGGCAGAAATCGGAGGACGCTCTGAAACCAGGTCGACCGTCAGGGGCAGCCTCAATGTGGCAGATGACGAGATCCTGGTGGGGACCGTCGGAACTCTTCGTCCGGAAAAAGGACACAGCGTCCTGATTCGAGCCTGGCGTCAGCTTTGTGAGCAGCATTCAGACATTCGAGCCAGACTGGTGATCGTTGGTGATGGCCCCATTCGACAGCAACTGCACGACGAAGCGAAGGATGTACCTGGAATCGTCTGGGCCGGAAGTCGATCCGACGTCGGGGAAGTCCTGGCGGCAATGGACGTCTTCGTGTTTCCGTCCGTCGACGAAGGTCTCGGAATCGCGCTGCTGGAGGCAATGGCCACCGGACTTCCATCAGTCGTCAGCAACGAAGGCGGCATTCCCGAAATTGTGACCGACGGTGAAACCGGACTCATTGTAGAAGCTGGAGATTCGAACGCACTTTGTGAAGGACTCGCGAGAATTTCACGCGAAATTGATCTCAGGCGAGCCCTCGGCAGTGCAGCTCAAATGGTTGCTCTTAGCGGACACACGCCGTCCGTGTATTGTCAGCGTCTTCTGGACATTCATCGGCAGCTATCGAGCTAGTCAGGAATGGTTGCGATACAGGTATCACCTTTCACCGCAACTGGAGGAAATCAGTGCAGGAAAACGGATTACACCCTTCCGGATCAATAAAGGTGTCACCGAATGAGCTTGCCAGAATTCTGCGCGTATTCTGGATTGGTCTTGCGATGCGTTGCGGGCTCGTCCTGACGTTGCAGGCAACGGGCGTAGAACGATCGTTGAAGCTGACCAAAGACGCCTTCCTTTATGACTCCATCGGCAAGCAGATTGCCGAGCATTACCGAACCAATGGCGGAACCAGCTGGCCAGACCGGGTTTCTGGCGTACTGGACCATCTATACGAGTACTTTGTCGGACTAACGTATTACTTAACCGATGACTCGATGCTGGTTGTTCGACTGGTCAACGTGCTCGCCGGTTGCCTGACTGTACTTGCCACATGGCGAATGGCTCGGTACGTCACCGACGCGGACACCGCCTATCGATGTGGCTTGTGGGCGTGCTTTTTCCCGACGCAGTTCTACTACTCGTGTCTGCCGGTTCGGGATGCACAAAGCACACTGGCAATGACACTGGTCTTTATGGGAATGACAGCCCTGACTTCGGGAGGAAAGCGTACGCATATTCTCGCGCTTCCGCTCGGAATCCTCATGACAGCCGGATACAGAACGTACGTCGCTTCGGTCCTCGTATTTCTTGTTCCGGTCGGCTTGTGCGCCGCAGTGTTTCTGGCCCGATCAAACAACAAGTCGAAGCTTTTGAGCAGAGCAGCACTGCTGGGTGTCATCGCGCTTGGAATTGCCGGCCCTGCGGGAATCGAACAGCTTTCGTCAACCGGGAAAGCCACTAAAGTCATGGACATGGATTACTGGAATTCGACACGGCAGAAAATGAATCGAGGCAGCGGGGCTTTGTACGACGGTGAAGACGTTCCGGAACTTGGCAAATCAATCGTCGGCACAGCGCAGGGAATTGCGATCGGTCTGTACTTCTTTTTTGTCAGCGTTAACCCAACAGAAATGGACAGCGTTCGACAATGGATGGCCTTACCAGAAGTGCTGATCGTCCTCTACATGGTCCCTAAACTGTATCGAGGATTCAGGCGGATCATGCGACATCATCGCTTCGAATTTATTGCTGTCCTCTTTGTCGCCATGGCCATCACGTTTGCGTACTCCAGTGTGACCACGAACGCCGGACCGTTGATGAGGTGGCGTTTGCAGGTGGCCAATGTCTATATCGTGATCGCAGCCATTGGACTTTCACGGAGCTACTCGTCCGAAAGACGGCACCGTTCACAACTCCAGATTTCAGATCTCGACAGGTCGCGTGATAGACGCGAATCAACGCCGTCGGGTTTGCAATTGCAGCCCGGTCGTTAGGCAGCTCGATGATCTGCTTTGACCAGTTGTTTGCCTTCGGAACCTCCAGCCATGTCGTCAGTGCCGTCACCAGAGTCCAATCAGATTTTGCCGCTGGCGGTGATCTGCGGAGCTTCTGCGACGGGTCTGGGAGTTGGTCGAGATCTGGGACGGCGCGGCGTCTCCGTAGTTTTTGCTGATTTCGAATCTTTTCGTCCGGGATTTGTCAGCCGATACGTCAGCAAAGTCGAACCCGGAATCACTGCGAAGTCAGAAGAAGATCTGGTTGAGAAACTGGTAGCACTTGGAAGTCGACAGCCCGTCAAACCCGTGCTGTTTCAAACAACCGATCAGATGGTTCTGCTGATCGCCCAGCATCGCGAGCAACTCGACCAGCACTTCCACATTGCCAATTCAACCCGTCCCGGAATTGCGGACGTAGTCACCGACAAAAAATCCTTCTACGAGCTGTGCGTCAAACATGGAGTCGTGGCGCCTCGAACTTCGTTTCCCGAGACACTCGAACAGGCGCTGACCGTCAAAAGTGAGTTCGACTTTCCGGTCATCATCAAACCGATTCACGGGCACCTCTGGCGAGAGCGGCTCAAGGGACGAAAGCTTCTGACGGCAGCCTCTCCAGATGAGTATGAGCAGATCGTCAAAAAATTTGCAGACGATATTCGCGAGCTGATGGTTCAGGAGTTGATTCCGGGCCCGGAGAGTAATCTCTGGATCGGCGGACTTTACTTACGACAACGTGACGGCGAGCCGGGAGCGATCTTCACCGGTCGCAAGCTGCGTCAACACCCTCCGGGTTTCGGCAGTGCCTCGCTGGCCGATGCCTCCCCGAATGAAGACGTAGTCAGACTCAGCGTCAAGTTTCTACGGGAAATTGGCTACCGGGGCGTATGTGGGACCGAGTTCAAATTCGACGAACGCGATTCACAATACAAGATGGTCGAGGTGAATCCTCGGCAGACACTCTGGTTTGCGCTGATTGACGCTTCCGGAATTCCTCTGAATTATTATGCGTATTGTGATCTCGGCGGCTTGCCACTTCCGAAAGCTGGCAGCCTGCGCGACGGCACGAAATGGATTCTTTTTGAGAAGGACCTGATCACGTCGATCGGGTACATCCTTAAAGGCAAGCTGGGTTTGTTCCGGTGGCTCGGTTCGTACCGCAACATCCGCGTCCACGCAGTGATGTCAATGAGCGATCGACGACCGATGTTCAGCCTTCTTCGAACCTACGCCGTTCGAGTGTGGAGTCGGTTCATCCTCCGGTCGTGACAACCGCCAACTCACCCAACCGCCAACTCACCCAACCGCCAACTCACCCAACCGCCAACTCACCCAACACCAACTCACCCAACACCAACTCACCCAACACCAACTCACCCAACACCAACTCACCCAACACCAGCTCACCCAACTGCTGATTCATCTGGCTACGAAACGCGACTTCCAACTAACGTGCGACACATGTTTGACGCAGAAAAAACATCTCCAACCAGTCCGTTAGCAGAAGACGACTGCGGTACCTTTGTGATTTCGCTCGACTTCGAACTCGCGTGGGGAACGCGCGGGCGACCGGCAGCTTCGAAAGTTGGTCCGTATCTCGACGGCGCTCGAGACGCGATCACGCAGATGCTGGCTCTGTTTGAAGAGTTCAGAATATCTGCAACCTGGGCAACTGTCGGTGCGCTGCTGATGGCACAACCGGGTGCTCAGCGTCGCCACCGCATGATCACCGGCTCGCGTTTTGATGATATCCCTGCGGGAGATCACCTTTCCGCACCGAACTGGTACGCCGAGGATATTCTTGACCAGCTACTGGACTGCCCGGTACCGCAGGAAATCGGCTGTCACACGCTCACTCATCTTTACGTCAATACGCAGCCGGAAGGACGCCAGCCACTGGCCGACGAACTCGACCTGTTTCTTGAACTGTTCGAGGAGTTGCGATTGCCTCGGCCTCGCAGTTTCGTCTTCCCGAAAGCGTACCAGGCCCACTTCGACCTACTGGCCGAACGGGACTTTTACGCGTACCGCGGCCCCGAAGATCGCTGGTACGAATCGTTGCCCGGCACGATTCCGGCGGCAGGAATTCGACTCGCCGATTCCGTCGTTGGATTCACGCCCCAGGTACGTCGATGCGAACATCACTCCCGTAACCTGTGGATGATTCCGGCATCGCAGTTCTACTCACCATTTATGGGTGTGGGCCGGTATGTCCCGTTGCAGTCTCGAGTCCGCAAGGCCATCAACGGCCTCAATCATGCGGCGCATCGCGGTGGTGTCTATCACTTGTGGACTCACCCGTTCAACATGGGATACCGCACCGCGGAGTTGCTGAGCGGGTTCCGGCAAATCCTTGACCATGCCGCCCAGCTTCGCACCGCCGGCAAGCTGACGATTCAACCAATGACTCAACTGAATTCGGTGGAATGCTCCCGTGCCGCCTGAGCTTGATGCTGGAAACGTTTCGCGAGACATCTCGATGCACCGCTGACGACCGCGCTGCACCTCACGTGGCGTTTCAAGACGCCGCTGCCCTGAAGCAACTCACGAAATACGCATTACCGCTCGATCCTCGATTTGCATCGTCCCGGCTGTGCGTAATCTCTGAAGACAGACCAGCCACGCACTTCTCCTCGACATGAAGAAGCGATACCGCTGTGCATGCTGGCGTTTGCTGGTCCGTTGGTGGTGGATCATTTAGAACTGCAAACCAGACTCGCTCAATCATCAATTCGCACAATGTTCAACTTACTGGCGTCAGTATGAAGACAACGGTTCTGCAGTCACTGATCGTGGTCCTGCTTTCGGGAGGTAGCTTCGAAGCGGCCGAGCCGGCGACGTTCAAGGCGAGCATTCAGCCGCTCGTTCAGAAGTACTGCCAGCGTTGCCACAACGTCGACAGGATGACGTCGGGAATCCGAGTGGATCAGCTTGATGGTTCGCTGGAAGATCGCCACCTGTTTCTCTGGAAGGACATCCTCAGGCAACTCGATGATGAAGCCATGCCGCCGGAAGACGAACCTCAGCCGACGGTCGAAGAACGAAAGCTGCTTGTTGACTGGATCAATCAGGCCCTGATCAAAGCTCGATCTCGTAACACAGCGAAAAATGGTTCCGTTCGCCGACTGACGGTCGCTCAGTATCGAAACACGCTGCGGGATCTGCTGGGGTTGGAAGACAACGTCACCGACATTCTTCCAGCCGATGGTGTTTCTAAAGATGGCTTCCTCAACAACGGCCAGACGATGGAGCTGTCGCCGCTGCTGATTGAGGCTTATTTCGAGGTCGCTGAGAAGGCGTTAGACCGGTGCATCGTCGACGAAAATGAAAAACCGTCGATTCAGAATTTCCGCATGGACCTCGGAGCGGGCATCAATCCAGAACCGTATCCCGAACCGCTCATTCTGGGAGCGTTGAATCACCTGCTGCCGAATCAGGATTTCATGGTGACTCAACTGACGGCTCAGAAGCCGTTTCACTTTGCCCCGTTCTTCATGAAGACGAAGTACCGATTCAATGAGGGTTACCAGGGAAACTCGACGGTCCGCGGCTGGAGAGAATACGACAGCATTTATCACTCCGTCTTTGCCTGCATGCGAGGCAAGCCGGGGTACCCCAAAGGGCTCGCCTATCAAACTGTTCCCGAGGGCTTGCTGCTGCGACCGTCCGTTCCAAGTGCCGAACTCTTTCAGGTTGAAAGCACGTACGGACCGCAAGCCAACTTCAAGATTTCTCTGCGGGAGTTGCCGGACCACGGACGATTCCGCGTCACCGTCAAAGCGGCCAGGTACAACGACGGCCTGTTGCTCGATCCGGGAAGCCAACCAGCAGCAAACGCAACTGCGGAAGATTCATTGATCATTCATGATCTCACGTCACCACAAACGTTGCATGTTAAAAAGGCCGGCGTTTACCAGGTCGACGTTCACCTGGCAGCCCCTTCTGAAGAAACGGTCACGCCAGACAGTTCGAAGCTGACTGAGGAACTGGTCGGATCATGGTCACTCAACGGAAACGCGGTGGCACAATCAGAACGAAAAGAGTTGACCGGTCGCCTTGAAGGTGACGCACAGTTTGTGGACTCGCCATTCGGCCAGGCGATTTCACTCGATGGAGATAGCGACGCGGTCGTGATTCCCCGAAACGAGTCGATGAACGTCGGTGAGGGCGACTTCACCGTGGCGGCCTGGATTCGCCCTCACGAACTTCGGCAGGGCGGCATCTTCTGCCTCGGAAAATACAGTTGGACTCACGGCTGGTACTTCGACATGCCCAACAATCAGGGCGTGCTGCGAATCGAAACAGTCAGCCCGGCTAATCAAGCCAACGGAACTGTTGCAACGCGACCAGGCATCATCCGTAAGAACAAGTGGCAGCACGTCGCAGCAGTCGTCCGCCGTGGGCAAAACAAGACAGAGCTTTTCGTCAACGGCTACAAAGTCGCGGCAGGCAGCGTCGCTCCAACAAACCTGGATAATTCAAACATCAGTCTGCACATCGGTCGCATTCAGGATGCTCAGCAGTTCAAGGGCGAGATCGACGAAGTGCACTTCTTCCGTCGCGCGTTAGGCATTGCCGAGCTTCAGGCCCTGCTTGAACCCGGTCGTAAGTTCGTTCAGCCACCACCTCCAGAGAAACCGAAGACGCTCAATCTGCAAATCGGCCAGAATTATTTCGCAGGAACGCTCCAGCAACCGGCCTTCCTGGCCATGCGGTTGCCTGCCGGCCCGATCCCAGTCGTCACAAAGTACGATGGAGCCTCGATTCCTCACCGCGTTGTGTTCAGCCGCGTCGATGAGTCTTCGGAGCTCGGAGCGAAGTTTGCTACGTTCGAGAAACGACTGCCACGCCTCGGAGTGCATGTCGGACTTCGACGTGACTGTGGCAGCACGTTGACTCAGGTCGGGCGTGCTCAACCAATTGTCGGTCACGAACTGGCCAGCTATGTCTTCGAGGGAGCAATCAGCAATTTTCCGAGTCCCGACGTCCAGAAAGACAACGACAACTACCTGGCAGGCGTTCGTGAGATCGGCGTTCGCAGTGAATACACCGACGGTCGCGACATGCCTCGTATGCTTGTCCGGTCGGTCGAGTTTGAAGGGCCCTACTACGAAACCTGGCCACCCGAGGCGCACCGTCGAATTTTCATCGAGTCCAATCACAAGAACGACAAGCCAGCTTATGCGAGAGAATTGATTCGAAACTTTGCGACCCGCGCGTTTCGTCGACCTGTTTCGGACGCGGAATCGGACTCGCTCGTCGCCGTGTTCGACAGCTCATTTTCCGAGACGAACGATTTCACACAGAGCGTAAAGGATGCGTTGCTCGTCACACTGACCTCGCCGCAGTTTCTTTTCCTGACAGAAAACAGCGGCAGCCCGGAAGGCGAACTGCTCGACGGCCACGAACTGGCATCGAAGTTGTCTTACTTCCTGTGGAACGCCGCTCCGGATAATCGACTCCGTGCGCTGGCGGAATCCAACAAGCTGCACACGTCGGTCAATGCCGAAGTCGAAAGAATGATTCTCGATCCGCAGTTCGAACAGTTCACGCGCGAGTTCGTTTCCCAGTGGCTGCAGCTCGACAAGTTCGAGGTCGTCGAGATTGATCGGAAACGGTATCCGAAGCTGCTTCGCGACACAAAAAAGCAATTGCGAAATGAGCCGGTCCAACTGGTTCAGTATTTAATGACAGAGAATCGGCCACTGCGGGAGCTCGTCCAGGCTGACTTCATCATCGCCAACGAAGTCGTCGCCAGTTACTACGATCTTGGCGGCAGGACGGAGCGCGGGTTTGACTTCGTTGCCATCCCGCATGACCGGAAAAATCTCGGCGGCATCCTGACGAACGCGGGAATCCTCGCCGGACTGTCCGACGGACGCGAGTCAAATCCCGTCAAGCGAGGTGCCTGGCTGGCTCGAAAAATCATCTCTGAGCCGCCCGATGATCCGCCGCCGAACGTACCGGCGTTGCCCGAAGAAGAGTCTCATCTGACACTCCGCGAAAAACTGGGGCGGCATCGTAATCAGCCGGGTTGTGCGAAGTGTCACGAAGGGATTGATCCGTGGGGAATCCCGTTTGAACAATTCGACGCAGGAGGGTTGTTCAAACTGACCGAGTCAGTGGATGCCCGCTCGACACTTCCCGACGGGACTGAGGTTGCAGATCTGAACGCACTGAAGACGTACCTTGCGGAAGATCGGATTGATCAGGTTGCGTTCAGCTTTCTTAAACATCTGACTTCATACGCGATCGGTCGCAGCCTGACGTACAACGAGATTGAGTTTCTGAAGGAACACGGAGTAGGATTGAGGACCAACGACTACCGCATGCAGGACATGATCCGGTTTGTCGTGAACAGTGAAATGTTTCTTGAGAAGTAAGCCTGCGCCTGCCGACGATCAATCAGTCGTCCCTTCCTCGCGAGTTCCACATCCCCACTTCCTCGGAATTCACTATGGCCAACTCTGCCCAACTCGATCGCCGTGCCATTCTTAAAGGTCTCGCCGGAGCCTCACTGGCTTTGCCGGTTCTCGACGCGATGGGCTCTGAAGTTTCTGAACAGACGCCTCGCCGGTTTTGTGCACTCTACACAGCCAACGGGATGTCGCTGCCGAATCAGAAAAATGAAATTCCTGAGTGGCACTGGTTTCCAACCGCTGAAGTTGACGGCCGGTTCGTCTTCGGAAAATCCACCGAGCCGCTGGCCGGATTCCGTGACCACTTAAGCTTTATGGGCGGCCTCTACCACTCAAGCGGCCCGAAGGCCGACCCGCATGTCTGTTCGGACATGTGGCTGACCGGTGCTCCGCTACACGATTCAAAACCGGGCAAATACAACTCGGTCGGTCTGGACCAGATCATCGCGCTGCACACCAGACAGCATTGCCGTCAGCCATCACTGGTTCTGTCGATCGATGCGGGCACTGGTTTTCTGTCGCGAACTGGGACGATCTCGTACAGCCTGGAAGGCAAACCAATCCCTGCTGAGAACAACCCTCGACGAGTCTTCGACCGACTCTTCCGAGGCGACCGGGAATCGCTGAAGTCAAAACGCGACAGCCTGAAGAAGCGACTCAAACTGGTTGACGCAGTTCTGGAAAACGCAAAGACGTTCAATCGTAGGCTGGGCAAATCTGACAGGCAGAAGATGGACCAGTACCTGACCTCGCTGAACGAAGTTGAGTCGCGATTGATCGCGTCCGAAAAGTGGATCGACATTCCAATCAAAGAGCAGGATTACTCGCACCTCGATCTGGACGTCACGCCGGAAGGCGAGCCTGCCGAATACTACCGCAACATGTTCGACCTGATCGCGCTGGCGTTTGATGCAGACATCACACGCTCGGTCGCCTTTATGCTGAACCGCGAGGACGGCATGGGCATCAGCGATACGTTCCCGCTGAAACTCGGTTTAAGCCGCACGCATCACAGCCTTTCGCACGCCGGCGACAAAGACGGGCAGCTGGACTTTGCAAGGTACGACCGGTTCCTCAGCGAACAGCTGGCCTACTTCTTCCAACGATTACAGTCTTACGACGATCGTAACGGCAGCGTCCTTGATAACAGCATCGTCCTGTTCGGCAGCGGAGCCAGCACGACTCACAACCCCAGAAACCTCCCGACTCTACTCGCCGGCGGCTCGAACATGGGACTCAAACACGGAACCTACTGGAGAGACGGTGAGACGCTGATGTCCGACATGTACCTCAGTATTCTGCGATCCATGAAGATCGAACAGGAATCATTCGCAGACAGCACCGGCGTGCTTCAGAACTCGATCTTTTCGACTGTCTAACAGCCTACTGAATACTCATCACGAAGGTTGCTGTTCCGATGCAGGCTGCATGGCGGCTTTCGATGCGATGAACAATGTGCCGAGCAGAATCAGCCACTCGACGGTGGCGAGCGCATATGTCGTCGTGCTGATGCCGGAAAACTGAAAGAAGCTGACCGTGCGAAAGACGACCAGACAGCTGTGAACCAGGCAGCACAGCCGCAACGCCCCGACGGTGTCTTCAGCGCGGCGAAGCGGCCACAGAAACGCGATTCCCAGAGCCAGCTCCAGGCCGCCATAGACAACAAAGAATTCAGACTGGCCCGAGCCTGAGATCAGTTCAAAGCCGACAGCGTTGGCCGTCGCGTCAGGCCGGGCGGCACACCAGATCGCCAGGGCGATGTACGCCGCTCCAACGACGGCAAGAAAAATGCGAGCCATTTGAAATCCCTTTTCATTATGACCTGTGTGTCGAGTCACGGAATTGAGTTCACATGACTTCGTTGTCACTCTGCACGTTCTCGTCAGTCGTTTGCGCAATCCGTATGGCGTCTTTAATTGACTGGTTAATCCAATCAGACTCGCTCCCCTCAGGGACTCGTCCGGCTGCCAGGTAACCGGCGTAAATGGTGGCCGCCGCCTGAACGATAATCCCTTCGCTGGGTTGTAGTGCGATGTACGGTTTACCCATGTGCAATTCCCGAGTGTTGAGCGAGTTTTTGATCGTGCGAGGAAGACAGATGGTTGAAGGCTACCCTCAACCATCCGTTTCGATCCAGCCCTCGTTCGACTCGACACTCATGCCTGTTGCGGCTGTCGGTTTTCAAACGTCGCAAAGAAACTGGCAGCCAACAACGCAGAAATCAGTGAGCATGTCCGCCACCTTCGTGACCATCGTGAGCGTGCCCATGATCATCGTGACTATGCGCCAGTTTGCCTCGGTAAGACTTGCCTTCGATACTCAGGACCAACGTGCCCTCAACGTGCTCACTCTCGTGGAAGAGTTCGAGCAATGCTTTATCGTCAGATGTAAATCGTGAAGATTTTCCTTTCGTCTCATTTTCTTCCGGACTGGCCGCCAGCTTAAATTGCTCCGGTTTGCCGTCATGCGTGAGGTTGAGCGTGATCTCAGAGGCATCAATGGCAACAGCATTCTTTGCGGCAGCGTCCAGAATGTATATCGAAATGCCCGTATGCTCGTGCGCGTCATGTTCATCGTCACCGTGATCATGGCCCCCTTCTCCATCCTTGTCATGATGAGGTTCGGCCGGCCCATTTTCGTGGTGATCATCGTCGTCGTGGCCGTGCGGGTGAACCAGCTCAGCGTGGTATTCCTCGTTGCCCAGTTCGATCAAATCTCCACCGTGCGGACCATGAGTCGGGTGAGCGTGTCCCGCGTGCGGATCCTGGTCAGGATGCTCGTTGTCGTGCGCCGTCACTTCGCTGAACTGGTCGCTGTTCGTCGGGTCGGCACATCCCGACACAGTGAAAGCCGCCATCGCCAGAATCGCCACTCCGTGTTTGAAAAAGTCTTTCATTTCCGTCTCCAGATACTTCGAGAAAGTCGATTGAATCAGCAGTTTCGGTCGCCCCTTCAGGCCGTCACCGCCGCTGCCGGGTGAGAGTTTGTTTGCGAATGATCCGTATCTTCCATGAGTTTGACGCTCGACCGGCCAGCGTTGACCACGCGTTCGGCTTCCCTTAACCCGAACAGCCAGAACAAGGCCGGATGCACAAAGAAATCGAGCAGTGTCGAGCTGATCAAACCGCCGAGAATTACCGTCGCGACGGGATAGAGAATTTCTTTACCAGGCTCTCCGGCAGCTAATACGAGTGGCACGAGTCCGATCCCGGAAGTCAGCGCTGTCATCAGCACAGGAGCCAGTCGTTCCAGCCCGGCGCGAACGATCATCGACTTCGTCCAGTCTTCGCCTTCGTGCTGCACCAGATGCAGGTAATGATTCAGCAGAAGAATTCCGTTGCGTGAGGCAATTCCGGCCAGAGAAATAAATCCAACCATGCTCGCCACAGTCAATGTCTGCCCGGTCAGAACCAGAGCCACCACCGAGCCGATAAACGCCATCGGCAGCGCGGCCATCACCTGCAACGACAGATTGATCGATCGAAACATCGTGAACAGAACAAGAAAAACGCCGCCCATCGAAACGATGAAAAGCAGACCGATCACTCGGGTGGCCGACTGCTGACTCTCAAACTGGCCACCGAACTCGACGAAATAACCTTCATCCAGCGATGCCACAACGGGCGCAACCGCTTTTTGAATCTCCTCAACAACGTCGACCACGCCTCGTTCCGAAACATTGCATTGCAGAACGATCCGTCTCCGAACGTTTTCGCGGTTAACCGTATTCGGTCCGCCGGATTCATAGATGTTTGCTACCGATTCCAGCGGGATCTTGCCGCCGTCGGGTAACTCAATGGTGAGCCGCCGTAACAGATCGATGTTCTCACGGTAGCCCTCGTCAAGTCGCACCAGTAGATCGAACTGCCGCTGCCCGACGAGCACTTCCGAAACGACCTGTCCATTCATCGCCGTTTCGACAAACTCGTTGACATCTTTAGCGGTCAGGCCGTTCAACAAGAGCTTGTCATGATCCAGTTCGATGCGCAGTTGAGGGATGATGACCTGCGGTTCGACGAGCAAATCTTTGACTCCGTCGACTTCGCCGATCACCGCTTCCATCTCTGCCGCTTTTCGCCGCAGAACATCAAGGTCGTCGCCGTAAATCTTGATGCCGATCTGCGCTTTCACGCCGGACAGCATGTGAGAAATCAGGTGAGCGATCGGCTGCTCAACAGCAGTCACAATGCCGGGAATATCGGCCATCGCTTCACGGATCTCTTCGAGCTGCGCTTCACGACCGCGAGGCGATCCCGGATCCAGTTCCAGGATGTACTCGCTCATGTTGACACCTTCGGCGTGCTCATCCAGTTCCGCTCGACCGGTTCGCCGCACAAAGGAGTCGATGTCTGAAATCTCAAGTAACCGCTGTTCAACAGTTCGATTGATCGAGTTCGAAGTCGCCAGTGAAGTGCCCGGCGGCAGAACGACATTCAGTTGGATCGACCCTTCATTGAATGGTGGCAGGAAGTCACGTTCGAGATTTACAACGAATAAACCTGCCACGGCCACCGCAAATGCGGTCACGATCAGATTGAAGCGAGGAAACGACAGGCTGAAGCGAATGACTTTATCACCAAGGAACTTCAAACAGCGAAGAAAGAAGGAGTCGAGAGACGAATGACTAGCGCCCAGGCCTACTGTCTTTGTATCCCGATCTGAACTCATATCCTTCGACTCTGGTCGCTCATCCTCCCCCAGCAGCCAGTAACAGAGCACCGGCGTCACAGTCAGCGAAACCACGAGCGACGAAAGAATTGAAACGATGTAGGCAACACCGAGCGGTGCGAACAACCTGCCTTCCATTCCGCTCAAGGCAAACAACGGAATGAAAACCAGAATCACGATCATCGTGCCAAAGACAATCGAATTGCGGATTTCAGTGCTTGCCTGAAAAACGACGAGCAACGTGTGTTTCGGAGTTGACCGAAGCCGGTTTTCTTTGAGTCGCCTGAAAATATTTTCGACATCAACAATGGCATCGTCGACCAGTTCGCCAATCGCGACAGCCAGCCCGCCGAGCGTCATCGTGTTGATCGATAGTCCGAAGAAGGCAAACACCGCAGCTGTCATGACGAGCGAAAGAGGGATTGCGGTCAGCGTGATGAACGTCGTACGAAAGTTCATCAGAAACAGAAACAGGATCACAACGACCAGCAGCCCACCATCGCGCAACGCTTCGACGACATTCTCGATCGCTCGATCAATGAACGACTTCTGCGAATACACTGGCACGATTCGAATGTCGTCGGGTAACGAACTTTTCAGCTCTTCGACGGCGTCCAGAATACTGTCGGTAATGGCTCGCGTGTCGGCTCCTGGTTGCTTATTGATCGTTAGAACGACCGCCGGACCGCCGGAGAATGAGTCCAGGGTCGAAGAGCCAGAGTCCAGAGATGGCGAGGTTCGCCCTACGTTTTTCGAGGTGGAACTCCTGAATCTGACAAACGCTGAGCTGTCTCCGCGTTTCACCTGAGCCCCTTCCTCGACTCTCGCGATCTGTGCCAGAGCGACCGGGCGACCGTTGCGGATGGTGACAACGACTTTCTCCAGATCCTCGACGCTTTGGATCCTGCCGAGCGCTCTGACGAGCAGTTCATTCGGCCCCTGCTCGTCGAGATAGCCGCCCGTCGTGTTGACGTTGCTGTTAACGACGGCCTGCTTCACCTGATGCAGAGTCACCCCGTAACGGAGCATCAAGTCCGGATCAACAAGCACCTGAAATTGTTTGCGACCGCCGCCCATCGTGAAAACCTGAGACACGCCAGGAATCGTTAACAGCCGCTGCCGCACGACCCAATCGGCAAGCGTTCTTAACTCCATCGAATCCTGCGTCGACGGTTCTGAGTCCAGAGAGTCGCCGTTAACGTCCGCCTCTCGACTCTGGTCCTTCGTCTCAGGACTGTCCCGCCACATACCGAGCATGAGGATTTGCCCCATAATCGATGAGATCGGAGCCAGCGTTGGCTTGATGCCTGCGGGCAGTCGATCCTGAACCAGCTGCAGCCGCTCCATCACAATTTGACGATCCGTGTAAATGTCGGTTCCCCAGTCGAACTCGACATAGATCACGGAGATCCCGATCCCCGATGAACTGCGTACTGCCTGAACGCCGTTGGCGCCGTTCATCGCCGTTTCGACCGGAAATGTGATCAGTGTCTCGACTTCTTCCGGTGCCAGACCTGGAGCCTCAGTCATGATGACGACGCGCGGCCGATTCAGATCCGGAAAGACGTCAATGTCCATCCGCAGGGCCTGCCAGCTTCCGTAACCAATCAGGAAGATAGCGATCGCAATGGTCAGTAACCGTTGCTGAAGGGCAAATCGAATAATCGCATTGAGCATCATTCAGCCCTTTCAATGAGTATGCCCGGCGTGAGGATCAGCCCCAGCGCCGGACTTGTTTTTGAGGGCCATCTGCATCTGATGAGCACATCGCCACGCGACGACATCTCCCGGAAAGATCGCTCCGTCATTGGCGATGACGACCGTCGACTGGTCGCGATACTTGACGTGGACGGCGACTCGGTCGAAATGGTCTCCGTTCTGCTGGAAGGCGTAAAACTCGGCACCTTCTTTCGTGACAGCCTCAACGGGCAGGACGATTTCGTTCGGCCATTCCTCGATAGGAACTTCCAGCTGAAGCCGTTGTCCCGGGCGGTAGCGCCAACCGATGAAGTAGTTACCGTTTTCTGTATTCGTCAGACTTTCGCGAGTGTTTGGCAATGCCGCGTAAAAATGCAGCGTCCGCGAATCCACATCGATCTCATTGGAGAGTCGCGTAATCGCAAGACCATCCAGCGTTTGTCGTTGATTGCCGGGCAGTTCAAAAACGGCTTTGACTTTCCAGTCCTGGCGAGCGGCGGCGGCGATTACTCCAGCATCCTGCTCAAAAGCCAGCCCTTCAACATAAAGCCGGCTATAGTCGGAAAGTGTGCAGAGAGTCTCACCCGCATTGACCGATTGCCCCTTGTGAACTCGCAGCTCTGAGATCACCAGCGGAGCGGCATCGTCCAGCAGCTTTGGCTGATCCGGTTTCGGTTGCTTCGGCTCAGTCTGCTCATCAAACGGTCGAAAGGCGACGGGCCTGACCATTTGCCCCACAAGTTTCAGTTCCTCGTCCGAATGCTCATCGGGACTCGGCGCAAACACCTGCAGCTCTCGGAGCAGCCGCCGGTCAGCCGCGATCTGATCTACCTGCTCGTTCGAAAGCCCGTGCAATCGCAACGCTTCCCGCTGGGCACTCAGTAGTGCATCGAGTTTGTCTTTCGCATACTCGCGTTCAAGCAGTTTGACTCGAGGAACGGCCCCACTTTTTGTCGCCTCGGTCAAACGGATAATCTCGCGCTGTTCGACATCCAGCTCGCCGAGTGTCTGAAGAAAACTGGTCTGTGCCAGAACAAGATCTTCATGGGTCAACCGGATCTCGAACAACAACGTTCCCGGCTTGACCGCTTCGCCTTCCACCGCGTGAACATGGCGGATCACCCCAGTCATTGGAGTCGCAACCTGAAGCCTCGTTCGCCCAGGACGTTCGACGACGACCGCCGGCACTCGAAGACTGCGACGGTAGGTTGAAAGTGTCACCGGCTGAATGAACTCCGGGGTCAGTCCAAGATTCAAGAGCGCCTGAGCGGACAGTTCGAGCGATGTAGCTTCATCATGACCGGCGTGCCCACCATGATCGTGCCCCCCCGACTCAGCAGCACCGTCATGCCCATGCTCCGTTGCGGAGCCTGACTGTCGATAGTTGCCGATCGTTCTTTTGACCCAGGCGTCGGTTCCTGGAAACCAGCTCCCCCGAAAAATGAAAGCCGGGACAAGAACCGCGATGGCAACCAGCCAGCCGATCAGTTTCAACGGTAGGTGAGGAATGCGAAGTTTCATCAGAATATCCACTGTCGTGGGACAAAGTGCCGGAGCCAATCAACAAGGCAGTCAGCCTGGAGCAGGCAGAGCCGTGCATCGCCGAAATGGTCAGCCACAGAAAGCGTCAGGACAGAGCGACACTTCAGAGCACTGTTCAAGAAAGGGCCCTTGAGGCGGAAGAGGCGCAACAACTCGTCGCAAACTTCTTTCGCACTCGGCCTGAACACGCATCAGCACGCGCGTTCTTACAGCCGCCACACCTGAAACATCAGGCGACAGCATTCTCCCGTAGCGCGTCTGGCGGCCCGGAGTCGGCTCGGCGGAAGGAAGCCTGAGTTCGCCCCGGCAAGCCTGTGTCGGCGGCTGCAAAAACGGGGCAAATCAATTGCCCTTCGCCCGGCGACGGCGTCCTGACGACAGAAGACTGAGTGAATCGGCAGTCTCCATCATCACAACTCTGCTGGCACGGCGAGTGCGGCAACGGCTCATGAACTTCATCGTCGCCAACCAGGTTGGGCTCCTGAACCTGATGGTCCATCCCTCGACAGTGAGTCACCGTCTCCCTCGGTGCAGAGTGACAATCTTTGTGTGCCGCTCGGCGATGCTCGTCATGAGCCACTTCGGAAACTTCAGCATGAAGTCCATTGTGCTCAGTCTGACACCGAACGGCAGATTCAACTTGCTCACAGGCATGAGCATGATGAGCGCAGCACCCGAGAATCGAATGCAGCAACATCGCCGCCATTGTCAGAATGCTGGTTACGTTTCTGGACATCGTGACCTTCACCGCCTGGCAATCATCCTCTCCGGAGAGACCTTCGGCAGAGTATTACGCTCATATCCCCATCGACACAAACCGGATTATCACTTGAACACGAAATTGGGCAAAGTCCTTTAACGATGCGCTCGAGGATTCCTCAGCGGATGGAAACGGTGGCCAATGTCCCCTGCTGATTGATATTTCCGCCCCCACACCTGACCATGCTGTCAGCACAGCGAAGAACTTCCTCAGCGAGAATGGAAATGGATCGACGACAGTTTCTGAATCAGTCTGCTGGCGGTTTTGGTGGACTGGCACTTGCTGGAATGCTCGAAGCTGATGGCCTACTGGCCGCAACGACTCAACCCGGCAGCGGAGCCGCCGTCGAGGTGCTTCATCATCCGCCAAAAGCCAAACGAGTCGTGCAGTTATTCATGGGCGGAGCAGCCAGCCACCTGGATCTGTTCGACTACAAACCCTTACTTGAAAAGCACCACGGCGAGAAGTCTGACTTCGGCGAGCATGTTGAAGCTTTTCAGAATGGCCTCGGGCCGTGGATGAAATCTCCGTTCACGTTCAGCCAGTACGGCGAATGTGGTAAACATCTCAGCGAGGTTGTCGCGCCGCTGAGCGACGTCGTCGACGAGATGGCCTTCGTCCATAATATGGTTGGCAAGACCGGCGTCCATAGCCAGGCGACCTACCTTCAGGCAACGGGCTTCGACACGCCGGGCTTTCCTGGCATGGGCAGTTGGATCAGCTACGCCCTGGGAAACATGAACGAGAATCTGCCTACGTTCGTCGTGCTTCCCGATCGGCGAGGGTTTGCTTCCAACGGGCCGAAGAACTGGGGAGCGGCGTTTCTCCCGACCCATCACCAGGGCACGATCATTCGTCCCGGGACGGAGAATCCAATCGATGATCTGATCCCCAGGGCCGAATACGTCAGCAGCGCCGGCGACGCGCGCGCGTTGCAGCTCCTGACAAAACTAAACCGCGAGCATCAGGAGTCTCGCGCAGGCGACTCGCGACTGGAAGCTCGAATTCGCAGCTACGAACTGGCTGCGAAGATGCAGTTAAGCGCGCCGGAAGCCCTGGACATTTCGCAGGAACCAAGACACATCATCGACATGTACGGCCTGAATCATGGCCAGAAGGAATTCAGCAAAGAGATCAACCCCGTGGAGGAAACCGACTACTTCGGGCGAAAGTGTCTGGTCGCCAGACGACTGCTGGAACGCGGCGTTCGGTTCGTGCAAATCTGGTCGGGCAACGACAACGGTTTTCCACGACGCAACTGGGACTCGCACGAAGACATCCAACGAGACCACGGGCCACTGGCGATGGGCATGTCACACGGAGCGGCGGCGCTGATTAAAGATCTGAAACAACGAGGAATGCTTGACGACACAATCGTTCTGTGGACAACCGAATTTGGTCGAATGCCAAGCACGCAAGGCAGCAAAGGACGAGACCACAACCCTTACGTCTTCACCAACTGGCTGTGCGGAGGCGGCATCAAAGGCGGGATGACTTACGGACCATCAGACCAGTGGGGCTACAAGCCGCTGGACCGGGACAACCCGACTCAGGTTTACGATATCCACGCCACAATACTGCATCTGCTCGGCATCGATCATCGAAAGTTGACCGTCCGCAACAACGGAATCGACCGCCGTCTGACCGACGTGCACGGGCACGTCATCAATGATCTGCTGGCATGAGTCGTCGCAGATCAGGCTCGGCCTGACGAATTGCCGAGCACTGGCAAGTACCGAATCTGGTTGGCGAAAATCCGTCAGGTAAAGCCTGACCTACGTTGTCGATTTCGGCAGCTCCAGCATCGTCTTTCGTTGCTCATCAGACGGCAGGCCATAATCCGGTGAATCGGCCAGCCTGAACAATTCTCGCGCGGTCATGCTGCCGAATCGTTCGTCAGTGATTTCACACTGGTCAGCGGTAACCAGCGATGGGTGCATTACTCCGCAGACTCTGGACAACTGAAGAATCTCTTTCCGCAGCGTGACGATGTAATTTGCCAGGCGGGCGCCTTTGTGCGTTGGATCAAGGCCGCGCATCAACCAGCGGTTCTGCGTCGCGACTCCCGTCGGGCAGTGCCCAGTGTGGCACCGCTGCGCCTGAATGCAGCCGATCGAAAGCATCGGTTCGCGAGCGACGTGAACCATGTCGCATCCCAGGGCGAAGGCCAGAATCGCCGATGCCGGAAAGCCAAGCTTTCCTGAACCGACGAACACAATCTGGCTGTGAATCCCTCGCTCAAAGAACTCGCGATAAACCCGAGTGAACCCCAGCTTAAACGGCAATGCCACATGATCCGTAAACACTAAAGGGGCTGCTCCGGTCCCTCCTTCGCCACCGTCAACGGTGATAAAGTCAACTCCACGTCCAGTGGTGTCCATGATGCGGGCAAGATCGCTCCAGAACTGCGACTCGCCAACTGCCGACTTGATTCCAACGGGTAAACCGCTTTCCTCGGCGAGCATCTCGACAAAGTCCAGCATGGAATCAACATCGTGAAAGGCGGAATGACCTGACGGGCTGGCACAATCCTTACCCATCGGGATCCCTCGGATCTTTGCAATCTCGGGCGTAATTTTCGCAGCCGGCAGTAATCCGCCGAGCCCAGGTTTGGCTCCCTGACTGAGCTTGATCTCAATCGCCTTAACTTTGTTCCTTGCAACGTTCTCTTTGAAACGTTGCAGATCAAACTCGCCAGACTCGTTGCGACATCCAAAGTAGCCTGTGCCGATCTGCCAGATCAGCTCACCGCCGTGCTGGTGAAATTCCGAGATCCCACCCTCGCCGGTATTGTGCAGACATTCGGCGATGCCACATCCTCGATTGATCGCCTCGACCGCCGGGCCGCTCATCGATCCGTAACTCATGCCGGAAACGTTGACGACCGACGTCGGCCGAAAAGCGTGTTTGCGATTTCTGGCCTCGCCGAGAATCTTGGCACACGGAATTCGGAATTTGGGATCGTAACCCGGTTGGCCAGGCCGCAGTTCTGAAAGCGGGAACGCCGAATGTTTGATGATCAGGTGATTCGGCGACTGCTCAAGGTCGTTATCCGTCCCGAAACCAAAGTAGTTATTCTGCTTCTTGGACGAGGCATAAACCCAGGTTCGCTCATCACGACTGAAGGGACGCTCTTCGTTGTTACTGGTGACAATGTACTGACGAAGTTCCGGCCCGATTGTTTCAAGCAGATAACGAAAGTGCCCGAGGATCGGAAAATTTCGCAGGATCGCGTGTTTGGTCTGCACGATGTCATAAATCGCAACAAGCACCAGCACCGCGCCGCAGACGTAAACAGCGTTGAGCATTCAGAATTCTCCATCAGAAAGCCGGGAAACCGACCATCCATCGGCCAATCACATCCGGATGGTAGTCGACTGCCGGGCGATGAAAATCGAGCATCATTCGCGGGGCAAAGATTTTTCAGAAGCGGCATGTAAGCTCGCACTCGACCGCAGTGCAATCTGCAGCGGACAGTCCTGAGCATCGACCGCCTTGTCTCCGCGGTAGCCAGCCAGCAGACGTCGCGACTCTTCGGCCAGCATACGTCGAACCTCGCGTCTCTTTCCTTTAATCCGAGCGATCTTCATGTTGTCATACGCGGTCGTCTGGTGACGCAACCAGGCGATGACGGCCGACTCAGCGCGTTGCTCGATCGGAATTCGCTGAGTGCGAGCGACTGTCCCGCTGCCGACTGGAGTCGCATGACTGGCCACGGCTTCGGCAAGTTTTGCAGCAACATCGGTGTGGCGTGAGCTGAAGTTAAGAAACGAAAGCACCGCCAGTTGAAAGTCTTCGACGTACTCACCCTGTTTCCGTTCCCGGCGCTTCGCATCTGCCTGTCGCCTCTTTGCATAGGACTCGGTCGACCGCTCGACTTCCAGATCCGCGCGTACGGCAGCGATGCGGTCCGCCGGAGCCCACACGCCCTTCGAAAAAGTTCGTCGACCTTTTTTCTCCTGCACCGTCCAGGTGGGTCCGCCAGCCTTGACTCGGCGAGTCAAGGCTGCATCGCCCGGCGGCAGCAACTCCCAACCATCGGGGACACGGATTTCGTGGCCACCTGCCGCGCGGACCGTTCGCTCGGACGAACCCGTAGAAACGATCAGTGATTCACCGGTTTCTGATTCAGCGTTTCCCACCGTCATGACATCCTTGCCTGTTCTCGTGACCGGAGTACTGTTGCCTGGCCTAGTCGACCGGCTCTTTCTCGAAGTCGGACGGACTGACCCAGCCAGCCTTCACTTTCTCGCCCGAAGTGAAGCGTTTGTAAAAGTTGTCGGTACTTGCTCCCGAGTAGGGATAAGCGTCGAATACTCCCCCATTTCCACTCATACGAGGATCGCCCTGCGACTTCAATTCTCTGAAGAGCTGCTGTTTCAGTGCATCCACCTTCTGAGCCTGTGAACGCTCACCAGCCAGGTTTTTGACACAGTCCGGGTCGCTCGACAGATCGTAGAGTTCATCCGTCGGACGTTTTCCGAAACATAAATTCCAGAAGTCCAGATTCAATCCGTCCCGCCGCATTTCGAGGACGACTGACTTAGTCGGACCACCGTCACAGTTGAGATATCCAGTGATCGGATCTCCGGCTGGCCAGCGTGCCGTTTCGAAATTGTGCAGGTAGAGCATGTCCCCTTTGACAATCCCTCGAATCGGGTATCCCCAGTTATTCGGTCGCCCGATGTCGTGCCGCTCTTTGCCGACGAGAACGTGGTCGCGGTGAAGCTTCGTTTTTTCAGCGTCGCTTGATTGAAAGATCGGAAACAGACTGCGCCCGCTGATGGGCTGCATGATTGGCCCTTCGTCAGACACCTGAGCTGCCTCAAGAAACGTTGGCGCCAGATCAGAAAAGTCGACAAAGTCCTCAACAACGCGACCGGCCCTCTCGATTCCACCCGCCCATCGAATCGCCAGCGGAATGTGGTTCGAGTGATCGTACGCCTGTCCCTTCGCTCGAGGAAACGGCATGCCGTGATCAGACGTCGCAACAATCAGGGTGTTGTCCAACTGGCCAGCAGCTTCCAGCAAGGCCAACGCTTTGCCCAGATGATTGTCAAAGTGCTCAACTTCAATCGCGTAATCGAGCATGTCATTGCGAATCGTTTCGTTGTCCGGCCAGTAGCCGGGAACTCGCTCGATGTCGCCAGGTTTCTTGCCCAGCCTAACACCCGATCCGTACTCGTAACCGCGATGCGGCTCGGTCGTTCCCAACCAGAAGGCCCACGGTTTCCCATCAGAACTGCTCTGCAGGAAGTCGCTGAAGTTGGCCGCGTAGTCGTTATTCGAAATTCCTTTTGCAGGAGGTCTGGCCGTCTTCCCCCGGAACACCTTCCCCGTAATTCGTCGAGGTTTCCCGTTCGCATCGTCAGCAAACCCCGGCCCCCAACCTTTGCCGGTAAATCCTGTCGAATAGCCGTCCGCTTCGAGACGTTCCATGAAGCTGCCGAACTTCGACGGAAAAAACGCCATGTGATTGCCTGCTTCTTCGAGCTGCCACGAGTACCGACCAGTCAGGATGATCGCTCGCGACGGAGCACACTTCGCATTGGGCGTGTACGCTCGCGTGAAGAGAATTCCTTCTTTCGCTACTCGATCAAAGTTCGGTGTCTGAACCCACCCGCAGCCGTAGGCTCCGGCATGACCGAACGACCAGTCGTCGGCGATCGCAAACAGAATGTTCGGTCGGCGAGACTTCTCTCTGGATTCAGCGAGCAGATCGCCTGAACCTGCGAGCGAGAATACAGCCAGGACTGCGAGCATCAAAGTCAATCGTTTCATAGTCAGCCCTCAATTGAACATCGTCATTTTGCAGTAAAGAATCGTCATCACATGTTGCAGAGAATTATCCAACAGTAAGGTGTCGTTTCTGCCGGACTCATGGCTGCCGAACCTTGATGCCGAAACTGCCCGGTCGCAGGTTAAGCTTCTTCCACTCTTCATCCGTGTGCGCACCGAAAGCGGAAGGTTGGTACGCATCGATGAAATCAACGTTGGTTCGTGTCGGGATCTGATTCTCAATTCCGGTCAACGAATAAACCGCATTAATGACCAGGCGTCGCAGGTCTTCTTCCAGCCAGTCGACGGAAGCGCCCGCCGTCAGACAGAACGATCGGCCGGTATTCCCGGAAGGAGCCGTGTAATTGTGAAACCATGCCCACGGCATCGGTCGATCGTTCCTGCCATCCGCCACGGGAGTGTCTTCACGATTCAGCCCTGGCAGCACATAGCCGTGGTAAAGAATCATGTCGCTGACCGTCAGCCTGATGACACCGTTAACGTCGGTCCGAGCAAACAACTCGGGCGACACGCCTCGCAGCACCGGATGGTTTGCATGCTGAACATTGACCTTTGCCAGCGTCGCTTCCTTCAGAAACTTCCCGTGATGCGACACCCAGGTGTCCCCCAGGATCTGCTGCCCGAATCCGCCCGGCCATTTTTTACTGCGAAAATCCCAATCTGCATACGCGCTCGAACTTTCTGTCGGATAACGGAACGGATGAGTTGCGTTTCGAAAACCAACCACCGGCTTCCCGGCGTTGATAAAATCCGCGATGTGTTTTGTGTCAGAGTCCGCCAATTCTCGAAACCGAGTAAACAACACCAGCAAATCAGCCGAATCCAGCACTTCCAGACCGGGAATATGATGAATCTTATTTGGGTTGATGATGCCGGTTTCCGAATCAATCGCAAATAGTACGGTGCAGTCAAAGCCGTGCCGCTGCGAGAGTATCTTCGCAAACATCGGCATGCCTTCTTCCGAGCGGTAGTATTCCTCACCGGTCACAAAGACGATGTGCTGGCCGCTGCCTGGGCCGCACTTTCCATCCATGTAAAGCCTCAATTGCGATTTCGAGTCGCCACTGTCCTCGGCTCTGGAAACAGCAGGTGCGGCGACGAATGCAACCACGACAACAAACCTCCAGATCATATGCGTCATCGCTTACGCCCTTGCCAGTTTTGAAAAAGTCAATCCGAAAAATCAGGCAACAGTCGAATGACTTCGCCAATCGGATGGTCAAGTCAGCTGCGCTGATATTTTGCAAGCAGGATAACGTCGCGATCAACAACGGTCAGCTCGGCACTCCAATCAGCAGCGATCCATTGAAACGTTTCGCTGGAGAAGAAGCTGACGTGTGTTGGGTCGTTTTTGTAGTGCCAGTCTGAAAACGACGTCTCGTCGACCACCTGTTTCGTCATGATGCCGAGCAGGCCACCGGGGCGGACACTGGACCAAAGCCGTTGCAGATCCTCGCCGGGGTTGCCGAAGTGCTCAACGACTTCACTAGCCGTCACAAAATCGTACTCACGGATCAGTGGAGTCCTGTCTGGTGAGTAAAACGGATCGTAAATCGCGACATCATGCCCGGCCTCGTTGAACATGATGGAAAGTGTCGGCCCCGGGCCGGAACCAAAGTCCAGGCCGGAACTGCCAGAAGCAAGCCGAGCGTTCACAGGCTCAAAGAGTCGACCGAGAAAATTCCGATAGCCAGAATCGTCGGGAGAGTTTTCGTGCTGATCGTAATGAGCTTTTTCATCCGATGTGCAGAGGTGGTACTCGCAAGGCACAAAGATCAACCAACAAATCCGGCAGCGCCAGAATTCACGTGCGCGATCCTTGTGAAATGGTAAGACCTCGCAAGACGTACACAGCGGGCAGAAACGATTACTCACAACAACATCCTTCCTGACGGGAGTGTGGAAGGAATCAGGATGAGGCCCCCTCAATTCCGGATGACACATTCGAAGACAAATCAGCCCGCATACGCGACATCGATCCCGGCTTCTGTCCTCGCATTTTTGATGCAGGAACATTCAGTCGGGGGCCATCAATCGATTTTGAAAACGATCGACAGCCTCCCAATGAATCAACAACGCCGCTGCATATCAGGCTCTGCGTGAGATCAGTCGGAACTTCACGTTTACTTCGTCGTCCAGATTTTCAGGTCGTCGATCGACAGCGTTTCGCCTCGCATGACAAAGCGGTAGTTCGGCTTTTCGACGTCGAGGCGTGGATGCTGGCCGGTAACTTTCAAGCCGTTGTCGGTCACCGCCACGACGCGGTCGCCGACCATTTCGACCTGTAGCGTGTACCACTTGCCCTGCTCGAACTTCGCCTTTGCCTCGGCAATAAGTTCGCTCTTAATCGTCTTGTCTTTCTTGTCCGCATCGGTACGAACGGTCAACCCGGTCGGTGCGACGATGACTCGGAACAGGTGGCCCTTTGCATGATTCAGGCTGAAGTGAAGACCATTGGTTGAGCCATCCAGCTTGAACGAAAAGCGAACGATTGAGTCGCGATTCTTCAGTTTGCAGGTCAGCACCGCAGCGTGCTTGTCAGTTTTGAGTTCTTTCGCGGCAATGGCCCCGTCTTTGATCTTCCACTCGCCCTTCGCCGTCGCCCACTCCTTGCCGAGCGTTTCTCCGTCAAAGTCATCATTCAGCATCACCTTACCGGGCTTTGCCAGGACGGGTGAGATGTCTGTGTTTTTATCGGCCAGGCAAATGGTTGAAGAAACAGTCAGCAGGCAGATCACGATCAAATATTTCACAGGCAGCTCCATATACAATTGAGAAACCGGGACGAAGGAGGTTACTGCTGCCGGTCTATCAAACCAAGGCACTCAGCGATAGAGACAACCGGGAATCTGAATCCAACTTTCGAGGTCACTTCTCTCGCGTAACCTCAGACCGAATCCGAACGCCAAAATCAACGCTACCAGGCAAGAGACTTCAGGAAACAGGATCGCTCAACCAGGAGATCGAAGTCGCAACTGCTCAGAAGCTGGTGTCGGCTTTGAGATCGACTTCTTTGATCCACGTGTTGCGATATCGAACGTCGTGGCCCTCGCATTGAAGCTTCAGGCCGCCCGGCACATCAGTGATTCCCCGGCCTCCGTCGTTACCGCCGTCGATGCCGGAATTTGGCCCGCCCCACACCTTCATGATCTTCTGATTGTGGTGAACCTTCTGACCGTTGAAGTACATCGTCACGAGCGCGTTCTCGGTGAGCTTCCCGTCGACGAACCTCGCCGCCCGGAAGTTAATGTCGTACGCGTTCCATTTTCCGACGCCGTTGTATGCGTGGTAGGGAGATTCGGTTTCGTTGATGACGGCTGCCATGCCGTGCTTCGTTTTATCGCCATCAAGCACCTGAATTTCGTAGCGATTCTGCAGATAGACGCCGCTGTTCCCTCCGGGCTTCATGATCAAAAACTCAACGTGCAGACGAAAGTCGCGATACTTCTTCTTCGTGACGATGTCGGCGGTGCCGTATTTGCCTCCGGCCGCGACAGGATCATCCGTCATGACGACGGTGCCACCATCAACCGGATCGTCAACAATCTTCCACTTGATCGGCAGCGACGAGGCAAATCGCGGCCCCTCCCAGTAAGTCCATTTTTCGTCAAGCATCTTTCGCGAGCCGTCGATCAGAACTTCCGCACCGTCCACCGGATGGGCCCCCACACCAATGTGCCTTGAATCGACGTTCTTTGCGGTGAGAACTTTCTCGTCGGCAAGAATCACTCCGGCGCACAACAGAATGGAAACGACACAGCAAACGTATTTCATTGGATTCTTCCTGAGTAATGACTTCGCGGATCGGGTCGGTTAAAGGTTAGCGAGCGAGCAATACGTTGCGTAGACAAGCAGCCATTCGACGATGAGGTCGATGCGTCGCAGGAAGGATTTCCCGGTACTCGACAAAGTATTGCGAAGCAATACCATCAAACCGCCCCCCAGGAGTTGTCCGAAAGCCATGTTTCAGTGCATCCACACCGGGAGCGAGCCTGACGTTCTGCGAAAACAACGAATGATTCCGTGAGGATTCCGGACATATATTCTCCGCCGTTCGACCACAACTGCACGCAGTTTGACTCCCGTCAATTTTCTCAAGGGCAAACGGACGATAGAAGATTCCTCCCATTGATCATTCGGGAACGATGCCAGCCATCCAGTAACGTTGCCTGTTCAAACTCGAAATCTCACCGGATGGCATCAGCACCAGGCTTCGAAAATGGACTCTGCTCAACGTTTGCCCCGGGCAACCGCAATCACAGCATCCAAATTCGCACCGGCGAGTGCAGTCGGTCATCCTCGACTGTCCAGCGAAACGCTGGCCGTTTTCGATAGACACACCAGAATCATCGCGATCAGACAAGGCACTGCGGAGAGCCCCCAGACTCCCGGCCAGCCCTGCAGCCAGCTTGCGACGACCGGGTTCTCGGAACTGGAGAGCCCAATCAGTCCCGGCAAACCATTGAGCAGAATGCCGTCACCATCCATCAGCATGTCGTCCGCGACGACCCCGCCAATCAACATGCCAACGATTCCGCCAACAGACACCAGCATGATCTGAAAGCGACACGCCAAAACTCCGTAATGCAGTTTCAGAATCACGCCAAGCGTTCCAAAGAACGTCACGACAGCAACCCCCTGCAGAACCTGCGCGCCACAGAGACTCGCCATCGCCACCTGACCGGACGGCGAAGTCCGGGACATCCACGCCAGCAGTACCGCTCGGCCAACCCAGGCCAACCCACCGACCATTAGTGTCACTCGCGTGCCGAATTTCATCACGCCCGTCCCGAGCAGAAACAGGCCGATTAATTCGAAGACCTGATCGGCCACCATCAATCGATGAACGAACTGACGCTCGACCGCGTGCGCTTTCAGAATCGACTCAAAGAACGAAGCGTTCCACAGGTAGTGGCACCGCTGGACGACGACGATCAGCAACACTGCGAGCGCCAGCAGCGTTCCAAACTTCGCCGTCGCTGGATCGTCTGATTGAAAAGTCAGGCTGCGATCACCATCCAGCTCGGGTTCGACTTCCGGTAAAAGGATGGCCGAAAACGCAGTCGCCAGCCCTGCCCAGCCCGCGACTGGAATCAGAATTTCGTGTGACGTAACGGTCGGGATCAGATTGGGAAATCGAACCAGCAGTGACTCGCACAACCAGGCCGGAAGGATAAACCCGACGGTCCCCCAGACTCGCCACATGCGAACCACTGATTGACCAGATTGAGTGGCCGCATCGCCCACGCGACCAATCCACGACATCGACGGAGCGAGCAGCGAAAAATACAGGACCGTAAAACCGAACACGTATCGCCAGTCGCTTGCTGAGTCCGCAGACAACTCTGCTCGAAACGCCGCCGCCATCGCGACGCCCGCAGCCAGCAGGTGGCTCACCGCCAAACCAAGCCGAAGGTCAATTCCATACTGGCTGAGCGATCGAACAACGACCTGGGCGATCAGCAACGAAAAAGGCACAGCCGTCAGGATGACTCCGCAAATCGTCCAGGAGTACCCCAGTGTTGCTTTCAGATAGAGCGGCAATAGAGGCAGTGCCGCTCCCAGCGTGAGGAAATGCAGGAACCCGACGAGGCCGGGAGCCACACGCGCAAGGCCTGATGTCGAGGCCGGATTGTCTGACAGGTTCACGATGGTTCTGACTGTCTGCTCTCGTTGAGACAAAGTGCGACATCCAGAACGGATGACGTCGCGAACGTCGCACGGCGAATACGTGGACGATTCTTGACCGCCTCGCTCGACAGATCAAGGACGCCGTTGCGTACGAAAATAAGAAGTCTTCCGCTACGCTTCCGTTGTCGTTGGGCTTCCATTCACAACGGCATTCGGAAATGCCGCCCTGCTAAACGAAGCATCATGTCGGAAACGTCCAGAATTCCGCCTTCAAAACGCCGCAGAAAAGGTTCAATCCAAAATGCGTCCAACTCAATTCGCGTTAAAGCTGTTGTGCAGCCTGGTAATCGCCGCATGCGTATCCTGTGGGCCTGCGGATGCCCCCACCTCTTCATCAACAACGACCGTCCTGGAAGACACCAACGTGACCGACTCGACAGCTGAAACCAGTGAAACAACCGAACCAGCGGAAGCAACTCCGCCTGAAACAGCGACCTCACCGGAAGATCATTCCGGCCAGGTGCTTCGTCACGCGGTGTTCTTCTCTTTCAAAGAAACCGCAACCGAAAACGACATCAAGGGGGTAATCGCCGCCTTCGCAGAGTTGCCCTCAAAGATCGACTCAATCATCGATTTCCAATGGGGTACCAACAACAGCCCGGAGGGGAAAGACGACGGATTCACTCACTGCTTCTTCCTGACGTTCAAAGACGAAGCCGGGCGAGCCGAATATCTGCCGCACCCTGATCACAAAGCCTTTGGCGACGTTCTGCGACCTCACAACGACAAGGTTTTTGTCATCGACTACTGGGGTACTCCACAGGAAAAGATGGAGAACGAACTCAAGCACGCTGTGTTTTTCAAGTTCAAAGACGACGCATCACCAGAAGCCGTCAAAGAAGTGGAAGAAGCGTTCGCCGCGTTACCATCGAAGATCGACACGATCAAGGCGTTCGAATGGGGCAGAAACAACAGTCCGGAACGCCACAGCCACGGATTCACACACTGCTTCATGGTGACATTCGCCGACGACACCGGACGGGCCGCGTACCTGCCACATGCCGATCACCAGGCGTTCGTTGAGGTTCTTAAACCAAACCTCGACAAAGTCCGGGTTCTGGACTTTACGCCCGGTCAGTAACCGCTGCACGCCCCGTCTTCAACTCAGGTTTGAAGCAGCAATCGTTGCCCCCTACGATCTGGTCCTGATCGACGCGTACTGACTAAGCTGCCGCTGAGAGTTATCAGAATCGAATCCTTCCCGCTGCGGAGCCATCCATGTCCGACTCTTCGCAATCTGAGCAATCCGATATATCCCAGTTCGATCGCACACTTGAAGACCCGACACCGTCTCGTGCTGTTCGTATTCTTGCTGGAGTTCTGATTGTCGCTCTGATGATCTCTGGCTTCGCCGTTGTTGGGACGAGTTTCGCCATCAGCGACGATCAGCAGACAGACAATGAAAAAGACGCGACAGAATCGTCCAGCGACGCTACCTCGAAAAACACGGTCATCGGCCCCGATGGCAAGCCGCTGGAGAATCCGTTTCCAAACCGCTTCCCGGCTCCCAGCCTCGATGGCGGCGAAGCGTGGCTCAACACGTCCGGCGAAATCTCGCTGAAGGATTTGCGGGGAAAGGTCGTCCTGATCGACTTCTGGACCTACTGCTGCATCAACTGCATTCATGTCCTGCCCGACCTGAAGTATCTCGAGCAGAAGTATCCGAACGAGCTGGTCGTCATCGGCTGCCACTCAGCGAAGTTCGACAACGAGAAAGACACCGAGGCCATTCGTCGCGCCATCGTCCGGTACGAAATCGAACATCCCGTCATCAACGATTCAGAGATGATCGTCTGGCGAAAAATGGGAGCCCGTTCCTGGCCGACACTGGTCCTCATCGACCCGGAAGGAAATTACTGCGGCTACGTTTCTGGCGAAGGCAACCGCGAACTGCTCGACGTTATCGTTCAGAAACTGATTGACTGGCACAGCGCCAAGGGAACGCTCGACAGAACTCCTGTCGAATTTGACCTCGAGCAAAACAGAATGAAGTCCGGCCCGCTCAAGTTCCCCGGCAAACTGCTGGCCGACACGGCCAGCAACCGGTTGTTCGTTTCAGACAGCAACCACAACCGCATCGTCGTGTCGACACTTGATGGCAAGCTGATCGACGTCATTGGCAACGGCCAGATCGGAGCAAACGACGGCGGCTACTCGGAAGCGTCATTTGATCATCCGCAGGGAATGGCCCTCGACGGTGAAACTCTTTACGTCGCCGACACCGAGAATCACCTGCTTCGAGCTGTCAATCTGAAAACGAAGACGGTTTCGACACTGACCGGAACCGGAATGCAGGATCGAAGTCGCACAACCGGTGGCCCTCTGAAAGCCACAGCCCTGAACAGTCCGTGGGATCTGGAAATCGTCGACGGAACACTTTTCATCGCGATGGCCGGACCGCACCAGTTGTGGTCTCACGAAATCGGCTCCAACGACATCGGCGTCTTCGCCGGCACCGGACGGGAGGACATTCTCGACGGCCCGCTCGACCAATCGGCACTTGCCCAGCCTTCCGGCATCTCCAGCGACGGAAATTTCATCTACGTCGCCGACAGCGAAGGCTCATCCATCCGCCAGGTTTCTGTCGACCCGAAAGGGAAGGTCACCACGATCGTCGGTGCTCACGATCTGCCCAACGGACGAACTCTTTTTGAATTCGGCGACCGCGATGGCATTGGCGCCGACGCTCGACTGCAACACCCGCTCGGAGTTCATTATTCGGACGGCAAGGTCTTCGTCGCCGACGCCTACAACCACAAAATCAAGGTAATCGACGTCGCCAAACGAGAAGTGACCACCTTGTCAGGAACAGGAATCGCTGGGGCAGACCTCGCCCCGTTGCAGCTCCACGAGCCAGCCGGCATGACGCTTTCTGGTGACACCCTTTACATCGCCGACACAAACAACCATCGAATCGTCACGATCGATCTGAAAACACGACAGGCGTCACCCTTTGAAATCGTCGGACTTGCCGAACCCATCAAGCCGACCGGAGAATCAACCAGCCTCGAATCGGAAGGAGTTCAGTTTCTCCAGCTGCCGCCGCAAAAAATCGCCGCAACTGATGTCATGACTCTGGCCGTCGAACTTCAGATTCCGGAAGACTACAAACTGAACGACCTTGCTCCGCTGCGAGCGAAAATTGTCGCCAGCAGCCAGCAATCACTGATCGCCGAAGAGCGTCTCGGAAAGAGCATCAAAGGCAAAGCCGATGGCACCACCGCAATTTTTGAGATTCCACTGGCGGCGTCTGAAGGCTCAGCTCAACTGCAACTTTCAGTGACTTACTCATTCTGTCGCGGGGGCGTTGGCGGACTCTGCAAACTGCACACTTCGCGATGGTCACTACCGATTGAAGTCACAGCCGACGGCGCGGCCACCATCAATCTAAAGACGGATTTGCCGAAGTAGTTGATGAGCATTTCCGCAGACTACACCTCCCGCTGGTTCGATCTGGAACGCCTGCTTGACGAATCATTCGTCCGCGAAATTGAGTTTCGTCGGGAGTGCGGATCAACGAACGACCTGGCTCTCTTACCGAATCCTGAGCGGAAGTCTCCGTCGCTTTTTCTGACGGATTCTCAAACCGGTGGGCGTGGGCGAGGCAGAAATCAATGGTGGGCTCGCGACGGAGCGCTCACATTTTCACTCCGGCTTGAGCCAGCTGAATTCTTAGTCACGCACGAACGATGGCCGCTCGTGTCGTTGACAACAGCGCTCGCGGTCGCCGACATCCTGGCCAGCTTCGCCCCCGGTCAGAAAGTCGGACTCAAGTGGCCTAACGATGTTTTCCTGAACGGGCGAAAGATCTGTGGTATTCTCGTCGAACCGCCACTCGGCTCAACATCAGAACTGGTCATCGGAGTCGGCATCAACGTGGCCAATTCACTCAGCGACGCCCCCGACGACGTTCGAACAATCGCGACCTCAATCTTCGACGAAACCGACACCGACTTCAGCCCGTCCGATGTGCTGCTCAGCTTCCTTCAGCGGTTTGAGGCTCTGATCCGAGACCTTGGTAATTCAACGCTCAACCTGAAGGACCGCTGGCAGCAACAATGCACGCTGACCGGCCAGCAAGTTTCACTCGAATCGGGAGATCGCCGGATCGTCGGCCTCTGCCACGGGATCGCCGAAAACGGCGCGATTAACGTCGAAACAGATGGAGCCGTCCGGTCATGGTTCGGCGGCATCGTTAGAATAATCCACTGACGGTCGAGGAATTCGCCGCGAAAACGCAATGAATCACAACACGAGTTTTCTCACGACTCTCTGTGCTCTTTGCGGCAATCGTTCGTGCCATCACTCGTCCGCTCAAAGCGATTTCAGCCAGGCAGTCAGCAGCGCCGGGTACGCGGCCAGGTCATCTTTGTGAGCCATCTCGGTGACCGTGTGGATGTACTTGATCGGGCAGGCGAAGGCGACGGTTCTTACGCCTCGGCGAGTCCTCTGAATGGCGGCTCCATCCTGGCCACCTCGGGCAAGAATGCCTCGCTGCGTCCTGATGTTCTCAGCTTTGGCGATGGCTTCGATTTCTTCGATCAAACCAATGTCGCCGATCATCGACGAATCCATGATGTGCAGACACAAGCCGTCACCGGCAACGGTGACACGTTCTTCGTCAGGGACGCCGGGAGTCTTACAGCACAGAGTCGTGTCGCAGGCGATCGCGAAGTCTGGTTCAATTTCGTAAGCGGCAGGAAACGCCCCTCGCAGTCCGACTTCTTCCTGAACAGTCCACGCGGCGTAGACATCGCAGTTGTGATGATCGAGGGCTTCGATCGCCCGAATCTGAGCCCAGCAGCCAACCCGGTTATCCAGACATTGCGAAACGACGCTGTTTCCGACTTCGGAAAACGGACCATCAAGCACCACCATGTCGCCAACCTGAACCTGTTCCTTCACCGTTTCACCCGGCAGACTGAGGTCGATGAAAAATTCGGAGATCTCCGGCACTTTCTTACGGTCAGCTTCCGAAGCGATGTGAATCGGTTTCCCGGCGGGATTCATCACGCCGGGGATCTCGCCATCGGTCGTGCAGATCCGAACCCGTCGAGCGAAGAGATTGCGAGTGTCAAAACCGCCAACCGGAATGACTCGCACAAACCCGTCGTCACTGATGTGTCGAACCAGAAACCCGATCTGATCCATGTGAGCTGCCAGCATGACTTTGACGGGAGTCTTCGGTGCCGAGTCGCCATCTTTCGGTCGAGCACGTCGAACGCCGATCAGCGAGCCCATCGCATCCGTCGTCAACTCGTCGAACAGTTGCTTCTCCGTCACGTAAGATTTGATGACCTCGCGAATGCGTGCTTCGCGACCAGGAACCGAAGGGGTCTGAGTCAGTTGTTCCAGCAGCTGCATCGTGATGCTCCGTCATCTTCATCCAGGAATTTTCGTCGGGGAAATAAACTGCGAATTTCTGAACTCGCAGCCAGCGACAGTTTAAGCATGATCCGCCATTCGCGTCATCACGCATCATCCTCACCCGTGATCCCGTGATTCTTCAGCTTCTGCCGCAGAGTCGCTCGATGCAGACCGAGCAACCTTGCTGCTGCCGCCCGATTGTTGCGGCAGTGAGCAAGTACCGCGTTCAGCAGCGGCGGCTCAATCTGCAGCAGAAGCTCCTCGTAGAGAGCCGCCTCAGAATCGGTGGAATCCAACGGCTGAAGCTGCTCAATGGCCCATCGCGAAATCTCACGTTTCAGGACTTCGCCACTTACAGCGGACCGAGTCAACACATCGGCGGGGGGGAGATGAGCAACTTCGATCGTGCCGCCACGCGCCATAATGGCCGCATGTTCGACCGCATTGCGAAGTTCTCGAACATTGCCCGGCCAGGACCGACTACTCAACTCCAGCAACGCCGCCGACGACAGTGTACAGTCCGCAGACGCCCCCGACATCTGACGCAGAAAATGACGCGTCAAATCGGGAATGTCTTCCGCCCTTTCGCGTAACGGCGGCAGTTCTATCTTCACGACGCTCAATCGAAAGTAGAGATCCTCGCGAAACGTTTTCTCTTCAATCAGCGTTCCGAGGTCGCGGTTTGTGGCGGCAAGGACTCGAAATCTGCACTTCTGAGATTTTGCCGAACCGACGGGAATGATCTCCTGATGCTCGATCGTGCGCAGCAGCTTCAGTTGCAGGCTGACCGGCACGTCACCGATTTCGTCGAGCAGAATCGTGCCGGCACCAGCGACTTCCAGAATTCCTTTGCGATCGGTCGTCGCACCGGAAAACGCCCCCTTCACATGACCGAACAACTCAGACTCGACGGACGACGGGTTCATCGCCGCCAGACTGACCGGCATGAAAGGCTCATTGCCTCGCGAGCTGTGACGGTGAATGGCCCGCGCGACAAGCTCTTTGCCAGTGCCACTCTCTCCCAGAATCAGCACCGGTGCGTCGCTCTGAGCTACGAAAGCGATCTGCCGAAAGATGGCCTGCATCGAAGGCGACGAGCCCACAATGGTCTCAGCAAGTGAGCCGTTTGCAGCCTCGTCAATCAAACCCGTTTTAATGGCCCCACTGTCGTGGCGATGCTGCAACGCTCTCCGCACGACATCGGACGCGTCTGACAGTTCAAAAGGCTTCGTCAGATAATCAAACGCGCCTTCCTCGACAGCACGCACAGCCGTCTGCAGATTTCCGAAAGCCGTCATCACGACAACGGGAGCGTCAGCAGTCTTTGCCTTCAACTGCCTGATCGCCGTCAGGCCATCCATTCCCGGCAGTCGAACGTCCAGGATGATCGCGTCTGGCTGACACTTCGGAGCGACCTTTAATGCCTCTTCGGCGGAAGACGCAATCGTCACATCGTGCCCTTCTCCACGAAGCAGTTCACGAAATCCCCAGCAGATTGCAGGCTCGTCATCGACGACCAGAACATGGCTCATTACTTACGAAACCTCTCGGCGGGAATGTTCCAATTCGGCAGCGAGGCATTCAGCCGGCACGGAAAACCGAAACACCGTCATCCCGTCGCGACGCTCCCACGACAATGAACCGCTCGCCGCCTCGGCAGCATTCTTAGCCAGGGCCAGACCAAGCCCGACACCTTCCGGCTTCGAGGTCACAAAGGGCTCAAACAGACATTCTGCAACCTGTGGTGGCGGGCCTGCTCCCGAATCTCTGACCTCAACGACGACCACCGATTGACGCGCACGACCATCCGTGCTGGACATCGAACTGTGTGCGTCTTCCGTAGCTTCACCGTCCGGCAGAACTTCCAGTTCGACCCGTCCATCTTCACCCGCAGCTTCAATGGCGTTGAGCGAAAGATTCAACACTGCCGTCCGGAAGCCAGCGGCATCCGCGATTTCCCAGTCGATCGAATCCGGAAGCTCTACCGAAAGCGTTACCCGAAAATGCTCACACTGCACGGCGATCAATCGTTCAATTTCGCGAATCGCTTCGGACAATTCTGTCACCTGTGCCGGGTCAACTTCCTGCCGACTCAGTGACAGCAGACCTCGAATCTGTTCTTCAGTCAGAGATAGTTGCCGAAGCGCGACGTTAAGTGTGTCGTCACTTTGCGAACCCGCATTACTTGACGCATCACCCGACTCAAGTGGACATCGTTGCTGGTGAAGCTGCACCGCCATCCGTGCACCGGTCACCGCATTTCGCAACTGGTGAGCCAGGCCGCCAGCCAGTTGAGCCAGCAGTCGAACTCGTTCCGTTTGCTGAATCGTGTGCTGAAGTTCTCGAAGCTGTACCGAAAGACTGCCGGCTGAAGCGATGAGGTCATCAACCTCGTCCACCCGTTCGGCAATGACGTCCTCGTTGAAAGTCTCTGGAAACTTGCCGTCGGCGATTTCTTCCAGCAGCGTTCGCACGCCGTTGATCCGTCGAGAAATTCGATCGGCCAGCCAGGCAGAGATGCACGCCATCACGATCACCGTGCCAAGCCCCACCACAAGCGGCGGCCATGTCGCCGTCCAGCGAGCCTCTTCCCAACTGGCTTCCGGGTAAAGCACGACCAGCGTCGTCACCGGTCCAGCCCGTTCGATTTCGATTTTAGCGGCAAAACAGGCTCCGACCTCAGTGTCGACGCGCGGAAGCTCCGTCATTGAACTTTCTGCCGAGATAACCGGAGCAGACTTTGCTTCCAGGGCAATTTCTTCCGGCCGTGATAATGTCGCGGCAACGGGCCGATCGTCGCGATCGAGCGCCAGAAACTCCGCGCCCGACAAACCGCTCATTTTCTGCAGGATAGCGTCGGTATATGTCAGCCTCGAATCAGACAACGTATCGACGACATTCTGAATCCGCAGCAGCGTCTGATCTTCCACCCGGCGCACGGCCAGCCACGCCGAGGTCATCGCGATCATCGCCACGGCCGCAACCATCGTCGCCGAAAACGGCAACAGAATCTGAATTCGAATAGGACGCCGCAAAACAACTCAACTTTCGTAAGCGCCATACATCCCCAACTTCGAGCTTCGAGGCCAAAACTTCTTGCCGGGCAGGAGCTTAACCTGACCGACAAACAGTTTCCCGCGACAATCGAAAAACCTGTCGACTCTTTTTCCACCACGACCGTCCAATTCCTGACCAGCCCCTGCTACTATCCTGCGTCTCACAACCTTTTGATCCACCTCAGGAGCAAGCAAAAAGATGATTACTGTTGGAATGAACTATCACGTCATCGAAGGAAAACAGCAGGATTTTGAAGATAAATTCGCTGGTGTCATTGACGCGCTGAACGCCGCAGAAGGGCACACCGAATCGACGCTGTGGAAGGATGTCAAAGACAGCGCGTCTTACCTGATCACCAGCGAGTGGTCGGACGAAGCCGCCTTCTCGGCTTTCATCCAGAGCGACGCTTTCCGCGCTGTGACCAACTGGGGCAAGGAGCAGATCCTGTCCGATCGCCCTCGCCACAAGATTTACAAGACATAGTCTGTAACACCTTCGTGTGACTACCGCACGAGTCGATCAGGCTGACAATTGAACGCAGAGATCGCAGAGGCGAAAAACGCAGAAGACAAGAGAGAATCTCTCTTTGACTCTTCGAGGTCTCGGCGATCTTTGCGTTTTTCTTTGGCCGTCGAGCGGATGGAAAAGAACCAGCAACCAGTTCTTCTATTGGTGGGCAGTGCCCAGCCTACAGTTGATCGGCTCGATTCAGCACGTCCTGGTACGGCACTTTTTCGAACGCTCCGAACAGCGGGTTCTTTGTCAGCTTCGCTCGGGTCAGCTTCGGAGAACCGATGCCGCAGAGAAATCTCGCCAGACGCGAAGGCGACCCCAGAGCTTCGCGATTCTGATTCCGCAACTCGTTGGCCCGTTGCCAGATGCCTTCGATCATTTCAGGTTGCGGTCGAGCGACTTCCGTCGGTACCGACTGAGCAGAGTCTTCGAGACACCGCGAGCAGTGGCCACAATCGGTTTCCAGCGGCTCACCAAAGTAAGCTCCCAGACGCGAGACCTGACAACCTTCAGCCGTCGCCTGATCAATGACGTCCCCCAGGCGTTCCAGATCCCGCTTTTCACGGCGCTTCATTCGATCGCAAAGTTCATCAATCACCGCGTCAGGATCCCCGACAGACTTCAGCCGTCGGTACCGGTGCATCAGGCCGCCAGGTTTCAGTTCCATCATGCCTCGCTCGGCCAGATAGTCGAACGCCTTGACGACCCGCATCCGGTCTGAACCGGTCTCGCGAGCCGCCTGGTCAATGTCGATCGTGAACCATTTTCTGGACTTCGTCGCCTGTTTGAAAACGGCTTTCAGAAACTGTTGCCGACTCTCGTCAAAGTTCGACAGAATCTCTGCGGACGACTGCTGCGGGATGAACTGGTACTGCGAATAGATCGGCGTCGTTTCTTCAATCCAGCCGTCGAGCTCCAGGTAAGTGATCAGCGTTCGCATGACCAACGGCCGCATATCGATCGCGTTCGAAAGTGCGTACTGGCTGACGGCAATCTCGTCGTCCGACTCAAGCATTCTCCTGACAAGGCCAGCTACACTTTCCCGCTCCGGAGTGTCTCCAAAAATAAAGTTCTCCAGCGTGTTGAGATCCGCCGGGCAGAAGAGCATTTCACAGATGGACGTTTCGCCGTCCCGTCCTGCTCTGCCGATTTCCTGCGAATAATTTTCGAGACTCTTCGGCAGGTTGTAATGGTAGACGTAGCGTATGTTCGACTTGTCGATCCCCATGCCAAATGCAATCGTCGCCACGATAATTGAATCGTGTGACGCCATGAACCAGTCCTGCCGATCTGCCCGTTCTTCATCCTTCATCCCGGCGTGATAGGCCTTTGCCGCAAGACCAGCTTCTTCCAACCGCACAGCCACCTCTTCGGCCGTGCGTTGAAGAGTGACGTAAACGATGGTCGGCCCCGGCGGACGTTCCTGCAATTTTGCGATCAGAATCCGATCGCGAGATTGCTCATCCACAACATCGCTCAGCAGCGTCAGATTCGGACGGTAAAACGGAGTCTGCACGGCGTACTCAGATTCGATCGTGAAGAAGCAGCAGATGTCCGTTAAAACCTGAGGTGTGGCGGTTGCCGTCAGAGCCAGCACGGCGTCCGTTTTGCACTCGTCGGCGAACTTTGCCAGCTTGAGATAGTCCGGTCGAAAGTTGTGGCCCCACTCAGAAATACAGTGTGCCTCGTCGACCGCGAACAACGACACGTTCACCTGCGAAAGAAGTCCCCGAAACCGTTCGTTGGTAAATCGTTCCGGCGCGACGTAGAGCAGTTTCAGTTCGCCGCTTCGCAGTCGCCGGGTGACGTCTCGATACTCATCAACCGACAGCGTCGAGTCCAACCTCGCCGCCGGGATGTTCCGAGCAACCAGCGCGTCGATCTGATCCTTCATCAGAGCGATCAGCGGCGAAACGACCAGCGTCACACCTGGCAGTAACAACGCGGGAAGCTGATAACAAAGCGACTTCCCGCCACCCGTCGGAAACACGGCGGCGGAAGATCGACCGGCGACGAGGTTTTCAATGACCTCTCGCTGCCCCGGTCTGAATTCATCAAACCCGAAATGTTCGAGCAGCGTGATTTGAATCGGATCACTCATGTTTTCTCTCCACGCCAGCCAGCAGAAAACATCAGTTTACTTTCCGTCGATCAACTTGTCACTCAACGACGATTTGTAGAGAGGTTAACAGCCCCTTGAGCGATTTCGTCGGCGACTCAGGATCAACCGGGTTCCGATCGTCGTGGCCGATGCTGAGATCTTCCTGCGGGTGCGACTTCAATGGTCCAGGTGATTTTGCAATGACGGTTTGAGCATCGTTGATTTTCAGACTCAACGTGCCGTCCTTCGCCATTCCGGCAACGACGTTCACTGCCTCACCGAGTGCGATCGGCGACTCAACGCGGCTGACGACGTCAGCATTCCTCGTCGCAAAGACGACGGAATCAGCCTTCAGGTATAGTGCGTAGCCGATGACCGATCCCCCATGAGCGACAATGACGCCCTCGCCCGCTTTTCCGTCAGCGGGCACGATAGAGCACTTGATGGAAAACGCTTTGCCAGCGATAGCCGGTGCAGATGCCGAGGCGTAAACGTCACCGAGTTTGACTTTGCTCCAGTCGAGCAGCTTGCTGGTCGCTTTGCTGACTGACTTCGTCGGTCGCATTCTCGGTTTCTGCGGCTGCGTTGGGTACAGCGTTACTGGATTCGCAACTTCTCCGGCTGGCCGGACTCCCGGACCAGGCTGTCCGCTGCCGATGTCAGCGACCATGCCATCGATCAGTTTCTGCAGCCGCGCGACGACATCTGGATGTTTGTCGGCCAGGTTCGTGACTTCACTAATTTCCTCGTCGAGGTTGTAAAGACGAGGTTCCCGCGACGTCAGATCCTCCGGGCGTTCCTTCATGCCCATACCGATCGACTGTGGAGTGATCGCCAGCTTCCACGAACCGGAACGAACCGCCTGGAGCGTCGTGCCCTGATAGTAGAACCACGCCTCGTGCGGCGACTCTTTCGTTTTACCCAGCAGAATTGGCGAAATGTCTTTTCCATCAATCTGGACCGACGAAACAGCACTGCCAACTTTGGCACCGCCGAGTTTGACAAACGTCGGCAGGACATCCGTCGTTCCGCAAACCGCATCGCAACTGCTGCCCGCTTCAACCGCCCCCGGCCACCAGGCAATCGTCGGCTCGCGAACGCCGCCTTCGAGTGTGCACCCTTTACTGCCACGCAGCGGACCGGCCAATCCCCCAGCCGCACCTCTGGATGCCCACGGGCCGTTGTCACTCGTAAAGATGACCAGTGTGTTTTCGGCAAGTTTGTTCTCGCGCAACGCGTCGAGAATCTGCCCGACACTCCAGTCAACTTCCTCAACCCAGTCGCCGTACGTGCCGTTCTTCGACCTGCCGACAAAGTCCTCGTGAGGAAACAGAGGGACGTGCATCGCCGTGTGAGGCAGATAAAGAAAGAACGGCTTGTCGCCGGACTCTTCGATGAACTTCACGGCTTCCTCGGTGTATTCACGAGTCACCCGCCGCTGGCCTTCGTCTTCGAGCAGCTCGGCCACTTTATCGTCACGCAACAGCGGCACGACTCGACGCCCGTCTTCCAGCGAATTCCGCTGCATGTCGTTCGAGTAGGGAATCCCGAAGTAGTGATCAAAGCCTTGATTCGTCGGCAGAAACTCCGGCTGGTCACCGAGATGCCACTTACCGATGCACGTCGTTGCGTAGCCGAGCTCTTTCAGATACTCGGCGACCGTCCGCTCCTTCGGATTCAACCCTTTCGGCCCCGCCGGAAAAAAGACCCCCGGCACGGAAACCCGCGGCGCATAGCAACCTGTCAGCAACTGAGCCCTCGACGCCGAGCAAACCGGAGCCGCATAAAAACTCGTCAGCGTCATCCCTTCGGCGGCCATCCGGTCCAGATTCGGTGTCCGGTTCAGCGTTGAACCATACGGACCGATATCTCCGTACCCCATATCGTCGATAAAGATCAGCACGAAGTTCGGTCTCGCCGAAGCAGCTTCCGCCAGCAGGCAATTGGCCGCGAAAAAAACGCCAATGAAAACGAAGCAAATCAGATATCTCATCCGAACGATTCCTCTAAGTGTTCACGTCAATCAATCTGCATTCTTTCGACAATCGCTGGCCGGGTCAAAGAACGTGACGTTTCTGCTCGAGGCGATCTCAACGTCGTCAGACTGGCGTCTTTTTTGAGGCTGCCACAGACGTGCCGCGACCTGGTTTGCCCGCACCTCGCCCTTCGATATCATCTTCGACCCTGCTGTTCGATTTCTGCTGCGAGTCTCGAAACGGAGTTCCCCGGATGGATGCTAACCTGAACACAATCCAGTTGGGCGACTGCGTTCAGGCCATGAACGCCCTCCCGGAAGGCTCCGTTGATCTGGCCTTTGCCGACCCCCCATTCAACATCGGTTACGAGTACGACGTCTACGACGACAAGCTAGAAAAGCAGCAGTACCTCGACTGGTCCGAACAATGGATCACAGCCGTCTCGCGCGTCCTGAAACCGGACGGAACCTTCTGGCTGGCCATCGGCGACGAGTACGCCGCCGAACTGAAAATCCTCAGCCAGGACATCGGATTCCACTGCCGAAGCTGGGTCATCTGGTACTACACATTCGGAGTCAACTGCTCGCACAAATTCACCCGGTCGCACGCTCACCTGTTCCATTTTGTCAAAGATCCCGACAACTTCACCTTCCGCAGCGACGACCTCGACAACCGCGTCCCCTCCGCAAGAGAACTTGTCTACAACGACAAACGAGCGAACCCTCAGGGCCGACTCCCCGACGACACCTGGATCATTCGCCCGGCCGATGTCGTTGCGGAACTGGTTAGCGATGACGATGGAACCTGGAGCCCCGACCAGCTTGCACCGCCGTCCGATTCGCAAAACACTTTCGTCTTGCGTCCGCAGGACGTCGCTCAAAGTTTTCAGCCGAATGAAGATACCTGGTACATCCCGCGAGTCGCCGGCACTTTCAAAGAGCGAGCAGGCTTTCACGGCTGCCAGATGCCTGAGCAACTTCTCGGCCGCATCATTCGGACGTGTTCGAATCCCGGTGACCTGGTCATCGACCCGTTTTCCGGAAGCGCGACAACACTGGCGGTTGCCAAAAAGCTTGGCCGAAAATTCCTCGGCTTTGACATCTCCCAGGACTACGCCGAGTACGGCCTGCGAAGGCTCGATTCGATCAAGGTAGGTGACCGGCTTGATGGCTCGGCGGAGCCACTGAAGAGTGCCCCGAAAACCGACACCAGAGCTAAAGTCGCACGTGGCAAAGCATCAAAGGGCAAACAGGATCAGAGCCGTCTCGTTACCGAGGCTCGGTACGATCAAATCCAGCTTGAATTGACATTGCACGGCGTGGCGGAAGCCTACCTTGCAACTCATGATGGTTTTTCCGTCGACCGGGTTGTCGCCGATCCGGAGCGGAATCACGACTTCGTCAGCGTCTGTGATCGACTTAGTCTCGTGGGCGACGCTCGAACGTGGAACACGCTACTTTTCCGACTGCGAAAAGCGGGCAATCTGGCACACATTCCGGCCACTCGCCGGACAGATTTCTCCTGGGATGACTGCGACGAATTCATGTTCGCCAGCGAGATCGCGTGGCAAAGTCTTTTGAACGAAAAGAGCGCCGCCAGCCTCGACGAAATTCTTTGCGATCCGAAACTCGCGGCAGAGCTGGATCGAAGAGCGGAGTCCCTTGCACCGGGACGCACGCCGTTGGAATACCGCTGGGCAGCGTTGAAGCTCCGTAAAGAAGCCAGGTTTGCCCGCGGTCGAGCCGCCGTGCTTCGGCCTCCAACCGCCGTTAGTCCGGCCACTCCATTGCATGAAGCGATTAGTTCGTCACGCTCGGATGAACCGGGGCTGTACATCCTCAGTGATGATTCCCGGGAATTCTATGTCGGAGAAACGTTGAGTCTCGATCGACTCTTGAGGCAAGTCCGCAACCGCGCCGAACAGTGGAATACTTTGAGTGATTCCGTTCTCGTCCAGACAATTCCGATGGACCATACGAGTGCCGGACGGCTGGCCTGGAAGAGCTGCCTGATCAGCAAACAACTCGAACATTGCCCGCGTCTGAATTACTTCGAGCTTCGCGGAGTTTGACCGGTGGTGAACGATTTGTAGACCTCACGATCGTTGACGGCAGGGTAGGCACTGCCCACCAGTTTTGACTCTGATGGGCGTTGCCCCTACTGATAGCGGCCCCCGATTCTCCAGACGCCGGGTCGCTCAGCAACCATCTACATAGTTCCAGCAGAAACAGGCATCATGACATCCAAACCGTTCACGCTGACGGTTCTCGCAGTTGTCGCGTTGACTCTTCCAGCCTCATTAAAAGCCAATACCATTCCGAAGGCCAGGCCCAACATCGTCGTCGTCTTTATCGACGACATGGGGTGGGGAGACCTTTCGTGCTTTGGGAACAAAGCTGTCGAGACCGAGAACATTGATCGACTCGCAGCGGAGGGGATACGGTTTGAGCAGTTTTATGTGAACTCGCCGATCTGCTCGCCGTCACGCGTGGCGATTTCGACGGGGCAGTATCCGCAGCGGTGGCGGATCACTTCTTACTTGAGCAATCGGCAGCACAACGATGCTCGCGGAGTCGCTCAATGGCTCGATCCGAAGGCCCCGATGCTGGCGAAAATGCTGCACGATTCCGGCTATGCGACCGGGCATTTTGGCAAATGGCATATGGGTGGACAGCGCGACGTCGGCGAGGCCCCACTGATTTCGGAGTACGGTTTCGACACATCGTTAACCAACTTCGAAGGTCTCGGCCCACGAGTTCTGGCCATCAAAAACGCATACGACGGTAAGCCGACAACCAGGCACACGCTGGGTTCAGACAACCTGGGGCGGGGAACGATCACCTACGTCGACCGCTCGCTGGTCACTCAGTCGTTCACGACTGCTGCCATCGACTTTGTCAAAAAGTCAGTCGCTGACGGCAAGCCGTTTTACATCAACGTCTGGCCGGATGATGTTCACTCGCCGTTCTTTCCGCCAAAGGCTCGACGTGGCGACGGCGCCAAACGAACTCTTTACCACGGCGTGCTCGACACAATGGACGAACAGCTCGGTGTCCTGTTCAACCTGATCCGCGACAACGAAAAGCTTCGCGACAACACGCTGATTCTACTTTGCTCGGACAACGGCCCGGAGCAGGGAGCGGGCACGGCGAATCCTTACCGCGGATTCAAAACGCATCTCTACGAAGGCGGAATTCGATCACCGCTGATTGCGTGGGGACCGGGTTTGCTCAACAAAGAAGCAGCCGGTACGTGGAACCGAAAGTCCGTCTTTGCCGCCATCGATCTCGCACCGACGCTGCTCACTCTGGCTAGTGTCGATGGTGTTGAGCAAGCTGAATTTGACGGAGAAGCGTTGTCGGGCGTTCTAAAAGGAACGACTGAAACATCCCGCCAACAGCCGCTGTTTTTTCGCCGGCCTCCGGATCGCGACGCGTTCTACGGAGACGACGATTTACCGGATCTCGCCGTGCGCGAAGGAAACTGGAAACTGCTTTGCGAGTATGATGGCAGCGACGCAGAACTCTTTGATCTGGCCGCCGATCCATCTGAAACGAAAAACGTCGCTGGCAGCCATGCGGAGATTGTGGAACAACTGACAAAACAACTCGTCGCCTGGCACAAGGCTATGCCGCAGGACAACGGAGCCACCTACAAAGAAAGACGGCGGAGGTAGCGATTGCTCCAGTGAGCGAGCATCAGCACCCGCCGTCATGTAGCGACAATTCTCACCGCCGCTCGTCATTCCAACAAAAGCGGGAAACCAGCAGAAATGACGCAGTAAATTCAGCTTCTGATGCTGCTTCCCACCTGTGCGGGTATGACCGTCAGAACGAGATTATGCAGCATCATCAATCGACGTAGAGAAACTCGTTCAGGTTGAAGAGCGCCAGGCAGAGGTCAGTCATCGCTGCGGTTTCTCCAGCGGATGAGCCGTGCAGGAAATCGACCGCCTGCTTCAGTTCTTCGCGAGACGGAAAACGCGAAAGAGTTCTCAGGTACGCCATTTCAATTTTATGTTCGGTGCCTGTGGTGGATTCCTCGGTGGACGCATCAGTCAATGCAGCCAATGCTTTTGCCGCGTCGAGTGATAACTTCGAATTCAGCAGCATCAAAGCCTGAGGCGCGATCGTCGATTCGTTTCGGCGAGGGCAACTGAAGTTGGTATCCGGCTTGTCGAAAGCCTCAAACAACGGATAGCGAAGGTTTCTTCTGACGAAGAGGTAAATGCTGCGGCGTGAGTAGTCCGCCGCGTCCTCGCTGACAGGCCACTGATTCTTCAACAGCGTATGAACCAGCTCGTCCGGTAGTGGCGGGCGAATGCCTGGGCCGCCTCGTCGTTCAGAGAGTTGACCAGCCGCAAGCAGCATGGCATCGCGGATCGCTTCCCCTTCGAGTCGTCGTCGCGACATCCGCGACCACAACCGGTTCTCCCGGTCAGCCTTCAGCGATTGCCGCCACTGTACCGCAACTTCTGGTGAAGCATCGTCTGGCAATCGGCTGGCCTGTCGATAAGTTGCCGACGTGACAATCAGCCGGTGCATGTTTTTCCAACTGAATTCCTGACGCGGAAATTCCGTCGCCAGCCAGTCAAGCAGCTCGCCGTGTTCGGGGTAGTCCCCCATCACCCCAAAGTCGCTGGGGGAATCACTAAGCCCTTCCCCAAAATGGTGCTGCCAAAGACGGTTGGCGATGGTCCTCATGCTGAGCGGGTTTTCCGGATTCGTGATCCAATTCGCCAGCTGCGTTCTCAGATTTCTGCGATCTGAGGCAACGCCCGGCTCGGAGCCCTCAGCATTGGCGATGCGAGGAAATGCCGCCGGCACCGTTTCGCCGACTCGTCGAAAATCTCCTCGCACCATGAGATGACTGACGGTCTGAACGTCGTTTCCGTCCGGCAGACTCGCCACTTTATTTCTGGTGAACTGAAACGCGGGATCGAAGAAAGCTCGCAGCCGATAAAAGTCGAGCTGGCTGATCGGGTCATACTTGTGATCGTGGCACTGAGCACAGCCCACTTGCAAACCGAGGAACACCGAACCCACTGTTGAGGTCATCTCATTCATGAAACTATGACGTCGCTCTTCCTGCAGGTTGATGTCCGGCATGTCCGGCCCGCACGTCAGAAAGCCAGTCGGCACTCGATTCTTCGAGCCAGTTTCATCGCCAGCAAGCTGCAGTCTTACGAATTCGTCATAAGGCATGTCGTCGTTGAAGGCGTCGATCACCCAGTCTCGATACTTCCATGCGTCGGGGCGCAGTTTGTCATGCTCGAACCCGTCCGTCTCGGCGAATCTGGCGAGGTCCAGCCAATGCTGTGCCCAGCGTTCGCCGTACGCGTGCGATTTCAGCAGCCGATCAACCAACTGCTTGTAAGCGTCGGAGGAATCGTCATTCAGAAACCCGTTGCTCTGCTCAGGAGTTGGTGGCAAGCCGGTCAGGTCGAAACAAAGTCGACGAAGCAGCACGACTCGCGGCGCTTCGGGAGCTGGCGACAAACCTGCATCGGTCAGCTTCTTCAAAACGAATGAATCGATCGAATTCCGCGGCCAGTCGCTCTCAACTGCCGGAACTTCTGGCCGAACCAGCGGCGCAAACGACCAGTGCTCGCGGTCGTCGTCCGTGATCTCAGGTTCGGACTCTGCGAATACCGGTTGAGCCAGCACCGCCAGAAAGAGGCAAATCCTGAACATCCAGAGCACCGAGGCACCGGACGTCATTGTCAAAGAGTGCTTCATGCGAAAATCTCGTGGACGACTTTTCCGGCGACGTCGGTCAAGCGCTCGTCGCGACCGTTGTGATAGAAGGTCAGCTCTTCATGATTGAGGCCGAGCATGTGCAGAATCGTGGCGTGCAGATCGTGGACGTGGACCGGCTTCTCAACGGCTCGCAGGCCGACAGGGTCAGTTGCTCCGTAGGCGAAGCCGCCTTTGACGCCAGCTCCAGCGAACCAGACTGAGTATCCCCACGGGTTGTGGTCTCGACCTTTGCCCTGCTCGCTCATTGGCATCCGACCAAACTCGCCGCCCCAGATCACAAGGGTGTCGTCGAGTAATCCACGGTCGTCAAGATCCTGCAACAGCCCAGCGACAGGGAGGTCGGTACGGCGGCAGTAAAGATCGTGGTTCGTCGTCACGTTTGCGTGAGCATCCCAGCCATTTGTGTCCCCCGAGTAAAGCTGTACGAAGCGGACTCCGCGTTCGACCATCCGGCGAGCCAGCAGACAACGGCGACCAAACTCGTCGGTATCCATCCCGCCAATGCCGTACAACTTCTGAGTGGCGGCTGACTCCTGAGCAATGTCGACAACTTCCGGAGCCGTGGCCTGCATGCGGAAGGCAAGTTCGTACGAGTTCACTCGGGCCAGCAGTTCCTCATCGAAGTCTCGTTGCTCGGCATGTTGTGCGTTCAATTTTCGAATCAGTGCAAGGGCATTCCGCTGACGATCCGACGTCACCTCAGGTTGCGGACGCAGATGAAGAATGGGATTCTTCCCTGCCCGCATCGTCGTTCCCTGAAACGTCGCCGGGAGGAAACCGCTACCCCAGGCGGGAGGGCCGCCTTTCACACCGTTGCCCGGATCGGGAAGCACGACGAACGCGGGCATATTGCCGTTTTCGGTTCCGAGTCCGTACGCCGCCCAACTCCCCAGGCTTGGCTTGCCCATCAGAATGCTGCCGGTATTCATCTGGTAGACCGACTGCGGATGATTGACGCTGTCTCCGTGGCAGCTTCTCAGAACACACAGCTTGTCGGCATGCTTCGCGGTATGGGGCAGAAAGTCGCTGATCTCCAGACCGGACTCGCCGCGAGGTCGAAACGGTCGGATCGGGCCGAGTAACGGGTTCTTTGCCACGTTCCGCCGCGTCATCACCGAACCGAAACTGTCGGGCAGCGGCATTCCGTTAAGTCGGACAAGTTCAGGCTTCGGATCCAGCAGATCAACGTGCGAGGGGCCTCCATGCATGAACAGCCAGATCACCCGTCTGGCGCGCGGAGCGAAATGCGTCTGACGCGGCACCAGTGGATTGTCTGGAACTCCGTTATTTGCTGACGCCTCAGCATTCAGCAGACTTGCCAGAGCGATCGCTCCACAGCCACCGCCAGCCTGTAATAGAAACTGCCGTCGAGACGGCGGCACATCATCAGTCATGCCGTTCGATTCTGCATGAGACACGATCCACTCCCACAAAAGAAAAGCCCGAGACGATTCCCGGCTCGGGCTTCAAAATGACGGATGACAGGATACTTCGTCAACTGGTAGCCGCAGGAACGTAGCCTCGATCATTTTCAGAGAGGACTTCTTCCACAACGTCGGCGACAAAATTATCAGCGACATTCTTCTCGGCATTCGGCGCTTCAGCTCCAGCGTTCATCCCGACGCCGGGATTCTTGATCAGAAACGGGATCATGTCCCAGACTGCGGCTGAGTAAGTTCGAAACATCGGGTACTGCAGCTCCGGCTGCTTTTCGAGGTACTCGTTCATCTTTTCTTTAAGCGTCCGATGCGCCACTCGCGGATGTCGATGGTGCGGACCGTGCACGAAAATGTCGAAGTTGAGCCACGTGCAGACTCGTGTAAACCAGTTGTTGCCGACGACGGTTCGAGTCCCCAGCATCGGATCGTAACTCGCCATGCCGATGTGTTCGGTGAATTTCCGTCCCGACTGAATCATGCCAGCGAACAGGTGCGGAATCGCCCACGCCCGGAAAAATGATCCCCAGGTCTCAGTCACCGTGAAGACTGCGAACAGCCCACCCCAGAAGAGAATGCACATGGCGTATTCCAGCCACACTGTTCGTCGCAGCTTTTTATCAGTCAGCGGCGAGTCCTTGTGAAAGAACAGACGCCCGTACGTAACCATCGCGCCGAACATGCCAAGGAAAAAGTCGAAAATCACAAAGCCCCGCCGAAACCAGATGGACGCTTTGGGATCGGAGTACGGCCAGAGTTCCCAGTCGTGCGGTTTGTTGAGGTAGGCGTGGTGGCGAATGTGGCTTTCGCGATAAACCGTGTACGGAACAAAAATCAGAGTGCCGATCACTCGTCCCAGCCAGATGCTGGTTTCGCGTCGTGGCGTGAGTGTCTGATGAGCGGTTTCGTGCAGGCAGCTCGTCCAGCAGAACATGCAGTAGGCAGTGAAGGCTGTCCAGAAAATCTGCCAGCCGATCATGTCAGCCGGCCACTGATTCCAGAGCGCCCAGATCCCCAGCACACCACCAGGGAAAAACTGGAATCGTGCCCACGTCCACTTATCGCTGAGAGCTTCCTGCTCCTGAGTAGTGAAAATCGTAACCGACACCGGTATACCGCTCCCGAGATGGTTAATTGGCCAAGGCTTCGCACTGCTACACAAAAGCGGCGAATCCGTGCCAGAAAGACTGCGGTGTTAACAACCCCCGGCACGACCTCCAGCATGCGTACCACCAGTCAATAAGCAGTCCACGATGCTACCCATGCGTAGTCCAGATCGTCAACTGACAGAAGATTTCAGACAATTTATGGCGGCTTTTCAACATTTTCGGCGATACCGACGCAGCTCGGATGGCCTCACAACCAGGGTAATCGTTCCAGATCGACGTTTCCCCCACTTAGTACCACCCCGACCGATTCGACTCCGCTTACCGCCGCAAACTGACTACTGAGAATGGACGCAAGAACGACGGCAGAACTCGGTTCGACCAACAGCTTCGCCCGCTCCCACAGAAGTCGCATGGCAGCAACAATTTCGTCATCGCTGACGGTCACAATCTGCTCGACGTGCTGCTGGATGATGCCCCAGTTTCGCTGCCCGAGACTCGTCAGCAGCCCATCGGCGATCGTTTTCGGTTCGGTTTGAGGGATGAGCTTTCCTGCCGCGACGGATCGCGCGGCATCATCGGCTCCTGCCGGCTCTCCGGCGAAGATTCGAATCGACGAATCCTGCCCGTGCGCCGCGATGCATGTTCCTCCCAGCAATCCGCCCCCTCCGACCGGGGTAATAACCGCGTCGAGCGACGAGCTCAACTCAGCCACCTGATCGAACAGCTCCAGCATCGCCGTCCCCTGCCCCGCGATGACGTCGTCGTTGTCGTAGGGGTGAATGAACGTTGCTCCGGTGCGAGTTTGAACTTCACTCGCAGTCGACTCCCGCGCAGCAAGAGTTGGCTCGCAGACGATGACTTCGGCACCATATCCCTCGACGGCAGCTCTCTTTACAGTCGGAGCGGTCGTTGGCATCACGATATAAGCCGGAACGCCTCGCATCTTTGCGGCCAGAGCCAGGGCCTGCGCGTGGTTGCCCGAGCTATGAGTCACCACGCCGTTGGCCGCGTCCTCGTCTGACAACTGACCGACCGCGTTGCAGGCTCCGCGAAACTTGAACGCACCGACTTTCTGGAAGTTTTCACACTTGAAGAAGAGCCGACGTCCGGCCAGTTCGTCGATCGCCGAACACGTCATCACTGGCGTTCGATGCGCGACGCCGGCAATCCTCGCCGCAGCACGTTGCACTGATTCAAAGGTTACTTTTGAAACGCCCATTCCTGGCTTCAACTCCTGCCGTCGTGAGAGATCATCAATGCAAACGAGCTGCTGGCCCTGCATTCGTCGGATGATGGAAGGATCCGGGCTGTCTCGTTCTTTTGCAACGATTATGAAGTCATGCCGCGATGTGAAAATGCCGAGGCGATTCCCCAATTGAAGAATCACCTCGGCTGATACTGTCTTCACTCGCGTGGCAGAGGTGACTGTCGATCGACTACTTCACCAGCTTCGGGCCGTGATTTCCAATGCCGATTGTTCGGAAGACTTCCAGCAGGTTTTCCGCGTCGGAACCCCCATCCGCCACATGGTGGTAGTAAGTTGTGCCGCCTTCGTCCGGCGAGGCCGCATTAACCATCAACGATGAATGCGCGCTCGAACCCAGTGTCACAACATGAAGCTTGATACCTCGCGCCTTGATGGTGTTCGACCATTTTGTCACGGATGTGTTGCTGCTGTAGCTGGGGTTTTTGCTGTACGGTGGCGGGGGCAATGTTCCGGTCGGCCCATCATTCGGTTCAGGATATGGCTCCGGCAGGTTCGTCTGACCATCAGTCATCAGCACAATGATCTGTTCTGGTTCCGGCTCATCCGGCAGCGGAGCCGGGCGAGGATTTGGATCAGCCAGAATCACATCCAGGCCGGCTCGCAGGCCACCAGCAACGTTTGTCCCGCTCGTGTAGAACCCGTCTTCCAGATCGTCAATTCGATCGAGAGTGTCAGACTTGTCGAAGTCGAGGTCGGTCTCAGGTCGGCCTGTTTTCTCCCATCGATTTCGCGAATTGTCTTTCCAGGAAAACACGGCCAGCCCAACCCGGTCTTCCGGAAGCAGCTCATCAACCATCGCCGTCGCCGCGTTCTTCGTATTTTTCATTCGCGTTTTTCCATTCGACATTTTGGCATCCATCGATGTCGAGCAGTCAATGACCACGACGATGTCCCGGGGAATCGTGCTGGCGAGCGTTGCCACGGCTTCAGCACCGGTTGAATAACCGTTCTCGCCGAAAACAGGTCCAAAGAATGCGGGAATTCCATTGTCAACGACGCTCAGCCGGACTGCGTCAGCCGTGTTGAAGTCAGTGCTCGTCGTAAAAACTCGCGTATCAATATCCCAGTTGCCATACTCAGTCGTCACGACCAGGTCAGAGCTTGTGACGTCGTAGCCGTTGGCCAGAAGCAGATCACTAACCGCTTGTGTGACCGCCGCTTCGTCGTTGGTCAACTCTTCGATTGCCGCCAGAGCCGCAGCGTCAACTGCCGCTCGAAGCCGGGTCTTCTTGACCTGGATGTACCCAAAGTCAGTCGTAAAGGCGGCCATGCCGAGAATAAAGATCATGAACACAGCCGCCAGAACCAGAATGGCTCCTCGCCGTAAATGAGCGGGTTTCGTGGACACATTCATGATGCAAATCCTGCCTGAAACGATCGTGTTCGCGACTAATCACCGATCTGAACGGAGCATCGCACACTGGAACTAAAGTAGTTCGATCATTTGAACCGTGCTGAGGAATCTGCCGGTCTCACGCATCGCGACGTGATCTTTCGCGGGACTCACGCCGAAAGTAGAGGAAGAACCGAACTGTCACTAAACTGCCTGAGCAGATCAGGCTGCATTCCGTTGCTGTCAGGCGTCATGTTGCCAGATGGCATCATTGGAATTCGCGATCACAATCAAACAACCGCGAAAAGACTCCCCGAGCCTGGCCAGCTCAACACCTTCCGGGTCATTCGAATGTCAAACACTTCTCGCAGAATCCGACAGAATGGCTTGCTCGCCACACTTATGGCCGTTGCCGTGGCGACGATCGCCGGATGCGGCAGCCAGGCCTACGAACAGCGACTCGCAGAAACAGCGAAGTATTTCGCCTATCGACAGCAGGTTGACTCGGCTTTGCAACGCAACGCCTGGCAGGATTTCGGAATTCAAATGCGTCTGCCAAACGGGTTCCAGGAAATTCCCGGACCGGTTGAAGAAGACGAACACGACGCTCGGCAGCCGGACTTTCTGTCGCAACCACTGCCCGGACTTATCGGAGCCTGGCAGACCGAAGTTTACGTCGAGATTCCGGATCGTGAATCCCCATCCATGCCGGCCTGGATTTTCCTCTGCACCAACCACGAACGGTTTCTCAATCAGCAGTCTGATCCAACAGCCACGCCGGCACTTCTTATCGAAGACCTCAGCAACGTACTCGCCGCCGAACTTCGCTACGAACCGGACACCGCGCTCAACCGATGGACGTACGAAGAAACGCGAGCCCCCATCGGAACGCCATACGTTCCTCGAAAAACTTACGAATGGATCCTGCTCGACGACGAACGAACTATTGGCAGCGAACGAGTCCGGATGCAGTTTCGACTGATCCGGTATTACGTGAATCAAATTCAGTTCTGCCTGTTGACCGTCGCTCCTCACGAAGAAATCCTCGACCGCAACGACTGGCGAAAACTGTACGGGGCCGTCGACCTGATGATGGAAAACCTCGTTGTCTCTGGCGATCCGCCACGCCAGCAGAAATCCGGCCCAGCCCCCAGCGGCGGCGGCTTTTGATCGTCTGCCCCAAAAGTGAGTCACTGGTTCTGCCAGTGTTTTTCGTAATCGAAGTCGCCCGACATTTTCGCACACGCAAAACCATTGGCACACTTTGCGACTTCGGATTCCAGCACGACTCAATCAACCATCAGTCTGAGTATTCCTATGACGCGTCCGCTGGTTGTGATCAACGTTGTTGGCCTGACTCATGAAATGCTCGGTGAGAACACTCCGAATATTTCTCGACTGGCGGCTGATGGATTTTCCCGACCGATGGGAACCGTGCTGCCCGCTGTAACCTGCTCCGCGCAGTCGACAATTCTGACCGGCACACTTCCACGAGAGCACGGCATCGTCGGCAACGGCTGGTATTTCCGAGACGTTTCCGAGGTCGCTTTGTGGAAACAATCGAACCGGCTCGTCCACGGCGAACGTGTTTACGATGCCGCTCGAAAACAGGATCCCAACTACACCGTCGCGAAGATGTTCTGGTGGTACAACATGTACGCCGACGTTGACTGGTCGGTGACTCCGAGGCCGTGTTACCCCGCCGATGGCCGGAAACTGTTTGACTCGTACAGCCAGCCCGTCGAACTGAAAGACGAACTGCAAAGCCGGTTTGGAATCTTCCCGCTCTTCCGGTTCTGGGGCCCGACTGCGGACATCACCAGTTCCCGCTGGATCGCGGACGCCTCGATCGAAGTCATGCGAAAACAGAACCCGTCGCTGACTCTCGTCTACCTGCCGCACCTTGATTACAACCTTCAGCGGCTCGGCCCGTCCGATCCAGCCGTCACCGCAGATATCCGAGCCATTGATGCCGAGGCCGGCAAACTGATCGACGCCGCCCAGGCTCGCGGCGCGGAGGTGATCATTCTATCGGAATACGCCATCACCGACGTCGACCGTCCGATCCACATCAACCGAATTCTGCGTGAGCACGGGTTTCTCGACACGCGAATGGAAATCGGCGGGTGGGAGACGCTGGACTATGGATCGTCGCGAGCGTTCGCGGTTTCCGATCACCAGCTCGCTCACATTTACATTCGCCGACCGGAAGACATTCCCAAAGTTGCGGAGCTTCTGAAACGAGTGGACGGTGTCGAGCGAGTGCTCGACCGTCAGGCTCAGGCCGAGTTTGGCATCGACCATGAACGCGCAGGCGAGCTGGTTGTCGCCAGCGATCGCCGGTCCTGGTTCACGTACTACTTCTGGCAGGACGACGCCCTCGCCCCTGACTACGCTCGCTGCGTCGACATTCACCGCAAGCCAGGCTACGACCCGGCGGAACTCTTCGTCGATCAGGCGTTGAAGTTTCCAAAGCTGCGCATCGCGCGGCGGCTCGCGCAGAAGCTGCTCGGCTTCCGCTACTACATGGACGTCATTGGTCTTGACCCGAGCATTGTGAAAGGCAGCCATGGGCGATTGCCCGATCCCGGGTCAGAAGAAAGCGACGGCGCCGTCTTCATCAGCTCCTCAAGAACCGTCGAAACAGATAAGGTACTAATGACAGAAGTCAAAGACATTCTGCTTCGGATCCAATTTGGAAGTTCAAGTTAAGTCGAGGTTCTCAATGACATCGGGTAGCGACTTCGTCAATGACTGGCTGGCAGATCACGCTGAGTCACTGAATCGCCAAGCCCGATCTGCTGGCTTGTTGAGTCATGGTTCTCTTGTTGGCCAGGTTCGAGAGTTTCTCGTCAGTAATTTTTTGAAAAGCTTTCTTCCAGAGTGTGTCGAGATTGGCACCGGGCGAGTTTTCGACTCACAAGGAAATCGGTCAAAACAAATCGACATCGTCCTGTACGACAGCCGCTGCCCGGCCCTTCGGTTTCCGTCAGGTGTCGGCCAGTTTCCGATTGAGGGTGTTATTGCGACGATTGAAGTCAAGAGTTCACTTTCGTCAAAGCAAGCCGTGGGAAAAGCATTAGACAACTGTCACTCTGTTATGGCGTGCCAACTCGCACCAAGCACTTGGAGCTCGTCACATCCCATTATTGAAGGGCTTCTGTCGACCCCACCTTCGCACAGATATCTTCACGAAGTCCGAGATTTTGCTTCCTCGTTATTACCTGCAACCTACGTCTTTTCGTTCCGCGGAACTGACAATGCAGAGAGCCTCCGAGATTGGGTCAAAGCTTGGTATCAAGAAAGAGGGCATCCAATGGCTGCGTCACTGCAAGGTATCTTTCCGAGTCTTCCACGTTTGATCCTTGCAGGAAAAACAATGGCGTTTTTCAACGACGTGACGATCAAGATCGATGGCTCCGACGATCAACATGGAAATCCAGTCACAATGGTCTTTGGGCCATTTTCTTCGCAATTCGAATTCTTCGCGAGTCACATCCTCTCCACGATATCGAGGCGATTCGAACTTGCGCACGCCGACGCGATGACAGTCTTCGACTTGAAGCAATACAACCCGCTCTCAACTTATACAGCCGATGTTTCAAAATCACTTCATGAAAACCGCCAGCTGTGGCACGGCCTCTGGGTACGGCAATCGGTTACATCGTCACCACCATCCGATGAAATTGCCGAATCTGACTAAGCCCGATTTAACAGGATGCATCAAACGTCAACCTGCGACGCCAGCATCTGGATCTCTTCCAACGGGACGAAGTTGCCTTTCCCGACTCCGGGGCAACCTTTCTGGATCCGCTTCCAGTCGGCCTCGCTGCCCAGGTTCGAATTCCAGAACGGCCACGTGCGACACTGCTTTGGTCGAGCGGGATAAATCGTGCAGCCGCGTTTCTTCGGATCGAAGTAAACGCAGTCGCCGTTTGCGTACTCGGTGAGCGAAACGCGACCTCGCGCCGGGCGAGTGTTCATGAGTCGGATTTCGCCGATCGGCTTGTCGAGAAATTCAGCGATCGCCCGAATTTCGTCTTCTTCGACCCAGACGAATCCCGGCCCCCCAGTGCAACAGTTGCCACACTGAGTACATTCAAACGAAAGCCCGTCGCGATACCACGGACCATCCTGTGCCGCGCCGTCCTGCTCTTGAGCCGTCGCTTTGTTGTGCGGTTTCTGGCTCACAGGTTCTGCCCGATTTCAAAGACAGCCGCCGTGTCGAGCAGCAGGTCGTTCGCCGTGAACAGCTTTTGAACGGCAGCTTTGTGAATCTTCATTTTCGTGCCGCCAACTCCGATCGCTCCGTAACAGAACGCGCCGTTCTGCTCGGCGGCCTTGTCAAAGACTTCAATTCCTTCAATACCAACCGGCGGGACAGCATTCAGATCGATTGCCACTTTCAGCGATGGGATCTGCGACCGCTGCTCTGCCGACAGAAGCTGAATGCCGGCCGCCCCCGTCGCGATGATCATCTCAACGCCTTCAGCAGCCGATGCCAGCCCCGCTGGCGAGCCCGTTTCGTGAGCCGAAACTTTCGCTCCTTCAACTTTGGAACGCACCGCATTGCACGTTGCTTCAGCCTTCGCCGCTGACCGCGTTCCAATTCGAACGGTCGCCCCGAGGTTCGTTAGAATCTGAGCGGCTCGTTGGCCAACCGGCCCGGTACCTCCAAGAAGCAGCGCCGTCGTCTGAGAAAGGTCGACATGCTTTCCCGCCGCCAGCACAGCTGCGGCGGCAGTTGTATTCGACCCATTCGAATCCATCAGGATTGAAACTCGCACCGGTCCGAAAAAGATCGACTGGACCTTCTCAAGCAAAGCTTCACCGGCGACGACGTTGCTTCCGCCGATGAAGATTGCCGTGTTCTTCAGCCTGTCTCCACCACGAGTAAACATCGCCCCGTGCACCAGCGACGTCACATTGTCCGGATTAACGCCGCCGTAAGAAAACAGCTCATCAACATCGGAATCCACCGCGACAACGCGATCAAAAGTGCTCGGTAGCGGATCAGTGTCGAGCTGAATGAGAATCTTTTTCATGATGTAGTTGCCTGAGCGATTTCACAGACCGGGTGCAAACGAAGAAACCCGGCTTCGAATTGAAACCGGGTTCCTGCTGAGCAATTCAAACTGAAAGACTAGCCAGCGTAGAACGGGTGCTTGGCGCTGTCCTTCTTGGCGACCATTTCGTCAACCGATGGCTCGTTCTTCATGGCGCGAGCGATCGACAGCTTGGTGGCTTCTTTGTTGTATTCGTAAATCTTCTTGTCGTCGTTCGCGTCCCAGTGAATGAACACGCCGCAGACGATGACCAGGTTTTCGGCCTGATCCTTAGGAATAACTCCTTCAGCAACAGACTCGGCAACAGCATCAGCAACAGCCTTCTGAGCTGGACCGAACATCTGAACGGCCTGCTTGGCACCTTTGATCGTCACTTTGGTGATCATGACAGTGGCGGGCTTGACGGCCAGGTTCGGCTCAAGGACTGCCAGCAGGTTACTGTGTCCGGCCTTCTGATCAGCCAGCGAGTTGGCGAATGCCGTTCCGACGGGACCATTCTTATCACCGATCATAAGATCGATATGAGCAACTTCGTTTCCGTCTCCAACCAGCGCTTCACCGATGAACAACGACATGCGTTTCTCCTGTTGTCTGACTCTGGTTCCTGTAAAGTTCCGCGACGGCGTCTGATCAAACAAAAAAGCCGTTCAGAACATGACGGCGGCACCGCCGTCTGAAAATTTGAGTTGAGGCTGCTACCGGACCGGCCATCAGCTTCCTTTGATGTGCGGTATCATTGGATTTGGCCTCTCCCCTGACAAGCGTCCGGCAAATCCGTCTGCCGATTTTCGCAAGAACGCCGCCGTACGACTTCTGCACAAATTCTTAACGAATCCGAAGAATGCTCGATCCAGAACCGCTAATTATCATCGGATCGAGCGTCCGAGCCGCCGCTCAGTCAGCAGTTCATGCTGGATTCAGACCGTGGTGCATCGACCAGTTCGGCGACCGGGATCTGACTGCGATCTCTCCCAATGTCCACACGGTCAGGGATTGGCCGAACGAAATCGAGTCGGTGATACAGTCGTTTCCACAAGCAGATTGGGTTTACACCGGGGCGTTGGAAAACCGCCCCGTACTCATCGAGCGGCTTTCGCAATTGAGGCCACTGTGCGGCTGCAACCTGGAAACGCTGTCGAGACTGAGGGATCCCCTCTGGATTGTCGACACGCTGACGAAGGCGTCATTGCCCTGTCTGCCCGTCATTGTGCCGGATTCAGACAACCCGGTTTCAAGCAGCACGGAATCCGGCGAGTGGGTCATCAAGCCGTTGGCGAGTGCCGCAGGTATTGGCGTTCGCGATCTTTCAGCCGGCTCCGCCGGAACAACCAGCCTCGACGGAAACTACCTGCAACAGAAGGCTCGCGGTCGAGTCATTTCGGGGCTCTATCTCGCCGTTGAGGATTCGACGCTGCTGATCGGTCTGTGCGAACAACTGTGCCGAGGTGACGACGCTGACGGACTTCACTATGTCTACTCCGGCTCGGTCGGGCCGCTCAATACAGGCGATGTTCCAGTCGGTGTTTTCGAACAGGCCCGGAAGATCGCCCTGGCGATTGCCGCCAGACTCCGAGCGGAACATATCCCGTTGAGAGGTCTGATCGGGATCGACTTTGTGCTCGATGCTGAAACGGACGAGCTTTGGACGCTCGAAATCAATCCTCGCTACACCGCATCCGTCGAAATTTATGAGCGTGTATTTAGCTGGCCTTTGATGCAGTGGCATGTCGCTGCGTGTCGCGGTCAAGATTCCAACGCTGTGGAGTTACTCGATTCCCGGTCGTTCAACGGTGAATGGCAGGTTCACGGTAAGCTGATCGTCTACGCGGAGCGCGATTTCGCTGCTCCTGACATCGTACCGCTCGTCGAACGCCTTTCTGCCAACGGCGTCAAAGAATCCATTATCGACGTTGCGGACATCCCGCAGCTCAAAACGCCCATTCGAAAAGACGAGCCGATCTGCACGCTGCTGACGGCTCAGGAAAATTTCGCAACGTGCCGTGCAATGCTGACAGCCGGTGCGCATGAGCTGCTTTCTCTGATCCATGAGCTGGCCGAGTGATTTCGCGAATTTTTCTCGAAGGGGCGAACTTTTTCTCGAAGGAAACGGCCGGCGGCGGCACCTATCCTGAGACGCGATGCAGACCTCAGCGACTCCCCGCATCCTGATCCAGAGTGCGATGACAGACTCGGACAACAATTCGGCGGCTCAGCCACCAGACCGCGAGCCGGCAATCGACTGGCCGTTGGAACTCCAGCGGCACGGACGGTGGTTGCGTTCGGTGCTGGTCGTCAGGAGTCGTGAGTCAGGCGTCGTCGAAGAACTGTTTCAGGAAGTCGCGTTGATAGCTCTGCGTGACGGGCACGGGGTCAGGGATAAACAGAAAGCGGCACCGTGGCTGTACCGAGTCGCCGTGCGGCAGGCATTGATGCATCGTCGAAAGATGGGGCGCGAACGCCGCCGTCTGTCATCGCTCACCGACCGTTCAATTACTGATTCAGATGATCAATCGACAAACCCGCTCGACTGGCTGCTCGCTGACGAGCGAAACCAGTTAATTCGACAGGCGGTCGATGCTATCCCCGGAAAGGACGCCGAAATTCTCTTACTGAAGTATTCAGAAAACTGGAGCTACCGACAGATCGCCGAGCACCTTGACGTTTCTGAGCAGGCCGTCGATTCACGGCTGCACCGCGCGAGACAAAAACTTCGCTGTCGACTGTCCCAATTCCAGGTGATTGAGGTTTCTTCATGAGCAGTTTCGAAGAACCATTCGGTAAACAGTCGGCAGCCGCTGCCGAGTTTTCTCAATCGGAAATCGATCGCATGGTTGACGGCGAGCTTTCGGAAGAACAGCAGCGTTCGTTGCTCCAGCGTCTCGAAAATTCTTCGACTGGCTGGCGGGAACTCGCGCTGGCTTACGTGGAAGCTTCGGCCTGGAAGTCGCACTTCTCCGCGCCGGAAACAAGAGCAGGTTCAAACATAGCCGGCCTGCTCGCGACGAATCCTGGACCCCGTCCGCCAGAATCGTCCACCGCGGCCGCAGCATCGCCAGAAGCCACCCAACCTTGCAAACCGAATTCAGGTACACAGTCATTTTCGTCGACCGTTTTTGCGGCCATCGCCGTTCTGCTTGTCTTTGGGCTGGGAGTCTGGCTCGGACGGACTCAGGTTGAAAAGCCAATGCAGCCATCATACATCGCGGACAGCATCGAACATGCTCAGGACAACGTCGACAACTCACCAGCACAGGACGAGCCTCAACAACCGGTGTCTTCTGTCGCTCACAACGCCGACCGATCAATTCCTGAATCAGTCCAGGTTGTCTATAGCGATGGCCAGTCTGACGTGCTGCGAGTGGTCGATGTGCCCCTGGCAGCTTCCATCATGCTGGAGTCGCCGCAGCAGTTCGACGAATTCTGGGACCAACGCCGGTCGGCAATTCCTGCCGAACTGCGAGCTGAGTTAGAAAGGTCCGGTCACCAGATCAGTGAGTCTCGCGAATTCTGGCCGGCTCAACTTCCCGACGGACGATCCGTCGTCATCCCTGTCAGCCAGGTCCGCGTTGCCAACAATCCGCTGGCGATCCCCTGATCTAACGAACCATTGAATTGAACGATCAATTTCGACGCGAAGGGTCGCAAGGATCTGATGAGTTGCCCCTTTGCAAAACGCTGCGGCTTTGCATCAGCCAGTCGCACGGTGCGTTCTGAAAACTTCCAAATCCAAAACAGCTTCCATTTACTCAGGAGGAAATCGAAATGAAGAAGCGCTGCCTCAACCTGCTGACGACCTTGTCTGCCGTCGTCGCGTTGGCCACAACCGCCGAGGTTGCAACAGCTCAGGACACATCGCAGTTGCCACGCGTCGTTGAACAGCCGGTCGGCGAGCCTCGAACAGTTCGCCCTGTGCAAAAGCGGGTTGAAGGGCTACGCGACATGATTCTGCTGGATGATCCATACAATGTTAAAGCCGTGAAAAAAATCGAGCTGGGCAGGTTCTGGATCGGCCTCAACTGTGCCGAGGTTTCGCCGGCGCTGCGAAGTCAGCTCAAACTGCAAGGTGGCATTGGGCTACTCGTCGTCAACGCTTTTGAAGGCAGCCCTTCGCAGAAAGCCGGCCTGCAACAGCACGACGTCGTCGTCAGAGCGGGCGACACAGATATTGGAGCCGTCGGACAACTGATCGACGCTGTCCAGAAAGCAGGCAAATCGGAACTCAAGCTGGGGATTATCCGGGAAGGGCAGCCGAAAACGATCACCGTGAAGTCTGCCGAACGTCCGAAAGAACAGCAGGGAAATTTCATTTACCTTCCCGGCACCGGTGGCGAGCACCGATTGCTCCTTCAAACACCGGAAGGCGCATTCACGTTTGTTGAGCCAGGTATCGTTCTCGACAACAGGCCGAACCTGCCAGCAACCAGGACGATCGACCGCAGACTGCCAGCCGGAGTTTCAATCACTGTCAAACGCAAAGCAGGCGAGCCGGCTTCAATCCACGTCGAACGAGACAACAAAACCTGGGACATCAGTGCCGACCAGCTTGATCAGCTCCCCGAAGATCTCAGACCACACGTCCAGGCAATGCTCGCTCCTGTTCCGACGAAAGAATTCCCACCGAATTATTCTCCACACCGGTCTGGCACTGACAGGCTTCGGAACAAGCTACCGGGCACAGCGATTCCCCAGACCGGCCCGGTGATTCCGTTTCCAAAGTTCATGCCGCTCAATGATGGCGTTTTTCAGGGGAATGACGGTCCCAACTCTGCGTCGAAGGTGGAGTCTGAAATCGAAAAACTGAAACGCGAACTTTCTGAAGAAATAAAGCAACTGAGGCAGGCCATCAACGAACTGAAAAAGTCGAATGAAGCCAATTAGTGATTCTCCCAGACCGTAAAGGTTCGCAGTCCACCGCGTAGCGAACCTTTACGTAGACTCACCATGAATCGACTTTCGAGAAGTTACTCTCGACTCGTTCCTCAGTTGACGCGTTTCAGCATCAGCAGACGGAAATCCATCACCTGTGAACCGGGGATTTTTGTGGCTTTCAGAGTAAGCGTGCCTTTGCCCTGCTCCAGTCGGACAGTCCCCAGACTCATCGGCTTGAAATCTTTGACGTACGACTCCACGCGTTTGACCCGGTCGTGTTCTGCACCTTTGACGGGTGGATCGTGAGGCTCGACAACCTGAGCGATAAGCCGACTCTCGTTAAAGGTCAGTTCAAAGGTTGATCCGATATCGGCCTGCGGACATGTGTAGTAGAGGTCGATGGAGTAGTTACCGGTGGCTCCGATTTCGGCATCCCAGGTAATGCTGTCTTCGGTGCTCGTCCAGTTGGTGAAGTATGAGCAGTTCGGGAATTTGTTTGAGCGTTTGATGTTCCCATGAGCGACTCCATCCCGAGCCGGAATCTGAGTCAGCTCGGCATCTGGATGACCGATCACAAACGGACGACGATCCGTGCCAAAATCTCTGGGAAGGCTCGCCTGGTAGTCGGCCCGAATTTTCTTAAGCCGAGCTGATTCGTCCGAGTGTTTTTTCGTCACATCCGTGCTCTGGCCGGGGTCCGCCCGCATGTCAAAGAGTTTGCCGGCGTCGTCCAGACGGAACTGGCTGGTCCGCACACTGACTTTCCCTCTCCACTGCGAAATGATCGGTCGATCCGGAGCCGAGTTCTTTCCTGTCAGCAGAGCCGGTTTCAGGCTGATGCCGTCGAGCGGTTTCTGACTGGCGACGGGAATTTCAACGAGATCCGCAAGCGTCGGCAACAGGTCGATCGCGGCTCCCAGTTGTGTCACAACGTGTCCACCCTTGATCTTCGCCGGCCAGCGAATCAGCATCGGCGAACGCACTCCGCCTTCGTCGGTCGAACCTTTGCGGCCTTTCATGCCACCGTTCCAGCGAACTCCGTTCGGGCCGTTGTCGCAGAAGTAAATGACGATCGTGTTGTCGGCAAGTTTGAGGTCGTCGAGTTTCTTCAGCAGCCGCCCGACATTCCAGTCGATGTTCTCGCACATCGCCAACGCCGCTCGGACATGCTGGATGTCTTCCCTGTTCGGTTCCCGGTTGTGCATTTCCAGGTCGTTGTCTTTGAACTTCTTCCAGAAACGCTCAGGCACCTGCATCGGTGAATGCGGCGTGTTGTACGGCAGGTAGGCAAAGAACGGCTTGTCTTTGTTCGCTTCGACGAAATCCATCGCGTGGTTTGTAAAGTCGTCGATGCAGAACCCTTCGCCCGTCACGATCTGGTTGTTGTGTTCGAGCATCGGATCGAAATAGTTGCCCCAGTGGCCGGAGCAGAAACCGTAGAACTCGTCAAAACCGCGAGCGTTCGGGTGGTAAGGAAACTGCATCCCGTTGTGCCATTTCCCGAACGCGGCCGTCGCGTACCCCGCTGCTTTGAATGTCTGAGCGATGGTCATCTCGTCGAGGTTCATCCGCTCGCCGCCGGCCGACGTGCTGTAAACATTGCTGCGCGGGTGGTAGCGACCGGTCAGAAACTCCGCCCGCGTCGGCGAGCAAACCGGGCAGACATAGAAGCGTTCGAAACTCGCGCCGTCACGAGCCAGCGAGTCGATATTCGGCGTGCTCAGATTGGTATTCCCGTTAACGCTGAGATCTCCCCACCCTTGATCATCGGTCAGGATGACGACGACGTTCGGACGTGAATTCTTACTGGCGGCAAGCGCCGGCAAACCCGTCAACAGAAATCCGGCCACGGTCGCGACGACGGAGCAGGCGATCGGGACGCACCGGTTGATCCCACAAAATGGCTGGCGATGCTGAGCGGACGATGAAGTCATGCGAAACTCTCCAGACGAGCGGTCGATGAGAACTGATCAAAGAAGCCTGGGTCGCGTCCCAGGGTAAAAACAGAGTGATAACGCAGACCCTGCGTGACAAACAAGAACCGACAGACATGTTGCATGTCAGCCTGCGACTCCTCCATGACTTTACCTCACAGAATACGCGTACAAAGTCGTTCGCACGGACGTATGACTGGCCGTAGTATCTGCATCACGAACATTCCTGCCCGCTCCCTGCCCCCCCAATCACAATCATTCGGTGCCCTGTCGAGTTGGTAACTTTCCGGAGAAGTCATCTGCCATGCGTTTCGGAATGATGTTGATTTTCCTCGTTGGCCACGCCGCTGTCGCTTTGTTTGCCGACGCTGCGGAGCCGAATCTGATCAACGACGATCGAGTTGTCGTGTCGGTTTCTGAAGAGGTGATCGCCCCGTTTCTGAAGAAACACTGCGTGCGGTGTCACGGGCAGCGAGAACTGAACGGGCAGGTTCGGTTCGACGAGGTGAGGTGGGGGATCACGAACAACGATTCGGCACAGCGCTGGCAGGATGTGCTCGACATTCTGAATGCCGGCGACATGCCGCCCGAGGATGAACTTCAACCAACAACCGCCGAACTGGCGAAAGTTCTGGACAGCCTGACCGGCACGTTGATCACTGCTCGGAAGCGACTGACTGATCATGGCGGTGAAATCGCCATGCGACGACTCAACCGGCGCGAGTATGCCAACACAATTCGCGACCTGTTCGGTTTTCAGATTCCTCGCGACATGATCCCGGAAGACAACGAAGCCGAAACGTTTGACACCGTTGGCGCTGATCAGTTTTTCTCGTCATCGCACTTCGAAAAGTATCTGGAACTTGGACGTGAGATCGTCGCTCAAGGGTTTGAATGGTCGGCACAGCCGCGACAGCCCGTGAGTAAGAACCGACGCGAGCCAGAAGAAAACGTGACGCCTCGATTGCGAATCCAGCTGGCGGATCTCGACAACAAGATGCGAATGAAGAACGAAGGCAAAACCTGGCAGGAAATGGGCTTCAAAGACGAAGGCGAGATGAAAATCGTCTTTTCGCAGTTTGAAAATCGAGCTGGCAAGCCGAGGAAGTATCTCACTTACCCGCTGGTCGACAGCGGCATTTACATGGCAGGAGTCAACAACGAAACGAAACGGTTCGGCATCAACCGAGGCGGGCGAAGCGCCGATCCGCGAGCCAGTTTTCGATTGAGGGTTCGAGCCGGCATCAACGGAGATCCGCCAGAGATTCGGAAATTCCTTGGCGTCTCTGACGCCGATGGAATCGTTGATGTGGTCAAGGTGCGAGGGACGACGTTGGATCCTCAGACGGTTGAAGTCAACTACCGAGGTGCGATCGGGCAGCGGAGTTTGAACTTTGCCGTCGAAGAGAACCGAGCGAACATCCGAGTCCTGGATGGATACCTCAACCGAGTTGATCGAGGCGGCGAGTGGGCGTCGATCTGGATCGACTGGCTCGAAATCGAAGGACCATTCTACGACGAAGAACGCGCATTCTTTGAGACACTGATTTACCCGGAGCCGCCGGTACGCGGCAGGCGTCCGGCTCCGTTGAACGATGAGAACGCGAGGGAGCTTATCGAACGGTTTGCCTTCGAAGCGTTTCGACGAAATCCGCCGTCGCCCGAATACGTCGATCAACTGGCCGCTCTGTATCAGATGAATCGGTCTGAGGGGCAGAACATTGAGCAGGCAATGGGCGAGGTCTTCGCAGTCGTTCTGGCATCGCCGGGCTTTCTGTTTCTTCAGGAAGCGAGCGATGCCTCTGACGGAAAACGAATGCTCGATGACCGGGAACTGGCGATCCGCCTTGCGTACTTTCTATGGAGCAGCCCGCCTGACGACGAGCTTTACTCCTGCGTCGATAATGGCTCGATTGCGCAACCGGACGTTCTGAGCAGGCAGGTCGATCGGATGCTCGATCATCCAAAGGCGGCTTCGTTCTTTGAAGGCTTCATGAGTCAGTGGGCGGAGCTGGACCGGTTCAACGCGATTACGGTCGACGAGAATAAGTTTTTCCGTTTTAACGAAGGCATCCGGCATTCGGCCTATCGCGAGGTGCTGGCATTTTTTGAAACGCTTGTCACTAAGAATCTGCCTGCATCCAACCTGATCGATTCTGATTTCGTGGTGATCAACTCGGTACTGGGTGAGCATTACGGCATCGACAATGCAACTTCGGATGCGTTTCAGAAAGTGAATCTGCCAGCAGATTCACCTCGCGGCGGCCTGCTGGGACAAACCGCGTTTCTGACTCTGGGTTCGAACGGAGAACGTTCGTCGCCCGTCATTCGCGGTGCTCTGGTCATGGAAAAACTGCTGCACGACAAGCCCGCACCACCACCGCCAAATGTGCCAGAACTTGGAGCCGCCACCGACAAACCGGCCACGAATCGGCAGATGGTTGAGCTGCATCAGCGTCGAGCTGTTTGCGCGTCGTGTCATAAGAAAATGGATGTGATCGGCTTTGGCCTGGAAAACTTCGATACGATCGGGAAGTGGCGAGACGCCGAAGCCGTCGGTCGGCAACAGATTCCCATCGAACCGGGTGGGACACTGCCGGGCGGAGCTGCTTTCGACGATGTCAAAGGACTGAAAACGGTATTATTGAAAGAGGACGATCGACTGGCACAGGAGCTGGTCGAATCGATGCTGGCATACGGCCTCGGCAGAACGGTCGAATTCTCAGACGCCAATGCCGTAGCGACGATTCTCGATAAGCTGAAGGGTGACGACTATCGACTTCGGACGATGGTCCACGAGATTGCGGAGAGTCCACTCTTCCGTATGAAATAAGAATCCTCACGCGAAGGCGCTACGACGCGAAGGATTCAGTCTGATCAAGCTCTTCGCGATTTGGCGTCTTCGCCTGAGGGAATCCGAATTAGAAACAAGCATTGACGGACGCTGGGAGGTCAACCCAGCTTGATTCATCTATCAGGTGCCGGGACGATTAGTTGCCGGGACACGACCCGGCCTGCCTGCTGCCTCCAGAGAAAAAAGTCGTAATGAATCCATTCTTCACCAACTCGGCCACACGACGTTCCTTTCTGCGAGCGGGAAGTGTTTGCGTCGCCGTTCCGTTTCTCGAATCCTTTGCCAAAGGAAAAGACAACTCTGCCGCACCGCCGAAGCGGATGATTTTTCTGGGCGGCGGATTCGGATTTACGAAAGAAACCTTCTACCCGAAGGAAGCTGGCCGGTTTTCGGAGATCGGACTGACGGAGGGCCTCTCTCCTCTGAAGCGACATCAGGATGACATCACAATGGTGGCCAACCTGACAAATCTCGGCGCGACAGATCCGCATGGCGGAAGCTGCTCCTACCTGACTGGAGCAAACGTTGCGGGGACTGCCGGAAAGCGATTCTTCAACTCAATTTCGTGCGACCAGGTGGCAGCTCAATTCCTGGGCAAAGACACGCGGTTTACGTCACTCGCTCTAGCGGCCATTGAGCCGGACGGCAGTCAGAATTCCGGACACGGCAAGGGGCTATCACTTTCGTGGGATGATGGAGGAAACCCGATTCCGGGCATTAACCGACCGCTCGACCTGTTTCGAACGATCTTTGCTTCGGCCACGGATTCACGCGAGGAACTGGAGGCTCGGTTGCAGAAGAAGCAAAGCATCCTGGACATCGTGCGCGTGAACGGCGGCTCGATGAAGAGGAAACTCAGCAAAGGCGACCAGGAGAAACTCGACGAGTATTTTCAGGGAGTGCGGCAGATCGAGCAGGGTCTTGAACGTCAGGCATCGTGGGCGGCAATTCCGAAACCGGATGCCCCTTTCGGCACTCCAGCCGAAGGCATTACCGGCGAGCAAGAAATCAAGCTGATGTACGACATGATTATTGTCGCATTGCAGACCGACTCGACTCGCGTGGTGACCTACCGGCAGCCGGTGTGTTCCGTGCTGGCGGGCATGGGCGTCTCTTTGAAAGCTCACTCGCTGAGTCATTACGGATTCTCGCAGCCACGCACGCTGGCGTCTCGTGAACGGGATAAGAAGTGCTCTGAGTTGTTCGGCCACTTCCTCGACCGGCTCAAAGAGGCCAGAGACATGGACGGCAGTCGGCTGTACGACAACTGCATCGTCAGCTACGGAACGAACCTGCGATCCGGCCACGAGCTGAAGGGGTTGCCCGCAATCCTTTCCGGAGGCGGAGCGAAGAGCATCAAACACGGCCGACACATCGTGTTGCCCGAGCAGGATACTCCGCTGGCGAACTACTGGCTGACTCTGATGCAGCAGGCAGATTTGCCAGTCGACAAATTCAGCCACAGCACGGGCATCGTTCCGGAGCTTCTCGCTTAATGGCATGGCCTGATGCTTTGCCAATTGCTCGAAAGATTTGAGCCACAGAGAACACCGGGAAAATGAGTTTTCCGTCAGAGGCTTTCACTGAGGCCTCGGTAATCTCTGTGGCTCACATTCTTCACTGATCATGCCGAAAGGCTTCGTATGAAACATCTATTTGCTTCGGTGCTGCTCTGCAATCTGGCGATGGTGTTTGCTCAGGATGTTCCACAGACGGTCGAGCAGACGTGGGCGAGTTTTGATCCTCGCGCCGAGGACCTTGAAGTTGAGGTAATTCGCGAATCGATCGACGACGGCATCGTTCTGCGGCACATCCGTTATGTCGTGGGAACATTCGGTGGGAAGAAGACACGAGTCGCCGCTTTCTATGCTTTCCCCAGAGGGGGGCAAGAACAGCCGGGGATAGTTCAGCTGCACGGCGGCGGCCAGCAGGCCAGACCAGACACGGCTCGCTTCTGGGCGTCGCATGGTTACGCTGCGGTGACGGTCAACTGGGGTGAGCATGTGATTGATCAGCCGAGCGATCCAATTACGGACTGGGCAGGAATTCCCGCGGGATTTTTCGATCCCAAACATCACAACGACGTCTCACCCGATAAAGGGACCGTTCACGACGTGCCGCATCCCTGGAACAGTAGCTGGCTGTTGTATTCAGCGGCGGCCCGGCGAGCGATCACGTTTCTCGAAGAGCAGCCCGAAGCTGACGGAGCAAACGTAGGCGTGACCGGTCACAGCATGGGAGGCCGACTGACTGTACTGACGGCAATCGATCCGCGAGTCAAAGCGGCGTCTCCGTCGGTCGGCGGAAGCGGGTATCTCTACTCGGATATCACCGGCGTGCCGGGGTCGACGCGGCGGATGCGGGCAGACCTCGACCTCTACAACGCGACGCTGGACTGCCAGAACTACTGGCCGCTCATCAAGTGCCCGCTGATGTTTCTCGGGGCGACGAACGATTTCAATTCGCCGATGGAGCTCGTCATTCGTGGTTTTACTTCGCTGCCTCAGAAGAACGGAGCAATGTCGTTTTCGCCGCACATGAACCATCGATTCACGGCTGACAATTACGCGGCGCGCGTGCGGTGGTTCGAGACGCACCTCAAAGGAACGTTTCAGTTTCCCAGGACTGCGACGACGCAGCTTGATCTGAAATCAGAAGACGGAGTCCCGCGGCTCGTCGTGCGACCGGATCTTTCCGGGCCGCACAAGTTGAAGTCCGTCTCCGTGTTTTACGGGTATGACCGCGATCCTCGTGCGAGGTTCTGGCGATCGGCTGACGTCGTTCGCGAAGGAAACGTCTTCGTCGCCGAGTGTCCCGTGGTTGAACTCGGCGAACCATTATTCGCCTTTGCGAATGTGACGTACGAAACCGGCATGCTGCTGAAAATGCCGCCGGGTTACGCAGACACGTCTCTGCTGACGGTAACGAGCGATTGTCGCCAGGCATTCCCGCAGCAAATCAAGGAAGCCGGAGTTAAGGCGACGACTGTCCGGCAACGGTTGATCGAAGATTTCCAGCACGGCTGGCGCGACTGGGCATTGGTTGGAGTCGGGCATCGAGAACACTGGAATTATGAAACTCACAAGGTCGGTGATCCGACATTTGCTGGTCCGCGTGGAGCATCACTGGCGCTGGATGTTGAGACGTCGGATCCGAATGAGATGCTCGCTGTGATTCTCGAAACAGATAAGTGGCGAGGTTATACCGGCAGAAAGTCTCGTCGATTCGTTGCGCTGGTGTCGCTTTCCGATGCGGGGGCACATTCGCTGAATCTGTCGCTTGATCAGTTCAAAACGTCTGAGGATGAAGTTCTCGAAAACTATGATTTCGTGACCAGCCTGATTCTGACTCCGGGCCAGAAAGAATGGCCGGATAAAGTCACCAGACCCTGGCAGGGCGAAGTGCCAGCATTCAGAAACATCCGCTGGTCCGGTGGCGAATTTGCTCCTCGCCCGAAACCGTACCTCGCTCGGGGAGCATCCGAAATCGACGCCGACGCTGCGTTCCGCGAGCAGTTCCATAAGGACGTCAAGGAGTCCGTCAATCGTGAATCGCGGGACCGTTGACGCTGCCAATTGCAAATTTCTTCTGGCACTTTTGAGAATCGCGCAGCAGGTTCAGTTGCTGACTGAAATAGGTAGCCATGGCCGATTCCATCGATCCAACTCCAAACCTTTCCGAAGGCGATTTCATGCGACTTTTTGTCAAGCATGAGCCTGCTTTGCGGGCGTTTGCCCGGTCCATTCTGCCGGATTGGAACTCGGTCGAGGATGCCTTGCAGGAAGCCAGCGTGACGATGTGGGAAAAACTCGGGCAGCTCAAGGACGAGGACGGATTCCTTCCGTGGGCGAAGGTCATTCTGCGGTTCAAATGCCTTTCTTCGATTGCCACCTTACGTCGGAGTCGGCACGTACTGAGCGACGAGGTTCTGGAACTGATTGCCGACGAAGCGGAAGCGATTGACGCAGGGGAGATCGCGTCAGTTCGGCGAGCGTTGAACATCTGCCTGTCGAAATTCCCGTCACCTCATCAGGAATTGCTGCTGGCTCCTTACGTGGGCGATGGTCGCGTGAAGCAACTCGCCGGGCGTGACCGCAAATCAGTCAATGCGCTTTACAAGCTGCTCGGAAGGTTGCGTGCTAAACTGGCAATCTGTGTCCGCGGCCAGATTGCCTCGGAGATGTCCTGAAATGAATCCCCAGACTTTGATACAGCGATACCTGCTCGGTGACCTGACCGATGCCGAAGTTGCCGAGCTGAACTGTCTGCTGAAGGGAAATACTGAACTGCGACGTGAGTTCGCTATTTCTGCCGCCGTGGATGCCGGCCTTCGCGAACGGTCTTTCGAACCCGTCGTTGATCCAGTTTCATCGATTGAAGTAACGAGAGCAAAAATGTCGCCACGATTCGTGGTGGTTGGCACGAGCGTGGCGGCGATCGTCGTCGTGATGCTTTTCCTTGGCCCGGCATTTCTGACGGCTGGGCTTTTCGACGTCGCTCCGGTGGCGACGCTGGTCTCCAGTGAGAACGCCGCGTGGGAAAGCTCGCTGCCGACAATTCCAGAATCAAAGCTTGCTCCAGGGTTGATGAAACTGGTTTCTGGAATCGCAACTGTCAGATTTGCGTCTGGTGCAGAAGTCGTGTTGGAAGCCCCGGCTGACCTTGAGTTGGTTTCAAGAATGCGAGCGAGGCTGGCTGGCGGAGCGGCGGTGGTCACGGTGCCTGAGTCAGCCATCGGTTTTGTTCTCGAAATGCCAAACGGTTTTGTCGCCGATCATGGAACGCATTTCGCTGTTAACGTGCCTGGTGGTGGAAAACCGTCCGGTATTGACGTGATCAAAGGCGAGATTTCGGTCCATCAGTCTTTAACTGGAGAAAAGGTTCGGTTAACCGAACAGCAATCGGCGTCCATCTCCAAGCTGAAGTTGACGGTGTTCGAAGGACAGTTCGCGGATCAGGTTATGGAAGAGCGGCCTCGTGTGGTGCGGGTTGGAACCGGCGGGCGATCCACGTCGGTTATTCGAAATAACAAACGAAGACGTTGTCATCCAGATTTGTTGATGGTCAAACGCGGTCACAGTGAGGGCTGGGACCGACGTTCGATATTTTCATTTGAAGTCACGGGAGTTGACCTTGAAGCGGCAAAGTCTGTTCGCCTTCGGCTGAATCAGGTACCCAGCGGAATTGGTTTCGCCGCTCGGCTGCCGACGATCAATCGCTTTGCGGTTTATGGTCTGACTAACGAAGCAAAACGAGACTGGGAAATTGAAAGCCTCTGGGAAGACGCTCCAGGTCCGGCCGATGGCATCCTGTTAGGAACGTTTGAAATTCCTCGTAGCGTACAACGCGGTAGCTTCGGCATTGAAAATGCAAAACTGCTACGATTTTTGCGAACGCACAATTCAGGGCTTGCCACACTGATTCTTGTGCGGGAAACAGGGCAGATCGAAGGCGAAGTGCCTGGTCTCACTCATACGTTCGCCAGTGATTCGAACCCCGAGGCGTCCGGTCCGATTCTTGAATTTGCGTTTGATTGATCGTTCATGGATTTACCACGAGTCAAATCCCACTCCACTTCAGGTAACGAATAATGAAAACACGACTTTTTACAGCTTGCGTTCTGATCGTAGCATCGGTTGGCCTTTCACTCGGCACTTTTGCGAAAGATGTGAAAGAACCTGGCAAGTTGATTTTCAGTGACGACTTCGAGCGGAACGAATCTCAGGAATTGAAAGACGAGGTCGGCAACGGCTGGGGAACAAACAGCAGGAGTCGCGCCGGTGGTCACAAGCAGGTTGATCTCAAAGACGGAACGATGCGGATCTTCATTCACGAGACCGCCGACCACGGCGTCTCAGTGACTCACCCGATGGAGTTTCGAGATGGCCGGGTCGAAATCAAGTTCATGCTTGAGCACGAGAAAGATTCGTTGGGTCTGAACTTCGCGGATTTGCAGTACAAGAAGGTCTGGGCGGGACACCTCTTCAAAGTGGTCATCGGTATGAAACAGACGGAGCTGGCCGACCTGAAGACCGGCGTGATGGATCTGAAAGTTCGCGAAGCTCGACTGGCGAAAACTCTGACGGAAGCTCAAGCAAAGGAGCTGAAGACAAAAGCAAAGCGATTCCCACACAAGTTGGAAACCGGAAAATGGTACACCGCCGTCGCTAGTGTTGTGGGAGACAAGTTGAGCGTTTCGATTGATGGCAAAGAAGTCGGTTCGTTCTCGTCGGAAGGGATCGCGCATCCAACCAAGCGAATGCTCCGCCTGGCCGTTCACCGAAACGTTGTTGTGGACGACGTCAAAATCTACTCGCTCGACAAATAAACTGGTCATCGACGAGCAGCCCGCTTAACGGGTGGCCCGCTGGCTCTGCCGGCATTCTTCCGATTTGGTACCCGTAAGTGAGCCTGCACTGGCGGAGCCAGAGACACACGACGGGGTAACCAGCCGGTCCTATTTTAAGCACGTTCTTAAGGGATTTTCGCCGCATGGTTCGTTGCCGGATTTTTCAATACGTCGTGGTTCTCGTTGTCACTGCGTCAGCGAGCGTTGCGTTTGGTGAATCTTCATCCGACGGCGACAAGCCGCGTGCGGTCATGCCGGAAAAGCACGGAGCAGTTTTCAGGAAATACTGCCTGGACTGCCACGACTCAGAGACTCAGGAAGGTAAGGTCGATCTGGAAACGATTTCTTTCGAAATCGGAAAGGACATTCCAACCGCCGAACGCTGGGCAAAAATTCTGAATGCGATCAACTCCGGCGAGATGCCGCCGAAGGATGCTGAGCCAATCTCTGATGTCGACAAGACTGGATTTCTGAAAGATCTGTCGATTCAAATGGTTGTCGCAAGAAAGATTCTCAGCGACGCCGGCGGCGTGATCACCATGCGGCGGCTCAATCGGCGAGAGTATGCGAACACGATCGAAGCGCTGCTGGGGGGCATTCCAGATGTTTCAAATCTTCCCGACGACCAGGCGACATCCGGCTTCGACACGACTGGAGCTTCGCTGTTCTTTTCCAGCGATCAGTTAGAGCAATACCTTGCCACGGCCAGAGCCTCGCTGGAACTGGCGGTTTTACCTCGGCAACCGCCTGCTTCCAGAACCGTTCGCATCGAGCCAGAGGATGAATACACGCCGCACTACGCGAAAGCGGCAGAGGCGATGCGAGACACGGGAAAAAGAGCCAGGGCGTTTCTCGCGCAGAAAGAAAAGCCGGCAGCGGCCTTTGGACTTCTCGATGAATACCAGGCAAAGAAGCAGCAGGTCCAGGAATGGTTGCCGCTGATGGATGACTATCTGGCTCGACCGGAAACGAAAACCGGGGCAACGCTGATCATGACGATCAAGCAGGGCGGCTACACTCGAATCAAACTACCGGTTTTACACGAGCAGGCCGAGGGCCAATACACGATCCGAGTACGGGCAGCCGCTTACCCTGATGCTGAAGAACGGCTGCATTATCTTGAATTCACTTCGGGCTATGGAACGGGTCGGGAGCGTCTGGGATGGCGGAAGGTCAGTGCGCCCCTGAACGATCCAGAGATTGTCGAGTTTAAGTACGAGCATCGACCGGGGCAGAAGCTGCAACTCATGATCCACCAGAGAAGTCATCAGGATCGTGGCGATAAAAACCTTGCGACGATTGATATGAAGGAGAACGGGATCGGCACTCCGCCGGGCATCTGGGTCGACTGGGCCGAGATCACTGGTCCGGAGCCAGTCAATCGCCATGCACCAGCTGTCGAAGAGCTTCGCCACGTGTTGGCGGAAAACGATCTGGCAAGTCGCGACGACAATGAGTTTGCAAGAGAAGTGCTGCAACGGTTTGCCACTCGTGCATTCCGCAACGAGAAGCCGGATTCCGCTTTCCTGGATCGGCTGGTTTTAAGATACGCAGCGAACCGAACGAAGGGGCAGAGCAGGACGGAAGCACTGCTCGGGCCGTTGTCGATCGTTCTTGCCTCACCAAGCTTCCTCTACATGGTTGAATCAACCGGCAACGAAAGTTCGCCCTCGCTGACTGACCGGGAACTGGCCGTGCGGCTTTCGTACTTCCTGTGGAGTGCTCCGCCCGACGAAGATCTGTTGAGCCTCGCCAATAGCGGAAAGCTTTCCGATCCAGCCGTGCTGAAATCGCAGACGTCCAGACTGCTTGGCGATCAGCGGGTAGATCGGTTTGTCCGAGGCTTCGTGCATCAGTGGCTGGAAATGGAACGGCTGGGCATGTTCCAGTTTGACGGCGTCCAGTTTCGCACGTTCGACAATGCCGCCAGGGAATCTGCTCGCGAAGAGGTCTTTGAAACGGTCCACACACTACTTGACGAGAAACTGCCGCTACGGTCACTGCTTAAAGCCGACTTCGTTGTGGTGAACGACCTGCTGGCTGGTTACTACGGAATACCCGGCGTGGACGGGCACGAGTTTCGCCAAGTGAAAGTGCCGGACGGCTCACTTCGTGGAGGCTTACTGGGAAGTGCCGCCGTGCTGGCGATGGGGTCTGACGGTCAACGTTCATCGCTGGTTGAACGGGGAGCCTGGGTGTTGCGACATTTGCTCAACGATCCACCACCACCGGCTCCACCGAACGTCCCGATGCTCAGCCGGTTAGCCGGACAAGTGTTGTCAGCGCGGGAGCTCGGAAAAGCTCACCAGGAAGAACCACAATGCGCGCAGTGTCATCAGAAGATTGATCCCATCGGCTTCGGGCTTGAAAACTTCGATGCTTCCGGCCAGTGGCGAGACCTGGAGCTAATCGGAACTGGTCGACGCAAATTCGGAGTCTGGCAGACGACGAAAACGTTTGAGATCGACTCCAGCGGGCAGCTACCGGGCGGACAGAAGTTCAAAAACTACTTCGAACTCCGCGACGCGATATCCAGACACGAAGACAGCTTCTCGCGGGGCTTTACCGAATCGCTCATCGCTTACGGACTTGGACGCCCCTTCGGATTCACCGACCAGGATCTCGCAGACGAAATCATGCGGTCCGCGAAGCAAAGCGACTATGAAATCAGCCAGTTCATCCACGCATTGATTCAGTCAAAGCTGTTTCAAACGAAGTAAGTCAGTGACCAGAAGGTGCCCGCCTTCGGTTTCGTGTCTATCGAGGATTCCTCATGAACCATTCAATGAATTCAGCAGTTGCCCGTCGAGCATTTCTTGCCAGCAGCAGTGCCCTGATCACACTGCCGTTTCTTGAGTCACTTCGCCCCGGAAGCACGGCGTCAGCAGCGATAAAAACTGCAACGGCTGCCCCGAAACGGATGGTTTTTCTTGGCATGGGATTCGGCGTGACGGCGGATCGCTGGTACCCGGACGTCAACACGGTCGGCGAGGATTACCAGATTCCAGACATCCTCAAGCCGCTGAATCGGCACAAGAAGGATCTGACGTTTATTCAGAATCTGATGCACCAGTATTCGGCGGACGGGCACAGCGGAAGCACGTTCTGGCTGACTGGAGCCAATCGGTACGGCGTTCCGGGACAGAGTTTTCACAACACGGTTTCTGTCGATCAGGTAGCGGCGGAAGTCCTCGGCGAACAGACCCGTTTCACTTCGATTCAGCTCGCCGCTTCGGGAGAGGCAGGTGCGTCGGGTGATGGGCACGGTCCCGGCCTGTCGCTTGCCTGGAACCGTTCAGGGAAGCCCGTCGCGGCACTCAATACTCCGGTCGCGGCCTTTCATCGATTGTTCTCAAACGACAAGACTCCGCTGGCCGAGCGACAGGCTCGACTTCAAGAGCAGCGGAGCGTGCTCGACACGGTGCTGGCCGACGCGAAGTCGGTCAACAGAAAACTCAATAAGACGGACAATCAGAAGCTGGACGAATACTTCGAATCTGTTCGCGAGATCGAAGTCCGTCTGGCCAAAGAAGAAAAGTGGCTTAGCGTTGAAAAGAAGCTGCCGGCTGATCCCGTTAATGAACCCGGCGAGTCACTTGAAGGCTACGAAGAAATTCGAGTGATGTACGATCTGATGGTGGCGGCCATGCAGGTTGACGCAACGCGAGTCTTCACGTATCGCATGCCGGTGAATTCTCTGATCGCCAGCCTTGGCGCCACAATGACGGCTCACAGCATGAGCCATTACTCGGAAGGTGAACGTCGAGACGTTTCTCAGTCACGCGACACCGCTCACGCAAAATTACTGGCTGAATTTATCGACAAACTGAAGGCTTCAAAAGAGCCAGACGGTTCAAGTCTGTTCGACAATTGCTCCATCACGCTGGGAACAAATCTGAGTTCCGTTCACTCACTGACAAACTGCCCGACACTCGTCACCGGCGGTGGAGCTGGCATCAAACACGGTCGCCACCTCGTAATGAGCGACAAGAAAACGCCGCTCTGCAATCTATGGCTGAGTCTGTTGCAGGGTTCTGGCATCGCTGCCGATTCGTTCGGCGATTCAACGGAAGTGATTCGCGAGTTGTTCTCAGTCTAACATTCACTCTGGCCGGCCAGCGGCATTCATGATGGTTGAACTTCCTTGCCCGCTGGATCGTGCGTCATTTGCCGACATATCCTCGAAGGAAATCGTTCAGTGAGCCAATCCCGTTTCTTGCGTATTGCCGCTCTGATTGTTCTTTCTCTGCTGGCATTCGGGAACTCAATTGCCCAGGCAGAGCGACCGAACATTCTGTGGATCTACGTCGACGACATGAGCGACTGGATGGGCTGCTACGGAGATCCTCTGGCTCAGACACCACACATCGACAGCCTGGCCGACGGTGGCGTCACGTTTCAACACGCCTACATGCCGGCGCCGGTATGCTCGACGACGCGTTCGGCATTGATTACCGGCACGATGCAAACGACGCACGGCCTGCATCAGCATCGCACGATGATCAGGAAGCCGCTCCCCGATGGGCTACTGACCATCCCCGAACTCTTTCGCAAAGCCGGATATCTGACGTTCAACGAAGCAAAAGACGATTACAACTTTCAGCGCGACCGCAGCCTCATGTACTCGCCGGAGTTCAAACGTCCGCCCCGTAAACAGGTCAACGGGCACATAGTTGGTCGTGACGTCACCTGGCTGAAACAACTGAAAGGCAAATCGTTCTTTGGCCAGATTCAGCTCAAAGGTGGAAAGTTTGAAGGCGAAACCGGTTCAAACTTCCCGGCAAAAAGTCGTGTCGCAGAAAACCTGGTGACCGTCCCGCCGCAGTATCCAAATCATGAAGTTTTTCGGAACGCAATCGCTCGACACTATGAACAGATTGCGGAAACCGACGCTCAGGTCGGAGCGATCATTTCCGCATTGAAGACGTACGAATTGTGGGACAACACGGCTGTCTTTTTCTTTACCGATCACGGCGGTCCGCTTCCGCGAGCAAAACAGTTTCTGTACGAGGATGGAACGAAAGTTCCGCTGATTGTTCACTGGCCGAAAGGTGCAGCACACATTACCCGGCACGGAGACTCGCGACCTGACCTCGTCAGCGGAATCGACATTACGACAAGCTCACTCGGGCTTGCAGGAATCGCCATTCCCGACTTCATGGAAGGCCGAGATTTATTTGCAGACGAACTTCAGCCTCGCAGCTACGTCATCTCGGCGCGAGACCGGATGGGGAATGCCATCGATCGAATCCGCACCGTGAGGTCCGCAAGGTTTCGATATCTTCGAAACTACAAACTGGATCGCGCTCTGTACCAGCCTCAATATCGCGACGGTTATGCGACGTTCACGACGCTGAGAGAACTTCACGCGCAAGGTAAGCTGACGCCGTTACAGGCATCGTATTTCGATGTGGAATCTCGCCCGAAAGAGGAACTCTACGACCTGGAGAATGATCCTCACCAGACCGTCAACCAGGCGCATAACCCCAGTTTCAAATCAGTCCTGAATGAACATCGCGAAGTGCTCGATCAGTGGGAAGCAGAGACCGACGACAAAGGTCGCTACCCCGAAAGCCACGAGTCATTGAAACTGGTGTTCAAGTCGTCGCAGGGAAAGTGCGTGAACCCGGAGTATGACTTCCTGAAACTCGAACCTGGCAATTGAGTAATCGACGAAGTAGTTTGCCGGCACAGGAGTTTCAGACGAACGCTACGTAAACCTGCATTACGGGAAACATTTGGCCCAGCAAAACAGCATCCTCAGGTGACACCACAACCGGGACAGAACCTTTAAGCCGATAAAAGAATTCTCACAGGCGGGTACGATTTAGATGACGAAATCATTGCTTTACTCATTCGCCCTGGTGACGGCATGGGTAGCGTCTGCGAATGCTGGAAAACCCAACTTCGTTGTAATTTTCACCGACGATCAGGGATACGAGGATGTCGGATGTTTCGGATCCCCCGACATCCGCACGCCTCGACTGGATGCAATGGCGGCTGACGGAATGAAGTTCACGAACTTCTATGCTCAGCCAGTCTGCGGTCCGTCACGAGCGGCATTGATGACAGGCTGCTATCCGATGCGCGTTGCAGAACGCGGCAACGTGAAACAGGTCCACCCGATTCTGCACAGCGACGAGATCACGGTCGCAGAGATTCTGAAGTCGAAAGGTTATGCGACAGCCTGTTTCGGGAAGTGGGATCTGGCGAAGCACGCTCAGGAAGGATTTTTCATTGACCTGTTCCCAACGCGTCAGGGCTTTGACTACTTCTACGGAACGCCAACCAGCAACGATCGTATTGCCAATCTGTACCGCAACGAAGAACTGATAGAACCTGAATCCGACCTGTCTACATTGACGAAACGTTACACCGACGAAGCCATTGCGTTCATGACCAGAAATCGTGAGCAACCATTTTTCATCTACATCCCGCACTCGATGCCGCACACGCGGCTGGATGCATCGCAACAGTTCAAAGGCAAAAGTAAACGCGGACTCTACGGAGACGTCATCGAGGAAATCGACTTTAATGTTGGACGCATTCTGGACGCCGTGACGGATATGGGGCTGGCAAAAAACACCTATGTTCTGTTTACAAGTGACAACGGTCCGTGGCTGATCAAAAACAAAGACCACGCGGACGGACACCTTGCGAGTGACCACGGCGGATCGGCTGGGCCGTTGCGCAGCGGAAAAGTTTCAACCTTTGAAGGCGGCGTACGCGTGCCAGCCATCCTGTGGGGACCAGGCCGGGTTCCGGCTGGGACAACCTGTGACTCGATCGCCAGCACGTTGGACGTTCTGCCAACCTTTGCCGCTCTGGCTGGAGCGGAAACGCCGTCCGATCGCGTGATCGATGGAGATGACATTCAACATCTTTTTCATGGTGACTTTGTGAAAGCATCTTCTGACAAAGCATACTTCTACTATTTACGAGTTCATCTCCAGGCCGTGCGGCAGGGCAAGTGGAAGCTTCATCTGCCACGCGACAAAGAACCTGTCGGTGCAGCACCATTCAGCCGAAATACTCACATCGCTCCGGTAGACCGAGTTGGCTTTGAGAAACCTTTCCTCGTCGATCTTCATGCTGATATTGGTGAAACAACAAACGTCGCCGAGCAGAACCCTCGGGTTGTTCAGCGGCTGCTTAAGCTGGCCGAGGAGATGCGCGAAGACCTTGGCGACTACGACCGAGTCGGTAAAAATATGCGGTTTTTCGACGCCTTCGAGTCGCAGCCCGTCAAGCCGCCTGTGCCAGTTGTTCGTAAACCTCGCGTGAAAAAGTAGCGTCTCACTAACGCATACCGGGATCAGTTCGTCATCGACCTGATCACGAAGATGCCAGTCAACGCGGACGGCGCTGAAACGGGAGATCTGGATTTCTGGAGGTCGACAGAATTCAGCAATGATCCGCCGAACGCGACTATTGCCAGTGGCGAGACAATTGCCCCCCTTTTGCGTCCTTCAGCGAATCGAAGCCGCCGTTCGCTCTGATTCGTAAAGCTGGCAAGGTCCGATAAGGTTTCTACCTGTCGTGTCAGCAGACCCGAGTTTGATTTATTTGAAAGTGCAACATGCGAACGCTGATCCTGTCGATTGTTATTCTTTCAGCCAGTTTTCCCGTAGTGGCTTCGGAGGCAGGCGTATTCGTCGGAGACTGGGCGATGCGGATGGACGATGGTTCGTCGGGATGGTTGTCGATCAACGAAGTCGACGGAAAATTGACCGGTGAGCTATGGAGAGTCGGTCAGGGCAAAGCGATTACCGACATGAAACTTGCCGACGGGAAGTTGACGTTCACTCGACACTGCAGGGTTGGCAGGCCGGAATTTGACGGTGGACCTCCGACCGGTGAGCGGGTCCGCTGCGACTTTGAAGCCACTGTTGAGGGAAATTCGATTCACATCACCATGCAAACGGTGAATGGCGTTGCACTGGTCAGCAAAGTCATTCATCAAGGAAAACGACTGCCACCGCTGCCCCCGAAACCTGACCTGTCCAAAGTCAGATTTGGCGAGCCGGTCAGGCCGTTCAACGGTGTCGATCTGACCGGCTGGAAACTTTCGAATCCGAAGCAGCTCAACGGCTGGAAGGCGGTAAACGGAGAGCTTGTCAACGAGTCTCCGAAAGAAACGTTCGAGCCGTACTCGCGCTACGGGAACCTGCACACGGTCCGCAAGTTCGGAGACGGGAAACTGGAGATCGAGTTTAACGTTCCCAAAGGCGGCAACAGCGGCATCTACGTTCGAGGCGTCTACGAAGCCCAGGTTGTCGATCGCGACAGCCGCATGCAGGGTATCCACGGTGTCGGGTCGATTTTCAATCGTGTTGCACCTTCGAAAAATGCCGGAAAGCCAGGCGGAGAATGGCAACGATATGAGATAACCATTGTCGACCGACACGCGACCGTCGTTTTGAACGGTGAAACCGTGATTGACAACCAGCCTGTCCGAGGCAACACAAACGGGGCGTATCAGGCCGACGTGATGACTCCTGGGCCGTTGTATCTGCAGGGCGATCATACAGCGGTTCGGTATCGCAATATCGTTTTTTACCCAGTGACAGGCGGCCGGTAAGGCAGGTGCCTTTAATCCGTGCTCCTGCCGACTGTCGGGCCAATCGGAAAAATCAGTGTCTCTCGGTCGTGAATGACGCAACGAACTGGCGAATAAGCAATTCATGGACTTAAAAAGTCGGGCAGCAACAGAACCAGTAGATGGATCCAGATGATGAATTTATTCTCGACGAGACGGGTAGCAGCGGCACTTTTCTTTGCAGGTGGAATCCTGATGAATGCCGGAGCTGCGTTCGCCGACGAATCCAGCGGATCCGGCAACGCACAACCAAACATCGTCTGGATCATCCCTGACGATATGTCGGCAAACTTTTCCTGCTACGGCGAGACGGCTATCGAAACGCCGCATGTCGACAAACTCGCTGCCAGCGGTGTGAAGTTTTCCAATGCTTATGTGACAGCGCCGGTCTGCTCGACGTGTCGATCGGCATTTATTACCGGGATGTATCAAACAAGCATTGGCGCTCACCATCACCGCAGCGGGCGCGGTGAACTGAAGATTCACCTGCCCGCCGGCATCAAGCTCGTTCCGAAACTCTTTCAGGAAGCGGGCTATCACACATCGATCACCGGCTGGCCGATGAACGGGAGGCTCGGAAAAACTGATTACAACTTCGAATGGGACCAGTCGGTCTATGACGGAAATGACTGGGCGAAACGAAAGAAGGGGCAGCCTTTCTTTGCACAGATTCAAACGCAAGGCGGCAAGCTTCGCGGCAAGGATGAGAACGGCTGGGAGAAGGTGTCGAGTTCCGCCGAGAAAGCACTGGGCACCCGCACGCCAGACAGTGCAGTCAAACTTCCGCCCTACTATCCGAACCATCCAGACATCGTCCGCGACTGGGCGGCGTATCTTGATTCGGTCCGCATGACGGACCTGATGGTCGGCGAAGTCGTCGCCCGACTTAAGAAAGAAGGCGTCTACGAAAACACGATCATCCTGTTCATGACCGATCACGGAATCAGTCACGCTCGCGGGAAGCAGTTCATGTACGACGAAGGGCTGCATGTGCCGCTGGTGATCGCCGGGCCGGGAATTAAGGCGGGGACTGTTCGAGAAGACGTGGTTGAGCACATCGATATTGCTGCTCTTTCGCTTGCCGCCGCTGGAATTGAAATTCCGAAGTACATGCAGGCTCGGAACATTCTTGGGAAGGACTATGCGCCTCGCGAAGCCGTCTTTGCCGCACGGGATCGCTGCGACGAAACAGTCGACCACATGCGGTCTGTACGGACGACCGATTTCAAATACATTCGCAACTTTCTCCCGAACCGTCCTTATCTTCAGCCGTGTGCTTACAAAGATGCAAAAGCGATTCTGATTGCTCTTCGGCAAGCGCACGAAGCTGGCACTCTGAACGAAACTCAGCGGTTGCTGTTTCGCGACGTCCGCCCGCCGGAAGAACTCTACGATGTGAAGAACGACCCGTACGAAATCAACAACCTCGCGAATGATCCTGCGTTTGCCGCTCGGCTCATGCAGATGCGAGGGTGGCTCGACACCTGGATCGTCGAAACAGGCGACAAGGGTGCAGAATCCGCCGAAATGTACGACAGCGACATGGAGGTTTACCTCAGCTCGATGAAACGCAAAAACGATCCTGGCCATTTGAAAGTCATTCAGGGCAACATCGCGCTGATGAAGCAGTGGGCAGCCGAAGGTAAGTAGCGAAGTTGCCTGAAACTGATTCCCAACGATTCAATTCAAAGAACGAAAACAGATTTATGAGAACGCTTGCCCTGCTGCTTCTGAGTGTGCATTTCGCAGCGTCGAACGCGTCTGCCGAGTCGAAGCCGAACATTGTGTTTATCTTTGCGGATGACTGGGGCTGGGGGGATCTCAGTTGCCACGGGCATCCGTATGTGAAGACTCCGAACATTGATCGGCTGGCGAAAGAAGGCACTGACTTTCACCGGTTTACAGTAGCCAGCGGAGTTTGCTCGCCCAGCCGCACGGCGGTCATGACGGGGCACTTCCCGGCTAGGTACAGCATCGATGGCCACTTTGCGTGGGTGCCGAGCAACGCCAAACGTAACATGCCGGACTGGCTGAGTCCCAAGGCTCCGCTGCTGCCGCGGCTTCTTCAGCAAAGCGGCTACGCGACCGCTCATTTTGGAAAGTGGCACCTGTCAAACAACATGATTCCGGACTCTCCTTTGCCGAGTGAGTACGGTTACGACGAGTACGGTGCGTTCAACTGTGCCGGTGAGCAAATGCCCGTTCATGAGGACTCAAAGCATGCCAGCGCGTTCATTGAGAAGACTCATCACGCGGGCAAACCGTTCTTCATCAATCTGTGGCTGCACGAACCTCACACGCCGTTTCACACCATACCGAAATATCGCTGGCGTTTTCGTGAACTCGATGAGGCCGACAACATTTATGCATCAGTCCTTTCTCACGCTGATGATCGAATTGGAGAAGTGCTCGACACGCTGGACCGTCTGAAGCTGACCGAAGACACGCTCGTTATCTTCAGCTCAGACAATGGTCCTGCGCGAGCGTCGCGCCCGACAGAACTGGAGCTGATGCACGACACCGCGACCGGAGTGGGTTACGGAATCGGCGCATCCAAAGGAGTCACTGGCGGTCGCAAGGGCTACAAAGGCGCACTCTTTGAAGGCGGAATTGGAGTGCCGTTTATTGCTCGCTGGCCAGGCAGGGTCAAAGCGGGAGCTGTCGACCGGACGTCACTGTTTTCTGCGGTCGATTTGCTGCCGACGTTCTGCGAAGTCGCAGGCGTGAACCTGCCAGCTGACTATTCTCCGGACGGTCAAAGTCAGGTCGCCATGCTCCTGGGCAACGGAAACTCGAAACGGCAGAAACCTCTGTTCTGGAAAATGCAGTCTGCCTGGCCGGCGCGGAGCCATCAGCCGTACCACTGGGTTTCTTACGCCATCGTCGATCAGAACTGGAAACTGGTTGCGAACAGGGATTCCAGCTACGTCGAACTCTTCGACCTCACCGCTGATCCCTACGAAAAAGTCGACGTGAAGGAAAAGCATCCCGAAGTCGTTAATCAGCTCGTCAAAATGATTGCCGATTGGCAAGCCACGTTGCCTGCTCACCCCAGCGGCGATGTCTTTTCTGCAGAGCGGGCGACCTTGGAGAAGTGAAATGCGGAGTCGTCGATTTCCCGGTCGCCTGGCCAGCTCCTGTGAATCATGACGCATGATTGCCTTTGCCTGGGGAGAGAAGTCGCGATGAATCGGTCCGTGCGTGCTGAAAAACTGTTTGCTTCGGCTTGATCTTTCGGCACGAATGAGGGCAGTATGATCGTTCGGCCAGTCAGGTGACGCCTGTCTGAAGCCAGCATGGACGATCCTCCCTGGACCTCGGAGTCGCGTTGTGCCCGGAAAAATCTCTTCGGCATTCCAGAATCTGTTCTGTCTTTCAGCGGCCACGGCGTGTTCTGCAGCGCCGACGGTTTATTCCGCACTCTCAACCACCGATTCAACTGTTGGGGCATTGGCGGGACTGGGGCTTGGTGGTTTCACCGTGCTCAGCGGCCTGCTGACCGGCAGGCTGGGCGAGATGTGGAACGAGTCGCTGATCAAGCGAATGACCGATCCGCAAACCGTGTTGCAGAATCACGATCTGTTGCGGCTGAGTGGCGAAGCCGCCGCACTGACTTTACGAGCCGAAGCGAAACGCCGAGCGGCTTCCGGTCAGAAGGAAATTGCCGGACGGATCGAAAAGCTGGCCGGGAAGCTGCCTGCCGAATGGTCAACACTGGCCGAAACCGATGGCTGGAGCGAACATCTTCAGCCACTCAGTCGGGAAGACATTGTTGGGTGGATGAGAGCTGCCGGAGTCGACTGGTCGAAGTCGCCGTCCCTTGATCAGGCGACCTGGCTCAGCATTCTTGCTCCCATCGTGGAAAAACACGACGTCAGGCTGCCGACACCGGTCCTGAACGATCTCGCCGCGGACCTGTTTGCAAAACACGCGACCGCCGTTCGCGAAGTACTGAAACGCGACGCCGGTAATGACGGGGAAGCTTTCGCCGGCCTGCTGCTGATTCTTCACGCAGAAACCCTGCACAACCTGACCGAAATTGCCAGCAGTCAGGACAAGTTGCAGGCCGAGCTGGCGGAAACTGGTACCGACGTTCGTGACGCAGTGAACACGCTGCTGGAATCTGGCTCAGCGGTTGCTGCATCCGCTGAGCGGCTCGTTGCCGGGCACGAAAAATTCTTTCAGCGGCACGAAGAACTGCTGTTTGCCTGGCGGCAGTCGTCGGATGCCTGGGACAATGTTCTGCCGACGCTGGATCGGATCGAGACAAAGCTGGACGAGGCAAATGCAAAGCTGACTGATTTGTCGTCACAGCCGCCGACGATCGTTGTGCCCGCACCGAACGTCACCGTGAATCTTCCGTCGTCGGAAGCTCAAACCAGGCCAGCATCCGAAGCGGGCGACGTCGTGCCGAAGAAGGCTGAACCACGTCGACGTGCAGCGAAGAAACGAGTCGACCGGACCAGTGTGTTTATCTCGCGGAAGGAACCGTTCAAGGCTTTGAAGAAAGTTCTTCTGACGACGCGACAACCGAAACCGGGCGAGTTGCGTGCGGCGATTCTGACCGGCATGGCAGGAATTGGAAAATCGCTGGAAGCTTCGCACTTTGTCGAAACGAAAACTGGCTGGCGGAAAAAGCATCCCGAGTCTCATCAGGTCGTTCGGCTGGTGCTTGATGATCTGCTGATGGATCGCGTGTTTCCGAAAGAGGCTGATGATCCGTCTGCCGAAGAAGGCTTGCGGGATGAATTGCTGAATCTGCTGCGGATAAACCCGGCTCCTGACCAGGAATGGCAGTTGCTGGCTGATCGGCTGACGCATCCCGTTTCGCTGCTGATTGTCGAAAACGTGGACACTCCGGATCGGTTGCGGGCCGTGGACGATTTACTTCAGGAACTGAGTTCCGTAGCGGATTCGCCATTGCATGTTCTGATGACGTCGCGGGTTCGCGGACACAATCCGCAGTTGGGTTGGCATGAAGTCGCTCTCTGGCCGTTTGACAACGACCAGATTCTGGATCTGTTCCAGAAAGAAATCGGCAACGACGCGTGCGAGCGGTTTGGTTCCAACGAGTTGTTGAAGCTGGGAGCCGACCGGCTGGGCGGACTTCCGCTGGCGCTGCATCTGGCCGCCGGGCATCTGCGGAAAGGGAAGACGCCTCAGCAGTTCTGGGACGAATTGCTGGACAGCGGGCTGAAGTTACGAGCGGCCGACCCAGCGTTACGTGGTCGATTTTCAGACGACGAAGCTCGCGAAATCCTGCGCAGCAGTTTCGACTTTTCCTGGCGAACCTTGCGTGAAGAGCTGACTGATCAGGGACAGTCGGACATCGATGGTCTGCTGGATGGACTGGCCGCTTTGGGACACGCCAACCTGAGCGGTGTTGGTCACAGTTTGGCGCGTGCGTTGACCGGACTGACTGAAACTCGGTTCGAAACACTGTTGCAGGCCGCGACCGCCCTGAATCTCCTGCCCGATCTTTCGGAACTGACCGGTCGGTTGATCGTCCATCCGCTAATTGCCGTCTGGCTGGCCGAAAAAGACGGCGGCCCGGTCGTGCTGAACCGAATGACCGACTGGTTCTGCGAGCGTCTGCCGACACCCATGCAGGACGACCCACGCGGCCAGCCGTGGGTCGAAATTCACGAAGAATCAGCCGCGTTACTGGAACTGCTGGAACGAGTCCCGGTCAGTCGAATTCCCGACCTGCTGCGTACGGGCGACGAATTTGCGCTCTACAACGGGCCGTTTCCTGCCTGGATCGCGGTTTGTGAGCGACTAACTGCGATCAGTCTGTCAGACGTCGATCGCTCCGTTCTGTTGAGAGTCCTGTCGTGGATTTGTCTGCAAAGCGGCGACGTATCCCGAGCACTGGCCGTCGCTGAGGAAAAACTCGGCCTGGAGAATGTTCGTGGAAAACAACAGGAAATTGCCGAAGCCGCAGTCACGATCGGCGATGCGCACGCGGCACAGGGACGTCTGGATGAGGCACTGAAGTTCTGGCACGAAAAGGCGATTCCTGCTTCGACGGCAGCAGGACAGGAACGGGATGTCACGAATATACTCGGCCGGATCGCGGACGTGCTGCAGGCTCGGGGCGAGCTGGACGAGGCACTCCGCATCCGACGCGAGGAAGAACTGCCGGTTTACGAGCGGCTCGGCGACGTCCGCTCGAAGGCGGTCACGCAGGGGCAGATCGCGGACGTGCTGCAGGCTCGCGGCGAGCTGGACGAGGCACTCCGCATCCGACGCGAGGAACAACTACCGGTTTACGAGCGGCTCGGCGACGTCCGCGCGAAGGCGGTCACGCAGGGGAAGATCGCGGACGTGCTGCAGGCTCGCGGCGAGCTGGACGAGGCACTCCGCATCCGCCGCGAGGAAGAACTGCCGGTTTACGAGCGGCTCGGCGACGTCCGCGCGAAGGCGGTCACGCAGGGGAAGATCGCGGACGTGCTGCAGGCTCGCGGCGAGCTGGACGAGGCACTCCGCATCCGCCGCGAGGAAGAACTGCCGGTTTACGAGCGGCTCGGCGACGTCCGCGCGAAGGCGGTCACGCAGGGGAAGA
>CAXBME010000029.1:0-114080 GCA_963976765.1 uncultured Planctomycetaceae bacterium
GAACCCACCCGACTTTCCAAACACCACGTAGCTCTCGCCGGCGCTGCTGTTCCCGCCGGAATCCGCGGAGGATGCGCCGATGATGAGATCGTTGAATCCGTCCCCGTTCACGTCACCCGCGCTCGACACTGAACCACCGGAGTAGTCGCCCCCATCCACGCCATCGAGTCGGAACCCGGTCGTGCCGTCGAGCGTCGCCAGGTTAATCGCTGAGGCGAACCCACCCGACTTTCCAAACACCACGTAGCTCTCGCCGGCTCTGCTGTTCCCGTCGGAATCCGCGAAGGATGCGCCGATGATGAGATCGTTGAATCCGTCCCCGTTCACGTCACCAGCACTCGATACCGAAATGCCGGAGTAGTCGCTCCCGTCAATGCCATCAAGCCGGAAGCCAGTCGTGCCGTCCAGCATCGCCAGGTTAATCGCCGAGACGAACCCACCCGACTTTCCAAACACCACGTAGCTCTCGCCGGCCCGGCTGTTTCCGTTGGGATCCGCGAAGTATGCACCGATGACGAGGTCGTCGAATCCGTCCCCGTTCAGATCGCCCGCACTCGAAACTGAGTTGCCGGAGAAGTCGCGCTCGTCAATGCCATCAAGCCGGAATCCAGTCGTGCCGTCGAGCGTCGCCAGGTTAATCGCCGAGGCGAACCCACCCGACTTTCCAAACACCACATAGCTCTCGCCTGCGTAACTGCTCCCGCCGGACTCCGCGGAGGATGCGCTGATGATGAGATCATCGAATCCGTCCCCGTTGACGTCACCCGCACTTGACACTGATCTGCCGGAGCGATCGCCCGTGTCGATGCCGTTGAGTTGGAAGCCGTTCAGGCCATTCAGTTGATTCAGCGAAACTGAATCGACACGGGCAGTGGCGACCTGGTCAGCAATAAACAGAGTTGCCGCCCCCTGTTGGAATGCTCTGAAATTGAGAGTGCTGGCAGTTATGAATCCCGCAAACGCCCAACCCGAGCCGCGATCGACTGTGGTGTTACTGTCGCCAATAACGACCAGTGTGTTGGACGTGTCACTGAGATTCAGAACTTCCAGCGCCGTCAACGTCAGCGTGCTGTTGCCCAACAGGTTAATCTGCTCAATGCCAGTCAGTCGGCCCTCGCCAACGGTCAACAGATTCAAATCCAGATTGTTAACATTGAGGGTGTCACCACCGCTGCCGCCGGCAACTTTCTGGAAGTTGAGGTCAGCGATGTTCAGCACATCGTGGCCTTCACCGCCCAGCAGCACATCGGCTCCGCCGTCTCCGTTGAGCGTGTCGTTACCTTGAGCACCGATCAGAATGTCGATGGCCCCGGCCCCCTGATCGGCATTCAGTGTATTGGCAGTTCCATCGCCGACTTTTGTCTCGGCGCCCCCCGTAAAGTTTCCACCAAAGAACACGTAGCTCTCGCCGGCAGCATCATTGGCGCCGTACGCCGCAATGATGAGGTCGTCGAAGCCGTCCCCGTTCACGTCGCCCGCATTCGAAACCGCTCCGCCGGAATAGTCGCGCTCGTCGATGCCATCGAGTCGGAATCCTGATTCGGGATCAAGAATCTCGACCGAAACTACGGGGCTGAATCCACTCTCCTTCCCGAACAACACGAAAGTCTGTCCTGCACTGGATTGGCCTGAGGGATCGGCCCCGTATGCCCCGATGACGAGGTCGTCAAATCCGTCGCCGTTTACATCTCCTGCGCCAGACACAGAGTTTCCAAGATAGTCGCCCTCAGCAACTCCATCGATCCTGAATCCAGTCGTGCCGGTTAACTCAGCCAGACCAAGACTGGGGGCAAAACCACCTGACTTACCAAAGACGACGTAGCTCTCGCCGACATTATTGTTTGCCCGTCGCGCTCCAATGATCACATCAGCGAAGCCATCACCGTTCACGTCGCCAGCACTCGACACAGAACGACCGGCATTGTCGTATTCATCAATCCCGGAAAGGCGAAAGCCACTGGTACCATTCAATGAACTCAGTTCAACAATAGAACTGAATCCATTCGGTTTCCCAAACACGATGTAGGTCTCTCCCGCACCGCCGTAAGCCCGGTACGCACCAACGATCACATCGTCGTAGCCATCGCCATTGACATCGCCGGCATCCGATACGGCTCTCCCGGAGTTATCATCTTCGGCGATTCCCGAAAGGCGGAAGCCATTTGTACCGTCGAGTGAAGACAGCTCGATCACCGACGTAAAGCCGAATGGCGTTCCGAAAATCACGTAGCTCTCGCCAGCCGAGTCGCGTCCACCAGGATCCGCGCGGTGAGCTCCGATAATCACGTCGTCAAAGCCGTCTCCGTTCACGTCTCCGGCAGTTGAAATCGAAATCCCGGCTAGATCACCATCATTAATCGCGTTTATTTGAAGGCCGTTCGTCCCATTCAACGAATTCAATGCGATCGATGCGTTAAACTGACTTGCACCAAAAACGACAAATGTCTTTCCGGGGTCTGATTCGCTGGCCCCGATCAGTAGGTCGTCGAATCCGTCTCCGTTGACGTCTCCGGCACTCGACACCGGAAACCCTGAGTAATCGTAGGAGTCAGTGCCATCAAGCCGGAATCCGTTCGTGCCATCCAGTGAACTCAGCGGAATCGAGGAGTCAAAACCACCCGACTTCCCGAACACCACGTAGCTCTCGCCCGCATACTCGGTTTCGCCGGCTTTGAATGCCCCGATAATTACGTCGTCAAAGCCGTCACCGTTTACGTCACCGGCGTTGGATACTGAGACGCCTGAATAGTCATCCGCATCGATTCCAGCGAGTCGAAAACCATCGGTGCCGTCCAATGACGCCAGAGCACTAGGATCCGGGACAGTGAGTAGAGTACGTGGCTCCAGACACTCAATGAGCAGAGGGGCTCCGAATCCGCAGTCGCGTCCGCGTTGAGTGGATCGCTTTCGCTGTCGACGTCCATGGCGGTTTTTCGAAAATACAGAATCCAGCCAATGATTAAACTTCATAAGAATCCCGCTCAATACACAAACATATATAAGATCTTATTTGAGCTCGAATGGACAAGTGCGTTAACAGGCGGTGTATCCGCAAACGAGACCATGAGCCGAAACGGTCTTACTCGGATTCGCCGAGTCCGGCAATGGACTTACGGTTTCCGGAAGATAAACCTTCCCGGAAAACTTAAGTCGTTTATCAAGAACATGTTACAGTTTTCGGTAGTGTCGACGGCGACTGCAGAAGAACCGCGATGCAATTGCCCTCTGCCTCCGAGCTCAGAAGCATCTGACCGGTTCAGCAGGGAGTCTCGCTGTTATTTGGTAGTCTGGTGATTGACTCTGAAGCAGGCCATGACTGGAAGTCACCGGAAGGATTACAGAAAATCCTCTCAGGAGACGGTCGTATCAGCGACCGATTGCGGCATGCCGGTAACGTAACAGCAGCGGCCTTAGTAACTCGTTACTTCAACGGGTCGCTGTTCGATACGCCTGGAGACCTGTTCGAATCTGGCTATTCTGTAAGTTTGTGCTTAACGGTGCTCGGTGCGTGTTGACATCGCTCGGGTATTGCTGGTTGTTAATCGTGCCAGAGAAGGCGTTTGTTTGTGAGTAATGATTCGTCGGTAACCCATGTAAGTCTGCTGGCCAGAATTCGTGATGACGATCGGGACGACAATGCGTGGCGCGAATTTGTCGAACGATATGCCCCCCGAATCTACGACTGGTGTCGTATTCGAAATCTTCAGCCCCCGGATGCAGAGGATGTAACGCAGGATGTGCTTGTCCGACTCGCCAGGCACCTGGGCACGTTTGACTACGATCCGACTGCAACATTTCGTGGATGGCTGCGCCGAGTGGCTGAAAACGCGATCGCCGATTTCTATCGCACTCGGAGGAAAACGCTTACGACTGACCGCAACGGTTCAGATTCGCTTGAAAGCCTGGAAGCTCAACAGGATTTGCACCAGCGGGTGGACGAGGCTTTCGATCTGGAGCTGCTGGACCTGGCGAAGGCCCGTGTGAAGGCGCGAATCAACAAGGATCGCTGGCTGGCCTGGGAACTGACGGCCGTCGCGCAGCTTTCCGGTGAAGAGGTGTCCGAGCGACTGCAGATGAAGCTGCCGACCGTTTACTCCAACCGGTCCAAAGTCCAGAAGTTGATCAGCGACGAGGTCCAGCTGTTGGACGGTTTGTCACCGACTGATGCGTTGTCACAACCTTAACGACAATCCTCGCCAGCTTGCGATTTCGTCCTGAGTTGTCAGGCATCAGTCCTTCGAAGTGAATGCTGCTCGCAGCAGCTCCTGAACTCGACTTGTTTCCTGCTTCCAGAGTTGCAGCTGGTCGGAGTCGCCTCCGAACTCCATGATTCGCAGCGTCGCGTTGAATCGATTATCGCCAGTCTGAGCAGAGTCCTGATCGAGAAGCGTTAGTCCGTCGGCTGTCGTTGAGAGAAACAGCTTGTGCTGCTGGTTTTCCAACTGACTGAAGTACTCCTGGCCAAGTCTGATCTCGTGGTGTTTCCAGAGTTGCGCAGAATCTCTCGTCAGAGCTCGACATTCGATTTTCGTGTTGCCAGTGGCCGTCAGGCATTCCTGTCGGGCCACGTTCCAGATGACATGATTTCCCTCGTAGCGAATCAGCATCCACTGTGTATCCTGACTGCTCGGTGTTGGCACGTTGCCGTCAGAGGATCTCGAGTAGGTGACCTGGTCACCTGAAGTTGAAGCTGCCACGAAACCTGTGGACTCTCCCATCCGATCGATCCCGCTGATTGTCACTGTCATCGGCAGATCACCCCAGACTGCTGGACCCTTGTGGACAGTGCTCAGGTTCCCTCCGTAGATCGGCGTTTCTTTGAATCGGTACGACAGGCAGATGTGCCCGGCTTCCTCTCCTACCGGTGCCGTGACGAAATACAGGCGGCGGCCGTCGTGCGAAAGTTCCGGGCAACGTTCGGCATATTCTCGGTTGACCGCCCAGCCCAGTTCCCGTGGGGCCGACCACGGGTCATTTGTCGTTGCGCGTGTCGACTTCCAGATCCCTCCACCGCCTGATCCTGCATTGGCTCGCCCCGAGTAGAACATCAAAATGCAACCGTCTGATGAAAGTGTCGGATGCGAATCGTTGGCGTCTACATTCAAAACAGCTCCCAGTGACACAGGCTTCTCGAAGGCCGCATTAATCGAAGGTCGCTGGCTTTGCCACAAGTCGTTCCCGCCTTTCCAGCCTTTTCGCCCCGTATGAAAAATCAATGTCAGACTGTCATCTGACAGCGCCGCGCCGCTGTCCTCGCTGTTGCTGTTGACTTCTGCAAGCTCGACCGGTGAGTTCCACGGGCTGTCGGTGGAGTTGCGCTTCGTGATCCACAGATCCAGATCTTTGGGAGAATCCGGCTTCGTCGTGGAATAGATCAGCGTGAGACCATCCGCCGAAATTTCGGGAGATGTCACCGTCGCATCCGGCCGATTGATGGGTTCCAGTCGGGCGGAGTGTTCGATCCAGGCTGACACTTTTGATGCTCGGTCGAACTGTCTCAGTTCATCCAGACTCTCTGAATTCGACTTGCGTTGAGCAACGATCATCGTGAGTTCGTCGCCCGTAATGCTGACGCTTGTTACGTTTTTCGTGGCAACGGGTTCAATTTCCCCTCTCGATTTCGGTGTCCAGGTCCAGCCCTGGTTCGTATGCACCTGCAGTGGTGTGGTGGGGGCACTTCGGACGCGACGGGATGTCCAGATGTTTTCCCGGTCGAACAGTTTCGACGCCGGCCAGTCTCGCGGGCCAGGAGCGACAAACCAGGCGGTCTGGCCGTCGGCCGACAGGGTCATATTCAAAGTGTGTTTCCAGTCATCGATCGCTGGTCCAAGGCGAGCAGGCTCAGACCATTCTGTATCCGCGCTCGCTCGGGTGCTCATCCACAAAGAGTGCTGACCACCGGGTGCAGCAGTTCCGCGACGATTGCTGGAAAAAATGAGTGCTCGCCCATCGAGCGTCATTTTGGGCGATACCTCACTTGCCGAGGAATTCAGTGCGTCCAGTCGGACAACATTGGCAAAAGGTTCGTCGACAGAATTTCGCGTCGCCTGAAAAATATTGTCATCGCCGGGCGAGTCTGCTCTTACGAAAAGTAACGTGAGTCCATCCGGCGACAGATCCGGCCAGTTCTCCCTGGCAGCCGTGTTGATTGCGGGACCCAGAGGAACAGGATTCTCGAACGTCGTTGCCCCAGGCGTACGACGGCACATGAAGAGATCCCGTTGGTCAGGGGCTTCCTGGCGGCTGCTTGAAAACATCAGCGTGTTCCCATCGAGGCTAAGACATGCTGAACGCTCGGAACCTGACGTGTTGATCGCTGGCCCAGCATTGACTGGTTCTGACCATGACTGATCCATTCCCAATCTATCCATGAACCACAAATCAAAACTTCCATGTCCGCCTTCCCGTTGCGAACTGATGACCAGAAATGTCTGGTCGGCACTGATGGAAAAGGACGAGTCGTAGCTGACGGAATTGAATGGAGCCCCCAGGCATTGCGGTTGAGTCCACTCCCATTCGTCCGAAGTCAGTACCTCGGTCGGAGACGGACCACTTCCCATCCACTTTGCAATCTGCTCCGGCGAGGAGACCGAAATCTTCGGCAGTTTCTGAGTGGGCTGATCGACTGGGGCAGCGTTTGAAGGCAATGGGTCTGATGCAGTCGTTTCCGTTGGCAGGTTGTCCTTCGAAATCCGTTCAATGCGAACAACCTGCCGGTTACCACGAGTCAGTTCAAACACGTTATTTTTGATGACAAATTGAGCGTTCTGCTCCGTTGCGAAGCGGATTTCGTAGTCACCGGACCGATACCAGGCCATTCGGGAGTTAGAGCCAACAATGAAGTCATCCACAGTATTGTCGTTCCGTACGATCTCAAGTTTGATGTCTGGATCGTCGGACGTGATTTCAATTTCTGCTCCGTCGGTGGATATCCGAATCAGGAACACTCCCAGAAGCAGCATTGCCGTAGCGGCGACAGTCCAAAGCAGCTTCCGGTTGCGCTTTCGCACGGATGCTGCCAATGGCAATGTTACTGCCGAAGCATTGGGTGAGACTTCCCGCTGTCGATGATGCTCCGCGTGACTGGTCGAGCCGCCGCCCATCACGTTGGCAGTTTCTTGCAGACGCTCGGGTTCTTGCGGGCGCTCCAGCGAAAGCGGCTCACACTCGGCTGGCAACACACGAGTCGAGAACTCGACGAGCGCGGACTCACAACATAACGGTTGCAGTGCTTCAGCCAGTTCCTGCGCAGAACCGAAACGCTCGGCGGGATCCACAGCAAGGCTCCGGCCCAGAACTCGTTGGACAGACTCTGGCAGCTCACTGGTGTTGACGTCGCCTAACACCGGTGGAGCACCGACAAGCCGAGCCACTCGTTGCATGGATGTGGCCTGTGGAGTGGTTTCTTCCAACAACGACTGCCCGCGGATCAGCTTGAAAAGGGTCGCTCCCAGGCCGTAAACATCGGTGCGAGCATCGGCGACCTCGGTCCCAGCCGCCTGTTCGGGAGCCATGAATTCAATGGTTCCCATCACCTGACCGGTCGATGTGATTTCGTCGGCTGGCCGATTCTCATTAACGTCGAATCTTGCCAATCCCAAATCGAGAATTCTGACCCGACCGTCACAATTCAGCATTAGGTTCGACGGTTTGAGATCACGATGGACCAGCCCGCTGTCGTGAACATGCTGCATTCCGATGGCAGCCTGACGGACAATCTCAAGGGCCACCTCAACCGGCAACCGTCCTTCGCGACGGACAAGCTGCGATAATGTCTCTCCTTCAACATATTCCATCAGCAGGTAATGCACGTCGCCCTGCTGATTGGCGTCAAAGGCGGTTACGACGGATGGATGGTCCAATCGCCCTACGGCTGATATCTCACGTTCAAACCGAGCCACCAGGTGTGGCTGCAGAGTCGAATATGACGGCAGAACCTTGATGGCAACCAGGCGTTCCAGCCGCGACTGCCAGCCGAGATACACTGCTCCCATGCCGCCACGGCCTAGAAGCCCGCGAATTTCGCAACCCGGAATCTTCGGAACGTTGACGATTCCAAGTGGCTTTTTCTGAAACGGAGTATCCTGTCCCACTGCCTCAGCTACCCGGCCTGCAATGCGACTGATCGCATTGCGACCGCGTTCGGACTCAAGGTCGAATCGGTTTTTACGTCGACTGTCTGTAAGTCGATCCTGATACCAGTGAGAATTATGCATGGGATCTCTTTGACGACGACTATGAACACGTCACCAACGTGCCGAAATAGAACAAACGAGACGCCACATGGAAGAATTCTCTGCGATGTTCCCATTTTTACCAGTTGTTGACCACTGCACGCCGAGATTTGAATGGTTCTTGCGCGATGGACGAATCCGGAAGAACATCTTTACGTGTCCACTTCAAACTCAGGCCAGGTTTGACCGGAAATATCCTGGTTCAGCATTCCGAGACAGTAAAACGATCGCATCATGAGATTCGAATGAGGCTGTCGATACCTTTGCGCTTGTCGCCGTTGGGTGTGCGATTCCAGCACGTTGTGTCGACTTCGCACTCAGCCTCCGAAGGGGACACTGGTAAACGCGTCTTGTTGGCGATACCTGGAGTTGCGGTTTCGTCTTCTGCGTGAAACCGCAACTCGGCAGACGTAGTAAACGAATGCAACGCGCTGCCAGTCATAGTCTCTTACGAAGATTGATTACCCGACCTTCCGGATTTTCAGAAAAAACGTCGCGAATCGTAGTCAACGCCTACTTGTCGCGAACACCTTTTACGAACCCTGTCCATCGAACGAAATGACCAGAAGTTACGTCGCACACGATCATGCTGGTATCCTGATACAAACCACTCAGGCAGCCGACTTCGTCAGTGTTGAGGAACAGGCAATCCCAAAGATCGTATTCTTCACCCGCAGTGAGGCCGCCCCGACTAACTATTCGTTCGATCTCGCTCCACGTTATGAATGGCCATTTGGCGTCGCGTTTCGGATACTTCATCCCTTTAACTGGACAGGAGGTTGCGAGTCGCAATACTCAATGCCCTCGTACTCCCCCGCATGACAGCAAAAGTCGAGGTTAGTGCTTTGACGTCTGTCGTAACGCACAGATCGTCAGGTCATCAGGTTTGGATGGAACGTCGCTGGTTGGGTTCGTCATTCGGTGGCGAGCCTGCTTGACCAGTTGCTCGACTGATTTTGTCAACGAACCGCTGCAAATGGTGGAGACGATTTCGTCGACTCTCAGGTTGTCAAACAGTCCGTCGCTTGCAATCAGCACTGTGTCGCGCTGAGCGAGCTTCAGGGGTGGACCAAGTTCGATTCGCATCTGCTCGTCGCCGACCACGTTGGAAACGATATTTCTCTCGTCGTGGTGCAACGCGTCGTCTTCGCTGAGCATGCCGGACTCAACGGCAAACCCGACTGGCGAGTGCGACACTGTCTGGTAGTGCATCCGGCTTCGCTGTCCGCAGACGAGGATCATGGAATCGCCTACGTGATATGGGCGGATTTCTCCCGCGTTGAATTCGATCGCGGCCAGTGTCGTGCAGGCTTTTGAGTTCAGCTTAAGGATTGCCGAATTGGCTCGTTCGATCCCATTCAGAATTGATATTCGCAGCAGAGCCGGATCCAGGCAGTCGGTGGCGATTGTTTCAGCCAGTCGCTGCAGAGTGAGGTTCGACGCTTCTTCTCCGCCGCTGTAACCACCGACACCGTCCGCGACGACCATGACAAACGACTGGTCTCCGACAGGGATAATAGCGGCGGCATCCTCGTTGACCGTTTCCTTAAGCGGGCTGCGTCGAGAATAGACGACGACCTCTGCGCCTCCAAGCTGAAGAGTTTCGGGGGCGTCTGAATCGTGTTGCAGGAAGAACCGGGGTAATCGTTGCATAACCAGTTATAGCGGCTGTTCAATATCTACAATACTGAGCAGGTTGGTCCGTTTTCCTCCGGCTCGATCGTTTCGAACACACTGAAGGCGATTGAACCTTCCGGGGCCTTCGCGTTAGCTGTGTCGTTTCTTGCGGTCCTGTTCCCGTTTCAAGGTGCGGCGCATCGCTGGTAGAAATGCCGAGAGCATCTGTTCGGCATCCCGGAATCGTTTTCGAGGGTTCAGGTCCATCGCGCGTCGGATGAGATCGATCATGTCCGGGTGAAGCCGCATTCGCAGTCGGCGGTGCCCCGGCGTTGGCCAGGCGAAGGGATACTCTGGCCACTGTCCCGAGAACATGCGGCAAAGTATCAGCCCCAGGGAAAAAACATCGGCTCGATACGACGGTTTGCCCATGGCCTGTTCCGGCGCCATGTATCCGACGGTTCCCTCTCCGGCACCCTTCATCGTTTTCTGAGCAACGCGGGCGATACCGAAGTCTGTCAGTTTGAGCCGATTTTCGGGGAATAGAATAAAGTTTTCGGGCTTAATGTCGCAGTGGACGATCTTGTGCCGGTGAGCGCAGGCAACGGCTTCGAGCATCTGCCGAGCCAGGTCGAGGGCCGTCGACAGAGACATGCGGCGCGTTAATCGGTCAGCCAGCGTTTCTTCACCCATCGGGAAACTGATGATGAATTCGTTTTCGTAAAAGCCAGCGAATCTCAACGACAGGATGTTGGGGTGGTCGAGTTTGGCAGCCAGTCTGACTTCGCGACGAAAATCCTGCAGCACGGCTTCATCAACGATGCTGGCATGAGGAACTTTCAGAGCAACGCGAATCCCCTCAACGGTATCCATTGCTGCATAGACATTGGCGAAACCGCCCGCCCCGAGACGCCGTTCGATGCGATATTTTCCGAGTTTCTGCCGTGTTTTCAGCATGGCGGGTCACCGATCGACAGGACTGATATTTTTGAGCGTCTCAATTGCCGGACGTTGTCGTTGTCGAATGTTGTACTTGTTGAGTCTGAAAACGGCGACAGTCGACGGGTTTGCCAACAGCCAGAAAGTGCTTGCAGCTTATTCCGGCAATTAAAGTGACAGAGTCTGAATCAGCGGTCGATTAAGGATACTGTCGAGCGAAGCAGGGCGGGGCGATTACGTGGCCACGGCAGTCGGCCTGTCACAATTCGACGAATAGATCCCGACTCTTCGTTTATCGGCATACTTCGCTTTCCGACACAGAAGAAATTGTTCGACGAAGATTGAGTTGTCGCGTCTGACGCAGCCAGCCCGCATTGCCGGGACAGCGGTCTTACTCGTTGCGGCAATCTGAAATCGGACAGTTGTCCAGAGAGACGCTTTCGATGTCGTAGAGGCTGATTTTTCCTGCCGTTCGGTCGGCTTGTGCCTGCGGTATCCTTTTGGGAATTGTCAGGGCACAATGCCGGAAGCAGGATGATTTCTGCGATGCGGCCGGCATGACGGAGCAGGTCCGGCACATGATTGGCTGGCTGTTTTTGTGAATTCAGGACTGCTGCTTCAAGACTGTAATCTCATGCGAATCCCTTTTGACAATAGCTACGCCCGTTTGCCCGAAACGTTCTTCGCCCTGGTGAAGCCAACGCCGGTTGCCGCGCCGTCGATGATCCGAATGAATCATGGTCTGGCGACCGGGTTGGGAATCGACATTGACTGGCTGAATTCCCCGGAAGGACTCGCCGTGCTGTCGGGCAACCAGCTCGCAGATGGGGCAGAGCCGTTGGCAATGGCGTACTCCGGGCATCAGTTCGGCGGCTTTTCACCACAGCTTGGAGATGGGCGTGCGATTCTGCTGGGTGAAGTCATCGGGCACGACGGAGTCCGTTACGACATTCAGTTGAAAGGTTCCGGCCCAACGCCGTTTTCCCGTCGGGGCGATGGCCGGTCGGCGCTGGGACCGGTTTTACGTGAGTACATCGTTTCAGAAGCCATGGCCGCTCTCGGCGTCCCGACGACTCGAGCACTTGCCGCCGTGGCCACTGGTGAAAACGTCTTCCGCGAAAGCCGCGTTCCGGGCGGAGTTTTCACGCGAGTCGCTCAGTCGCACATTCGCATCGGCACGTTTCAGTGGTTTCTTGCCCGGCAGGACATTGAGAACCTCAAGGTGCTGGCCGATTACGTGATCGCTCGACACTATCCCGATGCCCGCGAGTCGGAGAATCCGTACCTCGCCCTGCTGGAAGGAGTCGTCGAGCGGCAGGCCAGTCTGATTGCTCACTGGATGCAGCTTGGATTTATCCACGGTGTCATGAATACCGACAACATGACGGTATCGGGTGAGACGATTGATTTTGGTCCGTGCGCTTTTCTCGACGTGTACGATCCGGCGAAGAAGTTCAGCTCGATCGATCATCAGGGACGCTACGCATTCAGTAATCAGGGACCGATTGGCCTGTGGAATCTGACTCGGTTTGCCGAGACACTCCTGCCCCTGCTCGATGACGACTCAAAGAAAGCTGTCGAGTTGGCTGAGGAAGTGCTCAATCGATTCTTCGATCTTCAGCAGAACTCGCTGGAGCGACGACTGACCGCGAAAATCGGTCTGGCAGAAGGCCGAGCGGAAGACTGGGAAATGGTCAAAGCTCTGCTGGCAGCGATGACTGAAGGGGAAGCCGACTTCACACTGGTGTTTCGCCATCTTTCAGACGCACTCGAAAGTGGCAATGACGAGAACGTGACCCGTCTCTTCAATTGCCCTGTCGAGATCACTGGCTGGCTGGACCGGTGGCGAGCTCGTCTGGTCGATGCGGATCAAGACGAAACTCTTGCCCTGATGCGCCGGTCGAACCCGGTCGTTATCCCGAGAAACCATCGCGTTGAGGAAGCGATTCAGGCCGCCTGCGCTGGCGACTTTGATCCGTTTCATCGACTCAACGAAGCTCTGCAGTACCCGTTCGATTCTCGCCCCGAGTTTGCTGAGTATGAAGCCGCGCCGACTCCCGATGAAGTTGTGAAAGCGACGTTCTGTGGAACCTGAGATCTGGCTGCGGTCATGGCCGGTTGAACGTGCGCGGCTGATGTTCCGGCACTTTCTCGAATTCAGCGATTGCCGTGTCAGACGTCGTTATCTGACTACCGGAAACGGAAAGTCTGGCGGAAAAATCGCAGCAGTCTTTGGCCGACGGATTGTGGGACGGAATGGATTTTCGCCAGGCCGGTCGCTCGAACGATAAGTTGCGACGTCGCCGGATTCAGGCGGACTTTCGCCTGGTATGCCGTGGCCAGGGGTCTCGGGACACCGTCGGCGTCGAGGCGCGTTGGAAACTCGTCATGCTCGATCAGTTCTCGCGGTGCGATGGCGAGATCGATTTCGGCGACGTCGACAATCTCGCCAGTCAGCACTTCATTGGGGACATGGTCGATCAGGAGTTCGACCTTCTGGCCGGGCACAACGAATTCAACGTCGCCCTGATTGATAGCCACAATGGCTTCGAATCGGTCGGGCTGGCCGATCATGCACAACTCGGTGCCGCTTGCGAGTGTTGTTCCAAGATTTGCTTCGTCGAGCGGTGAGCCGCTCCAGTGTGGCAGTTCGGCCGACTCTGTTGTTTTTTCTTTCGCACGCGACACGGCTGGTGGCGGAATGACGATGCCGGCAGTCGGGGCTCGAAGCGTTAATCGCTCTCGATCGGCGATGCGATGCGTGAGTTCGTTCTTCTTCTCTTCGAGACGCTCCTGCGTGGCCGGAATCAAGGCGTCAACTGTGTCTCCGTCTCGTAGTCGCCGGTCTGCCAGGTTTTGAAGCCGTTGTTCGAGTACGGCAACTTCGCCTTCAAGTTTGACGATCAGCCTGTCGAGCGAGCGATTCCGGAAAGTTGCCAGCTTCTGGCCCTGATCAACTTTCGTACCAGGGGCAACCGTCCAAAGCAGCGTGCCTTCCTGATGAACGAAGACGCTGCGTGCATTTTCTGGGCGGATGACGACCGGTGTTCGGACCGAAAACGGAAACGGTGTCATCAGAACGGCGACGACCAGGCCGAGAATGCACACCGTCCGAATTCGGAATCGCGACCAGTTCACAGTTCGGCTCCAGAACGGGCTGGTCAGCAGATTGACAAGGCTGACGACAGGTGAGAGGAACATTCCGGCAACCGTCAGTGCGGCCATCACGACGACCAGAGGCTCCAGACCATAAGGTTCAAGAACGCGATGGACAAACCACATGATTCCCCAAACGACCAGCAGTCGATACAGCCAGGAAGCGACGTGCCAGATAACGAGGAACGCTTTGCGGCGTTGCGGAAGCAGTCGGCGATTGGCGAGTTCGGTATCGAGAAACCAGACACTCATCCAGTTGCGGAAGAGTGCTCCGGCCTGTTGTCGAAGATTGGGAATTTCGACGAGGTCCGAGAGGATGTAGTAGCCGTCATAGCGGAGCAGGGGGTTACCGTTAAAAAGCAACGTGCTGACCGAACATACAAAAACGACGTTCAGGCACAGCGAATTAAAGACGCCCGGCACAGTGAACCACCACAGGAAGAGGCAGGCTGTTGACAGCAGTAGTTCGACGTAAATTCCGGCAGCACTGATGACGATGCGTTGCCAGCGACTGGGCAGCATCCAGGCGTCTGAAACGTTGCAGTAAAGGCAGGGCGTGAACACCAGCAGCATGACGCCCATCTCGTGACACTCGCCGCCGAAGTGTCGACAGGACACGGCATGGCCGAGTTCGTGCAGCACTTTTGTCACTGCGAGTGTTGCTGCCAGCAGAATCAGATTCGTCGCGCCGAAGAATTCGTGAAAATGCGGAAGTCTTGATTGCAGCGTGTCGATGCGGACAGCCGCCAGAACTCCGGCGGCCAGCATAAAACCAAAGCAGAACGTCACGCACCACGGAGCAAACAGAAATCGGGTTTGTGGAACCAGCCAGTTGAGGAAGCGGTGCGGATCGAATCCTCGAAACCGGATGGCCAGCACGTTCGAGAACTGAGTTAACAGTCGCTGATGACGAGTGTTGCGAGTTCTTGAGATCAGGATTTCGGCCTGGCCTGGCGAGTCGGAGATCACCAGCCCGGAACTGTGCAACATCGCGAGAAACGACTGCACTTGAGGAAGCGAAAGACGCTGCGGGGCGAACTCAATTTCGAATCGTCGCCGGACGTCCTGCAAAGAGACCGTCCCGTCGAGCATCATCAGCACGGCGTGTTCTTCCGGGCTGAGCTGGTAGTACCTCAGTGAAACCGGGTCTTTAATGTGCCAGTAACGGCTGCCGCCGATGTGTTGCTCGTGGCATGCAAGGTCCGCTCGCCGCCGGATCGGCAGAGTGCGGGTTTCCGCAGTTGGAGCGGGCGCGGCGACGGACATGGGGACTCAATTCCCGAATTCAACACGTCGAAATTCGTAGCAGCCTGGTTTCCTGCTAGTTAGCTGTCTGGTCAGTATCCACAAAAATCATGCCGGCTTCTTCTCCTCGGAAGCTGAGGCGGTGATTGTCCAGCGCGATGATACACGGACTGCCTGGCTGGACCATTTTGATTTCAACGTTCTCGTCCAGGCCCATTTCGTTCAAACGGTTGACGAAGGTACCGTCGCCATCGATTTCGACGATGCGTGCTCGTTCGCCAGCGGCAAGTAATTCAAGGGGGATGATCGGCACGTCGAAGGGGTCCAGAGCGTCGGAAAGTCAATCCAGTGGGCAGTGCTCACCCTATGGTTGCGGTCGGTCGGGGTTTGAATTGCCGGGCGACTGTTTTTTGGGCGTATCGGTTGGCTTTGATTTTTTATCAGCGTCGGAGTTCGATAGGTCGGGCGCATTCTCCCGGCCTGGTTTCGACTTACCACCAGCGTTTGATCCACCCTTCTTCGCACTGACCGTGGTCAGGATTTCCGAAAGGTCGACGATCATTCGTCGACCGCCGTCGTAGGAAACGAGCACTTTTTTCGCGAGGATTTCCTGAGCCACAACTTTGCCCTGGCCCTGCTTCGTGACGACGATGGTGCCGTTGGACGGGAGTTCGCGACGGTACTCTTCGTAGGTGTCGAATTCGTAACGCAGGCAGCATTTCAGACGTCCGCATCGTCCGGAAATCTTGTTCGGGTCGAGCGTCGCCTTCTGCATCTTGGCCATCTTCATCGAGACGGGCGGCATTTCGGTCAGATGGCTGCCACAGCAGACGGGGCGTCCGCAGTCTCCAAAGTCAGCGAGCAGTTTTGCTTCGTCGCGAACTCCGATCTGCCGCATTTCGATTCGCGCCTGGAAATTTCTGGCGAGTGTTTTGACGAGTTCGCGGAAGTCGATGCGCTGTTCTGACAGGTAGTAGAAGACGATTCGTTCGCCTCCGAAGATACACTCAACGTCGACCAGATTCATATTCAGCTTGTGGTCGCGAATGATCTGCCGGCCCTCTTTGAAAATGTCCTGCTCGCGCGCCAGCATTTCATCACGTTTGGACCAGGCGTCGTCGTCAGCTCCTCGAAGTATTCGACCAGCCTGTTCTTCGCTCTTGAGGTATTTGCGGGTTGAGTCGGACGCGGGGCAGAGTACTTCGCCCCATTCCGTGCCTCGGCTGCTGCGGATCAGAACGGAGTCCGATCGCTGAAACTGTTGAGGGCCTTTGAAACTGAATTCAGCGACGGTTCGAGTCGATCCGTATCGCACAATATATGAATCGGGCATGGTTGCCTTTTCTGTCGTCTGCTTTAGTTGATCGCAGAGGTCACGCCGGATGAGGTTAAAGGATCGCAGGGTCAGTTCCTACCGGTCGACTTCTGGTGAAGCATTTATCTGGTCGGTTCGAACCGGTCCCGCGGCAGGTCAGTTCTCATTCGAATTATCGGGCGTGTGCGCTGCCTGGCGAACAAGTTCGAGGGCTGAATTGACCAGCGATTCGGTTCTGGCCTTCTGTGAGCTGTCTGCTTCGCCGGCTTTATTTTCGGAGATCGATTGAAGACAACTCGACAGGAAGAACGCCGCACCGGCGAGCAACTCAGGAGATGAGCAGTCTGAAATCAGTTCTTCGGAGAACAGACCTTCGTCGGGAACCGTCTCGGCGAGATCCAGGTCGTTTTCAAAACCTTTCTGGCGGGTTGTTCGGTCGACCGAATCTGCGTTGCCAGTCAGGACTGAAGTATCAACCGGCGCGGATGCTCGAGCTTTGCGGTGGTCGTTGATCGTGTCCATGTCGGCCTGCTCTTTCTCGGCGGCTTTCTCTTTCGCTTTGCGTGTTGACGAGTTGACGGTGTTTTTCATCATTTGAAAAACTTTGGAATCCCGCAGGCCGTTGAAACGCTTCGTCAGTTTTTTGAAGTCAGCGTTGAACAGCTTCGGCATCGCGATCGGCATGAACATGAACCGTCGCATCGTCTGATACGGCATTTCGGTTTGTTCTTCGATGATGTGTGCCAGCATCGCGGCTGATCGCGCGTGGAGAAAAAGTCCGGTTCCGTGTTCGACCTGAAAACCCAGGTGCAGCAGGATGGCCCCGGTCATGCCGTCAACATTCGGGACGACGCCTTTCTTATCGAGCATTGCTCGAACGACGCCGTCGTAGATGTCAACATAAATCCCTTCGGTGTTCATTTCGCACATCAGTCTCCGCATGTGAATCGGGCGGGGGTCCTTGCGAAGCAGAGGGTGTCCGTATCCTCCGAGAATCTCGCCAGATTCGATGCGTCGAGCTGTCGCGTCGAAGGCAAACTGCTCGACGTCGGCAGAAGTTGGATTGTCCTTCTTCTGAGCAAGAAACTCTTCGGCGATCGCTTTATAGAGTTTCATGCCGTGCTCGATCGCGCCGACATGGTACGGGCCACTGGCGAGGAATCCGGCGGCCATCGCCTGAGCCGTGTTGACGCCCGTGCCGGCAACGATTCGTGGCACCAGTGTGGTCGGCGGCAGCACTCCCCAGCCAGCATGGAACGCGACGAGTACGATGTCGAACAGCCGTCGTTCGTCTTCAGACGGCAGGCGATTCAACAGGATGTTGAAAAGGGCCTCGGTATGACTGACAGAACCGATTAAATCGTTCAGGTCAGTTGACCTTACATTGAGTTGTTCTGCGTTCAGATGGACGCCGTCGATGCGAGTGCCGAGGTAGTAGTCGGGAATTTCCTGAGACATGAAGTGCGAGCCAGACTGGTCGTTCGTCCGTGCGGAACGCATTGACCGAAACAGGTTTATGGGGGCTGAGCTGCCCGGGCGATGGTCCGGGCAGACTTGAGAGGCTGGTGAGGGAGTGACTTGTCGTGGTCCCGCCCGGCCGAACGAAACGACTTTAGCAGTATCAGGCAGAGTGTCAATTTGCCTGATTCAGCTCAGCCTGGCTGGTCGATATGGAATCTGAGTGAATCCGCACCGTTGGAGACCAACTTCCCCTGCGTGGCCGCCTGAGTTTTGTAACAGATCGAGAATCCGATGTCTGACTTTGCAACACCCGCGACCACTGCTCAGCCTCAGGCCGGTGCTGTGGGGCTCAGGCGGGAATCAGTGGCGCAGGTTGTGACCACTTTTCAGCAGGACACGCCGCTGCGACGTCCCGCGATGTTCGGTCGAATGTCAGCGATCGAGTGCAAGCGACGGCTTCTTCATATTCTGCCGGGGCTTCTGCCGACAATACTGTGGTTTATCCCGCACCGAGACCCGTTGTCGTGGGACTGCCGAGCGTGGCTGGGGCTGATTATTTGCGGCATTGGCATCGCCACAGCTGTGAAGTATCGCCGCATCGCTCGCACGGGTGAGACCAGCAATCCGGCCTGTATTCTTGGGTACACCGTTCCTGTGTTTCTGCTGCTGATGCTGATTCCCGCTCATGCTCAGCTTGGACTGGCAACGCTGGCGATTATTTCGTTCGGTGATGGATTTGCGACGGTCGGTGGGCTGTTGTTACCCGGGCCTCGGCTTCCGTGGAACCGTCAGAAGAGCTGGGCCGGATTTCTGTGCTTCCTGGCGTTCGCCGTGCCGTGGTCAGCGATGGTCTACTGGGGCGAGTCGCGTCCGGCAGTTTCGTTTCCGCTGGCTCTTGTCGTCGGCGGATCGGCCACTCTGCTGGCGGCGATCTGCGAGTCTGTCAAGTCGCGCATCGACGACAACATTCGAGTCGGCGCTGCAGCGGCAGTCGGAATCGTGACGGCTCACTACGCAGCTGCCGCGTGGCTTTAAAGCGGCGATGAGTTTAGCGTCGGGTTACCTTACGATAAGACGCTACCCTTAACTCACGTTCGTTCTAGGTTTTTGGAAACCTGCCCGGCTCAGTCGTGAACCGTCGCTTGTGGCTGTAGCCGTAGCGTTCGAGCAGTTCTATGCTTCGCCTCACCCCACAGAGCTGGCGACCGGATTTGAGCTGCGGAGAAGACAGCGGCCACCGAGTAACGAATCTCACGTGGCGCTTTCTGAAACCTCGGTGTTCTGGGTGGCTTGATTCTCTGGCAATTTGGGTTTTCAGTTCGACATTTTTCACCGGGTTCGGTTTTCTCGCTCTGCTGCTCTTGTGAGATGCTCTTAGCGCATAAAAAGATCGCCGTCGAAGTTCCGAGGGGGCAGAACGACGACGGCGATCAAGGGAACATGACTGGTGTGGACGGTCGAACTCAGAGAGAGTCAATCCTGTTGTAAATCAGAGTCACTTTTGGGCGTGTCCATGCGACCTGACCGGATGTCAGAGCCGAAGCGTCTGAGGTGGGCAGTTATCCGGTCTGCTCTTGATCGCGAGAAATTCACCGGCCATGCGGGCTTCCCATGATATCGACGAGTGTTGAACGAAAATCGACTCGTTCCTCTTCAACAGGTGTTGCAGCGGTTGTGTCTGGATGCGCGTCTGGCATCGCCAGTCTGTCTGTGACGGTTTTCTCGATCATTGACTGGCGACAGAAAGCGCGTCATGCCTGACGAAGAGCTTGAATCCTCGCAGCCGGAAACCGGCAGAATTAGTCCACAAGGTCATGACGAGCCGTACGGTCGCTTCTTTCTGATTGCGATTTCGACAGCGGCATTCGCTGGCTGCGTTGGTGTGGCTTTTGTCGGTCAGGTGCTGACTGGTGTTCCGGCAGCAGGCTCGCTTACCCAGACAGACATTCTGACACCCGCGATCTGGGGGGCAGCTTTGCTCGTGACATTACCAATGTTCGCACTGCTGCAATTCGAGCGGCGGACGCGGATTGTCTGGCTGAGGGAACTCTGGCAGCTGTCGGGAGATCTTCTGGGGCCGATCGTCGTCAGAGTGACGTTTGCAGAGCTTGTCGTCGTTTCGTTGTTTGCCGGAGTTGGTGAGGAGTTGCTGTTTCGAGGCTTTCTGCAGAACTGGCTCGGCGGTCACGGATTACTTGTGGCTCTGGTTGTTCCGAATGTGCTGTTCGGGCTTCTGCACTGGATCTCACCTGGTTATGCGGCCTGTACGTTTTGCGTTGGTCTTTACTTCAGTTGCCTGCTTCACTTTGCAGAACCTGTCAGCCTCGCGACGCTCATGATCGCACACTCGCTCTATGATCTGGTGGCACTCTTGTGTCTTGTCCGAGAAGTTCGCAGGCGGACTGTCGCCAGTTGATTCGTGGTGACTGGCAATGCAGTCATTCACTGATGTTGGTTGGGCAGGTCTTCGGATGCTCAACAGAGCTCAGTCGGGTTTCTTGTTGACGGTCCGATCGGGCGCCAAGTACCATCGCTCAATCGAGTTAACAGAATTATCGCAAGGTGATCAGCACCCTTATCCTTCATTCTCTTCCTGATCTGACTGCATCAGATTTGGCCGGGATCGAGTTCAACTAACTGTCTTCGGGAGTTTATGCCATGAGTCGTCGAGCTATTCGTCGTGGGTTCACCTTGATCGAACTGCTGGTCGTGATTTCGATCATCGCGATCCTGATCGCCATTCTGCTGCCGGCTGTTCAGCAGGCTCGCGAAGCTGCCCGCCGCAGCCAGTGCCAGAACCATCTCAAACAGATGGGGCTTGCGCTGCACAATTACCAGACTGCTCATGGAGTGTTCCCGCCGGGAATGATTGCTTCGCAATTTCTGGCGAGTTCCGGGAGTACATCGTTGCAGACAAACGATCCCAATGAAGGAGTATCTACAACCAGTGGCGGAACTTCCGGGCTTCACGGAGACAGTTGGATGCTGCATATCCTGCCGTTTATGGATTACAAAGATGTCTACGAGACGTGGTTTGAGTGTCCCGGCAATGTGTACGACCACCACTTCCTGCCAGCCGGAGGCGCTTCTGTATGTCCACTGACTGTTACGTCAGGACCTGCTGCTCTGAATGAGATTCGAGCGTTCTATTGTCCGTCCCGTCGAAGCACGATGGAGCCGCTCAAATTTAACAATACCTACCGAGTCGACGTTTCTGCCACGAAAGGCGGAAACGATTACGGTGGATGTGCCGGGTCGGGCATCATTATTAATGATGGTGCCGAGACAACCTTTGGCAGCGGTTCTGTGCTGCGGCCCGTCTTCCGAATGACACCTGCTCAGGCGGCTCTGCCTGCCAACCTGGCCTATGCTCAGCATGGGGCAAATATGGGTGTTCTCTTTATAAACAGTTCCACCAGCGTCACAGACATTACCGACGGCACCAGCAACGTTGTGATGGTCGGAGAGATGGCGAGGTTTAACAGGCTGGCAACAGCTACTCCCGACACGCGTCGAATCAGCAGCGATGGCTGGGCCTGGGGAGGTGCTGCGACGTTGTTTACGACATCGCCAACGCCTTCAACTCAACCGCCTTCAACGACTCCGTCACTCAACCGGGCGCGTGGTGGCATTAACAAGGGCGATCACTACAGCTCGCCCGCCAGTGAGCATGCAGGGCTTGCCCAGTTCTGCCTGGCAGATGGTTCGGTCAAGTCTTTGAGCGAAAATATCAATGATCAGGTATTCGCGAACCTCGGAAACATCTCGTCTGGTATTCCCGTTGGAAGTTTCGGCGCGAATTAACATCAGTCTTGAACGCCTGAAATTGTATTCGCAAAGTCCCTGGCAGCCGGTTTCGCCGTGCTGCCAGGTTTTTTGAGGTAGTGTCCCGGTCGCAGTGGATAGTTGAGGGGCGGCATGACAATTCGTTGCGAATGTGATCACTGCGGTGCGTCTCTGAAAGTCAAGGACAAACTGGCCGGCACCGAGGGCAAGTGTCCAAAGTGCAAAGAAAAGATCCTGATTCCGGATGCGCCGTCCGACGACTCGGAAGAAATGCTGCTGGGCGACGGCGAAGCGGCATCAAAGTCTGTCGCCCCTAAGAAGAGCGCCGAGCAGGAAGAGGAAGACGCCATCTTCGGCGACGACTTTTTCAGTCTCAAGGAGCCCGAACCTCGACCTCGCTACATCCCGCCGGTGATCACCGACGACGATGACGATGAACCGGCGCCTCGGAAAAAGAGCAAGCCGAAGCCGAGTCAGGTCGAAGCGGGAGCGGCGAGCGAGTCTGGATCTGGAGCGAATGCCGCATCCATCGCGAGCAGTCTGTTGTCGAAAACCGGCAAACGAAACCGCCCGGAAGACTTTCAGGATCCAGCGGACGCTGACAAAGTCAGCTACGATTTTACCGAGGTCAACTACCTGCTTCTGCATCGTGTCCTGCCGGGCGTTGCCGCCGCAACGGTTATGTTTTTTCTGGCCTACTGGATGTTTTCCGGCATGATGGACAGCGCCAAACTGCCGGAACTGGCTGAGCTGACCGGGCGTGTTACGCGAAACGGCGAAGGGGTTGCCGGGGCCTTACGCTTCTTTCCCGTAGCTGGCAACAGCGCTGACTCCGGCTTTTCAGGCAGTTCTTCGTTCGCATTTGCCGAGGCCGACGGAACCTACGAAGTCTTCTACAACGACGATGTTGCCGGGCTCGTGATCGGTAATCACGAAGTTGAGATCATGGTCGGGACTGATCGGATTAAGCGCGAAGTAACCATTGAACCTGGCAGCCACGTTATCGATTTTGAAATCGCTGAATAGATCGGAGACTGCGAAGAATGCATCGTCGGACTTCGATGAAAAGTGTGGCACGGGTTGTCTTGATGCTGGTTGTCGTGTCTGGATTATGCGGTGTGACCGGTTGTGGCAAAGGCACGGACGGACCGCTCGAACTGACCGCCGACCAGATCGAACTCAGAGAACGGGATGCCATCGAGCGATTGAAGGAACTGGGTTGTAAGGTCGCGGAAGTGGATGATCCGTTGATCGGAACACCAGGAATTCTGGTGACGATCTTCAATGAGCACCTGGCGACGACAGGAATAATTCGCACCGATGTGATCTCGCAATTTCGCTACCTTCGGAATCTCTTTCTCGTGACCGATGCAACGAGGATTTCGACCGCCGGGCTGGCTCAATTACGAAATTTGAACAACCTGCTGCTGGTCAGTGCTCAGTGGACATCGACCAGTGACAAGGGGCTGGCCAGTATCGAAGGAATCGTGAGTCTGAAGCTGCTCCGGCTGAACTGGTCGCTGGTGACGGACGACGGCCTGACACACATTGAACGTTTGCCTGAACTGGCAATGCTCTACCTCAGTGGAACGGCGGTGACGGACAAGATGGTGCCTCACATCAGGCCACTGAAAAGTTTGAAGGCACTGCAGCTTTCGCATACCGGGATTACCGATGAGGGACTCGCAGAATTAAACGGGTTTGCCGATCTGACACATCTAGGGCTTGATGGGACAGTGATCACCGACGATTCCATTTCCGTGATTGCCGGGTTCAGGTCTCTCGCGTATCTCAACGTCAGCGATACTGACATGACGGCAGCGGGTTTGAAAAAGCTGAAAGAAGCCCTGCCTGAATGTCGCGTCGAGTCAGAACCGAAGCCGAGGCCATCATTGCCCACCTTCAAGTATCCTGGCGCAAAGTCCGTGGCGACTGCAAAGCCTGTCGCAGAAAACGCAGCAGCTACAGAAACGGCTGAAGCGGTTTCAGCCGAACCGGAACTGCAGCCGGTCGTAGGCGGGGCAACGGAATAGTCACCTCGGTCGAGTGCGGTCGATGGCCGCCGCCCATGGCACTGACGAGTTTTGACCTGTCAAACTGTCAGCTCATGCACCTGCCGAGCGGACAACGTCGCCAGAGAGTGTGCGTGCCCGTGGAAAGCTCATTCGTGCTTCTGTAGCATCGAAATCTGCATTTCCTGACGTTGGACTTCCATGCATTACTGTCCCGAATCCTGCCGCGAGTTTCTTGACGAGACTCCTATAGGTGGCTCTGCGTCTGACGTTGGACGCAGTTTTCACTACAGATCTGCGCCGATCTATTTCCTGACGCTGGTGGTTGGTGCTCTGTTTGCTGTCGATCTGATAGTCAGCTTTCTCGAAGAGACGGGCGTGTCGGCGTGGTCGGATTACCAGTCGCTCGGCGGCTTTCGACTGGCTTTGCTGGCCGCTGTGCTGGGCGGGGCACGGATTCTTTATCAGACGCTTGAGAATCTGTTCGACGGAAAAGTCGGAGCGGATCTGGCGCTTACGATTGCCTGTCTGGCGGCGATCGTGCTGGGGGAACATTCAACGGCAGCCCTGGTCGTGTTCATCGCGTTGTGTGGTGAGAGTATCGAAGGGTTCACCGTCGATCGTGCTCAGCGAGCGATTCGCGCGGTCTTTAATCTCTGTCCACCCACTGCTCACTTGATTGACGACGGACGTGAAACTGAAGTCGCCGTGGCCGATGTGTGTGTGGGGCAGGTTGTAGTCGTTCGGCCTGGTGAACGGATTCCCGTCGACGGAGTTGTTCGGTCAGGGGCATCGGCTGTCGACCAAAGTGCTTTGACGGGTGAAAGTCTGCCGTTTGAAAAGATGGTTGGAGATGAAGTTTTTGCCGGCACGCTGAATCAATTCGGAGCGTTGGAAGTTGAGGCGTCGCGAGTTTCAACAGAATCAACGCTCGCAAAAGTCGTACAGCTCGTGGCGGAAGCCACCGAACGCAAGGCACCGCTCGAACGAACGGCGGACCGTTATGCGCGAATGTTTCTACCTGTCGTGCTGGCGGTTGCCGTTTGCACGTTGATCGGTTGGCGACTCAATACGGGCGAGTGGCGACCGGGTTTTCTACCGGCGCTCAGTGTTCTGGTTGTTGCCTGTCCCTGTCCGTTGATTCTGGCAACGCCGAGCGCGGTGATGGCCGCGATGGCATGGCTCGCTCGATCAGGCGTCGTGGTGAAAGGGTCGATCGCGCTCGAACGGCTTTCCAGAGTTGACACCATCGCGTTTGACAAGACCGGCACGTTGACGAAGGGCGAGCTGGAAATTGGCACCGTCGTTTCTGTCGTGAACGATGTCGACGAGACGGAATTACTCCGCACGGCGGCCATCGCCGAACGCCGCAGCGAGCACCCGATTGCCCGGCTGATCTGTCGTGAAGTTGCTGTTCGAGAATGCGTTGTTCCGGGGGTGTACGATTTTGAAACGCACCCCGGTTCCGGAGTCACTGCTCGCGCAAAGCTGGCGGACCTTGGTGACTGGGCCTCGAGATCTGCTTCGGATCCAGATGGTCGATTGGCTCTTGTCGTCGGGAATCGGCGGCTGATTGATCACTCAGGAATTGAGTTGTCTGATGACGTGTCCGAGGCATTGATCGATCTCGACGCCCAGGGAGAGTCGTCTCTCATTGTGGCGGTCGGTGGTCGAGTGATCGGCATAGTTGGAGTTCGAGATACCGTTCGAGAATCTGCTGGCGATGTCATGACGCAGCTTCGCTCGGCGGGCATTACGTCGTTCGCTATGTTGACGGGCGATCGAAAAGCCGCCGCGCAGGAGTTGCAGAAGTCACTGCCCGGATTCGACGCGGTCGAGTCTTCTTTGTTGCCGGCTGATAAAGCGGCATGGATCGAGAATGCCGAGGCTGGCGGTCGCAAAGTTGCGATGATCGGCGACGGGGTCAATGACGCGCCCGCTCTCGCGACGGCAATGGTGGGTATTGCTCTTGGCAGAGTTGGTAGCGAGATTGCGGCTGACGCTGGTGATCTGATTCTGATGGGCGATCCTCTGAAACCGTTGCCCGGTTTGCTTCGCTTGTCTCGGCAACTGGTACTCACGATTCGGCAAAGCATCTATCTGTTTGCTTTTGGAATGAATGGCGTCGGAATGATTCTGGGGGCGACGGGAATTCTGTCGCCAGGAGCAGCCGCCATCTTTCACGAGGTCGCATCTCTGGCGGTCATGATCAACGCTCTTCGACTGTTGTGGTTCGAACGGTGGGAACAGACTCGCCTCGGGCAGTTGACGAACTCGCTGGAGCAAGCGGTGGAGTGGCTGATTGACGTTCTGTCGCCGAGCAGAATCGTGTTTCGACTTGTCGAGAACGCTCGCGTGATAGTTCGACTGGCTGGTGCCGCGATTGCGCTGGCATGGTTCATGTCGGGGCTGTGTCTGGTCGAGGAAGATCAACAGGCTGTTGTGACGCGTTTCGGGAAGTTTGAGACGACACTGGATTCCGGTCTGCATTGGCGCTGGCCGGCACCGTTTGAGAAGGTTCGCAAGGAACGGGTTGGAAACCTGCGCGTTGTGCAGATCGGGTTTCGGTCGGCGGAGTCTGCAAGTCTGGATAGGCAGATCACTGGCACGGAGCCAATCGAATGGACCAGCAGTCACGACGATCAGGAGCACGGGGGTTTTGCTGCTGAGTCGATGACGTTGACCGGCGATGAAGTTCCCGTCGAATTGACCGCAGAGGTTTCTTACAGAATCAATGACCTGCAAAAATTCGTGTTTTCGTGTGGCGACACTGAGGCATTGATTCGATCAGTTGCTGAGAGTTCGATTCGCAAAACGATCGCGACGGTTTCGCTGGATACGGTGATGACGGAGTCGCGACCGTCGATCGAACGTCGGGTTCGGCACGAGATTGTGAATGCACTCGGCGACTATGAATTGGGAGTTGAACTCGCAACCGTCAGCCTTCTGGACGTGCATCCGCCGCAGTCGGTCGTCTCGTCCTATCGGCAGGTGGCGGACGCAGTGGAGCTTCACGAACAGCTCATCAACGAAGCGGAAGCCTACTATTCGCAGACGGTGCTCAGTGCTGCGGGGGATGACGCGATTCGCAGGCTCAGTCGTTCCGTTGATTCTCAAAAGTCTGACAGCGAGTCGACGACGGGTGAGATTGCCGACTGGATCCTTACGGATGAGCTTTGGGCGCAGATCACACGCGAAGAACCGGATCGGCGGATGGAGCTTTCCGGTGAGGCGGCGGCGATTATTCACCGCGCCCACGAACAACGTACGAAGCGAGTGACGGCGGCGGCGGCTTCGGTGGCTCGATTCAGCAGCCTGGTTGTTCAGCACGCCAGCCACCCAGTACTGACAGGAACGACTCTATATTTTCAGGCGGTCGTCGATGCGCTGGCCGTTCAGTCGTTGACGATCATCGATCCCGCTGTCGCCGGTCAGCAACGGCTGTTGTTAATAGACCCTGAAAAGTTTTCGACCCCGACGATTCTGCAGCCTTTGATGACTCCAGATGAGGCGGCTGAAGAACAACCGACTTCCGAGTAGGGTGGGCATTTCACACCGACAAACTGATCAACTGGTGGACACTGCCCACCTTGCGTTTGACGAATTCTGGTTAATTCATGAGCACCTCCGAAAAAAACGAATCCGACAAAGGTTCTCGAAAATCGCCGCGCGCTGTTGTGCGGTTTCTGGTCGTCGTGCTGGGGCCAGGTCTCGTTGCCTGGCTGTCGACGGCGATCGTGTTTGTTGATGAGACGGAAGTTGTTTTGCTGGAACGGCTCGGCAAAGTCGTGGCGGTACTCGATCGCTCCGATGATCGTGGTTTGAATTTCAAGCTGCCCTGGCCGCTGGGAACGGCTCGGCGGTTCGATCGGCGGACTCAACTGTTCGATCCGCTCGGTCGCGAAGTTTTTACTCGTGACCGCAAGAACGTTACGGTCGACGCGTACGTCTGCTGGAAGATTGCCGAGCCGGCTTCCGGCTCAGATTTGCTTGACCGTCCTGCCGTTCGTTTCTTTCGATCGCTGGGTTCGATCGAGATGGCGGAAGCTCGGCTGGAGACGCGAGTTCGTTCATCGCTGGCCTCGCGGATCGCGATGGTCGAGCTGGGCGATCTGCTCAGCGTTTCTGATTCAGAAAGCCCACCCAAAGATCCGACGGAAATGTCGCTCGATCAGGTTTCGCGGCAGCTGCTGGACGACGTGCGGCAGCGCTCTGATGAAGAATCGTCGGTTCTTGAGCGGTTAGGGATTGAGATTGTCGACGTCCGGATTAAGCGGATCAATTTTCCGCGAGGCAATCAGCAGGCTGTTTTTGAGCGGATGAAAAGTGAGCGTCAGAAAATTGCGGGAAGGTATCGCAGCGCCGGACTGGCGCAAAACGCGGTGATTCGCAGCCAGGCCGACCGGCAGTACAACGAAATTATTTCCCGTGCTGAGGCCGAGGCCGAACGGATTCGTGGTGCCGGGGAAGCCGAAGCGCTGGCTGTTTTGAACGAGGCGCACGCCCGCGATCCGGAGTTCTACCAGACCCTCCGCACGCTGGATTCCTATAAGAAGATCATCAATGAGAAAACGACGCTCGTTCTGTCTGCGTCTAGCAGCCTGTTGAAGCTACTCGTCAACGGCGTCCCGGATCTACCACCGGATTCGCCGGTCGCGGACGAGTCGGCAGCGTCTGATAACGCCGAGCAGAAGGACGATTCTGAGGCGCCGTCGCCCGTCAGAAAAAATAGCGGCGAGGGGACGGCGAATGAGTAGCTCCTCGAATTTGGAATCTGCAACGGTCACCCCGTCGCCGTTCGATCCGGTCGAAGTTCGTCACTCGCGATGGCTTGCCTGGTGCGGAAGTGTTGCAGCGATGCTGACTGTCTGGGCCTGCTCCGGAATCTTTGTGGTCGGTGCCGACGAGGCTGCCGTTCTTAAGGTCTTCGGGCGGGCAGAGCGGACGGCTGACGGAGTCGTTCTGCTCCGAAACAGTGGATTGTATTTTCATTTGCCCTGGCCGATGACTCAGGTTGAGCGGGTCAGGATCAACGAAGTTCGCACGGTCTCGGTTGGAAGTTCCGGGTTGGGCGATGCTGGGCCGGACGAGCCGTTTCTACAGGTCGTCGGTTCGTCGTTGAATGCCGAGTTACTCAGCGGCGACAAGAACGTGCTCAACGTGCAGCTCAACGTCAGCTATCGAATCGGCAGTGATCGGGTTGGCGACTGGCTGTTTGGTTCGACGACCGGGGAACGGCGTCTTGAGCTGCTTGCCAGCTCTGTGCTGGCGGATGTGGTTCTGCGGAGCGGTGTCGACTTTGTTCACACGCTCGGCCACAACGAAATCCGACGTGCCGTCCTGAGTCGTCTGACAGAACTGGCGGAGCAGAATTCTCTGGGCGTCGAAATTGAGGATGTAACGATCGCTGGCGTCACGCCGCCAATTCGTGTGAAAGCTGACTTTGTCGACGTGATGAACGCTCGGGCCGACCGGGAAACTTATGTGAACCGTGCGCGGGATTACGAATCTCAGCGCGAGTCCGCCGCTACCGCCGAAGCGGCGAAGCTGACGAACGAGGCTCGGTCGTACGCTCAGCGAAAAGTGGACCTCGCCGGCGCGGAAGCTGAGAGTTTCAATCGACTGATTGATCAATTTGTCGCAGCGGCGGAAGGCGGATCGGCGAGTTACGATGAAGTTCGACAGATGGCTCTTCGGCGGGAATTTATTGACACGCTTGCCGAAATCTTTCAGAAGGTCGACGCAAAGGTGCTGCTGGATTCCGGACAGCAGGTCGATATCACGTTGCATCGAAATCCGAACGGGCAGTAACGAGCTTTCCACTTTCCACCACTACCTGCTGTCATCTTCAGTCGCCTGGCTGTAATGGCTGGATTCGTTCCGGGACTATTCTGAAAGCATTCTGAATCCGTGGCCATCCTTTCTGAGATCACCTTGCTGATGACCGTCCTGTTCCTCTGGGGCCTTTATGACTATCGCCGCTCGCCGAAGAAGCTTACGGATGAGCAGCGGCGAAAACTGAAACCAATCGCCAAAGCCTGGAATGTCACCCCCGAGGAACTCCAGAACCGAGTCGTGCCCAAAGCCATCATGGTTATCAGCGGCGGCATTGGATTGCTTTGCCTGGTTCTCGGGCAGCTTGTTCGTTGAGCGGCTAGCCACGACGTCTTCAATTCGGCAGAAGCGTTTCAAACAGCGTGGTGACGGTTTCGATAGTCGAGTCGATATCGGTTTGCAACTGGCTGATTCGGTTGCCGTAGTTGAGGCGGCGGGCAAGGTAAGCGAATTCTTCGGTGTCGGGAGAGGGAACGGCGAGGTCTCGGGCGTCGCCTCGGACCATGCGGAGAGCGTCGATCAGGCGGCGCAGGAAGACATAGTTGGTGTGTAAGTGTTCGAGTTGCTCGCCAGTGATAATTTCATGTCTGTGCAGCGCGGCGAGGGTGTCGGAAGTTCCGGCCTGACGGAGTTCCGGTCGAGTGTGGCCGTGAGTGATCTGCAAAGCCTGGACGAGGTATTCACAGTCGACCAGGCCGCCTGAGCTGAGCTTGGCGTTCCACACTCCGGGTTGAACGAGTTGTCGAAGCTGACGTTCGCGCATTGCCCGCAACGCGTTGACGTCGAACGGTGCGCCGGTGAAGACGAGTTTGTCTCGCAGTTCGATGATTCGCTGACCGAGTTCCGTGTCGCCAGCGATCGGTCGCAGTCTGACCAGTGACTGCCGTTCGTAGGGCCAGGCGGGACCGGTTGGTGCGAAGTATTCTTCGAAGGCGTACAGCGAAACCGCCAGTGGCCCGGCACTGCCGTACGGGCGCAGACGAAGGTCGATTTCAAAGATGCCTTTGCGTCGAGCCTGGATTGTTTTCGTGAAGGATTCGACCAGGTGAATATAGAACTCCGAAGCCGTGATCGGCGTTTTTCCGTCGGTTATCCCTTCGGCTTCGTAGACAAACATCAGCTCGATATCTGACGCGAAGCCGAGTTCGCGACCACCGGCTTTGCCGAGTGCCAGGACGGCGAGCTTATTCGGAAGGCTCTCACTCGCGGCTGAGACCTCGATCTCTCCCGCAGGTGGGGGATGTGACATGACCTGCGGCTCGCCGTATCGGTCAGCGAGTCGGTCGTAGCTGATTTTCAAAGCTGCCGAAGTCACGGCTTCGGCGACGTCGGTCAGCTCTTCGGAGAACTGACCGAACTCGGTGATGCGGCCAGAGATGTGTCGCATGTCGACGCGGAACATTTCGCGGTCTTTGAAGTCGTTCAGACAGCGACGCTGGTCGTCTTTTGACGTGGTTTGCGTCAACTGTTCGGCTAGATCGGCTTCGAGCTGACATCGGTCGCGGCGTTCAGCCAGACCATCAACGTCTCGAAGAATAGGAAACAGGTTGTCGTGCTGGAGTCTCAGAAAATCTTCCCAGAGAAAATCGCTGACGCCCAGAAGTTGTGCCAGCGCTTCGAGAACCTCGCGACGGTCGAGCGAAGCCAGTTCATCGCCCCAGTCTGGTCGTTCGAAAAGGCGTTCCAGCAGTTGCCCGAAATGGAGCAGGGCGTTCTGGGGATTCGGTGATTGAGGCAGCAGGTGAGTAAAGTGTTTGACCAGAACTACGGCGGCTCGCAGTCGCGTCTGCATTTCCGGGCGAACGATCTTTGTGCCGTCCTGCCGGGCGATAAACAGCGTGTCGAAAGCTCGGTCGCCGAGCGTCGTCAGAGTCACTCGGTGAATGTCGTAGCCCAGCAGGGCGAGTGAGCTGGTCAGTTCGTAAATGAAACCTGGAGTGTCGTCGGCGCTGATTCTTAACACGGTGAATCGGTCGGAATGGTCGTTGTCGATTTCGATGTCGATTGGCAGGAGCATGCCCGGCTCAACAGATGTGTCGGCAAAAGTCGCTGCGACTTTACTGGCCAGCTTCGCTTGTGCCTGTCGAAGTTCGCCATCGCGCACGAGTGTCACCAGACTGGCCAGATCGGACTGATATTTCTGCCAGATGTCGGCAGGCGTTTCGGCCTTTGGCGGAGTAAGCAGGAAGACGTCAACGAACTTTCGAGCGTCGGTTGAAAGGCTGCTCCCATCCTTGATCGAACTTTCCAGAATATTGTCAGCGGTGAAGGCGTTGCCGCTGACGATGTCGAATCCGTTGGCAAAAAGCAGCCCGCAGACCATGGCCAGGCCGCCGGATTGATCGTAGCCGCAAACGGTTAGCTGAATGCGGTTTCCTGGAGCAGACGCGGCTTCAACGAGAATCGGCTGTTCGTCGCTGAGTGAGTCGAGCATTCGAGCGTGGTTGAAAATTTCCTCGTTCGAGAACACTTTGAGATAGGACGGCTCCATCGCTTCAGAATGACTCGGACGTCTCGCGATTGGAGAGACGTCCGGCGAGGCAGATGGAAACGTCCGGGGAGGCGACTCTGGTTCTGAATTTTCGATGTATCGTAGAAAGATTGTGCGTACTTCGGCGCAGTGCTGGCTGTAGCTGGCGAGGAACGCTTTGGTGTCCGGAAAGTCAAGCCGTCGCGCGAGGTAAGCAAGTTCGCGTTCGTCTGTCGGCAACGAGTGAACCTGCTTGTAATGAAGCAGTTGAAGCGTGTGTTCGATTTTTCGGAGCAGCAGGTAGGCGGTGGTGAGTTGTCTGAACTCATCGGCTCGAAGGAAGTCGAGATCGGCCAGCCGCACGAGACCGTCCAGAGTGCCGATGCTGCAAACGTGTCGGTTTTTTCGGCCGTGGCGGAGCTGCAGAAACTGAGTCACAAATTCGATGTCGCGGATTGATCCTTGTCCCGATTTCACGTCGCCGAATCCTCGACCTTTCTTTTTCAGACCTGCTTCAATTTTCAACTTCATCGCGAGAACGTTTTCGCGCACAGCATCGACAGTTGCTTCGAAGAGAAGATGGTTCGCTCGTCGAAGAAATTCGTACCCGATTTCAAGCGCTCCCGCGATCGGGCGGGCTTTCAGCAGTGCCTGTTTTTCCCACAACTCAGCGTTGCTGGCGAGGTACTCGACGTAGCTGTCGAGCGTTGTGACCAGCGGTCCCGAATTTCCCCAGGGGCGCAGACGCATGTCGACGCGATAAAGAAAGCTGCCCGAAATGGAATCGGTCAGGCCACGGATCAGTTGCTGGCCAACCTGCCAGTAACGAGCGGCGTTGTCCTTCGAAATAAAAACGAGGTCGATGTCTGAGCTGTAGTTAAGTTCTTCGCCGCCCAGCTTTCCGAATGCCAGAACAACGAAGTCGTCCGCGTTGATGGATAGTTCGTCGCTGACAATCGAAAGGGCAGTCTGAACGACGGCGTCGGCCAGAAGCGACAACTGCACCGTCACTGATTTGAGGTCAAGCAGACCAAAATTATCGCACGCGCTGATTCTGAGCAGTTCCCAGTGCTGGTAGGTTCGCAGAGCTTCGAACTTCTGTTGAGAATTTGCGGCGATAATCAGCGACTGCTCGGCCTCGCGTCGAAAATCTTCGCGGCTTTTGAAATCGGCAAGGCGCTTGTGTTGTGTGAGGCGTTCGAGGTAGTCGGGATTCCGCAGCAGAATTTCGGTCAGAAACTGGCTGTTGACGAACAGCTTGACGAGGATTTCGACGGATCGAGGGTTGTCTGCCAGAAACCGCAGCGTTGCGGCGGCATTTGGAACGGTGTGAATAAAGCGTTCCAGATTCAGGATCGAGCTGTCCGGATTCGCGGACTCCGCCAGAGCTGCCAGGAGCATCGGCAACGCGTCTGTGAGCGATCTTCTTCGTGCATCGTCACTGCAAAGTCCGAGCAGTCTGTGGTGTGCGAGTTGCCAGTCCGCAAAGCCGATTGGTGCCAGCAGACTTTCGACGTCGGCGTCGAGGACGTCTTTCTGAAGGAGTTGGTCCGTTTTGCGAGGCATGCGATGAAATACTGCGGCGATGAGATGTGTTTTTATGTGAGGCCGACTGCTGCCCGAAGTTTAGCCGGTTGTCTGAAAAGGGGCAGAGTTCACAGATTTCCTGTTCTGTGCCTGCTCGATCGCGGACCCAGCATTTACGGGACACTGATCAACGCTAATCTTCACTGATGATTGTGTCCGAATTGAATTTATGGATTCGAACCAGGTCTTTCCTTTCGTCTGAATAACTCATGCTCGCCACGTTGCCGGTCATTTTTGCGTTTGGTTTTGCCAGTCCGCTGTTGCTGGGCGGGCTGGCGCTGGCAGGAATCCCGGTTTTAATCCATCTGCTGCACCGGCGGCGGCATGTCATCGTCGAATTCGCAGCGATGAGGTTTCTGATCGAGGCGACACGAAAACGAGCGAGGCGGACGCGAATTGAGCAGCTCATTCTGCTCTTTCTGCGGACTCTGGTGCTGGCACTGCTGGTTCTGGCGATGGCGCGACCGCACTTTGAAACGGACGGTGGTCTGCTGACCGGTGATCAGCCGACGCATCGAATTGTCGTTGTCGATACGTCATTCAGTATGCAGCTTGCCGAGGAAATCTTTGAGCCGCAGGCCGGTCAGAACTCGGCGAGTGATTCCGGAACCGGTATCGACAAAGCTCGCGCCGCCGTGCGCAGGCTGGTCGAAAATGGCCGTCGCGGCGATGCGTGGAATCTTGTCCGCATTTCAGGCCAGGAACCGTTCGGCATCATCAGTCAACCAGCGTTCAATTCGGAGTCAGTTGTGGATGAAGTGGCCGCGCTGACGGCGACGGATTCTGCTGGTGATCTGGCGGGCGCATTCGAAACCGTTTTGACGATGTTGAAGCTCGCTCCAGAGATCCCTCGCAAGGAAGTGGTCTTTGTCAGCGATCTTCAAGCGTCGATGTGGGCTCCGGAATCGGTGACTCATAAGAGAAGGCTGCGCGAGCTGGCCCGGAAGATCGGAGCGGTTGCGCGAATCTCTGTGGTGAACTCCGCTGGCCTGGGGGTTCTGAATCTGGCGGTCACGAGTCTGGAAATGGAGTCCGGGACGGCAGCGACTGACCAGCCCGTCACGTTTCGGTCAGCCGTCCGAAACTTTGGTGAATCCACTCTGCGGGGCCAGGTAATCGAGTTACTGGTGGACGGCCGGCTGGTCGATACAAAGCGTATTGATCTGCCTCCCGGAGTCGATATTCCGGTCAACTGGTCGCACACGTTTCGTGCTGCGGGCGAAGTCCGTGTCGAAGTGCATCTTCAGGATGACGCATTGCCGGTCGATAATCGTCGCTGGCTGGCGGTGCCGGTGCGTGACGAACTGTCTGTTCTGCTGGTCGATGGCACTCCGTCGGGCCGTGCCCGCGACTCCGCAACGTTCTACGTGGCTCTGGCATTGGATCCGTCGACGCTGGACGACACCTCCGGGACATTTGTTCGACCACAGATTATTAACGAGGGTGAGTTGCCGTCGGTTCGACTGACTGACTACGACGTCGTCGTTTTATGCAATGTCGGCATGCTGACTGAGCCGGAAGCGAGCGTTCTTCAATCATTTGTCCGTGGCGGCGGTGGACTGATTATTCTGCCCGGCGACCGGGTCAGTTCGGACAGTTACAACCAGCGACTGTTTCGCAACGGGAAGGGAATCCTTCCTGCCAGAATGGGGCAGCTGAAGGTCGTCGAAAATCGTGACGACGTGCTGACGTTCGACGCGAGGGGTTTCGAGCATCCGCTCGTGCGTGCGTTCCGAGGCAATCCTGGAGCTGGCCTTGAGTCGACGATGACGCAGAAGTACGTGACCTTAACGCCAAGCGAATCTGCCAGCGTCGGGCTTTGGTTCAGCGATGGATCTCCGGCGCTGGTTGAGTCAACAACGGGGGGCGGGCGAGTCGTTCTGGCTGCGACAAGTGCAGATGATCGATGGGGCACGTGGGCGATCTGGGCTCCGAGTTTCGTTCCGATCATGAACGAGATGGTGCTTCATTCAGTGTCCGGTCGGTGGAAAAATCGCCAATTGAGAGTGGGTGATCCGATTTTGACAACGTGGCCGGCGCGAGTATTTGATATGCCCGTTGCTGTTCGGCCACCCGGCGGACCAGAAGTTTCGCTCACATTGAAAGACGACGGAAACATTCTCGCCGCCGCCTTTGACCAGACAGACAGAGCTGGGGTTTACGAGTTGAATCTTGGCTCGCCGCTGAACCGCAACGAGCTCTACGCAGTGAATGTCGAGGTGGTTGAAAGCGACCTCGCGCCCGCTGACTGGCAGACTTTGCAGTCCGAATTATTTTCCGAAGTTGACGTACAGGTGTGGACTTCCGAGTCGTCCGGCTTTCAATCAGTCAGTCCGGAATTGAAGTCTGGACTTTCCATGCTGACGCGAACTCTGGCCTGGACCGTTCTTGTGCTATTGCTGATTGAACCTTTGCTGGCCTGGCGATTCTTGCCAGGTGTCATTGCTCTCGCGGCGTCGGCTTTGCTGGCTTTGTCCGTGCCGATGCTGGGGGCACAGTTTGTTCTGGTTCTCGCCCTGGCTGTTGCGGGCGCCTTGGTTTACCGGATCCGTCTGCGGTTGTCAGTCCGCAGAGTTGATTAGTGATAAGTGTTCAGTTGTTGATGGTGGGTGTGCTGTGGGTACTGTGTCCAGCCTGCGACTTGATGATTGCCGAAAGTCTTCACTGCCAATCGGTTGAAGATCGATGGGGCCGTCGGTATCTTCCCCGCTTCTCCAGCCCTGTTTCAGTGGCCCTGTGATGAGAATCCCTGCGTCGAACGTGCATTGGAAGCACTCGGCAAATTCATAAGTGCTTAACTGATAAGATGATCGAGCATTACAATGGCAGACGATGGCAAACTTGTCGCTGAAAAGCGGACTCAAATCGGAACATCGCATTCTCGACGCTTGCGTTGCGAAGGCAAGGTGCCGGTAAACCTGTACGGACTTGGTCAGGAAAGCGTCAGTCTGACTATCTCAGGTGACGATCTGAAACCGTTCATTATCTCAGGTTCTCAGGTCTGCGACATCGTGATCGACGGAGCCGAGCAGAAGGCATTGGTCAAAGAGGTGCAATGGGACACTTTCCTGTTGCACATTCTGCATGCTGACTTTCAGCGGGTCGATCCGCAGGCGCGTGTCGATGTGGAAATTCCAATCGCTACGCGAGGTACCGTGAATGAGGGCATGCTTGAGCATGTGCTTCACGAGATCAGCGTCAATTGCCCTGTTTACAACATTCCCGAAAAGGTTGAGGTTCGGGTTGGTGCGTTGAAAATCGGCGATGAAGTGACGATTGCTGACCTTGCTTTCGACGCTGACCTGACGAGTGTCCTGCCGAGCGACACGGTTGTTCTGCGGATTTCGGAACCGCAGGAAGTAGAAATTGAGCAGGAAGATGTTGGTGCCGCTGTCGAGCCGGAAGTTATCGGACGGAGTGCTGATGGCGACGATGAGGAATAAAGGTAAGTCGTCAGTAATTTCGTAACGGGTTGGATCATGAAGTTGATCGTGGGGCTTGGAAATCCTGGTCCTCGATATGACAAAACTCGACACAACATCGGGTTTGAGGTGCTGAAGGCTTTTGCAGATCGACACTTTTTTCCTGCGGCAAAGTTGCAGTTCGATGGTTTGGTGACTGACCATTCGATTGGCGGAGAGAAGGTCCTGTTGCTTGCTCCGCAAACTTATATGAATGCGAGTGGGAAAAGCGTTCGGCAATGCGTTGAGTTTTTCAAAATCGACCACAAGGATGTGATGCTGGTGGTCGACGATATGAATCTGGATGTGGGGCGAATGAGAATTCGTCCGACGGGTTCTGCCGGCGGTCAAAAGGGACTTGCTGACACGATTCGGCATCTGGGGACGGATAAAATTTCCCGACTGAGAGTGGGGATAGGACGCCCTCCGGGGCGAATGGCTGCCAGCGACTTTGTCCTGCAGCGGTTTTCGGATGCTGAGCGGCAAATTGTCGATGTGTGCATTCAGGATGCTGCGGACGGCTTGGAGCGCTGGGTCAAAGACGGTATTGAAAAGGCGATGAACCTGCTCAATCCGTCCAAAGAGCCAAAGCCAAAGAAGCGACAAATCAATAAAGGGAATGCTCAGCAGAGTGGCCCGGACGATTCGCCAATGGAAGGCGATTCGCCCACAACCCCATCCGGGCGGGAATCTGCTGGCGGGAATTCGGACTGACACAATCCGGCATTAGCTGGTGTGTCGCATTGACAGGGGTAGAGTCTTGGCGATCAATCACTACGAAGGAATGTTCATCCTTGATAGCGGGCGTTTCGGTGCGAATCCGGACGCTGCAGCGACCGAGGTTACTGGAATCATTGAAAAGGTCGGCGGAACGGTTTCTGCCCATCGTCCGTGGCAGGATACCAAGCTGGCCTACCCGATTAACGGTCACCGCAAGGGGCTGTACTATCTGGCATTTTTCACTGCCGAAAGTCGAGCCGTCAACGAGATCAACGGCATCGTTAAGCTCAATGAAAATGTTCTTCGTCACCTGATTCTGAGTCACGATAAAGGGCTCTATGATCAGATGGTCGAGATGGTTGGCGGTGAAGCGTTCAGGACCGTAGACCCTGATGCCGTGACTGAAAAAGCCACTTCAGGGAAAAATGACTCGGATGACGATGATGATGACACAGATGACGGTGACGAGTAAGACGTTAAAGTTGCTCTGTGTCAGGTTGTCGGTTGCTGGCTGATTGATATCGGGGTGTCGGAGAGAGACCGTCTCGCAGAGCTTTTTGAGGATCACACAGAATGGCTAGTTTCAATAAAGTCATCCTGATGGGCAATTTGACTCGCGATCCAGAAGTTCGGTATACGCCTTCCGGAACTGCTGTTTCGGAAGTTGGTCTGGCGGTCAACCGGACCTGGTTCGATAAGCAAACGAATCAGAAGAAAGAAGAAGTGACCTTTGTTGACGTGACTCTCTGGGGGCGTCAGGCAGAAGTTGCAGGAGAATATCTTGGGAAGGGGCGAGGCGTTCTGATTGAAGGGCGTCTTCAGCTTGACCAGTGGGATGACAAAGAGACCGGCCAGAAACGCAGCAAGTTGCGAGTGGTCGGAGAAAATATGACGATGCTTCCGGGGCGAGGGGACGGTGCTCCGCAACGCAGCGGGGGCGGTCAGAGTTCTAATGCAGCAGGCGGGGCGCCAGCCGCGAATTCCGGCGTTTCTGGCGGCGGCTTTGAGTCAGGCGGCGGAAGTGCTCCTCCGGACGACGATGTACCATTCTGATGTTTGATTATCGTGTCGGCCAATGGAAGGCCACATGACTGAACAGTTCCTGCCTGGCAGGAAACATCGCTTCAGGCAAACAGAGACATTTCATACAGATAAGAAGTGTAAGAGACATGCCCAGGAAAAACCGAATTAAAAAGATTCCAGGTACTCGACGACGAATGTCGGAGTTGCTGCTGGCTGAAAATGTCCAGAGCGTTGGGGCTCAAGGCGAGATTGTCCGCGTTCGAGCTGGATTCGCTCGGAACTACCTGGTTCCGCAGGGGCTGGCCACAATCGCGACTGAAGAAAACAAGGCGGCCGTTGAAGAGCATAAGAAGGCTCAGGCGGCGGCTCGTAAAGACCAGATCAAGACTCTTCGCGACCTGGCCGAAAGCGTTGGCAAGTACAGCGTCACTTTGGAAGCTCACGCTAACAAGGAAGGCCATTTGTACGGATCCATCCTGGGAGCCGACATCAGTGCTCAGTTGAAGGCTGCCAACTTCCCGATTGAAACCAGCCAGGTTCGACTTGAAGGTCCACTCAAGGAAACAGGGATGTACACCGTTAAGGTGCAGCTTGATCCGGAAGTCGAAGCTGAAGTCAAGGTCTGGGTTGTTCCGAAAGCCGGTGGCAACGAATAGTTGACGGTGCGGTTCTACAACCGTGTGAAGCTGACCGAAGTCTTATAGAATCCCAGCCCGACCGCTTGCCAGGCAGTCGGGCTGTTTTCGTTCGAATCCCAGAACACATCGGCGGAATTTGAACGCGGTGTATTTTGCCGATTCGTCCGTCGTTGGCGGGTGTGTGTGGGCAACGCTCCTCAGGTTCTCTCCTGGAAATGGTATAGCATGGATAAGAGACGAACTTCTCGCGAATCTTTTGCCGGCAGATTGCCGCCGCAGAATCTCGAAGCAGAGCAGGGCGTGTTGGGCAGCATCCTGCTCTCGCACGAGGCGCTCGATGATGTTGTCGAAGTCCTGCGTCCCGATCACTTCTACAGCGAAGCCAATCAGCGAATCTTCGAAGCGGTCATGCGACTTCATGAACGAGGCGTCAAGGGTGATGCCGTCACGCTGAGTGAAGAACTGACACGCAGCGGCGATATGGAAGTGGTCGGAGGTGACCAGTACCTGATTCAGGTTCTGGAAGCCGTGCCGAACGCGGCGCATGCGCGATACTACGCGGACATTGTTCGCGATCGGTGGATTCAGCGGACGCTGGCGACTTCGTGCAACGAGATTCTTGGTGAAGTCTACGAGGGCAGCAAAGACACCGAAGACGTATTGGCCAGTGCGGAGCAGCGAATCTTCTCGATTCTTGAGCAGCAGGAACATGTCGAGAAGATGAACCTGCACGACATTCTCATCGATGCATTCAGTCGGATTAACGAGCGAATCCAGAAGACCGGTGACGTGACAGGACTTACGACCGGTTTCGTCGATCTCGATAAGCAGACAAATGGATTACAACCGACAGAGTTGATCATTCTGGCCGCTCGCCCGAGTATGGGGAAAACTGCGCTGGTCTGTAACATCGCGGAAGGTGCGGCGGAATCTGGTGCGTCGGTGCTGCTGTTCAGTCTTGAGCAGTCGAAACTCGAACTTGCTGAGCGTTTGCTCTGCATTCGCGCGAGAGTCAATGGACACCGATTGCGAGCAGGTGACCTGGACGAGGTTGAACAGGACCAGTTAATGGTCGCGTCGCAGGAGCTCAGCGAGCTGAAAATTTTCATCGACGATGTGCCAGGTCGAACGATGGCTCAGATTGGCGCGATCGCCCGCCGCATCAAACGTCGATGGGGGCTTGGAGTTATCATCATCGACTATCTGCAGCTCATCGAGCCGGAAGACAAGTCGGCTCCGCGTGAGCAGCAGATTGCTTTGATCAGCCGGCGTCTGAAGTTTCTTTGTAAAGAGGTCGAAGCGCCGATCATTGCTCTGGCTCAGTTAAATCGAGGCGTTGAGCTTCGCGAAGACAAGCGACCGAGGCTGGCTGACCTGCGGGAAAGTGGATCGATCGAGCAGGACGCTGACGTCGTGATGTTTCTTCATCGTCCTGCCGCGTACGATCCGGAAGATCGACCGGGCGAAGCCGATCTGATTATTGCCAAGAATCGAAGTGGCCCGACCGGACAGGTCACGCTGGCGTGGATCAGTGAATCGATGAAGTTCGGCGACCTGACTCGCGTTCCGGATGAGATTGCTAATTCGTTTTAGATCTTTCCTGGTCTGGTCTCAGTTTTTAACTGCGGAATCGTGGTTTCAGCAGGAGTGCCCAACGCACGAACCTGTCGTTTTTTGAAAGTCAGGTGGTGCGTCGAGATGCACCCTGCGGAGTTTGGGAAGACAGTCTGTGCAATCAATACTCTCACTGACGCATGAAGAGATTGAAGCGTGGTGCCTTGAGAATGGTGAAAAGAGGTTCCGCGCAGACCAGATTCGGCGGTGGTTGTTTGAGAATCGGGTGGAGTCGTTTGATGGAATGCTCGATCTATCGAAGGCGTTGCGGGAAAAGCTGAAGAGTTCGTTCACGCTGTTTTCGGCGGAGGTTGTTGCTCATCAGGTTGCCAGTGACCTGACTGAAAAACTGCTGCTGAAGATGTCCGGTGGCGACACGGTCGAGTGCGTTCTGATGAGAGAACCTGATCGGCGGACAATCTGTATCAGTACGCAGGTTGGTTGTGCAATGGGGTGTGTTTTCTGTGCAAGCGGGATGCTCGGTCTGAAACGGAACCTTCAACGTGAAGAGATCCTTGAGCAGATTCTGCGACTCGATCGGTTGCTCGATTCTGATGAGCGACTGACCAATATCGTCGTGATGGGCATCGGAGAGCCGTTGCAGAATCTGCCGGTGTTGCTGCCGGTGCTTGACGAGGTTACGGATCCAAAGGGGCTTGGTTTGAGTCCTCGTCGAATCACGATTTCGACTGTGGGCCTGCCGGCGAAGATTCGTGAGCTGGCGGCAGTTGGCAAACCGTATAATCTGGCCGTTTCGTTGCACGCTCCGACTGACGAACTGCGGGACGAACTCGTGCCGGTTAACGATAAGATCGGAGTCGACGCAATTCTCGAAGCGACCGACGAATACTTTGAGACCAGCGGGCGTCGCGTGACCTTTGAATACGTACTGCTTGGCGGTCTGAACGATCAGCCCGAGCATGCACATCAGTTGGCGACGTTGCTGAAGTCGCGGAACGCTCACGTGAATCTGATTCCGATGAACCGGGTAGAGACGCTGGACTTCGACGAGCCGTCAGCATCTCGGACGTCGGAGTTTGTCGCGATTCTTGAATCCAGGGGCGTGGCTGCGACGGTTCGCAAACGGAAAGGGGCAGACATCGACGCGGCTTGCGGTCAGCTCCGATTAAAGGAAGCGGCAATCGACGGTCCGACATTGGACGTTGTCTGACCTGCACTCAATGTTTGACGGCGATTCCTTATGACGTGATTCTTTCACGATGACTTGATTGAGCATCCAGTCTTCGCCGTGAGCTGATGACGCGGCATTTTGTGTCTTCGGTCCCCAACCATTCTGGTCGCGGCACTCTACACAAGTCGTTCCAGAGCGAAGCTGATGGCGTCGACGAGCCGGTCGATTTCTTCGCGAGTGTTGTACATCGCGAAGCTGGCACGGACGGACGCAGTGACACCGAGTTTGTCATGCAGCGGCATCGTGCAATGGTGGCCGTGACGGACAAAGACGCCTTTGATATCCAGCAGGTTGGCCAGGTCTTCGGCGGAAACTTCATCAATCGTGAAGCTGACGATTGGGCCTTTGAATTCGCAGGGCGGACCGTAAATCTTCAGGCCGGGGATCGATTCCAGTTTTTCGTGAGCGTAGCGGAGCAGGGCGGCTTCGTATTGATGAACATTTTCAAAGCCAAGTTCTTCGACATAATCGATGGCGGATCTCAGGGCGATGGCCTGAACGATCGGGATTGTTCCGGCTTCGAATCTGGCCGGCGGATCGGCCCATTCGGAGTGATCTTTGAAGACTCGGTCAATCATGTGGCCGCCGCCGAGGAACGGGTTCATTTCCCGCAGGAGTTCTTCGCGGCCGTAGAGGACTCCGATTCCGGTCGGTCCGAAAAGTTTGTGACCGGACAGCGCCAGGAAGTCGATCTCGCCGTCATCGGCGGCTCGGACATCGATTGGTCCATGCGGCATCGACTGTGCGGCGTCGACGAGAATTTTTGCTCCAACGGAGTGAGCTTTTCGGGCAATCTCGTGAACCGGGTTGATCGTGCCCAGAACGTTCGACATCGACGTTACGGCGACGAGTTTTGTTTTCGATGTGAGGTAGTCATCGAGTTGCGACAGGTCGAGGCGCAGGTCTTCGGTCAGCGGCAGCCAGCGAAGTGTTGCTCCGCGTTCCTGACAGATCATCTGCCAGGGAACGATGTTGGCATGATGCTCCATTTCCGTGATGAGAACTTCGTCGCCCGGTTCAAGAAACTTTGCTCCCCACGCGCGAGCGACCATGTTGATCGACATCGTCGTGCCTGACGTGAACACGATTTCGCTGCTTGATTCGGCGTTAAGAAGTTGTTGAACCCGTTCGCGCGAAGCTTCCAGTTCTTCGTCGATCCGAGCCCCGAAATAGTAGACACCCCGGTAAGCGTTGGCGAAGTACTGTTCCTCAACTTCGCGTTCCTTCTCGATGACACATGACGGCTTCTGAGCGCTCGCGGCGCTGTCGAGAAAAGCGGGCAGCATTCCCTTGCGATGTCGGCCCTGTTCGAGTGGTCGGTTCAGTATTGGAAAATCTCGACGAACAGCCTCAACGTCAAATGACGTTTCGAACTGCGTTGCGAAAGAAGTGTTGTTCATTCTGGTGGGCAATTGCTAAGCCGGAGAGGCTGCCGGTTTCAGCTCGCGGCGAGGGCTTCTTTGGCGATTGTCTGAACTCGATTAACCATACCACCGAGACCGTTCTTTCGAGCAGTGCTGAGGTGTCGGTCGAGTCCGAGTCGCCGGAAGATTGCCTTGATATCCGTGTCGTGGATTTCCTGAGCGGTCCGGCCGGAATAGACCATCATGATGACGGTCAGCAGGCCGCGGACAATCATGGCATCGCTGTCGGCAATCAGCTCGATCGTTCTGGATTCGTCTTCCGAAACCGAAGCGACCATCCAGACGTTGCTCTGGCAGCCGTGGACCTTGGTTTGCTCGGTTTTCAGCTCCGATGGCATGTCCGGTAGCTCACGCCCCATATCGATCAACACTTCGCACTGATCGGCCCAGTCGCCGAGATCGTCGAATTCTTCGATGAGTTCTTCGATGGTCATGGAAGCGGCGGTGCTCATCGTTTTACCCGTGAAAATTGTATTGAATCTATTTTCGACACAAACTGTTGCGAAAATTGTCGAAACCTCGGGCATTCTAGGCAGTCGCGGCCTGTTCGCAACGGTGATCGCCTGATTTTACGGCGTCAGGCTTTGTTGATTCTCCAGATTGGTGGCTGTCGTTCGGGGTGGTCGAGGCGGCTCGAATCGCGATAGTTGTGAGCGGTTTCTGGCTGGACTATCGTTCGACGACCCCTGACAGACTCTCGCTGAGACGCTTCGATGCGGCTCGGTGTTCGGCAAAATCAAACAGCATGGAGCGAAGCGTGACTGAAAAAGTTGTGATCATTGGTTCCGGTCCGGCCGGTTGGACTTCCGCAATTTACGCTGCGCGAGCAGAACTGAAACCGCTCGTCATCGAAGGAGCAATTACCGAAGACAACCGTCAGAAGGGGACTCTGCCGCTGGGACAGCTGGCTTTGACGACGGAAGTTGAGAACTTTCCGGGATTTCCAGCGGGTGACATGGAAGCGTATCTCGACAGCTCGATCGAGAAGTCCAAGCGACAATACATGGCTCCACACGGCAAAGAAGGCGTTTCAGGCCCCGAACTGATGGAGCTGATGCGGCAGCAGGCGCTGAATTTTGGTACTCGGATTATGACGGACGACGTTGTAGATGTTGATTTGTCAGTTCGACCGTTCAAGCTGAAGACGCTGGCCGGGGAAGAAATTGAGGCTCACTCGCTGATTATTGCGACGGGGGCTCGAGCGAATTACCTCGGTTTGGAATCGGAAGACAAATTCAAGAACAATGGGGTTTCCGCCTGTGCGGTTTGCGATGGAGCATTGCCGAGGTTTCGTAACAAGCCGCTGGTCGTCGTTGGCGGCGGTGACTCAGCGATGGAAGAGGCGACGTATCTCGCAAAGTTTGGATCGACGGTTTACATCGTGCATCGTCGTGACGAATTCCGTGCGAGCAGGATCATGGCGGAACGAGCGATCGCCAACGAAAAGATCGAAGTGAAATGGAATTCCGCCATCGACGAAGTCCTCGGCAGTGATTCAGAAGGCGTGACTGGCGTGCGAATTCGCAGCACAACGGACGAGGGACAGACTGAAGAACTCGAATGTGCGGGCTACTTCGCAGCCATCGGTCACACGCCGAACACCGACTTTCTGAACGGGCAGCTCGAAACCAACGAAAAAGGCTACGTCAAATGGACGGTGGGCGGCCGAACGAACACCAGCGTTGACGGAGTATTCGCGGCCGGCGACGTCGCTGACGACAACTACCGTCAGGCGATTACAGCAGCAGGAACCGGGTGTATGGCTGCTCTCGATGCGGAACGCTGGCTCGCGGCCAACGGTATCGAGTAGCTGGTTGGGGGGTAACAGTCTGATTGCTCGGGCGGCGCTGGTTTGCGTGCAACCAGTGTCGCGAAGCGGCAAGAGGAGAAACACACTGGATGGCAATTACCTCTTGCGGCTGCGCCGCACAGGTTGCAAGCAATCTGTGCCACCCCTTGGTGAGAAACTTGTTCTGAATTAGGCAGTGGTGGCTTTTTATGTTGACCGAACAGGGATGCCTGGAACGGCGGAAGCGGCTTTGGGATGCGCTGCCGGAAGACTGCGAATGGGTGTTGATCGCAGACCCTCGGCATGTGCTTTACTTTGCGAACTTTCTCGTCAATCCGATCAGTTTTTCGACGAGCGAACGCGGGCTTCTTCTGCTCGAACGGTCTGGCAGGGCAACGTTGATTGCCGAAAACTTCACACGCCGCACAGCGACCAGCGAACCGTTCGTCGATGAAGAAATCGGCAACGCCGCTGATGACAAGTGGTACGACCATAAACACTCAGTGAAGAACCGCGATCATGCGTTGTTCGACCGGCTGCTGAGAGTTGCGGATCGGATGAAGGGACGCGGGCTGGTCGAGGCGGAATGGTTGCCAGCGATGGCTGCTGATCGGCTCGGGCTTGGCTCTGATGCCTTGTCGGGTGAGATTGGCAGCATCGTTCGAAAGCTTCGACGACAGAAGCACGACGATGAAATCGCACTTCTCGAAAGGTGCATGCGAGCTTGCGAAGCCGGACATTCGCGGGCGCTGGAAGTGGCGGCGCCGGGCGTTTCGGAACTCGACGTTTATCGCGAGATTCAATCAGCGGCAGTTGCTGAAGCAGGGTGTCCCGCGATTGTTTACGGTGATTTTCGCCCGACGAATGCCCGGATTCACAAGCGAGGTGGACTGCCGACGAACGAGAAGCTCAGAGCTGGCGACATGCTCATTATTGACTACTCTGTCGTTTTGAGTGGTTATCGCAGCGATTTCACAAACACGATTGCCATCGGTGAGATGACTGTCGAGCAGGAAAAGATTTTCAGCGTTTGCGAAGGAGCAATGGCGGCAGGCGAAGCTGTTTTCAAGGCTGGAGCTGCAGCGAAAGATGTTTACAACGCCGCGTCGACGGTGATGGAAGAGGCCGGTTTCGCGCCGCTGGCTCATCATGCCGGGCACGGTTTGGGGCTGGGACATCCGGAACCGCCGATCCTCGTGCCGGAAAGTGACGACACGCTACTGGCTGGCGACGTCGTCACGCTGGAACCGGGCATGTATGTTGAAGGCGTCGGCGGAGTCCGCATCGAGCATAATTATCTGATTACGAATGATAGTTATCGGCGACTCAGTAATCACCGAATCGCTTTGCGGTAAGCTCGTGTTCGCGTCGTCCTGGCGAGATGTCCTGCAGTGGTCGTTTTCGGCGGAGTTCACAATGGTGGATTGGGACTGGCTGGACGCCGACTTGCAGCGGCTGCGCGAGGCAGGACTTTGGCGAGACGTTCGGACGGTCAAATCTCTGGCGGATGGGTGGTGCGAAGTTGCCGAGCGGCGGGTGCGGAATCTTTCGTCGAACGATTACCTGAATCTCGCGCATGATTCGCGAGTGGTTGCCGCAGCGAGGGAGGCTCTCGACGATGCTGGCGTCGGAGCAGGGGCCAGTGCGCTGGTTAGTGGTCGGTCGTCGTGGCACGAACAGCTCGAAAAAACGATCTGCGACTTTGAGGGGACTGAAGCGGCGGTCCTCTTTCCGAGCGGCTACGCGGCGAACGTCGGCACGGTCTCGGCGCTGGTCAGCGATCGCGACGTTGTGTTTTGTGATCGGCTCAACCATGCAAGTCTGGTCGACGGTTGCCGGATGTCGGGGGCGAGGTTGCGGGTTTACCGGCACGATCGGCTCGAAATTCTGGAGCGGGAGCTGCAAAAGTCGTCAGGCGAAGGGCGGCGGTGGATCGTAACTGACGCCGTGTTCAGCATGGACGGTGATGTGGCGCCCCTGGTCGAGTTGTGCGATCTGGCGGAGAGATTCGACGCGCGAATCATCGTCGACGAGGCTCACGGTACGGGCGTGTTTGGAACGAATGGTCGCGGTGTTTGTGAGCATTTTGGGGTCGAGGATCGAGTGCCTGTCCGAATCGGGACGCTCAGCAAAGCCATCGGGACGCTCGGCGGCTTTGTGGCGTGTTCAATGTCTGTTCGCGACTGGTTGTGGCATTCGGCGCGGACTCAGGTTTTCTCAACGGCGTTGCCGCCGGCGGTCTGTGCGGCTGCGGCGAAATCCTTCGAGCTGATTCGGGACGAGCCTCAGCGGCGGAGGCATTTATGGACGCTCAGTGCTGAATTTCGACGACGAATGGCGGGCCGGCTCTCGTCCGAAGGTGAGGGACCGATTGTTCCCATCCGTGTCGGGCAGCCGGAAGACACGCAGGCAATGTCAGCAGCGCTGCTGGAAGCGGGCTTTTTGATTGGGGCGATTCGTCCCCCGACCGTGCCATACGGTTCGAGTCGGCTGCGAATCTGCATGACTTCAGCGTGCGACGAGAGTGAAGTCGAGAGATTGAGCAAGCTGCTCAATTCGATGCCCGCGTGCAGAACCGGCTCGTAAACGGTCAGAATATTCCAGAGGATGTTGTCTGGGTAAAAGAAAACAGGTCGTCTGCCTGATTTCGGCTGACGACCTGTTTTCAAGAGTTCTGTGGTGTCGAGCGTTGCTCGACGTCCACTTGAACCGGTTATCGCCCGGTCCGGCGCCAAGTCCCGTATCCCCCTGGGGCTTCCGACATGAAGTATCGGCAGCCGGTCCTTACCACCTGACTGTTTCCTCGCTGGATTTTCCCGCTTTATCAGATTGTTCCGGAATACTGATGCTCAGCCCCGGCGAACAGGGAGTGGACGATAAGGTCTGTACCCAAAATGCCAATCTGGCGAAGATTGACGGCTGGGCAAGGTGTCACAGTACCGATTATTAATCTCAGAGATGCTTCACCAATACGTCGAAACCTCTCCCAACGGACTTGCTTTCTGCCAAAACGAGGTGCGCCTCTCCTCGAAGGTACAACGCAGGTCAGTCCAGACACCGGTCAATGGTCCTCGGGCCGACGGACCCGGCGGATGGGACCGGATGGTTTTGAAAGTGGAGCTAGGTAGTCAGCCCCGGTGTTTCAAATGTAGGAACACAAGCGCTTGCAGGTTTTCTGCTGACTGCAACTCTACGATTCTCGGATTTCCTGCAGGAATCGAAGGAGCTTAAAATGGCTAAATGGAACTGGCTGAAAGGCCTTCGCTGTGTTGCTGGCGTCGGAGCGACGCTAATGGCGAGCAGCATGGCAGTGGCTGGAGACGTAAATCCGATTGACAGCGTTGCCAATCCAGATCACGTCTTCACACAGACATCTTATAATCTTGCTGGCGAAGTCTGCGGAGCTGCTGGCTGCGGCGATGGCTGTCGGACAGATGGTTGCTCAGGCTGCAATGACGGCTGCAATGACGGCTGCGACATGTTCGGTCTGCGTTGTGATCAGGAACAGATCAACATCTTCGATGGTGTTGAAGTCGGCGGACATGCTCAGTTCGGCTACACCAGCAAGCCAACGTTGTTTAATGCCCCTGGCGAAGACGAGGACTTCCAACTCAATCAGGGTTGGATCTACCTTGAGAAAGCCGCCGTGAGTGAGAGTGGCGAGTGGGCGTTGGGTTACCGTGGCGACTTCATGTACGGTGTCGACGGCCCGAACACTCAGTCGTTTGGCAACTCGCGGCGTGCTAACGGAACCGGTAGCTTTGACATCGACACCGGTTTCACCCGTGGTGCTGGTTACGGCTGGGCGATTCCTCAGTTGTATGTCGAAGCGACGAACGGTGACACTACGATCAAGGCCGGGCACTTTTACACCCTGCATGGCTACGAAGTCGTTCCGGCAACTGGCAACTTCTTTTTCTCGCATTCGTACGCGATGAATAACAGCGAGCCGTTTACGAAAACTGGTGTAATCGTTACTCAGAAAGTGAGTGACAGCACGGAAGTTTACGCTGGCTGGACGGCTGGCTGGGACACAGGGTTCACGCAGCAGGGTGGGGGCAGTAACTTCACTGGCGGTTTCAGCACCGCAGTGTCTGATGACATCAGCTTTACCTACATTACCAGCGCGGGCAACTTCGGTGCCATCGGTGATGGATACTCTCATAGTGTCGTTCTGGACTGGCAGATCGACGACCGATTGAATTACGTTCTCGTTCACGATCTGCTGCAGTCGAGTGGAGGCAACGCCGCGTCGATTCGCAATAACGATGCTTTGGCGATCAATCAGTATCTGATTTATCAGCTAACTGACTGTGTTGGTGTCGGTGGTCGTGCGGAGTGGTGGAAATCAAATGGAACGTCCGTTTATGCCATGACGGGTGGTCTGAATATTAAGCCGCATTCACAGATCACGGTTCGGCCAGAGGTCAGATATGACTGGAGTCCGGGCGGTCAGGTTGCAGCCGATGGTCGCAACGGGTTCAATACGCCGGGTGGCCAAGTGCTCAATGGTTCTGATGCAACCACCTTCTCGGTTGACGTGATCTTCACGTTCTAATCAGGAAGATTGTGATTACGGCAAACTGAGTAACACAGCCGGCTGGTGCCTGCGGGGACCAGCCGGTTTTTTCGTTGCCTGGTCCGTGTGGAATGATGGGAGTTTGACCGGAACGCGAACCGGCGCTAGACTGACTGCGTCCGAGGTGGAAATCATGCCTCGCGACGAGTATTTCATCCATTTTCGGTTCTTGACGATGCTCACTTTTTCGACTCAGATTCATTCTTCAGTTCGCCGGTCGTTCGCGATTCCGGTCGAGATTATTGTGATTACCATCTCCTGAGGGGCGAATCTGAGGCAACGCTGACACAAAAGATCGTCATAACCCTCAGGTCGCGGGCCTGAGGGTTTTTTCATAGGCGTCCGGTTCGCACAGTCCGCTGGAGCGTGCCCCGTTCAGCCGAAACACAGTTCAGACAGGTAGTTAACCGGCCTGGTGATTCCTCTCGCGGAACGACTCCGACGGGCATTCATCAGGCAAAAACAGGACGGCACTTCATGGCCACCCGAATTCAGACATACGACACCACGCTTCGAGACGGCAGCCAGGGGGAAGGCGTCAACTTCTCGCTTCAGGACAAGCTGCTGATCGCAAAGAAGCTCGATGAACTCGGTTTTGACTACATCGAGGGCGGGTATCCGCTGTCGAATCCCAAAGACGAGGAGTTCTTTCAGCGAGCCGCTGACATGGACTGGAAGCACGCCAGAGTGGCTGCTTTCGGGATGACGCGCCGGCGAGGAGTCGGAGCCGAAGATGACATCGGCATGTGTGCTCTGCGAGATTCGAAGGCACCCGTCATCACCGTCGTCGGCAAAACCTGGGATCTGCACGTCAACGAAGTTCTGCGAGTCGACGAGGAAGAAAACCTCGCGATGATCCGGGACTCGGTGGCGTTTCTGGTCGCGGAAGGTCGCGAAGTTATTTACGACGCCGAGCATTGTTTCGACGGCCTGCGAGCAAACGAAGAGTTCGCGCTCAGGACGCTCAAAGCGGCGGAAGAGGCGGGGGCGTCGCTGGTCTGCATGTGCGATACCAACGGCGGTCGGCTGCCGGAAGAGATCGCTGAAGCAGTTGATCTGCTTCGTCGGGAAATCTCAATCCCGGTCGGAATTCACTGTCACAACGACAGCGACCTGGCCGTGGCGAACTCGCTGGCCGCGCTGGATCGAGGAGCCATTCAGGTTCAGGGCACGATCAACGGCATCGGCGAACGCTGCGGTAATGTTTGTCTGTTAAGCGTTGTCGCGAATCTGCTTTTGAAGAAGGAAGGCTACGACGCGTTGCAGGAAGGTTCGCTCGCTCATCTGGCCGAGCTGTCCCGTTACGTTTACGAAATTGCGAACATGAACTTTCGCAACAATCAGCCCTTTGTCGGGATCAGCGCGTTTGCTCACAAAGGCGGCATGCACGTTCACGCAATTAACCGAATCGCCGAAAGTTACGAGCACATCAAGCCGGAACTCGTCGGTAACGAACGCCGCGTCCTGGTCAGCGAACTGTCTGGCCGGTCAAATATTGTGGCGAAGGCGACGAAGTACCAGATCGAGAATGACGGCGAGCTGATGACGAAGATCCTGGAGCGGGTTCAGGATCTCGAAAGCGTCGGTTATCAGTTTGAAGCTGCCGAGGCCTCGTTCGACCTGTTGATCAAAAAGGTCGCCGGTAGTTACGTGCCAAAATTCAAACGCATCCACCACCGGGTTAACGTCGAGTCCGCAGCAGACACTCCGGCCCAGACCGAAGCAACGGTCAAGCTCACGGTTAACGGCGAAGTGGTCCACGTCGTTGGTGATGGCGACGGTCCGGTCAACGCGCTCGATGCGGCTCTGCGAAAAGCGCTGCTGCCGATTTACCCGGGCCTCGAGCAAATGCACCTTGTGGATTACAAGGTGCGAGTGATTAATTCCGCCGAGGGAACAGCAGCTCGCGTCCGCGTAGTCATCGAAAGTCGCGACGAAGACGACGTCTGGAGCACTGTCGGTGTCAGCGAGAATATCATCGAAGCGAGCTGGCTCGCTCTGGTCGACAGCGTCGAGTACAAGCTCTTCAAGGACGAAGGCGAAGTGGCCAGTTAGTCGTTTCTGATATTTTGGCCGTAGATATTCGCATGATGAACGCGGAGATCTGTTCGGAAATTTGTTTCAGAGACATTCCTGAAAATAGATCCCAATCAGTGTCCTCTGCGAAAATCGGCGGTAGATAATTCCGGTTCTAAATCCGTCTCAGACAATTTCAACCTGTTTCTTAGCATCACAGAATCATGAGCACAGAACTTCCAAAGCAGTACCAACCGTCTGAAGTCCAGAGTCGGTGGCTCGATTACTGGAAAGAGAATGGCTACTTCGATGCCAATCCGAATCCGAATTCGGAGAAGAAGCCTCATACGATCATGATTCCGCTGCCGAACGTGACCGGTGCGTTGCACATGGGGCACGCGTTGAATGGCACGTTGCAGGATTTGATCACTCGCTGGAGGCGGATGCAGGGTTATGAAGCTCTGTGGATGCCAGGCACCGACCACGCGGGGATTGCCACTCAGGCGGTCGTTGAGCGGCGGATGTTTGAAGAGGAAGGCCTCACGCGGCACGACATCGGGCGCGAGGCGCTCGTCGAGCGGATCTGGAAGTGGAAGGACTCTTACGAGAAGCGGATTCTTGAACAGCTTCGGCAGCTTGGCGCGAGCTGCGACTGGCGACGGACTCGGTTCACGCTGGACGAGACCTGCTCGAAGGCCGTGCGTCGGACATTCTTTCGGTTCTTCAAAGACGGGCTGATTTTCCGTGGCAAGCGATTGGTCAACTGGGATCCGCATCTGCAAACGGCAGTTGCCAACGACGAAGTCTTTCACGAGGAAGTTGACGGCCACTTCTGGACGTTCACTTATCCTGTTGTGGGCGAAGATGGCGAGCTGACCGGCGAGAAGCTGGCGTTTTCGACGACGCGACCGGAAACGATGATTGGCGACTCGGCGGTCTGTGTTCATCCGACGGACGAGCGGTACGAGCATCTTGTTGGGCTGAAATGTCGCATTCCGGTGACCGGTCGAGACATTCCGATCATCGCCGACGCTCTGCTGGCGAAGAAGGAACTCGGGACCGGCTGCGTGAAAGTGACGCCGGCGCACGACCACAACGACTACGCCTGCGGTCTGCGCTACGGCCTGGAACAGATCAACATTCTCAACCCGGACGCGACGATCAACGAGCACGGTGGCGAGAAATATCAGGGCCTGGACCGGTACGAATGCCGCACGAAAATTGTCGAGGACATGGAAGCTCTCGGTCACTTCGTCGAAGTCGAAGATCGCAAAATCGAGCTGGCCCACAGCGACCGTTCGAAGTCACCGGTCGAGCCGTACCTCTCGGATCAGTGGTTCGTGAAAATGGACGATTGGGCTGACGGCAAGCCGGGGCTGGCCCAGTCAGCGATGGACGCCGTCACTGATCCTGACGGGAAAAAACCGCGAGTGAAGTTCTTCCCGCAGCGTTACCAGCGAACGTACCTCGACTGGCTCGGAGAAAAACGCGACTGGTGCATCAGCCGCCAGCTTTGGTGGGGGCACAGGATACCCGTCTGGTCGAAACAGATTGGGCAAATTCAGATCGAGTCCGGAGTGTTTGTTCAAAACGAGGATTCCAAGGCGTTTGCTGGAAAGACCGTATTTGGCTTCTTAACCGACGAGCAGAATGAAAATGTTCTAGTTCAGGAAAGGACCGATGCAACGAGTGGTGATCAGTTTAGATATGTCTGTCTCGACTCGGATGATCCTGAGATCATTTCAAAGCTTGAACAAGAGGGATACGAGCAGGACGAAAGCGTTCTCGATACTTGGTTCAGCTCGGCTCTTTGGCCACACGCGACGCTTGGCTGGCCGGACACGGGGAACAACCCGCCGCTGGCAGATGGCAGCTCTGAACCCTCGACTCTCGACTCTCAGCCCTCAGCCAAAAACGAAGTTCTCGACTACTTCTACCCCGGCAGCGTGCTGATCACGTCGCGGGACATCATCACGCTGTGGGTTGCCCGGATGGTGCTCACGGGGCTCTACAACATGAAGGACTCTCCGCGCGTTCAACGCGGAGAGATGTCTCCGCAGGACATGGTCCCGTTCTCGCACGTGCATGTGCATCCGAAAATCCTCGACGGCTTCGGGCAGACGATGAGTAAGTCGAAGGGGAACGGTTGCGATCCTCAGGACTTGATCGATCGGTACGGGACGGATGCCGTTCGGTTTTCGATTGCGTCGTTCGCGGGCGAGACCCAGGACGTCAAGCTGCCGATGGGCTATGAGTGTCCCCATTGTGAGAACGTCGTTCCGCAGGCTCTCGACGGCAAAGGGCCGATGGTCAAGCCGGCGACGGTTAAAGGTACGCTGCGAGGTACTTCGGAAAAGGTGCTGATGCCGTGTCCGAAGTGCAAAAAGGAATCGCAGTTCTCGACGCCGCAGTACGATCTTGATCCGGCTCAACCAGCAGCTCGGATGGTCAGCGAGCGGTTCGAGTACGGGCGAAACTTCTGCAACAAGCTGTGGAACGCCGCGCGGTTTGCGATCATGAATCTCGAAGGCTACACGCCAGGGAAGATTCAAGAGTCTGACCTGCGGCTGGAAGATCGCTGGGTGCTCAGTCGGCTTTCGCGGGTGACTGAGGAAGTGACCACGCTGCTCGGTCGGTACCAGTTTGACAAGGCCACGCAGGCGATCCGCGACTTTACGTGGAACGAGTTCTGCGACTGGTATCTGGAGATGATCAAACCTCGGCTGAAGGCAGAGGGGGACGACGGAGCAGTGAGCAGCGAGAAGGCTGTGGCTCAGCGGGTGCTGGTCGGCGTGCTCGACGGGCTGATTCGATTGCTGCAGCCGTTTACTCCGTTCATCTGCGAAGAGTTGTGGCAGAAGCTCAAGGACATCGCTCCGGAACGCGGACTGTTTGAACCTCAGGCTGCGGCCGAAAGTGCGATGATTGCTTCATGGCCGGAGCTGCCTGCGAGTTTGCAGGACGCGAACCTCGAAGATCGCTTCAGCCGGCTGCAGGAAACGGTCGTCGCCGTGCGGAATATCCGAGCGGTTTATGGCATCGGCCCGAATGTTCCCGTCAAGCTGTTCATGAAGTGCGAACCGGGAGTCGCCGAAGAGTTGCAGGTTTGCGCGGACCAGTTTGAGAATCTCGCAAAGACGATTCTCGAAGCAGCGGGGGCCGAGATTGATCGACCGGCGGCTTCGGCGAGTTTCAACCTGAAAGACGCTGACGGTTTCGTCCCGCTGGAAGGACTCGTCGATGTTGGCGCGGAGCTGGAGCGTCAGAAGAAGGAAGCCGACAAGCTGCGAGGGTTCATCAAAGGGCATTCTGCCAAGCTGAAGAACGAAAAGTTCGTGCAGAACGCTCCGGAGAAAGTCGTGGCTGAGGTGCGAGAGACGCTGGCCGGTCTGGAAAAGCAGCTTGAGTCGGTTGAGGCCGTGATTGCTCAGTTGGGCGACGGTTAGGTTTTCACGATGCCATAAGCAGGAACGAACGCAGCGCTGTTCCAACCTGCTGGCTATTGCCGCCTCGCCTTGAAGTGTTGATCGCCGCAGACAAAATGCACTGTTGCGCAAGCCAGCAGTGGCACCTGCGCGGCTGCGCCGCTCAGGTTGCGAGCAACCTGAGCCACCCGTTCGTATCTGGATCGGATGGCGGAATTCCAGTCTGAGCGGCTTTGGTGTCAAGCTGGGAAGTCCGGAGAGACTGTTCCGGTCGTATCGGTTGTACGCTCGTCCTCGCCCGAAACGCTGTCAGGATCCACACAGGCGTCAAAACTTGCCGCAGAGTATGTCGATACCTTTGAGGCATGACCGGAACGTATCGGTCATGTGCACTGTGATGTCGGATTTGGGCGATGAAAGACTGTTGGTCCGGTAACTGGTTTGCTGGCTGAGAGTCTTGATGCAGATCGTTCAGGTCTGGCGGATCAGTACGAAAGCGTCGCCTGTAAATGAGCGATGCGGTCTCGGGGCGAAGCAGGAAGCTCCACCCGGATGAAGCGGCAGGGTTACCGCCGACAGACCAGCCTCCATACACGGATATTCAGGGAGAGAGCAGTGAGAATCGAATTCTCAGCACGAGCTTGGATGCTCAGCGCAGCCACGGGGCTGGTGATCCTGCCATCAATGGACGTCGAGGTTCGAGCCGAATCTTCGGCCTCCGAATCGGCCATCAATGAGTCATCCGGTGAGCCTCGGATGTTGATCGAACGTCCCGCGACGCGGGAAGCGATCAGCTCGTCGAAACCGGCGAGAGGGCTGTTTCCAAAGCTCTTTTCGTCGCAGAAGGAAGAGCCAGCGGTTCAGCTTCCGCCGAGAGAAGCAGGCGATACTCGCAGCGAAGTTCAGCGACATCTCGACGCTCTGTACGGTCGGGAAGGGCGAGAGGCTCCATCGCTGGACATCGGCCAGCCGCAGGGGACAGCCTTAAGTTCGCCGGTCGCTCCGCAGTCAGGCAAGTCTTCTGCGACGTCGTCGGGCAGCAGCTCGATTCAGCAGGTTTCGTCGAACCCATTTAAGAGGTTCTTCCAGAAGATCACTCCGTTCCGCCGAGCGAAGGATCCGAACGACGAACGACCTGAAAAAGTCGAGCCGCTATCGGCAGCAGCTCGTCGTGAGCAGTTGCGACTTCAGCAGACGCCGATCGCCCCGCCAGTTGTAAAACCTCAGCCGAATCTGGAGCCGATGCCGATTCCGATGAGCACCGAAGGCGTGGCTGCTCGACCGGCTCTACCCGCACTGGACCTGCTGGTGCCGCCAGCTCCGGCTCCTGCCGAGACGGTTGAAGAAGCGACGGCTGCTGTGGAAGAATTCAAGGCTCCAGTGGCGGCAGCGGCTGCCGAGCTGGGGGCAAAAGCGGATGAAACCGCTCGAAAGCTGCCTCAGTTTCTGCCGGCAGTCGAACTTCCGCGGGGCGATGCCCCTCAATTGCTGGCGACAGAGCTGTCCGACGAGCCAGTCGGTGCGAAGACAAGCGAAGCAATCGACGCGGCGACTGACGATCTGCTCGGAAATCCGTTTCCTGAGTTGTCTGAGACAGAAGCTGATGGGACCGTAAAAGCCGACAAGCCGACCGCCATTGCGGAATCGGATGAGGCGGCAGAGAGCAATCCGTTCAACGGACTGAAGCTCGACGTCGAAGCCGCTGAGACCGCAGTTCAGCAGACAGCGGCAGATTCGATCCCGCTGCCTAAACTTCCTGACTTGCCGGCTCCGGCGGAACTTGCCGCGCCGAATAACGCTGCCCGTGCTGGTAAGCTGCCGGAGATCACCCCTGCGGAAAAACCGATCGTGAAATCGACGGTTCCGAGTGGAGCACACAGCGACAAGCTGAAGAAGATTGCTGAACGCAGCGAGCTGACTGGTTTGAAAGGTTTCTGCCCGGTTGCACTTCGTGATTCACGAGAACTGAAAGACGCCCGGCCTTCATTCCAGGCTGAATTCAACGGCAACTATTTCAACTTCTCGTCTGCCGAGGCTCTTGAAACATTCAAAGCCGATCCAGAGAAGTATGTTCCTGCCGCTGCTGGTCAGGACGTCGTACTGGCTGCTAACGAGGGAACGAATCGCGAAGGTTCACTCGATCGAGCTGTCTGGTATCGAGACCGTCTTTACCTCTTCAGCACTCAGCGGTCACACGAAGAGTTCATTGCCTCGCCTGCAAAGTTTGCTGTCGACCTCGCAGAATAATGAGGGGGCGTTGAACAAAGTCTGACTGTCTGGTGGACAGTGGCTCATTGGGTAGGGCTGGGATTTCAAACGAGGCTTGCGAGCACCGGCTTGCAAGCCTCGTCTTTTGTTAGAAAATTGTTTTTGTATGAGCGTGCTGTTTTGTGTTTGGGAATGTTATTTTGACGGTTGACGTGGCGGTCCCAGCTGACTGCCTGGCGTGGCGTTGTGTCAGCTCTTGTGGATTCGACACCTGAGTCAGATTTGACAGATAGTGCAATTCAACGGCCTGGCCTCGACAACTTCCGCATTCGCATGCAACTGAAGCAGCGAATTGCATTGAGATACAGTCCGTGGGTTATACAATCTCTCGCCTGCTAATGAGATAGAACTGCCACACGGGCAGTTGTCAACCCCACCTTCACTTCGGCATTACTCTCCAGCCGAGTTCGGTCTCTCGAAGACCTCATTTGCGTGCTCATCACCTCTCCATTACTCCAAACGTAGAGTTAAGAACGCGATGAACTACCACATCCTGCTGACTGGCGCAACGGGTCTGCTTGGAAGATACCTGCTTCGCGACCTTCTTCTGGCTGATACCCCTGTCGCCGTCCTTGTCCGTCGTGGTCGCCGTCAAAGCGCCGCGGAGCGTGTTGAAGCCATGATGCTGAGCTGGGAAGCGATGCTTGACCGGGAGTTGCCGCGTCCGCATGTTCTCGAAGGCGACTTGACGAAGCCAAATCTGGGCCTCACCGATGACGACCTCAGCTGGGTCGAGAATAACTGTGACTCGGTGCTGCACAATGCGGCCAGCCTGACGTTCATCAGTTCTGACCCGGATGGCGAGCCCTGGATTTCTAACGTCACGGGAACTCAGAACGTTCTCGATGTCTGCGAGCGTACTGGCATCAAAGACTTCCATCATGTGTCGACATCGTACGTCTGCGGTCTGCGTGATGGCGACGTGCTCGAAAGCGAACTCGACGAAGGCCAGGAGTGGGGCAACGATTACGAACGCAGCAAAGTCCAGGCTGAGAAGCTGGTCCGCGACGCAAAATTCCTCAGTCCTCCAACGTTCTACCGCCCGGCGATCATCGTTGGAGATTCGGAAACCGGATTCACGACGACATTCCACGGCTTTTATGCGACTTTGCATCTTGCATACACGCTGCAGAAATCGATGAACGCCGAGATGGGGCGCGATCGGTCGATACCGACTCGCATTACCCTGGACGGTGATGAGAGGAAGAGTTTCGTTCCTGTCGATTGGGTTTCGGCGGTCACCGCACACATCGTTACCAACCGCGAGTTCCACGGCCAGACTTACCATCTGACTCCCGACAATCCGGTTTCGGTGAGCGACGTCAAGAAGGTGCTTGAGTCGGCCTACGGTTTTGAAGGTGCGGTCTTCCACGGTTCAGGCAATCCTGTTGAAGACCCCACTGAAGTCGAGCAGCTCTTCTACGAGCACATTCGGGTTTACAACTCGTACTGGCGTGACGATCCGCGATTTGATGGCACGAATACCAGGGCCGCCGCGCCTCATCTGCCATGTCCGACGATTGATTTTGAGCGGTTGCTCATGATGGCGAACAAGGCGATCGAAATGGACTTCCGCTGGAAAGATAAGACGCCAGAAAAGAAGGTCTCCGCCACATCCAATTAGCCAGCGACATGGTTGGAACTGGCGACAGAGTGGCGACCAGCTACTGACTTCCTTCAGCCGTGATCGGTTTTCCGATCACGGCTGTTTTCGTTGGAGCATGTCCGTGGCACCGTGGCTGTCAGGGGTAAGCTGGGCTGTAGCTTTGCTCGTAGTCTGGTAACGGTCTGACAACAGGGCGTTGACAAGCTGAAATTCACAGGGCTACACTCGCGAGCTTGCTTTAAGATCGGCTGGGAATGAGTCAGTTGCTGCGGAAATTGAGCTTCGCAATGGCTGCCTGTTTAGCCTTCGCCCGTTCGAAATGAGCATGGAGCCACATAGTTCTGAAGGAGTGGAACTGCCAGGATGAGCCTCACCGGATTTGCCCGCCACGTCGTTCCCTGTCTCGCTTTTGCTGCGACTTTCCTGTCCTTTGTGCTTGGCATGCCCGATGCGCTGCTCGCCGCAGAAACGGTCAGCGAGGAAGCGCTGGCCGCACATGCGGCAGGCAACTCGCCGATGGTCATCGGTTGCTGGGCAGCCAGCCTGATTGGTTCGCTGACCGCCCTGTTCTTTGCTCGCCGCTTCTTCATGTGGATGGTGATGCAGGATGAGGGTGACGACGAAATGGTTCGCATTGCCGGACATGTTCGCCAGGGCGCGGATGCCTACCTCAGGCAGCAGTACCGGCTGGTGGCCATCTTCTTCATGTTTACCTGCGTCCTGCTTGTCATCATCGCATACGTGTTTAACGCCCAGTCCAGATGGGTGCCCTTCGCGTTCGTCACTGGCGGATTCTTTTCTGGCCTGGCTGGCTGGTTCGGGATGAAGACAGCGACACTTGCAAGTTCACGGACTGCAGCAGCAGCTCGGAACTCTCTGAACCAGGGATTACAGGTTGCTTTCCGGAGCGGGGCAGTTATGGGCCTCGTTGTCGTCGGACTCGGTTTGCTCGATATCTGCGCATGGTTTGCTGTCTTGAACTGGGTCTATCCGGCGCTGCCAGGCGGACACATCATCGGACTGGAAGAAATCAGCGTGACGATGCTCTGCTTCGGGATGGGAGCAAGCAGTCAGGCTCTGTTTGCACGAGTCGGCGGGGGAATCTTTACAAAAGCTGCCGACGTCGGGGCTGACCTGGTGGGAAAAGTCGAAGCGGGGATTCCGGAAGACGATCCACGAAACCCGGCCACGATTGCTGACAACGTCGGCGACAACGTGGGCGATGTCGCGGGAATGGGGGCAGACCTTTACGAATCCTATTGTGGGTCGATTCTGGCCAGTGCCGCTTTAGGCGTGGCTGCTTTCAGTGGCTACCCGACGATGCAGTACATGATGGTTCTGCTTCCGATGTTGCTGGCCGCCTGTGGGATCGTCGTTTCGATCTTTGGCATCCATCTCGTGCGAACGGAAGACGGAGCCACACAAAGAAATCTGCTGGCCGCTCTTGCGCGGGGCATCAATACCAGCAGTGTCCTCGTAGCGGTCGTGGCAGCGGGGTTGGTTTATCTTCTGCTGGTGGGGCCATCGAGCAGGGTTGAATTTGCCGCAGATTCAGTTCTGCCACGCGGGACGCAACTGTTCGGAGTGTTCTGGGCCGTCGTGACCGGGCTGGTGTCGGGAGTGACCATTGGTCGCTGGACCGAGTATTCCACCAGTGAAGAGTTTGCTCCGACAAAGCGAATTGCCGATCAGGGAGTCACCGGCCCGGCAACGGTCATCATCGCCGGAATTGCGGAAGGCTTTTACAGCGTATGGGTGCCAATCGTTGTGATCGGTGTCGCGATTCTGGTGTCTTTCGGCGCGTGTACCGGGTTCGATTATGACGACCCTCAGTTGTTCGCGATGGGACTTTATGGTGTCGCGATTTCTGCGGTGGGAATGTTGAGCACGCTGGGGATTACTCTGGCGACAGATGCCTATGGTCCGATTGCCGACAACGCCGGCGGTAATGCTGAGATGAGCCACCAGGATCCATCGGTACGAAAACGTACGGATGCACTGGACAGTCTGGGAAACACCACAGCCGCGACAGGCAAGGGGTTTGCAATTGGCTCGGCAGCGCTGACGGCTCTTGCGCTGCTGGCAGCCTATGTCGAGGAAGTGCGAGTCGGTATCGACCGGTGGGCAGAAGATTTCGATGACGCCGTCGCGGTGTCAACGAGTCTGGAAGACGCTACGGTTGTCAAAGTTGGACGGAATATCGTGGCCGTGAGAATGGCTGAAGGGCAACATCCGGAGCCGTGGCTTTTGATTCCTCGCGTACGGCCTGAGAGCGATTCCGCCATGGGGAATATGATCAAGGCGGAAACCAGTCAGGTTGTTGAGCACGTCAATCTGGTTGAACTTTCAAAGATTGGCGCCGTGGTCAAGAACCACAAAGCGACAATTCCTGATTACTCAAAATTCTACGACGTAACGATCATGAATCCGCGAGTTCTTGTCGGTGCGTTCATGGGCGTCATGCTGGCGTTCGTGTTCTGTGCCATGACAATGAAGGCGGTTGGACGCGCTGCCGGCAAGATGGTCGAGGAAGTGCGGCGTCAGTTCCGAGAGATTCCTGGAATTATGGAAGGCACCGGTGAACCTGAATACGCCGCCTGTGTCGCCATCAGTACGGCGGCCGCTCAGAAAGAAATGATGCTGCCGTCGGTGATTGGGCTGGTTGTTCCGATTGTCGTGGGGTTGCTGTTGGGGGTTGCTGGCGTTATGGGGATGTTGGCAGGTGGCCTGACGGCCGGATTTGCGGTGGCTATCATGATGGCAAATTCGGGCGGAGCCTGGGACAATGCGAAAAAGTACATCGAGTCCGGGGCTCACGGTGGAAAAGGGACGGAGGCTCACAAGGCGACCGTTGTCGGGGACACAGTGGGTGACCCCTTTAAGGATACAAGTGGTCCCAGTTTGAATATTCTGATCAAACTTATGAGTATGGTGTCGGTGGTGTTCGCCGGACTGATTGTTAAGTACTGTATCTTCAACTTCTTTTAAGAGTATTCCGTGTCTTCAGGAACCGCCCTCGATATGTCAGTGACCGAAAACAGTCAGGTCGACGAAAACTTTGAAACCGCAAGGCTGGTCGCTCGAATCGCTGATGATTTCCGCGGGAAAGACATCCTTCTGCTCGACATGCGGTCGATTACGCCCATCGTCGATTTCTTTGTCATCGTAACGGCGACCAGTCAACGGCAGATGAAGGCTTTGGGAGAAGAAGTCGCCCGCGTGATGAAAAAACGCGGCCAGCGGCGACTTGGCGAAGAAGGGGCTGACGGCGACGGGGTCTGGGTGTTGCAGGATTTCGGCGATATCGTCCTGCATGTGTTTTCTCCGGAAGGCCGCGAACTTTATGACCTGGAAGGTCTCTGGGCCGACGCTCCACGACTGGAACTCGAACTTTCGCAGAATTCTGCCGCAGCTGATGAATCCTCAGAAGGTTCCGAGGCGGAAGGCGTGGACGTAGAGTAGCCCGAGGCCGTTGGCGTTTGATTCAGCCCGCCGACCCAGGCATACCGCCAGGTTCGATGAGTTTGCAGGCTGGAACGAGCACCGCTCAGTTTCCGCTGCAAGGGCCATTCTCTGCCGGAACTGCGTGGCGATTGTTCCAGCCTGTGGAAACGGCTCATCGGTTCCGTTTACGGGGCGAGCGGGTCGACGATCAACTCAATCAGAAATTACAAACGCGGAAGCTTTCATGAGTGCACTGCAGGAAATTCGAAACCGGTTTGCCCCGGTGCTTGCTGACTTGACCAACGACGTTGATGCATCCTTGAGCATGATTCGTTCGTCGCAGGATCCGAAGTTCGGTGACTTTCAGGCCAACTGTGCGATGCCACTGGCAAAGAAGTCTGGCGTCGCGCCGCGCGACCTGGCTCAGCAGATGGTCGATCAGGTGCAGCTTGATGATTTCTGCGAAACAGTCGAAGTGGCAGGTCCAGGGTTTATTAATCTGAAGCTGCGAACCGACTGGCTGGAGCAACAGGCCAGAGTAATCGTTGGCGATGATCGGCTCGGTGTGCAGCAGGTCGAGCCGAAGAAGATCGTGATTGACTATTCGTCTCCAAATGTTGCCAAGCCCATGCACGTCGGGCATCTCCGGAGTTCGGTGATCGGCAACTGTCTCGAACGTGTCCTGCGGTTTCTCGGCCACGATGTGATTTCAGATAATCACATCGGTGATTGGGGAACACAGTTTGGGATGATCATCTATGGCTATCGTCACTTCGTTGATCAAGCCGCCTATTCCACTGAGCCGGTGACCGAACTGGCTCGACTCTATCGTCTGGTCAATCAGCTCTCTGACTACCACGACGCCTGCCGAAAGCAGCCAGCACTGGAAGAGCAGATTTCTAACTGTGTGGAGCAGATCGCTCAGCTCGAAAGCTCCGACGAAGAACCGAAGAAGAAAAAGAAGGCTCTCAAGAAACTGCGAAGCGAGCACGACGGCCTGCAGGAAACGCTGGCTGGCATGCAGTCCAAAAGGGACGCAATCGACGGCGATCCTGAACTTCAAAAGCTGGCTGGCGAGCATGCCGACATTGCACGGTTGGCTCGTTTGGAAACGGCAAAGCTGCATTCAGGGGACGAAGAAAATCGCGCATTGTGGGACGAGTTTCTACCGGAATGCCTGAAGGCACTCGATCATGTTTATGAAAAGCTGGGCGTGTCTTTTGATAAGACGCTGGGCGAGAGTTTCTATCAGCCGATGCTGGCTGACGTTGTCGCAGCTTTGAAGGAGAAGGGGCTCGCCACGGACAGTGACGGCGCGATCTGTGTTTTCTCAGAAGGGAACGTCGCGCCGTTTATCATTCAGAAGTCGGACGGTGCGTTCACGTACGCAACGACCGACCTCGCGACGATCCGGTATCGAGTCGAAGAGTTCGGCACGCAGGTCATGCTTTATGTGGTCGATACTCGGCAGAGCGAACACTTCAAGCTTCTGGTGGATACCGCCAGGCGATGGGGCTACGGTGATGTCGAGATTCAGCATGTGAATTTCGGGACGGTGCTCGGTGACGATCGGCGACCGTTTAAGACCCGGTCGGGCGATACCGTCGGTCTGGAAAGTCTGCTTGATGAAGCCGTTGCTCGAGCGTACGACGTCGTTGTCGAGAATGATCCGGCAGGTGATCTCGACGAAGACATCCGACGATCCGTCGCTGAAGCGGTCGGCATTGGCGGAATCAAGTACGCGGACCTGCATCACAATCGGGAAAGCGACTACGTCTTCAACTGGGATAAGATGCTCGCCAAGAACGGTGACACGGCGACCTACATTCAGTACGCGAATGCCAGAATTAATGGCATCTTTCGGAAGGGGGACATCGATCTCGCTGACCTTCGTTCAAAGGCCGGGATGTTGCGACTGGAACATGCGTCAGAGCGTGGACTGTTCCTTCAGGTGCTTTCATTTGGCGACGCTCTTGCTGTTGTGGAGCGGGAGAACCGGCCCAACATGCTGACACAGTTTCTGTTTGATACGGCCAATCGATTCTCAAGCTTCTACCAGGACTGCCCCGTCTTGAAGGAAGAGGACGAAGCTGTTCGAACAAGCCGGTTGCTTCTGTGTGATCTGACCGCGCGAACGCTGACTCAGGGGCTGGCGTTGCTGGGGATTGACGCTCCAAAGCAGATGTAGTGTGCCTGGCTGTGGCGCACTTCTCATAGGCATCAAGCAGTGTCGGAGATTCGGTCGGACGAGTACCACTGCAACGGTTCCGGTAATGGCCCAGCAGCGAATTCAAGATGGATGACTCGGCGGCGGGTTGCCTCAGTTGCGCGATGAGACGAGTGCAGCAGCAGTGGCCTCATCATCACGGCGCCGCCGGAACGGACGCAGCAGATTTGTGGAGTTAGATTCTGCTGAAGAGTTTCAGATTCCAGCATGTTAAGCCGTGAGCTTTGATGGGAACCCGGCAGCGCTCGCAACGCGCCGTTTGATTCCATGCAGTCGTCAAGATGGAGCCTGACGGTCAGCATTTTCTGCAGGATGCGCGGCGGAGGCTGAACGTGTTGGATGCCTGCTTTGATCGACCACGGACCAAAGTCAGGAACATCTTCACGCTGCCGGACGGCGATCGAGAGATCCTGATGCCAGAAGATTCCCCAGTTACTTTCCGGCGACTTGTCGAACATCAGGCCGCGCACAAGAAGTGCCTGTTCGCCGAGTATTGGCTCAACCAGTTGCACAATACCAGTGTGGCGGTGCAGCGCCCGGATTTCGGGTACCACTTCCGTCACATTTCGGATGGCGTAAACACCGCCCCGATCTCGCACGGAAGTGCTGTCTTCGTTGTCTGAAATGGCCAGCCCGATTGCAGCGCGAAGTGTGACGACTTCTTCGAGTGAGAGAACGTTCTCAACGATGGCGACGCCACTTTTCTCGATGTCGTTCCTGTAGGTTGTCGAGAGTTTCAGCATCGGTCCGGTCATTCCTGCTTTGCAGCGCCGCCGTTTCGAATTCCGGAAGAGGAGATGTCTTCGCGAAACCGTTTTTCGGGAATTGGTGCAAACAGGTCTTGAAGCTCGTTGGGAATTTTCAGGTCACTGACTGACTGAAAACCGAAATCTGTCAGGCGACCGGCCACCAGAAAGCGGCAACCCAGCGATCCGATGGCTTCCAGTGAATCTCTCATTTCCTGCTCGTTGTCATGGTAGAAACGAGGTTCCAGGATCCTGATGGCGGTGTCGTAGCCGATGACGAAGGTGATGCCGGGGAAGAGTCTTGCCTTGTCGACAAACAACGGGGCAGTGGACAGCGCCAGTGGAACATCGTCGAACTGGTGGCGTCGTTGTTCGATTTCGAAGCAGTTGAGTGGAGGCTTGTCTGCGTTGACCAATGAGAGTTCGAAGTGAACGGGGCCGCCGATCAGTTCTTCGGCGACGTATCTGAGGTTGCGATGTCCGACGTGCAAGGGGTTGAACGACCCAGGTAGAAGTCCTCGCGGCGGTTGGGGAGGTGCCTCGGCGACGTTTCCTCCTGGCAGTGACCAGGCGATGATCGAATTGTCGGATCGAAGCTGAGCGATGGCTGGCGGAACGGCTTCAAATTCAATGGACACCGTCTCGTCAATTTTCAGGATTGGGAGTGGTGGCGGTGTCAACCCGCAGGCATCGTTGATGGCGTAAAGCAGCAGGTCTGCGGTGACAGCTTCTTCTTCAAGGCGAGTTCGTCGTCCTTTTGTCAAAGTCAGAGACACGACGCGACTGCTGATTGCCGATTCTGTCGCAATCCAGATTCGATGTTCGCCCCGTTTGGGACGCGTGCTGACCAGTGATGCCGTGCCGGCAACTCCCAGGCTGTGGGTCGCGTCGTGATCGGACGACTTCGAAAATCGCACGGCTTTCTGCCAGGCGACCGACGCCATACTCAGTGCGGACTCACGCGAACAGAACTGTTGCGGAGTTTGCCCAAGATATTCAGTCAGCGACGCGGCGGAGTAGGGGATTACCAGATCGAGCAGGGTGCTCGACGCTCCGGGCATGGTCAGCAAATCGCTGGCGATTCTGCTGCCGCCTCCAGTCAGGCAAAGAGCGAGTCGCCATGGGCTTTGGAAGAGGCTCTGAATGGCATGTTGAGAAGTGGTCACGCGTTGCGCTCGGCTGATCGACACTGGTTGGAATTTTCGTCCGTCTGCGAATTGTGCAGGACTTACTTTGTCGATGCCAGCGCGGCTGATGCTTCGGCCAGGCGATGTTTGAAATCGTCGGATGTCGGGTTCGGATAAAGGAGTTGCGTGACCTTCAGCAGCTTTCGAGCATCCTCAAAGTCCTTCAGCTGGATGGCAGTTTCGATGACGTGAATTCGCGCGTCCATCCATTCGTCGGAGCCGGCCTTCAAGGTGCCTTCGAGTTTTCGAAACTGAACCTGCGCGTCGGCGATGGCGGTTGGATCTCCAGTTTGCAGGAGCAGGTCAGCGACTCGACGTCGCATTGCGACGTCTTTGGGATGTTGTCTCAGCAGACGGCTCAAGGTTTCGATGGCTTTTCGGGGCTGGTCGGTCATTTCGAAAGCGGAAGCGATGACCGTGCCGAAGGTGTCGAGATCTTTGTCGGGTATTGCGGTCAGATTGAAACCTGCAAGTTCTATGGCCGTCAGTTGAATCGTGCCGACATTTCGGCGTTGATCATCCGACAGGTATTCCGCGACCGAAGAGAGGCCGGACAGAATACCGGTTAATCGAGTTCGGTCGAGCAGGACGGTTGACTTCAGAAGGTCGGTGGCTGCTTCGGTGTTGCCGCGGCCGGTCAGCGAGACGATTCTCAGGCCAGTCGCGGTTTCAACGATGTCCTGCGGCAGTGGAGTTTGACGAGGTGGATTGTCCTTCGCTGCGGAAATCAGAATGTGCTGAAGCAGGCCATCGGCAGAATCGAAGTCAGGCTGTTCGAGGCTGATCAGGATTCTTGAGGTGCGAATCAGAAAGTCGGCTTCCGAGGCGGTCAGTTCTGTTTGAGCGTTCATCGCCGTCTGGATGTACGGTCTGAGCAGGTCGACGATGGCCTGCTCCCACTCGGATCGCGGCTTGTTCAGACGCCTCAACCGGTTGAGGATTGTTTCGGAGCAGCGTGCGATGCCGATCATCGCTTCGTGATAACGGGGGTGTTGGTTCGGGACCGAGATGTAAAGTTTCAGGGCCTCAGTCGTTTGCAGACGCTGCTCCTGCAACTGAGCGAGCATCCAGGTGGCTTCCTTGGCGGTGTCGGATTCGGGAAATGTCAGACGGTGGCGATCAAGGGCTGCCATGTAGGATTCGCGATGTTCGCTGGTCGGCTTATCTCGAAAGAGCATTCCCAGACTCCAGGCGGCGAGCAGATCGGCATCGGCAGCTCGTTCTCCCGACGGGGCAAGCGCAGTCACGCGACTGAAGACGCGAGCCGCCTCGGCGTGTTGATTCTGTTTGAGCAGGATCGATCCGAATGTGTATCCGATTTCGGCGGCCGCCTGGTTCGCTTGTTGTTGTTGAGCCTTTTCAAAAGCCTGAGAGTAACGCTCGGCAGCGCTGGTAATTTCACCGGAGGAGAACAGCGACTGACCTTCGCGCACGAGTGCCCCGACTTCGGCTCCGTAGGTGTTGCGGCTTTTCTCATCGGCCAGCAGGTTCTGTGCTCGCGCTGCCCAGTAGCCGTTGCCGGTTGTGATCGCAACCTGAATGGCTCGATGAACTTCCTGCTGAAGCTCGGCGGCCAGTTCCGGACGATTCTTTTCGGTGGCGATCTGCGAGAGTCGTAGAAACACTCGCGCCATCAGAAAATTCAACGGGCCGTTCAACTGAGGCCGTGTCACTTGATACTCTCGAAGAAAATCTGCCGCATCGATAAATCGATCTTCGACGATCAGCAGTTCGACATGCTCAACTGACAAAGCGTCCTGGATCGTTGCTGGTGGCTTGTCACCGCGAATGGCTTCGACCATGGCCCACGCTGCGGTGGGGTTTCCACGCAGCCTCAACGTAGTGGCGCAGGCAAGCTGACTTTGCCACATCGTCGGATCATTCACCGCGATAGCTGCCTGGCGTCTCAGTACTTCGCTGGCTTTGACGAGAGCGTCGGCTCGGTCGGGAGACGGCTCTGGATACAGGCGGGCTTTTTCCAGAAACGCCAGACCAAGTCGGAGCTGGATCGCTCGCTGGAGAGACCGGAGCTGGTGCGGCTGCAACCGTTCACCCAGAACGTCAACTTTTCGGCTGCGAGCCTGTTCGTCAGCCTGCGAGTCAAGTCGCTGCAGCTCTGGAATTGTCGAGTCAGCAAGTTGTCGAGCCTGGTCGATAAGGCTTTTGTCGTAAGGGGCGAGGTCAACGCGCCATCGCAGCGCTTCCAGTTGGTAAGCCGCTACAAATGCCAGTTGTGATTCCAGCAGGATTTGTTGAGGATGATTCGGTCGGGCTTCAAGAACTCGATCAATGACCTGACGAGCCTGTTTGAGAAGTTCAGTCTGGGCGTCAAGCGTCGGAGCGTCCTGCGAGTGCTGAGTCAGTGTTCGAGACAGTTCAACGGCGTAACGCGTTCTGGTGATCAGGTCGAGATTTGCTTCCGAAATTTTTCGGTGACAGACCGTTTCTGCCAGCGAGTACAAACCGCGAGACCGCAGGCCATCGAAGTATTGCTCAGTTCGTTGCCATTCTTCGAGGTCGTCGGACTGCTGCGCGAGACATGGCGGCGTTGTACTGAGGCAAACCAGTGTCAGGGCCATCACGACGAGACGAAACAGTCGCGTTGACGCGTGCTGATGTTGCCATCGGTTGGGTGGGCAGGTTGTGATACATCGGCGTGACATGTTCGCCGCTGGCTTTCATCGTGAGGCCGGAGTTGTGGATGTCTGGTATGAGGCTGATCAGGTTTGAGCTGAAAATGCCGCAACACAGTTGTTCGTTTGAGCCGGGCCAGGAGTTTATCGTACGCGGTCAAACGTTGGAGTACCGTTTTACCGAGGAGTCCCCTCAATGTTTTGCTCAATGACTGGTGGGTGAATCTGTGACAGAATCAGAGATCAAACCGGATCGCCGCTGGGTGGTGCGAGCTGTTGTGCTGGCTTGCCTGGTTGTGCTGCCTTACCTCGTTCATCAGGTGTATGTTTCCTGGACGGGGCTTCCGGCAAAGATTCGGATAGCGACCGGGACTGCGGGAGGCCGATATCGGGCGGTCGCTGATGCACTTGGCGAAGAGCTTGCTGCTCGAAGCGGTGTGCCGGTTGAGATGGTTGAAACCCGGGGCTCGATTGAGAATCTTGACCTGCTGGAACAAGGTGAGCTGGAGCTGGCGTTGTTTCAGCCGGAAGCGGTCAGTCAGGATTCCGGCGACCACTCGATGATTCGGTCTGCGGGTAATGTCTTTTCGGAAATCGTTGTCGTGCTTGCCCGGCGAGGATCGAAAATCACCTCGGCTTTCGATCTGAAAGGCAAACGAGTTTCGATCGGAGTGACAGAATCCGGTGACCGGGCGATGGCGGAAATACTGCTCGCGCATTGTGGCTTTGAGGTCGAAGACGTTGAGTCAGAAGATTTTGACTACGGACTTATTGAAAAGGGCTTTCGGGAATCAACGCTGGACGCTGCGATCGTCACGGTTGGACTCGATGCCGAGTTTCTTCGGGCGATCGCTCGGGACGGTCTGGCGGACGTCATTGAAGTTCCGTTTGCCGACGCGCTGACGGCAAAGCACCTGGGGACGCAGACGGTCGAAATTCCAGCGGGCAGTTTCTGCACGTCGCCGGTGCCCGTTCCAACGGAGTCGGTCAGTAGCGTTGGCGTTCGAAGTCAGCTGCTGACAACCATCGAGGTGTCCGACGCTTTGATCGAACTGGTCGATGAGGTATTGATGGATCAGCGGTTTCAGCGGACCAATCGCTTGCGGGAACTGTTCGCGGAAGGCCAGTCGTTTGCCACGATGCGAACGCTGTTTCCAATGCACGACGGAGCGGTTCATTACTTCGAGCCGGAACTGAAACCGTTGCTTTCGGCAGATTTTGTCGAGGCGACTGAAGGGTTGCGGTCCTTTGTCGTCTCGATGCTGTTTGCCGGCTGGCTCGTCTGGCGATGGCTTCGTGAAAACCGCATTCGGCAGCAGGAACATCGGCTGGATCGATTCATTCGGCAGTTGCTCGATATTGAACGCCGGCAGATGGATCTTGATCAGACGGCTGCGGGAGATGACTCAGGGAAATTGAATGACCTGCTTGATGAAGTGACTCGTCTGCGACAGGAAGCTCTCGGCACCTTGAATTCGCACGAGCTGCACGAGGATCCAGCCGCCGGAGTCTTTATTGAAATGTGCCATGCGCTCTCAGACAAGATCAACGCCAAGTTGAACCGGCAGCGGCTCGACATGCAGTTTCAGACGCTGGCAGCTCAATTGAGTCAAAAGTCGGACGAGTGACGGAGCACTGATTCTTCACTGATTGACGCTAATGAATTTGGGATTAACGTTAGTAAGTCAATGTCGAGGCGGAGTTCCCACCCGTTGGCTTGCACGAAAAAGCCCCGGAGACGTTGATCGGTCTACCGGGGCCTGTGTGCGTCAGAGTTGCTCTGAGCTTTTTCGCTACAGTTTGCAGCCGGCTCAGTTATTTGCGGGCCAGCGTGTCGAAGTCCTGCAGCAACGATGGCGAGAGCACAAAGTTTTCGTCGATTGTCTCGACGTCGCTGACGGTGTCGGTACCTTCGCCTGTTGAGGCCGTGTCGTTGCCGCTGTTCCCGTTGATGACGTCGTTGCCGTCTTCGCCAAGAATGGTGTCGTCTGATCCGCCGCCACGCAGCGTGTCGTTGCCGTCACCGCCAACGATCGTGTCGGAGGCTCCTTCACCGTCGATGACGTCGTCACCGTCTTCACCAAAGATCAGGTCTCGACCGCTGCCACCCATGATGGTGTCGTTGCCGTCGTCGCCGAAGATGGTGTCATCGCCGGCCTGGCCGAGGACTGAGTCGTCTCCGTGGCCGCCGTCAATCAGGTCCGATCCGCTATGCCCTTGAATCGTGTCGTTATCATTTCCGCCCCGGACGGTATCGTCGCCTGATCCGGCAGCGATGCGGTCGTTTCCGAAGCTACCCAGCAGCGAGTCGTCACCGGACATTCCATTGAGCAGGTCGTCTCCGAAACCACCGTCCAGAGTGTCGTTCCCGATGTCGCCGACGAGCATGTCATTACCGAAGCTACCGGAAACTGAATCGTCGCCGACATCACCGAGCAGCGTGTCATCGCCGTCATTTCCGTCGATGACATCGTTGCCGTTACTGCCGGAAATTGAGTCCGCATCAGCACCGCCCAGAAGTGTGTCGTTGCCGTTGTTTCCGGTGATGACGTCGAGTCCTGCACCACCAAGAATTGTGTCGGCGTCGTCACTGCCGACCAGTGTGTCGTCTCCGGCACCACCGTCGATCAGCAGACGGACGGAACCGATCGCCGCGCCAAGAGCAGAAATCGTGTCATCGCCATCTTCGCCATTAACGATGAGCAGGGCCGCTCCCACCTGATCGAGGTTGCCGATTGTGATGGTGTCGGCACCGTTGCCGGCGTTCAGCACGACTCTTTCGATTCCGGCCGCCAGCCCTGTTGTTGGGATGCTGAGTGACGAAGTGCCGCGGCGGATGACAAGGTCGCTGCCGTTCTGACTGACGTTGTAGGTGTCAGCCGAGCCAGAGCCCGTGACGGTGATGGTGTCGCCGCCGTCACCTGGGACAACGGTGTCATCGCCGTCGTTGTCGCCGTCCCAGTCGATTGTGTCGTCTCCGTCTCCGCCGTCGAGTGTGTCGTCTCCGCCCTGGCCGTCGAGTGTATCGTTGCCCGCGTCACCGCTGAGACTGTCCTGGCCCCCTCCACCGAGGATGGAGTCGTTGCCGGCTCCACCGAACAGGGTATCGTTTTCGGAACCGCCATTAATGGTGTCGTTACCGGTTGCGTTTCCGAGTGAGTCGTCACCGTAGATAATGTCCCGGGAACTGCCGCCATCGATCGAGTCATCTCCGTTGCCGCCTTCGATCGAATCCATTCCGCCCTGTCCGCGGATCAGGTCGTCGCCATCAGAGCCGAACAGGCTGTCGCTACCACCACCACCCAGAATGGTGTCGTTCCCGTTTCCACCGTCGACCGCATCGTTTCCGCCACCGCCGTTCAGAATGTCATCCCCGTCAGTCGCGATCAGTGTGTCGTTGCCAGTGCCGCCCAGAAGTGTGGCACTCGGAGTCGCGACAGCTGTTACCGTGTTATAGATGAGGTTGTCCATCGCGAAGCGGGCGCCACCCTGTGCCGGTGACGCGACGGTCAGGTCAATTTCCATTCGTTGAACGGGGAGACCTGTGTAGGTGAACTGAACTTCGGCGAAACTTACAGGCGTAATCAGGTTGAGTGGGAATGTGCCTGCCGGATTTCCACCCGCGTCGAATAGCCGAACTTCCACACCATTTGTCACTTGTGCCGTAATGCTACGGGCCAGTCCGAACTGAATGCTGTCAACCGGTGTTGAAAAATCGAGCGATAGTATTCCGCTGGCTGTCCCTTCAAGAACGGGATCCTGGAGGAAATTAACGAGGTTTGGTCCAAACGAGGCATAGTTAGCGTCAGTGCTCGCCGCGCCGTTGACTGTGAATCCGTATGTCACCTCGCCAACAGTCAGGCCGTTAACCGGTTGCGTCGGCACTTCGTCGAAGGTCACCGTGGTAACGATATTCAGGTTGCTCGATGTTGGAGCCTGTGGTGTCAGGGCGGCTGTGGGGACATTGGGATTTTCGCCGATGCGGAGCCATTCGTCTGAGACAACCATCGACTCCTCGCCACGCAGAGCGAGAATCATGCCCTCGGTGCCGGAAACCGGTGTTGCAGGACTTTGCAGACCGAATGGGTATGTATCAGCCTGGTTCAGGTCAACCTGGTAGCCAATGTCGGCGAGTGATCCAATGGTGATGCGGCTGAGCGGGTTCGGTCGCCCGGAGTTCAGGAAGCCGGTCATCAGCTCGTTATCGAATACGGATTCACGGAAGTGGCCATCCGCCGTCCCTGGTCCGCCCATATTTTCGACAGGGACACTCGGGGCCGTGTTGCCGAAGATCGCATTGTATTCAGCAGTTGCATTGGCACCTGTAAATTGAGGGTCAGCGGTGCCGGCACCGGTCAGGTTACCGGTCAATTGCCAGATGGTACCGATGCCGATGACGTGGAGCATTTCATGAAGGATGACCAGTGTCAGTTCACCGGATGCTTCGAGTGACGCGAGATCTGCTGTGTCAAACTCCATTGTTCCGGTGATCGGGAGGTTTGTTCCTGGCCGAAGCATGTTGGGGCCAGCCTGCCCGAGTACGCCACCCGCTCCATCGATCGCAACTCCGGAGGCGTCGATAATAATGTCGTCTACAAGCCCGCGACCTGGCACGTTTACATCTGGTACGTCGCCGGTGATGATCGCCTCAAGGCGTGCTTCGGCAGCGGTGAATGCGGCCATTTGTGTCGCCGTGAGCCCTCCCCCAAAGACAACGACGATATCAAAATTTGATACCGGAGAGTCATCGTCAGTGATTGTTCCGGTGGCGGTTGACATGGCCCCCAGTGCAGCGCCTGTTGGATTGCTCAGCGTCACGCTGAAAGTTTCGTCTGGCTCCTGAGTGGTGTCACCGTTGATGGTGACGTCGAACGACTGTGTGGTTGTCCCGGCAGGAAACGTCAGTGTCTGAGTACTCGCCACGTAGTCCTGGCCAGCCACCGCTGTTACGTCGGCGGTGGCGACCATCACAGTGACTGGTCCCGACGCGGCAGCCGACAGCGTGACGGTGAACGATGCCGTAGAGGTCCCTGCGTTCCCTTCAGCGACGGATACGTCAGCGACGGACAGTGAGGGCAGCGTGGTACCGTCATCGTTCAGAATCGTACCGATCGCGGTACCGTCCAGAATGGTGGCGTTAACGGCACCGCTGAGTGTGATGTTCAATGTTTCGTCGGCTTCATTTGTCGTGTCACCGTTCACCATCACGTTAAAAGTGGCCGATGTCACTCCGGCAGCGAATGTGATCAGCGGGGAACTTGCGACGTAGTCTGATCCTGCTGTTGCGGATCCATCAGACGTCGTCGCAGTTACTGTCACGGGAACAGCACTTGCCGCCGACAGGGTTACCGTGAATGTAAGATTCGAGATCCCGGTGTCGCCTTCCATGACGCTGACGTCGTTGATCGACAGCGATGGCAGTACCGGTGGCTGACCGCCATCGTCGTCCAGAATCGTTGCGGTAGCCATCGCGTTGCCAAGTTGTGCACCAACCGGGTTACTGATGACGAGCGAGAACATTTCCGTTGCTTCACCAACGTTGTCACCGATCAGCGGAACTGAAACCTGCAGGGTGGTAATGCCAGGAGTAAACGTCAGAGTCTGGTTAACGGCAACGTAATCCTGGCCCGCAATTGCCGTCCCATCGACCGTTCTGACGTCGACGCTGGTTGTTGTGGGGAGAGGTGTCGAGAGTGTGATCGTGAAGTTGGCGACGGTACCACCGCCGGATGCCCCTTCAGCGACATTGACATTGGTCTCCAGAATCGAGAACTGTGACTGCGATGTCACGATAAAGTCGTCACCGGCGCCACCATCCAGAAGGTCGTTCCCGCCACCGCCCGTAATCCGATCGTTGCCACTGTTTCCGAAGATGACATCGTCGCCGGGACTGGCTCCACCATCGCCAAACAGCAGGTCATTACCAGCACCACCGTAGACGGTGTCGTTTCCTGCATCACCCGAAACTGAGTCGACTCCCGATCCGCCGTTGACCATATCGGAGCCGTCGCCGCCGTTAATCGTGTCGGCACCGTCGTCACCGAAGATTGAGTCGTCGCCGCCATCGCCGTTCAGAAGGTCGTTTCCGTCGTCGCCTGTGATTGTATCGTTGCCATCGCCGCCTGAGACGACATCGTCACCGTTACCGGCATCGATAACGTCGTTTCCTGTACCGCCAGACACGGTGTCATTGCCGTCTCCGCCGTCGATGGTCAGGTTTCCGGTTGGAGTTGTCGCCAGATTCTGGTTGATCGAGTCCGCACCGTTACCACCGGCAAGCGTTTCATTCAGATCCGGAGTTCCGATCAGTGTGTCATTTCCGTCATCGCCGTCGACGAAGATTTGTATTCCGATCAGCGTGTCCGGGTCGACGAACGAGAACTCCGCAGCAGTGACTCCGCTGATGTCGATCACGTTGTCGTTATCGCTACCAATAATGGTAATGGCTCGGACGGTACTTGCCTGAATCGAGCCCAGCGACGTATCAGTAACGCCGTTGACTGTCAGCTGTACCTGGCCGGGAATGCTGGGATTAACACCCAGGGCGATGTCATCGTCCGCGTCGGCGATGATCTGGATTTCGCCACCCGTAAACAGGCTACTCACGGACAGGTAGGTTCGTTCTTCGAGCGTCTGAAGATCGGTGCTCTTCCAGTTGCGTTTGCTTCGGCGAGGTGCGTTGGCAATTTTTTGACGCAATCGATCCAACCAGTTTCTGGGCATCGTGAGCTCCCGTAAGCCTGCAAGTCCATAAGCGGCAGTTAGTGAGGAACCCGCGTCGAACGATCACGCGGATAATCTGATGATTCCCCGATAGTCCGATCGGCAGTCACTGACGGGCGAGCTGACACAACAGGAACGCGCCGTCGAAAGCGGATGTTTCGGGACGACTCGAGTGATTCATTCAACTCATACTCGCCGCACAACCGGAACCACGAAGTGCGTCTGTAGGGATGGTGACACCGAATAATCGTTACAGGCGGTCTATCTGGATCGATACGGCGAGCATTAGTACTCATGGATAGCTGTGGCGTGACAGCGCACGTTGGCAGGATTGAAAGTCCGAGCCCGACGTTGCGAACAGAGTTCGCGGGGCAATCCTTAGAACTGCAGTCATGATCCGGTCTGGGAGTAACGATTCTATGGACTGTGGCTGTCGTGAGTTTCGCGAGACATGAATCGATTCTGCGATTGCAGGGTGAGTGGTGCTCCCTTCATTCGCAGAGTTCAGTCAGCAACCGGACGGTGATGCCCGGCCCTCTGACGCTTTAGAAGTAGCGTCGGCGAAGTACGGCAGTGCTGCACTTTTCAACGGTCGCTGTACAGGCAGGTGACGTTAGTCCTGCGCGGCGTCGAGCCACGGGTTTTGTCCAAGCTGGACGAGCTGGCTGGATCGGTGGCGCGCATAAGCCAGGAGAAGTTCACGGTCCTGTTCGTGGCGGAGTTCGACGACTCGCTGAGCCTTCAGGAAGTGCGGCAGCGTGCTGGTCAGTTCGTTGTTCTCATTGGTGCCTCGACGTTGGAGTCGGCTGAGGTCCAGTTTGTCGAGCCCTTCCTGAAGGATGTCGTCTTCCAGCGAGAGAAACTGTCGGTACGAGCCGGGGTCTCCCTGTCGAGCGCATCGGCCAATGAGTTGTCGATCAATTCTTCCCGCCGCGTGGAACTCTCCGCAGACCACATGCAGGCCGCCGCGACTTTCCGAATCACCTCGTAACGCAATGTCAGTTCCCCGCCCGGCCATGTTCGTCGCGACGGTGACTCGGCCAGGTTGCCCGGCCTCGCTGACAATTTCGGCTTCGCGTGCGTGGTTGCGAGCGTTCAAGAGTTGATGCTCGATTCCGTAGTCGGTCAGCAGCGAGGCCAGACGTTCGGATTGCTCGATCGTCCGGGTTCCGACCAGAACCGGGCGACCTGCCTGGTGCTGCTGCTGGACCTCTCTGGCGACGGACTCCCACCTGGCATCAGACGTCGGCAGGATGTTGACGGGCCACGCAGTTCGTCGGGAAGGTCGTCGCGTCGGGATACGAAAAACCGGCAGTCCGTAAACGCTGAGGAATTCGTGAGCAGCCGTCGCGGCGGTTCCCGTCATGCCGGAAATTCGATCGTACTGGCCGAACAGTTCCTGCACGGTGATCCGTGCGCTGTGGCTGGTGAGTGGCGAAATCTCGACTAACTCGCGCGCTTCGACTGCCTGATGGACACCGTTTCGCCACTTGCGTCCTTCCGCGATTCGCCCCGAGTATTCGTCGACGATATAAACCCTGCCGTCTTTAACGACGTAGTGCTCGTCCCGTTTCAGAGCATCGGCAACGTAGGTCGCGCGAACGACTCCGTCCGTGATATCAGACATTGGAAGTTCGTTCAGCAGCGGCGGACGCGGCAACGATCGCACAAGTCGATAACCGGTCGGAGTCAGATCGAGCTGTCCGGAATCCTCATCGCGCAAAACGTGTTCGCCGATGTGAAACTTCTCCGCCGCCGACGCGCACCAGCGGAAGAGTGCTTCCTTTGTTCGCTGGTCGCCAGCCTCGCTGCTGATGATCAGTGGGGTTCTGGCTTCGTCGATCAGAAGACTGTCGGCCTCGTCAATCAATGCAAAATGGAGCGGGTGACGCTGGACGGTCGGACGCTGCGCTGTGGAAGTCTGATGGCCGTTCGCGCTTTGATTGGAGAGTGACATCAGGATCGGAGTTGTCAGCGAATCTGCAAACAACGGCGATTCAGACTGCCTGCTGTTCCGAAGAGCGAGTCGATCGCGCAGAAAGTCGAAGCCGAATTCCTTCGCCGTTCCGTAAGAAATATCGCAGTCATAGGCCGCTCGACGTTCCGCAGGGGCCATGTCACCAGTGATGGCAGAAACGGTCAGCCCGAGTGACTCATAGACCGGACGCATCCAGTTGGCGTCGCGGTGAGCGAGGTAGTCGTTGGCTGTGGCGACGTGAACCGGCAGCCCTCGCAGCGCATTCAGAAAGACTGGCAGAGTGGCGACAAGAGTCTTGCCCTCGCCGGTCTGCATCTCAGCAACGCACCCGTGATGCAGCGCGATGCCGCCGAGAATCTGAACCGGGTAATGCGTCAGTCCGAGATGCCGGCGCGAAGCATCGACCACGGCAGCGAACGCTTCCGGAAGTAGACGACCGAGCGGTTCACCGGATCGAGCGCGGTAACGAAGCGCTGCCGCAGCCTGTCGCCTGTCTGAGTCGGATTGCGATTCGAGTTTCAACGCGTCAGCATGAATTCGTTGAGCGAGCTGCTTCCAGCGCCGTGGCGGATTGCGAGGCGATCGGAAAGTGCGTGTCAAAAACTCGTTGGCTCGCCGAAGAAGCATGGTTGTTTTCTTGAAGAGTGCGTCTCGACGCACCACAGACTCAAGGGGAAAGTGGTGCGTGAAGACACACCCTGCAGCTGATTGAACGTCGAACTAAGCGGAGAGTTGTTCCGGAGCCGCGTCCGGCACAACTCGTCGATCAGCTCCTTCTTCGTCTTCCATGCCAACCGGGGTGTAGTCGACTCCGCCCGTTTCTGCCAGACGTGACATGATCAGGTTGGTGACTTCATGGAGCAGTTCCGGTGTTGTTTTCTGGTCGTGATACTCTGAGAGATCAATTGGTTCTCCGTAGGTCACTCGGACGCGGTTTCTGCGAATAAACGGGTCGACCATGCTTCTTGCTGGCTGAAGGGCACCGTGGATGAACACGGGGTAAACCTTGACGCGACTCTTCAACGCCAGAAACGCGACGCCTGGATTCGCAGACCGCAGCCGGGTTCCCCAGTTAATGCCGCCTTCGGGGAACAGCCCGACGAGTTCGCCATTCTTGAGCCGCCGCAACGCTTCACGGGTTGGAGCCATGTCCTGTCCGTTTCGGTCGACCGGAATCGATCGCATTGTTCGAACCAGCCAGCGAAGCCCTGGTACGTCGCAGTACTCGCTTGCCGTCAGAAATCCAGCGACTCGAACCTGTCGTGAGGCCCCGGTCGGATCGCCTCGCAAATGGTGATTCGTCCAGACCATCATGGGGTCGATCGGGCTGCGATGATTGGCGACAATCAGGCCGCTGCCTTCGGCAGGTAAAGTGCAGGGGCCATTATTGCAGCGCCAGCGAAAGATCAGCCCGCTGTAGAGTCTTTGGACAACGTACAGCAGCCAGACTCCCCAGCCGTCACTGCATCGACGGACGCTGCGAACGATTAAGACGACGGCGATCGTTGCGTAGGCGACCAGAGTCAGGATGGCCGCAGCTTCGGAATCCATGTCAGCAGCTTCTCCCGGATTGGCGAAGATCAGGTGTTTCAGGTGTCTGACAATGACTGTTTTGACGTAGGCAGAATCGCATTCTGCCGAGGCTGGTTTCAAACCTGCCGCACGACAATTATTCCCAGGACAATCCTGCGTGAAAAATTCTGACGGCGAATCGATGATCAGTAAACGCATCAAATGTCGCAGATGATAGCTTTCCCGACGTCAATCGACCAAATCAGGTTTTGATCGTCAGTCTCCACCGTTGACGGGGGCTTGCCGGTTGAGCTGACTCGCCGGTTACGATACACCGTCTACAGATCACTTTTCTGACCGATGAATTGAGAGTTCTTAACACGCAACGACCGGACTGGTCGTAAGACATATATAAAGAGGCCATGCCATGCCGCAGCCTGTTCGAACGGTCTTCGTTTTCTACTCCGTCATCATTGTCTGGGCAGGAGTTTGTCTCGGCGAAGCATTGGCTGCGGATCGATGGGAGTTTCCGATCCGTTTCTCGAAGAGCGTTCGTGAAACTCCGTACTCAGGAAGAGTTTACCTGATCTTTACGAAGCGTGATCGCGAGCCGCGTCTGGGTCCGAGCTGGTTCAGTCCTGAGCTGTTTGTTTCGGCTGAAGTCAAAAACTGGGCACCCGACACGCCGTTAACAATTGCCAGCGGAGCGGCTTCATCGCCTGGCGTGGCAGACACGTTGAGATCGTATCCTGAGGCATTTTCGAGGCTCGATCTTTCCGGGTATCGCGTGCAGGCTGTCGCTCGATTCAACGCGTGGCAGCGCGAGATCGGAAAGGGAGAAGGCAATGGTTTCAGCACGACGGCAACCGTCGCGGCCGAAGGAAAGCAACCGGAGCTGATCATTAACGCTCGTGTTCCGAAGCAGGAGTTTCAGGAGACTCAGTGGTCAAAGTTGCTAAGTGTTAAATCAAAGCTGTTGAGCGATTTCTACGGGCACGATGTTTTCATTCGAGCTGCGGTGACTGTTCCTGTTAGCTACGCAGGCAGCCCGGAACGACGATACCCGACAATCTTTGAAATTCCTGGCTTTGGCGGCGATCACACTTATCGAGCGAGCGGACAACCTCCGGTCGAATCCGTCCAGGATGGCGTTGAGTTTATTCGAGTGATGCTTGATCCGAGCTGCCCGCTTGGGCACCACGTTTTTGCGGACTCGGCCAACAACGGCCCGAGAGGTCAAAGTCTGATCGAAGAATTCCTGCCGGCTTTCGACAAGGCTTATCGAAGCATTGCGAAACCGACGGCGCGATTTGTGACGGGACATTCCTCTGGTGGCTGGAGCAGTCTCTGGCTCCAGGTGACTTATCCGGATCATTTTGGCGGGGTGTGGAGTACGGCTCCCGACCCGGTTGATTTTCGCGATTTTCAAAAGATCAACCTCTACGCCGCGAACGAGAACATGTACTCGACTGCGGACGGAAAGCCACGACCGCTGGCACGAATCGGCGGGCAGGTTCGGTTGTGGTACAAAGGCTTTGCCGACATGGAATGGGCGCTTGGCACCGGCGGACAGCTTCACAGTTTCGAGGCGGTCTTCAGTCCGCGTGGCGACGACGGGACGCCGAAACTTGTCTGGGATCGCGACACCGGCAAGGTAGCCACCGACGTGGCGAAGACCTGGGAGAAGTACGACATCCGCCTGATTCTGGAAAGTAACTGGAAAGTCCTTGAGCCAAAGCTGCAAGGCAAACTACACATCTTCATGGGAGATCAGGACACGTTTTATCTGGAGGGGGCGACAATTCTGTTGAAGGAGTCACTGGCCAGACTCGGCAGCGATGCCCGTGTTGAAATCATCCCTGGCCGAGACCACTTCAACCTGCTGCCGCCGGAACTCCAGAACCGCATCCGTGGCGAGATGGTCGCCACCTTTCGGAAGTATCATCCAGACGGTCGTTGATCATCCGTCCGCCATTCGTGCCGGCGACCTCGAACCTGCGACCGGGCCGTTCTACCGTTTTCAGGTCGGTAGTCATCCCGTGGAACGCGACGGCTGTTTTCGGGGCTTTACTATCGTCGCTCGGCTATGCTCGGTCATGCTGCCTTGGACCTCGCGGTCGGCGGAAAAGTCTTCCCAGACTGCCTTTTTGCTCTGACCGGTAACTTCTGCTCAACCGGAACCCCCTCGACTTCCGATACCGCTATGAAGATGGCGCCGTGGTGTGCGCATTTCGTCTCCTGATGCGGGTTTATGGAAGAGACGCAAAATGGGTCGGTTGGTTAAAGCGTTTTCAAAAGATGACGCCGGTGAGGAATCGCTGTCGATCGAGGCTCAGTTTCTGAAGGAGGCCAGTGCGCTTGCCGCCCGGATCCAGCAGGAGCTTCAGGCCGAAGCCAGCGAGTCTCGACGAAAACCGGCGGATGATTCTCGCCGTGGTGAATCGAGCGATCGAGGTGTCGGAGCTGGCAATTCTTCGGCCTCGAACTCAAGTCGTCCACAGTTGGGGCGGGATGTCTACGCAGGGCTCGACGGTGAATGGGCTCGCATGAATGACTCGCCGACGTCAGGGGAATCTGCTTTGGACGGACTTCGCCTCTTTACTGGTTCGGAAGAATCAGCATCTTCCGAAGACGAAACACTCGATACGAACACTGGTGCTGAGGCGATTCGTCAGGAACTGATGGACGAGTTGGCTCAGGAACAGAGACGTTGGGCGGAGCGACATGCCATGCAGGTAAGATCGATCGAGGAACAGGCTCGGCAACTGGCTCTGGTTGATGCCGAAATCGAAGTTCGTGAACAGGAGCTGGATCGTCGCGAAAGAGAGCTTGATGCCAGGGCTCGCGAACAGGCGGCCAGGACCGAGACTGAAGTACGTAGTCGGAACTCGCGCGAAGCTGAATCGATTCAGAAGGAACTGGAGCGGCTGGCAGCTGAAGTGCGAGTTCATGCCGGTCGGGCGTCTCAGTACGAAGCAGAGCTTGCCGAAGCGCGACGGGAACACGCAATCGAGCTGGACAACCTGCGAAGCCTGTTGAATCGTCACGACGATTCCAGAACCGATCGTGCCAGGTCAGTGATCGATGAATGTGATGAGCGAATGGCTGAATTGACTGCGCAGCGGGCAGCGTGGCAGGCCGAGCAATCCCGGCGGCGTGAGGAACTGGCTCGTGAGCGGCTCGAACAGCGGGATGAAGCGAGGCTGCAACGCGAAGCTCAACTGGCCGAACTGGCGTTGCTGCGGGAAGAATTCGAAAAAGAACGCGAGTCGACAATTGCTCGGCTGGACCGTGAGCGACGTGAGTGGAATGAAAAATTCACTCGCGAGCAGGACGAGTTGCTCGATCTGAAGCAGGCTGTGGACAATGAAGCAAAACGAGTGCGTGCCGATCTTGCTCGGGAAAAATCTGAATGGGGGAGTCATCAGGAACGCATGCGAATTGCGCTTCGTGAAGAGCAGGGGAGTGCTCAGGAACTGCTCAACGCGAAGATGACAGACATGGAGCGGCTGAAGCAGGAGCAGACCGCGACGTTGGATAAACTGAGAAAGGACTTCGAATCGGAACGCTCCGCCTGGCACCGTGAACGCGGTCAGGAAGCGGCAATTCTTCAGGCCGAACGCAGCGAACTGGAAATGGAAACCGACCGGCTGCACGCTGAGCGAAGTCTGGTTGAAGCTGAACGGCAAAAACTGGCTGGCGATCTGGAGCGGCAACGTGCTGAGCATGACGAAAGCCTGCGCGAATCCTGGCGTAGCCATCAGGCGTCGATCCAGCAGGCCGAGCAGGAAGCGGCGAATCGACAGCGAGTCCTTGCCGCGAATCTCCAGCAGCAGCAGAACGAACTGGCCGCACGCATGCAGCAGGCCGAGCATGAAATTCGCACGGCAAGAGAGCTGAGTGCTCGTCAGATTGCTCAGGACAAAGAACGGTTTGCTCAGACGTGTGCAACGCACGAAGCCGAACTTCAGCGGGCTCGCGCCGAACTGAATGTTCAAAGGCAACAGTTCGAGCGGGAAAAACGAGAGTTTGCTGATGAATCATCACGGACACGGGCTCAGACAGAGAAAGAACGAAGCGTTATTCGCAACAGCCTCAGTCAGATGGATGCACAACTCCGAGCGGCGGCAACCTGTTTGCTGACGGGGTCGGATGCCGTGGGTGGGGGCTTTGAATCCTGCGACGAGAAATTTAATCAATCAGGTTCCGTGACCGATCCGGCAAGTGGAACTCAGGGCAGCCCAGTGCAGGCCTCGGACGGTGACATGTCTGAGACACAGGATGTTGCTGAACTCCCGGTTGTTGAATCGGAGAATCTGGAAGAAACTCCGGTTGAGGCTTGGGAGCCGGGTAAGGAAGCAACGTTGGCTGAGACTACGTCGAGTGACCTGGTTCGTCGTTTTGACGGTCCGTCAGAAACAGGTGGTGTCGCAGGTTTGGCTCGCCCACCGCGCATCGCGAGTCGCGGCGTTCTTGTTCAGGCAGTGTCCGACGCGATGGCGGCGGAAATCGTTTACGAAGAGAGTGATGAACAATCTGACTGTCCTGCGGAATGGGCTGGCATCGTAGCGACCCGAACAGAAGACGCGACGACCGCAGCGAGCGACAGCGAACAGCAGGATGGTCGTCGACAGGCACTGGAAAGTTACCGCTCGAAGCTCAGCATGCTGCAGGCTCAGTTGAGGCAGTTGTCGACGCCCGCAGCGAATGAGACCGGCAGTGATCTATCGGATAACGCGAATGATTAGTTGGCGAATTGCGGGATGCGGTTTGGCGTGTTACCGCATCGCGTAATGTGATGGTTCGGCAGGCTGCTCGCTGCATCTCTGTTCGGACATACAGAAATTCATTGGACGGAATCGGGCGGCGTTGACATGCATCAAATTCGAAACCTTACTTTGTTCACCGTTGTGTGGGGGCTTTTTCTGTCGACGTTGACTGGATCGGTCCCGATCGACGCCGCAGTACAGGATGTCGCCGTGCAGGAGGCTGGAAGCCAGCCGGCCTTGTTGAACAACGCTGCAGTTGTTGATCAGCCGGGGTCTGTGAGTGATGGTGAACGGTCGTTGGCTGTCGACAATTCTGCATCGTTTCCGGGATTTGGATTGAACGTTCCGACGTGGGTTCTCTGGCCGCTCGGCCTGATTGAACTCTGGCTGGTTGGTTGGATCGGTGTCTGGGCGGTCGCTCTTTGTGGGGCGCGTCGGTTTCTGTTTGATGTTGATTGCTCGCTGCGAAAAATCACTTTCGGTCGAGTGCCTTTTTCGAATGGTACGCCGCTGACGCTGGCTCATCTGACATTGGTCAGGGCGTTTGCTCAGCACTCGTGGGTTACTGACGAGTGGCTGCATCAGCATTCGCAGGCAATTACGGACTGGCTTGCAATCGACAGCCGAGAGATCGAACCCGGCGACCGGGACATCCTGGTGAGAATCGAGGGGCAGGCTATTGCGATTGCCGACGCGCCAACGGTTCGCGCAATTCTTCCCGAGTCGCCGTTTGTCCTGGCAGTTCATGGCGAAGGGCGAAAATGGAACGATCGTGTATTGAGTATTGTCCTTGGTCAGTCGATGCACGCAGAGCCGGCAGGGCGGTTGATGTCACACCGGACAATTCCCGTGGTGCTCGATCGGAATTGTGTTGAGCGGTTTCAGACGAAGGGCAGAGCGACGGGCGATCTGCCTCACTGGTTGCAGGTTGTGAGGAATGAACTTTGTCGAATTCCCGGACTGGCCGTGAGTCTCGACGATGACCTGCTGAAGTGTCTGGTCAAGTCGAAACGGATCATGCCCATTGTCGATCAGTGGAGCCGAACTCCGGTCGGCTTGCGAACCGCTCTTCAGACCGCCGTCAGTGCTGGCGAACTGCCATGTCTGGTCGTGTTTGACGATGATGACAGCGTCGCCGAAATGAAAAGTGTCATTCGTGCCCGCTCGTTGAATTCTCGCGAATTTGCGACACGCTCAACGGCGGTCACATCGAGAATTGAGGCTCGAAAAAAGACGGCAACAAACGAAGCGTTAACAGTCAGTTCTTCCGTCAAGCCTCGATTCTTCGACAGGACGGCCGTGCCACTCCTGGTTCGAAGTCTGGACGACTCGGTCGCCGATGTTCGGCTCGCGGCTGCTCAGACGCTGGGCGGATTGGGAGCAGCAGCCCGTGAATCAGTGAATGATCTGACCGCCTTGTTGAACGATCCTGTGACGGTGTGCCGGTTGGCAGCCGTCAACGCTCTTGGCGCGATCGGTCCTGAGGCGGCCTCAGCAACGGTTGCGCTGATGAAGGCGGCAGTTAATGATCATCGGAAAGTGCGAGCGGCGGCGTGCCGCGCTTTGGGAGCGATCGGACGTGCCGACGGTAGCGTGCTGAAAACACTCGTTGACGCACTGCGCGACAACGATGCGGCAGTGAGATCCCAGGCGGCTCGGTCTCTCGGGGGATTCGGTTCCGGGCAGGCAGAAGTTCTTTCTGCACTGACTGCGGCGTTGTCGGATAATTCGCCGGAGGTGAGAGGGCGAGTTGTCAGTGCCATTTCTGCAATCCCGAAAGCCGTCGACCTGTCGATCGGCAGCCTTGTGGCGGCGGTTGCGGATCCTGCGGCGGAAGTTCGCCGTGAAGTTGTGTCGGCGTTGGGAAAAACGAGCCAGTCGCGACATGCAATCGTGCAGACGCTGGCTCATTCGCTGGCTGATCCGGATTCTTTGACGCGGTCTCGTGCGACAGTTTCGTTGTCGAGATTCGGGCTGGCGTCGCGGCAAGCAATTCCACAACTCGCTCGACTGGTCAGTGACTCAGAGGCGGAGGTCCGTCGGTCGGCGGTCGAAGCGCTTGGTTTAATCGGTGTGCCGAGTCTGGAATCCGTATCGGCTCTGGAAGAAGCGACGCGCGACGTCGACGAGAGTGTTCGGACAGCCGCGACAAACGCTCTGGAGCGGACGATGCCTGCGGAGGCTGCGGCGTAGCCAGGGAATGTCGGACGGGCTGATCGTTCGAAGATGCATCTCACGTTGGGAGCTGGTTTGCGATTACTATCCGCTCGACATGCTGTTTCTGGCCTCTAACACCTTCCGTAGCCATTCATGCCAACGTACCGGGTTGAACTTGATATTTTCAAAGGGCCTTTGGACCTGCTTCTGTATCTGGTCCGAAGGGACGAACTCGATCCGCTCAACCTCCCTCTGGCCCGCATCGTTCATGAGTTCGAAAAGTTCATCGACCTGCTCGAATTTCTGGACCTGGAGATGATCGGCGATTTCGTCGTGATGGCGAGCACTCTGGTCGAGATCAAGAGTCGAATGGCGCTTCCGGTTCCGGAGGAAGACGAAGTACCTGACGGTGAGATCGTTGACGACGACCCGAGCAGCGATCTGATCAAACGGCTCCTGGAGTATCGAAAATACAAACAGGCAGCGGCTGCCCTGGAAGAGCACGCGGCCGAGTGGCAGGAACGCTACCCGCGTCTTTCGAGTGACCGGCCACGAGTCGGGAACGAACCAGCGGCCGACCTGATCAAAGAAGTCGAGCTGTGGGATCTTGTCAGCGCTTTGGCTCGCGTGCTCGAGAAAAAAATTCTTGAGCAGGAAGCGAAGATTCGCGACGACGACACGCCGATTCACGTTTATGTCGAACAGGTGGGAACGCTTGTCCGCGAGAAAGAACGCGTCGCCTTCACATCGCTGTTTGACGATGCCAATCGTAAGAGTCAAATCGTCGGCATTTTTCTGGCTATTCTGGAGTTGCTGCGGCATCACAGCTTTCGTGCTGAGCAGACGGAGGATTTCGGAGAAATCTGGGTCATGCCTCCATTGTCGGACGCTTCGCGGGACGAAGGACGTCTGGCAGAACAACCCGCCACCGCCGGTGACGCAATTGTCGAAGAAGATTCCGAGGCAGAATCAGACCAGTAGGTCAGGCTCCGGCTGAAAGAATTCGAACCGCTCTCTGCAGGTATTGCCCCCGGAAACTTCGTCAGGCAGAGCCCGGGTTGCAGGGGCTTGCCAGCGAAACTCACTTTCCGATCCGACCGACGCTCACTTGAACGGTGAATGGTACTCCTTACAGTCTGCGGTCATGGTTCCAGCACTTTGGCGTGGGTTGAGAAATGACCGAATCAACGACTGAAGCTCCCCGCGTGGGAGTCATCATGGGGAGCCGTTCGGATTGGGAAACCATGAAGAATGCGGCTGACATATTGGAACAGTTTGGGGTTCCACATGAGTGCCGCGTAGTGTCTGCACATCGGACGCCGCAATGGATGGCCGAATATGCAGAGTCGGCTGTTGAACGCGGCCTGAAAGTCATCATTGCAGGGGCTGGCGGGGCTGCTCATTTACCGGGAATGGTTGCTTCGCAGACGGTGCTACCTGTTTTAGGTGTGCCGGTGCAAAGTAAAGCCCTTCAGGGGCTGGATTCTTTGCTGTCGATCGTGCAGATGCCGGGTGGGATCCCAGTAGCCACACTGGCCATTGGTACGGCCGGAGCAAAGAACGCAGGATTGCTGGCGGTCAGGATTCTGGCGACTTCCAATGATGACTTGCGTGCGGCGCTCGAAAAATTCAATCAGGATCAGACCGAAACAATTCTTGCTGACTCATACCTATGACGAATCCAATTCTTCCAGGAGCCACTCTGGGTGTGCTCGGTAGCGGTCAACTTGGGCGGATGTTTGCGATTGCTGCCCGGCGGCTTGGTTATCGTGTCCATGTTTACTCGCCCGATGTGGATACACCCGCCGGACAGGTTGCCGATCGTGAATTCTCAGCTGCCTATGATGATCTCGATCAGCTTGCCGAGTTTGCTCGAAGTGTCGATGTTGTTACGTTTGAGTTCGAAAATGTCCCCGCAGCGGTGACCGACTGTATTCAACAGCATTGTCCTGTTCACCCATCAGGATATGTACTGGCGGTTGCACAGAACCGTATCCGTGAGAAGTCGACACTTCGAGAGGCAGGTCTGGGTGTTCCTGAGTTTCGAGAAATCACTTCAGCAGAAGAATTGCGAGTCGCGGTTTCCGAGTTGGGGACTCCGTCCGTCGTTAAGAGCGCTACCGATGGTTACGACGGTAAAGGTCAGGCCGTTGTCCACGACGTGAAGCAGGTCGACGAAATATGGATGGAACTGGCGACTGAGCAAGCCATCCTGGAGCAGTTCGTTGATTTCGAATGTGAGCTTTCTGTGGTTGGTGCAAGAAACGCTCTTGGCCAGTTTGTCCATTACGGGCCGTTTCGAAATTCACACACAAATCACATTCTGGATGTAACAGTGTGTCCATCTGGATTGCCTGATGATGTAAACGCGCGTGCTGTTGGTGTGGCCCGTCAAGTGTTTGAATGCCTGGATGTTGTTGGCGTTCTGTGTGTGGAATTGTTTGTGACAAAGGATGGTCAGATTCTCATCAACGAGATTGCACCTCGACCGCACAACTCGGGACATCTGACAATTGACGCCCACCGGACGTGCCAGTTCGAACAACAGGTTCGGGCAATCTGTGGATTGCCACTCGGCAATGCCGACCAGCATTCTGATGCGGCGATGGCCAACCTTCTCGGTGATTTGTGGAGCGACACCGAACCGGATTGGGAAGCATTGCTGGCTTGTGATGTGAAACTGCATCTTTATGGAAAAGCTGAAGCTCGCGCGGGCCGGAAAATGGGCCACGTAACGGCGCTTGGTGAGTCCGTAGATGATGCTGACAGAAATGTACGCGAAGCACGCAACAACTTGCTGAACAAATAGCGTGAGTGTTACCCCGCACGTTCGCATTTTGTGTCGATCAAGTGCCAGATAAGTATTTTCAACGCTGAAAATACCTCCAGGCCATGTCAAATCGTTTGTAATTGACGTGCCTCTTCGCTAAGTATGCCGCGATTGTTTGGGCCTTCCCAAAATTAATCTCTGCAAATTGACTTTGTGTGAACAGAGCGGCTGAGATTTCGATTCTTACGGAGTTTGAAGTAATGGCAAAAAAAGGTGTGAAGCGCGATGGGAGCAAGAGCCAGGCAATTCAGAATTACCTGAATGCAAATCCAGGAGCGAATTCAAAGGATGTGAAAGACGCACTGGCAAAAGACGGATTGAGCGTTTCCGAAGGTCTTGTGAACAAGGTTAAGTATTCAAAGCCGGCTGGAACGAAAACGGGAGCTGGCAAGGCAACGTCGTCTAAGAAGTCTGCTCCAAAGCGAAAGGCGACTCGGCGAGGTCGACCGGCAGCTGGCGGCGTCAACATGAGCGACGCCATTCGCGATTTCATCACGGCGAATCCGTCGGCCACGCGACCGGAGATTCGAGACACCTTGCAGGCTCAGGGAGTTCCTGTCTCCAATTCTCTGGTCAACGCTGTGTTCATGAGAGTTAAAAAGGGCGGTGGCAAGTCTGCCAAACGTGGACCGGGACGCCCGAAAGCCGCAGTTCGAGCAGCGGCACCGGCATCGTCTGGCGGCAACATGTCGGCGGTTGAACTGATCAATGCCAAGCAACTGGTCGATCAGCTTGGCGGAATCGATAAGGTGCGCGATGCTCTCGCACTGCTGGAACAGCTCCAGTAAGACAAAGCTGGAACTCAGAGAGAATTCAGACAGGGTTGACGGAAATATCCGCCAGCCCTGTTTTGTTTTCGGAGTTCGCCGAGGAGTGAAGGGACAGTTGGACGAGGTCGAGCTACTCGATCAAGTGGAGGGTGGGTGACGCCGCTGTTTCATTAAGATGACCAATCGTCCACGCATTAACTCCAGCTTTGTGCAGTTGCTCGTGCAGATGCCGCTCTTTGTCTGGAGAAACTGACAGGAGTAGTCCGCCTGAGGTTTGCGGGTCGAACAGTGCCGCGAATTCGGGCAGCTCCGTCATTCGATCGTTGGAACATTTTGTTCTGACCGCGACTTCTCGATTTGCCGGAGCGAGTGTGCTTTCAAGGCCGTCCCGCAGTAATTCCCTGGCACCGGGGAGTAGAGGCAGATTGCCAGACTGTACCTCGGCGTCGAGATTGCTGGCGTCGAGGATTTCGAGCAAGTGACCGGCCAGACCGAACCCGGTAACGTCGGTGACGGCATTTACCTCGACGTCCCGCGCAACGATCGATGCCGCTTCGTTTGACTTCAGCATGGAAGCCAGCAGGTTGTCGACCCATTCTCCACGAGTTCGTGCTTGCGGAATCCCAGCCAGCAGCGTGCCTGTTCCAAGGGCTTTGGTCAGGATCAGGGCGTCACCCGGTTTGGCATTGGACTTCAGAAGTGCCGGTTTTCCGTAGAGCGTCCCCATGACGGTAAAGCCGACGGTAAGTTCAGAGGCTTCGGTCGTGTGACCGCCGAGCAGTTCGACACCACATCGATCGAATTCGTAGAGGCTGCCCGAAAGAACCTGATAAAGCAGCTCTGCCTGTTGACGTGGCTCGCCCTCCTGAAGTTGGACCATCGCCAGTGCCTGAGTCGGTTTTCCGCCCGTCGCCCAGATGTCGCTGAGCGAATTCAACGCGGCGACTCGTCCAACGAGCCACGGGTCGTCCATGAAGGCCTGGAAGAAATCGATCGTGATCATTTCGGGCGGAGACTTCGGATCGAGCATCGCCGCATCTTCAGGATGCTTCACTGCATTGTGTTGCCGGTCTGGGTGTTCCTCGCCGATCCGATCCAGTGCCGCGCGAAGAACTCCAGCACCTGCTTTGCCACCACAGCCTCGACATCGCATGGTCGGGGGGAGGGGATTCGTCTTAAGGTGAGTTTGTCCTGACCTTGCCAGCATCGCGTCCATGCTTTCGTACTCCTGGTACATCCGCATGAATTTGCGATCGATGTGGTCTTTCAGTTGCCATGTCCAGCGACCGTGGGCTGAGAATTTTTTGTAGTCGAGAAACGATCCGCCTTCACCGTCCGCCAGAAGCGACAGGAATCCTGATTGAGGAATGTAGGGCTTGAGCGGCTGACCGTTCAGAAAACGCTGCAGATTTTCCCATAGAAACGGCCCTTCCCGAACGGCATAGACGCCGGACTTTCTGACTGGCGAGTCGACGAGGGTGGCTGAATCTCCGACCGCGAAGACTGGTTTGTCGTCGATTGTCTGGAGCGTGTTTCGAACGGCCAGGAACCCATCGTCCCCCTTGGAAAGGGGGATGTTTTCAATGAGTGCTGGCGGCGTCGCGCCGGTGGCCCAGACGATGATGTCGGCATCGATCATTGTGCCATCGGAAAGTTTGAGAGAACTGTCAGTCACCTCTTCGACACGGACGTTCGATCTGATGGTAATCTGACGTCTCCTGAAATGATCAGTCGCCTTTTGAATGGTGCCCGGCAGATAACCTCGCAGGACCGTGTCTCCGGAGTCGACCAGGGTCACTTGTGTGGCCATACCTTGAGTTCGCAGTCGTGCTTCGAGGCAAAGAGTTACTTCAACGCCAGCGGCTCCGCCTCCAACAACGACGACCTGAATTAGTGCCTTGCTTCCTTTGTTCGGTTCTGACTTTCGCACATCGTCGAGACGTGTCACGAGTCGATCGCGAAACGTGGCCATTGGTTTGATGGGCAGGAACGCGGCAGAATTTGCCCACTGATCGGCTCCAGCTGGCACCGAACCGATTCCGACCGAAGCCACATCAAAGCGAATCGGTGGTCGATTTGCGAAGAGGACTCGTCGGCGGTCAGGGTCGAGGCCAATGACTTCTTCGATGATTACTCGGACGCCGATGGGAGCAGCGAATCGGTACAGATCGATGGCCATCTCGTCCGGTTCATAGAGTCCTGCCAGCGTACCGGGCAGCATGCCGCTGTACGTGGCTCGGCTGAACGGGCTGATCAAAGTCAGGCGAGTATCTCTGATCGGGAACATCTTCCACATGCGCACGATGTGCATGTTGGTATGGCCGGCTCCGATCAACACGATGTCGCGGCTGGCGAGTCGTTCGTCCATGGTCACGGCGCGGCAGCCTTATCCAAACAGCTTGTGAGCTTCGCCATAGTTCAATCGTCGAGCGCGGACGAGTCCGTCGGCGAGCGTTTCGCCGTTCGGGTCGACGTAGACGCGACCGGTCGGCAACGCACTGCCAGGACGGCATCCCAGCACGTGAATGTTGAAAATAAACGCGGACTCGCTGGTCGCTTTGAACCAGTGGATGTTGTCTTTGTAGTCCGAAACCGTCGACGTTCCACCCGGCTTGAACTGAGCATCAATGGTCGGGCGAATGATCAGGTGCTCGGCCTCATCTTCGATCCGGTCGTAATGCCGGCCGTGCAAGTCGCCTTTCAGAACCAGGAAAGCCGTCGCCATGTTGTTGTGGCCGTGCGGGATGACCGACTGTCCTTTTTTGATGGCGAAAATCTGAGTGCCGAATACCAGTTTTTTCGGCAGCCCGTCGACTTCAGGAAACTTTGATCGCAGGCTGCGAGCGCCGTGGTCGACGAACTTCAGATCCTTTGTCAGATTCTTAAAGTCCACAAATTTCATCAGCTCGTCGACTTCAATCTTCCCGTAGAGCTCTTCGACTTTTTTTTGCCACGCAACCTGACTGATGCGCTGTTCTTTGACGTCGCCAGCCAGTTCGTTCAGACCGGCAAGCCATTTCGTCGTGATCGAGCTGACGTCTGCTGACCAGGCATCGCGGGCGAAGATGGTTTCAAACAGCGTGAGCGTCAGCAGCGACTGTATTCCGGCTTTTCCGAAATCTCGACGCGTTACGTTCGACAGTTCTGTCATGGCAAAGATTCCCAAGGTTGGAGTCACTCACGGTCCGGTTGCAGCGAGAGGAGCGGATGCACCGAGTTTAGCGGAATTCATTCGCTGGTCAGTAGCCCAACGGTTGGATCGAGCGTCCGAAGTGCCGCTCTAGCGGTTTGACAGTGCCGTGGGGTGACCTAAGTTTCAGGCAGCGCTGCGAACGTGCCTCGACGCTCCGTGAGAAGACTCCAGCGGACGAATGCTGGAGACGGGAATTGCAGATGTACGGTCAATTTCGACCAACCTTCTTTGAACGTTGCCTGGATTTCGATCGGAAGTCACTCATGGCTGGCAGAATTAACAAACGCGAGCTGCTGCGCCGGACTCTGTCCGTTTCCGGTGGCATCAAGGCGCTTGAGTCGTTGCCGGTCTGGAACGGGTTGCTCGTACTTAACTATCACCGGATCGGGACGCCGACTGATCCACTTCTTGATGAAGCGCTCTGGAGCGCCACTCAGGACGATTTTGATCGTCAGGTAAAGATGCTGAAGGAAGGCTTCGATGTCATCGGCCTGTCCGAACTACCTGACGCCATACGTGACGTGCAGGCGGCACGCCGCCTTTCGTGGCAGGCGTCACGGTTCGCAATGATCACCTTTGACGATGGCTATCGCGACAACTACGAACTCGCTTTCCCGGTGTTGAAGGCGAACGATGTTCATGGCGTCTTCTTTGTCGCGACTGGATTTATCGATGAGCCTCGACTGGCGTGGTGGGATGAGATCGCCTGGATGGTTCGGTCGAGCACTCGTGACATGATCGGACTTCCCGAAAACTGGCTCGACGGGCAATTGAAACTTGATGGTTCGAACCGACGATCCGTCATCAATCAATTGTTGCGAGTGTATTATCGGCTTGACGGAAGTCGAACCGAGCAGTTTTTGAATCGCGTTGCGGAAGCAACCGGTTCGGGACGCGCCCCTGCTGATACAGCGACGGGACAGTGGATGACGTGGGCAATGATCCGCGAAATGAGTGACGCCGGGATGGACTTCGGGGCTCACACGGTCACGCATCCGATACTTGCTAACCTGACGGCGGAAGAGCAGGGGATCGAGCTTTGCGAGTCGAGGCTGCAACTCGAACGGCGGCTGGATCGCCCAGTTACTTCATTGAGCTACCCGGTCGGCAAACGGGAGTCGTTCAACGATGAGACCCGAGCAGCGCTACGCCATCATGGCTTCGACTGGGCGTTCAGCTATTACGGTGGGCATTCTTCCGGTGTCGAAGTCGATCGGTACGACATTCCTCGCGTTGCCGTCGAGAGCGATGTCTCGCTGGCGGATTTCCGTTCTTACTGCGCTCTACCTCACATCTTTGCCCGGCACTGATTCCTGTCAGAAATCAACAGGTTCGCATGAGGCAGCAGATTGTTTTGTGATGGATACCGGCCTCCCAGCCGGCAGTCCCACCTCGGGTGCGTTTCGCAGGACGGTTAAGCAGCTTCTGTGCCGACTCTGCTGAACGGCAATGATGTTGGGAAATCGAACGATTCAGGTGTCGCCATACCTGTCTCGTTGAAGATTATGCCAGAATTCGTTGCACTTTCTGCAAGGCTTAATCATTAAGCCTTCATGCTGAATGAGTGGTTGCATCGCGGTACACTTTTGCGACAGTCAAGGTCACTCGTCGGAACCTTGAAGTCCGTGGCCGTTGCTCACGTTGAAAAGGCTGACAATGTCTCGTGAATCCGTGTTTGAATCGACGCTGGAGTTCTTCCTGGCGCCACTTCGAGAGTTCCTGGAAGACGACACGGTTACCGAAATCATGGTCAACGGCTACCGGGAAGTTTATGTCGAGCGAGGCGGAAAGCTGTACGAGACTGACGCTCGCTTCGAGTCCGAAGATGCGCTGATTTCGGCGATCACAAATATCGCTCAGTACGTCGGACGAGAGATCGACCGCGACCGACCGATTCTCGATGCACGACTGCCGAGCGGTTCGCGGGTTCATGCAGTGATTCCTCCGAGTTCCAGAACCGGAACTTACCTCACGATTCGAAAGTTCAAACGCGACATCTTCAGTCTGGAAGATTTTGTGCGTCTGGGAAGCATTTCGGCGGAGGCAAAGGAGTTCCTTGAACTCTGTGTGCGTATGAAAAAGAACATTGTCGTGGCCGGCGGAACGGGGACTGGTAAAACGACGATGTTGAATGCCGTGTCGACGGCGGTGCCCGAGAACGAACGGATTGTCGTCATTGAGGACAGCTCGGAGCTGAAGCTTGCTCAGAAACATTCGCTCTATCTGGAAGCGCAACAGACTGACAGCTACGGTCACGGCGGAGTGACGATTCGCGATTTATTTCGCGCGTCACTGAGAATGCGTCCTGACCGAATCATCGTTGGCGAAGTTCGCGGTGGCGAAGCTCTTGACATGGTTCAGTCGATGATCAGCGGCCACACCGGAAGTCTGACGACGGTTCACGCTACCTCGCCGCGTGACGCATTGGTGAGGCTGGAAACGCTTTCGCTGATGTCTGACGTCGATATCCCGATTTACGTAGCGCGCGCCCAGGTTGCGTCAGCAATCAATGTGATCGTGCAGCTTTCGCGATTCGCCGACGATGGTTCGCGGAAAGTGACTCGAATTGCTGAGGCATTCGGGCTAGGGGCAAACAACGAATATCAGTTCCATGATATTTTCGCGTCGCGAATGCAAGGCCGTTCAGAATCCGGCGAGTTGATTTCAGAACTCGAATTCACCGGCCAGCAGCCAACCTTCGCCAGCGAACCTTATGAGCAAGGTCTGGAATCCGACATCAGCCACACGCTGCCGGTCTGGAAAGTTCCTGAGGAGTGACGTTTGCCACCGACGATTCATGCCTTGCGCAACGAATTACTTGCACTTATTTATGTTTACTTATTCGGCACTTCGGACAGCCAGATGGGGCTGGTCGCTCCAGAGACCTCGGCGCGAAGTTCTAGCCTCGTTCTCAGCAAGTTGGAAGCGGGCTTTCATGGATCGGTCAAATGGGTAGCGGGTGATGCACCTGCTGTAGCCGGCTCGGATCAATTCTTCATTAAGGCACCAGTCGTCGAGATAGACGTAGGCGAGAAGTCGCTGATAGCGGTCGCGTTTTTCGCGGTCGAATTTGAGCTGGACGACCTTGCCTTCAACGGCCCGTTTTGTGAACGAGGACGCCTCGGGACCAAACGGTTCCACCGGTTTGGTCGGATGTTTTGTCTCGGGCGTGTCGACGCCGATCAGCCGAACTCGCTCGTCGTTCTGCAGAACGAGCGTGTCGCCGTCAACAACTCGGACTACTCGCCATTGTTCCTGGTCCTCCGTGACGGATTGCGCCGGAAGAACCGCGTCGATCTGGTTCTGGATGCGATCCCAGATTCCGAACCGTTGCAGCAGGAAGATCGCGATTCCCAGAACGACAACGACACTTCGGGGAACACGACGCGTGCGACGACTTTTTCCAGCCAAGGCTCCGCCTTTCTGAATCGTTCAATCCGTGAGTTCTGTGGTTTCGCCTGGCGGAAACGGGAATCAGTTCTCGCTGAAACGCATTCTGCCCGTGCGGTGTCGCGCGAGTGGATCTTTCGCGTAGTTGCGGCAGCATGGCTGGCACAGATCAAAGCGGAATGACTTTGGCTCGGCGCCGTCCAGGTTGAGGTCGCCTGTCAGTTCCATATCGGCGAGCATCTCAGCGATTTCTGACAGGTTGTCCCGATCCAGATCCTCTTCCGTAATATCGTCTGGGTCAAAAGCCGGATAGACCTCCAGCCGGACAACAAATCGCTTCTCATCAATTTTCTGCCCGCACAGATCACAGGTGTGATGCAGCATCTAATTTCAATCCCTTAGTGATGAAGCGGTGACAGGCTCTCGCGTCAGCAGATCCGTATTAACGATGTGAGTTGTGGACTCTGCTCGGAACCCGGTAGTCGTCGCTTCGTTGAAGATGTGTGACTTCGATTAGAACAAAATAAACGAGGCGGAAAAAGCGACGGCAGTGGGTTTTCTGAAATTCAGAAAAGATCAGTAAGCGCTGTTGCATTCTTTCGCCGGTTTCAGACAACCACGCATCGGGGAATTCAAGCCAGACCTTCGTTCAACGGTTGCAGATCACCAGGAATGAAGAAGCCATCTTTGCGGATCACCTCGTCGTCGAACCAGACTTCGCCGCCGCCATAGGCTTTTGTTTGAATCAGGACGATGTCCCAGTGGACCTTGCTGCGATTGCCGTTGTCGGCGGTTGTGTAGGCGTTGCCTGGCGTCAGGTGCAGCGAGCCGCCGATTTTCTCGTCAAACAAAGTGTCGAGCATGGGTTCGCTGATTTCGTTGTTCAGGCCGAGCGACCATTCACCGATGTACCTCGCGCCTTCGTCGGTATCGAGGATTTCGTTCAGCCGTTTTGTCTGTCCGTTCGCGCATTCGGCGTGAATGATCTTTCCGGCTTTGAATTCGAAACGGATTCGGTCGAAGACAACTCCCTGATTAAGAGTCTTTGTATTGTAGGTGATGACGCCGTTGACACTGTCTCGGACGGGAGCGGTAAACATTTCTCCGTCCGGGATGTTGCGGCGACCGTGTGAAGCGACGACGGGAATGCCGTCGATTGAGAAGGTCAGATCGGTGTCTGGAGCGACGATGCGAACCTGCTTCGCGGCTTCCATCCGCCGCTGGAGTGGCTTCTGGTTCTCGGCGAGCCTGGGGTAATCGGCGGTGCAGACTTTGAAATAGAAGTCTTCGAACTGTTCGGTGCTTTTCTCAGCCGACTGAGCCATCGACGGCGTCGGATAGCGAAGGACGACCCACTTGGTTTTCGGGACTCGAATCGCGTGGTGAACTCGGTGCCAGCAGTGTTCCTGATAAAGTTTCATCCGATCAGACGGAACATCGGAAAGTTCGTTGCTGTTGGCTGTTCCTCGGATGCCGATGTAAGCGTCCATGTGCTCCATTGTGTGGGCGTCGAGATCGCCTTGGAGAGTGAACGACGCTTCGTTGCCGTGGTGGAGCAGGCTTCGCGCGATCGCGTTGCACTTCCAGTTGACGATGGGAATACCGCCTCGGGCGTGGGCCAGTTCCACCAGACAGCAGACCAGCGACGGATCGGGCAGGTCGAAAGCTTCGATCAGCACTTTCTCGCCGGGCTGAAGCTGCGTGCTATGGTCGATAAGCAGCTCGGCGAGCTTTCTGATTCGAGGATCAAGCATGTTTCGACTCCATTCGAAAATTGTGGTTGCTGGCTAGGTCGCGATCAGAATATCGGCCAGGCCGAAGGCCAGCAGCCCAAAGCTGACTGCGGTGTTGACGTTGAAGAATGCAATATTTACGCGAGTCAGATTTTCGGCACTGACTAGCGAGTGTTCATAGATCAGCAACGCAGAAACAGCGATCACGCCGGCCAGGAAGATCATCCCGAAACCGGCGAAGTGCCACAGACCGAACAGAGCGGCGATGGTCAGAAGATGACTGAGCAGAGCGATCCGAAGAGCGCCGCGAATTCCCCAGCGGGACGGGATGCTGAACAGCTTACTGTCGCGATCGAAGTCGGCATCCTGGCAGGCGTAGATAATGTCGAAGCCGCCGACCCAGAAGAAAATCACCAGTCCAAGCAGCGCGGGCACGACTGCAAACTCGTCGCGAACGGCAATCCAGGCGGCAATTGGAGAAAGCATCAACGCCGTCGACAACCAGTAGTGGCACCACACGGTCAGGCGTTTGGCGTACGAATAGCTCAGAAGAAACAGCAGGACGGGCACGGACAGAATGATTGGAAGTTGCTTTGGCAGAAAGATCAGCGTCGAGCCGACGAACGCGGCCGAGCAGACAATTGTGAACACCATAACTGCCTTTGCGGACAGAATCCCGGCGGGAATGTGACGTCCGGCAGTGCGCGGGTTTCCGGCATCAATCTTTGCATCGACGAGCCGGTTGAAAGCCATGGCTGCTGACCTGGCGAAAACCATGCAGAGCAGAATGCCGAGCAGATCCTGCCAGCGGAAAACGGTGTCTGGCTGAAACCACGCGATGGCTGCTGAGAGAAGTGCGAAGGGCAGCGCGAAGACAGTATGGCTGAAACGGATCAACTCCAGCAGCTGGCGAATCCGATCGCGCAGCCCTTTCGATGGTGTTTGCGTTTCTGGTGAAGCTGCCGCACTCACGATCCGTGCTCCCATGTTGGGTGACACAGGTTGAATGCAGCCTGTGCGACGAAGCCGCAAGAGGTAGTCATTGGTCGACTGAGATGTTCCTCTTGTCGCTTCGCGACACTGGTTGCGAGCAACCAGTGCCACCCTTCGTGTTCGAACTGGTGGGCAGTGCCCATTCTGTATCAAGTCCGCGATTGGATGAATGGATTAACGACCAGTCACAAAATCAAGGCTTCTACGTTCGCGTTGTGGTCAGCGGGGTGTCGTAGGTTCTGCCGCCGCTGTCGTCGCCATCGAGACTGGCGTCCCAGGCGAGCTGGTAAAGTTTCTGGCCGCACGGTGTTGGGTATTTCGTGTCGACGCAGGCCTGACACAGGCTCGAAGCTGGCAGGTCGACGCAGCGGGAGATGGCTTCCCGGGGCAGATATTTCAGGCTGTCGGCGCCGAGTCTTTCGGCCATAGTCGCTTCGACTTCCGGAGACATTTCACCGCCGTTGAGGAACTGCGGAGCAAACAGCTCGTTGATCGTCGACATGTCAATGCCGTAAAAGCACGGAGCGACGATTGGCGGGCAGGCGACTCGAACATGCAGCTCGCGAACTTTGCCTCGTTCTCGAAGTTGCGAAATGAGGGCTTTCATTGTCGTTGACCGAACGATCGTGTCTTCAACGAGAATAACTTTTTTGTTCTCAAGCACCTCTCGCAGCGGTGTGTACTTTGCGCGGACTTTTTCGGCGCGATTTCTACCTTCGATGAATGTCCGACCGATGTAGCGGTTGCGGATCAGCCCTTCGAGCGATGGTACTCCCAGGCTGTACGCCATGCTGTCGGCGGCGGCTTTGGCGGTGTCGGGGACCGGGACGACGATCGTGTCTTCGTCGATTTCGATTCCCGAAAGCTTTTCCTGAGCAGCCAGTTCTTCACCGAGAGCTTTTCTCGCAAGATAGACGCCTCTTTCGTCCAGCGTACTGGCGACGTTGGCAAAATAGATCCATTCGAAAAAGCAGTGAGCCTTGCGTGGGCTTTCGGCAAACTTCTCGATCCGAAGTTCGCCCTTTTCGATGATGATCGCGTGACCGGGTTCCAGGCTCTGGATGGCCGCATCGCTGAATCCCATGTTCGAAAGAGCGACGCTTTCGCTGGCCGCAGCAAACATGTTGTCTTCGATGGCGTAGCACATCGGTTTAATGCCGAGCGGATCGCGGGCGACGAACATATCGCCCAGAGCGTTCAGGAAGACGACGTTCCAGGCGCCGTCCAGCCGCTCAGCAAGTCGCTCCAGTACGGTGATCAGGTTGGTCTGCCCGTCAGTTTCGATTTCATGCCGCAATTCCTGAGAAAGAATGTGCATCAGAATTTCAGTGTCGGTTTCCCGGGCGAGGTGGAACGAATCGTCGGACAGGATTTCCTGCCGCAGTTCCTGGTAGTTCGAAAGCTGGCCGTTGAAGCCGAAACTGAACCATTTGGCCTTTTCGATGTGATGCCGTTCGAATGGTTGGGCATAGCTGCGGTCGTCTTTTCCGCAGGTGGCGTATCGAACGTGACCGATCGCGGCGGGGCCGGCGTACTCGGTCATCAGCTCGTCGTACACGTCGTGATGAGCCATCTGGAAAACTTCGTTGACCGATCCCACTTCTTTGTGCGTATCGATCAGCTGTTTCCGGCCGGCACAGAACGTCGTCATACCAGCGGAAAGCTGGCCGCGATTCTGTATATCGAGCAGGATTCGCGGAATCAGCCGGGATGCCTGTTCGCCTCCCTGAGCCGGCGAAAAACGACTCGGAGTGCCGTCGCCAAGGTAGTAGACCGCGGCAACTCCGCATTCGTGAAAGAGCTCTGCCATCGTGGATCCGCTCAGACATTGTGTGGGTGAGAAGGAGGCCAGAGGCCTGTCGGCGGCATAGTACCGACGAGCACGTCGACTACCAACTGAGTCGGCAATGTCGCATTCCGGGGTGTCTCGCCGCGAATTTCTGGACGCAACTGCTTGAGTTTGCCGATTCTGACGAATGAAACAGTCGGGAAAACTCTGCGCCGCCAGTAAGCGTGTGGGCCGTGTCGTGAGGGCGTCGTCGGTTTTGGAGTCTTCTTCGACGAAATCCGGGATGGGGAGAATTCGAGTGGAGAATCGTCAGATTGCAGGCCACGAGTCAGTGCGCGCGGCCATGCCGGGCAGCGAAGCGTCAACCGGCGACGGCGTGCGACTCGAAGAGGTGTCGCTGGGGGAGCGTCCGTCGACTTCCTTTATTGAGACACTGTTCCGTTCTCCTGTTTTGACGGGAGCGGCGACTGCGGGCGTCTTCTACCTTGGTTTGATCAAGGTCGTGCTGCCGCTTGTGCCGAGCTACCAGGCGTCGCTGGAAACGTTGTTTTGCGGCCATCCGCTGGCGTATGGAACGACGATTCTTTTCTGGATTGGAATGGCCGCTCTCGGAGGCAAATGGTTGTCCGTCGCGGCCGATCGCGACGCGCTGAACTGGAAGCCGGAGTTGAAGTCAGGCGGTGCGACTGCTGTTTCAAACGCGGCTTTGCTCAACAATTCCTTCACTCGGTTGCCGGGCAAAGTCAGAGAGACGCAGCTGGCACAGCGGTTTCATGGCATTGCGAAGTTCGTTCTTGGGCGGCGGACGGCGGCTGGGCTGAGTTCTCATCTGGAATACCTCGCCGAGTTTGCGGGTGAGCAGCTCTACGGCAGTTATTCGCTTGTCCGGACGATCACCTGGGCCGTGCCGATCCTCGGATTTCTGGGAACGGTTATCGGGATCACAGCCGCGATCGAGAATCTTGATCCGGCAACGCTGGACACATCATTCAAACTGGTCGCGTCCGGGCTGGGCGTGGCTTTCGGGACGACGGCGTTGTCACTGAGCCTTTCGCTGGTGCTGGTCTTCTTTTCGGCCTTTGTCGAGAAGGCCCAGAAGTCGGTGCTGGCCGATGTTGAGACACTCGCACTGGACCTGGTCACGAACTTCTTTCCTGAGGAAGAGCAGGCGGCGAGTCCTCTGGTTGAGGCAGAGTCGGCGGCGGCGAGTCGGATTCTTGAACAGACCGAAGCATTGCTGGCAAGACACGTGTCGCTGTGGGAGTCGAACCTCGGCGAGCTCCGAACCAGTTGGGGCGAAACTTTGCTGCGGCATCAGAGCGAGCTGGAATCTTCGCTCAGCACGGCGGTGTCACAGACGCTGGCCGGGTGTCGAGACTCGCTTTCACATCAGACATCTGCTCAGAAAGTGCTGGCCGAATCGCTCGATCAATTGTCGGTCAGCCAGCGTCAACTTGCCGAGACTCAGCACGCGATCATTGACCGACTCGAGAACGACAACTCAACGGCCTCGCTGGATGAAACGCTGCACACGCTCAGCGCAGCCGTCCACTTGCTGACTTCGAGAGTGAGTTCTTCGAAGGCAGCGTGATCTCACACTCGATTCTGGCGGGCCCAGGTTGCTTGCAACCTGGGCGGCGAAGCCACTGGGAATGTTGTCGCTTAACCTGGAATTCTCTTGTTGCTGCGCGACACGGGTTGCAAGCAACCCGTGCCACCCGAGTACGAAGTCTCATAACAAACTAACCACTGAGAGTTCATCCGATGGCCCGTTCACAACGGACATCAAATCCTGTCACGCTGTTCCCGTTCCTGGCCGTGCTGCTGTGCACGATCGGGGCGCTGGTCCTGATGCTCGTTGTTGTTTCCGCAGGAATTCGAAAAGATGCCGTCGAGACTGCAAAGCAAAAACACAAAACTCAGGTTGACGATGAGCTGCCAGAGCAATCCGAACCGCCACTGTCGATCGGCGATGCCGTCTCCGGGGCTCGGCTTGATGATGCGACGGCCTCAGCGGATGAGTTAGCAACGCAGGCTGAGTCGCAAGACCGAAAGCCCATCGAGCCACTCTTCGCGAAAGAGCCGCCTCCATCGTTGATTGAAATTGCACCGCCTCGAAAACTGAAAGAGATCGCTGATCTCGAACAGGCAGCACGCAAACTGGAAGCCGACGTCGCGGCCCGGGCACAGCGGCTGCAAAGCGTGAACGTAAAGACGCACGCTCTGAAGAAGCAGTTGCAAACGGTGAAGGCTCAGCAGGCCGATCTTCAACTGGCAATCATCCGAACCGCCAATCAGCGAGCGAAGCTGGAAGAATCTGCCGGTGAGCTGCGGGTCGAGAATCAGCAGATCATCGAATGGCTGGACGAGTCGCGGAAACTGATCGACGAGCACAAGCATCAGCTCGTGAGTCCAGTGCATTCGATCGTGCCGTACGACGGCCAGACGGGAACAGTACGGCGGCCGATTATCATCGAATGTGAAGATGACGTCGTGCGGTTTGAAGCTGAGCAGGTCGAGATTCCGATTTCCATCCTGCAGAAATTCAGCCCGGAACAGAATCCGCTGGCATCGGGCGTCGAAGCGTTGTTTCGTTACTGGATGGCGAAGGAACAGATTGCCGATCCGCGGCGGCAATCACGAAGGCCCTACGCGCTGATCCTGGTTCGTCCTTCCGGCGCCGAAGCGTTTTCGACGGCGGTTTTTGCACTGGACCAGATGGTTGGTGATTTCGGTTACGAGCTGGTCGAGACCGACTTTCTGTACGAAGTTCCGGAAACAACAGTCGACGCAGTTCGGGAATGTCGCGCGGCGGTTGAAGCCGAGATTCGTCGCGGGCCGATCCGCTCACGGCGAGCGCTGGATCCTCAGGGGCCGATTGATATCGCGCGAGTTGCTCGCGGTCCGGTGGCGTCGCGAGGTTTTTTCAGTAGCTCGGATTTTCGAAATCGGAAAACTGACGGAGCGGTGGATGACAAAGAGAGCGGCGACGGTCAGGGAGTGGGGGACTCAGTCGTAGCAGGGCTTGACCGAAATCAAGGCGAGTCGGTCGCCGCTGCGGCAGCTCGACGAGAGGCTCAGGCGAAGGCGGCAACTGAACGTGCTCGCGAGCTGTTGAGTGGTCGAGGAGCTGAAGCGGCAAGCCTGCTCAACAAGGGGACTCCCAGTCGTTTCGAAGAAACCAGAGCGGCTGTTCTTGCTGAGGCTGCACGTGTCGAAGCAGAATTGCGAAGCAGCCTCGAAGCGACCGGCCAGGGCGGTTTGCCGGATTCTTTCAGGCAGGAGCTGGTCGCCAGAAGCGAAAATGGTGGTCAGGTCGAGAATCCACTTGTCGGACCATCTGGAAACGAAAAATCGAGACTTCCCGGTAATTCGGCTGCGGCGGTATCAGGTGCTGATGCGCCATCCAACGTTGCCGATGGTATGGGGCAGGGCCGGGAAGATCGTCAACGCGGTCTGTCTCCGGGGCGTGCGGTGGCGAACGATCCTCCGCGCTGGACTGGGAGTTCTGACGACCGACCGGCCGTTGGCACGGGGCAAGCGGTCGGTCAGGCCGAGCGTGACGGGGAGATCGGCTCAGGTATCGAATCCGGCATGGGATCCGGAGACGGTAGTGTCTCACAGCGTGGCGATGCATCGACTGAGCGCGACGAAAAATCCAGCCGCGGCGGTAATGGTAAATCGGACCGCGGGCCAGGATCAGGTGATTCGTCTCAGCAGGCACCGGACATGTCTCGCGCCGCCGACGTTTCGCCGGGAAGACGGCCGACTCAAGGACAGACAGTTAACAAGCGAACCGCTTCAGACGGACAGGAAATCAGTTCGCTGCTGAACGGTTCGACCGATGGGGCGGCAGGAAGTGCTACGTCGGCTTCGTCCGGTGGTGAAGGGACGCCAGTTGCGGCAAATGGGCCGTCGATCCCCATGTTGTCCCGGTCAAACCAGATTCAGTCCCGGAAGATTCAACGCCGCTGGGGACGCAGTCACCCGGACGCGTCGCTCGGGCTGGAAAAGGTGGTCGAAGTGCGGATCGAATCGGGTCGGGTTGTCGTAGGGGATCAGTTTCAAGTGACTCGGACGGCTGAGCGTTCAGAAGCGGAGATTGTCAAGCTGACGATTCAGACTATCGAACATCTGGCGAATCAGTGGGGGTTCCCGCCGCCGAGATTCTATTGGGTTCCTTCTGTGCGACTGGTGTTTGATACGGAAGAGGCCCGGCTGGGGAAAATGCTGGAAGACGCAGTGGAGGACGCGGGAGCGGCTTTGGAATAGTTGGCGATTAAGGAAGCAGATGAATGCGCGGTCGAGTTGGTCGAGGCGATCCTGATTTCGGGTCGGACTCGTTTCTGGACATCATTGCGAACCTGGTCGGAATTCTTGTGATTCTGATCGTGCTGGCCGGCCTGCGCGCGGCGCAGGTTTCGGATGAGCCTGATGTCTCCGACGTGGTCGCCGAGTCGACTGAATCATCAAACGCTCCCAATCAGAATTTGTCAGCCTCAGAGCCAATTGCCAGGTCACCAGAGCCGGTACGGTTGCCGTATGTCGCCTCACCTGTCGAGAAGCCTGAGTCGCGAATTTTGCCCGCCCCTGAAGCGACTCTGGGAGACGATGCTGTGCCGTTGCAGATTGCAGAATCGCAGCGGCAGGAGTTGCTTGGAATTGTTAAAGGTCTGGAAGCTCGACTGGCGACGTTGCCCGTTGACAGAGCGATGGCCGATCTGAAAGCAGTCCAGTCTGAGCTGGCGGCAGTCGCCGGGCAGCTGCCAGGACTGCAACAACGACTCGCGCAGGAAGATGCTGTACGCCGTCGATCGCTCATTGAAGCATCCGGGTTCGATGCCGAGTATCAGGCGTTGCGAAAGCAGCTTGTCGAAGTCAATCAGACGTTCGAGGAGTTGAAGACTGCCGAGCGTCCGGTAAAAGAATTCGAGTTACGCATCAATCCCGTGGGCCGCCGCAGCCGCGGAGAAGAGTTGCTGTTTCGAATTGAGAATGGTCGGCTGGTGCATCTGCCAGCCGCGGAGTTGTTCGCAAAAGCAGAACTTCAATCCGGTCGGCTGACGCCAATGACGGCAGCGTCTGATCCTGAAGCCGGAACCGTCGGGCCGATTGGCGGTGTCACTCTGGACTATGAGTCGCAAGTTATCGCGACAATGGTGCCGACGTCGTCGGGATCGTCAACGTACGCTCTCCGCAAGCTGATGCGCGGGACACTGCGAGTGACTCGGCTGTCTTCCACTGATGACTGGGAGAAGTCGATTGAAGACCGCGGAGTTGTGTCGCGATTGATGTTCGCCGCGCCTCCAAATGCATTCGCGAGAATTTTCGTGACTCCCGACAGTTTCGAAGCTGCTCGTCGCGTCGCGGCCTTTATCCGCACGCTGGGGCACGGCGTTGCCACGATGCCGATTGAGCCAGGGACGGACATCAAGCTGACTTATGGGAACGGCTCGGACGCACTGGTTCAGTAGTCGCGGCAATTGTTCCAGATCAGCAGTTCTCACTCAGACGACGGCACGCTTGCTTCCGCACTCGTCGCGTCATCGATGCGGGAGAAGTCGGTTGCTTGGCGCGGCGGCGAAATTCGTCCAGGCTTCGTTTTGGCCGTTCGGTCATTGATCATATCTTACGAGTATTTCATTCATCACCGTCGGAGTGCCTTCTTTATTTCCTGGGTTACTGAGTGTCGTGTCGGTCGATCATGCGTCGACCGTTCCTTCGATCAGAGGACCAGGGGCACGGACGGAAGGCAGATTGAGTTCGACAGAGTACACTGGTGGAACCAGTCGTTTTCGTCGTCGAGGGAGCACGGCAGTGAGTAACGTACGCCTGACAAACAAAGATGATTCGTACGTCATCGCCGTTGATTTCTGGAGCGAAGTGCTGGACTGGGCCGAGGACAACGGCTGGACACCAGAGCACGAATCGATCTGCTACCGCGGCCAGATGGAGCTTTCTGTTGGCCATGAAGACGCGATCAATCTTGCAGATTCTCTGGAATTCATCGCTGGCGACATCGTGCTGCACGAATATGAAGTTCCCGACCAGTTTCTGCGGCATCTGCTGGACAGCCTGCTGAAGCTCTCCGTGTTTTTTCAGGTGGGTGAGTTTCGCATTCTTCCTCAGGCCAAAACCGAATTCTGAAAACTCGTCGTTCGTGATTCGGAGTCAACGATTCATGTCACCATCAATTGACCGTCGTGAGTTTCTGAAAGCCTCTGCTGCTGCCGGAGTGTCATTGGCCTTGTCGGACGCAGCTTCGTCAGCCGTCGCCGCTGGTGGAGCCGTCAATCAGGGCACCATTCCGGTCTGCGATACTCACCTGCATCTCTGGGATCTGGAAAAGTTCAGGTTGCCCTGGCTTTCGAGCGAGGGTGTGCAGTCGATCAATCGAAGCTTTGTGATGAAGGATTACCTGAAGGCAACCGCAAAGCACAACGTCGCCAAAGCGGTTTACATGGAAGTGAATGTCGCTCCGGAGCTGCAGACGAAAGAGGCGAAATACGTGCTCGCCCTGTGCGAACGGGACGACAACCCGATGGTCGGAGCAGTAATCGGAGGCTCGCCGCAGTCAGCGGATTTCAAAGCGTACGTTGAGAACCTGGCCGGCACCCCGCATCTCAAAGGAGTTCGCACCGTACTGCACGATGACGATCGTCCGAAGGGAATGTGTTTGCAGCCTCAGTTTGTCGAGAATATCAAACTCCTCGGCGAGCACGGCCTGAGGTACGACCTTTGCATGCGACCGGACGATTTGCTCGATGGGGCTAAGCTGGCGGAGAAGTGTCCGAATACGCAGTTCGTACTCGACCATTGCGGAAACCTGAGCGTTCAGAATGACGACGCCAAGTTGCGAGCGAAATGGGAAAAAGGAATCAGGGAACTGGCTGGACTGCCGAACGTGATGTGCAAGATTTCGGGCATCATTGTGACGGCTGATCGAGAAAACTGGACGGCGGCGGACCTCGCTCCCAACATGAACTTCTGCATGGACACGTTTGGCGAAGACCGCGTGATGTTTGCTGGCGACTGGCCGGTCTGCACGCTGACAGCTCCGTTCGGCGGCTGGCTGGGAGCATTGAAAGAAATCGTAAAAGGCCGCTCGAAACGCTTCCAGCACAAGCTCTTTCACGACAACGCGGTGCGATTCTACGGGCTGAGCTGAACCGTGGACGACATTTTCGAAGCGATCCTGCGTGGACTTTTCGAGATCGTCATCGAGGTACTGAGTAAAAGGGCCGGGCTACGTAATTCTCAGGTTGTTCAGTTCACGATCAGAAACAGATCCTGACGGTTGTCTGATATTTGTTGTTGGCTGCCTGTTCTGGACCGTGGTTGTTTTCCTGGCCTGGTTTACTCTTCAGTAGCGCTTCCTGCAGAATATTGCTTCGAAGTCGATGCCTGAAGGCGTTTTCAGTGGTGGGAACGGTGTTCTCTGCGAAGCGACAGACGCGTTAGTCATGCTGGATTCGGACATCGGCGTTTGCTAGTCTTCGCGGCGCAATTTGCCTTCGGGTAACGATTTACAGTGGAAAACTCAGGAACGGCATTTATGTCTACGGCGATTATTGGAGTTTCGGCCAGCAGCGAAACGGAAATCAGGTCGAAGTACCCGTCCATTGCATCTATGGCTTTGGGACGCTTCCTTGGCAGTTTCTACGAGTCAATTCCCATTCGAATCTGGGGCATCAAGCTGTCGAACCTTCTGTTTGTGCTGCCAACGGCTCCGCTCGGCGTTTTGCTCTACGCATTGAACAAGATTCTCGGCGAGCGTTATGTTCTGACCAATCGGTCGGTTCAACGATGGGCGGTGATCGGACTTCGACAGTTTCAGTCAGTCACTCTGACCGACGTTGCAGAGATCGAGTATGTCCAGGAACCTGGTCAGGAATATTACCACGCAGGTAACCTCATCCTGAAAAATTCCAAGGGCGATCCTGTTATGAAAATTCGCGGCGTTAAAGATGCCGACGTCTTCCGTCAGGTCATTGAGAAAGCTCGCGACGCTCGCATCGGTGCCGAAACATCGCTCGCTGCAATTGAAGCCCGGGCGTAAGCCGGTTTTCTGAAGGACGATTCTTACCGGCGGCGAAGCTTCATTGCTCAGCAGTCAGGTTTACAAAAAAATAGAAGCGGCCAGCTTGTTTCGAGCTGGCCGCTTTTTTTGCAGGCTTGGTCGACCGATATCAGTGCAGGGTGTGTCTTGACGCACCACTTTTGTCACCCTGTGGTGCGTCAAGACACACCCTGCGGTTCCTGCCTACTCGACAGTCACGCTCTTGGCGAGGTTTCGAGGGCGGTCAACGTTGCAACCGCGGAGCAGGGCGACGTGGTAAGCCAGAAGTTGCAGAGGGATGGACGTGACCAGCGGCTGGAGGAATTCGTCGACTTCCGGAACGTAGATGACGTCGTCGGCCATTTCTTTCACGCGGGTGTCGCCTTCGCAGGCGATCGCGATCACCGGGCCGCGGCGAGCTTTTACTTCTTCCAGATTGCTCATCACCTTTGGGTAGATGCCACCCTTGGGGATGACGAAAACGCTTGGCGTTTTCTCATCAACCAGGGCGATCGGTCCGTGCTTCATTTCCGCAGCGGGGTAGCCTTCCGCGTGGATGTAGCTGATTTCTTTCAGCTTGAGAGCGCCTTCAAGTGCGGCCGGAAAGTTGTACAGCCGACCGAGATACAAGAAGTTGTCGAAGCCGTAGTACTTGTCGGCGACGGCCTGAACCTGCTCGTGACACTTTAGAGTCTGCTCCAGAACGGACGGCATATCACGGAGCTGGTTGAGCATTCTCTTTCCGGCTGGGTAGGACAGCCCCCGCATTCGGCCAAAGTAGATGGCCAGCAGCGTCAGAGCCGTGACCTGCGAAGTGAATGCCTTGGTTGAGGCGACTCCGATTTCAGGACCAGCGTGCAGAAAGATGCCGCCGTCTGATTCACGAGCGATCGTCGAGCCAACCACGTTGCAGATGGCGAGGCTGCGATGCCCTTTTCGTTTGCACTCTCGCAGTGCTGCCAGCGTGTCGGCAGTTTCTCCACTCTGCGTGATGGCAAACACCATCGTGTTCTGTGTCATAGGCGGATTGCGGTACCGCAACTCGCTGGCGTACTCGACTTCGGTCGGAATTCGAGCGAACTCTTCCAGCAGGTATTCGCCCACCAGTCCGGCATGCCAGCTTGTTCCACAGGCGGTTAGAACGACGCGGTCAACCTGTCTGAGTTGCTGAGGATCGATGTTCAGGCCGCCGAATTTTGCCGTTGCCGCATCGTCGTCGATCCGACCTCGCATGCAGTTTTCGAGTGCTTCCGGCTGCTCGAAGATTTCCTTCAGCATGTAGTGGTCGTAACGTCCAAGATCGAGATCGTTGGCGACCTGATCGAGGACGTGAATTGCCGGCTGCTGTTTCCCGGTGTCACGGTGGTGAAGTTCGAGACCTTCCGGACGCAGAACGGCGAGTTCGTTATCTGACAGATAAACAACTTCGTCCGTGTAACCGACCAGCGGGCTGGCATCGCTGGCTAGAAAGTATTCGTCTTCGCCGACACCGATAACCATAGGGCTGCCGACGCGAGCCGCGATCAGAAGGTTGGGGAACTCGCGGAACAGCACACCAATTCCGTAGGTTCCCTTGAACTCGTTCAGCGAGGCTTCAATGGCCTTCAGGCAGGTATCGGATGATTCGGGGTCGCCGCCGAGTTTGATCTGCTCCAGCCACTTGTGGCAGATCATGTGGGCGATGACTTCGCTGTCGGTCGTCGTGCGGAAAACGTAACCGATTGTCTGGAGCTGAGCTTTCAGTCTGGCGTAATTCTCGATCACTCCGTTGTGGACGATAACGACTTCGCCATTGCCGCCGACATGGGGGTGCGAGTTCAGGTCGGTTGTTTCACCATGAGTCGCCCATCGCGTGTGTCCGATTCCGGTTGTCCCGTCGAGCGGATTGGTGGTTACAAGCTGGCTGAGTTCTTCGACACGCCCTTTGCGTTTGCGAATGCCGATTTCGCCGTTGTTCTGGATGGCGATACCTGCACTGTCGTATCCGCGATATTCCAGACGTCGCAGACCCTCAAGTAGAAATTCGGGAGCCGAACGAAATCCAACGTAACCGACGATACCACACATGTGGAACGCTCCATCGCTTGGGGACAGGACAAGGTGCAGGGAAGTAACGACTCGACAAGAACTGCCGGGCAGGAAATGGAAGGTGCGGGAAGCTATGCGTGAATGCGGATGAGCGTCAAGATGAGTCGTTCGACGCTGACGTCGTGCTGACGCACTGCTGTTTTTGTGATTCAGGGTTTGTGATAAGTCTTTTGGGTTTAATTGGTTATGGTGAGTGCGGGTGTTTTTTTTCGTGGGGTTCTAGAATGTGGCCGCCGGAAGTCAATTGCGCCATGTGTTCTACCGGCGTTTTTTCAGGTGAGATGTTCATGAAGTTTCTTGTGACGAATGACGACGGGATTGACGCTCCGGGGATCCGAGCATTGGTTCGTGCTGCCAGCCGGTTTGGGGAAGTGGTTGTCGTTGGCCCCGAGGAAGCGCATTCAGGCTGCGGGCATCGCGTGACGACCGGTGAGTCGATTTCGGTCCGTTTACTCGAAACTGGCTGGTGGGCAATTGGTGGCACGCCTGCCGATTGCACTCGTGTCGGCCTGCGGGAGATCGCCAGCGACTGTGACTGGGTTCTCGCTGGAGTCAACGCGGGTGCGAATCTGGGTGTCGACGTTTTCATGTCTGGAACCGTCGCGGCTGTTCGAGAAGCGGCGTTGCTGGGGCGGCCTGGCATTGCGTTCTCGCATTATCGGGCAAGAGAAGGGGCGTTCGATTGGGGGTATGCCGCCGGGGTGGCAGAGCGAGTAATGGAGAGGATTCTGTCCGATTCGACCGAGGCCGGATGCTTCTGGAATGTGAACATGCCGGACCTGTCCGTCGACCGGGACAATTCTGCCGACACTGAAGGTCGGGCGTCACGAATCGTGCAACCTGAGTTGATCGATTGTCCGGTCGGGCGAGGGCATCTTCCTGTCGACTTTGTTCGAGACGGGAGCACCCTGACATACCGCGGCATTTACCAGGAACGGCCGCGCGAAACAGGCGATGATGTCGACGTTTGCTTTGGCGGGAATGTCGCGGTGACGCGAATGGGAATCTGGTAGGGCGTGTCACGTCGTGCAGGTTCGGTGAGATTGTGCACGTTCCAATTAAGCAATGAAGATACCTCGCCTTGCTCCGCATGAGCTTCTGAGTGGTAAGTTTTTCCGGAGAACGGGGGCGGAATGCGCGGATGAAGTCTCGCTATTCGTTCCGGGAAGCAGGTCTTCAGAATGCGAACCGGGCCAGTCCAATGGGAGAGTGGAGAAATGCAAAGCAGGATCAGCGGCTCGGCCAGTCAGCTTCGCGAGACCGGAGCCGCACTCGGTCAGGTGCCGATTGTGCCCATGGGGACCGTGCTTGTGGACCTGGCTCAGGTTTTTGCTCGGCATGAAACTCAGCATGTCCTGGTTCAGGAATCGTCTGGTGGCCTGCTGGGAATTGTTTCGGCAGATGATCTTCAGAATGCCATGAGGACAGCGGCTGAAACTGATCTGACGGCATGGCATCATCGAACGGTTGAGTCGCTGATTTCAGTAACGCTCGAAATGGACGAGCCTGACTCAGAGAAGAAGTCAGCCGAGAATCGTACAACAGCCTCCGAACTGGATTGCGTTTCGATTCGGGACGGCGCCGACCTGCTGGCTTTGATGACAAATGAAGATGTTCTGCTGAGTTGGAATCGTCTGGAACCAGCGCTCGCTCGAGCAGCTACCGACGCGCTGACCAGTCTGCCGAACCGTGCTCACTTCGAACGGCGGTTTCAGGAAGAATGGCAGCGAGCGTCGCGTCTTGGTTTGACGCTCGGCATACTGATCATCGACGTCGACCACTTCAAGCAGATCAACGACACCTTCGGGCATCTCCGAGGGGACATGGTTCTGGCAGCAGTGGCTCAATGTTGCCAGAAGCAGCTTCGGTCGTACGACCTGGTTGCACGTTTTGCTGGCGACGAATTTGTCGCGGTGACCTGCGGTTGCAGCGTCGACGACATTGATCTGCCGATCCGCCGTCTGCAGGAATCGATTCGCTCGCTGGATCTTCAATTCAACGGTGAACACGTACCGACGTCATTGTCGATCGGCGCGTCCGTGGTCTGTTCGGGGCTGGATCGGCTGTCTGCTGACGATTTGCTCGAATCCGCCGACCAATGTCTCTATCGAGCAAAACGCGCCGGTCGCAATCGTGCCTACAGAGTCGAACTTTTCGGCGACGGAACATCCGGTATCTTGGCTCGCGTCGACGCTTCGCCGCAGCCTGCAGAGTAGTCTTGTGTAATGCTTACTTAAGTGCGAAATGGATCTTCTCCGCGTGAGTGAAGACTTCGCAGGTTGAGATAAGCGGTGGCGCCAGTTGTTCCGAAACGCTCAGTAAGACGTGAGCGGCGGCGCGCTGCCTGCTCGGCTCTGCGTTTTCGGTCGCTGGGCTTTTCGTAGCAACCTATTGCTTCGTCAGAGCAAAATCTTTGGGTAGATGGATTTGAGTTTGCAGCGGGCGTC
>CAXBME010000030.1:0-108553 GCA_963976765.1 uncultured Planctomycetaceae bacterium
GCAAAGGAGCCGCCACCGGATTTTCAACTTTCAACACTCAGCGGGACATCATCCCCTCCCGCCACTGTCCGAGCAGCAAAAGATCGTCGAATGGATCGACGCCGTGGCCACCCGAGTCGAGGAGGCGAAGGAACTCCGTACTCAGAGCAACAAAGCTCAAACAGCGATGCGATCCGCCATTATCTCTCGAGTGTTGGACGGTCTGGACTTCGGCGGAAATCTTTCTGATGTCCTCGATGGAAAGCCACGCAACGGCTGGTCTGCAAAGTGTGATGGAGCAGATGGTGGCGTAGCCGTTCTGTCACTAGCGGCAGTCACCGGCTTCAACTACCGACCAGATCAGTTCAAGAAAACCAGTGAACCAACAGACTCGGAGGCTCACTATTGGTTGCATCCCGGAGACCTCTTAATAACTCGCAGCAACACACCAGAGCTTGTAGGTCACTCCGCCATTTACTCAGGTGACCCGTCTCCGTGCATCTATCCCGATCTAATCATGAAGATCCCCGTCGATCCAGAGCGATGCACACCACAATTTGCACATTATGTTCTTCAGTCGAGAATGGTCCGCGACTTCATCAAGAGTAATGCTAAGGGTACCAGCCCGACCATGAAGAAAATCTCCCAAGGAACAGTGCACCAGATCCCCTTTCCAGTCAACCTAAACTTGCTGGAACAGTGCAACTTGGTCGAGACGCTCAATGCAGCACTGAGCAAAATCGACGATCTAACTGGCACTTCGAGCAAGGTAAGCCCTGAAATCGACAACTTGTTACCGTCAACTCTCAACCAGTTCTTCAACGGAGATGACGATGGCTAAGAAGCGATTCGAACATCCCAGCGAGGACGAGTTCCTTCTTGAGATAAAAACGAGGACCTCGAAGATCATAAACTGTGACTGCAGTCAGAGTGCAGTGATCCACAAGGGAAGGAACACATACAAGGTCGTGAGCGTCCTCCAATTCAAGAATCCCAAATCAGGAGAGATCACCCATAAAGAAGTGCACTTCAACGATTACCCCTTCTACGTAGAAACAGGGGTCCAGTGGGATGTCAAAGACCGACTCAAGCACTGGAAATGCAAAGACGAAGAAATCGATCGAGTCATCGCGTTTCTGTCCGCAATCGACGGCACGACTGCTCCAAGTCACTACACCGTAGTTGAAGGCCGACCTGATCCGAAGGCTTCTGAACTCCTTGAACTGTTGGCAGATTTCGACACAAAGAATCTCAGTGGCCTCATCTCGGCACTGGCAGACCGTGCTCAAGATCTCCAGGACTTGCCCAATCTCGGAGAAACGGACCATCGAAGAATGGTGGCTTCCGCCCTGAGAGCCTCTCATCGAACGGCAGCCCTCAAGGAACTGCAGGAACTGATGAATTCAGAGACTGAGGAACGATTCTTCCAACGACTCTTCGACCACAATTGGTGGATGCTGGGTGCTCAATACGTCGAGCACATCCCCAAACGGCATTGGACCGACGAAGAGAATCTGGACATGATGCTCAAGACAGCCGACAGCGGCTACGACATCATCGAACTCAAACGCAGTAACGCGACTCTCTTCAAACAGCACCGCAATAAGTGGATCGTCTCTTCCGAGGTCAACGACGCGGTCAACCAAGCCGCAGGTTACATCTCCGAAATCGAGAGACAGCGAGACCACTTCATCGCCAGATACAAAACCGACCTGTACAAGGTCCGGGCAAAGGTCCTCATCGGAACAATTGACGATGCCGAGGAGGACGTCGAACAGAAGCGACTCGCACTAAGGATGTACAACTCTCATCTCCAGAACATTGAAGTCATCACCTTCGACGGAATTGTTCGGACCTGCGACCAAATCATCCATGCAAACCTGGGAGAATCGACGCACTCAGCCCCACCGGAGGAGAAGGACGATGCGACGCCATTCTGAGAAGAGGGAGGTCGAACAATGAAACGTGATATTGAGCTGGTACGAGAAGTCCTTCTGGCCGTCGAAGCAAGTGACAACACACAAGGCTTAATCGACTTGACCCTTCCTGGTCATGACGACGAAGCGGTCAGCTACCACGTAAAACTTCTCGCAGAGGCTGGGCTCATCGAGGCAAACGATCTGTCGACAATGCATGGATTCGAATGGAAACCTCGATCACTCACGTGGGCTGGACACGAATTCCTCGACGCAGCCCGAAACGACACCGTCTGGAACAAAGCGATGACTAAACTCAAAGGCCAAGCCGCCACCGTCCCCTTCGAAGTCCTCAAAGCCGTCGTCCTACAGACCTGCAGGGACTATTTTGGGTTGAGCTAACGAATCAAACGAAAGGGCCACACTGTGCCAAATGACTCATTCTCAAGAAGACATGGATTTCACGATGACAATCCCCCAATTACAGTCTGGGACGATGCACCAGAAGACTTTCGTCACGCAGTACTGATGATTGCCAAGGACGAGGGTGACTTGGAACCGCACGACCTCAGGGAAATCGTTTGTAAGGTCCTGCGAAAGAGACCGGACCCCAACAACTGGACTCCGTATCCAAACGTGTGGGGTGAGGTCGAATACCTCGTTGAAAAGTGTTCATGGTATCGTGTCTACGACATCGTTGAGGCTATCTATCGAGACCTTTCGTCGGGAGTTTCCCATGCAGTGACTGGGAAAACTCGCAAGCAGATAGCCTTCGAGTCCGAGATCAGTCAAGTAATGGCCGAATTTGGAATTGGCTGGAAACTCGAAGACGGATTGGTCGTCGCACGAGGAGAAGACAGCTACGAACTCTACCTTAAGCAGGCTGAGGAGAATTTGGAGCAGGTCAAGAAGCCGACAGCCTTGACCGAATTGAAAGAAGCCATACGCGATCTATCCCGTCGCCCTTCTCCTGACACATCAGGAGCCATCCAGCACGGAATGGCTGCACTCGAATGTGTAGCTCGTGATTGGGCAGACGACCCGAAACCGACTTTGGGAGAACTAATCAAGAAGCATTCCGACTTGTTCCCCCGACCAGTCGACGAATCGGTCGCCAAGCTCTGGGGATACGCCTCAAATGAGGCTCGTCATGGAAAAGAGGGAAACAATCCAACACGAGAAGAAGCCATGTTAGTCGTCGGGATCTCGGCCACTATCGTGAACTACTTACTCCACAAAACAAGGGCCAGAGAATAATGACACAGAGCGTAGTAGAGACCCCGGAATTACTGCCACCCCTAAAGAAGTATCTTGAAGCTTCTCAGAAGCGGTTTCAGACATGCCTTTCTCCACTCGACGAGCAGATCACGATAGACGGAACTCAGTCTGATGTCACACTCCATTTCGTCAGGTTCGATCCACATACAAAAGAACCCAAGTTCAGCCTCTTGGCAAAGGCACTGGCGAAACACGTAGTGAGATTCTGTCTATCAGCGAGATCCCGACAAAGGATTCGTGAAAAAGACGGCTTTGAAGAAGATGAAGGTGAGCTCTTCCTCATTGCACGGGAGTACTTCAGAAAGCTCAAAGATTCAGGAGAGGTGGGCGAACTCCTACTCTTTTTTCTACTGGAGGCGGCGATTGGAGCCCCTCAAGTAGTGTGCAAGATGGAGCTGAAGACAAATGCTGGAGATGAGGTGAAAGGGGCAGATGGCATTCATATCAAGTGGGACGAAAAAGATCAGCACCTCGATGTGTTCTTGGGCGAAGCCAAGCTGTATCAGGACATCGGTACGGCAATGACTAAAGCACTTGGCAGCATTAAGGAGTTCTACGACAAGAACAAGTTAGACGAAGAACTCCATTTAGTGACATCACATTTCAAGCATCTTGACGAAGAGTTTCGAAGGAAGGTCACGTCTTGGGTGAATAGGGAAACAGCACCTGAAGAGTGTCACATCATCCATTCATGCCTGATCGGATGGGACTGGAGTCAATACAAGCGATTTGCTACCGATCGGGATGGCCTGTTCGACGATTTTGAAGAAGAGTACCGAAAGTACTGTAAGAACATCCGAGAGCTACTCAGCAAGAGGTTTCAGGACTACACTCACAAGCACCTGTCCTTTCACTTCCTGTTCGTACCTTTCGACTCAGTAGGAGACTTCCGAAAAGCGTTCTACAGAGAATTACTGGGGGTGGACATTGAACAGTGAAACTCGGGAAAAATTCCTCGACTGCTACAGTCGTCTGGTAAAAGCGGAACTACGATCCAGGCTAGGAATGGAGGAGAACGCTCCTCTCCAATCTGGCGAAGTTCGTTTTCTCCTCCAGGTTGCGTCAGTTCTATCATTCGAAACACCCGACAACGAAGAGGGGTACCTGAAAGACCCCCGTCTCTGGGCTTACGACGTCTCCACGCGACTTCTGGAAACCTTTGGTCAGACTATCCCCGGAGTGACTGAAGCCGCAGAGTACATCTTGTGTAGACTCGGAAACTTCCCTGGGCGTGATCTCCTCCGAGAGAAATATGATGTCAACAACGTTGATTCAGTCCTCAGATCACCCGCTCTCCGACTGGAAGCACTGGTCAGAGAGTCCGAGAACACAACCGAATATCCTCGTTTAGGAACAAGACTACTCACTGACTTCCAACACCGTCTGAACGACGCCTTAAATCGAGCGAAGTCAGTCAGTGTTTCGGCTCCAACTTCAGCTGGCAAGTCATTCATACTCGCTCATGACATTATGTCTACGGTTTCGGTGGGTATCGGGCAGGTGATCATCTACGTCGTTCCAACCAGAGCCCTCATCCAGCAAGTCACTGGCGACTTACTACAACTATTTCGAAAAGCCGAACTCTCGGAAGTAATCGTCTCCGCTGCACCAATTGGGTTCTCAGCCGAAGAAGCGAAACCTGGAGTCGTCTACGTTCTCACACAGGAACGGCTAATCAGTCTCCTCGGCAATCCCGACTTCAAGCTGGAAATCAACAAGCTCTATGTGGACGAAGCACAAGAGATTGGCGACACCGACAGGGGGCTGATCTTGGACTCTGCAGTACGTCAGGTCATCCAGCGTTTCCCCAAAGTCCGCACCTGCTTCGCAAGTCCGTTGACAAAGAACCCTGGATACCTCTTCGAGGAATTCGACATAGATGAAGAGGGAGAGTTCTTCAGAGAAACATTCGCCCCCGTTTCACAAGTCCTGGTCAACTTAGAACAGGTCGAGGGGACAACCAAGGCGGCATCAGTCTCAGTTCTTACACCAAAGGGAGTGGAAGAGGTTGGTGAGGCAGAACTCCCATTTAAGTTGCGTGGCACGTATGAACCACTCGCGGGTACCGCAATGCAAGTGCGAACCCAAGAGGAGTCCGTCATCATCTTCGCAAATCGCCCGCACGATGCAATGGAGATCGCTGACAAGGTCGCAGATAGCATCTCTGAGAAGTCGACCGACAGCGACGTGCTAGATTTAATTGAGTTCGTCAAGACACATGTCCACCCCAAGTACTCATTGTCAGATGTGCTGATCAAGGGAGTAGCGTTTCACTACGGTCGAATGCCCCACGTGATCAGGAACCAGGTGGAGGAACTGCTTCGAACGAGAAAGCTGAGCTATGTCGTGTCAACAAGCACTCTGCTTCAAGGGGTGAATCTTCCAGCCCGCCACATCGTAGTGTTGAATCCGAAACAAGGAAATAAGTCCCCCATGGGAACGCCTGACTTTTGGAACCTCGTTGGAAGAGCGGGACGCCTACGGGAGAATTTCCGGGGAATCGTATGGTGCATTGATCCATCTCATTGGGAGACAAAGCCACTGGAAGGAGAAAGACTCTCGGAGATCAAGTCAGCGTTCCAGGAATCACTGGAGAACACGGAGGTCAGAGACGCGGCAGTTGCCGTGCTCGAAGGTAAAGCTCCCGTATCCATGGTCACGAACCGGAATCGGGTCGAACAGTTCATCGGGAAGACATTCTCGGAATTCACTCTTCATGACGAGCAGTTGGCAGCGTCGCCCCGAGTTCCGGAAAATCTCAAGGAAGACTGGGCTCCGATTGACGAACTTCTCGGTAGACTGAGGTCCGGCCTAAAGGTTCCGGAAGATGTTTGCTCGCTCAATGCAGTTATTGCCCCAACACTACTCGATGATCTTTGGAACCGATTTGCCACCGGGGTCACTCCACAGATGATACCGATTGATCCGTATCAGACGAATGCAATTGACAACTTCAGGGAAGTGTTCCAGGTCATTGAAGAAGTGTTCATTCAGGCAGGAAACAACAGCTGGAAGTACTTCGCGACCCTCGCCTATTACTGGGTTGTTGGAAAGAGCCTGAGAGAGCTCATAGACAACCGCCTTTCGTACTATAAGGTAAACAAGAATGATAGAAAGAAGGTCAACAAGCACATTCGTGAGCTGTTGGATGATATCGAGCAAACCCTCCGTTTCACTTATGTTCGGTACCTAAAGGCCTACATTGATGTCTTGAGAGCATTCCTCCTCAGTCATCAAGCAGAACAACAGGCAGAGTCCCTTTCACCCTGGGACATGTTCGTGGAGTTCGGAGCTAGAGATCGAGTCCTCTTGCAGCTGATGTCAATCGGAGTATCCCGGTCTACAGCCATACTTATTCGCCCCGCAATAAAGTCGCAACAGGAGATCTCACGTCAAGAGTGCTGGACCAAGTTGAAGGAGTTACCCTTGAATGTTCTGGCGATACCTGGTGTGTGCAAAGAGGAAATTCGAAAGCTCACAGGGAGGAGTTCGTAACAGAGTGGAAGCGACATTCACCGGGTAATCAAGGCAAATCCCTTATGCTCTGACAGGACCTTGAAATGCCTCACGAACTTGCGACCACGAACGGCCAGACGGCCATGATGTACGCCGGGGAAACTCCCTGGCATGGACTCGGAACGAGGCTCGACGAACCCGTTACCGCCGCCGAAGCAATCGAAGCAGCTGGTCTCAACTACCACGTTGATCTCAGGCCAATTGAAACCGACGAGGGAATACCGGTGCCACAACGGAAGGCAGTGATTCGGACGGATTCGAATCAGGTTCTCGGAGTCGTCGGGAACTCTTACCAGCCGGTCCAAAACCATCAATGCTTCGGCTTTCTGGACTCAGTGGTTGAAGACGGGCAGCTTCGGTACCACACGGCTGGAGCGTTGGGGAAAGGCGAGAAAGTCTGGATGCTTGCGAAGTTAGATGGCGAAATTCGAATCAAGGACTCGGAGGACGTCACCGACAAGTTCCTCTTACTCAGCAACTCCCATGACGGCTCATCTGCACTCAGGGTCTTTTTCACGCCGATCCGTGTCGTTTGTGCAAATACCCTCGGAATGGCAGAACGGCGAAGTCGGGGGCAAGGAGTCTCCATCATCCACAAGGGTGACTTGGATGCAAAAGTCGGAGAGGCTCAGGAGATCCTCGGTTTCGCCAAGCGATTCTATGACGACTTGGGAGATCGCATGAACCGCCTGGCGTGGCACTACCCAACGCGACGTCAGCTGGAGACGTACTTTGAATTGCTATATCCCGACAGTGAACGAACTCAAAACCGTCGGGGAGCAAACATCAGGTCAGAACTATTCCGGCTCTTCGAGCACGGACGGGGGCAAGACATCCCTGAGACAAAGCTCACCACCTGGGCCGCGTTCAACGCCGTGACCGAATTCGTCGACCACCACCGTTCGACTCGTGGCCGCACGGAACAGGAGCGGGCGAACCGACGGCTCGAATCAGCCTGGTTCGGCTCCGGCAACCGGCTCAAATCAGAAGCCTGGAAACTGGCCCTCGAAATGGCGACATAACCTTCAGTCCCACCTATGACAGTCCAATCCCGTTATGATGCTGAGCGACGGATTCAGCACTCATGACGGGATTGTTTCGTGGCAAAAGAGAACTCAGCTTCAGGTCGATTGATCGCTATCGGCGACATCCACGGACACGCTGCGGCGTTGGAATCCATTCTCGATGCCATAGATCCCGGACCGGACGATACCATCGTCACACTGGGAGACTACATCAACCGTGGACCAGACAGTGGACAAGTTCTCGATCTCCTGATTGATCTGAGTCGCCGTTGCCAACTGATCCCCATCCTCGGCAACCATGAGGAGATGATGCTCGACAGCCGAGATGATCCTCACGCAGAACTCCGCTGGAAGTCACAAGGAGGCGACGCGACGCTGGCCTCATACGAGCAAGACGCGGGCATCGGTCACATTCCACAAGACCACTGGAACTTTCTTCTCTCCTGTCGACCGTACCACGAGACGGACAAGTTCGTATTCACACACGCGAACTATTGCTGGTACTCCAAGCTCGAAGACCAACCTTCATCTCTTCTACGTTGGATCTCACTTGAGGAGTCACCTCCACGTGCTCACCTCAATGGGAAGAAGTTCGTTCTTGGACACACACCTCGCTCGATCCGAGACTTTGTGTACTGCCTTTGCATCGACACGGGCTGTGGATTCGGCGGCAGGCTAACCGCCTTGGAAGTCAACAAGGACCACATCTGGCAGGTCGAGGAGAACGGGGAGTGGGTGATCCCGGACGAAATTCAACGGGGTTGCGAGTGAACTCATCTGAACAATGAGAAGTCAGAAATGTGCGATGACCGGATTGTGGTCACTCAGTTCTTCCCATTCTTGGCCAGACAGAACGACACACGATTTCAACAAGGGCTTCCAACGCTGTGGCACAAAGATCCCGTCGCAGTGAAAGGGGATGGTGCGGTCTCGACTCCAGCGGAGCGTCTGTGCGAGAGGCTGACCTGGATTGGCTTCGGACCAGCAGTTCATGAGTCCAAACTCATCTGCAAGACGTTCGTGGATCGCGATGTTACTCGACTTGATCGACGCGTCCTCACAGAAGCTCACCGTCAGGTTGAAGTCACCAGCGATGATGACGTCAGAACCTTTGGCAATCTCAGAGATCTCATCAAGGATGCGATTCACCTGTCCCGGATAACTCCCCTCTCCGGGCGGGGCATGCAGACTGAAGACATGAATTTCATCGCAGTCGGGCAACCAAGCCGCATTCCGGAGCAAGCCTCCCACAACCCAACCGTCGTAACTCGGCAGATTCAAACGTGACAACGTACCGCTGCTAGAAAAGACCCCGCTGCCCCATTTATTGGGCGGGGCACTTGCCCAAACTGAGGAACCCCGATGCTGCGGAAAGAGCAATGGCGGAAGATGCTCATCATGGGGATAAGATTCCTGAATGAACAAGAGATCAACCTGATGATCCTCGATTAACCGTTGCCAGTGACAGCGTTTCGCCCCACCCTTCAATATGTTGTAAGTACCAAGATTCATTCTTTTGGTTCACAAGGGATGTCATCCAAGGTGCAGGTGCTCCAGACACTGCGGCACACTGTATGTGGCCAACCGAACGTATTGCCAGTCCTAGTCGGGTATTTAGTTCAGTGACATCAAACTCTGAACGAAGGAATGCCCCCATGCTCAAGGTCAACGTAGGTCTCAGTCGGAAGGTTTCACGCGATTACAACAGCACCGGGTTCAGCGTGAACCTGGAGGGAGAAGTCTGTGTGCCGCTGGATGACCCCGAGGGTGTCGTCGAGAAAATCAAGGAACTCTACGATCTTGCTGAGGAGAGTCTGAACCAGCAGGTCGAACGCTACGAGGGTGAGTCAGCGATTGCCAGTCGGGATAAAGTTCCGCCTGCTCGTCAAGAATCTGCTCCGGCCCGTTCAGCGAATGGAAACGGTCGCGGGAACGGGTACGAACGCCGCTCATCTCCTCCTCAAAATGGCAACGGTCATCACCGCACTGGTGATGATGGTGGCTTCACACCAGCCAGCAACAAGCAGATCTCGTATCTGAACAACCTGGCCAAACGACAGGGACTCACCACACCGCAACTCCGTCAACGAGTGGCAGAAATCGTGGGCCGGGAAGTCGATCTCTATGACCTCTCGAAATCCGAGGCGGGAATCGTGCTGGACGAACTGACCGCTGAGAACACCGCTCCCACTGGCCGACGTCGGTAGGAGCATAGAGCATGGACCCACAAACCACCTGGGGAGAGATGCTCGATGCTATGTCAGACGGAGATTTCGACGCCGCATCCGAAGCTGCCGAAGCACTGCTCAAATGGCTCAGGCGAGGTGGCTTTCCTCCTCAACCTCTTACCCGTGTCCTGACTGACGACTGGGATCGCATAATCTGTCAGTTTGTCTGTAGGACGGTCCTCGCAACCAGCGGTAAACAGGAGATCGACCAATGAAGCAGGAACCACGTCCGCACTGGTCTTACAGTGCAATCAACCAATACCTCCGCTGTCCGCTTCAATACTACTTCCAACGGATTCTCAAACTGCCACAGCCAACCGTCAGCAGTGGACTGGTTCTTGGCTCAGCGATCCACAACGCCCTAGCGGTCTACCACCGGTATCTGATGGAGAAGAAAGAACCTGTGGAGCAGCAGATTCGCCAGGAGTTCTTCGAGACCTGGCTACTGCGGACGGAAGAACAGAAGGTTGAATTCAAGGCGAACGAATCGCAGGAGGACCTGATTGAACAGGGTCTGGCCTTGCTGAAACTGTACCTGGAAGAACCACCGCCGCAGAACATCGTGGCCATCGAACAACGGTTTCTGGTTCCTCTGCACAACAGCGAGGGGGAGTATCTGGAAACCCCGCTGCTCGCCTTCACCGACCTGATCACGAAGGAAGCTGATGTTCTCAAAGTGACGGAGTTCAAAACGTCAGGACGGTCCTACGGAGACTTCGAGGTCGAAGCGTCCCTGCAAGCAACCTGCTATGTGAACGCAGTCATCGAGACGACGGGACAAATGCCGACGGTCGAATATGCCGTGCTGGTGAAAACCAAGACACCGAAACTCCAGCGGCTGAAAACTTCCAGGTCCGAGGACGATCTCGGACGACTGGGCGATCTCGTGCAGAACGTGGAACGAGCAGTTGCCAACCAGATTTTCTATCCGATCGAAACCCCGCTGAATTGCTCCACCTGCTCCTATCGTCAGCAGTGTCGGGAGTGGAGACCGAAAGGAACTCAATCAGAAGCAGCGATTGAACTTCATGAACTCAACGGAGCCAGAGCATGCTGACCGAACTCGGCGGCAAAGGAGGCTGCCTCTGTGAACCGGCCCGCAAGGGAGAGCTACGTTGTCCTCTGATCGTACGACCGACCAGTGAGGACGTGGTCACCGGGCACCTCTTCGGAGTGCTGAAAGCAATCAATCCACGCTGGTGGCTACCAGACTTGCTCAATCAAGCACTGGGCGAGGAACGATTCCGCCGTCAGGTGTTCCGGAATCTACGGATCGAACTTTGGGAAAAACAGCGACGCTATCCCCGACAGCACCTGAACTGGTCCGAGGGGGCCACGGAAGTGGACGTTGTCATCACTTGGGAAAATCCCAAGACGACCGTCTTCATCGAAATGAAGTACGGTTCACAACTCTCGGCGACAACTTCACAGAATGATGGAACCAACGGGTTCCCTTCTGACCAACTGATCCGCAACGCCCGCGTCGGACTTCGGGAGAACGGATGGTTTCAGGAGGATGTTCTCTTCCATGGAGAACGTCGAGACTTCGTGTTGATCCTGCTCACGCCGACAACTGGGAATCCTCTCGTGCCGAAGTACCGCGATTCGAGCCAACTCAAGGAGGCCATTCCGGACAGCGAACGGCTGAGCGAACTCCCCAAACTCCCGTTCATCGGCGAACTCGGCTACCGGGATGTGATCGACATCCTGAAGCAACAACGACGTTGGTTCTCGAAGCCGGAACGGACTCTGATCGACGACTTGGAACGCTACCTGCAATTGAAACTCAGTCAACTCGAAAAGACCAATGGAGATGGTCATTGACTCACTGCAACTCCGTCAACAGAAGTTCGAGAACTGGGTGAGAACGGTCAGAGATCCTGCAATGGAATCATCGGAAGGACTCCGGCGATTCGAAGCCAAGAACCAACGAGCCATCGCGGAATATGAGATCGCCAGAATCGCATCAGAGTCATGGGCGATCAGGATCACCCTGGCCTATCAATGTGGGGACTGCAGTGGCCATGGAGTTCCCTGGTCAACATTTTCCAGTAGAGAGCTGTGCATCCACTTTTTCCTGAGTCTCGCACGACGTCACTTTCAGCCGCCACAACACCCCTTCAGTTCAGACGCACAGCGAGTTGCCCAAAAGGAAATGAGTGAACTTCTTGAGGTTGGTCTGTTCGGATTCAGTGAACCGGCTCCTTTTGTTCGGGTATGAAGTGAAGTATCACTTCACTCAACGAAAGGAACCTCACGATGCCCAAGCAAAAACAACAACCCGTCCACGAAATCCGTCTGGGATCCGTCAAGGCCGCGATCTGGGAGAACGAAACTTCGGTCGGTGTCCGCCACAATGTGACCGTCAGCCGACTCTACAAGGAGGGCGAAGAATGGCGAAACACAGACTCCTTCGGACGTGACGACCTGCCACTTGTCGCGAAGGTGGTGGATCAGGCTCATAGCTGGATTTTCGAGTCTGGCACATCAGGTTGACCCTCCTCTGACACCGCTTACCGTCAGACTGGATGGAATCCTATTTTGAAAGACTCAGCAGCATGGCCAAGAAGAAAGTCTCGCGAAGCAAACCACCGGGACCGGAGGTTTCCAGACGACCGGATCGGGATCGACGAGTTCGACAAAGTGAACGGATGGCACGCGTCCTCTCGGTATTGAACCTGATCCAGTCGCGAGGCCGTTACAACGCAAAAGCCATCGCTGAGGAACTGGAGGTTTCGGAACGGACTGTCTTCCGTGACCTCGAAGTCTTGGAATTCAGCGGGGTGCCGTGGTACTTCGATGAGCACGACCAATGTTACCGTGTTCGACCGGACTTCCGATTCCCCACGTTGACGCTGACGGAAGAGGAAGCCCTCGGACAAGCACTGGCGACCACGCTCACAAAAGCTCCCGGTCTGAACGTCGGCAGCGGAGCGGCACCGACCACTCGCAAACTGGCAGCCACTTCCCCGGAGGAAATCAAAGAGATCCTCGCCGACACGGCAGAAATCATGCAGGTCTTCGACCTGAAGCTGGTTGACCACAGCAAAGCTGATTCCACCATCAAGACCGTGCAATCGGCTCTACTCGAAGGGAAACAACTGACCGGAGTTTATGAAAGCCCCTATGAAGAGGCTCCGGTGAAACTCGCGATCCATCCATACCGGCTCTGCCTCATTAAGCGAGCGTGGTACGTCATCGGTCATCTGGAAGGAGAAACAGAGGCGAAGACGCTGCGTGTGGCCCGATTCAAAACGCTGCGGATGCTCGACCAACCCGCTCAGATCCCAGAGAACTTCGATCTTCGTCAGCATTTCGGAAATGCCTGGGCGGTCTATCGCGGAAAGACCAGCTACGACATCGAATTGCGGTTCTCAGCGGAAGTGGCTCCGATCGTCACGGAAACGGAGTGGCATCACACTCAACAGATGAAAAAGCACCGCGACGGCTCCCTCACAATGACATTCACCGTGGACGGCCTCGAAGAAATCCTGCGGTGGATTCTGACCTGGACGGGACAGGTGAAGATCTTCGAACCGATCGAACTCAGGGAACGGTTCGTGAAGACACTCCAAGCCGGAATCTCACTGAATCAATAGATGGCTGTCCCGCGTATGTCAGTCCCTTCGGGTAGATAGAGCAGAAACATTCTCTCACCCACAAGGAGCTTACTAATGCAACGACTGATGATTCACTCTCTTGCTCTACTTTGTCTGTCCCTGCTTTCCGGTTGCGGTGCAGGTCCAGCCGGTTCTCAGGCAGCCGCTCAGGCTCATTTCGACAGCGAATTCCAGAAGTGGATCGCCGGACAAGAAAGCGAAGTCACGACGATGGACTCTCGCATCAAAAGCCTGCAAGCACCGATCAGCTACGACATCCGCAGCATCACCACGGACGAACCTGATCCCCTCGCATTCGACCGTGCCTCAGAACTTCCCGAGAACTGGAAAGAATGGCCCGCCTACAAGTTCAACGTCGCGATCGAGTGGAAATCAGAAGCGGGAACACCGCTGGAGAAAGTGACCACGTACCGCCTCACCTGGAATTTGCATGAGCAGAAGTGGTACGTCGCCGAACGTTTCTGAATCTGTTCGATGCCAGCCACCCACACCGAATCTGAAGCCGATCCAACTTGATCCACACACCATCAGAGAAGGAGAGACGATGACTGAAGATCGACGCCCCGGTGACTTCGTGGATGCCCTCGGCAGAGGCCTCGTGATTTACTACACATTTCCACTGTTCATCATGCTCGTAAGCGTTCTGGGAATGATCGCCGGCCTGATCCTGGCCACCCCTTGCTTCCTCATCCTCTGGAAAACGCCGGAACAGTTCCTGGTTGAACACACGGGACTGTCTCTGGTCTTCTGGGGACTCGGAAATGTTCTGGTCTTGAAGCGGCTCTTCTTTCCCAGAATTCCCTGATCGCTCTCTCACCCCAGGAGATTCCAGTACAATCAGGGCAAAACATCTTCCCAAGAGTACACAGAAAACCCGTGATGATCGAAGCCGAACGACTCCAGATTCTCGAAGCTTTCCGAGACGCCATTCAGGCTGATCCACGGATCGAGATCGGCCCCATCACTGAAGATATCAAATCGACAGGCACAGAAATCTGGATCAACGTTGCTGGTCAACAAGCCTACCTGGGAGCGAATTACAAAGCAGCGATGCTCACTGCTCAACTCTCGGACTGGTGGATTCCGAGCCGGGACGGAAGACTCACGGAAGACGACCGGGAATGGTTCGAGACAAGAGCCACCCTCGGAACCAACTGGGCAGAGCGGGAACTCCCCATGTTCAAAGAGGAGCGACGCATGCGGCTGGCTCAGAACATTCAAATCGCCACCAATGACGAACTTAACGATGAGCAGGAGAACTGAGACGGATGCAAATTACTGTTCATCGGGGGAGCAAGGAAGTTGGAGGTAACTGCATCGAAGTTCGCAGCGGAGAGACCCGAATCATCCTGGATATTGGGATGCCGCTCTTCGATGAAGACCGACAGGCCTTGGACACATTCTCGCTGAGACGCAAATCCACGGAAGATCTCAAAACACAAGGCATCCTTCCGAACGTACTGGGACTCTTCGACAACAACACTCCATCCCCGAATGCGATCCTGCTCTCACACGCCCATCTCGATCACACCGGGCTGCTGAATCACGCCCAGGATGTAATTCCCATCTATGCCAGTTCAGGCACCAGCAAGATGATATTGGCGGGAAGTCTGTTCGCCGGACAGGTCAAATTGCCACGAGAACGGTTCCGGGAAATCAAACCCGAAGCACCGGTCACGATCGGAAACTTCACCGTCACCGGTTACGCGGTCGACCACAGCATCTTCGGATGTCTGGCGTTTCTGATCGAAGCGGAAGGCAAGCGACTGCTCTACAGCGGAGACCTGAGAAGCCACGGTCGAAAACCAGGCATGGGAAGACGACTGATCGAAGTACTGAATGACATGCCCATCGATGCAATGTTGATGGAAGGAACTCACTTCGGCTTCCCTGATGGGAACCTCGCAACAGAGTACGAACTGGAAAACGAGATCACAGAGTTGGTGGGGGATTGCGAAAGTCTGGCCCTGGCATCGTTCTCCCCTCAGCACGTGGATCGACTGGTCGCATTCATCCGAGCCGCCAAGAAATCGGGACGCACCTTCGTAGCAGACGTCTACACCGCCTTCATCATGCACCTGCTCCAGCATGAGATCCCACTCCCGCAGCCTGAGCCAAACGGCCTGGTCCGTGTCTACGTCCCTCAAACCCTGAAACAGTCGAGCCACCGGAAGGGGAGAGCAAAGCAGATAGAACGCTTTCGGGAGGCAGAAATCACGCTCGAAGAAATCCGCGAAGCACCGGAGAAATACCTGATGGTCTTCCGGGCCTCCATGCTGGATGATTTCGACCGACAGTTCCCTGATCGGACATGCTGCCTGTACTCACGGTGGCATGGCTATCTTGAACAACCGGAGTGGAGATCAACTCAGCAAATCCTGACAAACGCCAACGGCAGCCTGCACGATGTTCATACCAGCGGTCACATGCTGTCGGCAGACATCGTCAGCTTCGTCAAAGCGGTAAATCCCACGACGATCATTCCGGTGCACACGTTCGAACCGGGACACTTCAAAGATCACTTCAACAACGTCACGCAACTGCAGGACGGAGAGCCCCATCAAGTGGAGTGAACTCACGCGAACTCTTTGTCACCCGATGGCATGCCATTCTGAAATCCGCCACTGACCTTCATGCCCCGTGATCTTTGCCAGAATGATTCCCACGAAGTGTTCCTGGATCACCTTCTTGGCAGCCAGCAACTGAACGAATCGCAGGGTTTGGTCAAAGTCTTCAAGGAAGGCTCGATCGTCTCGATCCTCCACGAGCACAGCCAGCCATTGTCGGCCCTGCTCAAATTCAGCTCCGTAGTGATACTGCAACCGTCTCGACTGATGCTCGCCAGCAACCATCGCTCCATAGAGCAGGATTTGTTGCAGAGCCGACGAGGTCCAAGTGTCGTTGGCCATCTTGAGTTCCGTCCATACGGGTTGACCTTGGAATCGACACAGCATGTCGGTTGTCAGTTTGCGAACGTCATTCGGCTGACCATCCTGTTGGTTGTAGCGAAACTCAGCACCTGACAAACGGAGGGGCCGGAGAGCATAGGCCACATATTCCAGTCCCGCCTCTGCTGCTGGTCCTGAGAGTCGACGAGCCTGTTGAAACCACTCTCGAAACTGTTCCCCCGCAGGGCCAAGCTCACCTTCTCGGACGGATTCCTGAATGCAGTACTCACGCAACTGGGGAACCGAAACATAGCAGGTCGTGGCCTGTGGGAAATTTGCGAGCAGTTCTTGGCCAGCATCACTCATCACTTCGCCGTCTATCAGGCGAAGACTTCGTGGATGCTTCAGGTAAGAACGATAGAGGTCCGTCTCAACAGGCAGTTCTCTGAGCAACGAGTCCGTGTCCAACAACTGGTCAATGACAGCCTGGAGCTTTTGGAGCGGCACATCATTTCTCGGATCATTCTGGGGAATCTGCCCCCAGGAAACTTCCCCGACAGCATCCGCCACAAACGTAAAGTTGGCTGCCCACTCAGCAAGCTCCGACACCGACAGTAACACTGCGGGGGACAAGACCCGGAACGGGTTCTCATCGAGACTGAAAGTCTGAGCCCCGTGCGATGAGCTGTAGTAGCTGCAATTCGGCGATGCCAGATTGAGACGGATCGCCTCGGGAGCCTCTGAATCAAATACCGCATTCAGCAACACGTGCCGCCCCGTCTTTTCAGCAACGGCTGCGACAAGTTCCTGTTGTGTGTGAATCAGCGTCAATCGAGACATCGGGGGCTCCTGTAAAGTGGACAGAAGCAGATCTGGCTGTGCGACTGTCTCTAATAACTACGAAGAACTGACTTCAGAACACCTTGGAATCAAAGACTCGTGAGTGGCCACCATTGTGGAGCCGGAGGTTGTAGCCACTCAGCCCACAAGGATTGAGACCGTTCTCAAGAACGCGGACACAGATGTTCTTTATGAGATAGATGGTAATGTATGACCCGGCACAGGTGGGTCAGGGACTAAACACAAAGGTAGAGTCATAGTCGCAGCAAGCAAAACGCAAAGAAAAGCCCTCTGCAAAGCTATCTCCGGCATTCAAGATCTCCGGCCAGCCTTCCCCGCGACGACTTCTTGAATATCGTCCTCGGAAGTACTCTTCTGGAGCCAAGACGACCAATGTTGGACGAACTGTTCGGCTTGGCACAGTCTGTTCAAAGCCCTCTGGTATGACTTTGTCATCACGACATACCCAGCTTCTGAAGCCCGACAAAATCTTTTCAAAATTTCGTGGTCGGAGGAGGCAGGCAAGGTAGTCGAGTCCTTCAACCAACGCCGTCAGTGGCGGATCGGCATTATCAGACCGCTTACATTCAAAGACAACAAGGCTCCCGTCAACACGCAATCCAACGAGATCAGCACGACGTCCACGCTCCTTATCTCCACCCTGATTCGGCCACTCGTAGCCCAGCAGCCAGATTGGCTCGGACTCATAAAGCAGGCATCCATGGTTGTCATTCACACAGCGGTGGTATAGCGAAGCAACCAGACAACGTTCAGTGGTCCCTTGAGAGATCTCATGATGGTCTCTGTCCTTAAACACTTCACCTTCATAGACCTCATCAACACTGGAAAGTCGCTCGAACTCGGCATCCAACATCATCCCAAGTAGCCGGGGCCACAAAGGCTGATTTCCCTGGATCGACCGCAGTTGCTCTGTCCATTCCCTAAAGCTCACCTTTAGACCTCCTTTGATATGCTCGTCACTGACGAGTCACATTCTTACGAGGCACTGTGTCATTTAGGGGCACTGGATCAAAATGCCCCACCCATGTCACCGCCATATGATCCACTGGGTGGCATGGCAAACAAAGGAGACAAAAATGGAAGAAGCGATGCAGACCGACGGGTACGTCAATGTGAACGTCTCGCCCGGTTAATGCAGACGTTGCACCTGATCATGGGCCGTGGACGCTGGGATGCCGATGCTCTAGCCGAAGAGCTTTCGTGTTCACGCAGAACTGTCTTCCGCCTGTTGCAGACTCTGAGCATGGCTGGAATCCCCTGGTACTTTGATGAGAGGCTCAGAGCCTACAAGGTCCGGCCCGGATTTAAGTTTCCAATGCTCGACGAGCACCTATCCAAATTGCCACAACCAGAAATCCTGCCGGAAGAACTGGATATCCTAACAGACAAGCTGATCCGGCAAGGTGAGGCATTCTCCAATACGCTTCAGGAGTTTCTTGCTGCACTCAAAGAGTCAACGGGTAGAAAATCTGATCACTGAATTAAGCGAATGGACGCAAAGCCCAAAGTGAATCCGTAACCACAGTATTGGAAAGGCGTTACGTCTATCTGGCCATCGTTAGGGTGACACACTCAGGCTCACCTGTCCTGAAAACCAAGTGTCCAACGGAAAAGTGAGAATCGCTGTAATCCCGAGGGGCCCAATTACAGCAGATCTCGCCCCATGTCACTTTGACTTCCCCTGAAGAATGGTTTCGAGAGGCCTGATCTGGCTTCAGTTATCAAAACCATCCTTATGAGGAATGAAGAAATGGCGTCACGGCAGCACATCAACTGCACGTCTGCAGATCTCAAGAAATGTACAACAGCCTTCATCAGGAGAGCGGTCCTGGCGGAGAAAGCAATCCGAGAGAGCTGCGGAAGAGGACGCATCCCACCTGACTGCTGTGGCGACAACTGGGATGCAGATTTTGAGCGGGCATATCAGTCGATGTCCTCACACATACCGCAGGTAGCGACTCACTTTTATCTTCCTCCTGCCGGAACAGCATATTGTTCTCACGTATTCGAGGCGTCCAACCCAGTAGAGGCCTGGATGTTTCTTCTCAACCCTACTGATGAAGCGTTCGGAGAGGTCGGCTTCCTTGATTCCCCTCAATACCAGGAGATCAAAGCGAAGGCCCAACGGATTCTGAAATACATCGTGGACCCTCCGCTCGAGTTGACTCTCACAGAAACAGAACAGGATCTGGTGAGGGTGACAAATGATATTCCTCAAACCGCCCATCAGCTGGCCGACAAGGCGTTGTGCAGTTACGAAGCGGCTCGAAAATACCTCCCGGGTCTCTGCCGACGGGGCTTCATCATTAAAGCTCCCAAGAACGGTTACTACCGGATCGACTAGGCCAGCTGGGATCGGGAACACTTTGGGCACATTCTGTCTACAGCGTTGCCCTTTGAACTTTGACATACTCCCGCCCATTACTCCCTGTGACGTAACTGGGGGCACACTCAAATCTGCCTAAAACCCTGGCAGTAAACTCCTTCGAAAGGAACACCAATGTCTTCAACAACAGCTAAGAAACAGAAGAATCGCGACTTCATAGAAGAAGGACGCTCCTTCGCCCAAGACTGGATAGCCGAAACAGAGCAAAGGACAATCGATGATCTCCTCGTCACCATGAGAGATGTGGACGTCGATTTCGTTCATTGGTCAAACCCACGTGGTTCCTCATGGAACCCTCTCGTTCCAATGCCTCGACCGACATGCAAGGAAGAGAGGCTGTTTCTTCGCGGCTTCATCAAGGAATTCTGGGAACAGCAATGTGTCAGGCGAGAAGCCATCAAGCATCAATCCTATACCAAAGGACTGGAGATCGGAAAAAAATGGAGCACAGAGATCGCTACAGATCAAGAGTTGTCCAATCTCGCTGAGTTCCTGCCAGACATGGTTCGAGAATGGGCAAAGCACATAGCTTGTGGGGTAAAGTGCGAATGGACTGTTTCCCACGAATTGCTGGAGTCGATTCTTGGCGGGCAAGATGAAGAAGATCCCGGTCTACACGACAGTCCTCTCTCTCAGGTTTACTTTGAGTTCTGGAACAAGCTGCTGCCGACGCCCATTACTCAGGACAACTTATTTGAAGTCGTAACCCCATCGCATCCATTGCAATCAGGAAGCTTCGCTATCGGATTCGCGGACGGAGCCTTCGGGATATCCGATCAACTGACGTGATCAGGTCAAATCGATCCGGGTAATCAGTCAAAGGTCCGTTCGGCTCCAACAGTGTGAGTCGGCACTCTCGAATAAGCCAGAGATCATGGACACGCATCTTCAAATCATCTCGATCGAACAACAACCACCTGATGCAGGGACGGCTCCTGCGTCTCTGGTTGCTGATCGGTTACGCAGCGTTCACCAGAACGCGAAGGAGAGTTGAGACTAATGTCCAAACCTTCCAATCGAAGACGAAAATGGGGGATCGACCTGACGGTTGAACCCGTGAACGGTGATGCATCCGCACCACCGAGCCATCCCCTGCACAACGTCAGTCAAGCTGGGCGAGACGATTCCCGCGTTCAGACGCTCGCGAAAGTCCTTGCGAATATCGTCCGAAGAGCAGAAGCTCGTCGTGTGGCGAACGGAGAGGAGGACGTGAAATGACTGAAGTCACGACTCCATATCCACCATTACTGACCAAGCATCATATGGCTGAACTTCTGGGGAGAACGATTCGAACGATCTATCGACTCGAAAGCCAAGGTCGTTTACCAGAGTCCGTCAACATCGGCACGCAACGAGTCTGGGGGCGTGATGAGATCATGCACTGGATCGATAGCGGCTGCCCGGGTCGCAGGCAATGGGAACGCCTTCATCCGAAATATCGGAAGTCGAAAGGAGGGCGGTAACGATGAGCAAACCATTCCGTCCTACCATCGTCCGAAACGGCGTAAAAACTAAAGCGTCGACCTGGTCCATTCGCTACCCGAACGCTGCCTGGAAACGTGTTCAGGAAAACGGCTTCAAGACCTTTGACGAGGCCGCGATCCGACTTCGTGAAGCGAAGCGGGAAGTCAATGAAGAACGAGCCGGGATTCGCACGTCACGGATCAAGCAGAACGAAAAGCCGCTGGCCGAGCATCTGGAGGATTTTCAGCAGTCTCTTGAAGACCGGGAAATCAGTCCGGCCCAGGTCAAACTGGTTGTCGGTCGCCTCCGACGAGCATTTGACGCCATGGGGATACTGCTCCTGTCTGAGTTGAATGCGAACAGCTTTCAGTCCTATCTGGCGTCGCAACGTAAGCAGGGGCGATCTCAGCAGACCTGTAAACATATTGTTCGGCACGCCAAGCAGTTCGCCAAGTTTCTGCTCGACGACGAACGGGTTGAGACTGATCCCTTTCAAAAACTGCGACCGCCGAAGGTGAGCGAACGTCGCCATCAACGACGGGCACTCACTCCCGATGAATGCACGAAGCTGTTGAAAGCAGCACGGGCATGTTCGCCGATGTACGGCCTGTCGGGGCCGGATCAGGCTGCCTTGTTTCGGGTGGCACTCCACACCGGATTTCGGGCATCGGAACTGAGTCGGTTAGTGGTGGCCGATCTGCATCTGGATGACGAGCACCCTCACGTTCGTCTGTCTGCCTCCCAGACAAAAAACAAGGATGCGGCTCGCATTCCGCTCCGAGACCCGGAAGTGGTGCAGTTTCTGAAGAGCTGGATCACTGGGAAATCCCGACAGGCGAAACTCTGGCCGGGAACTTGGGCGACGAGTCGTGGCGGGGGCAAAATGATCCGGGCGGTATTGGAGGAAGCCGAGATCGCCTATGAGGTCGATGACCGCAAGGCCGACTTTCACGCTCTGCGGTACACGTTCATCACCAACCTGATCAAGGCAGGCGAACCACCGGCATATGTACAGCGGCTGGCTCGACACTCGGATATCAACCTGACGTACCGGGTCTACACCGACCTGGGTCTCGAAGACCTGTATCATGGCATGCTGCGAAGTGGTCAGGCATCGACACCATCCGCAAACGAGACTGAGGATCGCGGTCCACAAGAGCCGGACGATAAACCGCCCGACCAGCCCACGACTGACAAGCGTGGGGCAAAAAGCGTTGCACGGAATGTTGCACACTTTTCTGTCTCAGAGGGACTTTCGACGTCTTCGGATGTCACAGCGGGTGATGCCCAGCAGGAAGGTACCGAGCCTGAACCCGGAGCATGTGACCAGCCACAAATGCAGAGAGCGACAGGAGATAACTCATCCTGTCGCTCTGTGTCACAGAAAAATCAAAAGCGGAGAGGGGGAGATTCGAACTCCCGGTGGGTTGCCCCACGCCGGTTTTCAAGACCGGTGCAATCGGCCACTCTGCCACCTCTCCGAAGGGTGCGTGGTCTACGCGGGCGGATTGTCGAGAATTTTCCGACTACGTCAACCACAGCTTCCAGATCGTCATTCTGCCCGTCTGGTTCGTGATTCGAATCCACGAATCTGAACTATTTAGCAGGATTCGCGACGACGATAACGGTCGAAAATTCTCGATTCAGCTTTCAGTACCGCTAAAGGCAGTCACAGCCCCGGCTTTGGCATCTTCACCGGAGCCTTCCACGAGACGACGCCGGTGGCTTTGACCTTTCGGCGGAAGACTTTGTCTTTGCACGTCACATAAAGTGTGTCGAGTTTCGGGTCCCCGAAGCAGACGTTCGACATCCACGAAGTTTCTGGTGGAAAAGACAGAATGAAGTGGCAGCGACCGAGCTGGTCGAATACTTGCAGGCCGAGCTTTGTTGTCAGATATCGACGACCGTCTGAATCGACGGTCCAGCCATCAGCTCCGCTGAAGCTGCTACTGTCTGGAACGTGGACATGCCCATACTTCTGACCGTGCTGAAGCGAGCCATCGGCCGCAATCATGAATGCAAACGTGAAACGGCCTCGCGTGTCGGAAACGAAAAGCTGCATCTGGTCGGGCGAAACGATGACTCCGTTGGGATAGTTAATCCCCTTCGCGACAACAGTTGACTCCCCGTCTGGAGTAAACCGCCGAATTTCCTGACGTTCAGGATCGGTGACGTAGCCCGAGCCATCTTGCAGAATGACGAGGTCGTTGCACATCGTATCGGGAATGACGGTTTCCATTTCGCCGATCGGGTTAAAACGAACGACGGCTCGTTTGCCACGATGGCAGCCGTAGAGCATTCCGTCGGGCCCAAACATCAGCCCCCCGATTCCTTCTCCTGCCTGCGCAAAAACTGAAACGTTTCCGTCGAGCTTCACCTGATGAACGGTTCCGGCTTCGCGATCGGCGAAGAAGACTTCGCCAGCGCCATTTACCGCCGGACCATCGGCGTATCGATGTCCGGAACTCACCAGTTCCCAATCCTCGCCGGGAATGATCAATTCGGTACGCCGCGTTGGCGGAACCCCGGGCTTGATCGGCTCCGGGTATTCTCGCCACAGCCATCGCAGCGCATCGGGCAGGATGGCTGTCGAGTGTTTTCCGTTATGCCCGCCTGTGCCCCAGGTGTGAGCAACGTCATAACCTGAGAACTTCAGAGCTGACAACATCGCCTGATTCGCAACCCACCAGCTCCCGGCATAGATGTCCAGGTCGTTCGAACCGTCCTGCAGGTAGACTCTCAGTGGCTTGTTTTCAAACTTGCGGATCAACGACGGATATTCGTCGCCGCCCCGCAACGAAACGTAAGTCCCGACAGCGCTGAAGACTCGCCGGAATTCATTGGGGCGTTCCCAGGCGGCGGTGAAAGCGGCGATCGCACCGGAGCTGGTTCCGGCAATCAATCGGTCGTTCGGATCGGTGCTGAGGTTATACGACCTGGCGACTTCGGGAATGATTTCTTCGAGTAGAAATCTGGCGTATCGATCACCCATGCCGTCGTACTCAAAGCTTCGATTAAATCGCGGCTGAGCATTCCCTCCAGCAGCCGGAACGACTCCTGGACTGACAAAAATACCGATCTGAACGGGCACGTCGCCTTTGTGAATCAGATTGTCAAGGACCGTCGCCAGCTTCCACTGCTTCGCCTTTGGCAAACCATCCTGAACGATCATCGAACAGACAGGCTTCGTCGCGTCGTACTGAGCAGGCACGTAGATCGCGAATTCTCGAACCGTACCAGGAAAGATCTCGCTGCGCCATTCGAAGGGCCCTTTAATCTCACCCCGCGGCACGCCGTCCTGCTGTATCGAATCCGGATGGACCGGATAGTCGTCGGCCGCGCCGGCTTTGAATGTAGGATGCGCGACGAAGGCGACTGAAAATACGACGATCGAAAGAAGTGTTCGAAGCACGGGCAGTCTCCGGTAATCAGCGGAGGCCTGAAGAGTCGGTGCAGACCTCAGGCGGGAACAACGAAAAAGGCCGCAATGCACGCGACGAATAGCTCAAGAGAGAAGATTCATCATCGCAGTCTTTGCGACCTTCATTAGTCCCAGATCGAATCCGTTGTGGGCAATAATGGACTACCAGCCGAGCGACATATTCGTCTCGATGGCTCGCTGCGCTTCCTGCAAATCGACGCCGGTATCCAGCATGTAAAGTCGGATGGCGTGGACTTTGTCACCAGTCGCTCGGGACAGGCATTCGCGAGCGATATCGCAAGGCTCGGAGTTTCCATCAATCCCCAGCAACCGCTTGGAAATCACCCAGATGTCCCGCGGGCGCTTGGTGAGTCGCAGAATGTCTTCTTCCGGGTAGTGCGTCTTTGCGATCTCTTCCGCGTGCTCACGATCGTCGGCCCAGGCAATCATGATGTGTGCGTTGGTCTCAATTTCAAACAGTGCCATGCTCGTGTCTCCTCACGCTTCGGATTCTGGAATGGGACGTGACAGCGGTCGAAGTATAGTCTCCGGTTTTCAGGCCATCCACGAGCCTGTCTCAAACGTTGTGAAGTTTCTCAACTCGAAACGCTTCACGGATTTCGTTCCAGCGGCCGTTCGATAATCAGTCCACAAACTGAAATTCGTTTGAAAGCAGCAGCGTCTGTGCCAGCATCTCCCACGCGTTCAGCTCGTCAGGCAGCACTCCGCGAAACTGGCTTGCCATCGAATATCGCTCAGCAGGATTGTCGACACTGGTAATTTCGAAGCTCCAGTTGAACGAGTCAAACGAAACGTTACTTCGACAGTCAACGACCAGATCGACGGTCGCTCCGGCAGCCACATGAAATGATTCTGAATCGGTCGCTCTTTCGTCGTGGTGAACCGGCCATCGCATCACGATGTTCTGCGACGGGACGTTGAGAATCCCTTCGACACCATCGCCATGTTCGGAAGGATGCTTCAGTCGCCCTTTAACCGCAAAGCGTCCGGCGACAGGAGCCGTCCAGCGATAAACTGCAGCGTGATTCGGGTCGCCAGGGTGACCGCCGTTGGCGGTCAACGATGCCCAGCCGAGTTGCAGATCCGGCAGCTTCGCCCCGCCCTGCCACGCTGTGCCCGTAAAGTGAGGCAGGTGCCTGAAATTTTTGACGCGACCAGACTTCGAGTCAAAATTGCCGTATCCATACTGCCAGAGCGGCACACTTCTGGCATCCCCGTTTTCAGATTGTGCGAGGAATGCCTCGGCCAGTTGAACATCGTCTGGACCTGGATCTCGAGCGAGCGTCTTTCGAAACAGGTCACGAATCCGGATCGTTGGCGATGTCATTTCATCAAGACTCTTTGCGACTCGCCGAGCTTCATTCAGAAGAAACTGACTGTTACGCAGATAAAGCGTCTGCTGCGGAACCGACGTGCTGAAACGTCCAGGACTGTGAGTGTCCGGTCCGGCGAAATCGAATGTACGAAACAGGCCAGGAAGATTCTGCCGATCAATGAATCCGTAGATCGTGCGACGTCGCGGTGTGGGATCTTTCACAATGTCGACGGCCTCTCCGCCAATCGTCAGATCCAGATCGCCTCCGACCGCCAGGATGGCATCCCGCATTGGCTCAAGTTCCAGCCGATGCCGATTCATCTTCCAGTAACGCTGATTCTCTGAATCGATTTTCCGCTTTGCGGGCATGTCGACGCTGGCCTGTTGCCACGTCGCCGAATTCAACAGCGTCCGATGCAGTGCTTTCAGCGACCAGCCGGATTCGATCAATTGCGAAGCCAGCCAGTCGAGCAGTTCCGGATGAGTCGGTGGTTCGCATCGCAAACCAAAGTCACTCGGAGTCGTTACCAGCGACGAATGAAAATGGTGCATCCAGACGCGGTTCACGATGACTCGCGCTGTCAGCGGGTTTTCTCGATGAGCGATCGCCCGTGCGAGTTCAAGGCGACCACTTCCATTTTCGAACGGCTTGCGATCCGCTCCCGCAACGACTTCCAGAAACTGTCTCGGAACCTGCGGACCTCGATTACCCTGCCCACCGCGCAGAAACACGTACGGATTGAACGGCTTGTCGCTTTCGAACAGCGGCATCGCGTCTTTGTGATCTTTCGGCTCGGTCGAACTCCGCAGCACTCCATACAACGAGTAGTAATCCGCCTGCGGAATGGGATCGTACTTGTGATCGTGGCAGCGGGCACACGTCACAGTAAGTGCCTGTGTGCCTCGGGTGATCACATCGAGCCGGTCATCAATAATGTCGTGAATGTTGTTGAGGAATCGGCGTCCCAGCGTCAGAAAACCCATCGCCGCAAGTTCGCTTTCGGGCAGCCCCTCTTTCACCAGCCAGTCGGCAGCGATCTGCCGAATGAGAAACTGATCGTACGGCAAATCCTCATTCAGACTTCGCACCACCCAGTCACGATACGTGTAGGCGAACGGGTATTTGCGCTCTTCCTGGAAAACGTACCCCTTCGTATCAGCATACCGAGCGACGTCCAGCCAGTGTCGCCCCCAGCGTTCTCCGTAATGAGGAGACGCCAGAAATCGATCGACGAGTTCCTTCCACGCGTCCGGTGACTTGTCATTCGCAAAAGCCTGCGTCTCTTCGAAGGTCGGTGGCAAACCGAGCAGATCAAACTTCAGCCGGCGAATCAATGTTGCACGGTCAGCCTGCCTGGACGGACTGAGTCCGACTTCGTCGAGCTTTCTCAAAACGAAACGGTCTACCGGAGTCTTGACCCACGCTTCGTCGTCGACAACTGGCAACTCGGGTCTGGAAACCGGTGCAAACGCCCAGTGACGCTTTGCTTTAAACGCGGCATCAGGCCCATCGCCGACGGACTTCGGCCAGGCGGCGCCGTTTTCGATCCATGCTCGAAAGTCGGCAACCACATTCGCAGGAAGTGGATCGTCGGGAGGCATCTGCAGGTCTTCGTTCGCCGGATCAATCGCCATGAGCAGCCAGCTTTCGTCCAGCTTGCCAGGAACGACCCCCGGACCAACCTCTCCCCCCTTCAGCAGAGCGTCTCGCGAATCAACGCGAAACCCGCTGCTGGCTTTCTCGCTGCCGTGGCACTTGAAACACTTCTCGACCAGGATCGGACGGATCCGAGTCTCAAAGAAATGCTCATCGACCGGTGCCGCGACAGCACGGCTCGCGGCGGCCCAATTCAAGACGAACAGAAGAGCGAAAAAATTCAGACGTTTCTGGAGAGACATGAAACACCGGAGGCTGGATTTTGTGAGGATGAAGCGGAGGGAGAACGGGTTGTTCCTTTCGCGTCAGGCAGTCGATACCTTACGCAGCCCGTTCCGCTGCTAATCATGACAAACAGATCCGTTGTCGGGAAGCGGTACCCCGACGAACTGACATGGCAGAAATTCAACCACGGAAATACACGGTATATTACCGAATTCAGAGGAAGTCGCTTCCGAGTTTTTCCGTGCCTTCCGTGGTTTAGTCCTCGAATCTTTGTCGACCTGAACTTCTTCATAGCGAGCAAGCCGTCAAGTGATCGAAACACGCCAACTCACCAAACGCTACGGCGAACTGATTGCCGTTAACCATATCGATCTGAATCTTGCCGAAGGGGACGTGTTCGGCTTCATCGGCCCAAACGGTTCCGGCAAGACAACAACGATGCGCATGATCGCGACGCTGCTGCAACCGGACTACGGCGAAGCGTACGTCTGCGGAAAATCGATCTACACGCATCCTCAGGAAATCCGGCGGCTGATCGGCTTCATGCCGGACTTCTTCGGCGTGTATGAGGACATGACCGTCGTCGAGTATCTCGAATTCTTCGCCGCCGCCTACCGGGTCGTTCCGGACAAACGCCGCAAAGTTGTCGAAGAAAAACTCGAACTCGTCGACATGGCCTTCAAGCGGGACGCGATGGTCAATCAGCTCTCCCGCGGCCAGACGCAGCGCATCGGTCTGGCGCGAGTCATGCTGCACGAGCCTCAGGTTCTGCTGCTCGACGAACCGGCCAGTGGTCTGGACCCACGAGCCCGTATCGAAATCCGCAATCTGCTGAAACGGCTCGGTGAACTCAACAAAACAGTCATCGTCTCCAGCCACATCCTCCCTGAACTGGCCGACGTCTGCACACGCGTTGGGATGATCGAAAAAGGCAACCTGATCGTAGACGGCCAGGTCGGCGAGGTCATGAAAAAGGCTCGCCAGCGAATCGTGCTGCAGATTCAGGTCAAGGGCGACACCGCCGAAACCGATCGAGCTGCGACACTGCTCGAACAGCACGATCTGGTCGACGCGGTTTCGGTTTCACCAAAGGCCGTGATCGACGTCACCCTGAAAGCCGAAACCGACGACTACAGCGAACTCCCATCCGCACTGCTCGATGCAAAGTTCAAGCTGAAGCTGTTCCGCGAGGAAGAAGTCAACCTGGAAACAGCCTTCATGGAGCTGACTAAGGGCCTCGTTCAGTAAGCGCAGGGTCGGCACTTCTGACAGCCCGCGCACGAGTGGCGAAACAGCTCAAGGCGCAGAGGCAGAGCCGGATCGCCTGCCTGCTTCTGTCCATGATCGCCTCGTTCGACGCAAGGTATTCGCCCAATCTGCCGCGTCTAACCAGTCGGCCCTTTGGCCATCTTCTTCAAAACCTCAACGCCGCGTTCGAGCGTCGAATTCTCTGCGGCATACGAAATTCGGAAGTGCGTATCCCGCGAGCTGAAGACGTTGCCGGGAATGACCAGAAGGTTGTGATCGATCGCCGCTTTGACAAATTCCGTGGCGGTTCCCCAGGGCGTTTTCACAAAGAGATAAAACGCGCCGTTTGCTCCAGCGATTTCGTAGTCGCTCGAAAGCTCGCGAACCATGAAGTCGCGTTTTTCGCGGTATTCGTCAACCCGCCCGGTGATGTCGTAGTCGGCGGCCGTGAGCGCTGCCCACTGCATCGGATGAGGCGCGCAGACAAAAGTGAACTGCTGAAGTTTGATCATCTGCTGCATGACGTGAGCGGGCCCGTGGACAACTCCAAGCCGCCAGCCGGTCATCGAGTGTGACTTACTGAAGCCGTCAATCACGATGGTGTCTTCGTTCCATCTGGCTAGGCTGACGAAGTCTCCGTCGTAACAGAACGAACGATAGATTTCGTCGCTGAGCAGCGCGACGTCTTTCTCTTTGGCCAGTTCGGCCAGCGCTTTCATTTCCTCGACACTGGCGACTGTTCCGGTCGGGTTCGACGGACTGTTAAACAAAATCAACTTTGTCCGATCGGTAATCGCATTCCGAACTTTTTCGATATCAATTTTGAAATCCGGATATGTGTCGATCAGCACGACCTTCCCGCCGGACATCGCCGTCAGATGCTTGTACATGACAAAGTACGGATCGAAAACGATGACCTCGTCGTCGGGGTTAATCAACGCCGACAACGCCAGCATCAGCGCGCCGCTGGTTCCACTGGTGATGAACAGCTGCCGGTCCGGATGTGCGTACTCAGCAGCGACACGAGCTTCCAGTTTCTCCCGCAGCGGAGCGATCCCCTGGCTCTGGCTGTAAGCGTTCTTACCATCCCGGACCGCTTCGAATAACGATTCTTTGATCTCGTCCGGCGTGTCGAAATGTGGCTGCCCGATGCTCAGGTTGATCGGATCGGTCATTTTCGCGGCAAGGTCAAACACCTTACGAATTCCGGACGCATCAATTCTGTGCATCCGGTCGGCAATCCATCGTTCACTCATAAGAAAATCCAGTTGAAATCTGGGGAATGTTGAGGCTGGCTGAAAATCTGACCAACCATTCAAAAGCGACGGATGGAATCAGCGAGGCGCGACAGTTTAACGAAGCCTGCCGAGAGACCAATTCAACGGCGTGCGGGTTCACGCAAGATTCCCGTCACTCGAGAACCGTCCAGGTCCGAACCGGACACCCCTCGTTGCTGTCCACGCCGCGATGAAACCAGCCCGATCGTGGAGCCGATTATGGAATCAACAGTCTTCTCCGCCTACACTCGCGACGTCGCCAGCAATGACGTGGTGGCAGTTACCATCGTTTGCAGACGCGAGCCGCACACCACTCACCAAACAAAAACTGAGGTAGTCAATCACTTGGCAGAACCGAAACGCGACAATCTCAAGGTAAATAATCAAAAAGCCATTCTGGCGACCGTCGTACTTGAAGGTTCAGAGCAAAGCAGCGTCGAAGATCCGCTGGAGGAACTTCGAGGGCTTGTCGAAACTGCCGGCGTGCAGATTGTCGGGCAGCTGATTCAGAACCGGAAACTGCCTGATTCCGCCACGTTGATGGGGAAGGGTAAGGTCGCCGAACTGAAGATGCTGGCTGAATCGCTGGGGGCCGAGATTGTGGTCTTCGACAATAACCTCAGTCCGAGTCAGGGTCGTAACCTGGAACGGGAACTCGACATGGTTATTGTCGATCGAAGCGAAATCATCCTCGACATATTTGCAAGCCGGGCTCGCACGTACGAAGCAAAACTGCAGGTTGAACTGGCGCAATTGCTCTATTCTCAGCCTCGACTGAAACGCATGTGGACTCACCTGGAGCGAATCGAAGGCGGTGTCGGTGCCGGTCGTGGCCCCGGTGAGAAGCAGCTCGAAACCGACAAACGGCTGATCGGCAAGCGAATTGCTGAACTCCGGCGCAAACTCCAGGTTGTCGAACAGCACCGTGGGCGAATGGTGCATCAGCGGCAGGACCACATGACCGTTTCACTGGTCGGCTACACCAACGCCGGCAAGAGTACCTTGATGAACGCGTTGACCGGCGCTGATGTTTACGCCGCCGACCAGCTTTTTGCGACGCTGGATACTCGAACCAGAAAATGGACGCTGCCATCGTGGGGCGACGTTCTGCTGAGCGACACCGTCGGTTTTGTCCGAGACCTGCCGCATCACCTGGTGGCGTCCTTCCGTTCGACGCTGGAGGAGGCTCGCTGTGCGCACCTGCTGCTGCACGTCGTCGACGCCAGCCATCCGCAGGCTCTGTCGCAGATCGATACGGTAAACAGCGTGCTCGACGAGTTGGGAGTTTCGCACGAGAACATGCTGCTGGTACTTAACAAGTGCGACGCCATGGATGACCGGTCGATTGTGGATGTGCTGCGATTGAAGTTTGAAAATGCTGTCACCGTCAGTGCCGCCACCGGCGAAGGACTTGATCGACTTTGCGCCGCAGTCACAGGGAGGCTGGGTGAAGGGGCCGTTGAGCTGAAAATCGACGGCCACGTTGCCGACGGTCGGCTGCACCACTTCCTCAATCAACATGCGGAAATCACGTCGACGACTTATGACGATGAGCAGGTGACGTTTCACTGTCGACTGTCTCGAAAGCTGCTTTATCGTCTGGACGAGTTTCAGGTCAGCATCGAACGAGTCGACTCTGACACACCGGTGGCTGCGATCGAGACCGATGCTTCAACGACCACCGATTAAAGCGGCCACCGACTCAACCGGTTAGGATTCAGCCGATTAACCTGTGACGATTAATCTGGAGATAGACCGTTGCGACGAATTGCTGTCATCGGGCTGGGACGTTTTGGCATGGCCCTGGCCAGAAACCTTGCGCGGCTGGGCGTTCAAGTCATCGCCGCCGACCGGAACATGCAGCTGGTCAACGAAATCAAGGACGACGTTGACCTGGCCGTGCGTCTGGACTCAACCGATCGCGACGCGCTGGACGCTCAGGACATCGACAAGGTCGACGTCTGCGTTGTGTCGATCGGCGAGAATTTCGAAGCATCGCTACTGACGACGGTGATCCTGCGAAAACTGGGAGTTCCGCAAATAATCTGCCGCGCGCAGACAACGTTTCACGCAGAGATCTTCCGGCAGATCGGAGCGGACGAAGTCATTCAGCCGGAAACCAGCGCCGGAGAGCAAATGGCCCGGCGACTTGCCAACCCTCGTCTCAATGATGTCATCGACATCGCCGAAGGATACTCGATCGTCGAAATCGAAGCTCCGAAATCCTGGTGGGGTACCGGCCTGAAAGACCTTGGACTGCGGACAAAGTTCGATGTCAACCTGGTCGCCATCAAGCGGCAGGCGGTGCCCCCCATAGAGGAAGGTGGCGAGAGCGAATCGGCAGCCTTGCCCCTTCCCGAAATCATCAGCGTTCCGCGACCTGACGATCTGATTCAGGAAGGTGACCTGCTGATGCTGATCGGTTCGCACGACGCCATCGACAAGCTGCCACGACAGTAGCGTCCAGCCTTCCACGTCAATCAGCCCTGTAAACAATCACTCGATAAGTGACCACAACCGGAACAACTCCATGCACGTGGCCCATGTGATTACCCGAATGATCATCGGCGGGGCCCAGCAGAACACGCTATTTACGTGCGAGGATCAGTACCGCGATTTCGGCGACGAGGTGACTCTGATCACGGGCCCGGCATTGGGCCCGGAGGGCAGCCTGATGGATCGCGCACGCGAAGCCGGCTTTCGAATCGTCGAAGTCCCCGAATTGAGACGGAGTATCCATCTGTGGCGAGACTGGTCGAGTTACCAGCGGCTGGTTTCATTACTGCGCGATCTCAAACCGGACGTCGTTCACACGCACAGTTCGAAAGCCGGAATCATCGGCCGCTACGCTGCCGCCAAGGCGAAAATCCCAACCGTACACACAATTCACGGAGCATCGTTCCATCGCGGACAATCGGCGTTGGCTTTCAACATTTATCGAGGACTCGAACGCTGGGCGGCAGGAAGGACGGACGCCTTTATCAGTGTCTGCGATTCCCTGACAGAACAGTACCTTGCTGCAGGCATTGCACCGGCTGATAAGTTTACAACGATCTACAGCGGAATGGACGTTGATCCGTTTCTGAATCCACCTCGCGACCGAAACGAAGTCCGACAGCAGCTTGGCCTGAAGCCAGAGCACGTTGTTGTTGCCAAGGTGGCGAGACTGTTTCACCTCAAAGGGCACAAGTTTCTCATCGAGGCGGCGCGTCGAATTATCGATCGATCGCCGAACGTTCGCTTCGTTCTGATCGGTGACGGCATACTGCGGGCAGAGTTCGAACAAAGGATTTCAGAACTCGGGCTGTCCGATCATTTCATTCTGACAGGTCTCGTTCCCCCAGAGCGGATTCCTGAACTGGTCAGTGCAGCGGACATCGTCGCACACACCAGCGAGTGGGAAGGACTCGCCCGAGTTCTTCCACAGGGCCTGATCGCCGGCAAACCGGTCGTCAGCTACGACGTCGACGGCGCTCGCGAAGTTGTCATCCCTGAAGAAACTGGCTACCTGCTGCCGGTCGAGGAAATTGCTGGACTGGCCGACGCAATCTGCGAACTCGCCGAATCCGCAGCACTCAGAAATCGACTCGGAATGAACGGTCGAGAACGTTTCACCGAAATATTTCGCCACCAGACCATGACCGCCCGGATCCGTGAGGTCTATCAGCGAGTTCTGACAGATCGTTAATCGTCCGAGACTGGTCGCGCGAGGGTGGATGAGTTCATCTCGCTCAGGAATACCGACGTCTGTTTCGCGATGTCAGTCAGCGAGCATGTAATGACCACTCGGACACTCTTTCCGGCCCAGCGTTGGAGACTGTTTTGAATTGTTGCCCAACCGGACGGCGCCGTGTCGTTGTTAATGATGGTGCTGTGAATCTGCTGACCATTCACGTCAACGGTCAGGTTCCACACTTCTCCGGAATTGTTCCCTGCCTTAAAGCGAAAACTCTGATCGCCGGTCGAAGGCACATGAACATCTCGAACAAAACGAATCGCGCCGTTCGGCGTTTCCGTCAACGCCTGCTGGTCTTCCGGCGACAATCGCACCGGTTGCAGACGCAGTTCCAAAGCTTCCTTTTGCCCGCGATGTTCGGCACGTCTGCCCATCCCACCAGGCTGCGGCGGAGTGATCAACAGCCAACCGGGACACACCGCGTCAACTCCGTTGCGGCTGTCACGCTGAATTGACGTTGCCAGAAGATCTGGCCGACCGAGTGCATTGTCCGCAAATGTCGACGCCAGAAACTCCGGGTGCCACTTCGCGAGCAACTCCTGATCAACCGGTTCTGAAAGTACGACACCCGGCTCAGGAACAAGCTCGACGATATCCCGTTTTCCTTCTTTACGATCCTTACCGACAAAAGCAAAGAAGCGGTCATTCGTAACGAGCAGTGGTCCAACTCGCGCTTCCCGGTCAGCAAGATTCGGAAACCCTTGCCGTGCCAGCTCCCGCCCGTCGGCAGCATCAATCCAGACAAGAGTTGGAATCGCCGTGCTGGACCGGCCTTCCTGATTCGGAACATGCCGTACAGCAAGCACGACGTGTCGGTCACCATGATCGCTGCTGCCCGACTGAGCCCCACCGTTCGACTGAGTGCTCACCTCAGCACTCAACGTTCCAACAGCGATCCCATCCATCAGATCGGATGCTGAGTGCAGCCACTGAGTCCTGCCGGATTCGACGGAAATCGCTTTCAGACCATCCCGAGTCTCAAGCAGGATCGTCTCTGCAAACTGTGAAATGACTCGACGTAGTTCAGGCTCGACATGCTGCCAGAGAAGTCGCCCGGTCTGGATATTCAAGCAATCGATTGTCGGACCTTCCGGCTGCCCAACAATCAATTGCTCGTCAACGATGATCGGTGCCGACCACGACCGGGCATATCGATATCGGCTGTCAAGATTCGTTGGTGTCCATGCACGACGCCTGACCCAAAGCGTTTGCCCCTCGGTGTCACAACAGGCCACCGCGCCACCGGTGCTGACAAAAAACTGCGCATCGCGAACGGCAACCTGGCAAACCATCGCCGAATTCTGCCACGCGTCGAACAGCTTCAACACGGGCAAAGTCGACAGCAAAGCTCCAGATTCACGATGTACAGTCAGAAGATTCAGCACCGTCGGACCGATACTTGACTGGTCCGTCGCCAGAATGTGGAGACGGCCTCGCAGCAGAAACGGATCACTGACCAGAAGTTGCTCAAGCTGCTGTTGCCACTGAATTTTTCCATCTGAAGTCTGGCAACAGACAAGCTCCGTTCCGCCCTTCGTTAATCGCCGACAGAAAACTGACTCGCCGATGACCAGGGGCCTCATCGCCAGCATCGGCCAGTGGTGAGCAGAACCGTGATTGCCCCCCAACTGCTGACTCCATCGCGTGCTGCCATTCGTCAGGTCCAGACAGCTCACCTGAAAACGGTTGCAAAGAAACGCGCGATCTCCGACGACTGTCGAAGCAAGCTGCCGCGCTACCCAGTCTGTATCGGCCGGTGCCGATCGCCCGACGTGCTCACCAAGATCGCCTTCGTAGCGACTACGGTTTTCGATCCTGTGTGAAACCAGCTGCGGCACGCGTGGTACGTCGAACCGACCGCTCGGAACCTGCGTCGCCTGTAAATTGATCGTACCTTTGGATGTCTGCTGCGCGCGTGCTGCGGCGATTTCGTCGGCGAGCCTGGTCACCTGCTCCGGAGAGAATTGCTGGCTTCCAAAGCTGACAGTTTGAGTCAGCTCTTCAGCTGAATGCCGCTCGCGTTTTTCACCCAGCAACCCCTCCACCACTTTCAGCCTCGCTATTGCTGATGCCAGCTCACTCGATTCGATCTGCGAGTTCGCTCGAAATCCGTTGATCGATCGCTCGAAAAAACTGCGTGCCTGAGCGAACTGCCCCGCCGACATTGCTCGATCGCCCAGCCACAAATCACTTTCGGCGGCGGCGGGCGTTCCGAAGAACTGAATCGTTGCCGCTTCGACCTGCCGATAGTCCCCATTCTCGATCGCCTGTCGAACTCGCAATCGACCAATCGCTCCAAAGCGGTCATTCATCTGCTGTCGTAATTCTGGATACCGATCCATTGCCATCGCCACGGCATTCGGAAATGAGACCAGCAACTGATCGTCCTGCGAATCCGGCAGCAGGCCGATCAGATTTGCCGAACCAGCCGAGGAAATGACCTGGCAAGCATCCTGAAAAGCCCCACCATCGACAGCCGCCTGAAACTCGGCCATCACATTGTACGCTTCTTTGCTGACAGGTTGAGCCAGCGGGTGCCGTTCGGAAATCAGCGTTGTCTTCCACCGTCGAGGCAGTGCCAGTCGTGCCATTTGAACTTCAGAGTCAACTCCGTCATGAGAACGCAGTTCCGCCCAGGCAAGCGTTGGATAAATCGCATCAACCTGCGACCACCAGTCACGACTCGGATGCGCGTTCGAATTCCAGAAAACAACATTGTCGATCAACTGTTGTACTCGCTTGTGCTGATTCGACTGCAGCAGAGAAATGATTTCCAGCCGCGCAGCAGCCTGAGCCGTTAATGCTGATGCCTGATTCGTCTGCATTGGCAGACTCAATAACAAAGAAGCCATCCTTTCAACGATTGATCCCGTCGCTGGAAACCGCTCGTCGTCGGCATCAACCGCAACGACATTCGACTCCAGCTTTTCAGCAACCTGCCGACGAGCCACCTCGTGAAATAACTGCTGAAACTGAACGGCCCGGTTGGAATCGAGAAGCGACACGAGCTGGCTGGTTTCGCTCAGCAGTTTCCAGGCGGTGGCATGTTTAGCGGTAACGTTTGCATCATTCGAAAATGCTCCGTCGGCCAGCAGTCCGCTGAGCAGAAATGTCCCAAGCGGTGCGCGAGGTCGAGCCCGCAGCGTCGCGACGGCGCAGGCTCGCTGCCAGTTGGCAAAGGACACACCCGCCGGTTGAAGTCGAGTTACCCTGTGAAACCAGGCACCGACATCGAGCACGTTCAATGGCTCAAAGGCGGTGACGTCAACCTGCGACAGAACCTGAGAATCGGCAACAGCGACAATTGCCGGAAACTCATTGATGGAAATGCTGGCCAGCTCGATCCGCCGTTCGCCCTTCGGTTCGGTAAAGAGACCGACTGTCTCAACCCGTTCCCAGTCAGTGCGAATCGGATTGTCCATAATCCATCCCCAGTTCACACCGTCTGGACTCATCTGCACAGTTGTGATTCCGTAGCCCGCCACAACTCGAATCCACTGTCCCTTGCCGGTCCAGGGGACGACATAGGCATCCGAATCAAACTTCCGCTCGACTTCATGCTGACCGGCTGCCTGAAACCAGAGCGCCGGTTTGTTTCCCCCCGTGTCCCAGACGCAACTGATTCGAAAAATCTGCTCGCCATTCGCACGGCCAAAATAGATGCCGGCACCGGGATCGATCGAGTCGACTCGAAAGACTGTTTCGGCGAGCCCCGAATCTGGAATCTGAACAAAGGCGAGCGATCTTTCCGCTGAATCTGATGTTGTCTCAAGCCGAACCAGACCGCTGCTGTCCAGCTTCGAAAAGCCGCCGTCGGGAACGTTGGTCTGTGACCAGTTCAGATCCGACGGCTTCGTCGAAGCGAGGATGTTTTTCGTTTCTGAGGTGACGGAGCGCTGGACGACGGGCTCAGGCAACGGCTCCGACCGAAACATTCGCACGTCGCGAATCTTTAACTTGCCGTTCAGGATGATTTCATCAGGCCGATCGTCAAGCGGCACTGACAGAAGCACAACATCGCCGCGAACCATTCGAAGATAACCATCGTTGCAGCGAAGGTCGAAAACACCAAAGTTGGAACGATGCCAGCGTCCGCAGTCGCTGGTCAGAAAACGTCCGAGTCTCGGCAGCGCGTCCTCTCCACTACGGCCAGCACGAGTCACCGAACAAGCCCCCCATACATTGGGATTGCGGTGCCGGTAGTACGTCAACTGAACTCCGCGGTTTCCACTCCACACCGTGAATGAACAACGTTCTGTGTCGTAAAGCCCTAATCGAAGGACTGCTGAATCGACCCACGGAGCATTCAACTTTGCGATCCCGCTGAATTGAGAGAAAACGCGGTTGGCCGCCTTCTCCTCTCCGACCTGGAACGGCTTGCCGGGGATCTTCGAAAACCACTGATGAAACTCACCTGGTGGAAACTCATCCGGTTGTTCATCGCCGGGAACCTGCCAGGCAACGTCTTCAAACAGTCGTGGTGGCATCTCCAGGGAAAGCTCGTCGTCCCACGGCCCGGAAGGTGCGTCGATCTTCTCAGATTTGCCGCCGCTTGCTGCAGCGACTTCGGTGTTCGCTACCTCGATGACCTTCGCAGTGCTGACTTCGTCGTTAGCAGTCGTGCTGCTCAAGTTGCCTGGCGAAGCCGATGAATCAGCGACGACATTTGGCGGCGAGAGTCTTTCAACATGATCGTCATCAGATCGACTGTCCGACTCAACGATCGTCTGCTCTTCCGCATCGAATTCTGGCGCACTCAAACTGTGCGCATCAGTTGACGATAGACCTTCCCTGGTATCAACGATTCCCGAAGCGTCCCTGTCCGAGGAAGAGTCAGCAGGACTGGCCACCTGCCTGTTCTGAACGTTCCACCAGAAACCTGCACCGGTCGCGAGGCCAGCAATCAACAACGCCACCAGCAACTTCAGACTTCGTGAGCCAGCACTGTTTGCGGCAGCAGGTTCATCGTTCGCGTGAGTTTCCGAAGGGACCGTGACAAGTTCCTGGATGGCCACAGCGATCGGGGACTCGCTGACTGCTTCACGCAGCAGCGAGGATTTACCGATCCGTTCGTTAATCCGTGCAACTACCGACTCGGTTAAGTCCTCGGTGGAACCTTCGAGACAGATTCGGATCAGATCTGCGTCGCTGTGACGATCGCTCATTCAGGCAACCTCGGCGTATTTTCATCTCTCGCGGGGCTTTCCGGACGCTGTCACTGTGTTCGGAAAGCTGGAGCACCGAGTATGAAACATGCCCTGATGAGCAACAAGCAAGCACACTTCTACGCCCATGTTACTGCAACCCCTGGACGCGGGACGCCTTGTCGAATTCGACTTTATTGATCGACGGAATGAAGCGGAACGTTTCCGCGACGACAGCCGTCCGCTCTCCACCGGCAGCTTTTTCCCGCCAGAGCATCGACTCGTCACCGGACGAACGGAGCATATACAGCCCCTTCGATTCGTCGAATGAAATCTCGTCTGCCTGCGCGAAGAACGATCGGCCTTCGAGTCGGGCATTTTCTTTCGCGAGAAGTTCGACATGTTTCGTGCCGTCTGCCGTTTCCCGTTGAACAAACTCCAGCCAGTCGCAGAACATGGCACCGCCGTCTTTGGGCAGTTTATCCAGATCGATCTTTGCCATCGGCTCATCCACCGGGCCATAGATCACTTCAATCTGTCCGCGGAATGTCGTCGTTCGATCCTTCACGTTGCCCGACATGTCCCGGGCGAATTGAATTCTTGAGTATTCCCACTCCGTCCCTTGAGCATCCATCGCGCGGTTAGCTCCAGCCGCAGCCAACGGAGCCAGTCCCGCTCGTTTTCCTCGACCTCGTCGCCAGAGTGAAACCGTTCCGGGGCCGTTGTCAGCGATGACTTTGCCCGTCTGATGATCAAGATGGAAACGCGCAAACTTTGCGCGGCGTACTTCTTTCAAGGTGCCTTCTTCAATCACGTGACTGTTGAACTCGACGTCGAACTGGCAAGTGATCGTCGCGATTTCCGGACGTTCTGTCGGCTTCATTCCGTCGTCAAACACCAGCGGTTTCAGCATCGTCACTTCCATCTGCTGACACCGCATCACGCTGTCGTACATGGATGCGTGAACCCGGCCAATAAACGTGGCCACTCGACCGTCAAAAGACATCTGCTCGTGGCTGTTGATTGTCAGTTCCGTCGGCTTGTCGAGTTTCTTACCGTCGAAATCCCGATCAGCAGGAAGCTTCAATTCACTGGTTCCGTCGGTCCACGCAAGATTGCGGGCGCGGTCAAAAGAAATCTCATCGCCCGTCAACTTCATGCGTGGTTCGAGCAACTGAGCCGGCGAACCAACGATATGCACCATCTGAGCATCGGGCGTGTTGCTGAGAATGTGCAATCGATCTCCCGTCATGACGACGGGCTCTTCGGCGGAATCTCGATAGTGAGTGATCCGTACGTTTCCTTCAGTCCAGACTTCTCGAACTTCCGGTTCAACATCCTTCCCATGCCGGACAATCCTGGCCCGCGTGAGGTCGGCAGAGACGAACACGGGCTCCTTCAGTTTGTCGGACTTGTCAACATCCTCAGGCAGAAGCAGCGGCGCAGCGGCTTCAGGAACCTGGTAAGAAACCGGAGTCAGTTGATCCTTCAATTTCGATTTTTCGACAGGCGGATCGGCATCTTCGAACCAGACCTGTAGTTCTTCCATCTGGCCATGCATTTGAGGGCTGACCAGCAGAACGTTCTTCTGAGCGAGTATCCGTCGAGGATTCACTGCATCTTCAGGCTTGCTGTCCCTGTCACTCCCCTTGCCACTTCCGGAGTTGCCGCCGGAAAATAACGGCGAACTTTTTCCGGGTGTTGCTGGCTCGATCGGATCCGTCCACAGCTTGATATAGTTCGCTGAAATCCCCGCCTGATCCGCAGGCATTTTCACGACTGCTTCGCCGAGCAAATCGATGACATCCTGCCCGGTTGTCACGTCGGTATATTTCCGAAGCTGCCGTTTCCAGTCCGCCAGCAGAACGTCAGTCGCCGGTGCGCCATCGACGCCGGGTTCTCGATAGGCGAGCCAGCCATGCCCCAGACAGACAAGCTCGTTCACGCGACCGTCGGTATGATGCGTCAGGCTGATCTGCTGACAGTCCATCTCGCCTGACCCCTGAGTAATACGAACTCGCGGCTTCCATTGTCTGGCAAGGTTTGGATCAAAATCGTTCAACGTCAGTCGTCGAGCCGTTGCGTCGTAGTCAACAACTGCCATCGACCGCTGCTGCTGATTCGAGCTGCCCACGACAGCCTGAAACTCATTCAGCTCAGACGTGACGTTGACGACGTAGCCCATCGCCCTCATTCGATTTAACCGGAATGACCCATCCCTGGTGCCCGGCATCATGGATGATCGATCGCCGACAGCGCGAGCCAGCTCGCCCGCTTCCTTCTCAGCCTCAGTCGCTTCAGCCAGATGAAGATCCAGCTGATCGCAAGTCAGCACATCTGCGGTGTTCAATTCCGTGGCGCGTCGGACGACCACTTTTTCTTCGAACGTAGCACGGCTTCGCGATGCCGGATTCTTTGCCTCACCCAGCAGTGTCAACATGAAGCGACCGGCACATCGGACAGACATTGGAATGAATTCGCTGTCCTGCTCGAACAGAAAGTCCATCGCAATGTCACGAAAAAGATAAACCCGCCGGATCCCGGTAACAGCCAGCTGACTACTGACTCCGCCGGTTGCCATATCGAGATCGATCTGAATCCCCTGCCGTGCACTGCCTGAATGTTTCTGCCAGGCAAACTCAACGAGGTTGTCGGAAAAGATGCTGCCAGACTCTTCCGAAAAAATGAAATGATTCCCCTTCATCGCCAGGCCATCGTCCCCCCGAATCGTGACCTCGCCGAGCAACTCGCCGGCAACGATTCGACCAGGGTCGGGTGATGACAGGTCGACGTCGCGTTCAAATGTGACCATCGCCGACTCGGCCTGGATGATCAACGGCTCATCCGCGTCCTCCTGAAACCAGACCAGGGCCAGCGGCTCGAAAGTGACCGTGCGTTTTTCGTCAGACTGTCGCCACTCCTGCGCGTAGTAGAACAGTGTGTCGCCATCACGAAGCTGCACGGTCGCGTCGCGTGCCCATTCCTGATCCGGCAGATACTTCGCCGCGATGCGAGAGCTTTCGTCAAACGATTCGATGCCGGGATCCACTTCGTCGATCATTGAGAAGTTTCCGACCGGCATTTCCGGCGGAACCGCGCGCAGCACCGTCCGCACTCCGAACAGGTAAAGGAAATACCCGCTCGACAGAGCCACCAGTACGATCAGCGTTAAGCGGTTTCTGGAAACCAGAATCGATGACCTCCCTCAAAAACGATCAACCCGGACCAATCCCAATAACGTCGGTAATGTCGATCAGTCCAACGGGCCGGCCCGCTTTATCGACAATCGGCAGCTCGCTGATTTTTCGCTCAGTAAGCATGTTGACCGCATCGCCCAGGCAGGTGTTGTCACGCAACGTCTTCGGGTTTGACGTCATCACTTCCGAAACCGGCGAGTCGAGTTGCGTGTCGCGATGCTGTTCGAGCAACCTTGCCAGATCACTGTCGGTAAACACGCCGCAGAGAACGCCTTGTTCGTCGGTAACCAGCAGCGCTCCCGACCGCCGCCCGCTGGAACGCAGCCGTTGCAGCGTGCCGCGCACGGTTTCGTCCCTGGAAGCGATGCGAAGCTCATCCCCCTGCCGCATGACTTCGCGAATCGGCGTCAACTGACGACCAAGGCTGCCGCCGGGATGAAACGTTCCGAAATCGCGAGCGGTAAACCCTTTCGCCCGACTGACGACCAGCGCCAGTGCATCAGCCAGCGCCAGCATCGCCGTCGTCGTTGTTGACGGAGCGAGACTTAGTTCGCCAGCCTCACTGAGTTCGCCGATTTCCAGCACGACATCGGCGGCTCGTGCAAGTCTGTTCTCGCTGCTGGCCGTGATCGCAACGATCTTTGCTCCGAGCTGATGAATGATCGGAACGATTCGACAGACTTCATCCGTGTTGCCGCTGTTCGAAAAAACAACCACAACATCGTCTTCGCCAACGCAGCCAAGGTCGCCGTGTACCCCTTCCGCAGGGTGCAGAAACATCGCTCGCGTGCCGGTCGAGCTAAGCGTCGCGGTCATTTTCTGACCAATAATCCCCGCCTTGCCGATGCCGGTCACGATGGCTCGCCCGGCGCAGTTCTGCAGCAACTCGACGGCTTCGCAGAACCGAGTATCCAGATGACTCGACAGCGCAAGCAAACCATCCGCTTCCTGGCGGATGATCGCGCGGGCTTCGCGGAGCTGCTCAAAATGATCGAACGGGATCGACTGCTTCAGCGCGACAGAACTCATGGCCGACTTCCTTGTCTGGCTGAACTTCTGACTGGTGGGACCTGTTTGCCGCCCAGCTCTCAAGAATGTGAACTTCTTTGATTGGCAGGGCCACAGGCTGATTTTTGAAAGGCGGCGAACTATACGACCGACCTTTTCACGCGGTCAATGTGTGACTTCGGCCCCGTTTTCTGTGTGTCAGACCGGTCTGGACCCGTTTTTCGGAAATTGATTAAAGTCCCGCCCCCTTCAGAGCGGAAGACGCATCGCGATCGCTGTCTCAGCGAAAAATCTCCATCGGATTTGATTCAGGCAATTCGAAAGATTCGCGTCAGTTCTCTCCGCAAGAGACCCTTTCCTACCACCTCGCGCCTGTCGGAACGGAGTTCGCCATGCGTGCTCGATTCTCGTGCACAACACTTCTGCTTGCGATCGCGATTGCTGCCTTCGCTGGTCCCGTTTCGGCTGCTCGCATTGACGCGACAGAAAACCGAACGTATCGAATCACAAAGCAGCATGGTCCGTGGATGATCATGGTCGCCAGTTTTTCAGAACGGCATCAGGACGTTCGAGTCGACGGCCTGAGTCCAACAGATGCAGCCAGCCAGCTGGTTTACGCCCTCAGAAAACGAGGCATCCCGGCTTACACTTTCCAAATGAGTGAGGCCGATCACGGCAACCTCGGCAAGGATGCACTCGGGCGAACAATGCGAACGAAGACTGCCGTTCAGAACAACAGCATCTCTGTCATCGCGGGCAACTACCCGACAGTCGACGACTCAACTGCTCAGAAAACCCGCGACTTCATCAAGCGGCTCAGCCTGAAAGATTTGAATCTCGAATCCTGGGCCAACGGCGGAGGTCTGGTCTTTCGACAGACTCCTGGTCAGCCGGGACCGTTCAGCGGAGCCTTTCTGACGATCAACCCACTGTTCACTCAGGATGAAGTCGCTCGGACGAAACGTGACCCGTTGATTCTGCGTCTGAACGGAAACTCGGAGTACTCCATTCTTCGCAACAAAGGAAAGTACACACTGGCTGTGGCGACGTTCAAAGGACGATCGGACACTGGCATCGGCGAACGCGAGTACAAGAAAAAGTTCGACCTGTTCGAGCCAACCGGAACGCTCGATGACGCTGCCGAACGAGCCTGGAAAGTCGCCAAGATGCTCCGTGAAGGAATCTTCAGCGGAAGCCAGCAAGGACAAACCTTTGAAGCGTACGTCTATCACGACAGGTTCCAGTCTCTGGTGACGATTGGTTCGTTCGATTCACCGCAGGATCCAAGGCTGACTCAACTCGCTCAGATTTTCCGAGCGAAACAGCATACCGGCACTAACGGAAAACAATTCGCCACCGGCGAAAGCATCATTATTCCAGGCAACCCTCCGGAAACGGTAATCTTCGACCCGGTCCCCAGCCTGATCGCCGTCCCGCAGATTCGCTAAACAATTTTCATGGTTTCTGTGCAGGAGCTGGTACCGGGAACAGCCTTGTTTCCCGAGTGGTCATCCGGCCGAACGCTGGAAACAAATTCTGAAAGTGCTCCTGGCCAAAGCGGACGTCGCCGATCAATCGCGGAATGACAAACAATTGCCTACAACCAACGCTCCGACTGTCATTGATGGTTGGGGCTTTTTTCGTTTGCTGAACTTCGATTCGGTCATGGCAAGGGCAATCTGTTTCGGAACGAATAAACTACGAAAAAAGCGCAAGGACACGGAAGAAATTTCTGCTTCAGTGCCCTTCCGCGTGTTCCGTCGCCAAAAAATAATTGCAGCTTTGCCGAGCTGTAAACGCGACGAATTTGCATCAGATTGAATGATTAAACGATGGCAGAAGAGAACCAGTCTCCCCCCGATTGGCAGCAGTCGGGTTATCAGCATGTCTGGATGCCGTACACGCAGATGCAGACAGCTCCGTTGCCAGTCGCGGTGGTTGCGACCGAGGGTGTGTACCTCACGCTTGCCGACGGGCGAAAACTGATCGACGGAATGGCTTCCTGGTGGACTGCCTGCCACGGTTATAACCACCCGCACATTCGGAAGGCCGTCGAAGCTCAGCTTCGAGTTATGCCCCACGTCATGTTCGGAGGCGTCAATCACGAGCCGGCTTTGCGGCTGGCCGGACGGCTCGCAAAGCTCGCTCCGGGCAATTTGAATCGCGTCTTCTTTGCCGACTCGGGTAGCGTTTCCGTCGAAGTGGCTTTGAAGATCGCGGTGCAGTTCTGGTTAAACCGAGGTGTTTCCGGGCGGACGAAATTCGTTTCGTTTCAGAACGCCTATCACGGTGACACGACCGGAGCGATGTCGGTCTGCGACCCTGACAACAGCATGCACAACCACTTCAAAGGTTTTCTGCTGGAGCAATACTCACATCCCGTGCCGCAAACTGACAGGGAACACACGGAGTTCGAAGCGTTTCTCGCAGAGAAGAAAAACGACGTTGCGGGAGTCATCATCGAACCGTTGATTCAAGGAGCGGGCGGTATGAAATTTCATCCGCCCGAATCAGTCGCCAGAATTCACTCCGCCTGCCGCCGTCAGAATGTCCTCCTGATTGCCGATGAAATCGCGACAGGTTTCGGTCGAACCGGAACGATGTTTGCCTGCGAACAGGCCGACGTTGTGCCGGACATTCTTTGCGTCGGAAAAGCGTTGACCGGCGGAACACTCAGCTTCGCCGCGACCATTGCAACGGACGAAATCTTCGACGCGTTTCTCTCTGAAGACCCGGCCCACGCGCTGATGCACGGTCCGACGTTCATGGCCAATCCACTGGCCTGTGCAGCGGCGAATGCCTCGATTGACCTGTTCGAGACCGAACCTCGTCTCGAACGCGCACAGGCAATGGAAGCAGAACTCGCTGAACAGCTCGCTCTATGTCGCGACCTGCCCGGTGTAGTCGATGTTCGTACAAAGGGAGCCGTGGGAGTCATCCAGGTAAATCGTCTTCATCACCTGGAACGACTGAAAACGCGAATCGTCGAGGAAGGCATCTGGCTCCGCCCGTTCAACGATATGGTCTACATGACACCGCCGCTTTCGATCGCGCCGGAAGAGCTTCACAAGCTGTGTGAAGCAACGGTGCAGGTCCTTCGAGAATGGTCGACGTGGACAAACTCCGCTTAAGGCATCGATTTTCAAAGGCATGCCAGTAACGCTTCGGGCCGGGATTGCGTTCAGTCAACGATTGCCGTTTGCAGTTGCAGCAGTTCCTCGACCGTCGTTTCGCCTCGCAGAACTTTTCGACGAGCAGCGTCTTCGAGTGTCACCAGGCCACTCTCGACGGCAATCGACCGCAGATCGACTTTGCCATCCGCTCCGAGAATGGCCTGCCTCAGTTCCGACGAGAAGGTCAGCACCTCGAACACCCCGGTGCGACCTGAATAGCCTGTCGAGAAACAGTGGTCGCAACCTTTACCACGGACCAGCTTTGTTGTCGCCGCTTCCGCATCTGACAGTTTAAGCGCTGCTACCGCCGCTGCGTCGGGGACGTACTCTTCGCGGCAATGAGAGCAGATCTTTCGGATGAGACGCTGAGCGATGATGCACTTCAACGCGTCGACAATAAACATGGGCGACACGCCGAATTCGCGAAAGACGTCAATCACGGCGAGGCTGTCATTCGCGTGCAGCGTGCTGAGAACGGTGACTCCGGTCAGACCTGCGCGAACCGCAATCTGTGCCGTTTCAGGGTCGCGGATTTCTCCAACCATCATGACGTCTGGATCCTGCCGCAGAACGCCGCGCAGACACTTCACGAAGGTAAAACCAATCTTCGCATCAATCTGAATCTGGTTGATGCCTTCCATTTGACGCTCAACGGGGTCTTCAATCGTTACCACACTTTCGGTTGAGCGGTTTCGCTTCGTCAGCGCGCTGTAGACAGTTGTGCTTTTCCCTGAACCAACCGGGCCGACGGATAGAAACACTCCATACGGAACCTCAACAAGTTTCTTCACCCTCTCAAGCTGTTCCGGCTCAAAGCCCAGTTCGTCGAGCTTTGTGAAGGACTGTTCATCCGGCATGAGGCGAAGCACCAGCCGTTCGCCGTAAATCGTTGGTCCACCTCCAACTCGGATGTCGCGTTGATGCTTGATAACTGACTTGGAGATATGACCGTCCTGAGCAGCCCGCCGCTCGGTGATGTCCATCCCGGCCATGATCTTCAACCGTGAAATCACCTGAGCTGTCAGCTTTTTGGGAAGCTGCAGAACATCGTGGAGCATGCCATCAACGCGAAGCCTGACTCGCAGCCCTTCTTTGTTCGGGTCGATGTGGATGTCGGTCGCGTTGAGCTGAAACGCCCGCTCGAGCAACAGATCAACCAGCGGCGCCGGCCCGACGACATCGATCAACTCCCGCAGTTCTTCCTGCAGAGCCTTCTGACGAACTTCCAGACCGTTTGATTGAGTGTCGGGGGTTGCCGAGCTTCCAGTCGTTGTTTCAGTCGACATGAGGGACCTCCTGTTGATTCTGTGAACTCGTTCTCTTAACGAGTGGTGCTTTACGAGTGTTTCTTAGAAGTTAGGCACTCGACCGAGTGCTTCCGCCACGGTAACACCCGCAGCAACGATCACCAGCAGTATCCCGAGCAATCGCCAGACACCGCGGTCTCGAAACGTGGCAACCAGCCCGGCAATGATCGCAACGCCTCCGCAGGTGTAAGCAATTATTTGAGCTGTCTGCGGATCAATGTCTAACAGTTGCTTTTTTGGAGCCAGCACAAAGAACAGAGCCCCTGCGGCCGCCACCCAGCCAAGGACAGCGAGAAAAAAAATCGCCATCGACGACGCTGCTGTGAACGTTTTAACGCCAAGCAGTTCTTCAGCTTCTTCATGCGAATCGACGACCGTCCAAACGCGAGTCAAACCGGCGATTTCAAGAACCTCGCCAATCATCGAGCTGTCATTCACGACAACCATCTGACCGTTCTTTTCCTGAACCGCCTTCCACAACTTGACAATCAGGGCCACAACCGAGCTGCCCATGAATTCAAGCCGAGTCAGATCCAGGAGAAACGCAGGTCGACTCAGTGCTCCCAGCCGTTCTTTGATTTCGTTGCCAGCTTTCTCGATGTCTCCCCATCGACAATCACCGAGCGATGGATTGAAAGCAACAACGGCGTAACTTTTTGAAGAGTCGTATTCGTAAGGCGGTACGTCAGCCATCCTGGGTGCGATCTCCCGAATGTGGCGGCAACTGCCGACTTTGATTTCTGCGACAACGAGACGCTGGTTACGCAACCTGCCCGGAGCCAGGACAAAATTTGGTATAGAGAAAAAGGCCCGGTTCCCGACATTAAATCCTGAGTTCAGCGTAAACTTCACGCCACTCGTGCCACAACTTAGCCAATCGCAGGCAGTTACCAAAGACGATTATCCCGGAAACTTTGTGAGAATCGGCTCGATCACTGACTGGAAAGATCTGTTCCCTGGACAACGCGAGCGATTCGGCACGACAAATCCAGCCAGAGAACACAGCATCAGACCAGAATTTGAGCACGCCGTTGAACGTATTCGGTCCGCGCCGAACTTGTGGAACAGGCTGGCCAGATCATGAAAATTTGGCACAGTAAGACTCAACAAGAAGCGAAAGTATTCCCTTGCTTGACGACTCAGACAGATCGGGGAGACTCCGCCCGGCCTCCGGTTTTCGTGATCCTGCCCGCCACGACCGCGCAGATTCCGTCGCCAGGTTTTCAGTCTTCGGGACACACCCCTTGCGAACCAGTTTTTCAGGTCCAGGTTTTCTGTGCTGCAAATCTCAGAGATTTATCAATCAATACAAGGTGAGGGAGAATTCACCGGCGTACCGTCCGTTTTTGTACGGACGACGGGCTGCAACCTGCGCTGCTGGTTTTGCGACACTCCATTCACGTCATGGAATCCCGAGGGTCGTTCACAAAGTGTCGACCAGATCCTGAAACACGTCACCGCTCTCGGAATCGAACACGTCGTCGTCACCGGTGGAGAACCTCTCCTGCTGCCCGATATCGTTCCGCTGACCGCCGCACTGCGATCTCAAGGCCACTTCGTCACTGTCGAAACCGCCGGCACCGTATTCCGTGAAGCTACCGCCGACCTGATGTCGATCAGCCCGAAGCTGGCAAACTCGACTCCGAGCCCCGAACGGTCGCTCGCATGGTCACAACGTCACGAAGAAGTGCGGCACCGGCCCAGCGTTATCCGAAGGCTGATTTCGGAATCGCCCTACCAGTTCAAATTCGTTATTGATGCCCCGATCGACGTCGCGGATGTCGAACGCTGGCTGACCGAATTCTCCGAAATCGATCGCAGTCGGGTCTGGCTGATGCCTCAGGCAACGACCCGCGAAGAACTTGCGGCAAAGACCGACTGGGTCGAGCAGGCCGCCGAGACTTCAGGATTCCGCTTTACATCGAGACTGCACATCCAGCAGTTCGGCAACGCGCGCGGACACTGATCTACCGGCTGTTGAGAAATCTGAGCCGTAGGCGGGAACGTGTATCTGCAGGCTGGAACAAGCTCTGCGCAGTTCCGGCAGCAACACGCCATCAACCGCTCTGCCGAAGCAGCGTTCCGCTCGTTCCGGCCAACGTGAGGTTACAGATTCTGATGGCAAACCAACTGTCCGGCTTCATCGAGCGACGAAAAGACGCCCGCAGCAACCCCGCCAACGAGTGCCGCTCCAAACGCCGCTTCTTCTCGATGCTGAGTTACCACAGCCGCTGTGCCGAATCGTCGAGCCACTGCATCGGCCAGTACGGAATTCTCTCGCAGTCCGTTGCCCGCTCCGACCAGCGTCTGGCGGCTGGTCGATTGACCGGTGATTTCCAGGATCTGGTCGAAGGCATTTCGGTAGTTTTCCGCCATGCCTTCGAGCACTGACCTCGCAAAATTTGCAGGCGTCAGGTTGCTCGGAGTCAGACCAGCAAACGATCCCGTCTGCATCGGATCCGAACGCGTTCCTGAAAAAGTCGGGACACAACGCAGCCCCTGCGAGTCGGCAGCGGCCAGCTTCGCGAGTTCCGTCAACCGGTTGTAAAGCGGCTGACCTGCCGCGGCCCCGAAAACGTCAACGCCCAGTTGCCGGACGAAATTCTCAACCACCTGAAACGACCAGCCGCCTGTCAGCCCCACGTTCGAAAGCAGGTTGCCCTGAATCGGAAAGGGGCGCAGCTCGACCGGCGGAGTAAAGACGGTCCCCTCTGTGAACACCGCCACTTGAGCACCGGTCCCAATGTTAAGCAGAACGCAGGAGTGACGATCCGCGACGCTGCCCAGAAAGCTCGCCTGGTGATCACCGATCGGCACGGAAACCGGCACGCCAGACAGCGCCCCGTGAATGTCGCTTCGTGAAACGAACCCCGCCGGGCGATCGGCTTCGAAAATTATCGGCAATTGCTCCCGTCGAAATTCCAACGCGGCCAGAACATCGTCGTCCCAGTCTCGGCTGGCGACATTCATGATCCCGCCGGACGCCGCCACCGAAGGGTCGGTTTGAAGTTCGCAACCCGTGAGCATCGCAACGAACAGATCCATGACGAAACATGCTCGTCCGTTTGATGGCACCCTGCCCTGCTGCTTCAACCAGAAAAGCGTTGTTCCAAGAAATCCCGAATTCAGCCGGCATCCCAGCTTCTTCAGTGTGCCATCCCCGCAACGACTTCGAGCTTCCTGCACCCAACTCACGTCACGACCGGGCACCAGTTCGTTGCCTCGCTGATCCTGCCAGTTGATTAACGGTGTCAGCGGCTTCAAGTTCTGATCGACCAGCACCATGCCGTGCTGCTGCCCGGTCACTCCGAGGCTGCAAACCTCATGACCGTCGACGGCGGGCGTCCTGAGAATCTCTATCAGACAATCAAAGCCGCTTCGCAAAACGACCTCGACATCCCACTCCGATCGCCCGAGTTTGCAGTCTTCGCTCGACGTAACGTGGCCGCCTGTCGGATTCGCAACGGAGGCGACGACATCGCCCGACTCAGCATCGACGGCGATGCAGGTCGTCTTTGTCGTTCCAAGATCAATCCCCAGCAGCAGCGACATTTCGCGTCACTCCATCAACAACCGAATGATGAAATTTCAACAGGAGCCACCAACCGATGAATCAGTCGAGATACTGAATGCGTTTCTGCATCTCAACATTGAAGCTCTGATATCGCGTTACCAGGTTACCCGGTGAAAACAGATTCGACTTGATGGCTTCCATGTCTTCGTGCCCGATTGCGTTCTTGAAGATCGGCGCAAAATACTGCCGCCCCAGTTCAGACGGCTGGAACCGCTGCGTGCTGTACAGCGAATGATGGACTTCCCGAGCGTGTATGACGCCCCATTGATCTCGCAATTTGTTCGCCGAAAGCTCATCCAGCGTGAAGCCGCCCTCAGCCGACCAGTTCAACGTCGCGAGATGATTGTTGTGCTCGCGGTCCAGAATTTCGACCGCCTTACCACCAAGCTGAGCTCCATAGAATCGATCGAACAGGATTGGTCGACCGCCACGTTGAGTGTGACCAATCTTTCGAGTGAACACCGCCGCCTTCGCATTGTCATGCCGTTGATTCTTTCGGAAGTAATCGTCGCCCAGCTCCTGCACAAGGATTTCTCCGAGTCGTTCGGCGGCTCCGCTGAAGAGAATATTCCCGGCGGGGTCGACACTCTTCGACTTCGCACCAAGCTGCCCTTCGGCGTCCTGCACTCCTTCGCCGATGACGATCACTGCGTGCTTCTGCATGTCGTAAAGCTCGCGCACGCGACTGATCAGCTTCGGATAATCCAGCTCCACTTCAGGAATCAGAATCATGTCCGGCTGTCCGTAAGCCGCTCCAAGCGCGATGTATCCGGAGTCTCGGCCCATCACTTCGATGATCGCAATGCGGCGATGACTTTCCGCCGTCGTACGGATCCGTTCGATGCTCTGCGCGACCACAAACACTGCCGTGGCGTACCCCGGCGTCACATAGTTGACCGTCTCGTCGAGCGACAACGTTTCTCGCGTTGCAACATGCCGATATCCGTCGTGAATCGAATCGCTTTTGTCCCTGACCCATTCGTTGGGTTCGTCGATGTAGTTCAGACCGAGGTCGTTATCAATTGTTTTCGGAGCCAGCACGCAGGGAAAGTATTCGCTCAGCGGCTGCATTCCGTTGATCGTCCCATCGCCGCCAATGCAGATCAGCCCGTCAATTTTGAGTCTCTCCATCTTCGCAGCGACGGACTTCAACAGCTCTTTGTCATTCGCGTCGATGTAAGTTCTCGACGCACCGATGATCGTTCCGCCGAGGCACGGATCCAGTTCCGGAATCGTCGAAAACAACGGGTTTAACCGCACATGCGGCAGCTTCGGGCTGACCATCCCGCCGAAGCCTTTGATCAGACCGTAGACTTCGATGCCGAGTTCATTGGCCTGCTGAACAGCCCCAAACAGCGTGGCATTAAGAGCGGGTGTGTCGCCGCCAGCTGTTAGAATCGCAATCCGTTTCATCGTGAATCCTTTTCGATTGTTGACCACTCGAAATCCTTCGAGCGAAATGAATCATCTTGAGGCGAGCCCGCAAACAATTACCATCCTCGCAGCATTGACAAATCGAGGATGGCTGACGGTAGTGGCCTTCCGGCTGCGAGTCATATCACAGATGATTCGTCCAGGCTCTCGATATTTTACGAAAAGTGCGGACGACTGATTCGGAGACAGGTAAATGAGATTTCTGGCTGGATGTATTTGCTCAGCGGTACTCGGCAGTTTCTTCACCGTCTGGACGCTCGACGGGCGGCAATTCGATCAGGGCACCGCTGTCGCGCAGGACCGAAATGCTCAGACCGGACCGCTGTTCCCACTCGAAGTGCCTCGCCCCGCAAACAAAAACGTCGAACAGTATTTCAACGCCGAAGGGTTAACCGCCGAGGAAGAAATTAACGTTTCGGTCTACGAGCAGCTTCACAAAAGCGTCGTCAACATCACGACCCGCAGCACCAGGGTGGACTCGTTTTTCTTCACCGAGCAAACGTCGGAAGGAACCGGATCGGGATCGGTCATTGACCGCTCCGGTCACATCGTCACCAACTGGCACGTCGTCGCCGATGCCAGAAATATTGGAGTGACCCTGTTCAACGGCAACACCTACGAAGCCCGCGTCGTCGGCTACGACCCGCCTAACGACATCGCCATCATCAAAATCGACGCTCCGGAAGTCGCGCTGTTCCCCATCACGATGGGCGACTCCAGCAAGCTGAAAGTCGGCATGAGAGTCCTCGCGATCGGTAACCCGTTCGAGCTGGAAAGAACGCTGACCACCGGCATCGTGTCCAGCCTGAATCGCTCGATCCAGGTCCAGGAAAACTGGTCGATCAAATCGATTATTCAGATCGACGCGTCGATCAACCCCGGCAATTCAGGTGGCCCGCTGCTGGATCTGCACGGTCGGCTGATCGGCATTAACACCGCCATCGCCAGCCGCACTGGCCAAAGCGCCGGGGTCGGATTCGCGATTCCCGTTAATCTGGTCTCACGAGTCGTTCCCGAGCTGATCACTCATGGTCGAGTCTACCGCGCAGAAATCGGCATACAGAGAGTCTTCGAAACCGAGAATGGTCTGCTCGTCGAACAACTGACTCCCAACGGCCCCGCCGAACAGGCCGGCGTCAAAGGTCCGACTCTGCTCCGTCAGCGCCGAGGTCCGTTCGTCTTTGAACGCCTCGACCGCAGCACCGCTGACCTGATCGTCGCCGTCGATGGCAAAGCCGTCAAAACAGTCGCTGACTTCCGCGAAGCCATCGAAAGCCTCAAACCCGGCGACACTGTCCAACTGAGCGTCCTGCGGAAAGACCAGCGCATCGACATCCGAGTCCAGCTCGGCGGAGGCCCCCCCAAACCCAAAGTCCCCGGCACGCGGCTGTAAGGTGCTGCACCAAAACGGCAGTGAAACTTTATTCAACACGAATCCAGTTGAGAAACTGGTCATCGTCGACATTCCGACCTGAAATGACGATGACGACATCGCCATCGCCATCAAGTGACACCTTCCGAGTTAGCACTGCCGCTGTGGTAATTGCTCCTGACGGCTCAGTACGAAGGCCATGATTTTCGTACAGCCATCTCATCGCCTTCCGAGTGTCCAGGTCAGGAACCGTCACGGCTCGTGTCACATGTTGCCGAAGAATCGGCCAGTTGTATTCACCGACGTCGTAAGACAGCAGTCCGTCACAAATTCCGGTCGGATGTTCCACCCGCAACCGCTTGCCCGATTCAAGTGACTGCTGAAAATCTGCCGCAGTGTCCGGTTCAACGCCGACGATCGCTGCGTTGGGATACGCATCAGCAATCGCCAGAGCGTGTCCAGCCATTAGGCCACCGCCACTGACCTGACAGACAAAATGCGAAAGGTCTCGATTTTGTCGTGTCAGCTCATGAACAATTTCCAACCCACCGACTCCATTACCGGCGATTACGAAGTTATCGTCGTACGGAGATGCCTGCAGACCATTCTCCTCTTCTGCAATTTTCTGGGCCAGACGGTCCCGCTCATTCGTCTCGTGATCTCGGGAAATGTCGTACGTTCTGATTTCTGCGCCGAAAGACTGCGTGAGTTCAAACTTTGTCCTCGGAGCTGTGTCCGGCATGACAACGATTACTCGTTTACCATATCGCATTCCGGCAAAAGCAATGCCGGAAGCAAAGTTCCCCGACGAGTGCGCAGCTACTGGCCTGTCACCGATCTTTTCAAGGTTGGCAGAGAGCCAATTGAGAGCTCCCAGCAATTTGAAAGAGCCGACCGGCGTCCATCCGTAATCTTTCAACCAGACCTGCCGCCCAGACGACAGACCGAGCTCTTTTTCCAGCCGATAGGAGCGTATCATCGGTGCCGGAGAAATGTGCTCACGAATCACACTTTCCGCTCGTCGAACATCATTAAGTGTGGCTATGGATTCTGGCATCTCGCTGATACTCCAATTCCTGACGTGGAATCTCCGAATGACATGATCTGATGGAAACGATTAAAGCCTGTCGTCGCAAGCAGGCGAGGAATGGTCGGCAGGTTCCTGGTGTGTCCAGGTCTGACAGATGAAAGTTCTCCGGAAAATTGAATCCGCCCGACAGTTTTCTGCATGCCCGGCTACCGTCCACGATCTATTTCACGCGGATCCCGCAACGGGTCGCCGCTGTCTTCGAGTTTGATCAGGACGGACATCTTTCCGGCGTTGCCGTCGTTGATTTTGTGCCAGGCGTCGCGGCAGCGGAGGAACAGTTCTCCGTCGGTTTCAGCGGTGAAGGTGCCGTAGGCTCCGAGTTCGAAGGGCTCGCTGAGTTTGTATTCTTTCGGATCGAAGATCGCTCCAATCAGGCGACCGCTGCCGTCTTCGGATCCGTCGGCGTCGACGAGTTCAGCATCTTCGTCGACCTGCCATTTTCCAGAGGCGGAGTATTCGTACTTCGTGCTGGCCAGGACTCGGCAGCGCGACGCCTGCCAGCCGGCTTTTGACTGGATGGAACTCGTGAGCTTCCTGGAACCACGCGGTGAGATGAACTTCGTTTTCCAGTCCCAGAACACCAGGTCCGCGCGGTAGCCGATGTCGAAGTGTTCGAGGAAGAAGAGGTACTCGAAAGAGATTTCTTCGGCCATACCGCCGTAGGTGCCATTAAACGAGGCCCGCTGTCCGGCCAGCATAGCCAGCCCAAGCGGGCGGAATCGGTCCCGGTAGTTCGGATTGTTTGCCAGCAGGTGACACAGTGCCCATCGCCAGGCGTAGTTCTGCCACGAATCGCCGGTCACCTCATTCGAATTCACGATCTCGTTCAGAGACTTCGGGGGCGACGAGTGAATGTACCGCACCACATGATCGCCGCAGTTGACGCTGGCGTCGCCTTCTTTCCAGTAGGCGCCCATCTCGGCCATGCCTTCGGAATACCAGAGCGGTCCCGTTCGCCCGAAAGTCTGTCCGCAGTAAGCATGCACGGCTTCATGCTGAGGCGTTCCGCGATTCGCGTAGGCATAGACAATCGATTTCGCGTCAAACTGCCGGCCCAGTGATCGCACCGTTGTCGCCGTCACGCCAGCCTTGCCCTGAATGCTCGCCACTCCAACCGGGGCGATCGAATTCGGCGGCCAGTTGCTCAGATCTTTGACGACGTAGCATTCGATTGTCTTGCGATTCGGCTGTGCCCAGTACGTCGAGATCAGTCTAAGCATCGTCTCCAGTCGTTCGAGCAAATCCGCCGCGTCTTTGTCGTTCAGATCAGTGTGGAGCAGAAAGTTTCGCGACCGAACGTCTCGGGCAGAAACGCTGGCCGGTTGTGGCTTGTCGTCATCGACTCTTTTCTGAGCATCTACGGAAGTTGAACTCGTCGTCAGCAGACACAGCATCAAACCAGCAACCAGAATGGAATGTCCGGAACAGATTCGTCGACCAGGCATCGCAGCGACTCTCCTGACAGAATTGAACAACAGCTTCGTCCCGAAATGATGAGGCAGCAGTACGGCTGAGTAAACGACTCGCCGAACGGTCGACTTCAGTTTGCCTGATTTTTGGCTCTGAATCCGCGATCGCTGTGCAACCATCATGAATTCGCACTGGGATCAGCATCAGCCCCGCACGTTGCGGTGGAATACTGAAAGAACACTGGTCAACGCTGATTGGCACTAACTTTGATTTGTGTCAGATCGGTGACCATCAGTGTTCACGAAATATGAGTGCGGATATCAATCCAGAAATCGTGCTCGTTCTTCCGGAGTCGGCAGGCGGCAGGTTTCCTTCTGGCCGAACAGGCGATATCGGCTGCGGGCGACGGCTTTGTAGCCGAGGTCGCGGATCGGCTTCGGAATCAGCCACAACAGCGTTCCCAGAAGGCTCCAGGCTCCGCCAAGCGTCCAGAAAATTCGGACGATCGCGCTGGAGCGAGTCTGCCATCGGTCGCCATCGAGAAAGACAACGGTGTCGAGCCTTTGCACGATGCCCCCAGGCAGTGACGCTGTCGCTGTCGAGCCTTGCAGCGGAGCGAAAACTACTCGACCGTGACGGTCGTGCTTCAGAACGAAGTCAACAAACCGGTTGCACAGTCCGCAGACGCCGTCAAAAAAAAGAATGGGGTTGGACTCAGCCGCGACTGTCATGATTTCATTCCTGAGGGTGTGTCACGGTACATTACCGGCTTCGGGGATTCGACTTAACGGGATTTCTCGATCGGATAGCTGGCATACTCGCCGAAACGCGAACCAGCGGCTCCTGAGTCGGCCAAAACAACAGCTCGATCAGCAATCCGTTTTGCGAGCTGGCCTTGTGGCAGGTAGGCTGTCTTCGCTGGTGGTCGGTCCGAGCAGTAAGTTTCGGGCCGTTCAATGACTGATTTCGAGGATTCCGACAGTGAGTGCAATCGCAACGAATCTGCGACCTCACACAAAGGCAACCAGGCTGACTCAGCCGGTCGACGCTTCTGAGCCGACAATCCGCGGGCACGATCTGAGAACCACGTTGTCGGCCTGTGCCATTTCGCTGGTGTTGCACGCGTGCCTGCTGACGGCGTGCGGGCTGGTCTGGTACGCGCTGCCAGATCCCGGCACCGGACTGCCAACCATCGATTCGCTGCTGGCCTCGTCGGATGCCGACAACTCGGCTGATGGCGAATTGCAGTTTGAGGAGTCGCTCACGTTGTCTGCGGTCACTCCGCCACTGGCCACCGGCGGTCAGTCGATGGCCGAGTACCAAAGCCCGCTCACCAACCCGGAAGACTCGCTGCTGCCAACCGGCGAGCAGTTCCTGCTCAGTGCCAGCGCGGTCGGCTCTCCGTGGTTGAATGCAAATGTCGGCGGAGCCACCATCCCGGTTGGCTCCGCCGATGGAACAATCGACGGCCTCGGTTCTGGCGACGGACCAGGTGACTCGACAGGCAGCGACGCAGCGGATTCTTTCTTCGGGCTTCGACCAATCGGCCGTCGGACAGTGTACGTCCTCGACTGTTCCCGCAGCATGAACCATCCTCACAACACTGAAGCTAAAACCCGCTTCAGACGAATGAAGCTCGAACTGATCAAATCGATCCAGGGACTGGGCCCCGAATCGGAATTCTTCCTCATCTTCTTTAACGACTTCGCGATTCCAATGCCGTCACCGGTTCCCGTCCAGGCTGCTGAGCAACCTAAGCTGAAATTTCTCCACTGGATGAAGGATCTGAAGGCCGACGGAAACACCGAACCGAGACTCGCCCTGCAGCACGCGCTACAGCTCCAGCCGGACATCATCTACTTCCTGACGGATGGCAGTTTTACCTACCGGGTCCAGCAGGATCTGCTCAGCCTTCAATCGGGCAGGACCGAAATTCACACTTTCGCGTTCGACGCGCCGTTCACGGAAAACCAGCGACGGGCCTACAACCGTTTGCTGGATGACGATCGAACGGGTGCTCGCGAGACGGCGGGATCACGCAGCGCCTACCGCGGACTGGTCGAAGCTTTCAGCGCCCACCACTTCATGAAGCAAATGGCCAAACGCCACGGTGGACGCTTCCGACTGATCCCGTACGATGGCTGAAGCAACGCTTCCCGGTCTCTCAACCAGACACCGCAGGGGCGTCTCGATTCACCACCCTTCAATTGCCTCCAGGAATCCTGGTGCGTCAAGACAGTCGCTACGACTTCGCGTCGCGGTCGGCGATGACGGTCAAGTGCTGCTCAACCGACTCGGCCAGTGCCTGCACGTTGTAGCCGCCTTCCAGCAGGCTGACGCAGCGACCGTTGCAGTATCCGTCCGCAACGTCCAGCACGAGTTTCGTCAACGTCGCAAAATCCTCCGTCTCCAGATCCAGCGAGCCAATCGGGTCCAGCCGGTGCGCATCGAATCCGGCACTAATGATGACCAGTTCCGGCTGACATTTCTTCGCACTGTCAGCGAGCAGTTGTTCGAACTCGGCCAGGTACTGCTGCCGAGGCGTGCCGTATTCAACAGGTAAGTTGAACACGGTCCCCAGTCCCTTGCCGGTGCCGGTCTCTTCGCGAGTTCCACTGCCTGGATAAAACGGGAAGCGGTGTGCCGAGAGAAAATAGACCTCGGCATCGTCGTAGAAAATGTCCTGAGTTCCGTTTCCGTGATGCACGTCCCAGTCGACAATTAACACGCGAGAAAGTTTATGCCTGAAAGTTGCCTGGCGAGCGGCGACAGCCGCATTGTTAAACAGACAAAACCCCATCGGATCATCAGCCAGCGCATGGTGCCCCGGCGGGCGAGCCAGACAGCAGGCTCGCGTGTGGTCGCCCTTGAGAACTCGATCCACGGCATCGCACGCTGTTCCGGCTGCGCGCAGAGCGACGTCAAACGACTTCCGACTGACGACCGTGTCGGCTTCGATTCTGCCTCCGCCGTTCTCCGAAAATTCCCGCACCCGTTCGACGTGACTCGGCGAGTGAACCCGAACAAGCTGCTCGACACTCGCGGCTGCGATGTCTCCCTGCTCGAATCGGACGGGCAGTTTGGCCGCTTCCAGGTGAGCGGTCACCGCCCGCAGCCGGGCTGCCGATTCGGGATGCTTCCCCGTTTCATGCTGAAGAAAGACGGGGTCAGTGTAGAGAATCGCCATTCGAGAATCCTTCCGAGCCCTTCTGGCCACACGCTCAGATCGTCACGTTGAAGCGTGGCTCACCGTCAAGAAAAACTTCCACGAAAAAAGGCACTGGTCAGAATTGACCAGCGCCTTTGATTCTTTATCCGAACGAGCCGTCTGAAGCTAACTCTTCTTTGCCCGCGATGCTTTTGGAGGAGAAACCAGTCCGAGTGACGTTCCAGACTTCTTGGCGTATCGCTCTTTGCTGCCGTCATCAAGGTATCGGTAGCCGACGCGAGTTGGCTTATTGGTCGTTGGATCGATCAACGCCACCTTGCAAACATGCAGCGGCACTTCGATATCCAGACGACCACCCTGCGGGCTCTGCGGGTGACCGCGTTTGATGTGTTTTCGAGCGACGTTGATGCCCTGAACGGTCACCATCCCCTTCTTAGGGTTTACGTTTGTCACCTGACCTCGCTTGCCCTTGTCCTCGCCAACAAGAACCTGCACCGTATCTCCATTGCGAATGTACATCTTCAACGCTCTCCTCAAACCGATTTTCGGTCTGAATCTGTTATTCTGTGTCTGTAACGACGTAAATCCCGGTTCGTCGCCGGCAAAAGTGCGGGGAAGATAGCCAGATTTGCGACGGGAAACAACGCACCGACCGTCGTGAACGAAGCGTTATTTCGCATCTTCCTTCGGCTTGTCGGCTTCCGGCTTTTTGTCGGCGTCTCCGTCTTTTGCCGCGTCAGCCGGTTTTGCCTCAGCCGCAGGTTTGTCCTCAGCAGCCTTCGCGTCAGCAGCTTTCTTTTCCGCTTCGGCCTTTTTCGCGGCTTCTTCGGCTTTTTTCTTCTCTTCTTCAGCCTTCTTCTTTGCAGCCTCTTCAGCTTTTTTCTTCGCCTCTTCTTCGGCCTTCTTCTTCGCTTCTTCGGCCATACGTTTCTCTTCTTCAGCTTTTCGGATGGCTTCTTCTTCAGCTCGCTTCTTGTCGGCAACGAGGTCCGGAATAATCTGCAGGTCCGGTCGAGCGGCCTTCAGCTTCGCGACTCCGTCAATATCGACCTTCGTCTGCCAGATGTAAATCTTCTTGAGATTTTTCATCGGGACAATCGTGTCCAGCCCGGCGTTCGTCACTTCGGTGCCATAGACGTTGAGATATTCAAGGTTCTCAAGTTTCGTCAGATGCTTCAGAGCAGCGTCGGTGACCTTCGTTTTTTCGAGGTGCAGTTTGACCAGCCCGGTCGTGTCGGCGAGGTGGGCGACCCCCTTATCGTCGACTTCGGTCCCTCGCAGATTCAGCGAGTAGATACACTTCAAACCTTTGAGCGGTGCGACGTGGTCGTTGCCGATTTTTCCATCGGACAGGTGATAGGCAACCTCAACCCGGTTGTCGTTCTGAGCAACCTGCAGTGTCATCGCCCCAAGTTCTCGCAGCTTCGCCAGAGCGGTTTTGTCGGCTTCAGTCAGCTCAATCCTGACGCTCTTTGAATCTTTGGAGTCTTCCGCCTGTGCCGCATGAAACGCGAACGTGGCGAGGGAAATCTGCAAAGCTGCAAGTGCACCGGACGTCAAAAGAAATCGCATCGCTGCCTCCTTCGTGTTGAGTTGCTCAACCTGAATTGACTGAGGTGGGAATCTTTCGCGTGGAATCTCGTCGAAGTCGATTCCACAGGAAAAACGATTCTATCAGCCTGTCCGGTATGTTGAAGCAACCAGCCGAATTGAGACATCAGCCAAATCAGCAGCGGGGTGACGCGAAGTTTGCCGGCGTCTCACACAGCGGCGGCCAGGTGGCTGTTCAGCTCGACCCACGACTCTCGATAACCTTCGAGTAACTCAATGGCCTTCTCGGCTGACTTTTTATCCTGCTGCATGTCGGCCATGAAAAGGTACTTCTGTACGTGCAGAAAGTAGTCCTTCACATTGGTAGCGAGTTCTGGCGACGCGTCATCACGGATTCCGCTGAGCACTTCGGCGCAGTATTCACGGGCTCGAGCAGTTTCGCCGTGAGATGTCTCAAAATCGTGAGCTTCAATCGCGTTCAAAGCTTTCCGGCTATGCTTGAGCATCTCATCGATCACCATCAGGTGGAGCCGATAAGGGCTGGCAGTCAAGACTTTGGCACGTAGATATTCGTCTCCGACACCGCTCATTGTGATTCCCCCTTTGATTGACGCAAGCCGTGACTCAAATCGCCCCCCGACCAATACAGTCAGTCCTCGCGAGAGACGGGGCACCAGGCGCACCACGAGACTTATCAGGTCATTCGGCTGACTGCTGGCAAACCGTGACCACGAATCTCTCAAGAATCCTTCGTGCAGGTTTTCGTCGCATCAGTCTGTGCCGGCGATTACGGCTGGGCAAACCAGGCGACTTCATTGCCACCTCATTCGCTGCGATTTCCAGACGGTATCCTGAACAGCCAGAACGGATCAGCGGGAACCGGGGCGTGTCCGAGCGATGGTTGCCGGACCGCTCTGAACTGTCCACAATCCCCGATTCCCGTGAGGTTTGGGCGGTGTCTTCGGAAGCGGTCTAAACGTTCTCGTCGGCATTCGTCTCGACGGAGACCGCCAGAAGAAAATTCGAATCCTGATTCAAGTTATTGCAGAACTGTCCGCAGCAGCAAAAAACTGACAAGAGCTTCAATCAACAACTGCTGAGTGACGGCCTGAGCATCGGCCTGCCCAGCGGACAAGGCTACCGAGAAATGTCACCAAGGAATGATCCCGGAACTCTGTCGCCTTCCGAACTGGACGAGGCGTTCACAAAGGTTCTGGGCTACCTGAATTTCTCGAACGGAAAATCCGACGGTGATTTCCTCAGCCAGTTAAACTGCCTCGCCGACTATTGCGTTGTCGACACTTCCTGGGAGCCACTTCGGGAAGCGCTGGTTGAGCAACTGCAGCACCTGGCCGGCTCGTCCCCTGCATTCACCGATGCAGAACAAGCCTCAGCGGCTATGAAGATCACTTTCGATTCACTGCTGCCAGCCTATCTCAAATTTCATTCAGACCTGTTGTTCCACCTGGAAGCTGCCGACTTCATCAATCCTTTCTTTCTGGGACGCTGTTTCGAAGCTGTCCTGGAACAGGGCGGGCCGTGGGACGATGTCGACCGTGTGGTCACCGGCGCGCTGGACCGGCTGAATGATTACCTCGGTTATCGCCCGGTGCCCGTGCTCGAAAACGGTCGCAAGATGATGCCGTACGAGCATGAACGTTTCCGACCGCTGCCGCTTTACATCGAAAGCGCCGGGGTCACTTCCGGCGAACACAAGCCAATCATCGAACAGGCACTGGCGATGCTCAAAGCGACGCCGTCGGATGTACTGATCGGTGCCCATTTCGACCTGGCCAACCTCAGCGAACTGTCACTCGACGTTCGAGCGTACGATCACGACCACCCCGTCTACAAACGGACGAACTATCTGTTCGGCGAATGGGATCCTCACCTGATTGATGGTAAAGGCGACTATCGCCGATTCGTCATCCGCAAAATTATTTTCGATGCGCTGATCGAGTGGGTCAGCTACCAGGTCGATCAGGAAGAAGCGATCTTCGACGCCGGAGCCGTTCTGTGCGGTACGATTCTGATGGCATCGGCAATCAGCGGCGACGGCCCGGCCTGCCATGACTCAACGGCGACGCTGACGTCGCTGTTGCCAGTCGTCGCTCGGCAACGCGACGACTTTTATGCGCGACTCATGTCGTCACAGAGTGGTAGCCGGGCAAAGCGACTCATCGCCGAAGCGAAGTCAACGCAGCAGCCCTTCGGTCACGTTCGCCAGGCACTGAATCTGCACCTTGCCCATTACGGTGCCCGGCAGGTGCAGTTTCGACAACTGGCAAACCTCTACGCTCGAATGGGACACGCCGAGGCCGCTCGAAACCAGGCAGCCATCATTCCGTCCGTGTCAGCCAGATTTGAATGCGAATTTCAGTGGCGAGTCACAGCCGTACTGGGCGCCATCGACCGCAATGATATTGAGCTTGCCGACAACCTCCTCGCAGAAGTTGAAGACCTGCTGGAACGAGCTGTCCATTGCGGCGCGTTCGTTGATCCCTGGAACATTCTCGGTTTCCAGGGCAACTTCCCGTTGTTCCATTCGCGTGAGGACAGCATCCCGGACCAGCGCGTCGAAATTCTTCTCGACCTGATGGAGCGACTGTTCGGAGCATTTTCACGAGCACTCGGCGAGGCCGCCGCACAAGGACAGCCGGAGCGGGTCAATCACCTGACCGCGCGATTCGAAAAACTGGCTGACTACTGGGACCAGTTCGCCGCTCACGTGATCGATGATCTGCCGAAAGTGTTCGGCGGCGAAAGCCTGGAATCCGCACGGCACGTCGCCGAAGCCCTCAGTGAATGGCGAGCCGCCGGAGAAGCGGCCGGCGACATTTCGTTCTGGAGAAAACACGTCGGACGATTCACATCGGCAAAGTCGTACGCGTGTGTGGTCGAAACATTGCTCTCACGCGGTGATAACGTCGCAGCAATGGCACTGCTTGTCCAATGGCTCAGCGTGTCAGATGAAGTCGGCATCGAATCCGGACAGTATTCGATTCACGCGTTGCTCATCGACTGGATGCAGCGAGTAACGACCGATGAGGATGGATCGCTCAAGACGCCAGGCGACTGGACATCAATGCGGCGACTGTTCGACTTTCTCGAAGCCAACGCTGGCGAGTACTGGGAAGTTCCCCGGCTGGAAACGTTCGGCGGAGCCCCACCTTCGACTCCAGGGAAAGAGTCCGGTTTAAACGAGTGGGACGTCGATCGCGGAGAAGAATGGCTCGAAGAGGAAGAAGACGAGGACAATATCTTCGGTGCGGCGTACGAAGGAATCGTCTTCAAAGACAGCACTGACGACGGCAACGAAGGCGAAGTTCTCGACAGCGGAACGGCTCCAGGGAACACCGAGTTCGAAATACTGAACCGGCACCTGGAACCTCGCATCAAATTTGTAATGGCCCTGGCACAGCTCTGGCAGATCGCCGCGACAGCGCTGGCAGCCGAGTTCCAGGGAGCACAGACTAAAGACGGTCAGGTACAGTCTGAAGAACAGATCGAAACGGTTGCTGAGTGGGCGAAGCGAGTTCGCAAGCTTCAGGAAGACCTGCTCGCTCTGATGACGTCGATCTGGGAGCAACAACTCGACGACACGGGCGGCGACCATGACTCCAATGTCGAATACGACATTCAACTGCAAACAAAGTTCTATTTGCTGAACACCGTCATCGCGACGCACATCAACTGCCGCGTCGCCGAAGTCGGACTGCTCTGCCTGCTGCCATCGCCCAACGAAGCGGTTCCTCTGCCGGAAGAAGACCAGCAGATGATCGAGTTCTACCAGGCGGTGATGAGCCAGGATGTCGAGCTGGTCAGCAAGTTGCTCGCCGGTCAGTTTCGTCGTCTGTCGAGAAAGCCGTTGCTGTACGTTCCGCTCGACAATGGCGGTCATCCCACGCAGATTCTTGTCGCCAGAACGGTCCAGACAGACATCCGATTTCTACTGAAGCAATTACCGCGGCTGGGACTGTTTCGAGAAACCTGGCACGTGGTCAAACTTGCTCACCGGATGGAACGCGAAACGCGACCAGATCAGATGTCGGTGACTGAGTTCGACCGAATCTTCCGCACCGCACTTCGCAACACAATTGAATGCGTCGTTGAATCTTCCAACACGTGGAACGGTGGTAACTACTCGGATAAACGACTGACCACACTGGTTGCCGAAATCCTGGGCCACTACCGCGAACAATGGCACAGGCACAGTCGTACCATGAGACTGTCAACGGTCGAAGGTTTGCGACACGACATTGTCTGGGAAGACGTTAAAGAATTTGTGGAAGTCTTCGGCGACGAACTCTTCCATGCGCGGTCTCTGACACTCGGCAACGTGCGGACGATTCTTCATAACGGCGTCGAGTGGTTCATCGCACAACTCGCCGAACACGACGACCCGTTGCATCCCAGCCCGTTGATCGAATCGTTGGAAGCTGGCGAAATCGATGTCGACGATGCAGTCGAAATTCTGGATCTGATCTACGGATCGGTCGTCGACAAGTTCGACCGTTTTCTGGAATACAATACGACAACCACGCAGTCGGACTACGGCGATAAATTTTACGTTCTGCTGGATTTCCTCCGCGTCGAAGCGGTTTACGACCGCGACGCCTGGGAACGCATTCCGGACAGCATCGTGCATCGAACGCTGGCCATGGCCGGTAAGCAGGAGACGCTGGCTCTGCTTGAAGACGCGTTCGAAGAAGACTCACGCGAAGAAGCGGACCGGCATGTGCAGAGTCTGCAGAAACTCGAACAGGAATACGGAGTCCACCTGCCCGGCGTGGCCGATCGAATCAACGAACGGTTTACCAAACCGCTCGCCGTCAACCGAATGCTGGCACTCGTCAAGCCGACAATGCGACCGCAACTCGACGACAAAGAAGCTCACGAGAAGTTCGAACTGCTGCGGCGCGAAATCGAATCTTACATGGAAGACACAGCCGGTTCGGCCATCGACATTCCGCAATGGCTGCAGGATGTCGGTCGAGAAGTGAACCGCCTGGAAGCTCCGTCGGACTACATCCGTCCGCCCGAGCTTGAGCTCCGACTGCCGACGCTGATCAGCCAGGAAGCCAGCATCCGCGAGCAGCTTGACACCTGGTCAACGGGCGTGGGCGGCTCAGAAAAAACGCGGCGTAAAAAAGGCAGCCGCAAACGCCGCAAAGACGACGAGCCTAAAGAGTAAGTCTTCCCGTCTCGTTAGAAACACCGAACTTGCCTGGCGGCGTGGGCTCTATCGATGCCTGTCCGTAGCTGCTGAAGCCAAACTTCAAGGCAAGGAGCACGACGATGGCTGCGCCGCAGATCGCGATCAGGCCCGACAACACTCCGACACTTTTCCTGTGATAACCTTTGGTAACCCAGTTGAGCAGAGCGTGCAGAACGATAACGCCGATCGTCAGAAGCGTGAGAGCGGCTCCCAGCGATAATCGATCGCGTTGCTCATTCTCGCGTTGCAGCAGGTGGTTTCTGAAAACCCGCTCCAGCCACGGATAATCAACTCGAACAAGTACGGCTTCACGCCAGAAGTTGCCCATTGGGTGAGTCAGCTTTTGAGAAAACCGGTCGACAACCAACTGACCATCCAGCAGTTCCTTCTTCAGTCGTTCTGCAATTTCAGTCTCGTTCGGCATTCGAACCAGCGGGCGTTTCTGAGCTTTAAGAATTTCGGTCGCCAGCGGTGTCAGGAGACTGACAGCATCATCGAGCGCTGCGCCTCGCGCTTCCATCTGTGTCATTGCCAGTCGCCCGGAACGGCCGTCAAACACGATGCCGTTTCCGCGGCTCGAATTGACAAACTCATCGAAGTGGTGAACCCACGGCTTATCAATCATCCGAACGCTGGTACTGACTTTGTTTGGTCCCGTATCCAGTTCGGCCAGAACGTCAACGATCCTTGCGATCTCGGACAGACTCCACGGCGCGGGGTTTAGAGTTCTGGCAACGGACGCCCGCAGTTGGATCGATACAGCCTGAGGATCAATCCGCGAAACGGTATTCCCCGTCGAAAGATGGTCGACGAGAACCTGAGCCTCCGGATATTGAGACCGCATCACCGTGGCGAGTTCGTTCAGCGCGTCATCAAAATCGTCGTGAATCCCCCTTTGCGAAGCATGAACCTGGATGATCGGCGGCCCCTGCTCTGCTTCGGTCGAATGATCGATCAGGCCAACCAGTTTTCGTCCCAGTGCTCGGCCCGCCGCCGACATCGACGGATAGTTGTCCGCATCAAACTTCTCGTCGACTTCCGGATACCAGGCGACTCCAGAACTGGACTTCAGCGTTTCGATCTGGCCGGCCTCTTGTGACGAGTCGGCCTCTGGGGCATTCGAAGAATCAGACTGTTTGATCCGAGCATTGAAGAGTTCACGCCGCTGCCGGTCGAAGTCTTCTCGAAGGTTCCGAACGATCGCCGCCTGCTCGTGCATCAGCACCTCGTGCATCTTCTTTGAAACGTCCGCCTGGTGCTCACTAAGAATTCTCGTCTCGTGACCCACATTCATCAGAAACAGGAAGCCAACCACGAACACGCAAACAGCCGCTCCGATTCCAACCTGTTTCGCGGAAGACGTTTTGGCGATCAAATAAATCGCCGCTCCCAATAGAGGCACGCCAAACAGCAACATTAAAATGACAGTTTCACCGCCACCTCGAAAAACGAAGATCACCCCCAAAATGGCCACACAGGCAATCGCCCATGCCGGAGCGTGCGAAACCTTCAACAGTCGAAGCCCAAAGGTCAGGCCGACGATAAGCAGGACAGTGGCGATCAGGCTGCCAAAGACTCCGACCCAATTGAAATAGAACATTGCGAACAACATTTATCAGTGCCTCTGTGTGACGGGTGTGCGAACCTGCTCGACCATGGAAACTGCTTTCCGCTTTGGCGGCCAGGCCAGGATGAGCAGAGCTGCCGAAAACGCTACCGCCGCGCCGATCAAACTGGGGATAAAGTCTCGGCTGCGTAAGAACACTTCCAGAATCAATCCCACCTTTTCCTGACTAAGTCCTTCGGCAACGCGGTCCCACGGAACTCGGTAAAATGCTGTCGACAGCAGCCCGAATGTCGCCGCTAAAGGCAAGAACGCAACGGGAACTCGAACAATGTGCGTAGCACCAAGCAAACGTCGCGATGCGATCAACAAACCAACTGTCGCAACCACCATGACTCCCAAACCAAGCTGCATCAGCTCCTGCAATAGTTCCGGCCAGGTGCTCGTCCCGAAGATTGATTGCAGGTCGGAGCCGGTCAGGTCGAGCCCGTGAAACACGTCTGCCGCAATCATCTCAGGCACGTCGATGGCAAGGACGGCCCCAACCATCACGGTGGCGACCAGCGCGAGCCCGCCAAGCACGGCCAGCCCATTGCTGAACAGACTCGGGGGGGAAGGAACAACCGAGAGGCTGTTGACCTTCTCACCCGCTCCGGAAAGTTCATCTGGACTGCTTCTCCACGTTGTCAGAAGTCGCCCTTCAGCATCACGAAATTCGCCGAGAGCGATCAGCACAACGTCGATCAACTGCCCAACACCGAACACGCCGAACGTCAAAAGGTAAACAACGCCGCTGAACGTTTTCCCTGTGTAAAACCGCTGCAGCCCGCAGAACGGCATCATCACCAGTGGAACGAGACTCAGAATCAACGCCGGCATACGTGCTCGCCTCGCCTGGTCAATTGCAGAGTCAACTGGAATCTCACCTGACTTAATGCTGGAGTTGCCCGTTGAGCTGACGTTGACGTCTGAATTCACCGGCCCCCACCGGACATCGTCACCACCATTGGCTATCGAGGACTCGGTCGCGCCAGTTGCTGTCCGAGCCTCGAAATGTTCGGCCATTCCCGAGACTGGCATCACCGCTCCAAAGTCTTCGACGGTCGCGGAAGTGGCGCCTTCATCCAGCGCGAGGCACTCGGCCAACCCTTCCAGCGACGCGATCCAATCAGTCGCAACCACGACCTGCTGCGATCGGCGTTCTGAAAATGGCATCAGCAACTGGGTCGCCATTGCTGTGGTCGTCGCGAGACCGACTGCGGCAATGACATGTGCGTCATTCGTGAACATCACCAACGACGCAACCAGCGCGACCGCCGCAGCCACAAGTGAAGGCACGACACTCACTCGACAGCGACGGCGTGACGACGTGACCCATCGCCAGTCCATCACAAGCAAAGGCATAACCCCGGCGAGGACGAAATCCGTCCCCAGCCGTGAGATTTCGTTGTCGCCCAATGAGAAGCAGAAGAACGGAAATCCACACATTGCGTAATAGATGCCTCGAACCGCGAACCACGGCAATCGGATCCGGAAGAACGCCAGCAGCCATCCGGCCAGTGCCGCCCCTGCCGTCATGGAAAAGGCCATAACCGGAACAAGGTAAAGCGGCACAACACCTGGAGAAATAAACGGACGGCCAGTTGCCTCGCAAAGATGGATAATCCCATACGACCCAAGAAACACAGCAACCGTCGCAAGGAAGCACCGAACCCGGAAACCCAGCTCGTCGGACCGTTCCCAAAGGATGGCTCTCTCCGGATAAGGACGAACGGCCAGACGAGCACCGACGCGAGAAATAAACTGCCCCACCCAGAACGGAACCGTGTTCGGAGTATTTGTTTTCTGTGAGCGATTCGTCGGGGCCGGCGTGTCTGGCCTGCTGCCTACTGAAAATCGATCCCGTTCATCGGCAATATTCTTTGAGCGAACTGCCGCTTTGTGAGCGTCCGAGTCTCGCGCCACGGTAGCTGGCATCGGTCGCGATTTTTCAACGGCACGGCGAGCGATCATAGTCAGACTGCCAGGATCAAATCCCGATGCCCCGTCTCGGACGGAGTCGCTGCCGAACAGTGCTTCAACCATTTCGTCGGCGGATTGGTAGCGTGCGTCCGGGTCGCGAGCCATCGCGTTCTGGACGACGGTCGCGAACGTCCGCGGCAACGACGACACATCGACTTCCTGCGACATGTGTTTCATCAGGACTTCGCCCATCGACTCGCCCAGAAACGGCGGCTTGCCGGTCAGCATCTCGTAAAGCAACACGCCCATCGCGTAGATGTCGACCGTGCGGTCATACCGACCGAGGCTGATTTCCGGAGCCATGTAATGGACCGTGCCGACTGTAAGCGTGTGGCCGCTGCGATGACTCGTCGTGATGACTTTGCTCAGGCTGTAATCGCCGATCATCACATAGCCGTCTTCGAAGAAGACGTTGTGGGGCTTCAAATCTCGATGGACAATCCCGTTGTCATGCAGCAGCGAAACGGCTTTGGCGATCTCGCGGAGAAACCAGGCGGCTTTCTCCTGACCAAGCCCTTCCGGTGAAGCATCCAGTAGTTCTCGCAACGACGGGCCGGAGACGTATTCCATGATCACAAACGGATCGCCACGCTCGCTGTGCCGCACGTCGAAGATGGTCACCAGATGAGGCGACTTGAGATTCATGCAGTGGGTGCTGCCGCGAAGTTCGATGTCTTCGTAATTCTGGACAGCCTTCAGCGCGACCTGCTTTCCAGAATCGCTGACGGCATAGTAGACCTCGCCGAAGCCTCCGCGACCGACGGCGTGTTCGATCGTGTAGCCTTCCAGCGGCCGGTCGCCTCGCTGATATCGATAAGAAGCCATCGTGAGGGCTGCTCCGAGGGTTACTGCGTTAGTTATTGCCTGGTTAGTTAAACGTTGTACGGCACAATTGTGACTCGCGTTCCACCGATCTCGACCGGAGTGTCGAGCATCAGCGGCTGTGCTCCCTGCGGAGTTCCATTCGCGGCAAACCGTTGAGATCGATCAGGTAAACCGCTTCGAACGTGAAAGACTCCATTCCGGACAAACAGAATCAGCGGCTGATCAATATTTCTGGCTACCAGATGGCTCGATGGTCCCGGCCCAACGACCAGCGTCTCATCGAACAGAACGATTGATCGAATGTCCGGTCGCGACAACCGAGTTCCGCTAAGCTCGATCACTGCCGTCGGCACATCCGCTGTTGGGCGACGAAACTTGAATCGACAACGCTTGCCGACTTGAACTGAGTCTCCGTCCGTCAACGACTTCTCCTGACAGCGTCGTTCGTTGACCGAAAATTCATCGACGTCATCAGCCGACAATCGATAACGGCCAGCCAATCTCTCAACCGTTAAAGTTCCGCTTTCCGGAAATCCAGCCAAAGCGATGTCACACGATCGAGCACGACCGGGTCCACCGAGCTTGAGCTTCGGCTGCCGAAGCAGCAACGCACTGCCGACACCATCGATCTGCAGAACTAACCGCTCGGGCAAACCTGCTTCCGCAAAGTTCTCAACGGACGACGGACCGGACAAAGCGACACGATCAACTTTCGGCTGAGGAGAGTTCACATTCGGAATCGGACGTCGCGAACCGCTCAGCAACGACAACGGACTCGTCTTTAGTTCCACCGCCAGCTCGGCAGCCTGTTTCGCTTTATCGGTGAGTTCACTCAGCCAGGCAACGTTTCCAAGCAACGGCGTCAGCTTTCTGATCTGAAGATACGCTTCATCGAACCGTAAAGCGTCGAGCAGCGAACTCACTTCCCTGGCTGATTCCATCGCCCGACAGACTTCTGTCAGCTCTGGATCGAAGTTGACCAACGGTCGTACTGAGTCGATCAAAGCCTCAACACGATCCAGCCTCGACGCTTCGACTTCGAACCAGAGCTGCGAAACGACCGGCGACGTCACCTGATCAATCAGCTCCACCAGCTCAGGATGGCTCGGCGATAACTTCTGCAACTCAAGAATCGCGACGACTGATTCGCGAGTGTGGTCGGCTTCGACTTCCCGCCGAGCCCGAGTCACCGCCGCTTCAACTCGCTCACGACTGACGGCGATCTGGTCGTTGATTCTCCCCACAACTGAACCGACCGATGCTCCACCCGCTTCAAATGTTTCCAGCAGTTTCGCTCCGAGGTCCAACTCGCCACGAGCAACTTCCTGACCGATTTCGGCAGCAACCTGTTGTTTCCGTACCGCTTTTTTCTGAACGTCCAGTCTGGCTGACGCAATTTCGCTGGCGAGTTCCGCAATCGAAACCTGCTCGCCAGCAAGTTTTTTCGCTTCTCCGCAGTCGCTGCCAGCTTCGTCAAGCCGGCCAGAGCTGACGTGCTCGCGGCCTCGTTCAACGAACGCAGCAACAATCTTCGTGAGCAGCAGCTGGCCTTCGCGGTGATCCCGCACGCCCGGCTGTTCGATCAGCCGGGCGGCTTCGTTCAGCCGCCCCTCCGCGAATGCCGTCTCAGCGTGTCGAAGTCGCAGATTGAACACAATGTTGAATCCCGAAGGTTGGTCAGTGGCCGAAACAGTAGGATGGGCACCGCCCACCGAAGCATGAAGAACGATTCAAAGCGCAACAAAAGATTCTCGTGACGGTGGGCAATGCCCACCCTGCGACTACTCAATGCCGGTGGGCGATGCCCACCCTACAGTTTATTTCTCATCCAGCTTTGCGATTTCGACATCATCGCTTTCGCCTGTGCCGAGATGGTCATCGATTTCAGCCAGCAATTCGTCTTCGTTCAGAGCGTCTTCCAGCGTGATCTCAGAAATCGAGTCGTGAGCAAGGACTCTTTCGGAAACGTCGACGCGTTTCTGAATATCGCTCAGCAACTGATCTGCTTTTGACAGTTTACTATCGTCGACGTGGAAGCGTGATCCGATCGATGATGCTTTAACCAGACGATGCTGAGCAACCAGCGATTCAACTTTCTGCGCCAGTTCTGCTTTCCGATTGCGTGCCCGATCAAGCATCTGCATCGCGGCCTGAAGTGACTTCTGCCGATTTTCCAGCAGCCGCTGCTTGCTGGCCTGAATCATCTCGGCATCTTTCAGCCGGGCGAGTTTCAGCGCGGCCTGCTCAGCGAGTTGTTTCCGCGAATATTTGCGGTCGCCAATCTCGTACGAAACATTCTGCGTATCGAGTTTTCCGCGAAGCTGACTCAACAACCGGCGATCCGTGGCGAGCTGTTCGCTTGATCGAGCAAGGTCGTTTTCCAACGCCGCGATCTCGACTTCGTCCTCGGCAATCAGTCGAACGTTAGCGTGAATTTCTGGCAGAATGTCGTCGATCAGGTCTCGAGCACGCTGCAACTCGAACTCGATCGGGACCGCTTCGCGAACCGTCTCTCGAACCGCTCCGGTCGACGTTCGCAGATAGCTGAACAGCTCGTTGCCAAAGATCGCACCGCCGACAAGAACGACGCCAGCACAACCTGCCACACCATATTTCAGATAACCAACACCCATGACCTTCTCCTCAACCTGATGGAAGTGCTCCGATTTCGGAGACGTTTCAGACAACTCACACAGGGGTGGTCGCAGGCTTCGCGGAAATATTTCAGGTCGTTTTTCAATTTTTCAGAAAACTTCCCAGCACAATCAGGCGGCGAATTCGCCACAGTCCGAAAGCTTTCGCTGGTCGACATGAGCGTTTTCCAAAACGTCGGATCGGCGACTTGTCACAATTCGCTGCTTGGTTCGCTCATGTCGGCATGGGTAGAATCGCAGACTCTTGTTTCTCCCCACGCTGAACCTGCGTTTTCACGCCGGTTCAGCAATCGCCTCGCGACCTGATCTGCCGGAGCCGACGCCATGTCGTCCAGACTTGTTACCGGACTGCTGCTGACCTTATGCCTTTCGTCGTGCCTCGCCGTTAATCAGTCGATTGCCAGCGCACAGGAAAACAAATCGTCATCGGACCTGTATGCCGAGTCGGTGATCGCGTACTTCGCGAAAGACTATAACGCCGCTGACTCCGGCCTGACCGAGCTGATTGAAAACGGTACGGGCGACCCTCGAACTTACTACTTCCGAGGCCTCAGCCGTTACGCCAGTGGAAACCTCGACGCCGCCGACATCGATTTCGAAGCCGGATCGCGTCTGGAATACAGCGGCCTGGTTCGAGTCAACGTGCCTCGATCTCTGGAAAGAATCCAGGGACCAGTCCGTCGAGTACTGGAAGATTTCCGCAGACTCGCTCAGCGGAAATCTGCACTGCAAGGGCGACCTCACAAAAAGGACCGAGCCATTCTGCAACTAACGGCGGACGGCACGGAAGCATTTCTGACGGGCAAGCACAAAGTCGCCGTTCAGTTACTCGACGTCGCTGCCAGCAATGGTTCGAACGATCCTCGCACGTACTACTTTCGAGGTCTCGCGAAGCAGCAGCTCGGTCTGAGTGACGAAGCGGCCACTGACTACAAAACCGCAATTGGCCTGGAACTTCACCCCGCCAACCGAATTGATGTCGACCTGGCGTTGGAACCCGTCCAGGGCGAGACACGACTGGCGTTGGAAAAGCATCGGCACGAAGCAATCTCAACCGCCCGGCAGGCCGGCGAGAAAGAACGTCAGGCTATGATCGCATCGCTGATCGAACAGCGAGCCGCCGTCGCGACTACTGGCGCAGGCGGAGCAGCGATCGCGAAATCGGCCATCACTCTTCCGCCGGATGCGGCAAGTCCGATGCCAACCGCAACCGCTCCGGTAACAACGTCGCCCGGCACGACTGCTTCGACACAACCCACGACGCCTCGTAACGCTCAGCCGGTTGCGAATGCCAATGCGCTCAACGTTGCCTGGCTGCCCGCCGATGCGGAAGTCGTTATCAATGTTCGAGTACGCGAACTTTCACTCTCCCCCATGCTGGCACCTTTGCTGGCGGCTCCCGAATCTCAGGCCAACCTGCAGATTATGAAGGACGAACTTGGCCTGTCACCGGGCGATGTTGAATCTGTGACGGTCGGGCTTCGGAATGTGACAGAACTCGCCATGACGGGAACCGCAAATCCCGCAGCACTCGCATCCGGAAAAGACAATGCCGTCGTCGTCGTGCGAACTCGACTGCCGTTCGATCCGCAGATCGTCGAAAAAAGAACTGAAGACTTTGAAGCCGCCACTCACGACGGCAAGGCATTTTATCGATCATTGAAACCAGACAACGTCCCCTGCGTTTACCTGCCCGATTCGAAGACGATTATCCTGGCAGAAGAAGAGCCACTGACCTCGGCAATCGAACAGGGAAGCGAAACCGTCAGTCGCCCTGAATTCGACTTCGTTGACGCGGCGAGCCATCTTGCCATCGCGTTTGTGCCGAATGATCCGTTCTCGCTGACAGAGGCCATCCCGACCGAGGGCTCAGGATCGGACGGGTTTGACCGCCTGACAAAAGCCGTGAAGGACCAGTTACTGGGAGTCGGTCTGGGGATTTCGCTCGACGACTCCCTGGCGATTGAAGTGCGGGCACTCTGCGTTGATGACGCGGCCGCGACCGAAGTCGACGCGGCCATCGGTGACTTGATGAATGAAGCCAAAGGACTATGGACAATCGCCAAAGCCGGCGTTCCGGCACCGATCGCGGGCGTCGTTGACTCGATCATTCGTGCTCAGAAGAACTCGGCAAAGGCCGAGGTGGCGGCGTTTTCGACACGACTCTCTGCTCAGTCAATCGAACGAGCCGCCGAAAGTGTCAAAGAAATGCTGCCCATGCTGATGATGGGAGCAATGGCCGGCCTCGCGGGGCCAGGAGATTTTACGATCGGTTCAAGCGCTGGCGAACCGATCGAACCACCGGCAGCCACCAGACCAGCAGCGGGCCTGAGCGTTGCCGCCACCGCCAAGCTCAGTTCGCGGATTGACCTGGACGAGGATGGCAATGAAAAACCAAAAGCCATCGAACTCGTGCTGGCCATTACGGGCGATCAGGCCAAAGCTGCAGGCGGAGCCGGCTTTGCCAGCGTCAGCTCAGCCAAAGACAACAACGGTGCCGACCTGAAGCTTCGAGTCGTGGCCAACTTCGGAGCTGGCGGTTTCGAAGCCATCGATCGAAATGACTTCTTCATCCAACATCCCGACAATGGCTGCACGGCCATTGTGACTTTTGATCCACCGGCAGAAGCAGCGACGGCAATCGCCAGTGCGGAGGGAATCGTCAAGCTGCGGATCGTTGAAAAATCATCCCAGATCATTGTCGACGGAGCAAAGGCCCTGCTTGGTAAAGAAGTCGCCAACTCTGAACTGGTCGCCGCTGGCTACAAGTTGAAGCTGGAAGAAACGAAAGAGAAGTTTGGCGACGACGAGTTCACTTCCTGGCAACTGGAATGGTTGAATGCAGGCCAAAGCCCGATTGACGTCCAGCAGATTGCCGATGGCGGCGGACTCGGCCTGCAAACACCGCAACTCGTCGATGCCAGCGGGAACGTCATCGCCGAATTCAGTGGAACGTCGTACTCGTCATTCGGAAACAACTCAAGCCTGTCGTGGAGCATGTCCATCCAGGACGACCAGCCAGTCCCCGACGACGCCCGGCTTCGATTCACGCTGAACACCGACGTGGGTATTGTCGACGTGCCGTTCAAAGTTGAAAACGTTGCCATCAATAAGGATGACAACGGCTTCTGATCAGTCTTCGATGCTGACTTCAAGTGCAGAACCGATCGGCAGCGTCGGCCACGGCTTGCCGATCGAAACGACTTTCACCGGGAAGGTGGCTTCCGACGCTGGACCGCTCTGCTCGGCCATCAGTTGAGGCGGGATCGAGTCGATTTTTCCGTGGCGTTCTTCATCGTTTGGAAAGTGCAGCGTCACTTCCTGACCGGCTTCCAGCCTCGCCACCAGTGACATCGGCAAGCTGACGGAGACGAACTCTCGATCCCGATCGAAGATTTCAACCAGCAAATCACCTTCCGAAACTACTTCCAACTCCTGAACCCGCAGCACGCCAGCCATGCCGTAGATTGGCGAGTTGACCATTCGCTCGGCTTCCAGACTTTGCAGTTCCTGCAGTTGTGCGGTCGTGCTGTCGATCGACGCCTGGATCACCGGGATACGGTGCGCGGCTTCGACTCGGGTTGGCAGTGAGTCAATCGCGTCCCGCAGCTCTTTCAGCCGGGCCTCGCAGAGATCGATTCGAGTCTGCAACGCTTCGAGGCTGTTCTCAACTTCCGATCGTTCGATCATCGCTCTCAGACGCTCGAAGTCCTGCGACTTATCGGGCATCGCGAGCAATTTCAGATCCACCGGTGGGATTTCCGTGCTGGCCAGCGCGTCGAACAGATCGATGTAGTCGCCCAGAGCTGTCGATTCGAAGTTGTGCTGAAACTGCTGCTGGAGCAGGCCAGTCAGTGTGAGTTCTGTGTCGAAAGCTTCTGAGTCGAGTGCCGTGGTGCGTTGCTGAATTTCCAGTTCGGCTCGAGCGGCAGCGGCGGCAAGATCGATGCGAAAACCGTCGAGTGTCAGTTTGGTTTTGCGGATTCGTTCTTCAAGCTGTGTATCGCGAATGATGAACAACTCGGTACCCGGCAGCACGATCTGTCCCGGCTTGACCTCCATCCATTCGACAATCCCGTCGGCAGGAGCGGAAAGCCTGGAAACTTCAGCATTCAGGACGCCAGTGAAACGGATTTCGCCCCGCTGCGCGACCATTCCCGTCACCACAACGCTCAACACAACAGCGGCTGTCGTCATGGACAACGTACGAAAGAGTGAGGCTGGTCGGTCCGGTTCTGACGACCGATCAACGACTTGCAGTGCTGATGTTTCGCCAGGCTCGCCTTTGATTTGCTCGTTCATTCCGGCTCTCCGATGGACGGAGCGGAGACGACTCGCAATGAGCCGTCTGATTCACCGCGAGCCGCAGATTGCCGGCTTCGCGAGGAAATCTGAGAGCCGGAAACCGAACAGTTTCCGCACCTTCAGACCGCTGTGCATTCTCAAAGAATCATTCGAGAAGAATGCTTAATGTCTCATCGGAGAGATTTGCTGGCTCGATTCATGCGAAGCCGGGCAGGATGCGTGGATGCGGCCAGGCATTGTCACGACGAACCGAGAAATGCCGAAAATCGGTACAACCGGCTGGACTCAAACACAGAGTGTTCGTCACAGCCCGCACAGATTCAACGACCGGAATGTCCGGTCTGGCGAACGTCGGAGTCGGTCTGCCCGGGAACCGGCGGCGGCAACAAAGCTGGACGCTCCTCTGCAAGACCCTCAAACCGCCGAGGCGACGCGGAACCGAATGCCACGTTTCTTGGCAGATCAGCTGAAGGATTATAGACGTCTCTCGACGTTGCAGCCTTCAGCTCCTTGTTCATCGTTCCGGTGACAAACGGCCCGACGCCCAGGAAGTTCCAGTTGTTGTGAGTCGCCTTGGCGATGGAGACTCCTCCGCCGCCCACAATACTCCGCTCGCCGGCATCGTAGGCTGCCAGTCCAATTTTGGCCGTGGCGTTCTGGTTCGTTCGAGTCACCAGTTTGATTTCCGGCATCGTGAACATGCCGCCCGGCAATGAAATTCCCGGAATACCGTAGTACGACTCGGTCGTGTCTGTACCAATGCCGCCGCTGCGAGGCTCAAGAATCATGTCAGCTTTGTCAGCCGCAGCTGCCAGGTGAACGCCGTTGTAAAGCAAATGGTGCCTTAATGATGCCACCACATACTGCTTGTCGACTCCGTCGAGATACGCCGGATCGATAAACACGTTTCGACCGTGCATCGCGCTGAAATCGACTTTGTTCAGAGACTGGTCGATCGCGTTAGAAAGGAGCAGCTGTTCGGTTGCGGTGCGTGCTGTGTTGGACGTCTTTGTCGTCGCGCAGCCAGCACACAACGAGAGAGTCAGGCAAGCAGCGAAGGCGCACCTTACTGGGAGGGATAAGTGCATCTCAGATCTCGAAAAAGGGAGAATGGGAATTCTGGCGAAGGCACGAGGCATCAACGGTCAGAAAACATGATGTGAGGTGAGCAATCAGCCAATCGGCTTCAAGCCTGGTGAGTCGCAGAACACGACTCGGGAGGGGACCGGGACTCTAACTCAAAATTCCTTATCAGGATAAGACCGTTTTGACGCACCGACGCCATTCGACCTCAGAATCTCCCGGCCAGGCAAACCGGTTGCAGAGCAGGCAGTCGGCACAAAATTCACGTCGCGAGGCGCGAGAGTCACTTTCCGGTTGAACCGACGACCACCCGGAGTCCGATAACCCATCCAGAGGGTGCATCGCGCAGGAACGTTGCGCTCGGTCAAATCTGCAAAAACGGACACTCCAACAGCACACGACACGTTGACGAACAATCCCGGAACTGACTGCCGGTAAAACAGGTAAACGGCGTGTTTCACATTGTTTTCTCATCCTTCTCAACGCACGATAGCCGGCCTGTAAAGTTGCCGCCATTTGCGGGAAGCCAAATTTCGTCCGCCGTCATCGCAGCGGGATCCAGTCACGCTGTGCATGAGCCTCGACGGAGCTGATGTTGATGTATCGCCGGTTTACTGTTCTGACAGTTCTACTGGGGGCGTTAAGTCCCGCGATCGAGTTGCGCGCCCAACCGCCTGCCGACGCTTCTGACGCCGTTGCCACTGTGCAAAGCCTGGCCGATCCCGAGCCTTCTCCGCTGCTCAGCGAACCGAAGGATCCCGAAGCGTTGTTCGACGCGGTTGTGCTGATGCTCGACCTCGACCGCCCGAAACTCGCTCTGCAATACATGAAGCAACTGCTCGATCAGGCTCCGAAGGACGCCACCATTCTCAAGATGCGTGACAAGCACGGACCGGCCGTCTTCCTGGAACTTTCCAACGACAAACGTTTGCAGCCAGAGTCGATCACGCTGCTCGACCGGATGAACGAAGCGTTTCGCCAGTACGCTGCCGATCCAACCCGCATGGACCGACTCGTCAATAACCTGTCGGGAACGCCACAGGAGCGAGAAGTCGCGATCATCCAGCTTCGCAGCACGGGCAAAGTCGCGATCCCTCGTATGTTGACGCTCGTCGCCACCGCCAAAGACACCAACCAGCGAGACGCAATGGTCTACGCAATGACCCGCATGGGTACGCAGATCATTCCGCCGCTGCTCGGCGCGCTCGAAGCTCCCGACGAAGCCGTTCGGACGGTCGCCATCGACACACTCGGCTGGCTGGGATCGCTGGATACTGTGCCGTGGCTGTGGTACTCGGCCTTTGGAGCCGATCAACCGTCTGGATTGCGACAGGCGGCACGGCAGGCTCTGGCCAGAATCCTGCGCGACGACGTCAAACGCGCAGGAGACATCAGCAGCTACGGAGCGGCTTCTCAGCTTCAGAAAATTGCGACGACTCACTTCCGGCTGGAATTCAACTGGAAGATGAATGATGACGGCAAGACGACGGAACTCTGGTCGTGGGACGTTCAGAAGAATGCTCTTTCGGCATGGAATGTCTTGCCGGAAACGGCATCACTGATCGTGGGCAGCCGGTTCGCCAGACAGGCTCTGACTCTGGCTCCCGAGCGACAGGAATTGCAGTCGCTTTATCTTTCCTTAAGGCTGGCCTTCGACTCACATCTGGCTGGCTGGGACGCTGCTCTGCCAACCGGCCCCGGCACCGCTCATGACCTGGCTCTGCTGTCGGGACCGGAAGTCGCACTTCGAGCGTTGGAATACTCGCTGCAGAATCCAAATCCCGCAGCGGCCCTGGCAACGTTGCAGGTTCTCGGCCAGATCGGAAACCGGTCGCAGCTTCGAGATCGATCCGGACAGGCGTCGCCAATCATTCAGGCGATGAGCTATCCGAACTTCCGGGTTCAGTTTGCGGCGGCCTCAACCGTCCTTCAGCTGGACCCGGAGCAATCCTTCCGCGGTTCCTCGCGCATCGTTTCGATTCTGACGCGAGCGTTAAACGACAGCGGCGACCGCCAGGGCCTGGCCATCGACTCGAACCAGGACCGAGCCGCTTCGATGGCTGGCCTGCTCAGCGAAATGGGGATGGGGCCTCTTCAGGCGACCACTGGACAGGACGGCTTCAAAATCGCTGCCGACCGCAGCGACATCGAACTGATCGTCATTCACGCAGCCGTCGTGAACTGGGGCCTCGGGCAAACCATCACCAACCTGAGAGCCGACGCTCGAACTTCTGGAATTCCGATTATTGTTTACGGCCCCGAATCCGTCGAACCTGCGGTCGCCCGGCTCGCTGACCAGTACCCGATGATCGGCTTCGCGCTGAACGGCGAGACCTCGTTCAAGCAGGGTGTCAGGCTCTTCCTGAATCGACTCAGCACGCCGCCGGTCAGCGAGAGACAACGGGCCGCACGAGCAAGCGCCGCTGGCTTCTGGTTTGCTCACATCGCGGGTGGCCGGCGCACGGAAACGTTCAACATCGATTCTGCGGAAGAGGCGTTGTTTGACTCGGTCAACGATCCGGGAGTTGGAGAAAACGCCCTCATCGGCCTGGGAGCCATCGCCACATCCACCTCGCAGGAACGTCTGCAGGAAATTGCCGTCAGCGAAGCCCGGGATGAGTCCCTGCGGGAGACCGCCGCACTTCAGCTGGCATTCCACATGCAGCGATACGGCATTCTGCTTTCGGAATCGCGAGTTCAGGAAGTTCAGCTCGCCTGGCAGGCCGCCCCGGCTGGACCACTGAAAACGGCTCTGGCAGCGGTTATTGGCTCTCTGAAGCCGACCTCACAACGAGTGACCGAACTGCTGCAAAGCCTTCCCGTTCCGACGATCCCGACGGTCAGCGAGTAATCTGCTGGCCTTATCGGGCTGTTTGGCTGACGTGGATTTCGGGGCACAAAGTTCGGGATATTCTGCCCCTCATTGCTTTGTTGAGCCGCTCGTGCCGTCGATATACTTCCGCGCTTGTTGTGGCCGTTCAGGCGTGCGACCGATAAATCTCGCACTCCGAAGTGTTGCTCAGAGCCGACTGAATTTCGGAGACATCGTCGATGCTGACTTTTGCTGCGGAAGACCTCCCGCAATTGAACCCGGACTCAGTCGGCTGGCTGAAAGTCGCACTGTGCGGCTACGTACTCTTTCTCCTGGTGATCAGCATCTTCGCCAGTCGGAAAGTCGAAAACGAAGCTGACTACCTGGTCGCTGGTCGGCGTCTTCCGCTGTTTCTCGCCTTCGGAACGCTGATCGCCACCTGGTTCGGCGCCGCGACGATGTTCGCAGCCGCGGGAGCCGCTCGCGATGAAGGGCTGCTCGGCGTGATCCTCGACCCGTTTGCCTGTGCGGCGACACTGGTCCTTTCCGGCCTGTTCTTCGCTCGACCATTGTGGCGCATGGAGCTGTTTACCATGGCCGACTTCTACCGCATCAAGTATGGCCCCAGAGCAGAGATCACGGGCGCCTGCATCCAGGTGCCGAGCTACTTTGCGTGGGTCGCCCTGCAATATTCGGCGCTTGCGGGGATTTTGAATCTGTACTTTGAAATTCCCATGACGACCGGAATTCTAATTGTTGCCGGAGTCACGCTTGTTTACACGATGATCGGCGGCATGTGGTCGGTCACTCTGACCGACACGATCCAGATTCTGCTGGCTCTGGCGGGCCTGGTCGTGCTGACGGCTTCGGCACTCAGCCACGAAGAGCTGGGTAATGGCAATCCGCTGAACGGTCTGAACGTCCTCTACGAGAAAATCTCGAACGAAAAGCCCGATCACCTCCGGCTGTGGCCCGGGCCGCCTGAAGACGGTTCAACACTGACCTACGTGAGTTCCATCCTGGGAGTACTCGCCCTCTGGGCCACGGGCATGTTCGGCAACATTCCAGGACAGGATCTACAGCAGAGAGTCTTTGCAGCGAAGAGCGAAAAGACGGCTCAGGACGCCTGCATTCTGGCCGGCGTCCTGTATCTGTGCTTTGGGGCACTGCCGCTGATTCTTGGGCTCTCGTCACTGGTCACGCACCCGGAAGGCAACTTCGATCCCGTTGCGTTTCTGGCCGGCGAGTATCTCTCGACCGGAATGCTCGTCATCTTTGTCATCGCCGTCGTTTCGATGATCGTCTCGACAGCGACGAGCGCCGTGCTGGCGCCGGCAACGATTCTGGGCCACAACCTGCTGAACCGGACAAAGCTGTTCCGCGAGCGGGCTCTCCTGCGTGACCGACTCAGCGTGCTGTTCGTTTCGCTGGGCGGCATCGCCCTTTCGCTGATGGGTGAGTCCCTGATGGGCCTGCTCGATATGGCTCTATCGATTCAGCTCACGGCGCTGTTCATCCCAGTCGTCATGGGTCTGTACGGAAAGCCGCGAAACCAGACATCCGCCGTTCTTGCCATGCTGTTCGGCTTTTTCACATGGTTGCTGACCTACGCCAACGAACTCATGCAGGAGTCGGCAATGACCGAGACCTTTCTGACTCAGGTCACTCTGATCCCGTCTGACTTTTACGGATTGGCAGCGAGCGTCTCCGGATACCTGATCGGCCAGAATCTCGCCGGTCCGCCAGTCGAGTCACCCTCGTCGTAGGTCAGGTCAGGCTCCGAACGCTGGAGTCTTACGGCTGGCAAAGGCGACCTTACGAACTCGGAGCAAGCAGGCGTTCAGCGCCGACTTCGCGGAGTCGGGCGGCAACTTCCAGACCGAGCGTCTCGGCATTGTCAGGCGAGCCAGTGGCCGCTGCTTCGAGGCGGTCGGCTCCGTCGAGACTCAGCACGACGCCGTGCAACGTCAGTTCTCCACTGTCGGAGAAACTGGTTGTCGCTCCAACCGGTGCGTGACAGCCAGCCCGCAGATCCCGCAGCAGACTTCGCTCGGCGGAAACTGCCGCGACGACGTTCGCGTCGGAAATTTTCGTCAGGATATCAATGATGAATCCGTCATCCTCGCGGCACTCAATCCCTAAAGCCCCCTGCCCGACCGCATGGAGCATCAACGGCGGAACCAGCAGGCTGGAGATCCGATTGGCATACCCCAACCGTCGCAGACCCGCTTCCGCCAGAATGATCGCGTCGAATTCGCCGTCGTCGAGTTTCTGCATTCGTGTCTCGACGTTGCCTCGGTTTTCAAACATCTGCAGATCGGGGCGAACGTGCAGCAGCTGAGCCTGCCGACGAGGACTGCCAGTGCCAATCCTCGCCCCCGCCGTCAGCACGTCAAACGGCATCGACTCCAGACGTTCGGGGATCGCAATGCCGGAATCAGCCGGCAGGACCAGCGCATCGGCAACCGGCGCACGCTCAGGAATTCCAGCGAGTCTCAAGCCTTCGATCGGGTCCGTCGGCAGATCCTTCAGGCTGTGAACGGCGAGGTCTGCGCGACCACTCAGTACGGCATTCTGAACTTCCTTGGTGAAGACCCCCTGCCCGCCCATCGAAGCCAGCGCCGTCGCCCGATCACGGTCACCGATCGTCGACACATCCACCAGTTCGACCGTGCAACCATCCGTGCAGTCGAGAATCCGATCCCGAACATGGTTCGCCTGCCAGAGCGCCAGCGGGCTGGTTCGAGTCGCAATTCGAATGATGTTTCGATCTTCATCCGCCACGGTGGAACTCCATCTTCCGAACGGCTGCCCGAGCTGCAGTTCAACAGGCTGGGACACGTCCCAGCCTGCGTCACTACGGTTCTTTACTGGTAGGCGGTGCCCACCCTGCGACTGCGGCTTGAGTCTACTACGACTTCAGAATTTCCAGAACCTTGTCGGCCATTTCGGTCGTGCTGAGCGACGCTCCGCCACGAGCGATGTCCTTTGTTCGGAAACCGGCATCGAGAACTGAATCAACAGCCTTCTCGATCAACGTGGCTTCTTCTTCCAGGCCGAGCGAGTGTCGCAGCATCATCGCCGAGGCAAGAATTGTCGCCAGTGGATTCGCCAAACCTTTTCCGGCGATATCCGGAGCCGATCCGTGAATCGGTTCGTAAACTCCAGGACCGGACTCACCGATCGACGCCGAAGGCAACATGCCCAGCGAACCGGTCAGCATCGACCCTTCGTCAGTCAGAATGTCGCCGAACATGTTTCCCGTCACGACAACATCGAAATCGCGAGGCCGCGAAATCAGGTGCATCGCCATCGAGTCGACCAGCACGACGTCGTAATTAAGGTCTGGAAACTCCTGCGTGACGACATTCTGAGCCGCCTTTCGCCACAGTCTTGAAACTTCCAGCACGTTGGCCTTGTCGACCGACGTCAGATGGTTGCTGCGGTTTTTCGCGGCAGCGGCGGCCAGACGAACAATGCGTTCTACTTCGCCGGTCGAGTAAACCATCTCGCTGGAGGCAATCTCACCACTTTCGTGCGGACCTCGGCTGGAACCACCGAAGTAGATCCCGCCGGTCAGCTCACGGAAAAAGAGGATATCGACGCCTTCAACGATCTCTGGCCGAAGCGGCGATGACTCCAGCAAAGCCTTGTAAGTCCGGATCGGACGCAGATTCGCAAACAGCTTTAGTTCTTTACGAAGTTTCAGCAGCCCGGCTTCGGGCCGAGTCTTCGCGTTGGGGTCGTCCCACTTCGGACCGCCGACCGCGCCGAGCAGAATCGCATTCGAATCTTTGCACGCGTCGAGCGTTGCTTCAGGCAGCGGATCGCCGAACTCATCGATCGCGTTGCCCCCCATCGGATGGCTCGACGTTTCAAACGAATGGCCAGCGGTTTCAGCCACCTGATTCAGCACGCGCTCAGCCTGAGCGACAACTTCGGGACCAATTCCATCCCCCGGCAACAAAACAATCTTCGCGTCCACAGTTAAAATCCTTCGGCATTCGGCTCTGTCAAACGCCGAATTCGGGTCCACGCGGGGCGTGTTTTCGCTGGCGAGCTTCGAGTCAGCAGCCGCAAGGCAGCAACCACTCGATGGCTGGACAAAGTCTGGTCAGAATAAGCAAAGTTTTCACAGGAAATCGGCACTGGCAGAACGAGTTCCTGGCAGGCGATCCACTATAGAGATCGCCGAAAATGTCTCAACCGACCGGAAGCTCGCAAAAATGCCGAGCATCATCATCCGATGTCACGGTCGATCGGAAGCCGTCCTCAATTCCGTTATTTCGCGATCAAGGACGGCGTTTGAAGTGCCGACGTTTGAACCGGATTCAACTCGGCATTCGGCAACGCCACACTCATCGGATCGTGCAGTGGGAAGGTTTTCTGCAGGAACTCCCAGTCGGCAATCGTGTCCGGCGACAGTTTAGCTCTCTTCAGATTTTCGTTCAGAAATCGTTGAGCATCGGCCACCCGGCCAGCCATGCACAACGCGTAGGCGTTACAGATCATGGCCTTCTGGAAAACATTGGAGTCTGTCGTGATTCCGGCGAGGAACTTTGAATAGTTTCTGCTGGCTTCCGAGTAGTTGCGGTTCGCCAGCTCTCGAATCCCAAGACGAATCAGCACGTCGAGATTGTCAGGCTTTTTCGGAGCCACCCGGTCAACGATCTGTTGATCACGATAGCCTGACCCAAGAGTCCACAACACGGGCGTCCGCAGTTGCGACTTCGTCAACACAGGATGAATTTCCTGCACAACGCCGCGCCGCCTGGGATTGAGCTTGTTTCTGGGATAAGCCCATGTGTCATGAATCAGGTCGCGGTGCTCAAAGAACGGTTCGCTTTGTTTGATATATAGATCCGGGATAAGCCGTGCCATGTGCTGACTTTGCTTCAGCCGTTCCAGTGAGCCTTTGTGTTCGACGAATTTCGGGTAGACCGAGTCGAAGCCCATGACGCGAAGTTCTGGTGACAGACGGTGCGGAAAATTGTCGACGAGAGGCAACGAGTCTCGCGTCAGCACACGCAAATCCTGCTCATCCGCAATGAAGTACGAAACAAGCTGCTCCGGAGTCTCGAATCCGCAGGCGGCCAGAATGGGTGCCACGCGCTCATCGTCCCACTGAGCCCGGAACCGCTCGGCAGTGACCGGCGTGTGGCCGTCCTTGACTCCCAGCATCATCCAGTTGTCTCCAGAACCAATCCACATCGAGCTGTCGTCAAAGACGTCGCAAAACGCTCGGATGATGCTTTTCGAATCGCTCCAGCTCAGCGAATGTTGCGGAAGCCAGTACGTAGTCATTCCTCCTGCCGCGAGTCGATCGTGAATCAACTGAAAATACTCACGCGTGTAAAGGTTGACGATGTTTGCGTTCTTGGGCGGCGGCGGCTCGCTGGTGATCAGGTCGTACGACTGCTCGGTCGTCTGTAGATGATACCGACCGTCCTCGATGATCACGTTCACTCGGGGATCGTTCAGCGGATTCGTCTTTGGATCCGGATACACAACCGAGTTCAGCTCAAGAATGTCCTTCGAGATATCCACGAAGTCGATGACTTCAAACTCAGCAGTGTCCGTAAGCGCCTTGGCCGTCACACCGCAGCCGTAACTGATCAGCAGCGACTTACGTGGAGCCGGGTGCAATGCCACAGGCAGATACACATACATCTTCATATACTGCCAGGCAAACGGCGCCGTCGCCGACATCGAATGCCCGTCGGTAATCAGTCGCTGAAAATACGGGTACCCCATCCGTTCAGCCTGCGTGTAGATCAACGTTCCCGTGACGGTCTCTCGAACGGCAACCACCTTCGGTGTGCTCTCACGATACTTCCGGGCCACCTTCCTGAAGAGCGCCTGATCGACAACACCTCGCGGCGCCAGGAAAATCGCCGTTACCAGCAGTGTCAGAAGGACAGCCAGCGATTGTCCGGCCAGCCTGCTGAACTGATCGAAGTCAGGAATCGACACGATCGCCACCAGCAGATACACGCCCGCCAGCGCAAAGAACGAACCATCGAGGCCCGAGTTCGGAAGCAGGAGAAACCCGCCGCAGATTGCTCCCAGCATCGCTCCGCCGGTGTTGCAGAGCGTGAGGTAGCCGGCTGCTTTCGTATCAGAACCGGTTTGCTCATGAAGCGCGTTCCCGATCAAGGTAAACAACATCCCTGAGAGCACAGACACTGGCAGCATCACAGGAATCGCTCGAAACATCGTGACCCAGCCTGCGGCGTCGGGCTCAGCAGAACTCAGGATGAGAAACAGAGCCGGCATCATGTAGGTCGCAAGCGTCAGGATGCCACTGCACGATGCGATGATCGGCACCGCCGTCGACGCCTTGCGCGATCGGGAAAGCCTTGACCCAAGAACTCCTCCGACCGCGATGCCCGTCAGAACAACCGAAAGCATCACGGCGAAAATCCGGCTCGTGGCGTCACTGAAGAGAAGCATCAACCGGAACCAGACAACTTCCAGCGCCAGTAAAGTTCCACCAGCAAGAAACGCTGCAAACAGCAGGCGTCGACTGAGTCCGGTCAACGGCTTGCCAGGTATCGGCTCCGAAACAGACAAATCGACATTCAATTTTACGCCCGAGTCGCACAGCATCGCGACCAGTCCCGCCAGGAGACTGCAGGCGGCGGCCGCGATCCCCGTCCCGCGGATCCCCAAAGCCTCGATCAGGAACAGTTCGGCGAACAGCGTTCCGGCGACAGCTCCCAGCGTATTGCACGCGTAAAGGCGACCGAGGCGTTCACCGAAACTTGAATCCTGCGAACCAAGACCTTTCACCATCATCGGCAGCGTTGCTCCCATCGCAGCGGTTGGCAGAAGCAGCACCGAAAAGCCAATCCCCAACCGCGTCAAATTCAACAACCACGCTTCAGTCGACGCCGCTTTTAGAACTGGCAACAGCAACGTGTTGAAATGCGGAAACAGCAGCACGATCGAAAGCCCCGACGTCGCGATCAGGACTTCCAGCAAGCCGTAGGCTCGGATGGGACGCCGAACCAGTTCGCCCTTCCGACCGGCAAACCAGTTGCCGCAGGCCAGGCCGGCCATGAACGCCGCGAGCACCATGCTGCTTGCCCATACGCTGTTCCCAAGCACAAGCCCTGCCTGCCGAAACCAAAGCGTTTCAAACGTCAGCGCGGAAGCCCCCGAACAGAAAAAGATCAGGTACAGGAGATAAATTCGGCGGCCCATTCTCGACAGCTCCGAAAGGCAGACAGAGTTCATCATCTACGAACGTATTCGCATCGGAGCGATTGATCTGGCAGAGCAGCCACTCATTCCGGCTCGAAGATGTCTGTGTTTGAAGAAGGCGACATTCAGACTTAATCGCCAGAGCGATTCTAAAAAGGCTGCGCAGCGATCCCCCAGCACCTTCACATGGCCTGACCGTTAATCCAACCGGTTCGTTTGATCCAGGCGGCATCGCACGACTCCTCGAACTTTCCATGCGGATCGGCAGATCGAACTACGCGTCCCTGCATAATTAAGGTCGCCGCATGCATAGGAACCGTTCCCCGAATTGCCTTCGCCAGGTCTCCCGAACCGATTCGTCACGCCATCCCGGACTCAAGGGTGAACTTCTCACAGGGATCAATGGCCACTGCCAGACTGTGAACGCTCAGTAGAGTCACCTGTCAATTCAGCTTTACATGACTTTGCGCAATCTCGTTACACAAAGCTGACGATGTCATCTCAGGGAATGGCAGCGTTCAAAACTCTCGGGCAGGCCGCTGCTTCATAACCTGTGCGAAAATCAGCTGTTACACGAAAGTCCGGTTATTCCGATTATCCTGATTGTACGAATGGCACAGGTTCTGCTTTCTGTATCGATTGTTCCGGTTTAACAAGTGACGACGGCATGACAGCCGTCCGGAACACACGCCTGGCAGACAAGGAACTGAGAGCCCGGAAGCGACCAGAGCCGACTTAGACAACCGGCTGATTGCTCCCACAAAGGACTCTGTTTCTCACTGTTCAGGCAAGACGTACAGCGAGTGTGGCGAGGGAGAGAGAGACCACGCTGTGTTTTCCGAGCGACCTGAGAGACCGCTCGGAATGGCAACCTTTCATCGGGAAGCCGCTGATTGCCTGGCTGTCCTGAGGCAGCAACAACAGGTTCGATCCGGTAGTTTGAGTTCCGCCGAATCGAACTTCGTAAAGGTAACCGCAACTACCTTTACTGCTGCCTCAGACGGTCGGCGCAGTTTCCACACAGCGTTACATCCGCTGACGAACCAGCAGGCACTGGTTCGTTCAAAGATGGCATCAGACGACCCCAGGTTCCTTAGGCAGAACCCGGTCGGCCGCAATGGTGGCTTTGTCGTTCTGATCTGGTGATCGACTTCTTCGTCGCTTTTTTCAGCAATCAGCGAACGAGAGAAGGAGACACCACAATGGCCACATGCTTTCAACGATTTCTGCGTGACGAGTCGGGACTTGTCATCACTGCCGAGCTGATCATGATCATCACGATCGCCGTCATCAGCCTCACAGCCGGCTGGGGAGCCGTCGCTTCCATGCTCGCCGAAGAACTGGAAGACGTTGCGAATTCCGTCGGTTCACTCGACCAGTCATTCAGCTACAACGGAATCTCTGCTCCGGGACATGCCACATGCAGCGGTGGCGGATTTCGCGATTCCCGAAACTCAGTCAACGTATCGACGACGAGCAACTTTAACGCCTCAAGCAACTTCAACGCTTCAATCGCAGGCTTCTCGGTAACGCCCGTTATTCCACAATTCCAGGCATCCACCCTTGGCGTCGAGACAGTTGTTGAAGCCGAACAGTTTGTTCTTGTCGAGGAAGATTTCGGCATCGACGTTCAGATCGACGAAGTTTTGCTGCTTGAGTTGATCGAACTTGAAATCGTAAGAGTCTGTGACGATGGCTCCGTCGTTTTGCTGCGTGAGGATCTGATCGAAATCCAGGAAGACGGCTCCGTTGTCATTCTGTACGACCTCATAAAGCAACAGGCTATGCGAGAAAAGCTTGAGCTTCAGCATAGTCAATCACAGACAAACACCAGCCTGGATGACCTGACTGCCTGCCGAAAAGAGCTGGAAGCTCTGAAACGACAGTTGAAAACTCAGGCGACGAACTCATCTGACGAGCTTCGCCAGGAGAACGCTCGACTTCGTGAACTGATTGAAGGGCACGGCAGGAAACTGAGATCACGATAAATCAGTGGCAACGCCGACAATGCGAACAATGCCAATTAGTGGAACGCACCAGAAAACTGATGAATTCCAGAACAAGCAATTTACCGGACGAAGCATGACCACAGTTGCAAGCTGACAAACCTGTCCGGTCTACACTGACAACTGCGTCCAGACTGCCCTCAACACTCGCGTGTTGTTAAGCAGCCTGGACGTTTTGTATTCACACAGCGCCAAAATTTCCGCGCAATTATCACGACCGAGATAATCCGCCAAACCGGTATACACGGCATTCTATTTACATTCCAATTTCCCATTACAACCTGTAAACCATTCCACCTCATTCAGTTATGCCAGATGTCCTGATTAGCATGGTTATGATTTCAGGTTGAATTAATCCACTTTTCGGCATCAGGCACGCGAGCTGCTTTTTGAAGGTTCCATAACTTTGACATGAATGAGACGCAGCATTGTCATTCACCATGTCATTGAGTTCCCGCCGGAACTGTTCACTCAGGACAAGTCCTTCCGGCGGTGTGAAACGCGTCTAGTTCGCAACAACGGACGCGTCCTTGAGAGAGGCATGGTGGGGCTTTCCAGTTGTTCAACCATGCTTTGAAAATTTCGGCAGTTGTTAACGAACGTCGCCTTACAGCGACTCGAAGCTAACAGTCGCCTCATGAGACACATCAGGCCTGACGAGATGCTCTGCCTGTCAGCAGAGTGTCAACGCTCGTGGAACGCAGTTCCGCGAGTCGCCTTACAGACCGGCCAGTCTGCAAAGCAAATCAAGACCGACAGATGGGTACAGCTCGTTGCGGGCTGAACCAACTTTCTCTCTCTATTTCTCTCAAAACGCTCTTCAAAACAATCAAAGGAACTCTCAAATGTTGAACAAATTCATCAATGACGAAGCTGGCTTCCTGATCTCAGCCGAACTCGTGCTGATCTTCACACTCGTCTTCTGTGGTGTCGCCGTCGGTGTTGCCATGGTCAAAGACGCACTGGTCACCGAACTCAGCGACGTTGCTGAATCGATCGGTGCTCTCAATCAGTCTTACAACTTCCGCGGTGTCACCGCTAACAACAGCACCGGTTCAACCAACCATGCCGTGTGTGCCGGGTCGGGATACGTTGACGAAGCCGATGACTGCGATTGTCAGGGCGTCAGCTTCCAGGTCGTCGCGGGCAAAAACGACCCAAGCACATTCAACGTTGCCGAAGGACTGTAAGCAGCAATTGGTGCTCAACATCAGATCAGAAAAACCGAAACTGTTTATCTGATCTAACAATCACTCCTCTGCCCGAACCATTTCGGGCAGAGGATTTTTCGACCTTTACGGCATCCTCAACGACAAAACCGCCGAACGCGAGGTCACTGTTTGACGTAGGAAACCGTGAACCAGCGTCCGTCGACTCATTTTTGGCTCAACCCGGATTGGCGCTTCCCACAGAATTTCCAGCCTTTCCGACCATACTGATCGCTCCTCGAGGTTCGACAATAGTTGAACAGGCCCCCCAGGATCATCTACCAGCACGGTGACCATATGACATTGCGTAAGTTGAGTTCGTCCGGCATCAGGCTCTGATCCTGACTTCCGCGGTCGATACTCTCGCACGCTGCAAAGCGCATAAGATGTCAAACACTGTCAATTGTCATACCGTCACATCTGGTTGACATCGCGCGTTCGCGCCATTTCGCGGCTGCCGCTACAGTCGGCGGCCCTGGCATCAAACTGCCATTGCACAAGCACATTCTCTGCAACGAGTTACAGCCTGCGATTCCGATTGCGCCACCTGCGCAGATCGAATCGGAACTGCCCACGTTCGCGGTGTGGCACGATCGCTGCGGATTGCCGTCAACAACGAGTTTGCAATCTGAGCAAACGTGACACACTCGAAGCTTTGTGCCACACCGCTTGAATTGGGATTCGCTTCTCGACTGGCCTGATACTCCTGAGGCAGCGAAGGCAGCGACTCTCCCGATCGCAACTCTCGTGCATTCCACTTTGCATAGTTCAGTCATTCTGGACTGACATCAATACACGATTGAGAGTCTTCCAAGGGTGCGGTGAGAGGCCCCTTGGGAGCAGAAGCTGCGCTACTGTGTGTGACACAGTGCGTGTGTGTGAGAGAGCCGGGGACAGGTCAGCCACTTGTCCCCGGCTTCTAAAAACAATCAGGTGGCTTCGAGCTGCCTTCCAATACACCAAAACGTTTTGGCGACAGATTGCTGGCCAGCAATCTGTCAACTGACCGGTCAGTCTCATCGTTGCGGATGAGTCCGGGCAGCAACTTCTGACACGAGCCGGCCAGCTCACGTCAGAGCGGCACTTCGTGATGGCTTCGTTGCGGAAGCCACACGCAAATCAATGTCTCTCAATTTTCTCAAGGAACTCAATCCAATGCTGCGTAACCTCTTGAATGATGAAGCCGGTTTTCTGGTTTCTGCTGAACTCGTTTTGATCTTCACCCTCGTTTTCTGTGCTGTTGCTGTCGGTGTCTCAACCGTCCGCGATTCGCTCGTTCAGGAACTGGGTGACGTTGCTGAAGCCGTTGGCGCTCTTAACCAGAGCTACAACTATCGCGGAATCTCTGCTGCTGCCGACGGTGGCGTGAACCACGCTTCATGCTCGGGCTCAGGCTTCAACGACGAGAACGATGACTGCGACTGCAAGGGCATCGCTTTCACAACTGTTTGTGGCAAGAACGATCCAAGCACAAGCAACAATCCTGAAGGCACGCTCTAAGCAACAGGCTGTCTGCTGACAGCTTGTGATAAGCCACCCCCATCGGGATGTTGACCTCCCGGTGGGTTCTTCAAGCGTTCTTACTCGGGCTGCGACCACTTCTCTCTCCCGGTCGCCGCCTGTCTCTCTCAAAACGTTCTTCCGTACAGGAACTTAATACCATGTTGCGAAATCTCTTAAACGATGAATCAGGTTTCCTGGTTTCAGCCGAACTCGTGCTGATCTTCACCCTTGTCTTCTGTGCTGTTGCCGTCGGTGTCACCACAGTCCGAGACTCACTCGTTACCGAACTGCACGACGTCTCCGAAGCTCTCGGTGCTCTGAACCAGTCTTACAACGTTCGAGGAATTACTGCCGCCAACACGACTGGCCACACCGAACACGGAACATGCAGTGGTTCTGGCTTTGCCGATGAAAATGACGATTGCGACTGCGCTGGTATCGAATTCAATGCCACAACGTCAAAAGCTGACCCAAGTACGCTCAACGTTGCAGAAGGCACGTAATCAGCTGACTTTCTGCTGAGCTAATCGCTCACGAGGTCCATCTGGTCGTCGTGCTGGATGGACCTCATCTTCTCTCTTTCTCGTACGTCGCAAATTCTTCTCTCTCACGAGCGACTATCTGACACACTCACTTAAACATCAGGAACTCAGTCCAATGATGCGCAATCTTCTTCATGATGAATCAGGTTTTCTGGTTTCAGCCGAACTCGTGCTGATCTTCACCCTTGTCTTCTGTGCCGTTGCCGTCGGTGTCGCAACCGTCCGCGATTCGCTGGTCCAGGAACTGGGTGACGTCGCCGAGTCCATCGGTGCTCTGAACCAGAGCTACAACTACCGAGGAATCACTGCAGCCTCTGACGCCGTCAACGTGAATCACGCTTCGTGCTCGGGCTCAGGATTCAACGATGAGAACGATGACTGCGACTGCAAAGGCATCGCGTTCACGACTGTCTGCGGCAAAAACGATCCGAGCACCAGCAACAATCCTGAAGGTACGCTCTAAGCTGCTGAAGATTGTTTGCTGAAGATTTAAGACCCCTTCCACCGGGTCGGCTGAATTAAGGCCCGGTGGAAGTTTCTCTCTCTCACTCCACACGTTCCACTGTCTTACATTCAAGGACACACAGTTATGTTGCGCACGCTCTTCAATGACGAAAACGGTATCGTGATCTCTGCTGAACTGCTGGTGGTCTTCACCCTGATCTTCTGTGCGAGCGTCGTCGGCTTCGCGGTTATCCGAGACTCGCTGGTTCAAGAGATGCACGACGTCTCCGAAGCAATCGGATCAGTCAGCCAGACTTACAACATCACCGGCCTTCGCAAAGCTCGAAGCAACGGCAATTACCACGCTCGCTGCAGTGGCTTCGGATTCAACGACCATGCCGACGACTGCGACTGCCAGGGCATCACGTTCACCACAGTGAGTGGGAAGAACGACCCCAGCTTTACAAACCTGCCGGAAGGAACCAACGGCTAATCAACTTCCGGGCAGTTGGTAAACGTGAACCACGCCCCGAACTACGGAAAAACGTTGTTACAAACACAAGAGAGCCCTCAGAGACAAAACTGTCTCTGAGGGCTTTCTCTATTTTCACCAACAAGAAACGGGCTCTGAAGATAGACAAAGTTTCTGTTGCCCCAGCTTTACATTTACCAGAAATCGTCACCGGCGAAACATGCTGCCGCCTGGCAGGCTCGGCAACTTTCCTTCCCGGTTGGATGAGTCGCGACGCGTTTACGTCCTAACAACTGCATTGAGCAGTCAATCCATATTGAACGAAGTACTACCTCAAAGCCGGTCAAGGCCTGGCAACTGCCTGATCCTGCTCGCCCGTACTTCCCAAACATCAACGACTTTCGCAGCAACCTGTCAACCTGCCCTGTCAATGGTGATTCACGCGCTTCACACAGACAGCATTCCGTCGCTGCTCTGGTGCATCAATTCACCTCGCAAGTCACGTTTCGTTAAACCAACTTTACACCTTGTCTGTAAGCGACTGTAAAGGTCTGGTGACCTGCCGCCACACGAGGCGCCTCACGTTGACAGTCGACAACATCAATTTGACTGATTCCGGCAACGTCTAAAACCCGTTGCGACGCCGACATTTAGGTCGCCTCAAATCCCGTTGATGCGTCGGTGCAACGTCTTTTGTTGCAGCCTCTCAACACTCGAACGGCACGGTCGCTGCTTTTGATGTGCGGCATGAGCAACAACGCTCAACGCGACAAAGACAGGACGCTCTGATCTACGTCGAAATCTCACTTCAAACGATTCGCTGTCGAGCAACCACAACCCTATCAGGTTCGACAGTCTTCCATACGCACACAACAGATATTCTGAACTCCATCGAAGCCATCGCTGATTGGGTGAAGGTGAGAGAGCACCCATTCACCAAAAGTGATGACTTCGGAGTCCCTGGGTCGCCGCACCGTGCGGCGACCCGCGAGTACATCAGTTGATCCACTCAGCCGTTCGATCTGCCACTCAGCGATCGTCTACGCCCGGCTGGATGAGTCAACGGATTTGCGAAGAACCTCTTTACGCAGAGTCCTCTTCGTAGCGACACGTTCCTGCAGGAAGAGTGCGATTCGTCAGCCAACGAATCGTCAGTTGGAATTCTGGTGGCTCCAGAACTCCAGCAGCGACCATCAAGTTCTCAATCCTTTATCAGAGAACGAGCTGGTCAAATCCGGAAACCGCTGGCTACGGAACCGGAAACAGATTTTCTCAGTTTCTCAATCTCACACACACTCTCACGTAAGGTTACACAACTATGCTGCGCACACTCCTCAACGACGAAAACGGCTTTGTCATCAGTGCAGAACTGATGCTTGTTATTACTCTCATGTTCTGTGCCGCTGCTGTCGGCTGGGCTGCTGTCCGTGACGCTCTGGTCAACGAGCTGAACGACGTTTCTCACGCTATCGGCGCTGTTTCACAGAGCTACTCGGTTACTGGCTTCAAGAAAGAAAAAGACACCGGCAAACCACACGGTCAATGCTCAGGTTTTGGCTTTAACGACGACGCTGACGAATGTGACTGCAAGATCATCGAGTACGTCGATGTCTGCGGAAAGAACGATCCGAGCACCGGAGCTGACGAATAAGTCACGCTTCCAGGTACTCATCTGAATGAAAGCCTGTTTCTTACAAGGGCTCTCAATCAGCCGGCGGTGTTCGACTACCTGTAACACCGCCCGTTTTCACTTTCACTCAAGCTTCACAAGTTAAGGTTAAACATACCATGCGAAAACTTCTTAATGACGAGAATGGTTTCGTCGTATCAGCAGAGCTGATGCTCGTAATCACCCTGATGTTCTGTGCGGCAGCTGTCGGCTGGGGTGCAGTCAAAGATTCTCTGGCCAACGAACTCAATGACGTTTCACACGCCATCGGTTCTGTCAGCCAGAGCTACTCGATCACTGGACTCTCGAAAGCAAAGCTCGTCGGCACACACGCGACTTGCTCTGCATCCGGCTACAACGATCGCCAGGACGACTGCGACTGCAACATCATTCAGTATGTTGACATCGACGGTAAGAACGACCCAAGCACGATCATGAGCACTGAAGACGGCGTTGCGATTCCTTAATCAAACGGTTGATTCGCAACAACTCAAGACCCCGGCAGGCAATGTGCCTGCCGGACTTTCTGAAAAACAATTTCCTGTCTGAAAAACTCGCTCTCACGTACGAGCTTCAGACAGCACGGCGGTCTTTGCAATCAGCGGACCCGCTCTCACAACACACATCAGTCACACCAATAAGCGAAAGCTCTTAATACCATGCGTAAACTCTTCAATGACGAAAACGGTTTTGTTGTCAGCGCCGAACTGATGCTTGTCATCACGCTCATGTTCTGTGCCGCCGCCGTCGGCTGGGCAGCTGTCCGCGACGCTCTGGTCAACGAACTGAACGACGTTTCTCACGCTATCGGCGCCGTCTCACAGAGCTACTCTGTTACCGGATTCAAGAAGGACAAAGACCTTGGCAAGCCACACGGCCAGTGCTCAGGCTTCGGCTTCAACGACGATGCTGATGAATGCGATTGCAAAATCATCGAGTACGTCGATGTCTGCGGAAAGAACGATCCAAGCACCGGAGATGACGAATAAGTCGCCTCACTGCTGAAAATCTGAAAGACGACCACTGACGATTTCACTCGGAGCGACGATCTCCGTCGCTCCGAGCCTTCTCTTCGAAATAGAACACCTCTCCACTAAGACATCCCCCTCGCTCAACGCGTCTCCCCTCTCGAACAAATCATCGCACAGTATCACGCTGCGAAACAGATTCTCTCGTGCGTTCCTGCACAACACTCAATCCCAAACAGCCATCATCCACACTGCTTCTGACTCATTCATACCGGCCCATTTTGTGCCATCGTTCATCCCTTTGCCGCTTTACATCCCCTCTTCTCCTTCACACCGCATTCACTCAGTCAGAACCGTTTTCAAATCAGCAATCTGTCTGTGAATACCCTTTGAGTCATTTCTGACTCGTCCATCACACCTCTGTATCAGTTCCTTCAGAAAGGCACACACCATGACGCGCACGTTCCTTAACGACGAAAACGGTTTCATCATCTCGGCAGAATTGATGCTGGTCATCACGCTGATGTTCTGTGCGGCAGCCGTCGGCTGGGCTGCAGTCCGAGACGCCCTGGTCAACGAACTCAATGACGTTTCGCACGCGATTGGAGCCGTCAGCCAGAGCTACTCGGTCACTGGCTTCAAGAAAGAGAAGTACACCGGCAAGCCACACGCTCAATGCTCAGGCTTTGGTTTCAATGACGACGCTGATGAGTGCGACTGCAAAATCATTGAGTACGTCGATGTCTGCGGCAAGAACGACCCAAGCACCGGCGACGACGAATAAGCAATCTTGCTCGACGTGCTGACACTCTTCGACATCGCGTCGAGAACCGCTGACCGGGTGCGTTATCCGCAGACTCTTTGATCATCTGCCCACCCGCCTCTCACTTCATTTCTCAGCGTTCCTCACACTCACATTTCTGGAGACACCACAATGTTGCGTAACCTTCTTAATGACGAAAACGGCTTCATCATTTCTGCAGAACTGATGCTGGTCATCACGCTGATGTTCTGTGCGGCTGCTGTTGGCTGGGCTGCTGTTCGCGACGCCCTGGTCAACGAACTCAACGACGTTTCGCACGCCATCGGGGCAGTCAGCCAGAGCTACTCGGTCACTGGCTTCAAGAAAGAGAAGCACACCGGCAAGCCACACGCTCAGTGCTCAGGCTTCGGTTTTAATGACGACGCTGACGAATGCGACTGCAAGATCATCGAGTACGTCGATGTCTGCGGTAAGAACGATCCAAGTACCGGCGACCGCGAATAGTTCGTCACCACGTTCTAACTGACGGACGCTGATAGTCCGCAACGAGAAGTTCGTCATCGGGTGGGCAGGTACTCGAAAGACCTGCCCACCTTCTTATCAGCCCTTCCAGCACACAGCCCACCTCTCTCCTTCCTTCCCTCTCGCATCTCGGGAACATCATCATGATCAAACAACTCATCCACGATGAATACGGCTTCATCATTTCTGCCGAATTAATGCTTGTCATCACACTCATGTTCTGTGCCGCAGCCGTTGGCTGGGGGGCAGTCAAAGACTCGCTGGCCAATGAACTGAACGACGTTTCGCATGCCATCGGCGCGGTCTCACAAAGCTACTCAGTTACCGGCTTCAAGAAGGAAAAGCGTTGGGGCAAGCCACACGCACAATGCTCAGGGTTCGGTTTCAACGACAGAGCTGACGAATGCGACTGCAACATTCTTGAGTATGTCGACAACTGTGGTAAGGACGACCCAAGCACACTGATGATGACTGAAAATGGAGACTGGACAGACTGACAATCACGATCCACGACCTGTTGCGGGAGGCACCGCTTGCGACAGGTTCTGTCGGATTGTCAATTGACTCGTGGAAGGGACTTCGGAGTGGCAAACCTGCTGCTTCGGAGTCCTTTTCTTGCGCGCGGCCATTCTTCAATGCAAAGCCAGAAGCGCAAAGTTTGCTTCACAGCTTTACAGACACAGCGAACGATTGCCTTTACACATCCGTCGTTTTCACGTGTCGCCCCACGACGATCGTTCAGAAAACGAGAAAGACCGTAAACCTGTTAAACAGCAGGGAATTCAGCAGGTTCCGACTGTCCGAAACAGCCTATCAGAACGGCGGGAGACGAATCGGGCACGCCGACTGCATTGTGGTCAGTCAGCCGGCAACAACGGCTGACGAGTGTTTTGGGTTTCGTTTGAAAATCATCCGAACGACTGGCTGCCTGAGACACGAATCGAAGTGCCGGCTGACCGTGATCCTCAAATGGAATCACGACTCTCTCACACGCAGACTCTCTCACACAATTCGCAATGGGACCCTTCGATGTTGCGCAACCCGCACGTCGTGACAGAACGCTCATCCTTCACGGATCTGGTTCTGGACGAGCGGAGCGCCAGCAACATTGGGATACTCTCGACCGCCCTCACTGCTTCTGAGGACGGCGTTGCTTCGAGTGTCGAGAAAGCCTTCGTGAACTTGCGGTTCAACGATCTCTCGACGTCGGTTTCGGCTGGCGACTCTCTATTTCTCTCGAAGCTTTCACTTCAGTGGCATTTCATTGATGCCTTCAACCTCTCTCACCCTCGCACCAGGGAGACTGTCTATGAAACATCCAACGGCTTCATAGCGACGAAGCCAGGGTTACTACCGCGGCCAGACAGGCCCCGGCAAGTCACCACCAGAGTTCTGACATCGATCGCTGGACTAACCAACGATCGATACGAACTCGCTCAAGCGACCAATGAACTGTGCGGCAGACACAACCTGATTCGCACTGAATGAACCTTCCTGCCGACTCGATAACGGCGACATCGGACAGTCGCCAAACCCCTTCCATTCTGAGTTACGGACGACACGTCGAGTCTCACAATTACGAACCCCTTCCAGGATTCATTTACCACTCGCAGACGCCTTCGGGATGCACTCCGCATCCCGAAGGTCCCGCCTCGGCGGATCGGACAGGAGAGAAAGTCAGCAGACAATCGGAACTGCTTCGAACTCATCATCGAGTCTCGACAGTCACTCTCACCCGGCTGTTTGCTGCGAGCTGACCACTCGCAGACCAACTCATCGCAGGCCAGCGGAATCGAAGTCCCAATCCACATTGCCGAACAACTGAAAGAGCAGACCCGGACGTCTGCCGCCTTCTACACGAAGGCACATCCGCGATGGACGCGACAGCTCACTTACTGTTTTTGCGACTTCTCTCACACTCGCGTTTAACAAGGGAAACTCAAGATGACTCACACATTCAATGCACTGCTCAACGACGAAGCCGGTTTCATCATCTCAGCTGAACTGGTCCTCGTCATGACAATCGGCGTTCTTGCTATGGTCGTTGGCCTGACGGCTGTCCGAGACGCCGTCACCCACGAGATGAACGATATCTCGCACGCTTTCGGAACAGTTTCGCAAAGCTACAACGTCACCGGCCTGAAGAAAGGTCGCGGCCACTACGGAAGCCACGGCTACATTCAGGGCTTTGGGTTTAATGACAGCACTGACGAATGCGATTGCAAGGTCATCAAACTAGTTGACGTCTGCGGCAAAGACGACCCTAGCTGGGGCGACGACGAGTAACACGACCGCCTGATCGACGATCACAATCTGAGATCACTCGAACGGATAATTGACAAAGCCCGCGTTCAGCACTTGCCGAACGCGGGCTTATTTTGTTTGAAGCTAAAAACAACAGGCTGTCGAGTAATCAAGAGCGAACGGAGTGTGCCACTGACTTTGCCAGCGCGAGACGTTATCGGGCTCAGGAATAACGACAGCACTGGCTAAGCCAGCGACACACCTTCAAGTCGCCGGTCAGGCCTGAGGCTCAGTCATGCTCATGGGGTCGAGCGCTTCGGTCAGCGTTGCTTCCGGCAGGATTTCCTGCTCGATGCACAGCTCACGAATCGTCTTGCCCGACTTGAATGCTTCCTTCGCCAGCGCCGATGCCTTTTCGTATCCGATAAACGGGTTGAGGCTCGTGACCATCGACAGGCTTTTCTCGACGGATGCTTCGCAGGCTTCCACGTTGGCTTCCATGTCGTCCGAGCAGAACTCGACGAACGCGTCGGCTGACCTGGCCAGCAGCATGATACTTTCCAGAGTCGTCTGCCCCATGACCGGCATCATGATATTGAGCTGAAACTGTCCGCCGGTCGCGCCGCAGATCGTGAGCGTCTGATCGTTACCCATCACGCGAGCGGTTGCCTGCATCATGGATTCGCACATCACCGGATTCACTTTGCCCGGCATGATCGAACTTCCCGGCTGACGATCCGGAAGCTTCACTTCGTAGAACCCGCAACGCGGCCCCGACCCCAGCCAGCGGATATTGTTCGACACGTTGAACAGCGTCGAAGCGATCGCTTTCAGGCTACCGTGACAATCAACCAGCCCGTCGCGTTGAGCGTTTCCTTCGAAGTGATTGACCGCTTCGATGAATGGAATGTCGAGCTCTGCTGCCAGCGCCGCCGATACTCGCGCGCCGAATTCAGGATGCGTGTTGATGCCCGACCCTACGGCCGTGCCGCCAACCGGAAGTTCGAGCACCGCTTCAAGCGCCTGCTGAGCACGACCAACCGACAGCTCCAACTGACGAGCGAACGCGCCGAACTCCTGCCCCAACCGCAGCGGAGTTGCGTCCGCCAGATGAGTCCGCCCGATTTTGATAATCTGGTCCCATTCGGTCGCTTTGCGAGCCAGCGACTCCTGAAACTTCTTCAGCGCTGGAATCAGATCCTGCTTGATGGCACTCGCCACGGCGACGTGGATCGCGGTCGGAAACGTGTCGTTCGTGCTTTGCCCCATGTTGACATGGTCGTTCGGATGAATTGGCTTCGATTTATCAAAACGATCGCCGTCCATCATCTCGATCGCCCGGTTCGAGATGACCTCGTTCACGTTCATGTTGCTCGACGTTCCCGAGCCGGTCTGGAAAACGTCGATCGGAAACTCGTCGTCAAATTTTCCGTCAGCCACTTCGCGAGCGGCAGCCATCATGGCCTCGACCTGAGCATCGTTCAGCGGGTTCTTGCCGGAACCGGTCAGCTTGCCGAGGTCGCGATTGGCGATGGCACAGGCCAGCTTCACGTAGCCCATGCTGTGAATCAGGTGAGCCGGAAGGGTCCAGCCGGAGATCGGAAAGTTATCGACCGCTCGCTGAGTCTGAGCGCCGTAGTAAGCCTGCGCCGGCACCTGCACGTCGCCCATCGAATCTTTTTCAACGCGAAATTCCGACATCGTGTCACTCCTTCAGTGGCTGTTGTTCCGTAGCTGGCGGGTATTTCAAAAGTGGAGCGTGGAGTCTAGCAGACTGGCTCCTCGCGAAAATGATCCGGGATACAGACCCGTTCAAATCTCCGGATCTCTCAGACTGAGCAGCGCCCCTCAATCCCCTCAGAGACTCAACAGCTCTGGAAGCAATCCATTAGTGAAGGCTTCGTCGATGTCGGTAACAGGCTCCTGATCATCATCGGAAATCCCGACGACGTCCTGCTCGGGGGAGGTGGCAAATTCCGGATGCTCAATGGTGAATGCTGTCTCAATCGCGACAGGAGCCGGACGTGGTGCGGGGCGCTGGCCTCCGAACAGCGTGTCTCTGCCGACCACCTGACTGAAAGCATCGTCGCGGAAGACTCCGTTGAGAGTGTCGTTGCCCAACCCGCCGGCCAGATCGTCCAGCCCCGCGCCGCCGGCTAAAGTGTCTTCCCCGCCGTCGCCGTCCAGCAGATCCGAGCCGGCGCCACCTTGCAGCAGGTCGTCACCGTCGCCACCAGCTATTGTGTCCGGACCGCCCGCACCTGACAGTTGGTCGGAATCGCCTCCGCCTTCAATCATGTCACGACCGCCACCGCCTTGAAGCGTGTCGTTACCGTCTCCGCCAGTCAGTGTGTCGTTGCCACTGCGGCCTCCGATGCGATCATCGCCATTGCCGCCAGCGATCATGTCGTTGCCGGTACCGCCAATGATGAAGTCGTCGTTTGTTCCGCCCAGCAGAGTATCGTTGCCGCTGCCGCCGAGCAGCGTTGTTGAGACAGCCGCCAGTGTCCCGTCGAACTGGTCCGCCCCCTGTCCGCCGCTGAACACAATCGGAATCGTCACAGCCCCGCCGGTGTCGACGATCGTGATGATGTCGTTGCCCGCTGATCCCAGGATTTCCAACACTGATACTGAATTGGCAGACTGGCGCAAAAGGTCGGGAAAGCCGGGGACTCCAGCCACTCGAAACACGAGGTCGCCGCCGTCCCGAAGGATTTCGTAATTGCCACCAGCAGGCAGTTCAAGCGACGCGGGCTGCGGCGGCAACGGAGACAGAAACAGCACATGTACGGCACCGCGACTAGAGTCCTCTATCAGGATGCCTGAGTCATCGCCGGAAGCACCGACAGCTAGATCGGCCACTCCATCGCCATTCAGATCACCCAGTGACGTCACTGAACTCCCAAAGAAGTCGTGTGCGTCGAGCATGGGGCCGTTGGGCGTGTTGCCGTCGATCTCCACCGACTGCTTGACACTGCCGTCCGGATTCAGCAGCAACACATGCACTGCACCAGCGCGTGAATTCGATGAATCTGCGGGTCGATCGCCGGTAGCTCCGACGGCTAGATCATTGACACCATCGCCATCGAGATCACCCATCGCTGTTACCGAGCCCCCGAACTGGTCCCGATCGTTGAGGCTGGGGCCGTTGGGTGTGCTGGAGTTGATCTCCACCGTCTGCTTCACGCTGCCGTCGGCGTGCAGGAACAGCACATGAACTGCCCCCCTGGCAAGACCGCCCGTATCATCACCAAATGCTCCGACGGCCAGATCATTCACGCCGTCCCCGTCGAGGTCCCCCAACGACGTCACTGAGGCACCGAAAGCATCTCCATCATTCAGGCTGGGCCCGTTGGGTGTGCTGGCGTTGATCGCCACCGTCTGCTTCACGCTGCCGTCGGCGTGCAGGAACAGCACATGAACTGCACCGCGTTCTGCAAAAGAGCCAGTACCGCCCGTGTCATCATGGATGGCTCCGACGGCGAGATCGGGCACACCATCACCGTCCAGATCACCCAGTGACGTCAACGAACTCCCGAAGAAGTCCTGAAAACTGAGGCTGGGGCCGTTGGGCGTGGTGGCGTCAATCTTCACTGACTGTTTGACGCTGCCATCGGCATTCAGAAACAGCACATACACCGCGCCACGACTGTCGTCGTCACTGATGGCCCCCACGGCGAGATCGACCACACCGTCGCCATTCAGATCACCGAGCGACGTCACCGATTCGCCGAACCGATCGTTGGGCGTTATACGGTCGATCTCTACCGTCTGCTTGACACTGCCGTCGCCATCCAGGAACAGCAGATGCAGATTGTCATCGCTGTAGGATGCGGCAGCGAGATCGTTGATACCATCGCCGTTGAAATCACCCACTGACGCCAACGCATAGCCGAACCGGTTACCCGCGACGAGGCTGGGGCCGTTGGGTGTGCTGAAGTTGATCTCCACCGTCGACAGCGGCAATCCGCTGCCTGGAGCGGTGATCGCAAACGTGTAATCCTCGACTTCTCCATCACCGGCCGCGCCCGTTGAGTCCTGCGCCGCCGTGTCGGTACTCAGGCGGAATCGAGCGTAAGTTGTTCCTGTGGAGCCGGAGGGGATCGTCGGGAACATTAGCGTGAAGAGACCGTCCGTCGTATTGTCCGGGACGGTCACGGAAGCCCGCTCGGTGGAGTTGTCGAACACGCCGTCCTGGTTGTAATCGATCCATCCGTAAAGTGTGGCCGCGCTGCCGGTGGTATTGGTCGCCAGCAGCGTAATTGTCGGCGCGGCGCCGACCGTGCCCAGCAGGTCCAGCGGATTAAGTACGCCGTCCTCGTCATCCGGCAGGGCTCTGTCCACGTCGTCTGCATTGGCTCGCGCGTTCTGCAGCGTGCCATCTTCGAAACCATCGACTGTGTCGCCGAGGAACAGTCCGGCCACGACGTCATGCCTCGGCCCGTCACTGGCCTCGGTCGTTTCGTAGTTGCCTGGCCCCGTCCCGGCAGCTGCGTCCGGTGCGTCGCCGAAATCCACCTGTGGCCGCGCGGCGAAGTTCAGGATGTAGACCGCTCCGCCGCCGGAAATGTAACTCCCGCCGTATTGCGTGATTGCATCGTTCTCATCGGCAATCGCTCCGACGGCGATATCGGGCACGCCATCCCCGTCCAGATCACCCAGGCCCGCCACCGCGCTGCCGAAGTTATCGCCGATGTCCAGAGATTCGTCGGCCAGGCCGCCCAAGTCGTCGCTGATCTTCGTATGGCTCTTCACCGTGCCGTCTGAATTCAGCAGCAGCACGTACACCGCACCCTCGGAGCCATCTAGTCGGGCACCACTTGAATCGGCATCATTCTCGTCGTTGAGCGCCCCGACCACCATGTCGGGCACCCCGTCTCCGTCCAGATCACCCGGCCCCACCACCGCATTGCCAAAGTTGTCACCGTTTCCCAGGGAACCGTCGGCCAGGCCGCTCAGGCCGTCGCTGATTTTCACCTGACTCTTTACCGTGCCGTCTGAGTTCATCAGCAGCACGTACACCGCCCCCTGGGCATTGACCGTGTTCCCGTCACGCTGCGCTCCGACAGCCAGATCGGTCACACCGTCGCCATCCAGATCCCCGATCGTCGCCACCGCACTGCCGAAGTTGTCTCCAGCGTCCAGCGAATCAGCGGCCAGACCGCCCAGTCCGTCGCTGATCTTCACCTGACTCTTCACCGTGCCGTCTGAGTTCATCATCAGCACATAGACCGCGCCTTCGCTGAAATCACCGTTCTCATCTCCCTGTGCTCCGACGGCCATGTCGGGGACGCCGTCGCCGTCCAGATCGCCGAGTCCTGCCACCCCAGTACCGAACAGGTCACCGCCTTCGAGCGAAGGCGTCAGGCCGCCCACACTGTCGTTGATCCTCTGCTGGCTTTTCACGGTCCCGTCGGAGTTCAGCAGCAGCACATACACGGCACCTTCACTTCCGCCGGAATTCCCGACAGTGCCGAACGCTCCAACAGCCATGTCCGGCACGCCGTCGCCATCCAGATCACCCAGCCCGGCCACTGCGGCACCAAATTTGTCCGATGGTCCCAGGGAACCGGCGGTCAGGCCGCCCAGACCGTCGCTGATTTTCACCTGGCTCTTCACGGTCCCGTCTGAGTTCATCAACAGCACGTAGACAGCGCCCTCTTCTGTATCCGTGTTCTCGTCACGCCGGGCCCCGACGGCGATATCCGCCACTCCGTCGCCATCCAGATCGCCCAGACTGGCGACGGCACTGCCGAACTCGTCAGCCACATCCAGCGTGCCAGCGGCCAGACCACCCAGATCGTTGCTGATCTTCACCTGGCTCTTCACCACCCCAGTGCTCGGAGTCGTGATCGTGAACGTGTAGTCTTCGACCTCGCCGTCACTGGCCGCACCTGTTGCCAGTAACCCGGCATCGTCGGTGCTGAGCCGAAACCGCGCGTAAGTCGTTCCGGTCGAGCTGCCTGGAATCGCTGGAAACGTCAGCGTGAACGGCTCGTTGATCGAACCGTTCGGAACAATTACCGCCGCCCGCTCGAACGACGTGAATTCGCCGTCCTGGTCGTAGTCAATCCAGCCGGTCAGACGCGCACTGCTGCCGGTGGTGTTCGTCGCCAGCAGCGTAATCGTCGGAGCCGCCCCTTCCGTACCACGCAGGTCCGGCGGATTCAGCACGCCGTCTTCGTCGTTGTCTCCACCATGCAGGGTTGGTGACCCGCCGCGAGCATCATCCGCCGTCGCTGCCGCATTCTGAGCCGTGCCGAAATCGCCAATGACCGAATTCCCCAGATGCAGGCCGGGGACGATCACGTGGCTGGGCCCGTTGTCGGCCTGTGTTGTGCGGTAATCACCGGTGGAAGTCCCCGCCATCGTGTCCGGCGCATCGCCGTAGTCCAAAGCGGAAGACAGACTCAGAATATGCACCGCACCACGAGAACTGCCGCCCGTGTCGTCGCCTGTGGCTCCGACGGCCAGATCGGCGACGCCGTCGCCATTCAGGTCGCCGACAGACGCCAGCGAAATCCCGAAGTAGTGACGATCCCCGAGGGTCAGTCCGCCGCTGGTTTCATGGGCGATCTTCGTCGAAGACTTCACGGTGCCGTCGCTGTTCAGCAGCAGCACATGCACCGCACCACGAGAAGAACCGCCCGTATCATCGCCGAAGGCTCCGACGGCCAGATCGGCGACACCGTCGCCATCCAGGTCGCCCACAGACGCCACCGAAATCCCGAAGAAGTCAAAATCCGCGAGCGTCGGTCCGCCGTTGGTTTCATGGGCGATCTTCGTCGAAGATTTCACGGTGCCGTCGCTGTTCAGCAGCAGCACATGCACCGCACCACGAGAAGAACCGCCCGTGGAATCGCCTCTGGCTCCGACGGCCAGATCGGTCACGCCGTCGCCATTCAGGTCGCCCACCGCCGCCACCGCACGCCCGAAGAAGTCACTATCCGCGAGCGTCGGTCCGCCGCTGGTTTCATGGGCGATCTTCGTCGAAGACTTCACGGTGCCGTCGCTGTTCAGCAGCAGCACATGC
>CAXBME010000031.1:0-100911 GCA_963976765.1 uncultured Planctomycetaceae bacterium
ACCAACCACCAACCACCAACCACCAACCACCAACCACCAACCACCAACCACCAACTTTATGCACATTCAAGACGGATACCTCAGCACCAGCGTCTGCCTCGCAACGGGAGCGATCTCGCTCGGCGCAGTGGGTTACAGCCTGTACCGAATGAAAGACTCTCTGGGTGAGCGAACTGTTCCGCTGACCGGCATGATGGGGTCTCTGATTTTCGCCGGGCAGATGGTCAACTTCCCGATCGGCCTGCCAGTCTCCGGACACCTGATGGGCGGAGTGCTCGCCGCAGCCATTCTCGGACCGTGGGCTGGTTGCGTAGCGATAACGCTGGTCCTTGTTGCTCAGTGGGCATTGTTCTCCGACGGTGGACTGCTTGCTTTGGGAGCCAACGTTCTACACATGGCGGTGCTCGGCTCCATCGGTGGTTATGCGGTGATGACGACTGTTCGCAAGCTGCTGGGCGGTGGTTATCGCGGAACGGTTGCCGGTTCGGTCGTTGCTGCGTGGCTGGCAGTGCTGGCGGCTTCGGCGGTGTTCTGTCTGGAATTTCGACTGTCGTATTCCGCCGCCGATTTTGATTTTGGAAACATCTTCACCCTGATGGTGACTCTGCACGCGTTGATCGGAGTCGGAGAAGCAATCATCACTGGCTTCGTTGTCAGCGTGATTTATCAGCAGCGAGCTGATCTGATCGACGCTGCTCAGACGTCGCGCAACTCGACTACGGCATCCGTCAGTCGGGTTGTTGCCGCCGGACTTGTTTGTGCACTCGCCGTGGCTGCGTTTGCAGCACCGTTCGCTTCCGGGTTGCCGGACGGTCTCGACTCGGTGGCCGAGCGATTCCGCATCGCCGCCGCCGACCAGTCCGTAAGTGGACTGTTCGCCGACTACGACGCCATTCCGATGGCCGGCTGGCAGAGCCTGTCGGTTTCCATTGCCGGCATCGGAGGATCACTCGTCGTCTTTGCAGCAGCGGTGCTGATCGGTCGAGCGATTCCGACAAGCACTCCAGCGATTGCCGCCGAGGCTACCGGTGAGTGACTTCTGGGATCGGTACGGTCGCTCGGTTTCAATCTGTCACCGCATGCCGCCGGTGCTGAAGCTGGTACTGGCGATTACCGTCATCGTGACTGGAGTCGCTATTCCCGTTCACTACTGGCCGGCTTACGGAGTTCTTGGCTGCCTGGTTTTTGCCGGGCACAGCATCGCCGGCATTCCGCTTGGTTATCTGCTCAAACGGTTGTTGATCTTTCTGCCGTTTGTTGCGTCGATGGCGATTTCTTTGCCGCTTTCTCAGGGACTTGACCGCGGCTGGGATCTGATGCTGCAGATCATGTTTCGCGGCTGCCTGGCGTTTCTGGTCAGTCTCTGGCTGGTCAATGTGATGCCGTTCGAACAGTTGCTGGTCACCCTTCGCAGGCTTCGAGTCCCCGCCGTCGTCGTCGCGATTCTCGCCTTCATGTACCGCTACGTTTTCGTCGTGTGGGACGAGCTGGACAAAATGCGAACCGCTCGAAAAGCCAGAAGCTTCTCGGGGGGCAGTCTGTGGTTTCGCTGGAAGACACTTTCGCAAATGATCGGGATGCTGCTGATCCGATCGCTGAACCGTGCCGAGCGAATTCACGGCGCGATGTGCTCACGCGGCTGGGATGGCGAAGTCCGCTGGCTCGACAATCAGGACTGACGCTGGCGGACTGCGAAGGTTGCTTTTTCCACTCTCGATCATTGGAAAGGACGAACCATCCTCGCAAGCGTCCGCGTGTTGCACCGATTCGCCTTTGAGAGATCTCACAACTGCCGGCTGAAATCTTTCAGGAGTCGGTCGAGTCAACTGAAAAATCGCACGGACGCGGTCAGCCGACTTTGTCGATTCTGCACAGATTCACGTCTTTTCACGCAGCACCCACTACAATCGAGGCCGACCCCGGAACAGCAGGTTCGTGTGATTTGACACGTTTCGAGTCGCGCAGCGCTGCTACAATTCCCGACGACGACTGTTCGCGGCACTGGTTCATGTCGCGCATGGCGGTCTGGCAAAAACACGTTCGTTTCACAAAGGACAATGAAAATGAAGAGTTATCTCCCCATGCTTCTCCTTGCGGCGGCCATTGGGTGCTCGCAGGGAAGCTCACCCGACGCAGTGCCGGAAAGCACAACCGATATTTCGGCTGTGCCGACTTCAATGGAAGTTGCAGACTCTGGCATGGAACTACCGGGTAAGTCAGCGACCATCATCGAATTCTACTGTCCAGGCATGACCTGAGGCGGCTGCCGAGCAACGGTTAACAAATCGTTGAAATCGCTACCGGGTGTAGCGAACGTCGAAATTGATGCAGCCGCCAGAACTGCCACCGTATCTGTTGAGGCCGGAAAGTTTGATGCCGCCAAAGCTGTCGCTGCCCTGAAAAGTTCGGGCTTCCCTGCCGATAAGGTCAAAGCTGTTGAGACCACCGCTGAAGACGGAGCCGACACTCCTGCCGAAGAATCAGCAGCTCCAACTGAAGAAGCCAAGTCCACGGGAGCCACTTCCTGATTCGCTGAATACGCTTCTCTCTGAACCACAAAGCAGTCGCGGGATGGTGAATCTCGCGGCTGTTTTTGTGCGCGGACCACGTCAGAAAGTTTGAGCTTCACGAAAGCACCGGCGCTCTGCTGCGTCCGCAACATGCGAGCAACAAGACAGACCGAATTGCTGGCTCAGTTGCCAGCGAAATATGTATGCGACTGGCTTGGCAATTCTCAATTGCCGTCGCGATGAAGCATTACACGATGCTGACAGACGATATCTTTCCAGCGGGCGATTTGTGGTTCTATCTGTGCAAATCAGCAGACATCTGAAGCCACCACCTCAAACGAAAAACCCCCAGAAAATAGTGTTTCTGGGGGCTCAGGACAGGCAGTGACAACCAGTCCAGTAGGGCCAGCAGGACTCGAAAGAGTGCCGAATTCCTCGGGATTTATGCCTGTTTCGCAGGATGTTGTTCTCCAGGTTGTTCTATCGTCGCTTTCGAAGCTTGATTCTGCCGGTCGGGAATGGGTGATTCAGCAGTTGCAAACTCTGAGTCGACCGGATTGATCACCACCATCGCAACCATCACCACCACGAAGTGATGAGTATCGAACCGTTCATTCGATATCGTGCCGCTCGTCCACTTACCGAAAAGTTTGACTGAGAGGGTGGGGGACGTGTATTGCAACGACGAGACTCCGTGGGCAGGAATAGAGGGCTCAGAGAATTCGCACCGCAAAACGCCGATTTGTCTCCGGCGTCGGCGATGGGTCTTCGAGATCGGACCGTCTAACTGTTCATAGGCATTCCGGCGTTGCCCATTACGTCACTTCTCGGTGATGCGATCGTGCCACGATCGTCGCCTATCGCTGGCATTTACGAAATGTCAATGTGTATGCTTGTTTTGAGCGAATCGTTCATCTTGGAACCGTCAAAACTTCAGGTCGAAGAAACTGAATCGACGATTTCGCGTTTCTCAAATACCGCATCCACCGTTGTAACCAAGTCTGGTGACAGTTTTTCCGTTTAACTGCGACGCACAGTTACGGACTGATCTAAATCGACCAAACACAAGATTGATCATGCAGCGCAGTTGGCGAGAATTCTGATTGAACCAGATTGCATCGGCCAACCCGTTGATTGTGGCAATTGTCGTCCCCAACTAATTCAGGTGAACCAATGAGCCAAATGAAATCGGATGAATCTGTTGTCTCAGATGAAGCTGCCGCTTCCGATGAATCAAATGAGCCAGCTTCCTTAACTGTTGCCGCCGATTTAGCCGGCTGCATCAACTACGCTTGCTGGCAGAATTCCGTGCCGTTTCTGCGTTCGTTAGTAGTCAGGAACGATACCAACAAAACGTTTAGTGACCTTCATCTTGATTTCGCAACGAGACCAGGATTTGCACGTCAACGGAAATGGATCATCGACAGGCTTAACCCGGGCGACGAACTCGCCATCGTTGATCGCAAGATCGAACTCGATGCGTCGTATCTCAACGGGTTGAACGAGGCGGAACGGGGACAAGTGATTCTGACGCTGGTGCAGGGCTCAGAACGCATTGTCGAACAGACGTGCGAGGTTCGAATACTCGCAAGAGATGAATGGGGCGGATTCAACGGGACAGGGGAGATTCTTGCCGCGTTCGTAATGCCAAACGATCCAGCTATCGCAAGAGTTATCAAGAACGCTGCTGCTGTGTTGGCAAAGCATGGCCACTCTACAGCGTTAGATGGCTATCAGAGTGGAGATCCGCGACGAGCATTTCTGTTGGCAGCAGCGATCTGGTCCTCCGTCGCTGCTGAAGGTCTGACTTATGCGAACCCACCTAAGAGCTTTGAGTCGGTCGGACAGAAAACCCGACGGCCGACAACAATACTAAGCGATGGCTTGGCGACATGTCTTGATGCCACGCTTTTGTTTGCGGCAGCAATTGAAGCCGTGGGCTTGAATCCTGTAATCGTCTTTCAGCACGGGCATTGTTTCGTTGGTGCTTGGTTAATCGAAACGACATTCAACAACCTAATCGAGAGAGATGCGGCAGAAGTCCGAAAGGCCTTAGTCGCAAAAGAGCTGATCACCTTCGAAACGACGCTGATTACACACCAGCCGCCCGCAACATTTAATGACGCAATCGCTACCGCGAAAATGGCAACACAGGAGTCGGAGGAAAGCCGATTCGTGGCGGTAATTGATATCGCCCGAGCGAGGATGTCACAAATTCGTCCATTGGCGTCACACGATGCATCCCAAAACAACAATGAGACGACGAAAGCCGCCGCCCGCGTGCTGCCGCTTCCAAAAGCGCCAGACCTTGCATCCGTTGCTGCTGAAATTATTGAGGAGAATCCTTCAACTCCGGCTAGTCGTATCGAAAGGTGGCAGCGAAAACTGCTCGATCTATCGTTGCGAAACCGTTTGCTGAATTTCAAGTTCAGCAAACAGACGATCCCGTTCTTATGCCCCGATATTTCGCAACTGGAAGATAAACTCGCCAGCGGGACGAAGATGAAGATCATCTCGCTGCCGGAGAACAATCCGATCGGTGAACGAGATGCCGACTTGCATCTGCAAAAGAATCATAAAGACCTCGACATAGAATTTACGGCTTCTGCACTGCAACGAAACGAACTTGCCACAAAATTGGACGGTCGCGATTTGGGTAACCGTCTGACTGAGTTGTTTCGTCGCGCCAGAAATGATCTGGCGGAAGGTGGCTCTAATACGCTGTTTCTCGCTGTTGGCTTTTTGAAGTGGAGACGAAAACCAGAAGACACAGAGTCTTACCGTGCCCCGCTGATTTTGATTCCGGTGAAGCTAATTCGTAAAAGCGCACTGTCACCCTTCCTGCTGGTGCATCACGAAGATGAAGTTCGATTTAACGCCACGCTCATTCAGCTTCTAAAGAAAGACTTTGACCGCGATTTATCGCAGTTTGAAGGCGATTTGCCGACAGACGATAGTGGCGTCGATGTTCCGCTGGTGCTTGAACGCATGCGCCTCGCGGTTCGTGAGATACCGGGCTTCGAAGTGATTGACGAAACCGCTCTCTCAACCTTTTCATTCGCAAAATACCTAATGTGGAAAGACTTGGTCGATCGTATTGACCAACTGGAAAAGAATCGGGTCGTGAAGCATCTGATTCGAAGTCCGGACAAGCCATTCCGATCTAGCGTTTCGACTGCCTTCCCGCAATGCCGTGACATTGATCGTAGGTTTGCTCCTCAGCAGCTTGTGCATCCACTCCCAGCAGATTCCTCGCAATTGGCAGCCGTCGCCTCTGCTGCCGAGGGGCGGGACTTCGTATTGATTGGCCCGCCCGGAACCGGAAAGAGCCAGACAATTGCCAATATGATTGCACAGTGTTTGGCAACAGGGAAAACGGTACTGTTTGTCGCCGAGAAAACGGCGGCACTAGACGTTGTCTACAGGCGACTTCGTGAACATGGGCTCGATAAGTTTTGTCTGGAATTACATTCTAACAAAGCCGAGAAGCGAAAATTTCTCGACCAGATGAAAGAGTCATGGGATGTAAGTCGACAGTCGTCGAAGGACCAATGGTTGACCGTCAGTGAAAAGCTTCGCGTTCATCGTGACGAACTCAATAACTATGTCGAAGCTCTCCACGAAATAGATTCCAGCGGCTGGTCTGTATTCCAAGCCATGGGGATTTCTGTCAAAGGTGTCGATCGGCCAGCCCCAGAGATTGATTGGCCCGATTCAATACGCCACAACGAAGATGCCTATCGTTCGCTGGTTGAACTGGTCCAAGAGCTTTCTATGATATTTGGAGCATTGAAGGATCATTCTGGCCTGACGCACGTCAAGGCCACCAACTGGTCAGCGGCTTGGGAAGCCAGTTTGCTGAAGTCGGTAGACAGAGTGTCTATCGCTGCTCGTTCACTGAAGACAGAGCTGACAGACTTTTCTTCAGCAGTTGGCATCCTTGGTAAGTCAGACTCTTCGCTTGAAGAGCTAGACCAGTTCAGTCGCGTAAATCGCGCTTTGGCAGCCACCGCGACAGCTGACTTTCGTATAATTTTCAGCAAGCATTTCCCTCAGCTGTCACGGGAAGTCGACGAGCTTGAACTTGCGATTTCTGAGTACAACGCTGCCTGCTCCCAGTCAGTTGCCAGTTACCCCGAATCGGAGTCACTGCGGATCCCAACCGACGATCTCGACCGTCAATGGCGAGAGGCCAACGCGAAGTTCTGGCCCCTTTCCTTCTTTTCGAAACGTCGTGTAAAGAAGTTGCTACAGAGTTACGCCGCAGAAGGTATTTCGGATCCGCAGCGAGACTTACCGCAAATTCGAATAATACAGGAACAGCTTGCAAGGATCGGCCAGAGCAAGCTCGCTGCGGAAGCTCATCTTTGGAATGGTCTTGAAACTGACACGTCCGAAATACGCAAACATCTGAAGGATGCTACAGAGCTGCGACAGGCCATTGTCGCACTTGGAAAGAGCGTTGGAGCACTACCGGCGGTTTCCTCGAAGCTTGGCCCCGTAGTTTCGGATTCGAGTGCGGCCCACCCACTCTACAGCAAGTCGCAGTCACTACATCGCGCGGCCCAAGAGTTTCTCGATGCGATGCGATCAATGAAGGAAGTTGCCGGGGCAGTTCCTCTCAGTCGCAGTTCTGAGCACATCCTGGACGATGCCCTTCAGGCTGCAAGCCAGATTCACGCAAGTCGAAAAGAACTGCAGCGATGGACGGCATGGTGCGATGCCAAGGATCGTGCAGCTTCGCATGGGCTGGAAGTATTTGTTGCCGAACTTGAATCGCGGCGGATTGAACCTTCGGATTTAGCCTCAGCATTCGAATTGTCCTACGTTCGATGGTGGCTGCCCAAAGCAATTGACCGCAGCGAGACTTTGCGTGGATTTCAGCGTTTTAAGCATGAGGAGGCAATTCGAAGTTTCCGAAAGTTAGACGAACTTTCTCGCTCGGCAGCGTCAACACATGTGCGACATTCGCTTGCTCACAACTTACCGAAGCCAAGCGATGTTCCACGTAAATCTGAGCTTGGCGTGCTGAGACATCAGATGCAGCTGAAACGCCCGAGCAAGACCATCCGACAAGTGATCTCGGCTATGCCGGAGTCATTCAGAAAATTAGCCCCTTGTCTACTGATGTCGCCGTTATCGATTTCTCAGTACCTGCCTTCGGATCAGGCCTTGTTCGATGTCGTGATTTTCGATGAGGCATCTCAGATCACGACATGGGACGCCGTTGGCGCGATTGCTCGCGGCCAACAGACGGTGATCGTCGGTGACCCCAAGCAGTTGCCTCCGACAAATTTCTTTGGCCGCTCCGACGATGATGAATGCAACGATGAACTTGACGATCACGAAAGAGACTTAGGAAGCATCCTTGATGAGGCTTCAGCGTCAGGACTGCCGACTCTTCAATTGAATTGGCACTATCGCAGCAGTCACGAATCGTTGATCGCGTTCTCCAATTGGCACTACTACAACAACGAACTCATCACATTCCCTTCGGCTGTTACTGAAGACCAGGCCGTGCGTTTGAAGTGTGTCCCCGATGGGATTTACGACCGTGGAAAGAGCCGCACCAATCGGCGTGAGGCTCAGGTGATCGTTGACGACGCTGTGGCAAGAATGCAGGACCAGTTGGCGTTCCCTGAAGACGAACGGCATACACTTGGCGTTATCACGTTTAACAGCCAACAACAGTCGCTGATACAGGACTTGTTTGATCAAGCTCAATGTGACAATCCAGAAATCGAGTGGTTCTTTGCCGACGAGCGTTTTGAGCCAACTATCGTCAAGAACCTTGAGAACGTTCAGGGCGATGAACGAGATGTCATGTTGTTCTCCATTACGTTTAGCCCGAATACTGCCGGCAAGGTGCCTTTGACGTTTGGGGCACTCAACAGAGATGGCGGCGAGCGGAGGCTGAATGTTGCCGTCACTCGATCCCGTCGGGAACTGATCGTGTATTCTTCCTTCAAGGCCGACCAGCTGAACGTGGAAGGGACGAAGTCGCGTGGCGTCCGGGATCTAAAGAATTTTCTGGACTATGCCGAACGCGGGGCAATCGCTCTCTCCGCAGAACAAGCGGGCTCAATGGGAACATACGAGTCGCCATTCGAAGAGGCTGTGGCCGAAAAACTGAGTGCTCTCGGTTGGCAAGTCGTGCCTCAAATCGGAGTCTCAAGTTTTCGCGTCGATCTTGGCGTCGTTCACCCTGACAAGCCTGGTGCATATATGGCTGGGATCGAATGTGATGGGGCAACTTATCACCGTTCAGCAACCGCTCGCGATCGCGACAAGATTCGCGAGCAAATCCTGTGTCATCTTGGCTGGAACATTCTCCGAGTTTGGTCCCCGGACTGGTGGTACGATCGCGACAGTGCCGCAGAACGGATTCACGAAGAACTCAATGCACTACTTGAACTAAGTCGCTCCCGAGAAGAACCTGATAAAGTCGAAGAGACGGAACCTGCCACAGAGGATCAAGACGAATGCTCCTCAGAAGGCTTGGAATCGAAGCGGCAGGCCCCGTCGCCAATAGAATATCAAGTGGCAGATCTTTCCATTTTCAATCCTGACCCTGACGCGTTTTACGAGAGCTCGTACACTGAAAAACTCAGAAAGATGGTCCTTGCGGTGGTCGAGGCAGAGTCCCCCATACGCGATGATGTCCTTGCACAGCGTATTGCTCGAACTCATGGATTCGCTCGTACAGGTGCGAAGATCCGAGACCGTGTGTTTTCGCAACTGGACGGTGTCACTGGCACTGAAGAGTCGACCGGCCGTTTTCTTTGGAACTCGAATGGTCCGTTACCCGTGGTGGACTTTCGGTATTCGGTAGGAGACGACGAACGAAGATCTGTGGATAACATTTCTCTGGCGGAATTGTGTGGATTGATTCTTGGCAAACCTGAATCGCTGAAGGAATTAGATCCGGCACTGGTGATCGCCCGGGACTTGGGGCTTGGCCGCTTAAAGGCTTCAACTCGTGAACGAATTGAAGAGGCGATTTCCCGCGTGAGAGCAGATCTTCAAGCATCGGAACCGCCTGGTGTATAGCAACAGTGAAACGACTGCTGAGGAAGCACAACGTCGTAGGACGATAATCGTGGTGGGGGGAGTCGATCTTGCGAAGGCTTTCCGCTGTCGGAAGAAATCGACTGCTCACAAAACTTGCGGCAAAAAACGACTGGTCTGTTTTTGCTATCGAACTTCTGCGAGGGCATCGTTATGGACTTGGCACAATTTGAACAACGGTCCCGTTCACGATAAGGCCGATCCGATTTCCTGAGAACTCAGTGTAGTCAATGTCGACCCCGACGATGGCATTGCCCCCCTTCTGGGCCGCAAGCAATTTGATTGCGTCAAACGCTCCCTTCTTTGCCGTTTGCAGCTTCTTCTCAAAGCCGGAGGACCTCCTCCCCAAGAAGTCACTCACACCGCTGCTGAATTCCGAAAACAATCCCGTGCCGATGACGCATTCCACACTCTCGATTCCGAGGTACTTCTGCACCTTCCAACCATCGATATTGTGAGTGGTCGTGACAACTATTGACTCTGCCCTTTTTCGAAGTTTTTCTTCGCGTGCCTGTTGCTCTCTTGACCTCAGTAGCTGGCAGTCATCGCAATAGTAATTGGTCCTGTCGAGAAGAAGGCCTTCTCCTAATACTTCTAGAAAACCTTGGCTCTTTCCGCACCCCTGACAATCCATCACCTGCTCCCGCTGACCTGTGTTTCGTAAGATTGTTTTGATTTAGTATCGACAGCGATGATTCTTGCCATCTTGTCTCGCTAATATCAAATGGAATGCGTTAACGCGTTTGGAGTTGAGGAAGAGCAGCCGAATCATTCTGCGCCGCGCGCGTCACGCGTCTTCGATTTAAGAGCCTCGGGGCTGTCGATGGAATCTGTTTCGCGAAACTTGTCAAGACGCTGCTACGGCGACGACAGAGCTTCTCAGCGTGCCTTTCGGCAGGAACCGCCACTGTCAGCGATCACCAGCAAATGCCTTGGCCCCAATTAAACCTCCAAAGGTTGACGTGTTGTCGCGGAAACGCTGGGCGACATACGAACATTCCGCAGGTTAAATCGGGATACCTGCTCGTTCGCAGTCCGTTCGTGATCCGTGCATTTCCTGACACTGAAGACGTCGATGATCGACCATTTTTCTCAAATCGACCTGCATGCGCATTTGTTCGCAAACATCAGGTTGAGTACCGTACATGTGATATCCAAACTGTTTGCGGCTCTTTATCCCAGCTTAAACCCGGAGTTCGACTATGACTGCTGGTGGATACTTTCGCGAAGGGGACGAGACGCACGGTCCATTCGAGCCGCAACAGCTGCGGCAGCTTGTTCAAACTGGACGCATCAAGCGAAGCACCTTAGTTCGACGCGGCGACGAGGGGCCGTGGTACGAAGCGGAGCGTATTAAGGGCCTCTTTGCCGACCCACACTCTACTTTACCTGAAGCTGCGTCCGATGGCGTCAAGAATCCCGAGAGCAGCTCAAACTTTGAAGTTTCAAATTCATCCGTCATTGCGAATTCAAGAAGTACACATCGGGCGGCTCGGTGTCCAGATTGCGGAGCATCGCTGACAACATCGCAGGTTCAGAACGACCATGCTAAATGTACTTTCTGTGGAGCAACCTTGATCCGGGACGCTCCGAAGTCGCTGCTAACGCCGGTTCAGGATCAACAACCAGAAGTTTCCACGTGGCTGAGACTCGCATCGGCTGCTGAGAGAGCTGGGAATTACCAGGAAGCGTATGGTTACTACACGTCGATTCTGGAACGTGATCCTTCCAATGTTGCAGCTTGGTACGGAAAAACGATGATGGCTGGATGGCAGAGCACTTTGCAGAATTCGCGATTTATGGAGATGACGTCGGGGCTCACTGAGACGAATAGTCTAATCAGCGAGCATGGATATGCTGGCCTAGGCGTCGAAAGTTTAGACGAATTTCGGCAACGCGTGGCGGACGATCTTCAGGATCTTGCGAACGCATATTTTTCAACGGCATATCAGCACTTTAGGGAATACATCTCGCTCGATTCGGCTTGGATCGACTACGTGAATCACTGTCAGCAGACTCAGCAGGTGCTGGAATTGGCTACGAAGTATTCCCCGAACGATATTCGCCCGTTGCTTCGTTTAGTCGACATTGTGACCGGATTGATTGAGGGCTACCAATACAACGATGAATACAACAACTTTGTAGGCACTGCCCGCCGACTTCCGCGTGAAATGGACGCAGAATTCTCTGCCAAGAGAGACGATTATGTTGCAGCGATCAAGCAACTGTCTCCGTCCTACAATCCAGCGCCGATCCAGAAAGTGGGCTGCTTTATTGCGACCGCTGTAACGGGGGCATCCGATTCAAAACCTGTCGAAACGCTTCGACGATTCCGTGATGTGGTGCTCATGGCGAATCCATCCGGACAACGAATCGCTGCGTTTTATTATCGTCATAGTCCACCGTTGGCCGATGTGATCGCTCGGTCAGCAATACTGAGGTTACTCGCCGCCATTACTCTCGTCTTTCCTGCCTATTGGGTTGCCCGGTTTTCGCTCCGCGATAAGAGGAGTGATTGATTTCGGCGTATAGATTGTTTCAGGTATGCACAATGCAAAGAAATTGCGGGGCGGACCAAATGACATCAGCGGCAACGTGTGTATGTGGCGTTCAGTACAATAATCGTTCGGCACCACTAGGAACGATCTTGCAATGTCAGCAATGCTCTCGCCTTCTGGTCGTCTGTCCAGAAACCGGAAATGTACCATCCACAGACGACGATTGGGATACATTCTGGTCCGTGCGTGTTGCCGATACATCGCAGGCAAGAAACGGCGACGACGCTTATTTGTTGGACGATTTCGGTTTTACTCCGTCAACTGATATTTCCGGAGCCGACGCCAAGTTTTGGTCATTAGCGGACGATACCTCCGAGTCTCTGACCGCTCTCTCCAGTGACGAAGCCGAATTGCGGTCCGGAGTGGACGACACAGGTGATTCAGAAGGGAATTCGACTCAATCTGCTTCGCCACGGATCGATGCTGAAATTGCAGTACAGCCTCTCCTCGTATATGAGCAGAAAGCCACTGTTGAGTTTCATCTCAGCAAGGAATGCAGTGGCTCGCCTGATGAACTCGCATTACGGCAACGCCAAAGCAGCCGTTCAAAGAATTCGATCTATCTGTTGGCATTGGTCGCGTGTTCCGTTTGTGCGTGTGTCCTGTTTCTGCTGATGTCGAAACAGTCGGATGAATTTCAGGTACGTCCAAACGGTAATCCCCAATCCTTGACCGCAAATGATGATGCGATTCTTAATGAATCGCTTGTCAGCGACAGTCCCACGTCGAAGCGAGATATCAAGATTGCGAGTTTGCCAGAGCTTCCATCAGGACTAGATGAGGGAACGCTGCAACAGCCGGCGTTGCGGTCGCCGGATAATGCTGCAACGCGGACAACCTTACAGCAACGAATTAAACTTAGTGAAGTTCCTGAAACTGTTTTAATGAAGGTTGAACATGCGGCAGCTCAAAGCAGTGTGACGAACCAGCGTGCTCCGGAATTGGCTCAGGACTGGAAATCTGACAAAGCAAAGCTGCTTGCAGTGGCGTCAGTGAAATCGTTTGCCAAACGCCACTTGGCTACACATCCCGATGCAGTATGGATCGATCTGCGGGCATCAACGACCAAGATAAAGGGTGTTTGGCGAGTCATAGGGCTCGTGCATTCTGAGTCGCAACGGCGAACGTGTCTCTTTGACGTCCTGACAGTCTACGAGTCGCAGAGGAGCAGAGTATATTCGGCGAAAGAGTTTGAGACACAGACGGGACGAGATGGAACCAAGTCAATTATAGTCGCGACGCCAACTACGCCCCGAGAGGCACTTAAGAGTGTCGACTCTATTCTTAAGCTACGGTCTTCAATCGATTCAGAAACGTCCCGTGATGAATTGAGAGTTTCATTAGGCTATGCGTACGTGCGATTGTCTGATCAATTGTTGGGAGAAATAGCGGCGAAAGAGAAGCTGACCATGTGGCTGTTGGAAGTAATCGAAGACTTCCCCAATTCGCCTGTCGAGAACAGCGCCTTGGGTGTGCTCCTGAAGTTACGGCCTGTTCGTTCACTTCGAAGCAGACTAAACGAGAACACTCAAGGCGATGACATCTGAAGAGTGCGGCTGCCCCAGCGTCGTGGTAACTCGTGAATCACCTTCGATTCAGATGCACGTTTGTCTGAAATTGCTTGCAGATTTACAGTCGCGATGCCAAATCGGCTGCTTTTGATTGTGCCGGAAGGTTGGAATTGCTTCATGACGCTAAGTGAACGATGGAGAAAACAACGACCGAGAGGCCAATTTCCCCTTGAAAAAGAGGTTTGCTCAGATCCAATTCAATTGCTGTCGGTGTTTGGGCCAGCAAGTTGCGATGCCGAAGGGATTGCTTGCCGGTTGAGACTACTGCCGCACGGGAATTTGCATGTGGCTAATGCGTTAGTCAACAAGTTTCAGTCGCCTTCAACAGTTGATTGGCTCTCTTACTTGCTTGCTGTTTGTAAACATGCGGAATTCGTCATTTCAAGCATCCAAAATTCTCGGGAGTTTGAGCGGGAGTTCGGCAGTCGCCTGTGTAAGTTAACGCGGGATGAAGAGCGAACGTGGACTAACAGCGGTCACGTACTTGGACTCGTATTCAACGTTCGGGAACGTGCTGTGTGGTCGGATCACACATTCCATGAGTCTCCATTCCCGGACGAAACGAAGGGCCTGTCGGAGGTACATACCCGAAGAGCCCTTTCTCGAATCGCACAGTGGGCGAAAGAGAGGTTGGAGCAACTCACAGCACCACGCGACACTACAGAACAGGTGGAGGGGGGAAGAAATCAGGCGAGTAGCGAAGTTGGCGAATCGGCACGGCTTGCTGATTCATTGGACGGCGTTGCAGAAAAAGTCGTCGCTCGCTCGGCGAACACGCTGCAAGTAACTGGCGACGATCCCGTTCCGACCAATTCCATACCGAGCGACCTTTTCATGCGGCGAGCACGTCCCCGCTCACGTGATTTATTTTCTTACCTGAAAACTCAGCCGGACATGAGAGCAAACGTTGAAAAAGTGGATAGTGAATTCTCTGGATCAGAAGGCCGAACACCCGACGCGGTGCGTGCTGATATTCGTCGGCTAATGAATGATCTATCGAGGTTCGCCAATGGCAGTGGATGGAAAGTAGAAAAGAGTAAAAAGTCGAAGCTACACAAAGCTGAGGTTTGGTTGGTCCACGAACCGACCAAAAAAGGACCAGAAACGGACTAGATTTAAACGATTTTTGAACGACTTAGTCCGTACTTGGTCCGGCTTCTCGCCATACCGTGACGCCATTGGCAATCACGAGTTTTATGGCACAAAGGAGAAGCCATGCGGCATTCGGAAGAGATGATTGAACGGCTGCCTGACGTCGGCTGCGTCAGGCGAGAACTCGCCCGAAATCTGTGTGAGAGAGACTTGCTGCTCAAGATCGCTGAAGAGCGTGCGGAAGTTCGCAAGCTAACCAAGCCGGTCGGAAGCGAGGTGCCGCATGATGCGTGACACCACTCCCGACATCGGTCCACTGCTCAAGAGCCTTGTCGACCAACTTGCCGACGCTGTGGCCTCACGGTTGGCTGACAAGATGTCGAAGGCCGCTTCCACTGACGATCTCGTGGACGAGCCGACGATGGCAAAGCAGCTCAATGTCTCCCAGCCGACGCTCCAGCGCATGCGGGCGGCTGGTGAAGTTCCCTTCGTGCGGATGGGCCGAAGGATCGCATATCGCCCCGAGCAAGTGCTCGTGGCTTTAACTCAATATCAGACACAAGGAAGTAATGATGTCTAATTTGTTCGACGTTGACGATGTGAAGCGTACAGCCGCTGGGCAATGGGTGAGCATTCTGGCGGCGGCAGGAATGCCAACTGACTTGCTCGATGGCCGCGGACATCCCTGTCCGAAGTGTGGTGGAACCGATCGGTTCTCGGTCTTCAAGGACACTGAGGAAACTGGCGGCGTGATGTGTCGGCAGTGTTTCTCCGAGGGGAATGGCGATGGATTCGCGACGATCCAATGGTTTACCGATTGTCCGTTTCCTGAGTCGCTTCGGTTTGTGGCTGAGCAGGTCGGCATCCAGCCAGCTTCCGGAGCAGCCACACGACCGGAAGTCGACATCGTCGCTGCTGTCGCAAGGGCCAAACGGATGCCGCTGGATGCGTTCCGACAATTTGGAGCCGAGGCCGCCAAACGTGGCAAGAAGCCGGTAGCTCGCGTGCCGGTCTATAACGAACGTGGCGAACAGCATTCGCATTTCGATCTGACGACTGATGGAAAAGGCTTATCTAAAACCGGCAAGGGGAACACCGGGATGTTCTTTCCTGGAAAGCTTCCTCAACCTGGTGAAACCTGGCTGATAGTCGAAGGCTGCAAGGATGGTGCGGCATTAGTCGGCCAGGGATTCAACGCTGCCGGGCTGCCTCGGAATGAGATGGACGCGAAGTATGCTCGGCTATTCAGTGGATGTGATGTGATCATGGTTCCTGATCTGGATTCCGCAGGAATAAGCGGAGCACAGAGAACCGGTGGACGGCTTGCAGGGATCGCAGCGTCAGTCCGAATCGCTCGACTGCCAGGCGAGGTTGTGAAGAGCGGTGGCCTGGACGTTCGCGATGTGCTGGCCAAAGATGGTGAGCAAGCCATCCGCTCTGCGATTAAGGCGGCGAAGCCCTGGGAACCATCCGAAACAGACTGCGACGACCGTCCGGAAGTGCTGATTACGTTTGACGAAGCGGCGGTCACTTCCGAAGTGCTAAAGTTTCTTGGAAAACTCGACAGCGAAACGCCGTGGCTGAATCCTGACGAAGCGGAACGGGCGACGATTTATCAACGTGGCGGTGTTCTCGTACAGATCGTTAACGACTCTCGTTCAGGAGCAACGGGACTCTCTCTGTCTGAAGCCGTTCCTCAAATTCGACCGTTACCGAAATCGCTTATCCGAGAACGGATTACGCAGGCCGTTCAGCTGGTCGAAGAGGTTAACACGGAGGATGGCCCAGTGCCTGTCCAGAAGCGTCCGTGTGAATGGCTGGTCCAGGCGATTCATAATCGCGGCGATTACAATGGGTGCGTCCGACCTCTGACTGGGATCACTCAAACGCCCACGCTACGGCCCGACGGCAGTGTGATCCAAACACCTGGATACGACGAACTAACGGGATTTCTATACAAACCGACCTGTGAGTTCCCGGAAGTGCCGGAACATCCGACAAAAGCTGAAACAGCGGCGGCTGTGGCTGAGTTGATGGAAGTGATCGTGGATTTTCCATTCGAGACTGACGCTCACCGTTCGGTCTGGGTGGCGTTGGTGCTGACTCTTCTAGTTCGGCCAGCGATTGATGGTCCTTGTCCACTGTTCGTTTTCGACGCCAATACTCCTGGAGCTGGAAAGACGTTGCTGGCGGACGTGGCCGAAATCATCGCTCAGGGCAGCCCGATGGCTCGTAAGACTTGGCCCGGTAGTGAAGAGGAAGTTCGCAAGTTCATCACAGCCATCGCAATCGAAGGAGTGCCGTCAATTCTGATTGACAACGCCGTTTCGTCTCTGGGTGGACCGTCACTCGATGCGGTGTTAACAGGAACGACCTGGAACGATCGCATTCTTGGAAAATCTCAAACAACGGGACCGTTGCCACTGAACACAACCTGGACCGCAACGGGCAACAATCTGGAACTGTCAGCAGACACTGCGAGACGGACGCTTGCTGCAAGGCTTAACTCACCAGAAGAACACCCCGAGGACAGAACTGGGTTCAGCCGGCCTGACCTGAAGAAATCGGTTCGTGAAAATCGGCCACGACTGGCCGTTGCCGGACTCACGATAGTGCGAGCTTACTACGAAGCCGGATGTCCGAACAGCGGCTTAACTCCGTGGGGATCGTTCGAATCGTGGTCGGGAGTAGTCCGAGACGCGATGGTTTTTGCCGGTCTAGCTGATCCCTGTGCGGCACGAGATGCGGTTCGGAATGCTGATCAATCTTCGGAGCGCGTTCGGTTAATCCATGCGGGCCTGGAAGAAGTCGATGTCGGTGACGATGGTCTGACAACGGCAGACATGGTGCGGCTGCTGTCACGTTCAGTCGGGCAGGATGATGCCGATCCGTGGCCGTGCTTACGTGCAGCAATCACTGAGGTGTGCGGTTCGAAGATCGACGCTTCAAGAATTGGGTATCAGCTGCGGAAGTATCTCGGTCGCGTCTGTGGAGGAAAGCGACTGGCAAACAGAAAAGGGCATGGCGGCGTCAAACGATGGTTCGTTGAACCGCTCGTGCCAGCCGTCATTTCTGACAGTGGTGGTTGCAACAGCGACGAAGGACGCGTCAAACACGAGCTTGAAGCTGTCGAAGAACCAATTGCCCCAACACTGGCTGCTTCCATTGAGTCTGATGATGACGTGGAGGTTTTCTAATGCTGGGGCCAATCGGTACTGCCGCTAAAGAGCTTCTCGACGAGCTGACCTCACGTGGGATCACTGTTCAGGTCAAAGAAGACAGCCTTGGTGTGTCACCACGTATTTGCTTGACCGATTCTGACCGTGTCATGATCCAGAAGCTGAAAAAGCCGATTATATCGTATCTCTCGCCATGCGAACCGCATATCAATTCATCAGCCTGGGACAGGGAACCGCTCGATGATCGACCGGGATGGGAAAAGGCGACCTGTCGTCGTTGTGGACGATTCATCGGAAGCAATCCAATCCGACGGACGTCGATACACGGGCAAGCCCTGGACATTGCGGAAATAGGTCGAGCACCGCCGTAAGAGATCAGCGGTGGTGATGGTGGCGATGGTGGTGATGATCTCCGCCATCGCCAGCTGGCGACAGATTACGTCTTTCAAATCTCAACTACAGTGTAAACTGCGACCGATGATTCGCAGAAACGACGCAAACCGATGATTCAAAAGGACCATTGAAAATGGCAAGCCTCTCAAAAGACAAGAGCCGCAACGGCTACAGGATTTCGTTCTACGGACTCGACAAGCGGAAACGAGTGATCTGGCTGGGTGCGAAACTGTTCCAAGGACGCAAAAGACCAGACCTGGACGCGGGTAAGATTCTTGAACATATCGAGCATCTGATTGGCCTGAAGGAGCACGGCGGGCAGGTTGGTGCTGATACTGCGAGATGGTTGACGAAGATCAGTAACGAGCTTCGCTCGAAGCTCGTCAAAGCAGAGTTGCTGGAACCACTGGCTGACGATCGTGGACCGGTCACACTGGGGCCGTTTCTGGAAGAGTACATTCTCAACCGACGCGATGTGAAGGATTCCACACGCGCAACATACCGCAAGACGGTCACGGCATTGGTCAGTTACTTCGGCACTGATCGACGGCTTGATTCCATTACGGCAGGTGATGCGGAACTCTGGAGAATTGAGCAGGCAGCCAATGGAAATCAACGAGACAGCCAGCGAAAAGAGATGGAAGACAACAGCGTCAGACGACGAACCGGCCTGGCACGGCAATTCTTTCTACACGCTGTGAAGCGTAAGCTGATTGCTGAGAATCCTTTCGATGGCCTGGCAGCGGCAGTCAGGGGAAACGTTAAGCGTCAGTATTTCGTTCCAGTAGAGACGATCTATGTTGCCTTGGAGCACGCGACGTGCCCACAGCTTCGTGCTGTGATCGCTCTGAGCCGATTCGGTGGACTGCGGACTCCGTCTGAGACTCTTGAATTGACGTGGCAGGACGTGGACCTGACTGCCCGTCGATTGACGGTGCATGCTCCAAAGACTGAGCACTTTGAGGATGGCGGAATTCGGTTCTGCCCGATCTTCGAAGAACTGTATCCATACCTGTTGGAATTGCAGGACATCGCCAGACCGGGCATTGACTGTCCGATGAGTTCGCCAGTCATCACGCGATGGAATTCGTCTGACCAGAATCTCCGAACGCCGTTTCTGAAAGTTCTGCGACGTGCCGGAATTAAGGCGTGGCCGAAGCTGTTCCATAACATGCGAGCAACGAGACAAACTGAATTGCTCGCTCAGTTTCCAGCGAAGGACGTCTGCGACTGGCTGGGCAATTCGCAGGCCGTCGCCATGAAGCATTACGCGATGCCAACCGACGATTCCTTCCAGCGAGCGATTTGTTGTTCTACCAGTTGTTCTATCTCTACCCCGGCAGTCGATATCAAACTCGGTGGAGATAGTCAAAAACCCCCAGAAAACAGTGTTTCTGAGGGTTCAGGAGAACTGGTGATATCCAGTCCAGTAGGGCCAGCAGGACTCGAACCTGCAACCAACGAATTATGAGTTCGCTGCTCTAACCGATTGAGCTATGGCCCCGTATTCTGTTCTGTGGTGACGGGTGCGGTGTTTCGTCGTGTCGATTTAAAAGGCGACGACACCTGGAGAGGCTCAAGTGTTCGACTGTTTCAATCGTCTTCACTCGTCAAAGCCTGTCCGGTGATTCGCCTGAGTCGGGATTTGTAGGTTCTGTCGGCATCAATTTCATCCCCGACGGAGCGGTCAAAAAATAAACTGTCCGAGAGACCGGCAATCACAGTGACGGGCTTGCCAGATGAACTTCGACTGGTGTTTCATCATCGTGAAGCGCTCAACCTGTCGGATGCTTCAGGCGACCGCGTCCAAATTGTGCTCTGTAACCGGCTACGGTCGGGCCAGTTCGATGTTGAATCCAGCAGCACGAACAAGCTGCGCGGGGATAAAAGCCTCGAAGGGATGGGTCGCGTACATTCCTTGTGTCACGTGGTGGTCGCTAATCCGGAAGTTCGCTGAGCAGGATTTTGCGGTAGGTGATTCCGCCAGCAAAGCCGTCGAGGCCGACGAAGCCGCTTTCGGGGACTGTTTCTTTTGTGGCCTGAGTTTCAAGCACTTTTTTACCGTTGATAGACACCGTCACTTTCTTGTCAACGACCTTGATTTCGAGCGTGTTCCATTCTCCGGATGGGTTGACGGCGTTCTCACGAGGCCCGTCTTCGCCAAACAGCGAACCGGATGAGTACTGGTCGGCGCCTTTGCCGGCATCGTTGGAGAGGTGGATTTTGTGGGCCAGATCCACCAGTTCACCTCGACCTGGATAATGGAAGAAGACGCCGCCCTGAGCCGTCAGGGTGTTCAGCGTTTTCCATTCCAGACTCAGCTCGAAGTTGCGGTATTCCTTTGGCGAAACCAGCAGGGACCCATTCGCTCGTTCGGTGTCCGCTTCGAACGAGTTGCCTTCGATCTTCCACTTTCGCGGTCCGACGGGTCGCCACTTCACGTACTCGTACAGCTCTTCTTCCAGTTTCTGTGCTTCGGCAGCGACAGCCGTTCCGGCGGCCAGGGCCTTTGTTTCCTTCAGGAAGCCGACACCTTTGCCAAAATTCGTCCGCTCCAGCTCGGCCAGTGCCTGAGCGATTTTTCGTCGGGCAAGCCGTTCGCGAAATGTCGCTGCCAGATCGGGGCAACGTTCGAAGCGCTGGTCACTGGCCCGCTCCAGCACTTTGGAGTCGTACGCCAGCAGAACGCCGTACTGGTAGTGAGCCTTCTCGTCTTCTTTATCAACCCCCGCGTCAACGATTCCCGACAGCTCTGTCGAGGACAGCTCTTTCAACTTTTTCCGAATTTCAGTGTCACCACGTTTACCAATCAGTTCACCGCTTTCGAATCCGACAACTTCCAGTCGAAGGGTTCCAATTCGAACGTCTTCGCCTGGTTTAATTTCCGACGCTGTTTTTTCAAGGTCGCTCCAGAAGTTTCGGATCGCCTGAAAATCTTCTTCGTCCCAGTCGAGTTGCTCAGAGAAAGATTGCAACTGAGGATTCGCCTTCGCGTTTCGAAGCAATCCTTCCACTTCGTCATACTGCCTCGCGTTCATCAGGGTCAGGAAAACATTTCGGTGCGACGTGTATGGCAACGGAAGAGTTCGAGGATCAACCGGTTTTGGTTTCGGCTTTTCGGGAACGATCATCTCCGTCGGGTCCGGCTCTGTCGTTACGACGGCCACGACACGCTTTGGCGGAATTGATTTCCCGCGGGGCAGAACGCCCCACTGCGGGCCGTTCGAAAGGCGAACCATAAAGAGGTCGCCACTGCTTTTCGGATCGTCCGAGTAGAACAGCCATTGCTCGTCGCTGCTGACAAAGAACTGGCGGTGTTTCCTGCTGTGCTGATAGCCGGGCAGCTCCAGTTCGGCGATGACGTCTTCTTCGATGAAGGCTTTGTTTGTCGCCGTTCGCCGGTAACGAGTCAGCGTTTTGCCATCAAAGGTGTACTGCCGCAGTCCATCTCGCGACATGCACGGGTGAGTTCCTGCCAGTTGAACTTTCAAAGTCTTCCCAAAGACATCCGTTCTTCTTTCACGGCTGGAAGTCAGCGTGCGGATTTCTCCGTCTCCGGTTTCTTCGACCCAATAGAGACGCAAACCGTCGCCCAGGATTTGCGACGATGTCCAGGTGGGAGCCAGGCTGCTGCTGTGTCGCAGCGGGTCTTTTCCGTCGAATCCGGCCAGCGGGTTCGCTCGTGCCAGAGCCATCAGCCGAGCTTTCTCCGGCACAGCATAAACGATGTAGAGCGAGTCGTCGGTGATGCTGGGCGTGGCCGGCAAATCGGCACTGCGGCTGACAATGCGAGGTTCTTCAAAATCGTGAAACGGCGTCGGTCTTGAGGCCACGTAAAGTCCTCGACCGTCTTCACGGTCACCCACAAACCAGATCGACAGTCGGTCCGGGGTTAAGTACGGGTCGAGTTCCGGGTTGGCTGAATTCAAACCTGCCAGCGCGACAGGCTGACCGACTTTGGCATTCAAATGGGGTGCTTTAAGGATGTCGCTGCCACCACCGGTCACGTCGGTCGATGGTTCCAGCGTGACTTCGCTGTCTTCGCCGACGTCGACAAGTCGAGACAGGTCAAACGCTCCTTCGCGGAATACGGTGATGGTTCGAGCCCCCTGCGCTGCTGTCACCGCGCACGGCGTCACGACGAATCCGCCGCTGGCATCTCGAACTGGCTCGCCGTCGACCATCACCGCGAAACCGGGTTCCGAGGTGTAGACTCGAACGATCCCGGTGGCAAAACTCGGAGGCGGCAACGCTGGAGCCGGCGCATCAGTGTCTTCATTGCTGACAGGCTCCCGAGAAATGTCTTCCGGGTCCGATTTAGCGACGTCCAAGTCGCCGCCATCAGAAAACAGCAATGGTACGACGATCGCCAGGATCAGCACCGCGAGGGCGCTGCCTCCGATCATCGCGAGACGTCTGGGCGGTTGGGCAGTTGCAATCTCGATCCAATGCTCAACAAAAATGGCGAACTTCGACGGGACCGTGCCATCGCTGTTGTCGTCGGTGTCGTGGTCATCATCGTTGTCTGAGTTGGCTGAGGCAGGACCGTGAGGCGGGACATCGGTTTCTGACACGACCATGCCACTCTTCGACTTCCGCCGGGGAAAATATCCGGCGACGGCAAACAGCCGACCTTCATCGTCCTGATAATCACTGACCAGTAGTCGCTTCGGATCGAAACTCGCCGCCTGGTCCCGGCACCACTGCTTAACAACACTGACGACTGACTTCCGAAATCCGGCTTTATCATCAGCCTGCCACTCGTCGGCTGCCTGGATGACCGACTCCGCCTTTGAGAACTGGAGCGTCTCATGCTCGCTGCGAAACTCAGCGGACAATGATTCTGCCATGCTGGAAGGATCGAAGCCGGAACCCAGTACAAAGAGCACCTGACACTTCCGGGACCGACGTGACGAACCGTCCGAAGAGTTGTCGTTGGGAACAGGTTTGCCCGATTCAGCAGGCATGAGATGTTCGCTCCGGGTTTGGTGAGTGCTCAGTTTTCGATGTCAGAAAGCGTCGCGCCACGGGCGCTGGTTTCTCGATTTTCTCAAGATGCAGCCACAGAGACCTCAGAGAATCTGTTGCGAGACTTCTCCGTGTCCTCTGTGCTCTCTGTGGCTTATTGATTCTGCACGTTCTGGAATTTTCATTGTCTGGTTGTAAATTCAGCCGCCGCTGACGGGTGGAAAGCAGCTGATCGATTGCGATTTGTCGAGCGTTGCCGAGTCTTTCGCATAGTCCGTTCCAATCGCCACGTGAAGATTTGGAATGACCGGGTCGAGACTCGGGTACTGATCGCTTAATGCCGACCGTAGATTGCCGACGGTGGCTCCTTCGGGCAGTTCAACAGAAATCGTGTCAGAGCCAGCGAGATCTCTGGCACGGGCAAACAGTCGGATATTCAGCAGCATGGCGAGTGGAATTCTCAATGAAGATTTGCTGGGCATAATATGGTCGGTAAGTGACGGCGACCAAGACTTGATTCCGCGTAGGGTGTGTCCTGACACACCCGCAATGCAAGTCACGCCACGGTGCGTCAGGACGCACCCTACCGGAAATCGAAGGTTGATCCGTCACCGGGAAAACACATACGAAGAGCATTGTTCGACGTTCCGCGTCGGCATTGCAAGTTTCAACTCACGACCGGGCCGAGCAAAGTCTTTGAGCCATTTGTAAATGTTGTGATTGGCTGATCGTGTCCAGCAAAAAGTGCTCGCCACGGATCGGTTGTGGACGACTCGCTCAGTGAGATCAGTGTCAGGTCGGCGCGCTTTCCGACTGTGATTGTTCCACAGTCATTTTCCAAACCAAGTGCCCTGGCACCGGACCGCGTGCCGATTTCCAGAATTTGTGACAATCGAGACCGGCTGGATCGTTCAGCCAGAAACTTCAGTTCGGACCAGAGTGAGTAATCAGGATTGGACGATCGCCCGTCCGTGCCGATGCACACTGATGCTCCGGCATCGAGCAGTCGTTCCCACGGATGGTTGCGGTGGCCGAAGAACGCATGAGTTCGCGGGCAGAATACCGTCGCAATGTTGGGATGAGCAGCCAGGAATTCGATCTCATCATCAGCGAGGTAGTTTCCGTGAGCGATCAGCGCATTGGGCAGTTCACCGAGCGGTTGCAGGTAATCCATTGGCCGCGAACCTTTCGCGATCATCCCGTCTCGCCAGAGGTCGAAGCGAGTCAGCATGTCGAAGAATTCGCCGGTCCCCGATTTGAGCAGTTCGAGTTCGGCTTTCGTTTCCGCGAGGTGAATGCAGAGCGGGACGTTTTCGACCTTCGCCAGATCAACGAGCTGATGAAACAAACTCGGGCAAACGCTGTACGGAGCGTGCGGGCTGATGGCCGGAAGTGGACTGCCCTGTCCTGCCCTGTTGGCCGCCCGGCAGTCCGCGATGTGCTGCTTTGCAACGTCCAGTTGCGGAGCGATCTGCTCCGGGAGCAGGCCGATCAATTCTCGAAACGCAACGATCGAAGGTCCGTCTTTGAGAACACAATCCGGTGACCAGTCGCCAGTGACAATGTCACCGATAAAGGTGGAACCAGACTGTGTGGCCTCTCGCGAACCGGTCGTGATGAAACTGGCCAGCGAGCCGGTGCGCTCTCGACGATGAGCCAGCAACCGACCGATCCAATCAGTGAACGGCAGCGCGGGTTCGATCGGAGCATCCAGGCTGCCGAATTCCAGATGCGCGTGAGCGTTCACCAGCCCAGGGATGATCGCGACGTTGCCCAGGTCAACCATCGTCGAATCTGGCTGACCGCTTAACGGTTTAACAGCTGAGACGGTTCCATCGGTGATCTCAACGATGCCGTGTTCAATCGGCGGTTGATCGACGGGAAATATCCAGTGCGCGAGCAGTCGAGTCATGACGGCTCCACATTGGCCGGTCGGACATTTTCAGGCGGCTTGTCAACGGCCTGATCGTCGTCGTTCCAGATGGCGTGCGGGTCGAAGCTCATCGACGCAACCATGCTCAACGCAACGCACAACACGAATGCGACGACCGCCGATCCGAAGTAAAATTCGACGAGGCTTCCCAGCTTTACAAGCATCACCAGAAACGCCAGCAGCATGACATCCATCATGCTCCACTTTCCGGCGTGTTCCATGATCCGATAAGTCAACGATCGGAAGCGGCGATGCGAAAGTCGCAGCAGGCTCAGTTCGAGCAGCATGACGATCTTCGTCAGCGGAAATGCGATCGAGAAAACAAACACGATCGCCCCGACGAACCAGCTTCCGTGCGAAAACAACTCGACGATGCCCATCAAAACGCTGGATGCCGAACGGTGGCCGAGTTTCTCAACCTGCAGAATCGGCAACAGGATCGCCGGCCAGAACAGAAAGAACGCAGCCAGTGCCGCAGCAGCGGTTCGTGCGGCGGCTTTGTCAGTCGATCCCGGTTTGAAGATCACCGACTCACAACGCGTGCACGCCGCGACGTCGCCGAAGTTCAAATCCGGGATCGCGTGAATCATTCCGCAGCAGTGACAGGCTTTGAGATGGGACATCTTCTTGACTACGAAATCGGGAAAGGGCTGCAGGCTGAAGCATAAACTTTTCAAAGGGTGGGAAGGAACAGCGAGGCCCGATTGCAACGCTGATCTGATCCGAAGTCTATGACCACCGGTGGGAACAGATTCACACGAATGAAACGGATGCTTCAAACAGGCATCCATAACTTATCCGTGGAATCCGTGTTTGAGCTGAAGAAGAACCGATCGAAACAGCAAGCAGGTCAGGCTTTGCCTGATGAAGTTCGACCATTGGCACACTGGACAAAGAACTGTGGATTCCGTCAGGCAGAGCCTGACCTGCGAAGAACCTCTCCGCCCTCTGCGTTTAGATTTCGCAGGAATTCCGGACGTGAGGAGATGTTCTCGCGCCGTCGGGACTGCTCTACACTCCCGCTCAGTTCTGGAATTATCGACTCTTGAAGGGATTCAGGGATGCTTCATACAGTGGTCATGGCGGGTGGAAGCGGGACGCGGTTCTGGCCAGTCAGCCGGAAGGAATTGCCCAAACAGTTTCTGACGCTTTTCGGCGAGCAGTCGCTGATTCAGCAGGCGGTGCGACGCTGCTCGGACTTGTCCTCCGCCAATTCAACATGGATCGTGACGAACGCCGTACACGCCGTCGAAACCGGTCGGCAGCTTCCCGAACTTACCGCCGATCACATCCTGATTGAGCCGTGTGGAAGAAACACGGCGCCGTGTATCGCGATCGCGGCGGCGCGGCTGCTGGCCGACGATCCTGACGCGATCATGCTGGTAACTCCGGCTGACCATGTCATCACCCCGAACGAATCGTTCGTTGCTGCCGTTCAGCGGGCGATGGACACCGTTCAGAAAGACCCTTCCCGGTTGTGCCTCTTCGGAATCGTGCCGACTCGACCAGCGACCGGTTACGGCTACATCGAACAGGGCGACGAACTGGCAGACTGCGATCGCGTTTTCAACGTCGCTCGTTTCCGCGAGAAGCCGAATCTTGAGACGGCTCAGGAATTTCTGGACGCGGGCAACTTTCTCTGGAACAGCGGCATCTTTGTCTGGCGAGCAGACACGATACTGGCCGCTCTGCAGGAACACAGTCCCGGCGTAACCGAAGTCCTCGACCGCTTTAGAGAACACGCCGGCACGGATGAATGGTCGGCGGCGCTGGAACGAGAGTTCGCCAGCATGCCGTCGATTTCGATCGACTATGCCGTGCTTGAACATTCGCAGAATGTCTGCGTGCTCGAAGCACCGTTTACCTGGGACGACGTCGGAAGCTGGTCGGCACTGGCCCGAGTTCACAATCAGGACGAACATGGCAACACCGTGCTGGGCCGGCACGTCGGAGTCGATACGAAAAATTCCACGATTTTCTCGGCAGGCGACCACCTGGTGACAACTATCGGGCTGGACGATTGCGTGGTCGTTCATACGGAGCGGTCTACACTTGTGGCAAAGCTCGACGATGAAGCTCAGATTAAAGAGCTGCTGGCGGCACTGGAAGCAGCCAATCTTGGCGAGTTTCTTTAGGCTGACGTCGACGGATTTCTAATTCACGCAACGACGCGAAGACGCAAAGTTTCTCGATCCAGCCCTTCGCGCCTTCGCGTGAAACTTTTCCGAGTATGGTGCCATCCTGATGACGATCTTCGAAAAGTCGACCGAACTGCCTGTTTCGTCGGACGAAGCATTCTCGTGGCACTGCCGACCGGGAGCGTTCCTTCGGCTCGCGCCGCCGTGGGAGTCGATCGAGCTGTTGTCGTCAGACGGCGTTGCCGAAGGATCGCGAGCAACGATCAGGATGAAGCTCGGACCGTTCTCGAAGAAGTGGGTCGCGGAGCATCACGGCATTATTGAAGGTCGACAGTTTCAGGATCGGCAGCTTTCCGGACCGTTCGCAGCATGGGACCACACTCACCGGATGGAACCGGCGGCGCCGGATCGGTGCATCCTGACAGACCGGATCGAGTACCGACCGCCGTTGGGATTTCTCGGGCAAATGTTCGGAGGGCGGTTAATTCACAGGCAGCTTGAACGGACCTTTCAATACAGGCACGAGCTGACGGCCAGCGACCTGAAGTTTCACTCAGCTTACTCAGAGGAACCTGCTATGAAGATTGCCATCGGAGGCTCAACGGGAATGGTTGGTTCGTCACTGGTGTCGTTTCTGACCACCGGCGGACACGACATCGCGCGGCTTTATCGCAGCGGACCGTCGCTCAACGACGGCACCAGCAACATTGTCTGGGATCCTGCGAAAGGCACCATCGATGCTCCGGCTCTGGAAGGTATGGACGCGGTCGTTCACCTCGGCGGGCACAACATCGCTCACGGTCGATGGACCGACGGAATGAAGCGTCTTATCCGCGACAGTCGAGTGAACAGTACAACGCTGCTGGCAAAGACGCTGGCGGGGCTCGCTAATCCTCCGAAAGTTTTTGTCTGCGCATCGGCAATCGGTTTCTACGGCGACCGCGGCGACGAGATCATGACCGAAGACAGTGAACCTGGCCCGACGTTTCTCAGCGAAACCTGCAAAGAGTGGGAAGAGTCCACAGCCGCGGCACGAGACGCTGGAATTCGAGTCGTCAACCTGCGAATTGGAGTCGTCCTGAGTCCTCAGGGCGGAGCACTCAATAAGATGCTGCTGCCCTTCAAAATGGGCGGCGGCGGAGTTGTCGGTAACGGCAAGCAATGGATGAGCTGGGTCTGCCTGGACGATCTGCCGCGAATCATTCTCCACGCCATCCAGACAGAGTCTTTGTCCGGCCCGGTCAACGCCACGGCGCCGGGAACGGTCGACAATCGCGAGTTCACGAAAACTCTTGGTCGAGTCCTGAAACGCCCGACCATCATCCCGATGCCGGCCTTTGTCGTGAAACTAGCCTTCGGAGAAATGGGCAAAGAACTCCTGCTCGGCAGCACAAAAACAGTCCCCAACCGCCTGCAGGAATCCGGCTACGAGTTTGCGTTCCCGGAGCTGGAGCCAGCACTGCGGCATTTACTTGGCCGATGACCGTCAGATGAGTAACCGGCACCGTAGAGTGGTACATCCAGGATGGCTGTGTGCCGCAGGCACAAGATGTTTCGTAACTCAGTTTGGAATAAAGCAGGACGTTTCATCCTGCGTCGGGCCCCGCACGATACAACATGCGCCGCTATGCAACCCCCCCCATTCTGGACGGGCCACTCGACCGTTTGAGCTACGAGCTGCGGACCTTCTCATAAAGCGCGATCACCCATTGGCGGAAGTTGCGGTCGACGGGGTCGAGGTTCTCTTCGCCGAGGATTTCGCAGAGCGTTCGTAAGCCGCTGGGGTCGTTCGCGGCGCGGTCGCGGAATTTGCGATAGAAGAAGGGCAGAAGACCTCGTTCCTGGAGATAGAGGCAGAAGTATCTGGCGTGTGCGTACTCAATGGCCTGTTTCTCTTCGCGGATTTCCCGGGCGGAGATGAGAGACTCAAGCGTGCCCAGCCGACGCTGCTGCATCGCGCTGAGCAGGTGGTTCAGTCGCCAGTTGGAAAGCCCGTTGAGTTGCAGACCGTCCTCTGAAAAGTCGGCTTCTTCGTAGAGCGATGCCAGACCTTCGTCGAACCATTCCGGCATGTTTGGAAAATCGAAGTGTCCGAGCGCGTGAGCCAGTTCATGCGCGAGCGTGCCTTCCCCCGTCCCAATGTTGACAACGATCCGTTTGTCCGAGCGGATGTAGTAGCCGTAGTAGTTCGTTGTGTTTCGGCGGTCGAGCTTCCAGGCAGCGTCGCGGTAAGCTCGCTCATTTGAATAAAGCAGCAGCGTCAGCGGCTTGTCGGGGCCATGATCAAAATAAGCCAGATCGAGCGCCCGTTTCGTCGGCAGAATTGTCTGGACGTAGTAGCGGTCGAGTTCTGCTTCGGAAAGATCTCCACCGATGACGAACGGCGGTCGGACGATGATGCGGTCCTGTTCGTCGAGATGCTGCCCAAGTTGCCGGGCGCGTTCGTCGCAGGCAACGGTTATCAACCGCCGGTCTACACCGGTCGTCGCTGAGTTGGCAGGAACGAGTCCTTCTTCGACGCCAGCGTGCAGTTCCTGAACGTCGAACTCGCGAGGCTCTGATGTCGAGGTTGGCGCAGCCTGCACGTTCTTCGAAGGCCGCCCGACTGTCAGGAACCAGCATCCTGCAATCAGAAAACCTGGCCCGATGACCAGAAGAATCGCTCGCGTCAACATAGACAGAAACTTCCTCAAACCGCGTTCAGCCATTACAGGATGCGTCGTTCGCCCGTTCGAACTGTCAGGCCACCCAGAAAAGCCCAAGGTGTGTCGAATTGTACTTTTCAGAACCACCTGTCACGTGACTCAATCTTCAATCATTGGCCTCCTCGGCAAAGATTGATGTCCGGTCATCGTTGAATTCCGATCAACCCGCAGACGTAACGTGGACTGCGGAGCTGTGACTTCCTGCACCCGCTGCGGCTGCAAGTTCGTGATCCAGGCAGGCAGCGGTTGAGGCAGTCACCGGCTCCGATATGCTGACTCGCGCTGTGAGCGTTCATTGAGTCTCGCAGTGACCGCGTCGCCGCGTTTTGATCGAGGGCAGATTCATGAGCAGTACAAAATACAACGAGCTGGGTGCTCACCTGACAGAGCAAAGCGGAGTGGTGGGGACGCACTTCGCGGTTTGGGCTCCGAACGCTCGTGAAGTTTCTGTCGTCTGCGACTCGAACAACTGGCAACGCAACCGCAACCGCCTGTCGCGAGGCGACGATGGTGTCTGGTCGTCGTTCATTCCCAGCATTCAGCCTGGCGAAAAGTACAAGTACTCGGTCGTCGACGTTCACGGCAACGTCACTGACAAAGCCGACCCCTACGCCTTCGAAGCAGAATATCGACCGGCAACGGCGTCGATCGTCTGCGACCTGGACGGCTACTCGTGGGCGGACGACGAGTGGATGAAGTTTCGGCAGTCGGCCAACTGGATCGAACGACCAATGTCGATCTATGAAGTTCATCCAGGATCATGGCGACGCCCGGAAGATGGTCGCGATTATTTCACGTGGGAAGAACTCGCTGACCAGCTGATCGACTACTGCCACGAGCTGGGCTACTCGCACCTGCAACTGATGCCGGTTTCTGAGCACCCGTTCGACGGTTCATGGGGTTATCAGGTGACTGGTTACTTTGCTCCAACCAGTCGTTTCGGAACACCGCACGAATTCATGCTCTTCGTCGATCGGTGTCACCAGGCCGGCATCGGAGTGCTGGTCGACTGGGTGCCCGCTCACTTTCCGACCGACGCTCATGGACTGGGCCGTTTCGACGGAACGGGTCTGTACGAGCACGAAGATCACCGCAAGGGTTACCACCCCGACTGGAACACTTACATCTTTAATTACGGGCGAACCGAAGTTCGCGAGTTCCTTCTTTCCAGCGCCCGCTTCTGGTGTGACCTCTATCACGTCGACGGTTTAAGAGTCGACGCGGTCGCTTCGATGCTCTACCTGGACTACTCGCGTGACTCCGGCCAGTGGGTGCCCAACGAGCATGGCGGTCGCGAGAACCATGACGCCATCAGTTTCATCAAAGAATTCAACGAAGTCATCCACCACGAATTTCCAGGCGTGGTCACCATCGCGGAAGAGTCAACATCGTGGCCGAAAGTTTCCCGACCGGTTGCCGACGGCGGACTCGGCTTCACAATGAAGTGGGACATGGGCTGGATGCACGACACGCTGAAGTACACCGCGCGGGAACCCATTCATCGAACTCATCATCAGAACGACCTTTCCTTCCGGATGATGTATGCCTTCAGCGAAAATTTCGTGCTGCCGCTTTCGCACGACGAAGTGGTGCATGGCAAAAAGTCATTACTGTCTCGGATGCCCGGCGACGAGTGGCAACAGTTTGCCAACCTGAGACTGCTCTTCAGTTATCAGTTCACGATGCCCGGCAAGAAGCTGCAGTTCATGGGCGGCGAGATCGGGCAATGGAATGAGTGGAACCACGATGCGGAACTTGACTGGTCGTTACTTGAGTTTCCAAATCACGCTGGCATCAGCCGACTCGTCAAAGATCTGAACCGACTTTACTGCTCGAACCCGGCGATGCATCAGCTCGATACGTCGCAGGAAGGATTTCAGTGGATTGACTGCGACAACAACGAAAAAAGCACCTACTCATTCATCCGCCGAGCGAGCGACCATGATGACTTCTTCGTCGTTGTGCTGAACTTCACACCGGTTGTCCGGAAAGAATTCCGGATTGGTATCCCCAAAGCCGGCTACTACCGCGAAGCCTTCAACACCGACGCCGACATCTACGGCGGCAGCAACGTCGGCAACAAAGGCGGCATGTACAGCGAGCCGGTCGCGTCGCACGGTTTCAAAAATTCTTTGTCGATCACCTTGCCGCCGCTGGCGATGACCGTTTTTCGAATCGTACGAATTGACTGACAGGTTGCAGCAGGGCAAAGTCACTTCTTTGTGGAGACGCAGTACAGCGACGTGGACGTTCGCAGGAAGATTTCGCCATCGGAAAACGCGGGGGTTGAGTTGCTCGATCCAGCGAGCGAGTTGACCGAAAGCTGTTCGTACTTTTCGACGTTCGGAGCGAACACAACCGTCTGGCTCTTCTGATTGGTCACGTAAAGTCGGCCATCGGCGAAGCACATCTGGCCCCAATGATTCGCTCCGGGGCCGCGATCTTTCCACAGTTCTTTGCCGGTGGTCAATTCGAGACATTGCAGAATGCCAGGACCAGCGTTCGCCATGAAAATGTGATCGCCGACGATGACCCCTGAGCTGATGCGTTGCGGCTGCTTTCCATCGTCGCGCCAGAGTCGGTGAGTCTTCGTCACGTCTCCTTTGCCGTCAAGACGGAAGCCGATCGCAGGACCGGTGTAACCGCCCATGGCGACGCCGACGCCTTTGCTGATCAGCGGCGAAGTGTAGACGAGATCTCCGTTCTTCCCGACCAGTCCGTCGCAGAACCAGATGACCGAACCGTCTCTCGGATTCAGCGAGACGACTCGCGAAGGCATGCTGCAGACAATCTGCGACTCTCCGCCGACGTCGGCGATAACAGGAGTGCTCCACGATCCAACCATGCGGCCACCACGGTCATCGGTGCCGCCCGGCTCTTTGTGCTTCCAGATTTCATCGCCAGTTTCAAGGTCATATGCAATGATCGCCTGCGCCACTCCCGGGCCGAAATTCAGCAGCACTTTTCCGTCGTGAATGACGGGCGACGATCCGTAACCCCAGATATGAGTCACAACGCCTGGCTGCGCTGACCAGAGTTCGTTGCCTTCGAGGTCGTAACAGAACAGCCCGGCCGAACCGTGCCAGACGACGACTTTATTACCGCTGATAGCCGGGGTGGCTGCTCCGAAAGGATTTGTCTGATGAGTCGGCTCGCCAGCTTTGAATGAAACCTGGCGAGTCCATTTCTCGGAACCGTCGGTTCGGTCAAAGCAGTGCAGACGTCGTTCGCTTCCGTCTTCCGTGGCCGACGTCGCAAACACAAGGCCAGACGCCACAACAGGACTTTCATTGCCCCGATTCGGCAGCTTGATTTTCCATCTGACGTTTTCATCTTCTGACCAGGACGTGGGGAAATCGGTGTCGCTGGTGACTCCCAGGCCAGCCGGACCACGAAACGATGGCCAGTCTCCGGCACTCGCAACAGAAAGAGATATCGCGATGGTGGAAAGGCAGGTTGCTCCTGTAACGACCAAACGCCTGAATGACTGCTGCATGACGATGCCTCGCTGACAAGTTGGATGTGTGTCTGAGTGAAGTCCGAATCATGATTCCGCAGATGCGCGATCGCAACCGCCGGACGATCCAGGCTTCCTCGAACGTTTTTGAGCTTCTCGTTGCGGACAAACTGTTTCAAGCATCGCTCGAACACCTTGGTCCGGGCAGATTCGCTTTGGTTGGACTGCTGCCTTTCTCGTACAATCGCCGCTGTTCAGGCAGGACGAGGTTTAGAAGGCAAATCGATCCAGCTTGTCGACAAATGACGTTCCCATTTTCAAATGGAGAGTCTGATGGAGTCAGCTGATTTCGACGCACTGATCAAGAAGGCGCGTAACGCGTTCAGGAACAAAGAACTGATCGAGGCGATCGACCTCTTTGAAGAGGCGCTCGAAATCGAGCCTGACGACATTGATGCTCACGAGGCGCTGGCGACAACGTGCTACCTTGCGCAAGACCATCAGGGAGCAATCAAACACTTCACGCGGCTGACTCAACTGAAGCCGCGGGACTCAACCGCCTGGGTCAACCTTGGAGCGATCCGAAACCTGCGACAGGAATACCAGGAGGCAATCAAAGCTCTGCGAAACGGCATTCAACGCGATGGCAAAAACACGGAGGCTTATTACAACCTCGGCATCGCCCAGAAGGGCCTCGCCCAGACGTCGATGGCAGTGTCAGCCTATCGAGAAGCAGTTCGGCTCGACCCGGACAACGTCGATGCTCACGTCAACCTCGGCAACATTTACATGGACCAGGTGAATCACCGCAAAGCCAGGCAGCACTACGAACAGGCTTTACGGGTGAACCCGAATTTTGATCGTGCGAAACGCGGTCTCGCACTGGCGGAAGAAATGCTGGCTGGCGGCAATGCTGAACTGGCCAATCCCTTCGGACGGCTTGTAAACACCGAGGAGCTCGACAAGCGAAACGCGGTGGCCACGAACGTTCGCGAACTGTCCGAAGAGGAACGTTTCACCGACCGACAATTGATTCAACTGGCGGCGGCTGAATCAGGAACCCTGGCCGGCCACATGCTCACTCATTTGCGAGAGCACGTCGAACCATCATTGATGGCTGTCGCCAAACTGATCGCCAAAGATCCTGGCCAACAGCGCGGCATGTACGAAGCTCGACTGGAGTATCACGAAGCCGTCAAATTTCTAAACGAGTTGTTCGGCAACTGGCAGATCGAGTTCTATAAGCTCCGACAGCACGAATCTGAACTGGCCACGAAGTCATAACCTCAAGCAGGAACTTTTACGGTTGCCCAACATTGTGCGACCAGCCAAGCCGCGGAAGGGGGATCTCTTTCCCTGATTCTTCAAGGAGGCGACACGAGTCTCCGACGATGATCTCGCCGATGTGCGATAGAGGAATTGACAGCGGGTTACTTGAGGTCAGCCGCTGACCGTCCTCCGGCGAAACGGTAAACAGCAGTTCGAAATCCTCGCCGTCGCCAAGTGCATGTTCAAGCGGCGTGAGATCGTCGTTGGCTGCTGACGCTGCCGCCTGGCTGATTGGAATCGAAGCGGCATTGAGTCGTGCTCCAACCTTGCTTTCTTCCAGGATGTGATAAAGGTCGGCAACCAGTCCGTCGCTGACGTCAATCATCGAGTTGAGCCGGCACGCGTCGCGGAGGACGAGTGCTTCGTGAACTCGCGGTGTGAAATCAAGATGGTGACCGGTGATACTTCCTCCAAGGCTGCCGGTCACGAAAATCCAGTCGCCGGGTTTCGCTCCTGCGCGCGTGATCGCCGTTCCGGATGAAACCTCGCCGACGATGGCGACGTTGATCACGACGGGACCGTCCCATGAGTTGGTGTCTCCTCCAACGATGACTGTGTCGAACTCTTGTGCTAATGAATGAAGCCCGTCGAAGAGCTGTTCGCCAAATCGGTCGCCATGCCTGTTCGAAAACTGACGGGGCAGGGCGAGACTGACGAGGGCGTACTTTGGACGACCGGCCATTGCGGCAACGTCGCTGAGGTTTACCGCCAGAACTTTGCGACCGACCTGAAAAGGCATCGCGGTCGCAAGGTCGAAGTGGACACCTTCCAGGAGCATATCCGCCGCGAGAAGAATGTCGCCATCCGAGCGTTCAACAACGGCGGTGTCGTCGCCGATTCCGGTCAGGACGTGCGGTGCGTTTCCAATCGCGGTGCGAAAAGATTCGATCAACTGAAACTCGCTGGTTCGCTCAGGAAGCATCGGTGTTTCCGATTGACGAGGACTCACCATCTGAACGCGGCTCGTTGCGGCGAGGTTTGCCGGGAATCAGCCTGTAAAGCCGCAAACAAACCAGCAACACAACAAACGCGGCCAGCGAAATGCCGGCAAGAATTGCCAGCCCCGGAGCGTCTCCGAAAAGCTTGCGGATTGAAAACTCGTTTGAAATTTCGAGCATCCACAACGGTCGCCAGGCAAACAGGACAACAGCCGCGGCCAGACTGAGATACGGGCCGAACGGAATGTAAGTTCGGTTAGTGACAAGGCGAACTCCCAAACCCATCGCAATCCCGCAAAGCGGAGCAAGCAGGAAGACGAAGACCAGCGGCTGCCAGCCGAGAAAACTTCCGATCATGGCCATCAGCGTGACATCGCCCAGGCCGAGGCTTTCCTGGCCAAGCACGACAGACGAGAGCCAGCGAACCAGCCACGTCACGCCAGCACCTGCGATCAGTCCCGTCATGCTCCAGACGAAGCCGTGCCAGTGAGTGTGCTCACCGATCCACGCGGGAATGTACGGCCCTCTAATTTCGGCCACCGCCTGATTCCAGTCGACCCACAAGTGCATCAACTGCGTGTCACCGGAAATCGTCGCCAGCAGGACTCCGGCAATCATTCCCGGAATCGTAATCTGGTCCGGGATGATGTACTCACGAAAGTCGGTGACAGTCGCTTCGATGAGAAGTACCAGCAGGACGAGATGCCCGACCGCTCGGCCATACACCCAGAATAAGGCGGGTAGCACTTCGCTTGTCGAGTGCATTCCCAGGCCAAACACGGCGACGAAGTATCCGGCAAGGATCGCCCCGGTCAGCGCGGGAGTCAGCATTCGCGATGCCGAGTTGCCCTGTCTGCTGCGGACGGTGTTCTCATTGACGCTGGCATGGACTTCGCAGAACTGCTCGCACATTCTCAGCGACCACGCATCCAGCACGAGGCCGAGCACCGAGCCGAAAACAAACAGCCCGACCGCGATTGCCTCGAACTGGTCCTGGATGAACTGGTCCATGAATTATCGAGAGCTTCAACCGGAGTGTGTTTCTGGATGATTCCCCAACTGTCTGCACGAGCCGAACGAGGTTCGTCAGTGGGATTGGCACGGCACTTGCCTTGCGGTCCGAGCGTATCGAAGCAGGCAGTGCGTTGCTACTCACACAGGGGCCTGGCTCGAAACACAAACTCAGACATCGTGACGGTAGCGCTTCCGTCGATTGAAACCACTGAAAGGGACTACATAAATCGACGACCCGCTCGCACGGTGAATGGCAATTCCGGGGACCATTTACTGAAGAAGGACAGGTAATGCGTAGTGTTTTGGGTGTATTTCGTAGATTGATCTTTGTACTGGCGGTGGTGCCTCTCTTGGCCCAGCCGGCATTTGTGTTCGCTCAGGACAGCACTGAAGCGGCAGACGGAGCCGGGGTAAGTGCTCCTGCCGCCGAGGAATCTCAGAGTGACGTAAATAATTCGGGAGAAGGGAGTTCCGTCGAGTTAACAACCGAAGCCGCTCCAACGGAAGAGGTTGCCGAGCTGAGCGGAGCCAAGGTAGCGTGGATGCTTACATCATCAGCACTCGTGCTTATGATGACGGCACCCGGCCTGGCACTGTTCTACGGTGGGCTTGTCCGGAAAAAGAACATTCTGGGCGTCATGATGCAGTGCATGTTTCTGATGGGACTGATGACTGTCGTCTGGGGAATCATCGGCTACAGCCTGGCTTTCGGCGGTTCGAGCCCATACTTCGGCAATTTCGATCATGTCCTGATGAAGGGCATCATCGCCGACGGCGTGCTTTCCGACGTCGAATGGGCAAATAACAGCATTTTCTTCGTCTTCCAGGGAATGTTCTTCATCATCACGCCGGCTTTGATCTGCGGAGCCTTCGCCGAGCGAATGAAATTCAGCACGATGTGCGTGTTTTCAGTCCTGTGGGGTTTGTTCGTTTACTGCCCCGTTTGCCACTGGGTCTGGGCCGACGCTGGCTGGCTCTGCGAGTGGAACGAAAACGCGCTCTACCCCGCACTCGACTTTGCCGGCGGAACAGTCGTCCATATCAGCTCGGGAGTCTCGGCTCTGCTTTGTGCCCTGCTGATCGGCAAGCGAATTGGCTATCCGCAAGAACCAATGCCACCTCACAACTTGACCTACACCTGCATCGGTGCCGCTCTGTTGTGGGTAGGTTGGTTTGGCTTCAACGCGGGAAGCGCTGTCGATGCAAACGCTGCCGCAGTCAACGCCTTTGTCGCGACTCACATGTGTGCCGCCGCTGGTGTGCTCGGATGGTCCGCCGTCGAATGGATCAAACACGGCAAGCCGAGCATCCTTGGTGCCTGTTCTGGTGCTGTCGCCGGTCTGGTCTGCATTACTCCCGCCAGTGGTTCGTGCACGGCTGTGTCGGCGATCCCGATGGGAATTATTGCCGGAGTCGTTTGCTACTTTGCCTGTGCCAAGGTGAAGCTGAAATTTGGCTACGACGACTCACTCGACGCCTTCGGTGTTCACGGAGTCGGGGGAACTGTCGGAGCATTGTTGACCGGCGTTTTCGCCAGCAAGCATCTCAGCTCGGGACACTATGGAGTGCTCGACGGAATGCCCGGCCAGATGGTTCCTCAGATTGTGAGCATTGTCGCCACGGCAGTTTTCGCTCTGGTCATAACCTTCATCATTCTGAAAGTTCTGGATGCCGTCATGGGGCTGAGAGTCAGCCAGGATGACGAAGTTCAGGGGCTGGACGTCAGCCAGCACGGCGAAGAAGGCTACATCTTCCTGTAAAGAAGTTTATGGCCGGATCCTGGATGGTCCTGTCGGCGAGGCTTCCCGGTGAAGCCTCGCCGAACGTTTTCAGGCGGAGACAATCTCGTTTTTCACTTGGCGACAGTAAGCGCGCGGGCCAGCGCTTCGGCGTGTCGGCCAGCGTGGTCGACGCGCCATTTCGATTCCGATTGAAGAAACGATGACAGCTTCATGGACGCTGATAATCCAACATTGAATGTCATCGGAAGCAGCCCACCCATGAAGGCGGTGGCTGAGACGATTCAACGAGTTGCCGATACCGGGGTCGATGTATTGATCCTTGGCGAAACCGGGACCGGTAAAGAACTCGTCGCGCGGTCAGTACATCATCTCGGACGGTGCCCGGACGGCCCGTTTGTGCCAATCGACTGCGGAGCAATTCCGGAAAACCTCCTGGAAAGCGAACTGTTCGGTTACGAACAGGGAGCGTTCACCGGAGCTGATCGACAACGTCGAGGTCTCCTGGAAACTGCCAGCGGCGGAACGTTCTTCCTGGACGAAATTGGTGACCTGCCGCTGCTGCTGCAAGCCAAGCTGCTGCGAGTTCTGCAGGAGCGAAAACTGAGACGAGTCGGTGGCAACACTGAAGTTGACATTGATGTTCGCATCGTGGCAGCCACGTCGCGAGACCTGGACCTGATGGTTCAGAACCGAACTTTCCGCGAAGACCTCTTCTACCGAATCAACGTTGTCCGAGTTGACCTTCCGCCTTTGCGCGAGCGTGGCGATGACCTCGGACTGCTGGCCGAGCATTTCATTCTTCGCTGTAGCCGTGAAATGGAACGGCGAGTTCCAGCGATCACGCCAGCCGCCTACTCGCTCATGCGCCGCTACCACTGGCCCGGCAACATTCGCGAACTCCAGAACGTTATTCGCCGAGCAATCGCCCTTTCTGATGATGACAAAATCAGCTCGGACGACTTACCAGTGTCACTTGTCGCGGCAGCCGCGGCGACGAACGGCAGTCCGGGGCGCAGTTTCTTCGAGATTCGTGACGAGTATCTGTCGCGCTTCGAACGCGAATATTTCGAAAGCCTGTTGCGGCGACACGGAGGCAACGTCAAAGAATCTGCAAGGGAGGCACAGCTACCAAGAGGAACCCTGTATCGGCTGCTGAAAAACCACTCCGTTGATCCGGCTGAATTTCGGCGTTGACTAAATCGATTCGCAGTGTTCCAGCAGCGAGACACGCGCCACACAAACGTGACACACCATAAACAGCGATCCAGGAATCATTCATATCTAACCAAATTCGCTATTCTCATTCAGCAGCCTCGTTGCAGGTTGGAGAATCCCCCAACAGAGTGTCACATTTTCGAGGCGCGTCTGGCGGTCACAGCTAAAATCACCTCTCGACGATAACCATTAAGTTGTTTCATAAAAGTCACTTACAACTTTCTATAGATTTGGTGACCGGCCTGGCACAGCGTTTCCTCTAGAGATCTCCAGTTGGCTCGAACCGGCAGGAATTGGGCAGTGAACTGAAAGTGGCAGGAGAGGAATCATGAAGAAGATCGAAGCAATCATTCGTCACTTCAAGCTTGAGGAAGTCAAAGACGCACTCAACAGTATCGGCATCGAAGGGATGACCGTTTCTGAGGTCAAGGGTTTTGGCCGGCAAAAGGGACATAAAGAACAGTACCGCGGCGCGGAGTACACCGTCGATTTTCTCCCGAAGGTGAAACTCGAAACCGTCGTTGCGGAAGACAAGGCCCGCGAAGTCATCGACAAGATTCTGGAGTCGGCACGGACTGGCCAGATCGGTGACGGAAAGATTTTCGTCACGAATCTTGGAAACGTCGTTCGAATCCGAACCGGCGAATCTGGTGAATCGGCGGTCTAGGAAACGAACATCGTCAGACCATTCTCACGGTCTGGCAAAACTGAACATTCAACTAACCTCAGCTCAACAAGGCCGAAGATCGATTCGGTCGCCAGAAGGAACTTCAAGATGAAAAAAATCGAAGCCATCATCCGACACTACAAACTGGAAGAAGTGAAGAACGGTCTCAACGAGGTCGGTATTCAGGGCATGACTGTTACCGAAGTTCGCGGCTTCGGTCGTCAACGAGGCCACAAAGAAGTCTATCGAGGTGCTGAGTACACCGTAGACTTCCTTCCAAAAGTAAAGCTCGAACTCGTCGTGAGTGATGAGGACGCAGGGAAAGCGATTGAGAAAATCACAGAAGTTGCTCGAACCGGGAACATCGGCGATGGCAAGATTTTTGTCACCGATCTGGCCGAAGTCATCCGCATTCGAACCGGAGAAAGCGGCAGCGAAGCGCTATAGCGAACGAGTTGTCAGCCCCAGTTCGCAAGGTGTGCGCATCGACGTAAAGCACGCTCTACCAGAGGCAGAGGGCAATTCAGATCTCTCTGCCTCTTCGGCTGCGCACACATCTCGCTGGAGCGGCTTTCTGCCAGATCCAACATGACAACTCCGTCGCGAGTCGCAAAGACCTCGCAAACGTGGTGACGTTTCTCAGCTTTGTCTTATTGAGAATTGTATTGGCGACGATGTCGACTGAATCTCCCGCAGAACGAATTCAAAGACGCAAGCAGGCTCTGGCAAAAATCCGAGGGCGTGCAGCGCAGCTTTTTGCTGAGGGAGCGCGCGGGATGCAGATTGCGTCCTGGCTTTCGGACGCGATGGACACTTACACGGTTGAGATCCTGCAGGAGACCCTTGCTGACTTCACAGAAGCTGAGCAGCAGGAACTTGCTGAGAACTCTGCCATGATCGCAATCGGTGGCTCAGGCCGCGGCGAAGTCGCGCCTTACTCCGACTCCGACCTGATCTTCATTTTCCAGCCACGCATCGCCAGTTTGATTGCGAGACTGACAAAACGGATCGTTCCGGAGTTCTGGGATGCGGGTATCAAGCTGGGACAACGCGTTCATACGGTTCGTGACGCGGCGACCAGCGCGATTACGGATCCTCATCTTGCATCTTCGCTCGTACATATTCGTCCTCTGTGGGGCGACGAGTCTCTGGCTGCGCAGCTGAAGACACAGTTCTACCGAAAAGTCGTGCGATCGCGGCTTCGAGTTTTCGTCAACGACTGTATCGAGGGGCGAGATGAGGAACGGTCGACGCACGGTGCGACTTGCCAGCAACTTGAGCCTGACGTGAAAAAGTCGTTGGGTAGCCTTCGTGACGTCCATCTTCTGCAGTGGGTTGCGTTCGCTCATTATCAGACATCAGACATCGATTCACTGCGTAGAAAGAACGTGCTGACTTCCGACGACGCGGTCAGACTGAAGCAAGGCGTCGAGTTTCTGACTCGAGTTCGTATCGATCTGCACCTTCATGCCGGTAAAGCCAACGACACTCTTTCAAAAGATGAGCAGCTCCGGATTGCGAAAGCTCGCGATATTGCGCAGGTCGAAGGTCAGCGACCAGTTGAACGGTTCATGCAGGAGTACTTTTATCACAGCATGGCCATCGCAGAGATCACACAGCGATTCGTCAGTCGCCATCGTCGTCGTTCAATCGCGTCGATTCTAAAGCGGTTGATGATGTCTCATCGCGTCAACCGCTACTTCGTTCTCAGTGACAGTGAACTTGACGTTTCGCCGTCCCGGCTGACAAGAATCTGCACAACCCTCGACGATATTCTGCGAATTTACCATTCGGCAGCGATGTATCGAGTCGGCCTGTCGCCGCGCCTGATCGAGGCCATCAAGTCAACTGCCCGCAATCTACCACCCGGGCCATCCCCGGAAGCATCGCGGCTGTTCATGGAAATTCTCGGCACCGTTGGCAGTTGCAGCGCAACAATCCGCAGTATGCACGAAACCAACGTTCTGGAGCTTGTCATTCCGGAGTGGCAACGTGTTCGATGTCTGTTGCAGTTCAACCAGTATCACCACTTCACGGTCGATGAGCACACTCTCCGATGCCTGGAGATTTGCGAAAGCTTTGTGGATGAAGACTCGCCCGTCGGTGCGGCTTATCGAAACATTCGCGTGAAACAACTGCTGCATCTCGCATTGATTCTTCACGATGCCGGCAAGGGATTTGACGAAGAGCACAGCGAACTTGGCCGCCGGATGGCTTTGGACATTTGCCAGAGGCTGCGGCTGAGTCAGCATGAAACAGGCATCGTCAGTTTTCTGGTTCACAAACACCTGAAGATGGCGGACCTCGGCTTTCGATACGACACGACTGATCCGCAAGTCGTGCTGGAGTTCAGCCACGAAGTCGGTTCCGCCGAAAAGCTGAGAATGCTCTTCGTGCTGACAGCAGCCGATGTCAGCGGTGTTGGGCCAGGCGTGTGGACAAGTTGGAAAGCCGACCTGCTGGCAGACTTCTACAAGAGACTGATGACGACATTGAGTGGTCAACCGCCGCGATTCCACGAAGAAGAACGACTGCGGGAAATCCGGGCACATGTCTACGACTCGATTGTCCCGCTGGAACCCGAGTCCGACGAACTCGCGACGTCGTTGCGGCAGTGGGTGGATAAACAACTCGACGGATTCTCGTCTCAGTATTTGACGATGACTCCGCCGTCGATGATCGCCCGTGACCTCGACATCATCCGCAGCCTGGGGCCTGGTGAAATCCGCGTTGACGGGCGGTACGACAAAACCAGCGGGGCCACTGATTATCACGTCATCGCCGACTCGCTGTATTCACGCGGCGCGTTTCATCGCATTTCCGGCGTGCTGACCGCTCGACACCTGCAGATTCTTGGAGCCGAAATCACAACCAGTTTCGACGGCATCATCGTCGATACGTTTCACGTTATCGACGAAGATTATTCGGGGGTCGTTCCACAGAATCGAATTGACGAAGTTGCCAGCTCGATCCTTCAGGGCTTGAGACAGGAAGTAACCGCCAAAGAATTGTTTCAGCGTCATCGCCGCTATGTCACCGAAGACGCAGAGGCACCAACAATGGGCTTGCCAACGCGAGTCGAAGTTGACACAGACACCTCGGATAAAGCGACTGTTGTTCTTGTCTTCGCTCATGACCGACCAGGGCTGCTCTATACAATTTCTCGAACGCTCTTCAAGTTAAAGCTGTCCATCGACCTGGCACGGATCGCCACACACTTCGATCAGGTGGTTGATGTCTTTTACGTCACCGACAATGACGGCCAGAAAATTACATCAGAAGAGCAGTGCCAGGCGATTCGAGATCGAATGCTGGAAGAACTGGAGAAATTCGAACGGTCGACGCATCGCGATTTTGTGTCATGAATGACCGCAGGCAGCTGTCGGTGAGTGGCTCGATTTCCCTTTCCGCTATTCGGTTGCGACCGGCCTCGCGAGCTCATCCGTGAGCCACAATTCGATCAGCTTTGCAGGTTCTGCCACGTCTCCAATTTTTCGATCAACGAGATGAAGGTCCTGAGCGGCGACCAGTCGTCGGACCAGATCATCGCGTGGCCTCTGGTTCGAGGTCATATCAGCCACAGACGGATGAATCACAACGCAGTCCCACGTCGGCGGTCCGAAGTTTAACGACCAGTTCATCGCCCATGCGTATGAACTGACAAACGACTCGTCGGATTCAGCGACGGCTGACTGAGGGATCGCAACCAGCACAAGGTCTGGTTTCATGGCGCGGACACGAGCCCTGGCGTCCTGCTCGATCTGCGTCAGGGACAGCCCTTCGACAGGCCAGGGCGTAATGTCGACTTGAATCTTGTCAGAAACACTCCGCAGGGCAGATTCGAAAATTGTGTCGTACGGAGCCATGGCCAGAACCCGCACTGGTTGATTGTCCTTCATTCTGGCGAGTGTTTGCTGCAGTGCCGGCAACAATGGCGGCACGTTCGCAAGTGATACTTGAGCCCCGGTGATTGCCTGAGCCAACCGCTCGGCCATGCTCTTGTGGCCGGCCATGTTCGGATGAATCGCGTCGCTCATCAACAGTCTCCAGTCAAACGGCTTGATCTCGCGAATTCCGTCCAGCTGCTGATACATGTCGCAAATCGGAACGCCAAGTTCCCGCCCGACTTCGCGAACAACATCGCAGTACATGATCAGTTTGTTCGTCGGTCGACCCGGTGCGTCGATGACGTTATTTGGCGTGGCGAGCACAACTTCGGCTCCGATGCCACGACATTTCTCGACGATGGTTTTCAGGTTTGCCCGATAGTCGTCCAGCGGGACGCGAGTCATATCGTTCAGGCCGAACATGACCGTCACGACGTCGGGCTGATGAGCCAGCACGTCACGATCAATTCTTGCCAACGCGTTGACGGTCGTGTGCCCGCTGATGCCTGCGTTGATCATCTCAACATTCGAGACACCGGACACTCGCCGCAAAGCAATGCCGAGCATGTCTGTGTAGGCTCGACGGCTTCCGGAGTGGTAATACACGCCGGTCACGCTGTCGCCGAAGCAGACAACTTTGACGGGGTCGCCGGACATCAGTTTCTTTCGAACGTTCAGGTCAGCGCCGGTGGTCGTCTTCAAGACCGGCAGCATGGTTTCGGTGAGCCTGATATGCCCGTCGACATTCGGGTGACAGCCGTCGGTGGTCCAGCCGTGCAGGTCGCTGCCCTCGCGATGCGCTGCCGTCCAGTCTGCGAAGTGATCGACCAGTGGAACACGCCATTCTTCAGCGACGTCTCGACACGCCTGGACGAATGGTTCAAGTTTGATATTCGGATTCTCACCGATTCCGTTCTGACGAGCTTTGTCGGACCAGCGCGGTTCGGTCATCAGGACGGGTTGAATTCCTCGTCGCAAGAGTTCAGCCACAATCTTATTCAGATTTACGCGGTAGTCATCGACAGAAATCCGACTGCTCGTTTTCCCCTGGTCCACATAACTGTCATTTGTCCCGTACATGATGGTGACGATGTCGGGCTGGTGCCGAAGCACTCGATCAAGCCGCTGGAGTGCCTGGTCCGTACGCTCGCCGCCGATGCCAACATTGACCACATCAACGGACCGACCGTCAGCAGCGAGCTGTTGCTCAATCAGCGATGCAAACGTCTGCTCGTTCGAGACGCCCGAACGGACGCCCTTCGTGATCGAATCGCCCAGGGTGACGATCGTGAAGTGTCGTCGCTCTGCCTGAGTGTTCTTTTCGATTCTCAGCAGTGACTCCGCAAAGAGTCGTCCGACTTCGAGCGTCCCTTTCGAATCGTAATGAACCTGGTTGGCGATTGTGGCTGCTGACGTGTCGACGTACTCCCAGCGAGGGTCGAACGACGCTGCCAGTTTCTGCTGGTCAATGATCGCCGGCATGAACTGGTTGCGGCCTTCGAGAAATTTTGTGTTGACCGCAATCAATGCAGCCAGCTTTGGAGCAGCAAGTTCTCTTCGGATAGCCGTCAGCATGGCGTCCAGATTTCGTGCGTAGATCGCCGAGTCATTCGCGTTGGCATCACTCTCGCCCTGCACCCAGCCAAAAGCCCGCGGACGCAGCTCAATCCCTTCCTTCTTCGCCGCCAGAATTGCCGCGCGAGTTTCTGAAATCAGTGATCGGTAACAGGCTCCTGCTTCTCCAGGATCGGCATGGTCCCAGTTGCGCCGCAGACCGGTCCCGCTGAATGCTACTTTGACCACGGCAAGCGGTTTGTTTTCCCTGGCGTACAACGTTCGAGCAAAGTTGATCTCAGGCCCGAAGCCTCCATCGGGGTGAGCAAAGTTGCCGTACTGTCGACCTTGTTTCGGCTTCTTCGGATTACCCAGCGGCTGAGCCTGCAGGTGTGTCCATTTTCCGCCGCTCGTCGAGTCATGCTCGTCCGGTGGAGGGTCGCCGCATTTCCACCAGAACATGATGTGCTGATCGGCCTCGCTGTTCAGCATCTCGCCCGGGTCAGTATCTGCGCCGACGGCGTTCGACTGGCCAGCGACAATCAGCAGATCAACCTGCCTCAGATCGGCGGCGTTTGTTTCCGGGGTGGGGAAACCAACAACCGCCAGAGCAACAACCGCTGAAATAAAAAGTCGCATGTGAGAACGCCTTCCATAGACAAGTCTGCGAAGTGGAAGTAGGTCGGTCGTCATACTGAATAAGAATCGCGAAAAACACAAAGACACGAGACATTTCACCATGCGGACTCAATCAAATCAGCAGTGTTCTGTTCAATCAAAAGCTGAAGGCGCACCATCCTGTACCTGCGGCATCAAACCGTAAGCGGTCGGGCCGCCCATTGAGTTGAAGCTTTGCAAGACATCCATTGTCGGCAAGAATCTGGTTCGACATAGCGGTCAGATTTCTCACACGGGTGGCACGTGACATGAAGCAAAGCTCTGGTGATGAGCGTGCTGGATTCTTCGCGAGCCGCTATGCGAGTTTTGGTTACGCGTTTCGCGGCCTCGGCCTGGCGATTCGATCGGAAATCCATATCCGCATCCATCTTGTCGCCACGCTGGCGGTCGTCGGCGCCGGACTCTACTTTGACCTCTCGTCGACGGAATGGTGCAGCGTCTTTCTGGCAATTGGACTGGTCGTTACCTCTGAGACTCTGAATACGGCCATCGAACGACTGGTCGACATCGTGCAGCCCGAATTCGACGTTGCCGCCGGACAGGTCAAAGATATTGCCTCGGCAGCAGCGCTGATTGCCTCATTGGCAGCGTCGGTTGTCGGCGTCATTGTCTTTGGACCTCGACTGCTCTTTCTGCTGAATCTGTGAGTTCAACTTCCTCTGATTTCCCACCGGCAGGAGCTGCCATGATTCCCCGCCTTCGAAACTTCGTTCGACCTTGCCTGTTAATGCTCGCCGCCGGCGCATTCTGCTCTGCACCTTTCGAAGCAGCTGCTCAATCGTCGAAGCTGGCTCCGGCAGAAGGCTGGCACCTGGTAACGGTCCCCGATGCCTGGCGAAAAGTGCCAAGCGGCGACCTGAAACCGATCAATGGTTACTCGTGGTACCGTTGCCTGGTCCAGGTTCCAGAATCCTGGAACGGTGCCGACCTGACTCTGTTTACAGAAGCTCTCGACGATGCCCGAGCTTCCTACGTCAACGGTGTGAATGTCGGAGCGACCGGAACTTTCCCGCCGCAGTTCCGCAGTGGCCTGGGTGAAAAAGGAAAGTACGACGTCGATGCCGACCTGATCGAATTCGGCAAACTCAACACAATCGGGATCCGGGTTTACCAGGACAACCCGCGGCCAAACTTCAGCGTCGCACCGCCAATTCTGATGAACGAGTCCGCAAAGCAAGCCATCCGGATGGACGGCGACTGGCAGTACCGACCCGGCGATGACTCGGCCTGGTCGAAGTCTTCCGCAGCCGACTTCGGTGTCGATGCCGCAAAACTTTCCGCCGGCACCAGCGACCGCAAACAAGGCGCGTATGCCAAGATCGACAACGTCGACGACGTCGAGCGGTACGTTCTGAAACGACAGGGCGACAACGATCCCGTCCCGCCGGCAGAAGCTGAGAAACAGTTCGAAACACCCGACGACCTGGAAATGCAGCTCGTTCTTTCTGAACCGCATATCGCTCAGCCGCTGTTCATGAACTGGGACGAGCGAGGCCGACTGTGGGTCATGGAGTACCGGCAATATCCCGAAATCGCCGGATTAAAAATGCTCAGCCGCGACGTCTACCTGCGAGCGGTTTATGATAAAGTGCCTCCCGCGCCGCCGAACCACGACAAGGGCCGCGATCGGATTTCGATTCACGAAGACACCGATGGCGACGGCGTTTATGACAAGCACAAAGTCTTCGTCGACGGGCTGAATCTGGCGACTTCGTTCGTCCAGGGTCGAGGCGGATTGTTCGTCACCAACCCACCCTACCTGTTGTTTTACCCGGACGAAAACGGCGACGACGTGCCGGACGACGATCCGGAAGTCCTGCTTGAAGGTTTCGGGTATGAAGATTCGCACTCGGTGATTAACAGCCTTCGATTCGGACCGGACGGCTGGCTCTACGGCGCTCAGGGCAGCACGGTTTCCGGCAACATCAAACGGCCTGGTTCAAAAGACGAACCCATCCGCACGATGGGCCAGTTGATCTGGCGCTACCATCCCGAACTGCGTCGCTACGAAGTTTTCGCCGAAGGCGGCGGCAACACATTCGGCGTCGAGATCAACGAGAAGGGCGAAATCTTCTCCGGCCACAACGGCGGCGATACGCGAGGATTTCATTACGAACAGGGCGGGTACTCGCGAAAAGGATTCGGCAAACACGGCCCGCTTTCGAACCCGTACGCGTTCGGCTACTTCGAAAACATGAAGCATCACAGCGTGCCTCGCTTCACGCACAACTTCATCATCTACGAAGAGAACGTGCTGCCGGACGAGTATCGCGGCAAACTGTTCGGCATCGAACCGTTGCAGGGTCAGGTCGTGATGAGCGACTTCCAACCGGACCAGTCGTCGTTCCAGACGCGCGACATCAGCCGAGTCGTCAAAACCAGCGACCAGTGGTTCCGCCCGGTCGACATCAAAGCCGGTCCCGACGGCTGCATCTACGTCGCTGATATGTACGAACAACGCATCGATCACAGCAGCCACTACGCCGGCCGCATCGACCGAACCAACGGTCGTATTTACCGGTTGAAGCCGAAGGAACTGCCGAAGGCAGAATCGTTTGACTACGGAGAAGCCGACTTTGAAGCACTCGGCAAGCTGCTTGACCATCGCGGGAAATGGCACCGCCAGACGGCACAGCGAATTATCGCCGATCGAAACGTTGCTGCAAAAGAATCCGTCCAAGCTCCGAAACGAAAGCCGCTGCTGGATTTCTCAGGATTCGGTATTCCACTTATTGAAGCTGCCATCTTCCTTGAGCAAATTGAATCACTTGAAAAAGCGTTTGTGCGGGGAGGTCAGACAAGTCTGGAGGCCATTTGGTGGCTGAATTCATTGACCACACTACAGAACATTGAAACTGTGAAGGGACTTCTTGCTCACGAAGATCAATTCGTCCGGGCCTGGACTGTCCGTCTGCTGTGCGACCATTATCAGGTTGAGCCTGCGATCGCTCGCGCACTGGCAAACCTCGCGGCCCAGGAGCCGTACATCGAAGTCCGCAAGCAGCTTGCTTCTTCGGCGCGACGACTGCCGGCAAAGGACGCGCTGCCGATCATTCGAAACCTGCTCAACTACGACGAAGATTCAAAAGACCTCCACCAGCCGCTGATGCTGTGGTGGGCGATCGAGGCGAAAGCTTCCGACGGGTCACGCAAAGAGATTCTTGATCTTCTGTTTGCTGATAAAGACGTCTGGAACACGGCCATCGTCAAAGAGCACCTCATCGATCGAATGATGAAGCGTTACGCGCTGGCGGGGTCTCGTGAAGAGCTGATCGCCGCCGCTGAGTTGCTTAACGCTTCGCCGAACAAGGCCAGTACGGAGCTTCTGCTGAAAGGTTTTGAAGAGGCGTACAAAGGCCGATCGCTGGCCGGTCTGCCGGATCAACTCGTTGCGGCCATTGCCAAGTCCGGCGGTGGCTCCACCGCTCTGAAACTCCGTCAGGGAGATGCTGAGGCAATCAAAACAGCGGTCACCGCCGTTGAATCTGGAAAAGGCACCGCGACCGACCGTCTGCAATACCTTCAAATCTTCGGTGAGATCCGCCGCCCGGAATTCATCCCCGTCCTGCTGAAAGTCGTCGACTCGGACAAGAACGCCGACCTCGTCTCGGCCGCGTTGACCGCTTTGCAGGCGTTTGACGATCTGCGAGTCGGACAGTCCGTCGTTAAGAGTCTGAAAGGAATTCCCGGCGACGCTCGACTGGTTGCCGAAACGCTGCTCGGCAGTCGCCCCGTCTGGGCCATCGAACTGCTGGAAGCAGTCGACCGCGGAGAACTGAAACCGGACGACGTTTCGGAAACCGCATTGCGAAAAATTCTGCTGCACGACAACAGCCGCATCGGTGAACTCGTCGAGAAACACTGGGGCAGCGTTGCCGGAGCGACGACCGAAGAAATGCGCAAAGAAGTGGAACGGTTGATGGCCATCGTCGAGGCCGCTTCCGGCAATCCGAAAAAAGGCAAAGTGCTCTACATGGAGAACTGTGGAAAGTGCCACACGCTGTTCACCGAAGGCGGCAAGGTCGGCCCGGACTTAACCTCGTTCAAACGCGACAACCTCGAACGAGTCATGATCAACGTGGTGAACCCGAGTCTCGAAATCCGCGAAGGCTTCGAAAACTACATCATCATCACAACGGACGGACGAGTCGTGAACGGCTTCCTCGCCGACAAGGACAATCAGGTTGTCGTGCTGCGAGGTGTCGACGGCCAGAACCTGATCTTCCGCCGCGACGAAATCGAAGACATGCGGGCGATTAAGCGATCTGTCATGCCCGAAGGCACCGTCGCCAAGTTGACCGATCAGCAGATCCGGGATCTGTTTGCGTACCTGCGAGCGTCTCAACCGGTGAATTACTGATCTGAGAAAACGGGACGCTGAGTTCGCAGAGGACTCGCAGAGTAAAAGGAGAATTTCTCCGCGCCTCTGCGTTTTTCTCCTCAGCGAACTCTGCGTTCAAACGTCAGCGTGATTGAATATTACTTCTCGGTGGAATCGCCTTTCGGCTTCGCTTCTTCTTTCTTCGGCAGAATTGTCAGCCAGATGTCCCTGGTTGAACGATTGAACGCTGCGAGTTCGGCTTCGGCTGAGACGGATTGCCTCTCTCCGTACTGACCAACAATTCTCAGTGGTCCGTTGAATGGTTTGGCTTCGTCGGTTTTCAGGATCAGTTTGATGGCCTTCGACGTATCGCCTTTGGCTTCTGACTTGACCGGTTCGACCGTCGCGCCTTCGGGTAAATCCTGAATACTGATTGTGACCTCTTCATTGAAGCCATCATTTCGAGCGATCGTGACGGGAATCTCCAGCGGCGTACCAGGAGTGGCTGCGAAGACGTCCGCTTTCAATGTCAGTTTTGCCGATGGCTGTCGCGGTCTGATGCTGAGTCGATACGCGAATCGCCATCCGCCGTTTTCGAACAGGTCTTTGACTCGAACGGTGTAATCCCCGTCCGCCTTGACTGAAAACACCAGTCTTGAGTCGGCCTCGTTTCGCACCGCGTCGTCAGATTCGCCGAGCGACTTTCCGTCTTTGTCGAAAACGGTCACTACCGTATCGAGTGGATGGCCAAGCGATCGTGACTCGGCGGCGATCACCAGAACGTCTCCCTTCTTCGCTGAGAATTGAAAACTGTCTTCGTCAGCAGGTTCATCGATCACTCCACAGACAGTCGTTGGAACTTTAACGGCAACTGGATTTTCGGCGTTGCATGGTTCAACGGCGATCAATACCGGCTCGTCGACGACGGTTAACGAAACTTCGTGAGGAAGTTCCGACTGTGTGAACTCCGACTGCGTTTCTGCATCGACTTTGATTGGCTGCGACAGAGCGTCAGTAAGATTCCAGCCGACAAGTTTCACCGATGATTCACTGTCTCGTTGAACAACCGCAGGCTCAACGTGATTGGCCACAGGTCCGCTCGTCATGGTCAGGCGGTAAAGATAGTCCGCTCCGCCCGCGAATCGGATCGTGCTGTTTGGTGTCGCAGGAAATCCGAAGACGCGTATAAGCCACGTTCCGTCAGCCGGAGCTTCAAACGCAATCATCGGATCGAAACCGTGGTCGTCATCAACCTGCTCGATCACCGTTCCGTTGGCAGAAAGGATCTGCATGATCGGGTCGACGGGAAATCCCAGCCGCCAGTTGGCATCGATCTGCGCGACCAGTGTCTGCCCCTTCTTCAACGTGATGGCGTAAACATCAACGTCGTTAGCGGCGCCGAGCTTTGCGTTGATCACTGACGACTGATCGATCGCCTGAGCTTTGGCGACTTCGTTGTTCGGCTCAACTTCAACAACTTCAGGCAAACGACCCAGCACGAACGGCACCTGAACAGTCGCTCCTTCGGCATTGAAGAATCTCATCCAGTACAAACCGGGGAATGCATCGGCTGACGAACCGATGACCAGGTCGTTGTCCTTCTCAGGAATCTCAAACGTGATGCCTGGGTTGTCGCACCAGACTTTGGTACCAGGCTGATTGATCTTCCCCGAAACTTTGACCGTGACCTTCTGCCCGATTTGCGCACCGGTCGGAAACACCCATTTGACGTCTGGCGGTGCGGCGAGGGCCGTGCGACTAAAACAGTGCAGCAAAATACCGAGGGCCGTGAGGACGGGAAACCTCATGAGCGAGTCTCCGATGGTGGGAAGATGAACAACGGACAAATCCATCGAACTTGATCGATCTTACGCGGCTGGAATCCGCGTGTCACTCTCCGTGAATGCGTGGCGTCATTCCGCAACTGGTCTGAAACACCTTTGATGGCCAGACCCCGCAGCGTCCGTAAGTCCTTACTATTATTCGTGTTTTGGTCAGACCGGGAAGTTTCGGCTGGACTGGAGCCTTCGGCAGGCTGGTGGAAACAATGCCTGTTGACCGGTTCTGTAATCTGGCTACAATCGGGACAAGTGTTAAATTCGGTAAAATCGGATTAACCGGCAGGACTCGTAAAGTCGATACTACCGCACAGATACACAACCAAGGGATTGACAAGGATGTTGTACCCTGGTCGGCTGGCTGCAGATTGTGATACCTGCCTTCACCATCACCGCAGCTTCGTCTGAGCCGGCTCATCAGTTCAGTTCAAAGGATGGATGAACCCGATGAAGACAGTTTTCACAACCGGAGAAGCTGCCAAGATCTGCAAGGTCAGTCAGCAGACAATCATTCGCTGTTTCGACTCCGGACAGCTCAAAGGCTTTCGAGTTCCAGGTTCACGTTTCCGTCGAATCCCGCGGGATATTCTCTATCGGTTCATGAAAGACAACGGAATTCCGACGGACGCTCTGGAAAGTGGACGACGCAAGGCCCTGATCGTAGATGACGATGAAGAACTCGTCGAACTGATCAAAGACGTGCTCGAAGCGGACGGTCGTTTCGACATCCGCACAGCCAACAACGGCTTCGACGCCGGTATGATGGTCAAAGAGTACCACCCGGACATTATCGTCCTGGACGTCATGCTGCCGGACATCAACGGTCGCGAAGTCTGCCAGCGAGTCCGCAGCGATTCGACGCTGGACGACTGCCAGATCATTTGCATCAGCGGCATGGTCGAGCAGGACAAGATTCAGGATCTGCGGGACTCGGGCGCGAACGACTTCATGCAGAAGCCGTTTGAAATCGAGAAGCTTGTCGAACGAATCTGCAAGCTGTTGGATGTCGAACCAGTCCCCGCCAACGCTCGATAGATGCTGAATTATCCAAAGAGACTTTCACGCAGCAGCAGGTGAATCCTGTTGCTGCGTTTTTTGTAGCCTTCGCGTAGTGACAACAAACAACCGAAGAACCATGCCGGTGACTGAACCAGCCAATCTATTGACGGCTCCGCTGGAGCTTGTGCAGCGAGCGTTGCCGGTCTCAACCGCTAAGGCGCTGCTGGAGTTGCTGGCTGAATCGTGGCTGCTAACAGCTGGAGCGACCGCATGCCACGTTTCACTGGTCACCAATCAGAAGCTGCAGTGTGCCTTCTTCGACCTCGGACGTCGTGGCAAGCCAATCGTCTCCCCCGACGAAATCGCAATGTCGCAGGAAGCATGGTCAGCGACGCTGGCGAGTGATGCTCTGACAGCGATTTTCGATCAGAGCTCGGACGCTCCGACCTCGGTCACTGTCGTGCCGTTTGAATTCGAGGGACGCCTTTGTGGCGGAGCGCTGCTTCTGGGCGAATTTCAGGACTCTGACATCCTGACAACGCTGGCAACGGTCAGCGCGCAACTGATCGAGCAGCTTCGCAAACTTCAGTCGCCATCGGTGCCACCTGATCCGGTTTCCAAAACCAGGCTCCGTGATTTGAAGCTCGAAGCGATGGCCGAATTCGCTGCGGGAGCCGGTCACGAGATCAATAATCCGGTCGCCACCATCGCTGGCCGATCAGCCTTGCTGCTCAAAACAGAAACCGACCCCGAGCGACGGCGACTTCTGGAAACCATCGGCGGGCAGGCTTACCGCATCCGCGACATGATCGGCGACGCGATGACCTGCGCGAGACCGCCAGAGCCGGTCTGCGAAGAATTCGAACCCGCCGCGGACATCGTCCAGGTCAGCCAGAATCTGCGGCAACAGTTTCCACACAAGCAAGTCACGATGGAAACGACGCTCGACGAAAGCATCAAACTGAACGCCGACCGCGAGCAATTCCGAGTCGTCGTGTCCTGCCTGATTAAAAACAGCCTGGAAGCCATCTCCGACGCGGGAAACATCCGCATCGAACTCAGCCGCTTCTCTGACGGCTTTGATCAAGACACGCCGCAACCGAGTTCGCACATTCGCTTGTCCGTTTCCGACAACGGAGTCGGACTATCCGAAACAGAACGCGAGCACCTCTTCGACCCGTTCTACTCAGGCCGCCAGGCTGGTCGGGGCCTCGGCTTTGGCCTGCCCAAGTGCTGGCAAATTCTGAGACTCCACGGTGGAACCATCGAAGCTGTTGAAACATCGGTCGACGATGAAAACCCGGGAGAGGGCCTGACAATCAACACGCTATGGCCAACGTAACTCGCAACCCGAGAATCAACTATGGGGACTCCGGCCAGCATGGCTGGATCGAAAAGCGAACAGCTGCTTCGCCGTTCGAACCCAGTTCAAAAGAACTCTCGACACCCACCGTACGCTGATGATGAAGTAACTTTTGGCTGCGCCACTCAACCGCGAGTGGTCAGGCTATCCCTTGGAATCAACAAATCTGACACAACGGCGCTAAGCACGCTTCCGGTTGAAGAATGGTTTCCCGCCTGCGCGGGGATGACCGTACGACGCTGCGGTCGATTAATCCACTCGGAGCGCTTGACAAGCTGGCTGGTAACCAGCTTTCCTCCGTGGTTCCCGAGTGGCCGCTTTTCACCGCCTGATTGACAGGATGCTTCGAGATGAATTTTCGTGCTCGATTAACCGCTGCGTTTGTGCTGACCATGTTTGTGACACTGAGCTTTGCCGGCAGAATCTCGGTCGCCGCCGAGTTAACGGGCACGGCTGAAGAGCGGCTGAAGAACGATCTCAAATATCTGGCGGATGACAAGCTGGAAGGTCGAGGTGTCGGCACCGAAGGGCTGAACCTGGCTGCTGACTATATCAAAGATCAGTTCAAGGCGGCGGGTCTGGATGTGACTGCTCTGGATGGCGACGCCTTTCAGAAGTTTACGATGGTCACCGGAACAAAGCTGCTGGAAAACAATTCGCTGAAGTTCGTCGGGCCGGAAGACAAAACTATCGATTTGAAACTCGAAGAAGATTTCAACGTCTGCTCGTTCGGCGGCAGCGGGAAGTTCTCGGGCGAAATCGTCTTCGGCGGGTACGCGATCAACGCGAAAGAGGCGTCTTACAAGGATTTTGGAGACGTTGACGTCAAAGGGAAAATTGTCATCGTCATGCGTCGGACGCCTCAGCAGGCCAATCACAAAAGTCCGTTTGCCTCCGGTCACGGAGTGTCTCGACACGCGTCGATTCAGGCGAAAGTCAGCGTTTGCTCAACCGCCGGAGCGGCCGCGATTCTGTTTGTAAACGATCCGCACTCTGTTGAATCTGAGACTGAGAAAGCGATCGATTCGGCAAATAATGCCGTGGTGAAGGTCGCTCGCGAGATCTCAAAAATGGAGCCACCAGACAAAGCATTTTCAGATACGCGAAACAAGCTGAACGCGGCACTCGAAAGAGTCAGCAGCGCTCATGGAGACGCTCACACCGGCGGTTTCGACACTCTGATGAAGTTCGGCTACGCGGGGAACGGCAAGGACGGTGCGATTCCCGTCGTGCATATTTCACAGGCGAAATGCGACGAGCTATTGAAGCTTGCCTTGAAGAAATCGCTCGCCGACCTGGAAGCGGAAATCGACACGGACCTGAAGCCTCGAACTCAAGTGCTGGAAGGCTGGAAGGTCACGGGTGAAACGAGCCTCGAAAGAGTTCGCACGGAAGTGAAAAACGTCATCGGCGTGCTGGAAGGTGAAGGGCCCCTGGCTGATGAAACCATCGTCGTGGGTGCTCACTACGATCATGTCGGCATGGGTGGAGACGGTTCGCTGGCTCCGGGAGTCATTGAGGTTCACAACGGCGCTGACGACAACGGCTCGGGAACGGTCGCACTGATCGAGATCGCTCGCCAACTTGCGGCTCGGAAACAACCGTTGCCGCGCCGGGTGGTTTTTATCGCGTTCACCGCTGAAGAGAAGGGCCTGATCGGTTCGGCGAAGTACGTCGAAAAGCCGCTGTTCCCGCTCGAAAAGACGATCGCCATGTTCAACATGGATATGGTCGGGCGGCTGCGGGAAAACAAGCTGACCGTCTTCGGAGTTGGAACGTCTCCGACGTTCAAAGACGACGTCACCCGTCTGGGAGAAGCCGCTGAGTTCAAACTGTCACTGAAACCGGAAGGCTTCGGACCGAGCGATCAGTCATCGTTCTACGCAAAGAAGATTCCCGTCCTGCACTTCTTCACGAACACTCACAGCGACTATCACCGCCCCGGCGACGACTGGGAGAAAATCAATTTCAACGGCATCCAGCGAATCGCCGACCTGTTCCGCGACGTCGTGATCCACACCGCGGAAACTCAGAAGCGTCCCGAGTACCTCGAAGTCGCCGGGACGGCAGACACTCAACGACAAGGCAGCCGACCTTACTTCGGCAGCATCCCCGACTTCAGCGGCGAAGGGGAAGGTTATGCAATCTCGGGAGTTTCGCCGAAAAGCCCGGCAGCGAAAGGCGGACTGAAAGGCGGAGACCGGATCGTTCAGTTCGGAGAAAGCAAAGTCGCTGACCTGAGCGACTTTGACCTCGCTCTGCGAAATTTCTCAGCGGGTGACGAAGTCGACGTCACCGTACTCCGCGACGGCCAGAGAGTGAAGCTAAAAGTGACGCTGGCGAAGCCTCGTTAGCATTCGATTTTGCAGGCTGAGTTTTAACCGAGTACGTGTCTTAGAACTGGAACTCGTCCCAGCTTAATCGACCACAATAGCGTTTACGTGTGGCGAATCCGCGGTCGGGGACAAGTACCGGTAGGTCCAAGAGATATTTGGGGGCCCGTTCAGATTCTGGAGTGAGCTGGGCTTCAGACACGAATCGGATGTCCAAAACCTGTCGAAAGTCTGTTGAGAAATGATCACTGATTCCGGGGTTGTTGACAGTCTGAAAAAGGGCTCGAAAACTGCCAACATTCGCCCACAGACTGGTGACCGCCAACGAACAGTCTGTCAACGAGTTTTGAACTCCTTTCTGAGCTGCTTGTTGCCGCGCAAACCTTGACGTATCATACGCTTCCTGCGTCGCGGGAATGATTCTCAACACATCCGGCAGTCGCCTTAATAATACTGCTGAGATATATCTTTTCTTTAAGTAGTTCAGGCTCCGCCCCAGCGATGCTGGTTCGTAAAAATCAAGACAACCAGCAGACGACAACGATTGATCCGGACTGTGTCCGAGTTCGATACCTGAACGATTCCAACACGCTCGTCACGGAGTGACAGACGCCATGAAACTCAATTGTCATCGTGCTTCGTTCGCCTCGGCCCTTCAGATCGTCAGCGGGGTTGTTCCATCCCGGACTCCGAAAGAGATCCTTAAGAACGTCAAGCTGCATGTTGACGGCGGCAAGGCCGTTCTGATCGGTACTGACCAGGAAGTTGGTATCCGCTTTGAAGTCGCTGGCGTCGAGACGGATTCAACCGGCGAAGTTCTGCTGCCGACTCAGCGAGTCGTGTCGATTCTGCGGGAACTGAACGACGATCATGTGACACTGGAAGCGACAGAGGGAAAGCTGGTCATCAAAGGCGGGCAGAGCGAATTCAGCCTGTCGACTGAAGACCCGGGCGAGTTCCCGCCGGTCGCCGCCTTCGAAGATTCGGAATACTTCACAGTCAATGCTCCAACGCTGCGTGAGATGATTAAGCGGACGATCTTCGCGACAGATACCGAAAGCACTCGCTATGCACTTGGCGGAGTTTTGCTTGAGCTGACTCCTGAACGAGCAACGCTTGCCGCAACAGACAGTCGCCGGCTGGCAGTCGCGTCGGCAGCCGCTCAGGTGGTCGGCGAGATCAACGTCGAGAATGCAACTCCGGTGGTTCCGTCGAAAGCGATGCAGTTGATTGAGCGATCGTTGTCAGACGACGAAGATGCCGTCGCTCTGATCGCCATTCACGCCAACGATGTACTGGTGAAGTGTGGCGGCTCGACAATTTACAGCCGGCTTGTCGAAGGTCGATTCCCGAAATACTCGGACGTTATCCCCACCGATTTCAGCTCGTCGGTCGAACTGGTCATCGGACCATTTTATTCGGCAGTCCGGCAGGCTCAGATCGTGACTAACGAAGAAAGCCGCGGCGTCGATTTTTCATTCTCGAATGGCAAGTTGACACTGGCCAGTCGCGCAGCTGATGTCGGGCAGTCAAATGTAGAGCTTCCCATCGCCTACGACGGAGAAGAATTCACGATCACATTTGATCCTCGATTTGTCGCCGATTTCCTGCGGATTCTGGACAACGGGACGACGGTCAAATTGAATTTGATCGACGGCGAAAGCCCGGCCGTGTTCACAACGGAAGACCAGTATCGATATGTCGTCATGCCGCTTTCGCGAGACCAGTAGTCCGCAACGTGCTGGTGATTTGCAACTGCATGTTCCCGTTCCTCACCTTTTGATTCTCGTTCCTTCTATGTCTGACCCGACTCCGCTCTCGTCTGTACTGTCGGAACTGATTGCCAAAAAGGGAATCGCTCGCGTTCAGGGAAATGCGCAACTGATCGGGATCTGGAAGTCGGTCGCAGGCGAACGAATTTCGAGTCGAACGAAGGTGCTTGGTCTGAAACGTGGAATGCTGGAAGTTGGAGTCGATAACTCAGCTCTAATGAATGAGCTCGCTTCATTCCAGAAAACGGCGTTGTTGTACAAGCTGCAGAAAGAGCATCCCGAGCAGAAAATCAGCGATCTTCGATTCAAGCTTCGCAGCGATTTGAATTCAAAAACAAACTGACACAACGATAATTCACGGACGAAATATCGACACGAAGCCCCGAAGGCTTCACCTTGATACTCAGGGAAATCAGATGAGCACAGACGGCCCAGCGACCGAAGGCGGCAAGACTGACAGTTACAACGAGAGCCAGATTCGCGCTCTGGAAGGTGTCGAAGGGATCCGCACCCGACCGGCTATGTATATTGGTGACACGACCCTGCGGGGTCTGCATCACCTCATTTACGAAGTTGTCGATAACAGCGTCGACGAAGCGGTCAACAAATACGCTTCTGTGATCACGGTGAAGATCAACGCCGACGGTTCCGTCAGTTGCATCGACGACGGTCGAGGAATTCCCGTCGGTCCAATGCCGGACATGAACAATCGCCCGGCTCTGGAAGTTGTGCTGACCGAGATTCATGCTGGCGGCAAGTTCGACCGCGAAGGTGGCTACAAGACCGGAACCGGCGGCCTTCATGGCGTTGGCATCACAGCCGTGAATGCGCTCAGTGAGTGGCTGGAAGCGGAAGTCCGACGCGAAGGCCATGTCTGGACGCTGGACTTCCAGCGGGGAGTTGTCACTGATCCTCTCAAGAAGCTGGGAGCCAGCGACGCAACCGGAACAAAGATCACGTTCAAGCCGGACCCGCAGATCTTTCCGGACACCAACTTCAACTACGACACTGTGGCGAGACGAATGCAGGAACTGGCATTTCTGAACGCCGGGATTCACATCCGCATTTCCGACGAACGGACCGGACAATCTGACGACTTCTGCTACGAAGAAGGGCTGGTTGAATTTGTCAAACATTTAAACCGCACGGAAGACCCGCTCTTTCCAAACGTTATCAGCATTCAGAGTACACACCCCAGTGACGATGGCGAAGTCGAAGTCGACGTTGCGCTGCAGTACACATCCGGCATTACCGAAAGCATCAGGACCTACGCCAACAACATCAACAACCTGGAAGGCGGCGTTCATCTCAGTGGTTTCCGTAGTGCTTTGACTCGGTCCGTCAATACTTACGGTAAGAACACAAACCTTTTCAAAGATTACACACCAACCGGTGACGACCTGCGGGAAGGGCTGACGACGGTTATCGCCGTGCGAGTTCCTGATCCTCAGTTCGAAGGCCAGACCAAAACGAAGCTGGGCAACAGCGAAGTTGAAGGCATCGTTCTCTCGGCTGTTCACACCGGGCTGAATAAATTCTTCGAAGAGAACCCCACAATTGCCAAGTTGATCTGCCAGAAGGGCATCCTGGCCGCCGAAGCTCGAGAAGCCGCAAAGAAAGCTCGCGAGCATGTCCGACGCAAAGGCGCATTGACGACCGGCGGGCTGCCTGAAAAGCTGCGAGACTGCCGTAGCCGGGAACTTGACATCACCGAGTTGTACCTGGTCGAAGGAGATTCGGCCGGTGGTTCTGCGGACACAGGTCGAGATTCCAACACTCAGGCGATTCTTCCGCTTCGCGGAAAGATTCTGAATGTTGAAAAAGCACAGCTGATCAAAGTGCTCGACAACGCGGAGATCGCCAATATTTTCAAAGCGATTGGTGTTCCTCCCGGCGCGGTGATGGAAGACGTGCTGAAACGGCGCTACGGCAAGGTCATTGTCATGACAGACGCCGATGTCGACGGCAGTCACATTCGAACGCTGCTGCTGACATTCATCTTCCGACACCTGCGACCGCTCGTCGAAAACGGCTGTATCTACATTGCTCAGCCTCCGCTCTACCGCGTGCAGCAGAAAAAGAAAATCCGCTACGTCGACACTCACGAAAACATGATGACCGAGTTACTCGAACTTGGCATCGACGGCAGCTCGCTACGTGCGGATGCCGACAAAACTGTCTTCGAAGGTGATCACATGCGAAAGCTGGTCACTCTGCTTCGGCAACTCGAAGAACCGTTGGAAACACTGGAGCGTCGTGGCGTTGATCTGCGACACCTTTCAGCAAACTTCGCCACTGAGGATGGTTACCTCCCGAGATACCGAATCTACATTGGTCGAACAGTCAGCTGGTTCTCGACCAAGGAAGAAATGGAAGCGTTTGTCTCAGCGGAAGAAGAACGACGTGGACACGAACTCGTCGTCGCCGATGACCACGCTGAATCGCCGACCGCTACTGAAGGAAAAGACGACGACGAAGTCGAAGCCCAGGAAAATCTTCAGGTGACGGACCTGCACGAAATCCGCACGATCAATGAGGTTCTTCGTGAGCTTCGAGATTACGGAGTCACTTTGAAGGAACTGGTTCCTGCTCCAAACCGAAACGGCGAACCGTACTACCCGTTCGAAGTGCTCAACGACGATGGTGCTGTGAAACTTTCTAGTCTCAGAGACTTCGCTCCGCAGCTTCGAAAGATGGGCGAACGAGGACTCCGCATCACCCGCTTTAAGGGACTGGGTGAAATGGATCCTGAGGAACTCTGGGAAACCAGCATGGACCCAGCCAAGCGACTGCTTCTTCAGGTTCGCATGGAAGACGCTGCCGCTGCTGACGAAATCTTCCGCGTTCTAATGGGTGACCACGTCGAACCCCGCCGCGAATTTATCGAAAAGCACGCTCTCGACGTCAAAGATCTCGACATTTAGTTAACTCTGTTGGTGGGAGACACAAAGGTTGAGATCTGAGACATAAACCTTGAGTCTGTGAGACACAAAGTTTGAAACGCGCGAGGGCTCCTTTTTCACCCGATGAGTGATTCCGAGTCCTGATGGGCGATCAAGTCGAACCCCGTCGCGAGTTCATCGAGAAGCACATTCTCACCGCGATGAGTCGTCTTCGATTGGGGATCGCGTGCTATTGTCTCCTGAAAGATCAGCTCCCGACCGCGGCACGGCTTGGGCGGCGAATCCGTGGAATATGGCCAAGTGTTCGCGATCGATACACGCAGACGCATGACGATTCGCTTCTGGTCATGATGCAGCGAAGCTCAGTCGTCCCATGACGTGCTGAGGTCGTGTTCATCGCAAATCAGGAATACCCAGATGAATCCAGTATGCGGAATGGCAAAGTAGTGCTCGGTGGTTCCGGAGGAGAAACGATCAGACTCAAGCCAGTATTCCGTGTCACCGTCTCCTGAGTGCTGGACGTATCTGCTCACTGGTGAGTTCTGTGCGACGAACCTCTGATAGCTCCGAGATCCGGCTGCATCGTCCCGGCGCACGCGATAGCAGCCGCGATCTCGCAGAGATTCTGAAACCCAGCCGAACTGGATTCTGCCTTCGAACGTTCCAATCGTTACACAGGGGAAATCTGTGAGTTGCGCCCAACGCGCGAGCAATCCTGTCAATGAGACGTTAAACGTGCTGCGTATGTCCAGGATGGCCTGTGGTTCGGGGAAGTTCTCTTTGTTGATGTGTGGTTTGAGTAGTTGTCTCGGCATCAGCAGACCGGCGGCGAAGTGATCAGCTTGTTGCTCGATCAGCTTGTGAGACGAAAACTCGCTGAACGATTCATGAGGTTGCAGGTTACTAACCAGGTAAGCTCGATGGTCATCGAGGTAGTAGTGGCCCAGTTCGTGTGCAATTGAGAACAACACTCGGGAATGATGTTGACCGGTCCGGTGTCGCCAACGGTTGTACTTTGTGTTGTAGCAGAGCAGGAAGCGGTTACCGAGGTAGCGAATTCGACCATCAAAGGCGTTGCCGAAATCCTCACCGGCGGCGTAGATCAATCGACGCTCCGCATGCAGAATCTGGAAGACGTCGACCGGCGGACTGGTGAATCCGTGAGCAATGGCAGTTTCTTCTCCCTTTCGCATCGCGGCATTGCGCTCTTCGTAGAACTGTCGCCACTGTGCTTTACGATCCATCAGAGGAGCCCGTCGGTTCATCGTCTTCCTCTGGTTCCTCGGTCGCTTGGCGTTCGAGTTCACTAAGTCGTTCCACGATTTCTGGAGAGATCGGCTCGCCATCTGCGCGAAACATAGCGGCGAGTTCCTCGTTAACTTCAGCCGTTTCGTCTTCGTACGCGACGTTCTGCGCTACTTCATGGTCGAACAAATGTGTTCCGCGAATCTTTTGCAGCATCCGCTCTTGTTTGGCATGCGAAATCTCAACGTGCCCAAGGGCTTCGAGCATCGCATCTTCAGCCTGGGTTGTCCGGGGACGGAAGCCTTTGGGGACGAGCGCCCTTCGCAGTAGTCCGTCGAGCAACTTTTCGTCGCGGTCGCTCATTGTCTTTGTTCCAGATAATTGAGGTCAAAACCGAGTTTCTTCAACTCGTCTCTGACGATTTTCGATGTCCGTGATTTGTTGACGCGAACGGTACCTGCCGGAATTGGCACTCCCTGGTTGTGCTTTTCTCCAAGCTGTTTACCTAGTTCTCCCGCGTCGATTTCAGTACAGGCAAGTGCAAACGTCAACCAAATTTCGCGATGGACAGGTTTCAGTCGATCGAGGATTTTTTTCAGTGCTTCAAGAAGCTCAGGAAACTCACTCTCTATTTCATCGAGTTTTTCTTCAATCTTCGGGTCAGGAAAATCATCACCGAGAGCATCGAAATAGACTTCTTTCTGGCGAGTCTTCTGCCACTTAAGTCTGCACGCCGCATGTTCCCGAGCGGCGTTCTTGATGAATCCGTATACGAATCCGGCGAGCGGTCGTTCGCCGTCATATCGCTCTCGGACCTCCCAGAATCGGCGAATGCCCTCGCTAACAACGTCTTCTGCAGTAGGTTCGTCGAACTGCGGGTATTGTCTTCTGATCGAAACTTCGAAAGCGCCTGCGTGCTTCATGACCAGTTGAGCCAGCGAACTCTCTTCACCGTCCCACGCTCCCAAAGCAATGTCTTCATCGGATGGCAGGTCGTCCATTGCACGCCACTTTTGAGATAGGGCTTCATAAAAGATCTGTGAAACATCGTTACGCGCGACTGCTGAGAATTTCTCTGTAACGGTGCTTCAAAGAGAGGAATAGAGGGTTCGAACAGTGAGTAATCTCGTTGAATACTGTTCAAACATGCAAGCGTTGGGGAGATAACCGGCAGCGAATGGGCGTTTTCAGTATCTCGGACCCACTTTGCTGTTTCGAAAAGCACTGAAGCAGAAAAACCCCATCTGCAGATAATAACCGATCAGGAGTTTGAGTTGAGCAATGCAAGTTCCGCCCGGCAATTGGGCGACGAAGTTCACAGGAGCATCTTCTGGCACAAGATCTGCCGAATGACAGCCCGCGGTAAAATTGCGAAGGTTGGATTTGAAACCGAGGAGTTCAAAGCCTTCGATGACGTTGCCGTTGTTTATGCCACACCAAAGTCCAACGGCGCTGGCGGCTGGTACGATGAGGACCACAGTCAGGTGAAATTCTCCATGACAGGAGAAAAAACTCTGACAGATGAATCGCTGACTGATCCCAAATTTATCAACGCCACGTCGGTTTCACTGCTTGAGCGTTTACAGCAGGCCGTGGTCAAGGCAGAAGCCGAGAATCGTCGTTGTCTGTTTCGGCTTTGGTCTCCCTGGTCCATTGAACCGGGCAGCGTTCTGGCTGCCATCGTGGATAAGACGGACGGATCGTTGAGGATCAAACAGCTCCTTGCTGGGCGGACCGTCGGAAGTAGAACCGGAAAGGTGAGGAAAATCTGGGCGGACTGTCTCGGAATCGACATGAATGACGCTACCGAGTTTCGGCGAATTTTGACGCCGCTGCGTATCGAACAGGATGTCAGGACGTACGAGCGAATCCGTGATGATTTATCGATGGAACTGGCTACAGCGGGATATCGGCCGATCGACGAGTGCCAGCGGTCGGATAGCTATTCCACGTTGATCCAGAAACTGAGTGCAGAAGGAGTTATCTGGTTCGATCGCGATTGCAGCATCAAGTACTGCATGAGTGAGAATCTGTGGATCGGGACGCCAGCGAATCAGGATACCGACGCGAAGCATCTGGGAATTCGCAGTTACACGCGTTTCGCAGACACGCTTGAAGATCACGTCGACGAGATACTTTGCGTTTCGCAGTTTTTTGACGATCGCTGGATTGCAGAAACGTCACTTTGGTCGGGCGAAGTCTTGCCGCGCCTTTCCACGTTCTTGTCTGAGCAGCTCAAATCTGGGCAGGAATACCGTTTCTCGCTTGCGACGCACGGCTCCGTAGCGTTTGCCGCAGGATATTTCGCGGAGCCGAAACTGGGTGCCAGATTTGCAATCGAACAACGCGGACCGCGTGGGACACAACTCTGGAAGCCGAATGATTCGATTCAAGATGACCGGCCGCATGGTTTGTCTGAAAAACTCATCGAAATTCGAACTGAGGGCGAAGAACTGGCTCTGGCGGTGAGTATTTCACAACCATTGGCTCAAGACGTCGAATCGTTTGTCCGAGCCGAATTGCCCGGAGTGCGGCAGTTGCTTCACTGTGCTGTTGAGAAAACGGGCCAGGACGTTTTGCTCGATGGTCAGCATGCTTTCGATTGCGCTCGGCAAATTATCGGACTGATCACGTCGTTGCGGAACGAGTTGGGTGTAACCGGACGGATTCACCTGTTTTGGGCGGCGCCGAACGCGTTTGTGTTCTTCTTGGGTCAACTGTCGCGCGGACTCGGCGTCGTCAACCTTTACGAATTCGATTTCGAACGGACCCACGGCGGTTCGTATTCACCGTCACTTGTCCTGTCACCAGACATGAGACTCAACTGAACCCACGGAGGAAAAAACATGGACCTGCCCAACTACTTCAAGGACTTTCTTGCCGAAATCCGTCCGACATCGGACCAGCGGACGAAGATGAAGAAGAAACATCGAGAGCTGCGGGATCATCTTGAGACCGATGACGAACTGCGTCCACTGATTATTTCCACTTTCATCCAGGGCAGTTATCGCCGATTTACGGCAACTCGCGCGGAGAACGGTGATAAGTGTGACGTGGATGTGATCGCCGTGACCAACATGCACGAAAGCGACTTTTCGGCCCGTAATGCGTTAGAGAAATTTCGACCGTTCCTGGAGAAGCACTATTCGGGTCAGTATCGGCTGCAGGGACGATCGTGGGGTATCGAGGTGGATGACGAGGTCACTCTCGATCTTGTCCCGACTTCCGCTCCGTCCGAGGCCGAGCAACAGGCCATGGAATGGACCAGGGCGGCGGCGTGGGATTTTCCAGAAGAACGAGGTTCACTGCTCCTCAACGAGGATGACAGATACTTCTTCGAGAGTTTTCTGAATGCGTCGGCGACACCTCAGTGGAAAGAGGAGCCATTGCGCATCCCGGATCGTGAGGCGGACGAATGGGATGACACTCACCCGCTTGAGCAGATTCGCTGGACATGGCAGAAGAACCGAGACACGAACAGTCACTATGTCAACGTGGTGAAGGCCATCAAATGGTGGCGGAAGGTGCAGCAGCCGTGGCCGAAGTATCCTAAGTCATACCCATTGGAACATATGATCGGAAACTGTTGCCCGGATGGGATCAGTAGTGTTGGTGCCGGTGTAACCGCGGCATTCGAGGCGATGGAAATGACATACCGCCCGTTGGTTCTCGCGGGGCTGACGCCAGTTCTCGGAGACAGGGGAGTTCCGCACCATAATGTGCTTAACCGAGTCGCGCCCGACGACTTTGCGTCGTTTCTGAATAACGTGTCCGATGCGGCGGATCTGGCCAGAAGGGCACTTGATGCAGAGTCGGTCAAGGAAAGCGCCGATCTCTGGCGTGAACTCTTCGGCACCAGGTTTCCTGCACCACCGGCGGAGGAAGGTGATGCTGCAAGCCAGAGCGGAGCAGCTACCGGAGGCTTCACTCCACGCGTCAACTCGGGCCGAATTGGTGAGGGACGATTCGCGTGACGACAGGACCGTTGACTCTGACAGACGAGTTGCGTTGCGGCAGACGCGTCATTGACTCGCTGCCAAATGTGACATTATTGTCGGACCTGAAAATGTTTGAGGGTATCAGAACCTGGGGGATGCTCTGTCGCATTTCGGTCGACACAGCAGACCCGACTCTGGTACCCGCCGACAGTATCTGGTGGGTGCTCCTGTCTCCAGAGTATCCTTGGGGGCGGATCAGGTTCTACCCAGCGATCTCAGACGGGATTACCGGGACACATCCGCATCAGTCATACAATGGTATCGAAGATAAGACCTTTCCGTGGCGATCGGGGGACATTTGTCTGAATGCTCCTCAATTCGTTTTTGAGCGTTCCATGTACAATCCGGATCCCATCGGGACTTCCGATCGTATTCGATGGTATTTCAGCCGTGCCGAACAGTGGCTGCTGGCAGCAAGTCGAGGAGAGCTACTCGGCGACGGCGAACTATTTGAACTCCCTGTCTTTCTGCCGGAAACCCTCGAACCGTACACAGTTGCCATTAACGAGACGGTTGCAACATGGAAGACGTGGCAGAACGTCGAAAATCGAGTCGGTCTAGCCGAAGTCGTCGTTGTCGGCGACCAGCGACTACGAACGGTGGCGGTCCGTGAATTCACCGACGTGGACGACAATAGTCTGGTGACTTACGACTGGGGCACTCGGATCGAGGATGCATCTCGAAAAATGGCTCGTGCCGTCTGGATCAGACTTCCGACTCTTCCTGTAACGAAACCCTATGAAGCACCGCACACCTGGGGAGAGTTGTTGCAGACGGCCACCGAGCAGAATGAAGACTTGTTTCAACTCCTCAGAGAAGTATGCAGTGGAATTCGAGACGGAGAACCGCACCTGCTACTGCTTGGGTTTCCAGTTTCAAGACGAATGGGCCAGCCGCCATGTCGCATGTACTGGCAGTCTGCGTTGCTCCCAGTGGTTTCGCATGGTCAGAATTACGCGGACGGTTTCCGCAAAAATGCCGAGGGATACTGGCGTAGAGATCGCGTGGACATTTTCAAAAGCAGGACACGCATCCAATGGCAGACCAGCGAAAACTGGGCAGACGACCCCTCAACAAGCCGTGGCCGTATGGACGACAGTCTGAGTGTGCGCGACGTCCTACTTGTTGGTGCCGGTGCTGTTGGCGGCGTTGCTGCCGAGCTTCTCGTTCGCGCATCTGTCCGCAGCGTTCTGGTTATGGACGACGACGATGTCACTCAGGGTAACCTGTGTCGGCACGTCCTCGGCATGACCGCCATTGGTACAAACAAGGCCGATGCTCTCTGCGGCGTTCTTACTGACGCACGGCCTGGTGCAATAGCTGGTTCGATCCCGCGAAGTTTTCCTCCGCAGTCTCATCTCGAAGTGAAACGCGTTCAGGAATGCAGTCTGATACTCGACTGCACTGGCAGCGATGCTGCGTTACGTGAGCTGGGGACGTTCGACTGGCAGGAGCCAAGATTCTTCTGTTCGATCTCGATCAGTTACCAGGCCCGCCGCGTCTACGTTTTCACGGCTGTAGCAGACTCCTTTCCAGTCCAGGCATTCGAAGAGCAGGTCGCTCCCTGGCTGCGTCAGGATGTCGATCAATTTGGTGATCACGAACTGGTACAGGACGGTATTGGCTGCTGGCATGCCGCGTTCCCGGCTCGGATTGATGATATCTGGATGCTCACAGCCGCGGGCATTCGGCGTTTGGAAGAGGCCGTGTCCAACGCAGAAACCGAGCCGCGACTCGTCGTTTTCGAACAGGTTCTGGAAGACGGACGTTTCAACGGGATTCGAAGGATTTGAACGTGAATCGGTCCCATAGCCCCGTAGTTTGCGTTTCCGAATGTCGCCGATTCGGTGTGGAAATACCTGAGGCAGTCGTTGAGAAGATTTTGCGGTATTGCTCGGACTCGGTGCAGGTCGAAACGGGCGGGATTCTGATCGGTTATTACAATCCTGAGCACACGCGCGCAATTGTGGCTGAAGCGACTGGCCCGCCCGCTGATTCAACACGGTTGCCACGGCGTTTCATACGCGGTGTCCAAGGGCTTCAGCAGTTACTCGATCGTCTCTGGAATCGGCAGCGACTGTATTACTTGGGTGAATGGCACTTTCACCCGGATTCGTCGTCATTGCCTAGCCAGCAGGACCTCCGCGAAATGCTGAAAATCTCACGAAACAGACTGACTGAGTGCCCCGAACCTTTGCTCGTCATCATTGGTGGCGAGCCGGATGCAAACTGGTCGATGTCGGTATCAGTCCAGTCAGCCAAGCAAGTCATTCCCCTGGCGAAGTCTTCAACGGCAGCCGTCGCCGGCAGCGAATCGTCATGGACGGCATAATTCCGAAGTGAGTCGGTCGGAAACTTGCCGACATGGGCGTCATCAGTCAGTTGCGTAGATTGGCTGAAGGATCTTGTGATTGACTTGCTAAGTCTGACAATGAGTCCAAAGCTGGTGGCAGAACACTTCATCAGACAAACACTTATACAAGCGACATCTCCAGATCAATGTTGCTTTTCGAGCGTGAGGCGGGACTACGGAAACGGTCCGGGGCTCATTCGGTTGGCCTGATTTCCAGGTTACGTGGTTCGCCCGTTGTTTGCAGGCCTTCGATCTGCTGCAGGTAAGACTCGAAGTCCTGGGAGTCAGGTCGAGAGTAGTTCAAGTTGCGAAACAGGCCGGTCAGTCGCGTGAAATAGTCCCGTGCCTGATCTTTGTCAGTGAATAACCGGTCGCGGTCGATGAGGCGTTTCAGCAGCAGGAACATCTGCTTCTGACGTTCCAGCGGGACCGACACATCGACTGGATCGAAGGCGTCCTGCTGCAGGTAGGCGATGTCCAGCAGCAGGGACTTTTGCCAGGTCACATAGTCTTCCAGCGAGATGCCTTCCTCACCGGTGACCTGCATCATCTGGTGAATCGAATTGCCGGCACTGAGTATCTCGGCAAGGGAATCAACCAGGTCGGTCCAGCCGGGATGTAAGTCGCGGTCGAAGTGCGAACGAAGCTGGTCGCGGTAGCGTGACCACGAGATCAGCGGATCGATGGCGGGATAGGACCGCCGGTAAGCACGGTCGTACGACAGGCCGAGGAATGTTTTCACGGTGCTCAGGGTCGACTGTGTGACCGGCTCTTCGAAGTTTCCACCCGCTGGCGAGACCGTGCCGATCAGTGTGAGGCTGCCGGTTGAATGGTCTGCTGTGGAGAGGACGCCGGCTCGTTCGTAAACCGTCTTGATGGCCGAATCGAGGTAGGCGGGAAAGGCTTCTTCCCCCGGAATTTCTTCCAGACGTCCGGATGTTTCCCGCATGGCCTGCGCCCAGCGCGACGTCGAGTCAGCCAGCAGCAGGACATCCAGGCCCATCTGCCGGTAGTACTCGCCCAGCGTGATGCCTGTGTAGATCGAGGCCTCTCGGGCGGCGACCGGCATCGACGATGTGTTGCAGACGATAATCGTGCGGTCCATCAGCGAGCCGCCGGTACGCGGGTCCTGAGCCTGCGAGAACTCATTGATTGTGTCGACGACTTCGCCGGCACGTTCGCCGCAGGCCACAACGATGACGACGTCCACGGTCGAGTATCGCGCGATCAGTGTCTGGAGCACGGTCTTGCCGGCTCCGAACGGGCCAGGGATGCAGGCCGTACCGCCGCGAGCGACGGGAAAGAACGTGTCGATGATGCGGATCGTGGTGACGAGTGGTTCTGACGGATACTTCCGCTCGACAAGTCGCTGTCGCAGCAGATCGGACGGCAGCGGTATCCGCACCGGCCATTCCTGTCGCATCGTGAGAGGTCGGTCGCCGTGAGTATCACGGATGCGGGCAATGGGTTCGTCCACGGTGAAATTGCCACCTTGAATCCATGTCAGTTCGACGGTGCCATCAAGATCGAAGGGGATCATGATGCGGTGTTCGATGCCGCGTTCCTGGACCGTTCCCACGACATCGCCGGCGCGGAGTCGGTCTCCGGTACGTCGACTCGGCACGAACGACCATTTGTGGTCGGTGTTGAGTGGGTCCACGTAGCGACCACGGCGCAGGAAGAAGCCGTCGCGGGCGGCGAGTGTTTCCAGCGGATTCTGCAGGCCGTCGTAGACCGCCCCCAGTAATCCAGGCCCGAGTGAAGCGGACAGCAGTCGGTGCGTGAGTTCCACGCGATCACCAACCCGCACGCCGAGCGTATCTTCGAACACCTGCAGATCGGCCGTCCGTCCATGAATCCGCAGGACTTCGGACTTCAACCGTTCGTCGTCATCGCCAACGCAGACGTACGCGACTTCGTTCTTCACGATGCTGCCGTCGGGAGCTTCGATCGACACGATGTTGCCGTTGACGCCTGTTACGACTGCTTCAGTGTTTTCAGTAACTGATACGGACATGATCCCCGAGGGTCTCCGTCAGAAGTGACTCGAACCGCTGCCGACCGAGAGATTCATTCAACCGCGTCCAGCGATCGACAATCTCCCACCGTGCCAGGTACAGCAGGATGGTTTCGAAAGAGAAATGGAACTCGTCTCCACGCTGGACCCAGCGATTCCAGACGGCGAGCAATAGTTGACGTTCTGCCTGTCGTGGCTCGTTCGCTTCGAGGTACTGGCGGAATAGTGGAATCCACGGGTGCTCCCGAGCGAGGTGGAAGTCGGGGTGCGTCCAGTACTTCCTTATGTGCTCGACATATCGGCCGACGGCCTTGGGCGGTTCCTGATTCAGACGTCGATGTCGCAGCCCACTGGTAATCGTGCGAACGTCCATGCGATGGCTGATGATCTCGCGGACGAGCGGGTTCGTGATGGAACTCATCAGCCGGTCGTATTCAGAACAGACTTCCACATCTGATCGTTCGCGGTGCTGACGGTCCCAGTGCAGGAAGTTCTGCATCTGTTCCGTAACCGCGCGATCACGATCACCGAGCAGAGTCAGTCGCTGCTGCAGGCGAATGCGTGAAATCGGCAGCTGTTCGACATCGAACGTCCGTGGCATGTGCGGCAGACTGGCGATGAGCATGTAGTAGTTGGTGGAACGGGGCACGTTGGATCCTGTCAGACGTCTTATTGAATGATGCCTTCCATCAGGGCGCGAAACCGTGGCGCGAGATGCCGCAGGAGCAGGTCGGCTACGGCTTTATCAGTGAGATCGATTTCGAGATCTTCGTCTTTCAATGCAATGCGGATACCAGCATCGACATCGCTGGCTGCGCCGACTTCCACGCCCTCACGCAGGATCTCCTTTGTGATCGTGACGACGAAGCTGCTCAGCGTGCCTCCCTTCGCTTCTTCCGGATGACGACGCAGTTCCTCAAGGCCGACGTAGTCTTTCGGAAGCAGAATTCTGGTCGAGGCGTCGGCAGGTGGAGCCGCTCGTCCGGCGACTTCCCGAATCAACTGCTGCAGGAAACCCTGGTCCTGCAGTTCCCGAGTCACGAGTCGTCGGACACGGTCAGCGAAGTGCTCCGCCAGTTCGGATTTCAACGTCAGAATCGCATCACGCACTGCCAGACGTACGGCTTCTTCACCGGCTTCTCTGGTCTGGCGGGCTTCTTCACGAGCCTTGGCGACGATGTCTTCTGCCTCGCGGCGGGCTTCGTCCAGTCGCTGTTCCGCACGCCGGCGCGTTTGTTCGAGGAGTTCGTCGGCCTGACTCTGTCCCTCGGCCACGCCCTGCTCGCGGAGGCGCTGGATGAGTTCATCGACGCCGGATGACTCTTTGTCTGCGCTCATATTTCACTCACTACTGATTCAGAACTCTTATTACGAAAACTCACGACGTCAGGAAGCGGCTCCTCCGGGAATTCCGCCCCCGACGATCATGGCGAAAATGAATGCAAACACGGCAAAACCTTCGACGATTGCCGCCGGAGCGATCGAGAGTCCGAAGACTTCAGGTTTCGACTTTGTGGTGTTGATGGCCGATGCACAGCACGCGCCCTGCAGCATCGCACTGAAGACGAGTGCCAGCCCGACGAGCAGTCCCACTGCAAACAGTCCAGGTGCAGCCTCGGCGGTCACAGTCCGGTTGAGCTGCATCGTGACGACGATCCCGTAGATCGTTTGTGACGACGGCAGCGCGGATGCTCCGACCAGTCGACCGTATCCACTCTCGACATCGAGCAGCGCTCCGCAGGCCGCCTGTCCGGCACGGGCGCAGCCGACAATGCTGCCGACGGCTCCCATCGCGGTTGGTAGAAAAATGCCGGCCCAACCCAGGCCCAGAATGACGAAGTTTTCCATGACTAGATTGCTTTCTTACAGAATGGTTCGAACGGATAGCCCTCGTCGGGAAGCCCCCACCCGAAGAACTCGATGCAGTTCAGACGCAGGCCGTGTACCACGCCGCTCATGATGGCCAGCGTGAAGTTGAGGCCGTGTCCAAAGACGACGGCGACGACGGCCAGCGCACTCCCGACGCCGACACAGCAGCTGGCCTTGTAAGTCAACTCGTTGAATGTTGCGGCGAGCTGCGCACTGGCCAGACCCAGAGCGAACAGGCGGAGGTAACTCAACACATCACCGAACGCGCGCGAGATACCCGTCAATGCCTGCAGACCATCGAGCAGCCGCCAGAGATGGTTGCTCAGCCGCAACGAGAACAGAGTCCGCTCGCTGCTGAACACGAGCACGGAGATCACACCTGTGATGAGACCTGTGGTGCCAAGGCGAACAAGGTCGGCCTGCGGTTCCATGCCGCTTTTTCCGAAGCCGAGCGCCAGGCCGCCGAGGAGCATTGCCACCCAGCCGAGTGACGCGAACATCTGTGGCGAACGGCGACGGTTCCACGCGAGTGCAACGTTGGCCAGCGCGAGATGTGCGACGCCCAGGCCAATCGAAATCTGCATCATCAATGTGGTGTTGGCGGCGTCGATCAGGTGCAGTGTCTGCAGCCATGAACCCTCCGCCGGAGGCAGGCCGAAGTAGCTTCCCACGGCCACCCCGTACGCGACCGATGTCACAACGATGGCGAGAGAAAGATGTCGTAGCCGGCGTCTGTCCGGCGATCGGCCGAGTCGTCCCCACAGAACCAGCAGCAGCCCACCGAGGACAAGCGCGTATCCAGCGTCGGCCATGATCATCGCGAAGAAGACGCTGAACGAGACGAAGACGACCGATGATGGATCCCACGCGCGATAAGCCGGCGTCGTGTAAAAGGTGACCGCTCCCTGGCCGCCAGCCATCAATCCACTGTTTCTAAGCAGCGTCGGCGGCGAGTCCGTTTCACCTGGCTGCTCGATGGTGAGACCGAGAGCGTGTTCGCTGGCGAAACGGCGAATGCAGTCTGCCTCAGAGTGCGGAGCCCAACCCTGCAGGACAAACATCGCGGGATCGCTCCACGCGTGTCGCGCGGCCCGTTGTCGCATCGCCAGGTCGTGAGCGAGATCAATCGTCCGGGTCAGCAGTTTGTTCCAGCGAGTCAGCGCGACCCGCTGCCAGTGCAGGTCTTCCAGTTCCTGTTCGACGGCCTCCAGCCGCTGACGCAGCTCGGACAACGGGCGGTCATCCAGCCGGACGCGCGGGACAGGCATGGCCTCCGGTTCCGTCGGGCTGACGATCACCAGGTAGGTAAATCCCGAGTCGCGCGATGCGACGTGCCGGACTTCGTCACGCTGCCGGACTGACCGCATGTGGAAATGCGGAACGATGTAGAACCACAACCGCAGGTCGCCGAGTTCTCCCAGCTCCGGGAGCCGGAAGTCACCCCACGGCGATAAGTCACGCACGGCCGGCAGCAGTTCGTCACGCTCGTCCTGAAGCTGGTGCTGACGCTGTTCGATGCGAAGCGTCTCGTGAACGACTTCCTCGAACTGGAATCCGTGCTCTGTGAGAACCGGGCGGCGGCGAATGGGGCAGGCACGCAGATACTTCATTGCCTGCAGTGTTTCCGATGAGATGTCCGGAGTCGGCGGCCTCGGCTCGACGCGTTCGCCCAGATCCAACAGGTGGACACAGCCGAGATCCTGGAGAGCGTCGAGGACGACTTCCCGCTGATCGGCCGTGCCGAAGAGATTCACTTTGACCATCGACGCAATGGCCATCAGACCCACCTCTGATTCATGTCGGCGTGCTGCCGTTTGGCTTTCGCAATCTTGGACCGCACAACGGCCGTCCGTTCCGCGTCTGACAGAAAGATGCGGATACGCTGAATGTTTTCTTCCGCCTGCGGGATCAGCACTTTCTCGAACAGGTTGACTCGCTGCGTGATGCGGCGGACGGCGTCATTGAGTCGCCGGAGCCGTTCCTGATCGACATCGATTCGGATGCGAAGAACTGCCATTGATTGCAGCAGCTCAACCAGCAGATCCACCCAGAACGGCCTGGCGAGCATCGAGTATTCGGCAACGTGAACCTGCACGTCATCCAGGATCGGGAGTCGGACTCCGAGCACGTTCTCTTCCCTGATCGCGACGGACTCGACCCGAACGAGACCCGTCAGGTCCTGCTCGCTGGCTCCGAGCAGTGCCAGCAGTTCGCCGCTGGATGACCGTTGTTCATCGATCTCCTGTCGAGTGGCGTCCCGTTGCTGGCGAGCCCGTTGATAGTCCGCGATCAACTGCTGCCGTTTCAGGTCAAGTGACGGCAGAAACCGCTGATACATCGCGAGTTGATCGCGCTGCTGTTTGAGAGCCGTCTTGTTGAGTGCCAGAGCCATCGTTCAGCTCCCAGCTTCCGCGTTGACGCTGCCAGTGAGCGCTTCCTGACGCTCATTTCCTGGCACTGGGCTTCTGCGAAAATACTTGTCGATCAATGACTGCTTCATCAGCAATTCCTCGGGCTCGAAGCACTCGCGCAACGTCTGCCAGCACAGGTCGAGTGCATCGTCGAGCGGCAAAGAAATCCGGATGTCCATAAAGCGTTCGACGAACAGCTCGCCGAACCGCAGCAGCTTCTGGTCGAACGTCGATAGATCAAATGCCATCGCCTGTTTCTTCTCGGCCTCTTTCGCTCCCGAGTAAAGGCGGATCATCGTGTTCATGATCTGAGCATGGTCGTCGCGAGTGACTTTGCCGATGACCTGCTGCTTCAGTCGCGACAATGAGCCGAAGGGATCGATCATTCCGTCATGCAGATATAGCTGCCCTTCGGTGATGTATCCCGTGTTGTCCGGAACGGGATGCGTCACATCGTCACCCGGCATGGTGGTGACTGTAAGAATGGTGACCGAGCCAGCGCCCTTGTAATCGCAGGCCCGTTCATAACGCTGGGCGAGTTGTGTGTAGAGGTCGCCCATGTAGCCTCGGTTCGAAGGGACGCGCTCCATCGCGATGCCGATTTCCTTCAGCGCGTCGGCGTAAGCTGTCATATCGGTGAGCAGCACGAGGACCCGCTTGCCCTCGTCCACCGCGAACCGTTCGGCAACCTTCAATGCCATGTCAGGGACCAGCAGTCGTTCGACGATCGGGTCCGAAGCCTGATTCACAAACATCACCGTGCGGCCGAGAATGCCCTCGTTCTCGAATGTTGAGCGGAAGACGTGATAGTCATCGAAGATCAGCCCCAGTCCGCCGAACACGATGATGTCGGCATCCGCTTGAATGCCAATGCGGGCCAGCAACTGGTTGTAGGGCTCGCCGGCGACGGAAAAGATTGGAATCTTCTGACTCTCGACCAGGCAGTTGAAGAGGTCGATCATCGGGACGCGAGTGTGAATCATCTTCTGCGGCACGACCCGCATTTTGGGGTTCACCGATGGCCCACCAATGGGCAGAGCCGGTTCGCTGGACAGGTCCGGCCCGCCGTCGATCGGCTCGCCCGAACCGCGAAACACGCGTCCGAGAATGCCGGGCGAACACGTCACCTGCATGGAATGCCCGAGGAACCGAACTTTCGCCTGCGTCGACAGCCCCTTGCCACCGCTGAAGACCTGCAACGAGACGACGTCGCGGTCCAGCTCAATGACCTGCCCCAGCGACGTGCGTCCATCCCAGTTCTCGACGACAGCCAGGTCACCGAATCCCACGCCAGTCGCCCGCACCTTCAGAATATCACCGACGATCGCCAGCACGTTGGTGTATCGAACGAGGTCAGGAATCATCGATTTCAATTTCCATCGATTTCAGGAGTCAGTCCACCGAGCGACCCGCCGCTGGAGACCGCCCAACGTCTTCATGGTAGCCCATTGCCTCGTCTGTTAAACGCAAAGGATATGCCAGTATTTCAGCTGTTCGAGTTAGCTGCTGCTGCGACGTTGTTTTGGTTGCCCATTGTTGATGTCAGCGAGCGGAAATAGCGAATCACGAGGGAGTGAGCACAAGTGCCGATGTCGCCATCTACCAGCGGGAAGTCAGAATGAGCAGATTAGCACTCCTGATGGGCGTTTACGCTCCCGTGGCTGGTGCGTGTCACTTCGAACCGACGCCGTAGAGATGCTGAGCGAAATCGCCCCATTGTTAAACAATGCGGCCGCACACCGGGGCGACATGGCCCCTGCTGAGTTTGCAATGATTCCGATCTCAAACGGTCACAACACTGGTACCGATACACCCGATAGAAACTGATTCATCCATGTGGACTGCGACTCTGGGAGATACTCGTTGGGGCTCGCACAGAACATTTCGAAAGCATGATGATGCAACGCCATTTGATAACCAGTTCGACATTCATCGCCACGGCACTTGGGCTGGCACCGTTTTTAATCCTGCCACAATGTGTGGACGCTCAGGATGCCAGTGACGACATCGCACAGATCTCAGAGGTCGCGGTTGCGACCGGTAACGTCGCCTCATCCGCTGCCAGCGTGATTCCAATGGTCGAACCTCGTCACACGCCGTGCTGCGATCCTCCCGAAGCCGCGAAGAAACCGGGCAGGCCGTACAAAGGCGTCTTCTACGACAACGATTTTCGCTACCTGAATGATCCGGGCTACGAGTCGACAGACTGGTTCGACGCCCTCAAAGGAATTGAGCCTGTTGAGGACCTCGTCATCGACGTTGGCGGGGAATATCGGCTGCGTTTTCACGACGAAAACAATATGCGGCTCAACGGTCGCGACGAGAATTTCATGCTGCACCGCACGCGGCTCTACACCGATGTCCGGTACCAGAAACGCTTCCGCGCCTTTGCCGAGTTCATTGATGCTGCCAGCTTCGGTGAGGAGCTTCCGACACGTGGCATTTATGTGAACCGGGCCGACTTCCTGAATCTGTTTGGTGAGGTGACACTGCTTGACGACGAGTCCGGCACGCTGACCGGTCGAGTCGGGCGACAGGAGCTGCAGTACGGCTCGCAGCGGCTGATCTCACCACTCGACTGGGCCAACACGCGGCGGACATTCGACGGAGCGAAGCTGTTCTGGCAGAGCGACGACTGGAACATAGACGGATTCTGGACGCGGCCAGTCCCGTTCGGTCAGCATGTCCCGGACGACCACAACTTCGACAATCCCGATGAGAGTCAGCAGTTCTACGGTGTCTTCTCGACTTACAAAGGCTGTGAGAACCAGACAGTTGATCTCTACTACCTCGGCCTGCAGGAGAGCGGTGCTCCCACGACGGGAGTTTCGTTTGACACACACACCATCGGTGGTCGCTGGGACGGCAAACACGAGAACTGGCTGTGGGAAATTGAAGGCGGTGTGCAGTTTGGAGACTTCGCCGGGCTCGACCAGAACGCCGGGTTCTGTACGGTCGGTCTCGGTCATAAGTTCGCCGATCTGCCCTGGACCCCGACGTTTCACGCCTTCTACGACTGGGCCTCCGGGGATTCGGATCCGACTGACGGCAAGCGGGGCACGTTCAACCAGCTCTTCCCGTTCGGCCACTTCTACATGGGTTTCACTGATCTTGTCGCCCGTCAGAACATCAGAGACACCAACTTCCGACTGACACTGAAACCGTGCGACAAAGCCACGCTGATCCTGTGGTGGCATATTTATCAACTCGATGAGGCTCGCGATGCCCTCTACAACGCCGGCAGCGGTGTTGTGCGATCCGATCCAACGGGTGCGGCCGGCACGGACGTCGGGAACGAGCTGGACCTGCTGCTCAAGGTCAACGTCGATCAGCACGCCGACCTTCTCTTTGGTTACTCACGACTGTTTGCGGGCGACTTTATTAAACGAACCGGAGTCGGACAGGACGTCGACTTCTTCTACACGCAGTTCAGTTACAAGTTCTAAGCGTCTCCTGCGATGTCGAAAACGGGCGTCGCAATATGGAATCAGGGATCGAGACCATGACATTTCGCATTCGATGGCAAGGGACTGCCGCGGCTGCCCTGCTGAGTACGGCTCTTTTGTTGACCTCGGCTCCTGCTGAGGCGGAGCCGAGTCAGCCGGTCCCCGCCGAGGATTCGCTGCCGGTTCGGGCTCAAGTTGCAGCGTGGGAGTCTTATTCGGACAAAGCCCGTGATGCTGTCGGTCGACAGGACTTCGAATCTGCCGAAACACAGCTTCGCGCGGCCTTGCGACTTGCTCGCACGTTCCCGCAGCCAGATCAGAGAGTCGTGATCAGCCTCAATAACCTGGCGATCGTCCACAGCCAGCGAGGTCAGTTTGCACTCGCGACACCTCTACTGAAGGAAGCCCTGCAGGTCACCGTTAAACTCAACGGAGAGAATCACGCGAACACGGCCGAGTGCCTGTTCAATCTCGCGATCGTGCATCTGCAGATCAGAAAGATCGACGAGGCGATCGCGTATGCAGAACGTGGAGCGACCATCACGGCGAAGCCTGACAAAGGCAGCCTCCCGGACTTCGCCGCGTGTCTGGTTCAGGCCGCTCAGATTCTCGCTCAGAAGGGCGATTCCCAACGGACCGAGAAGGTCCTGCTGCGATCGGTCGAGGTGACACGGAAGCAGTTCGGGGCCGAACATCCACGAGTGGCCATCGCACTGGCCAGTCTCGCAACGCTGTATCGTTCACAGGAACGGTTCGCGGCGGCAGAGAAGATACTCGTCGAAAGTCGCAGGATTCTTGAAAAGCAGGAGTCTGTGCCTCACTCAGCGCTGGCGCTGGTGCTGAACAACCTCGGGACAATCTATCAGGCTCAAGGGCGGCTTCAGAAAACGGAGCCGTTGCTGCGGAAGTCCGTCCAACTGATCGAGATCGAGCTGGGCTCGAAACATCCGCGCGTCGCCGCAGCAAAGATGAATCTGGCCATCGTCCTGGACGCACTCGACAAACGCGATGAGGCTCGCGTGCTACTGGAAGACGTACTGCCCGTATTCCGCAGTCGGCTGGGATCGGGTCATGCGTGGACCCGGGAGTGCCAGCAGCGCCTGGACCAGCTCGTCGCCAGCCTCCAGAAGTCAGCTCAGCCGAAGGCCAGTCTGTTGCCGCCGGGGCTGGAGCTGTTGAATGACACGGCTCCGGAATCACGCGAACCACTGGCTGCATTCGACGTCGCGCGAAAAGGTCGGCCGCTGCTGGTTCCGGTGGTCATCGCGGGAAAGTCGTATTCGTTTATCATCGACACTGGCTCGGAAGTGACCGTCTTTGATCATTCTTTGAAGTCGCACCTGGAGCCGATTGATAAGTCAGTGCAGGCGGTAACGGCTGGAGGTCAACGCAAGGTCAATCTGTTCGTTCCCCCGGAATTCACTTTTGGAGCATTGGCGGTAACGGTCCCGGACCGAGTTGCGTGCACGGACCTGGCCCAGGTGAAACAGGTCACGGGACTGTCGGTCGCCGGGATACTTGGAATGGATGTGCTGCAGCACCTGATCCTGCAGATTGACTTTGACCGGGGACGGCTGAATGTGCTCAGCGAAGTTCCGGAGTTGCCTGGGAGAAGCCTCGAAATCTCATTCTTCCATCATCGACTGCCGGTTGTCAGTGTCACACTCCCCGATGGCGAGTCGGAGTCATTCATCATTGACAGTGGACTTGGGATCAGCGGGACATTGAAGGAAGCGACTTTTGATCGGCTCGCAGCGGAGAGGCTGGTGTCGCGGAAATCGAACAGCTTTGTAGCGACCCTTGCCGGTTCGCAGGAGACATCCTCAGGGTTCGTGTCGGGCATTAAGCTGGCCGGCTATGAGCACACGCCCGCCCGCATCAACCGTACCAGCTACAGCATGATCGGTCTGGGGATGCTGTCACGGCACGTCGTGACGCTCGACTTCCCTGGCCGACGAATGCACTTGCGACGTGGCCTGCGATTCGGTGTTCCCGATCAGCAGGACCTCAGCGGTCTGCACCTGCTTTTCAGGGATGGTCAAATCGTTGTCGACTCGGTCGACGCCGGCAGCCAGGCCGAACGTCAGGGTCTGAGGGCGGGCGACCAGATTCTCACCGCCGACAACGTGCCCGGCTCCGCCGAGTGGCTCTTTACGATCCGCGAACGATTGTCGAAACCTTCGCATGAAGTTGTCGTCGTCTATCGTCGTGACGGCCGAATCGAAACCGCCACGCTGCAGCTCGTCGGCGACGCAGAGACAAACAAAGTTTCGGCACCGCGAATCGCAACCGAGCGTACAGACTCAGCTGTACGGTGAATTCTGGAGATGACGGATACTTCCCTGCAGAAAGAAACTTAAAGCAATTTCAGTCATCGCCGTTTTCTATTCAGTCATTGATCTGACTTGATCAAACTCTTTCAGGCACCGTTGGCAGCAGATGCTGTGGACGACATTGTTGAGTTCGCGCTTCTCAAATGCGTCTTCCGGCTTCAGCCACATGCCGCAGGTTGGGCACTGGACCGTGCTGTCGTCTTCTGCCGGGGAGTCCTGCGCGTTGCAGGATTCGCAGAAACAGGATGGCCGACGGTAATGCTTTGTCAGGTAAACATGCAGAAGCTGATCGACGAGTTCTGCGGGGTCGTCGCTGTAAATGACTCGGGCACCGGTTTTCTTGTTACAGGCGGCAAGGATATCCGGGATGAGTGCCGTGATGCCTCCGGTGCCGCTGAGGACGCCGATCAGCTTTCCTTCGTCATAGGCAATCGCCAGTTCGCCGAGTGTGCCGCTGCTGCCACCCACGATCACGACGATGTCCGAGGTGCGGATGTTGACGACCTCGCGACCCATCAGGCCGCTGCCGGTGAAGATCAGCACGTCGTGAAACTCGGAAGGAGAATGGTACTTGTGCAGATGCTCGTCCAGGCTGAGGCCGGGTGAGATGCCGATGACAAGGCCTCCTGCTTCGCTGGCTCCCCTTGCGGCAGCCAGCGGGAGTCCCGGACAGGCTCCCGTCACGGTGATGCACTGGGCCTTCGCGATCGCGGTTCCCAACCTCTGGGATTTAGCGAGGTGCTCCACTGGGGTGCTGTCCGCCGCGCTGCCCATGACTCCGATCTTCAGCCGCATGGCATTTGCCGGAGTGCTGGCTGTGGACGAATCGGACGGCGTTTCTGAGGAAAACATTGCATGGTCCCCTTGAGTGACTGTTTGAAAACCTGCCTGGAAGTCGTGTGGCAAACGTCATGCCGCCGACACCAGGTCATTTCTTCCCGTGACATTGCTGCGACGTGACAGGTTGAGAACGGCGCTCGGGGCGAATTCGCTCCTGGCGTGAGCGAATTCAGCCCCGGTTTGCCGCCACAGGTCACAGAATCCAGCAGGTACTGGCTTTCCGGAATTGTGGCATCAGGTTTGCGTTGGCGATGCACGATTGCCAGCCGGTGGCAGATCGTTGATTCGAACCAGTGACCAGTTGAATTTTTCCCGATGATGAAAGACCGCCGCCGCCCATATCTTTGATGGCCAGCGGGAGAATGTGCGGTCAGGCTGCATCCAACGTCATTCGCGTGGCTCGTTGCTGCCGAATGAAGTGGCGGTCTCGTCGACTGCGGACATCTGCCGGAAAGGACGTCCGGCGTTGTAGAGCTCGAGTCGTGCTTCGATCGGTGTTCGGCTGTCCTCATCCGCGAGCTCGATTGCCTGGGTGGCCCGTTTCACGGCCTCCTCAAAGCCACCGGCTTCAGCATGCGCGGCGCCCAGCGTGTCGAGATAGTGGGCGCTGGTGAAACCGGTGAGTTCGCAGGCTTTCTGTGCCGACGTTACTGCTGCCGTCCCGTCCCGCAGGTCGTCTTCGGAACATGTGGCCAGCAGCCAGGCCAGGTTGTTGTGTGCCAGCGCAAAGTCAGGGAACAGCCGGATGGCGTGCCGGAAGTTCTCGCGGGCTTTGCGGAAGTCTCCGAGGGCGTATCTCGATGAGCCGCCTGCTTCCCATGCCGGCGCGAACTTCTCGTCCAGCTCGAGAGCCGCACTGAAATCGGCGAGTGCCTGTTCGTGTCGCCCGGCCGCCTGGTGAACCAGTCCGCGGTTCGTGTAGACCTCCGGAGTCTTCGCGCCGAGTCTCAGGAGTTCGTCAAAGTCTCCCAGAGCCTTTTCAAACTGGCCCAGTTTCCGGTGCAGGTTTCCGAGATCATTGAGCACGGCCGGGTTCTTCGCGTCGTGCCGGTGAGCTTCCTGCAGGTCGGCCAGGGCCGGCTCGAGTTCGTTCTGCCGGAGCCGGAACACCGCCCGCTGATGATACGTCTCGGCGGAAGGCTTGTCGGCGACGGCTGTGTCGAAGTGCTCGGCGGCTTCCGCGAAGGGAACGGTATCGCTGTGGTGGACCCAGCCCTTGCGGGCGGCGAACCACAGCCATCCGTTTGTCTCCTCGGTGATGAGCAGGCGGTCGGCCAGTCGGACCTTGCCGATCACATCACCGCCCACACGCACATCCGCGACCCACTCGATCACGGTGTAGGGCTGACCGGCCTCACGCTCCGTGTCATCGGCCAGGTTCCGGTCGGTCGAACTGGCGAGAACTGCGATGAGCAGCACGAATGTCGCTGAAGTCCGCATCGGATGTCTCCGGCAGTTCGTAAGAATGAGCAGTCGCCGATCCTGACAACGGGATTTCGACAGAAGGCAACAGAGGGAACGAAGAGAAGAATCGAGAGATTCTCCGTTCCCTTCTGTTCGCATGACACAACTCACCGCACCGTTTCAGTGCCCGCCACCCCCGTGTCCGCCGTAGCTGTGTCCGCCATAGCCATGTCCGCCATAGCCGTACCTATGACCATAGCCATGCCCGCCGTAGTAGTGCGATCCCAGTCCGAACCCGAATCCCCAGCCGGGAGAGAAGTACGAGCCGTAGGAATAGCGGGGGTAGCTGTAGTAGCTCGGAGAACTGTAGTAGTAGCTGGTAGAAGACGGGCGGACGACCGAGCTGCCATGGCTGTGCGAGTACACGGCTGACGGGCTGATGCTCAGCGAGTACCCGTCTTCGCAGTAGTCATGGTCTGCCAATGCAGCCTCATGGACGCCCAATGCGAGCACACTACACACAATAGCTGTTGTGAGATTGAACCTGGTCATGATCCCCTCCGATCATCGCGTCGAGTACTGTTGGTAATTGTCAGGGTTGAGGGCTTCCTGCCGGTTCGTCGTCCATGTCTGCTCTCTCAGTTGCAACAAGTATGCCGGTCAGGACGATCCGGTCGACCACTTCGAGGACGTATTGGAATCGCATTTGCAAGACTGGGTGTGAGAGCTGTGATGTCTCCGTTTCCTGGGCGATTTCGGGCAGGAATTGGGGATCAGCGGAGATGAGTCGCCCGAAATCGCCCATTGACTTACCACCAATCGCTGATGCTTCGGTAAGGCGCTCAGCGATAGCCCTATCGAGTTCTGTGAGATGCAATGCCAGGGACATTTGATGTCGGGGCCGATACCGGTCGAGTGAATCACGATTGTGGGACGCCTCTCTGTCACCGTTCGATTGGGACCCAGCTTCTGGTGGCTGTCAACACGGTGTGCATTTTGTTGGCGAGCATTCTGCTGACGGTCGATTATCAGCACGAAGTTTCGCGGCGAATCCGGCAGAAACACATCGCCCTGACCGAGGAGGCCGTGGCACTGCATGCAGCAGTCAGAGGCGTCCAGCATCACGGCCTCGAAGCGATCCAGCAGTACGTCGATGGCGTTTGCGAACGAATGGAGACGACGCATTCGCCCGGTCACCACATCGTCGTGCAGTTCGGGGATTATGTGCTGCAGGCGACCTCACATCATCAAGCGTCCGACGAACTTTTTGAAAGCATGCAGTCAGCCGCTGCTGCCACAGACGGTCGTTCACAGTTTGGCGAGCAGGAGCTTCTCGCCAGCACCATGCGCGATGACAACCTGCAGATTTTCATTTCGGAGTTCATTGATGTGGATCGACGCGAGGCTCGGTCAGACGCCCTGGTGCGACTCGGTGGCCTGGTCGTTGTCAGCGCGGTGGCGGCGCTGATGGTCAATCTTGTTCTCATGCGGTTGGTGGTCCGTCCCGTTCGACGACTTGTTGCGATTGTTGAGCAGGTCGGCGAGGGCAAGTTCAACACGCAGGCCAGCGAGTTTCGCAACCGGGAACTGAGCGTACTCTCGACAGCCATCAATCGCATGCGAGACTCGCTGTCCGCAGACGAACAGCGCCGGCGGCGGAGTGCTGACAAAGCGCGGGCGATTCAGCGGCGGCTCTTGCCAGACCGAGAGGCTCTGCCGGGATGCGACGTGGTTGCTGTCTATCTGCCGGCCGAGGACGTGGCGGGTGACTTCTATGACTTTCACGTTCTGGAGGATGGATCGTGGCTGGTCTGTGTTGCCGACGTTACCGGACACGGCGTTCCAGCTGCTATGTCGGCGGCTCTATTGAAAGCCTTTCTGCTCGACGCCGCTGAGCGATTTCGTGACCCCGTTCAGATTGTCGAACGCGTCAATCACCGGTTTGAAGCAACGGCGCTGCCGGGTGACTTCGCAACATTGCTGCTGGTACACTACTCGCCGGAATCGGGTTGCATGTCGATCGTCAATGCGGGGCATGAACCGGCCCTGCTACAGAGGTTTGACGGTTCCATTGAGGAGATCAGTTCCACGGGATTTCCTGTGGGAATCGTGATCGACTCAGAATGGTCTGCCCAGACTCTGACGATGAACCCACTGGATCGCCTGTTGATTACGACAGACGGAGTGACAGAGACAGCTGACGGCGATCGATCACTGTTTGGTCGGTCGCGGTTGAACGACATTCTCGCCGCGACTCGACAGAACAAACTTCAGTCAGTTCTGACGAACCTGCAGGAACAGCTCGATACGTTCCGCGGAGAAGGGCCTCAACTGGACGACGTCACAATGCTGTTGTTGCAGTTCCAGACGGACGTCTCATGTCGCCAAACCGATGTCCGAACTGCTGAAACTCTCGTGTGACGGGGGTCCGTCTTCCTGGACATCGACAGTAGACGAGTGTCGTTCCCTTCAGACGGATGTAGCCGTCACCGATCCCTGGAATCGTCGAGTTGTTTCAGGGATAGCTTCGCGGCTTCGCTGACGACGGCATTTTCATCGTTCAGGACATCCTCCAGAGCTTTGCGAATTTGAGGATCAGGGGACCGGGTCAGCCCCAGCGTGCGTGCTGCTTCGGCGCGGGTTCCCGCGTCGTCGAAGTGGAGTCCGGCTATCAGTTCCGGCTGGGCTGCGGCCAGAACATGAGCGTCATCCGGCAGGACTCGGACCAGCGCCCACGCTGCATGGAATCGCTCTAGTGCTTCCCGGCTCGAAAGTTGTTGCCGCAGCAATGCTCCAGTGTCGCGGGCCGCTGGTCCCATGCGCCCGGCTGCGTACAGTGCCGCGTGTCGGACGTGTGCCTCATCGTCTTTCAATCCGGCTGCAACCGCTTTCAACGTTTCAATATTAGTACGGGCGATTTCCACGAGTGCTCCCATGACGGCGATGCGGACCTGCGGATTGCTGTCTGTTGCCGTTTTGACCAGCGCCGGCACGGCACGCTGGGCCAGGGAACCGAGGCGGCTCAGAGTTGCAGCCGATTCACGTCGGATCGATGGCGACTCATCAGCCAGAGCAGTCGTCAGTAGCGGGACGACAACGTCCGCCCTGGCAGGATTCTCGGCATCAAGGGTGACGAGGGCCCAGGCGGCGGCGATTCGCATCGCACTGTTCTGGTCACGTATCGCGGATTCAAGGAGCGGACTGGCGCTGCGAATTCCCAGCCGAGCCAGTGCGTAGGCTGCTTCCGGACGAACGGCGTCATCGGGCTGTTGCAGGATAGTCGTGACCGCAGCCTCGACGTCCGCACTAACGACACCGATCTGTGCCAGTGCCAGCACCGATTCCCGCCGAGCTCCATCATCATCAGTCGAGAGAATCTGAAGTAACTCGGGGACGGCGATTTCAGCGTCCGGGCCGATGTCTGCCAGAACTCGTGCTGCCAGGCTGCGGATGCCAGGTTGCTTCAGCCGTTTTACCAGCCGCGGAACTGCCAGCTGCCCCACGGTGGCGAGTGACTCTGCGGCTGCGACGGTGACGGCTCCGGACGAATCTTCGAGAGCGGCATCGAGCGCTGCGATCATCTCCGGATCGTCGGAACCGATCGTGCCCAGGCTGCGGGCGGCGGCCAGCCGCACATCGACGTCATCATCCTGTAACAGAATCGTCAGCTCGGGGGCGGCAGCACCGGCATCGTGGCCAAACGCGGCGAGTGCATAGGCCGTGTGAACTCGCACCGGGGCGTGGCGATGCGAGAGTAGTCTGATGAGCGCGGGCACTGATTCCTCAGGGTGTGCGTGAATCAGTCCCAGCGCGCGCGCCGAGTGCCAGCACACATCATGATGGTGAGCGTGTTCTCCACTGACGGCTTTGACCAGGGCAGGAACCGCGCTGGCTGCCAGCGGTCCCATTTCTCCCAGCGCGTCGCAGGCGCTCCAGCACACGGCTGGGGTTGAATGTCCGACGAGTTTTGTCAGGACCTCGACGGCGGGCTCGCCAGCTTCGGCCAGGGCCATTGAGGCTTCGGCGAGAACGGCATCATCACCTGCCTGCAGGACGTCCGTTAGAACTTCGATGGCTTCCGCGCTGCGGTTCCCGTCGTGTGGTTCGATACGAATGACGGCTCGCGCGAGTGCGATTTTGAGAAAAAGTTCATCCCAGCGTCTCAGCATCGCTGAGAGTCGCGGAACTGCCGGCGTTGCTGCCGATCCAATCTCCCCCAGCGCGTCGGCAGCGCTACGCTGCAACAAGATCGATTTATGACTCAGCAGATTCGTCAATGGTTCGACCGCGTCCGCCGCCGCCGGACCAATCTGTCCGAGAGCCACTGCCGTGTCATGCTGCAACAGCACGTCATCAGTCTTCAGCAGATCGACCAGTTGCGGCACGAGGTCAGACGCGAGCGGTCCCCAATCAGTAACCTCATGAACGGTCCGTAGCACTATGTTTCTGTTCGGGCTCTCAAGCTGCTGCTTCAGTTTTTCAGGAACGAGTTCAGCTCCCTCACTGATACTGGGAATTATCGCAGCAAGGAGAACAAGCCCCGCCAGGCTCAAAATGGATGGACGCTTCGCACTGGCATTTAATGAGACTTCCATCTGACGGTCCTTTTGAGCTGGGATTGTTCCCGAAACACGGTGGTAATTCTGGTTCATCAGGCAGACGTGGCCACGCAGGCGCACACGTCGCCTTGACACTCACCTCCGGAACAGGCGAGCGACCTCACTACGCAACGACCGCAGGAAACGATTCGCAGTCGCCCACTGCGAGGGGTGCAGACTCTTGAACTGTCTGTCGAGGGTGGCCTGGAGTTTGAGAACGACCTTGTCTGTCTCGACAGCGATTTCCGGTCGACCGCGCGAATAGCGCTGCAGCACGAGTAGTTCCTCCAGACGCTGTCTGTCGTCAACATAGGGCCGGGTCATGATTGCATCTGGCCACTTGATAAAGCCCGTAGCGGGATCGAACTCGGCTGGACTCAATCTGGATCGAGCCGCCAGCTTCCGGCGTATCTCCAGGCGTCGCTGGAGTTCTTCCCGGCGACGTTCTTTTTCAAGGTTCTTTGCACCGATTCGTGATCGTTCCAGCGAGGAATAGGTATCTGCCCATTTTCGCTGGTTGTCGATGTATTTACTGCGTGCTTCTTCGTACTTGAGAGTCGCGTCGGCTGCTGCCCGTTGAGCTTCTGCTCGCGCCCGCAGTGCTTCGGCAAAACCACGATACGCAGCTTCCTGAGGAGTCGTGGCTGTTCCCCAGCCGTAGCCATAATTCCCGTATCCGTAGTAGCCCGCATAGGAGTCATTCCACTGAGCTCGGGCGGCGGTCACCAGGGAAATGGTGACCAGCAGCGTTAATGTGAGAAGCCTGCTCATGGCAATGGCCTTTCTCTTATTCTGAATAGCAATCCTACTCGCGAGTTCAGGTTCACCGTCGCCGGCACTTCACTCGCAGCAGGTGTTCGTTCTCATCTGGCTTGGCAATACGCGTGCCACTCAGGTCCACTTGACGAATTCCGGTGAGTAAAGCCCTGCCAGATGGCTCCTGTCGGAGTAGAACAGCAGTATCTCGTTGACTGCGCACCAATACCGCTCAGTCAAAGGAGCGTTTTCGCCCTTGGGATCGCCGGCGACGAATTGCAATGACGAAAAACTGAAACACGTACGGGAGTGGAATCCGGCTCAGTACTTTCAATCGATCACGGTTTGTCGTTGCGGTATGGAGATTGCTGCCAGAGCAAAGCCAGATAGAAAGCGGGCCACTCCGCGATCATGGAGAAGTAACCTCATGTCAATCACGGATCACGAGAGTGACTCGCCGGTCGTGCTCTATGTTGAGGACGATGACCTGACGCGCGAGCGTGTGGCTGCACGGTTGCGACGGCAGGGGATCAACCTGATTGCGGCCGGTTCCGGTGAGCAGGCGCTCGAACTGTGCAGTGAGGTGGCTGCTGTGGACGTGGCGCTGCTCGATCTGGAACTACCAGGCATTAGTGGTCAGGAGACATGGCAGCGATTACGGCGGCGATTTCCTGATGTTGTTGGAGTCGTTTGCAGCGGAGCATTGGACGATGAAACGCGGCTTGACCTGAAGAAGTGGGGGCTCCGATCTGATTGTTGCCTGTGCAAGCCGTGCCGCTTTCACGAATTACTGGCGGCACTGAAACGAGCCGGCAATGCGGGATCATCTTCATCGTGAGATCACGCTTGTGGTGGGTCGAGGTGTTTCATCAATTCAGTAATTTCATCCGTGTCGCGAATGCCGATGACGGTCAGAAATCGCTTATCTGACATCCAGGTCGCTGCGATCTGCCCATCAAAGTGGACAAGTCTGGCTTTTCGACCGTTGAAATCGCACTCTTCCGTTGGGCGATCTCCGAACCACACAGGTTGATCGACCGCGTGTTCCAACACGGCCACTCGAGTGCCATCTGGAGCGGTACAGAGCGCTTCAACACACAGGCAGCATGGCATCCGCACCAGATGCACGGAGTCCAGCGTATAACCCTCCGGCAACGAGTTGGCCACGGCAGGTCGGTATTTCACTTCCAGTGTGGCCTGGTCAACGTCGACCAGGTCGCTCGGGTAGTTCGCATGCAGCAATTTCTGAGCACGTTCAGGTGATTTCGGGAACTCATTGAGGAACTGGTCAAAGTTGACTGCCAGGTGCTCGTCGTGGCCGTGGTCCATGGTCTCGTGAACGATGAACGCGAAGCCGAACACCGCGATCAGAACGACCGCGACGGTGGCTCTCGATCGTTTCGAATCACGAAACAGATCACGCCAGTTCTTCGCGGGTGCAACGGGCGCAATCGCTGTTGAATCTGAATCCAATGTTGATTCGATCCTGCCCCATAAATCAGCTGGCGGTTCGAGGGTTGACTGCTCGATGACCAGTGACGAAAGGGCTACGAAGTCAGCGTGCGCCGCAGCGCATGATTCACACTGGCGGACGTGCTGCTCGACTGACTGGTGAAGGTCAGACGACAGCTCTCCGTCGTGCAGGGCCGACAGAAGATTGATCGCTTCTGAGCAGTTCATAGTTTCATGCCTCCCAACCGAGTTGGGTCAGCAACTCTTTCAAGTGCGTCCTTGCTCGGTTCAGTCTCGAGGCCACCGTGCCTGCGGATACATCAAGTGTTTCAGCGAGTTCGGCATAACTCAATTCCTCGATTTCGCGGAGTACAAAGATCGTTCGGAGTTCCGGTTCCAAACGATCCAGTGCCGCCTGCAGCAGCTCAGCCGACTCGGCAGCCAAGCCAGTTTGTGAACTGACAACAGGATCGACGTTCAGAGCAATCTCTGGTCGCCGAATTCGGGAGCGGGTGTGTTGCAGGCATTCATTCACTGTCACGCGGTGCAGCCACGTTTCAAAGCGGCTGCCACCCGAGAACTGATGAATTGTTCGAAAGACCTTCAGGAAAGTCTGCTGAGTGACATCGGATGCATCCTGCTTACCAACCAGCCGCACACACAGGCGATAAACGCGCCGAGAGTGCAACTCGTACAACTGCTGCTGAGCAGATCGCTCATTGCTCTGGCAGCCAGAAATGATGTCGGCAAGCGATTCAGTCATCGAAACAATTCAGGCCACACATTCGCCGACAATTCATTAGATGCCGACCGAGTGCAGTTTCTTCGTGAGTTCTTCAGTGGATTGTCAGATAACAGGAATCGAGGCACGCGACATTGTTGACAGGTGTCCGATACAGTCGTGAATTGCCCTCAAAGCTATCTCGAATTCTGTTTCTTCTTTTTAGCCGGAAGACATCCGAAGCAGAACCGTGGCAAGAAGTTTTCGCCGGGCTGTGATCGAAATGAGCGTTTTCGCCCTTTTCCGCAGAAGAGATTGGGCGAATTTCGGAAAAAACTGGAAGGCTCGTGAAGAAAGTGCCGTGGCATGGCATCCAACTTCGCGAGGACTTTTTTCATGACCACTCACATCACAATCATTCTGGCTATGCTGTTGTCGGCGTTTCACACGCCGATGTGCCATTGTCATGGCCAGGGGCTGAATGATTTGTCGTCTGAGGCAAATGGAGTGGAGCAGTGTTGCCACCACTCATCACCTGATACTGGTGTCTCGTTACCTTGCCCGGCGCGCCCGGATTGCTGCTGTCGTGTTCACTCAGCGACCGTGGCTATTGACTGCCTGGAGAGTGGCGTCGCAGTAGATGCCCACCAGGTGATTTGCCACTTCCGAGATGGTGTTGTCTCCGTTCGGTGTATGGCAAACGTGCGAGAAGTCCTTGCATCGAGCACCACACCAGGTATCGACACAGGTGGCAGCGCGGTTCTCCTTCGCACCCAGCGTTTGCTGATCTGAGTCCGCGAGTCCAGAGTCGAATGTCCAAAGTCCAATGATGGCTTTCTGGACGAACATGGGCTCTGAAGAACTCCCACTGCCCGGGAGCACGCCGCATGTACTGTGGTTGTTGTCCCACGCTACGCCAGGCACGCCGCCGTGTGAGTCGGCTCTGGTCTCTCAATTCTCGGCTCTACTTTTTTACTCAAGGAGAACGTCATGCGCTTGTTTCCGATCGTTTCACTGGGACTTATAGCTGCTGTCGGCTTGTTTCTTGTCGGCTGTGCCGGTTCGGACGGAGATGCCACCACAACGACCGCGTCACCTGCTTCCACGCCTGCTGAGGCTGACCATTCCGATCATGGTGATCACGCGGACAACGGGGAGCATTCGGATCACGGAGATCACGGTGGTGGCGACGCGATGGCGAAGATGAATGCTGGCCTCGCGAAGCTGTCAGACGTGGATCGAGCATCGGCTGAGAAGCAGCACATGTGCCCGGTCAGCGACGAGATGCTCGGCACGATGGGAGCGCCGATCAAGCTGACGCTCAACGGTCAGGACGTCTGGATTTGCTGTAACGGCTGTCGCAAGAAAGCCGAAGCCGACCCGGATGCCATTCTCGCGAAAGTCACGAAGTAGGCGGGTGACGAGGAGCCAGTGTCGGGAGCTCAGAGATGAGCTCTCGATGCTGGTCGCTCAACTCCCCTTGTACTGGACAGTGGTCGTTCAACTCTGGACTCATCCCATGCCTCAGCCATCGCTCGACAGATACGGGATCGACGCAGAACAGCAGGAGCAGCGCAAGCAGTTCCTGATGCTCACGGACGACGATGCTCGGTCCGTTGCCGAACTCCGGCAGTGGTCGGGCGATGTCGCTGCGGAACTGGCCGATCGGTTCTATCAGCACCTGCTGACTCATCCGGAGTCTGCCAGGTTGCTGAGCTCTCCTGAGCTGGTCGAGCGTCTGAAGACTGAGCAGACCCGCTATTTCGAAGAACTGCTCGCTGGTGACTACGGAGCGGAGTACTTCGATCGTCGGCTGCAGGTCGGGGCGACTCACTATGACATTGGACTGGAACCGCAGCTCTATCTGGGAGCATTCAGTCACTACATGCAGATTGCGTTTCCTGAGTTTGCTAAGCGGCTCGGTACGGACTTTCCATCGCCATTGCTGTCACTGCTGAAGGTGATTCTGCTGGACATTGGCCTGGCGCTGGAGTCGTACTTTGACAAAGCCACAGAGCAATTCAGACGCCGGAACCAACAACTTGAGCACGCGTTGCAGATGTACTTTCAGACGGAGATGAAGGCCCAGCGCTACGCCAAGCTGGCGGGACATGAAATTCGGTCATCGTTAAATGCCATTGCCAACGCCTGCGAAGAAGTCGTCGAAGACTTTGCCGACGAAATTCCGTCCGAAGCCAGAGACACATTGAGTCGCGCTTTCTCTCGTTGCTGGAATGTGATGCAGGTTGTCGAAGGGATCCTGTCCGATCCGGAACGTGCCGGTGAACCTCAGTGGGTCGATGCCGGTTCGCTCGTGGATCAGGCAGCCGAGCGTCTCAAGCTGCATGTGGATGGAGACGATGTTGCGTTTCGTCGTTTCGACGGTGAACCGCAACTGTGGGCCGACCCAGTGGGACTGCGTGAAGTCTTTGCCAACCTGATCTCGAACGCAGTTCATCACATCGACAAGCCCGCCGCCAGTATTGCAGTGGAGTACTCGACGTCATCCACTGACCACGTGTTTTCGGTCGTTGATGATGGTCCGGGCATTCCGGCCGAGCGTGTCGAGTCCATCTTCCAGCCGTTCGTTCGTGGCGACGGCGAATCGAATCACAACGGTAAAGGGCTTGGCCTTTATTTTGTGCAACGCATCGTCCGTGAACATGGTGGATCAATCTGGGTGGAATCTGTGCCCGGTAACGGAAGCCGCTTTTCGTTCACGATTCCACGAGAGCCACTGGTGCAGCCAGCGTCTTCGGAGCCGGTGTCCTCCAGCGACGATCCTTCAGCGGGAGGTGCGCCGTGACCGATCGAACGACGAAGCAGGGGCGAAACCGCTCTTGTCCAGAGCGGTGGTGTCACACCAGGGGCGGAGTCCTGGATCAGGACAACACCGAACGGACCGGAATTCCGCAGGATTATTCCGGGAACCGTGAAGCAGAACAATCGAATCCAGGGTGGCTGCCCGTTTGGCACTCGCTTTGCCTTACGTGCTACCGCTCAACACGAGCTATGCAGTCGGCCATTTCCGACCTGTTGGACAACTCGGAGAGCTGCCCTTCACCGCTGTTGGGACTGCGGTTTTCTGTTCATTCGATTCACAAGGAGTCGAGCTATGAAACGTCTGATAGGAGCTCTGTTTGTGGTGGCGCTTGTCGCCGTTACCGCCGGTGTCGTGGATGCTGGCGATCGATTCAACCCGACGGACCGGCAAAGGCCGGGACGCACCTACCACGTCTTTCGTCGCACGATGCCAGTCGTCGTGCAGTCAGCACCAACAACGGCTGGCGACGTGATCCGCAGCTTTTCGTTCGAACCCGGCTCGAAAGCAACTCCGGTTTCGTCGGGGTGCTGCTGCAAGACGAACTGCGGCTGCAACGTCGCGGACGCTCCGGCAACGGACAACGTGAGGAGTTTCTCTTACGAACCGGAAGCGGTTGCTGTTCCGGTGGCGGTACCGGCGACCACTCGTCGGTTCGCCAATCGAGCCGCCGAACGGCTCTGGAGGAAACAGCATCCCGGTGTGAAGTAATGCTGAGACACAGGCCCGACGCTGAGCAGCACATGCCAGCGTCGGTTCTTCATTCCGGGCGGTCACTCTGCAGCGACCGCGATCAGCGACTGTTGACGAGTCGTCACCGGCTCGTGCGACAGAGCTTTCGTCACAGCGTGGACCTTTGTGATCCCATCGAGACTGTTGGTCGAGTGGATGTTGTAGACGGCGGCCAGGGCTGCAGTTTCACCGTCGTCAAGACTCTCTTGCACGCAGTGGATGAACTGCTGGTGGGAGCTGCGCTCGACCAGCTGGCGAACCAGAGCAGCACTTTGAGCGTAGAACGCTTCGCGGTAGCCAGCCGCCGGAAAGCGTCGCAGGTTCAACAGATCAGTCGGACGGTACACACACCCTCGGTGTACGGAATCCTTGAAAGCGTCCGCGCGAATCTGCTGTTTGCGTGTCGACTCCGACAGCACGCCGATGCCTTCATCCGCCCACGGTGGCAGTCGGCGACCGTTGAAACGGTCGGCCAGCACGACGTGAGTCAGCTCGTGCGGCAGTGCGTCGAGTTCCCAGTGATCAGCATCGATGCGGATATCGATGCGGCGACTCACGATCCGCCCGCCGTCAACCTTCATCGTTGCACAGCCGACGGACCGGCCAACGCTGGCTCCCAGCGTCTGCTGATACTCAGCCAGCGAAGTGTGGACAATAACGTCGCACCGTGGAATCCAATTGTCAGTGCCGTCAGCGCCGAGCCAAACACCGGAGATCTGCAACCGCAGCATCTCACACCGCGCAGGCAGCGAATCAAGGTCGAGGTGCCGATTGCGGGTACAGACGCGGAAATTGTCGGTCTGTTGAATCCACCAGCTGCCCGCTTCATACCGGCGGCAACCCACTTTCGGGATGCCACTTTCTGGCTTCTTCGAAGGCTCCTGCGCAGCCAGAGCCGAATTCAGCATCAGTGCTGTCAGGAGCAAACTAAATCGCGATTTCATTCGGTTCCACCATGGCCTGTAGAGCAATTTCAGCCGGGCTCTGAATTCCCACCGAAGCTCCTATCCCGAATGCCGTGCCGATTCATCAGCCAACGATGCCCCCGGCCTTGCGGGGTCGACGTAACTCGTTGCCCGGTCAAGGGCTGCGAAAAAACGACGAATCGTCGATTCAATCTTGAAGAACGTTTGCAAGCGTCCGCGGTGCTTCGAGAGAAGGCACTCACTGCCTCTCGCGACAGCAGCCGTCATTGCCATGCAACGTCGCCTGTCATGCGTCTTAACCGGGCAAGCGGAGATGCTGTGGATTCCCAGTCCCAGAGGACCATGTCATGCACTGTTGAAGGGAAGCGAAGTCTGTCATGCACCTGTTGATTGTTGATGATGACCACGAATTTCGCAGCGGAATCGCTCGCCGGCTGAGTCGGCAGGAGCACGATGTCTGTGAAGCGGAAAGCGGGGGGGCCGCACTGGCCGCGTTTCAGAGAAGGTCTTTTGAAGTCGCTCTGCTGGATCTCAATATGCCGCAGATGGATGGTCTTGAACTGCTGCACCGGCTGAAGGAGATCGATCCGCATTGCGAAGTGGTGATGTTGACCGGTGAAGCTTCTGTCGAGACAGCAGTTTCGGCCATGAAACTGGGCGCGTTTGACTATCTCCGCAAACCATGCCCGTTCGGGGAGCTTGAACAACTACTGGAGCGCGCGTGGCAGCACCACCGGCTCGGTCGCGAGAACGAGCAACTTCGTCAGGTCATCGGACGCACGGCACCTTCCGCAGAAATCATTGGCACGTCGCCTGAGATGCAGGACGTGCTGCGGCTGGTTGGCAAAGTAGCGCCGACAGAAAGCCCGGTGCTGATTCTCGGAGAGAGCGGTACCGGCAAGGAGTTGGTCGCCCGGGCCGTTCATCAGCAGAGTCAACGTGCCTCGCAGCCGATGGTCACCATCAACTGCGCCGCGCTGCAGGAATCGTTATTAGAAAGCGAACTGTTCGGCCACGAGAAGGGAGCCTTCACTGGTGCCGTCACCAGCAAGTCCGGCCTGTTTGAAGTCGCTGACGGCGGCACGCTCTTCATCGACGAACTCGGCGAACTCGCGCCGGCACTGCAGGCAAAGTTGCTGCGAGTTCTGGAAGATGGTCACATGCGACGAGTCGGAGCCACGCGTGAGCAGCGGGTTGATGTCCGCATCATTGCCGCGACAAATCGCAATCTCGCGGTAGACGTGGCCGGTGGGCGATTCCGAGAGGATCTCTACTTCCGCATCAACGTACTGAGCGTCGAGCTGCCGGCTCTCCGCGAGCGGCGGGATGATATTCCTCTGCTGGCGAATCACTTCCTCAGAACGATTGGACAGGGCTGGAGTTTTGATGAAGCAGCGATGAACGCACTGCGTCATTACTCATGGCCAGGCAACGTGCGCGAGCTGCACAACGTCATCGAACGCGCCAGCATCCTGGCCGATGGTGACCAGGTGACGTTGTCGGAGCTGCCCCACCAGATTTCCAACCTGCCGCCGGATGCCTTAATCGCCGCTTCCATTGGCGATACCGACAATCTGGAAGATCGGGAACGACTGCATGTGCAGCGCGTTCTCAACCGCGAAAACTGGAATCGCAACCGCACCGCCGCAGCCTTGGGCGTCAACCGCCGCAGCCTTTACCGACTCATCCAGAAGCACGGTCTGAGTCCTCAGAAGTAAGACGGGGGCAATCGAGTCGGATGAGCCTTATGCAACTCCCGTCGGAATTTTGTTTTGCTGACTCGTCACCTGCTTTGAATCGTTACTTATTCTCTTCAGGTGCCGGCACAGGTGTCAGGAGGGTGGTTCTGCAGGCGGCACGACGGCCTCGTCGGACAGCGCGGGTGCGGGCAACGGTGTCGGGGCAGATGCCAGCTCGCAGCCGACGACTCGTTCGAGTGATGCCAGTGTCTGGGCAAGATTGGCCTCCAGACGAGCAACCTGCAGGTGGAACATCAGCAGATCGCTCCAGTTGTCCAGGAGCTGCTGGAAGTCGACTTTGTTGACGCGGTAGTCGGCGGTTGAAACCCGTAAGGCCTGTTCCGTTTTAGGGATCATGCTGCCCTTGAACAGGTCGAGCTGCTGCTGAATGGCGTCGATCTGCACCATCAGTCGGCGGATTTGACGGAACGTGTCATCGAGTGTCGATTCGTAGCGGCGGGCATTTTCCAGCGATCGCTCTTCCCACTCTCGGACGCCAGCATCGAGTTTGTCCCGCCAGATCGGGAGGTTGACACCCAGGGTGACTGCCAGGTTGTCGTTACCGTTTGAAACCGGGGAGAGAGCCTCGCCGTTGGTCACGGCCTGCCAACCAAGCCCGGCTGTTAAATCGGGGTAATAATTCAGTTCTGCCAGGTCACGGGCACGCTGCGATTTCTGAATGGCGTAGAGTCGCTCGTGCAATTCGGGGCGGCATTCGGCAGCCAGCTGATAGAGTTGCTCGATGTGCTCCGGTGCTGAGGGAATCACGACATCCGACGACGCCAGCAGATTCGATTCGGGAGATGTGTGCAGCACCTTCGCCAGATCTGCCTGAGACTGTCTCAGCGACCGACGCAAAGAGATCAACCGATCATCGATCCTGTTCAATTCTACCTGTGCCCTCAGGACGTCCTGCTGACTGGCGGCTCCGGTGCGGTAACGTGCCTCGGCGATCTTCAACAGATCACCCAGTAAGGCAGCGTCTTCTTCCGCGATCGTGATGCCTCGCTGATTGAACTGTACTTCGTAGTAGGCCAGACGGACGTCTTCAGTGACCTTGAGTTCGGCCTGGGCTAACCGAGCCATGGCGATCTGAACGTCCTGCTCAGCAATCTGACCGCGCGTTGCCAGCTTACCGAACCACGGAAATTTCTGAGACAAAGACAGCGTGTTCGGAGCCCGTCCCGCGGCCGTTTGCACACTGTGGTCGTCGATCGGCTGAAACGAGTCGATCAGCATTGGGTCATCCAGCGAAATGACCTGCGGGATGACTGCTGACGAGGCATTGATTGAGCGCTGCGCCGCGAGGATTTCCGGGTTCTGTCCCAGTGCAAGTTGCACGTAGTACCCGAGCGGATGCTCGCCTTCAATCTCAGTGTCCGTCTGGATCAGCTCCGGAACGTGGTTCACCTCGTGAGCCACCACCTGATGAATGTTGTGCTCGGTCGCCACATAGTGGGGGTCCGATTGTGGCGGACTGGCGCATCCTGCCACTGAGGCAATTACCGCTATCGCGACGCATCCTTTGCGTTTCATCTTGCAACTCCATTTGCTTCATCATTTCTGACCGGTTCGCACTCGAATGCGTTTGCGCCAGCCTTTCCTGCAGTTATCCGATTGAATCGGCTGTTTCGATCAGCAGCCTTGAACGCGATCAGCCGTTCGAGCCTGTTCCAGTCGAACCTATCTCAAAGCCGCATCACAGTTTACCGCCGGGCGAAGTGGCTCACTGAATGCTTCGAAGGGGCGATATCGCCCATTGACGGCTGTGGAATCAGCTCGGTAAGAACGCTGACCTGAATCTGTCCATGTCACAGGTACGAGTCAGCTGATCGCCGCTGGTACTTCTGAAACTTCAACCGGGCGCGAATGCTGTGCCGGAATCGGGTCTTTACCAGCGCGATAGATTGCCCACTGTTCCCGTTCGATTGGCCAGCCAGAGACTTCCGTCCAGAAGGCTGACTCGTCAAGCAGTCTGCGGTGCACGGGATTATGGTAAATACAGAAGAATTCCCGATTTGCCCGTTGGGCAGATTCTTCGATGTTGTTGAGAACGCAATTCATGATGACCGCGTCAAATGGATTGAAGAAGAATGCAATGATGGGGCCATCCGGGAGCTGGAACTCCCTGGCGTCCTGACAAACTGGTATCACGTCGCAACACATCTGACGGGGGTTTCGAAAGCTGGAGATATTCTTACGGGCCATTTCGTGCAGAGCTGCTGAAAATTCCACTCCCATTACAGATTGAAATGGAAACTCCGACGCCATCAGGATCACTCGCCCTTTTCCGGACCCGAAGTCGACAAACGAAAACTTCCTGAGATTGACTTGTCGAGAGAGGCGGTCAAGTACCACCACCAGGTCGAGGTTGCTAGTCGGCTGATACTGAATTGCGTGTTTCTGCAGCGACTGCTCACCGCCAAGCTCCGAAGTGGGAACCTGCTCCACGGTCGAGATATTAAATCTTCGGTCGAGCGTACGATCCTTGAATGCGAGGAAGCGGGGACTACTGCCGAAATTCCAGTCGAATCTCGCCGCAATACGAGCGCAAACAGACAGGCATGTTATGGGCATCCCGTAGTACTGGCAGGACCACCGAAGTCGGTTGATCAGTTCGGACATAAGAGTCTTTCTTCATCTGCATTGCGGCTCAACATGATCATTATTCGTCGCGACTAACGGTCGACTGCCACGGCTACGGACCTTGACGCTGATGTTCTGAGCTGAGCCATGCTTCCGAAAAATGGACGGGTCGCGCAGATGCCACAGAATCTCACACGAGCGGATAGGCCCAACTATGTAGAACAGGGGCGATAACGCCCGATTCCTGCGTAGCCGGTAACCGGATTGAACTGCTGGTCAGGTCTGCTTCTCGAACAGGCGGTCATGAACGCCGAAGCGGAGTTTTGTTTCCATGGCGGCGCAGTAGAGCGCAGGGACCACCAGCATCGTCATGACTTCGATGATCATCCTTGAGTCCTTGGGACTGTCTTATGACTGCTTCTCGAACAGTCGGTCGCGGATACCGAATTTGATCTTCGTCTCCTTGACCCAGCAGTAGAGCACGGGGACGACGAGCATGGTCATGATTTCGATCGTCATGCCGCCAAAGCTGGGGATGG
>CAXBME010000032.1:0-93512 GCA_963976765.1 uncultured Planctomycetaceae bacterium
TGAAATCAGCATGTCCGCTCTTCACAACCAACAGCCCCGACTTACCGGATGAGCCTAAAAAGAGGTTTGCCGGGAGATTCCGTCACCAGCAGAGGGTAGTTGTATGGCAGGCGGCGTCAGGCCGAAACGATCCTTAACGGGGCTGCTTCCCGGAGCAACAGCATCTCGGGAAGATACGGCAATCGTGTTCTGGCAACGCGCGGTTGGCCACTCCGACCAGATTTTCGGCGCGGAGGTGGGGCCATCCAGCACCGCGTCAGCCGAAAACTGACGGTTCGGTGTCAAACGGTTGATGTGCCGTCAGCCCGAATACCATTGGTATTTGGCCAAAGTCAGGCGGATGTCGCACGGAGTGTGCCTGCGACTATGAAAAACTCTCAGTCTCTTTCTGGCGGGGTGACGAGCCTCTGCGTTTAAATCAGAATCGCTCTACAGCAGTTCGCTCAACACACGACCGTCGTTCACAATTTTCACAGGGCGGCCTTCGGGAGTGTGGAACTCGTCGTTGCCGTTGATTCCCAGGCGATGAAACATCGTCGCTGAAAGATCTTCCGGCCCGACAGGATCGGAATCCGGTCGCTCGCCGCGAGCGTTCGTCGCGCCGATGACTCGCCCGCCTTTGATGCCGCCACCCGCCAGCAGGATGGTGTTCGATGGTCCCCAGTGGTCGCGGCCAGCGTACTTGTTGACTCGTGGCGTTCGACCGAATTCACCCATCACGCAGACCATCGTCGTCTCAAGCATTCCGCGTTGTTCCAGATCGCGGAGCAGCATTGGCAGTCCGGTATCCAGATGTGGCAGCAGGTCGTTCTTCAGAACGTCGAAATTGTTGTAGTGCGTGTCCCAGTTCGTATGGTCAATCGTGACGCAGCGAACACCCGCTTCGACCAGTCGGCGAGCCATCAGACACGACTGTCCCAACGAATTGCGGCCAAATGCTTCGCGAGTTGCTTCCGATTCTGAGTGAATGTCGAACGCGATTCGCGTGGCGGGCGACGAAATCAGGTCAAACGCTTTTTTCTGAAACGTGGTCAACGCTCGCGTGCCACTGTTGGCGGTGACTTCCGCTTTCTCCCGGAATCGATCGACTGTTGTCATTAGTTGACGTCGAGCGTCGAACCGGCTGGCATTAATCGCCAGCGGTGGGGTGAGATCAGGAACGGCGAAATCGGGAGCATTCGGGTCAGCTTCGACTTCAAAGGGAGCGTGCGACGCTCCGAGATATGCCGCTCCGCCGGAGCGGTGCATCTTCGGCAGGCAGACATATGGCGGCACCGAACCTCGAGGTCCGAGCTTCTTCGAAATCACCGAGCCATGCGACGGGTAGTGGTTGTTTGGCTTGAGGCTTCCATTGAATCCGGCTCTGGGGGCATAACCGGTCAGCATGTAGTGATCGGCGGGGCCGTGTCCGGAGTCGTGGTGGGTGAAATTTCTCAACAGAGAAAATCGATCGGCGACTTGAGCGAGACCCGGCAGGTGTTCGCACACCTGCATTCCGGGAACGACTGTGTCGATCGGGTCGAATTCGCCGCGAAACTCAGCCGGCGCGTTCGGCTTCATGTCGAGCGTGTCGATCGTGCTGAGACCTCCCTGCAAAAACAGGATAATCAGAGACACGTCATCGCGTGCCGGATTAATGCCCGTTCGAGCACTCGATTCCGAGGCGGTCGCAGCCTGCGTCAGCCTCATGGCGCTGGCTGCCGATGCTCCCAGCCCGAGCTGCAGCAAGTTGCGCCGGTTCATTCCGTCGCAGTACGATCGCTTCTTCGTCATGACATTCTCCAACGCTGCCGCCACCAGTTTGACAGTCTCAACCGTTTGCGATTAGATCGTTAATGATTGAACAGGAACTCGACTGTGTTCATCAGGCTCCACGCAATGTCTTCGACAGCCTTTCGTCGATTATCGGCATTGGCAAGGTACCGGCTGACCGACACCTGCTCATCCGTCGTCGGAAAGCGGCTGTAGAACATCAGGTAAATCTCTTCAATAAGTTTCTCGTCGTCGGTGATCGACGCTTCCAGTATGGCGGGTTTACCGGCGTCGCTGCTCAGCTTTTCGTGAATCTGAGGTGAATTCAAAACGTGGAGTACCTGTCCGACGCTTGGCTGAGTCGCCCGTTCACACTCGCAGGCCGTCGCTCGAACTGGTCGCCCGAAGAGACTCAGGAAGTAATGCGGAACCTGACTGTCCCACAGTTCGATGGCTCGTGACCCCGCCGGTACGCCGTCGAATTTTTCTGCGGAGCCCGTTACCTGGCAGATCATGTCGAATCGAACTTCGGCGTCGAGACGTTTGAACAACGCACGGGAGTAATTCTGTTCGTCCTGCTCATTCATCGCCGATGGTGTCGTGGTCAGCTGGTAAGTGCGGGACGCCGTGATCGTTTGGATGAGCTGGTGCAGATCGAAACCTGACTCGACAAAGTGCGTTGCCAGAGCGTCCAGCAGTTCAGGGTTCGTGGGCGGGTTCGTCAGTCGGAAGTCATCAACGGGCGAGACAATTCCGCGCCCCGTCAACTGAGCCCAGATTCGATTCACGATGTTGCGGGCAAACCATTTGTTGTCGGCTGCGGTCAGCCAGCTGGCAAACAAACGTCGTCGGTCTCCGTCTGGAGTTTCACCTGGCTCTTCCTGCAACAGAGCGTGCGCCTGAACGACGTCTCCCGTCCGAGGATGCCTGGTGGTGGTCGCCCTGTTTGGCAGGAGAACCTGACCACTCGGAGTCGATTTGAAATTCACCTGAGTGAAGAAAGCTTCCATTCCGTAGTAGTCACGCTGCGACCATTGATCGAACGGGTGGTGGTGACATTGCGCGCATTCGATGCGAACTCCCATGAAGACTTGAGAAATGGTCGACGCGGCCTCACCGGGTTTCTTTGCGACTTTGTAAAGGTTGGCGGCGGGGTTCTTCGATAGCGAACCGGTAGCAGTGATGATGTCACGGGCAAACTCGTCGAACGGACGGTTTCGCGCGAAGGCCTGCCGAATCCAGCGGTAATAGGTGTAGGCCTGCTTGTGTCCCAGAGTCAGCCTGTCGACTCGCAACACGTCGGACCATTTCAACGCCTGAAAGTCAGCGTACTCCTCCCGGTGCAACAGCGAGTCAACCAGTTCCTCGCGCTTATTCGGCGAAGTCGCTGCAAGAAACTCCCTCGCTTCTGTCGCCGTCGGCAGCGTGCCGATGATGTCGAGGAAGGCGCGCCTCAGGAAATCGGAATCGGAGCATAAACCTGCCGGATGGATATTCAGCTTGCGGAGTTTGTCATCGACGAGACCGTCAATGAAATTCAGCACGGGCTGCTGCGGGAAGGACGAGCCGCTGTCGGGCTGAGGCTGCGGGACGATGGCGCGGAAGACGTCCACCTGGCCCAGGTAGCTGGCCATGATGGCCGCTTCGCCGGGGCTGTCGCCGGTGGTGACCAAGCCAAAGTCGTCTACGGTGGCGAGTGCTTCAGAATTCGTTTGAAACTTCGCCAGATGAGTGACGTCAGCTTTCTGACCATCGCTGAACGATGCCGTGACCTGTAGCTGCTGGCCCGATTCCATCGCCATGCGGGAATTTTGTGGCGAAACCTGAATGGAAACCAGAGATGGATCTCGCGGATTGCCGGCAACGGCTCCGCCTTTGATCCAGTCGAGCAGGACGCGGAATTCCGGGGAATTTCTGCGAATCCGAATTCCTCCTCCATGTGGCGTTCCGCCGGAGGCTTTTCTCAGCAGCAGACTGCTTTCAGGAATCGTTCGATTGATGCGTCGGCCCCGACCTTCCTGAGTCAGTGCTGTCAGATCGGCGTGCGGATCAAATCCGAAGATCGACAGTTTGAACCCGTTCTGTCCTTCCGCTTTGCCATGACATCCGGAAGTGTTACAGCCGAAACGGCTCAGAACCGGCAGCACGTCGTTCTCGAAATGAATGCGCCGTTTTTTAGCCGTACCACGAACGACGACGGGAATCGACCTCGTCTGACCGTTCGCCAGAATTTCGACAACCGTCTCACCGTCAGAAACACCACGAACGACTCCGTCCGGAGAGACCGCTGCCACGCCGGAATCTTTCGACCGGTACTCAGCCGTTCGAGTCGAATCGAAACGAAGCCCATTCTCATCACGCGCAATCAACAACTGCCAGCGGGAATCCGGCCCATCAAGTACCACCTGCTGAGGCTGCACATCCAGTTGTGCGACCACGCTGTCGGGCACAAGGATGAACACGACAGTAATCACGCAAATGGCAAATTGAAGGCCGAGTTTCAGCAAAGTTCTCACTCGTTCACGCTCCACAGTGACGATGATCGAAAGTTACAACGCATAAGCGTTCGTCAATACCAGGAGTGGTCGAGTAAGTCAACAAGAGGCATCGCGACGGGTTCGGCAACTTTGCTGGCCTCACGAGCACCGTCTGAGATACTCTTCAAACATCGCTGTCAACGCGGCGATGAGCAAACTGCGCAGAACACCAACCCACAAGCTGACATGCCTGACAAATATCGCGTCGCATCACTAAGCGAAATCCCCACCGAAACCGGTCTCGAAGTGACCGCTGGAGGCCGGGTCATCGCTCTCTTCAAAACCCTGGGCGGCGTGCGGGCCATCGATGGGATTTGTGCTCACGCTGGTGGTCCGGTCGGCAAAGGCAAGCTCGAAGGAAACATCGTCACCTGCCCGTGGCACGGTTGGCAGTACGACGTTAATACCGGCGCTCACTGTCTGACGCCCGCCATCTGCCAGCAACCGTTTGAAGTCGAAGTCGTCGGTGACGACGTTTTCGTACAGATTCCGTAAACGTTGGGGACTGGCGTCGACTCGACAGAACTCCGGTCACAAATTCGCCGCGAAAGAAAAAGGCTGCACCATGCGATGCAGCCTTTCCTCTCCGTTACCGGACTGATCCTGCCCCGGTCTGATTCTGCCAGAGTGCCGCATCAGGAGCGACACTCTGACGGGGTTGGCGGTTTCCGACCTGATCGACTATTTCAGTTCGAGCAGCTTGACGTTCTTGTACCAGACCTTGTGGCCGTGGTCCTGGAAGCCGAGAAAGCCTTTGCGGGCGAAGTCTTTGACTGCTCGGGGTTCCTTGTTCAATTTGTACTTGTGCTTTTCGCCGTCGGGGCAGACTCCCGGTTCGGAGAATTCGTCGGCGTTGATTTCGCTGACTTTTGAACCGTTCAGAGTCACGCTGATTTTTGGCCCCTGGCAGCGGATTTCGAAACTGTTCCACTTGCCCGTTTTTCTTCCGGCATTCTTTGTTGTGGCGACCAGATCGTAGATCGCACCCATTTCGTGCTTGCCGGTTTTGTCGCCGGCCATGACCTGAATTTCAAAGCCGGTGTGAACAGGGTTCTTTGGATCTTCGACCCGGAGAAAAATTCCCGAGTTGCAGCGTTCGTCCTGCCACATGACGTCGCATTTCAAAACGAAGTCGCCGAACTGATTTTCGTGGATGACCAGGTAGCCGCCGGACTTGTATGGGACGATCGAGCCTTCTTCGACTTTCGTTTGAATGGGTTTGTCATTACTCGTTTTCCAGCCGGTGAGATCCTTGCCGTTAAACAGAAGTTGCCAGCCAGCCTTCTTTTCGGCGTCTGTCAGCGAGTTGTCAGCGGCGAAAGATGAAGAGGCGGACATGGCAAACGTCAGCAGCAGTGCGGAAGCAATGTGGCAGCGCATGAGTTCGGAATCCTTTTCGGTCGAGACGTTAAATGAGTGATTGACGCAGCGAGTTTGTCGTGTCTGAGAATTTCCTCAAGTCACTTGCCGGTCAATCGATGGTTTGTCCGTAGTCCCGAGTTTTTGCAGCCAGCCACTCGTCGCGAGGCAGTGTCATCCAATCTTCGGGATCGACTCCGAGGCCGTCGGCGATGCGGTTGATGTAGTTGAAATAGCCGATGACCTGAGTGGCAACGGTGATCTGGTCATCATCAAAACCGTGGTCGTGCAACGCGGCAATGTCGGACTCATCCATTTTTCCCGGATAAAGCGTCAGCTTGACGGCGAAGTCACACAACGTACGGTCGGCAGTTGAGAGTTCTGCGGTGCGGTAGTCGTAAATGATTTTCGCAGCAGCGTCAGGATTGTTGGACTCCAGACCGAAGTCTCTGGCGTGCGAAAGAGTTCAGTAATAGCAGTCGTTGACGTTGCTGACGACTGCTGCCAGAAGCTCCCGACGGGCGCCGTCCAGGGCGTTCGGAGATTTCATCAGGCGAGCGTAAAATCGCATCGACTCGGCGGCGACATGGGCGTCGCGACTCATCACCTGAATGATCTGGGCGACATAGCCGGCTCGGTTTCGAGAAGACTCGTAGAGCTTACTCAGCGGACCGGTGGCTTCCGGTTCGCGAATCAGGTCAATCCATGCCATGCCTGGCTCCTCCTGCACCGGTGCTGTTGACTGTCCAGTTATCTGGACGTTTTTTTAGCACGAGCGAGCTTACGAAGAAACGCCAGCGGCGACGAATCAGTCGAGACCTGTCAGCGGTCAGTGTGACTGAGTCGGGGCCAGGACGCATAGTCCGTCAACCATTGACAGGAATGCTTCGATTCCTTTGCCACGGAGCCGAGCAATTTCCTGCTCTGCGCTTTCAACAGTGGAGCAGCGTTTAACCTGTCTCCAGTGGACACACTGAGAAATGTGAGATTCTGTGACGGCGGAGCCTGCAGCTGATGGCGAAAGGGTGGCAACCATGACAATTCCTCGCGATGTAAGACGAACTTCCGACGTACTTCTATACGTCGTCGATCGGCGGGCGGATGGAGTTTGATTGTTTCCCGGAGGGACAATCCGCAGCGTCCAGCCAGCGCTTATCGGCAACACCTGTCAGACAGGCACACTCGGAAGGAGTCGGAGCCCAGGATGCGCGCATCGCGGGCGCGGACCAGACATCGCATTAGTGTGGGACACTCGTCAATCCATCACATGGCGAATCGCACTGGCGAGTCGCTGCATGCCCTCGCGAATTTTGTCGGGAGACTCGACGCCAAAGCTCAGCCGCATCTGAGTGCGCTTCCGCAGCGGCGAGCTCTTTGGATACGCGATCTCGCCAGGAACGTACATCACGCCTTCGGTCTTCGTAGCGTGCTGGAAGAGCGGGCTTTCGAAGCCGGTTTCGAGCCTGTCCGGCAGCGTCATCCAGACGTAAAGTCCGCCTTGCGGCTTCAGCCAGGAAACGCCAGGCAAGTCACAGAAGAACTCGTTCGCAGCGGCCAGCATCGCGTCACGTTTGACGCGATACGACGATTGCAGGCCCGCGACGTGCCGTTCGTATTTTCCGCTTTGTAATGAGTGGGCAACGATTCGCTGGTTGAGGTTTGGCGAGCCAAAATCGAAATTGCCCTTCAGGTCGTGGATCGCGGAGACCAGATCGCGCGGCAGGACTCCGTAGGCCACGCGAATTCCCGGCGAGAAACTTTTCGAAAACGTCTGAGCCAGGATGACGTGCTGGCGGCTTTCGTCGTAACTCCAGATGCTCGGTCCATCATCGCCTTCGTATCGAAGCTCGCGATAAGCGGCGTCTTCGAGAATCAGAATGCGGTGCTTTTTCGACCAGCGTTTCGCGATCTCGACTGCCTGTTTCCGGCGATCATCGGCCAGTGTGACGCCGCTGGGGTTTTCAAACGAGCTGACCAGGTAAATCATTTTGACACGGTTCAGCTCACCAGCTTCTTCGAGTCGAGCAAGTTCCGCTTCCAGCGAGTCCATACGCATGCCACGCTCGTCGGTTTCGATAGCGATGGTGCGGGCTCCGACTCCGTTCAGAGTTCCGAGGAAGACGAAGTAGGTCGGCGCCGCCACCAGGCAGATGTCGCCGGGGTCGAACAAGGCGTCGGCCAGGTGCTGTAAAAGCTGCTGTGAACCCGACGTGACGACGATTTCGTCAGACGTCACGTTGAGGTCTGATGTTGAGCAGTTTTCAAGTCGTGCCAGATGGTCGAGCAGGTTTTTGCGTAAGGGGGCGAAGCCAGCCGTCGTACCGTACTGCAGAACCTGATGCCCGGCGGCATTATCGGAGAGAATATCAGCCAGTGATTCTTTAACGAGCGAAACCGGCAGCGTCGTTTCGTCAACAAAGCCGGCAGCCAGCGAAATGACGTCGCGGTTTTCGATCCCCTGTTTCATGAGAAAAGCAATGCTCTGCTCAGCGGCCTGCTGGCGACGCAGGCTGAACGAGATGTCGGGGCGTGACATGGATGATTCCGGTGGAAGTTGTTTGTGAAAGTTTGTGCGATTGATGCGGCGGGACCGCGCGAAACGTTGGCGGCTCGTCGTCCTGTGAGTTCAGTCGGTACACCTGCGAACCGTTCGGCATACCCGGTGGTATCGTCATCGCGAACGATCGACGTTTCGGCGCATTACGCGTGAGCTTCGTCGGGAAGCTCTGGCAGCACAACCTCGCCGGCGGCGGCCGACCGGGAATCTGGAACAGGCGGGTTGTCGGCTGCGCGGAACGTAAAGACGGCCGAGAATTTCGGCTCGTCAGTTTTATTTCGAGTCGCCATGTGCAGCGTGCGGGCGTGAAAAAACAACACGTCTCCGGCTAACAGCTTGACGGGAATTGCCGATTCGAGCATTGCCTGATTTTCGGGGATGTCCTCGCGAAAGAACAGTGCGTCATCGAGCTGCGACGGCTGAAACTCAACGCGGTGAGAACCGGGGATCACGTACAGGCCGCCGTTCTCGGGATATTCGTCGCCCAGAGCGAGCCAGACGCTGACGAGTTCCGGGGTGGTGAAATTCCAGTAGCGGATGTCGCGGTGCCAGCGAGTGTCGCTGCTGTGGTGCGGCTGCTTGGTCATCACGCAGTTATGATGGGCAAGTGGCATCACAACGCCGGGTCCGAGCAGTTCAGAAAGACGCCGGACTAACGGCAGATGACAAATCCATTCCGTAAACACGATGTCTCGAGAATGGGCCTGTTTGAGGCGACGGATCGTTCGACCGCCGGGCTGATCAACAGATTCCGGTGAGCCGGGATAATGGACATCGGCCTCCAGCTCGATGGGGGGAAGTTCGCGTTCGAGATGCTCGCGTGTTACCTGCAACATGCGAGTTGCCCAGTCGCCGCCAGCAAGTCCGCGGGCGATCAGAAACCCGTCTCGATTAAATTGAGCGATTTCGTCTGCCGAGAATCCATCGTCCGTACGGACACTGACGCCAGTGACGGGAGAACGAGAGAGATTTTGGTTTTCAGAATCTGACACCGAGGTCATCACAGCAGCCATTCTTACAGGACGGGAAATTCAATTCCGACAGTCGATTCGAATCGTTGCCATGCCGGAGCCTGCCTGCAAGTCACAGGTTCGCGAATTGTTCGTTCAACGCCGCCGGACCTATGGGATTGTTTCAAAGAGCTTTGCCAGTTCGAGTTCCGCTTGTAGTTCATCAAGGCATCGATTCTGCAGTTCCGAATTCGGCCGGCTCCTGAGAACAGCACCCAGATTCAGGTATGGATCGAACGGTTCCACTTCGACCGCCACGTCGTAGATTTCTCCGTCGTTGACCGTGATGTACTGCCGGCCTGAGTGATAGCCGCCCTGATTGCCCTGCATGATCCAGCCGGTACTGTAAGGAGCGGGGCAGGCCAGCCCGATATCGACAATGGCGACGACATCGTTAGCAAAATGGATGACCGCGTGAAAACTGGTGTCACCGGCTGGTGTCACTGGCCGAACAGAGTCGCGTTCGCCCAGAACGAGAGTGTCTGACCGAAAAGTCGCCACGATGTCCATGACTGAGGCGTCGGCCAAAGACAGTGCCTGAGCAATCCGGTGCGCCGCTAGATCTCGCAGCGTGGAACTGGTGAGGCGATCGCGCGATGTCTGATCGTTATCGGAAAGAGAAGGTAGCAGTGCGGCGGCCATGTCGTGCTGCAGGAATCGAAGATTTCGGACCGGACCGGCTTCACCGGAAGCGACGACTTTGCATGCGCGACGGAAGTCCGGATCAGCATCGTGCGGACGCCAGACTTTGCAGAGTTTCCCCGTAGCGGCGGCTTCGCTGATCAGGCGCTGAAGGTTCTCGGGGCGGAAGAAGGACGATGGCTCAACGACGACGTGCCTGCCGGCTTGAAGGACCCGGACGGCGTTGTCGACACGGCTCTCAATCGGACCTCCGACGAAGACAACATCAACGTCCGATCGTTTGAGCAGCTCGTCGATACTGCATACCGAGCAGCCAGGGACGGGGTCGTCCGGACTTTCAGCGTCGTCAGTTCGAGCGGCGGCGATCGGGATCAGTTCGTCACGGATGGCAGCGGTTTCGAGATGGAAGACCGCGTCGGGAGAAATTCCGATCGTGGCAATTCGCAGCGGAGCCGGGCATCCGAGCGGCTCAGTTGACCGCAGATCATCTGCCATCTGTCAGAGTTCCTGCGAGGAAGGCTGGTTTCAGTAGAGCCACAATTCGTTTCCATTTTTGATAAGAGCAGGCTGTTGTGAAGTCAGAAGTCGAGACCGTTTCCAGCGTCGTTCGGCCGTGCCCTTCCAGACGGACAGATCGGCGACTGCACCGGCGCGTCGAAGCGAATTATCCGAAACACAGTGCGAAAGATAATGCTCCCACGCCTCACGACGACAGCGTCGGCGGATATGAATTGGGTCAAGTCCGTACCACTTTGCTTCCGGTGTCGTTGTCGAAACTGGACCGTCGCTGAACTGAAGCAATTGCTCATGTAGCGAGCTTCCTTCGACAAGAGCTGCTTCAAGAGTCAGCGTTGAATTTGGAAAGAGCACTCGCCGGAAGAATTCGAAACGCGACCCTGACAGGCTGTGCAGTGAGGCGATCGGTAAGCCGGTGACGAGCGTGTGCTGAGTGTGAGAGGCCAGACGGTCGACCGCTTCGTTGACCCAGCTCATCGTTTGAACCGCGTTGATGCCGTAAAGCAGATCGTTTCCGACGTCGGTGACGATGGCGTGGAAGGACGACGACTCTCTGAATTTGTCGAGCGACTCCCAGATCCCGCATTCCAGAATGCCTGGCAGCGTTCGATTAAGAACTGTGTTGGGCAGGCCGAACGATCGGCCATGACCGGCGGCAATGACAAGGCGGAACGGTTCCGTCAACGATCGCTGAAGCGTTGACCAGATGACCGGCAGTGAGAACGTCACATTGCTGGCGCCGAGAATGATAATCGTCCGCACGCTGTATCTCCGCCGGTGCCTGCCGAGGGTCTGGAGCACTTTCAGAATTCGTTTTCACTGTCTTGCAGGAAGGCCACAAAGGAAACAATGGCAGTTCCGGGCGCCAGTTCCTGCACAGAAACCATGAAAATGGTCTAGCAGTCCAGGTCGGCGCCGGGGTCGTTATTTTCCGGACGGCCTTCAATGTAGAACCAGTTATGGATCGGCTTGAGAATTTCCAGAACCTCGGCGAGCAACGTTTCGTCGATCGGCTGTTCGGCCCAGTCCACCCACTGGCTGACTCGATCAGGATTCGCGGAGCCGGTGACGCAGGTCGTCATGTCCGGGTTGGCGATCGAGTATTGCAGAGCCAGCTGAGCGAGGTCGATTCCGGCAGCCACGCAGCGGTCAGAGGCGGCTTTGGCGACGGCTTTAACGTGCTCTGGGGCTCGATGCCAGACGGGCAGGGGGGCACTGGTCAGCAGGCGTGCCGAGAACGGCGCCGCATTCATGATGCCAACGCCCTTTTTCTTCAGGAACGGAATCAGGTCGCCGAACATCGTGTTCTGAAGCGTGTAATGGTTGTAAGAAAGGACGACGTCCAACGGTTCCTGCGAGAGGATTTCTTTGAAGATTTTCATCGGGTAACCGCTCATTCCGATGAACCGAACTTTGCCTTGTTCTTTGGCTTTCCGCAGAGCCGGGATCGTTTCTTCGACGATCTGCTTGAGGTCGACAAACTCGACGTCGTGCATCAGGCAGATGTCGAGATACTCAACGCCCAGCCGATGCAGGCTGACATCGACACTTTCAGCAACTCGCTTTGCAGAGAAGTCGAAGTGAGCACCGTCGTAGCGTCCGAGTTTTGTCCCGAGGTAGTAGCTGTCACGCGGGATGCCCTTCAGAGCCGGTCCGAGCAGCACTTCGGACATGCCTCGTCCATAGAACGGCGACGTATCGACAAAATTCATGCCTCGGTCGAGCGCGACGTGGACAGCCCGCATGGCTTCGTTGATGTCAATCTGTCGAAACTCCGCCCCCAGCGAAGACGCACCGAAACTCAGCGACGACAATTCGAGTCCTGTATTTCCCAGCGGTCGCATTTCCATCGTCGCGTCTCCAAAATTCAAATCGTGAGCGGTTTTTGGGCAGTCAGGACGGCATTACAGGGAAGGTGACAGGAATCCGCAAGTCGCCTGAACCAGACGCAAAGGCATTCAAGAGGCGAAGAACTGCACGGTTATCGAGCGTCGAGCTCTGCGACTCGCATCTTTGTGCCAGACTTCCCAACGACTGAGAATTCGACGCGGAAATTTGAGAGAATGCGAGCCCGCAAACGTTGCCTGCGTCTACCATTGTTCGATAAGAAACCTGACCCGCTGATCATTTGCCGGATTTCCGCTTAAAGAGACGTTGTTTGAGATGTCCGAAAAACACGATTCATTGTCAATCAATCTGATTCTTTGCGTGCTGGCTCTTCTGGTCGGTGGCGGAGGCTTTGCGGGCCTGGCGTCGCTTCGTGAAGAGCCGGCAAAGCGGGAAGTCGAAACGAAAGTTTTCAATGTCGAAGTTTTCGAGGTCCAGAGAGTCAACCTGCAGGAAGTCGTCAAAGGGTTTGGTTCGGTCGTTGCCGAGCGAGAAGTTGTTTACTCGGCGCAGGTGTCGGGTGAGGTGACGTCGGTCAGCCCAAGGCTGAAGGTGGGCGAAGCGGTTTCGGGGCCAACGTTTTTTCCAAACAATCCTGTGTTCGAGGCCGGGTCGAGTCAGACCGAAGGCGACGTGCTGCTGACGATTGATCCCGAGGTCTATCACGAGAGGCTGGCGCGGGCCGATCACGCTGTCGAAGAAGCTCTGGCTGAACTGAGGACGCTGCAGAAGCAGGAAGAAAACAACACGCGGCTCTTGAGCACCGCGACTAGAAATTACAACATCGCGAAGGCCGATCACGAGCGGATGGAACGGCTCGCCAAAGACGGCACGGTTACGCAGAATCAGCTCGCGCTTTCACAGCTTGAAGAACGGCGGTACGAGCAGGCATTCATCGAGGTCGATAATCAGCACTCGCTGTTCCCGGCGCAGCGTCAGCGTCTGCTGAAACAACTCGACCGATTTCAGGCGGATAAAAAGCTGGCTTCGATCGACGTGCGACGGACCGAAGTGCGTGCGCCCTTTTCGGGAATGCTGACGGAAGTGCGTGTCGAAAAAGGTCAGTACGTTCAGCCGGGAACGCCGCTTTTTCGAGTCACTCAGATCGACGCTGTCGAGATCGCCATCCCGCTTCATCCTCTGGATTTTGCAAAGATCGCCGAGCTGGTGCTTGCTGGTGAGCAGCCGAAGGTTCAACTCGCCGAGAACGAAGTGGCATCGTCGCGCTGGAACGGTCGAGTCGTCCGGATTTCTCCGGAAGCTGACGCGGCGACGCGAACCATTGATGTCTTTGTCGAAGTTCAAAACTCGTTGGAAGGTCAACCTGCGGCTGTTCCGTTGTTGCCAGGCAGCTTCGTGCAGGCTCGGATTGAAGGGCCGGTTTTGAACGACGTCATTGTCGTGCCACGCGCGACCGTCATTGGCAACGCCGCCGGATCAACGCGAGTCTACGTCGAACGAAACGGCAAAGCTGTCGAGGTTCCGGTTGAGGTTTCACGCCGACTGGAAGCTCAGGCGTTTATCAGCTCCGGCCTGGAACCTGGCGACCGGGTCGTAATGACCAACCTCGACGCGATCACCAACGGCTCGCAGATTGCCGTACAGGCAACGACTACTCCTGCCGAATCACTTCGCGACGGCCAGACTCTGATCATGCGTGAGTAAATCGGTGTCGCCTCGCCCTGACCGGCGATTCAATACTTGTCACGGGGTCACGCTGAGTGGCTGACCGTTCTGCGAAGGTCGGATACTCAGAATGTAGGGCACGGCGTAGTGGCTCCATTCGTCGGGATTGGGACAGTGGGCGGCGCCGGATCCGAAGCAGCTTTGCAGCAGTTCGGTGTTGATGATCCCTGGGTTCAGCGGGATCGCTGCCATGCCGTCGGGAAGTTCCTGAGCGAGTGACTGTGTCAAGCCTTCGATCGCCCACTTCGTCGCGCAGTACGGGCCGACTTCCGGCGACGTCGATCGTCCCCAGCCCGAGCTGAAGTTCACAATGATGCCACTGCGGCGTTCAACCATCGCCGGCACAAAATGACGCAGAACGTTGGCAACGCCTTTGATGTTTACATCAACGACGTTGTCAAAGTCGGCAGCGGAAACTTCCCAGACCGGGGCGTTTGGATTCACCGTCGCGGCGTTGTTCAGCAGCAGGTCCGGCGGACCGAGTTCTGCAATCACGCTTTCTGCCCAGCCGGCAACCTGAGCATCATCAACCACGTCGACACCGTCGAACCGGCTCGGCCTTCCGAACGACGACTCCAGAGCCTTGATGTCAGACAATGATCGTCCGCAGCCCGCGACTGTGTGTCCTTCTTCAATCAGACGAGCGGCCATCGCTCGTCCGAGTCCCCGCGTCGCTCCAGTGATCACAACGACCTTGCTGTCTGACACAACTGATTCCTTTTTCGTCGACGAGTTCGTTCAATTCAGTCCGAGGCGTAATCGTAGCTTTCCCGACCGTGAAGACGCGAGACATCCGCTGCCGTGTGCCGTATTCTCCGCGTCATTGACGCAGGTCGGGCTCTGCCTGACGAAATCGATGTCTCGACCATCAACAACTGTCATGAAGTTTGAACCACGGAAGACACTGAATTGCACGGAGAAAATGATTCCTGTCTTCCGTGTTTTTTCCGTTCGTTCCGTTGTGAAACCATTGATTGGTACCATCAGGCGAAGCCTGGCCTGCATGACATTTTCGATAATGCAACAACACTGAAACCGTCTCGGAACATTCGCCATGACAAACATCATCACGCTTGAGTCTGCCGACTCAGATTCTTCGGCCCGCATTTCCGTAGACCGAGGTTTCAACTGCTTCGAATTCAAAGCCGACGTCGATGGTCGCATTGTCGACGTGATTGATTCCCAGGATGGCTTTGCCGACGGAGAAGGCCGAGTCAGTGGAAACGGCATCCCGCTGCTCTTTCCGTTTCCGAACCGAATCAAAAGCGGAGCTTTTTTTTGGGCGGGTAAGGAGTATCAGCTTCCCGCAGACAAAGTCGGTTACGACAACACCGGCAACGCAATTCACGGATTCTGCATTGATCGTCCCTGGCGGGTTGTCGCGCAAGGGGATGACTTCGCCATTGGCGAGTTTCAGTTAAGCGAAGACGCTCCCGATCGACTCGACTTGTGGCCGGCGGACTTCGTCATTCGTGTGCAGTACGAACTTTCCGGCTCGACGCTGCACTCGAAGTTCGAAATCTACAACCCGGACAAAGTCGCTCTGCCGTGGGGACTGGGCACGCACGCCTACTTCAAGCTGCCGATGACCGCCGAGACGGAAGCCACCAAATGCCTCTGTCTGGCACCGGTGACTGAGCAATGGGAACTGACCGACTGTCTGCCGAGCGGCAAGAAGACTCCGCTGCCGACCGACTTCCCACTGACTGACGGAGTGTACTTCGGCGAGCGAAAACTGGACGACGTTTTCAGCGGAGTCCCCGCCGACATCGTCGAGTGCCTGATGATGGACGAAGCCGCCGGCCTGCAGATCGCTCAGCGAAACCCCGGCACCTTCCAGGAACTGGTGATCTACACCCCGCCGAATCGCAACGCCATCTGCTTCGAGCCCTACACCTGCGTCACCGACGCCATCAACCTGGAACAAAGCCAGGCGGCCAAAGACGGCCTCAACACCGGCTGGAAAACCCTCGGCCCCGGCGAAATGTTCTCCACCTGGATCGACATCTCAGCGGAGCAGATTCTGGTCTGACTGCGGCCATGAATTTGAATTGGCACCAGTCGAAGAAGGTGGGGCACGGAATGGGTTTGGGGCGGCGTAGAGCATTGATTCAAATGGACACTATGTTAGCCGGGGTTATCAATTGATATGCAACGGACGCTAAGTAGTACTGACAGAATTCGGGAACAAATCTCACGATTGGAAGTCTTACAAACTTGCTGATTTTCAAAATGTCTGGATGTCTGGTGAAGGTATTGAGTGGCGAAGGAGAGAGTTTTTGCCCAATCGTAAAGTAGTTGCCCGTTGCCCCCAGTCATTGACAGTCAAATTCTTCAGATAAGGAGGTGTGGAAAAGCAAAAAAAAGTGCAAATTCGTCAGATTGTTCGGTTGGTACGATTTTGTTCAGTTGTTCCAATTCTGGGTTAAAAGAAATCGGGTCTGTAGCTACAACTTGGTAAGCATCGATTTCGTTTATGTACGAGAGTAGGGATTGGTGCGACATGCAGCCAGTAGATTGGTTTGGATTTTGTTCCTGTGTCTCGCTCGCAGTGTTCTTGTGGGCCGTGTACAGAAGGTTTGTTTGCCGCTGGTCCTGGAACGACATTGTCAGTGAAATGCTGTGGCCGTTTCTAATGGCCGCCCTGTTTGGGTTTGGCTTCGGCATGATGCTTGCTTTTGCAAAAGCGGCAGGTCTCGTATTCTACCGAGTTGAGCGGAGTTCCCAGCTTTCCGCCTGATTGATGTCAAGCAGGTCAATGTAAGGAAGATTTTGATGGACAACGAGAACGCGGATATAATTCCGATAGACTCGATAAATGGTATCAAAGATTTCTGGATGGCCATTTTGGTGGCGTTGGGCTTCGGGATTAGTTTGTTGATAGTCGGCAGTTTCGTGCTCGACAATATCCGTTCGATTGAGCAGAGAGACTCGTTCGCTCCATACGCTGCAACTCTCAATCTGATCGTTCTCGGCGTTATTGGCTTTGCCGCTATAAGAGTGCGAAGATCATGGAAGAACCGGCAGGGTATCTACGGGCGACTCTCTTTTGAGCTGATGGCCTTGGCGATCGAATATCTTGATGAGCATGGGAAGCCGGCTGAAGCAGCCGATGTTGATCAGGAATTGGCTTGGAATTATCGGGCGCTCTTGCTTGAGTACGTTGCCGATAGCGAGGCAAGGCAGCGTGCCCCTGCATTGAGACAGCCGGATGCGCTTGCCGCGCAAGAAATTCTGAGAGAGTTGAAGAATCTTGAGGATGCTGAGCAGCTTCCGGACGAGAAAGGGCGGGAAAAGATTCGAAGAGTTGGTGCTCGACTGTTTCGCTCCGCCGCAAGTTTTCAGGGGCGTTCAGGAATTACTTGGTTGAATCGAGGCAATGAACAGCTTGTAAAGGATGGACTTGCGGATCTCGGGAAGCAAGCCTTGGCAAAGTTTTTGGAGATCATCGGTAGTGAAGTTCCACTGACGTTTGCAGATGTGGAGAGTTGCTGTTTATGTAGCCGAACGGTGTTTGTAAGTGGGATCATCAGGCCGTCTAGCTTTGTTTCAGGTGACGCTGGGGAACAGATTCGTAAGTTCCTTTCGAAGCTCAATTTTCTGATTGACGGTTTGGAATCCAAGTCGATCGCGCCGTCGTGCAGTTCGGAAGCGGCAGAGCGATTAGAGTTTTACATTACGAGCATGAGACGCAGACATCGCGTGCTTGAACTATGGTTTACGCCTGAAGGTAGCGATGTGACTCATCGATCAGCAGAAGTTTATTTCCGGACTCCAGACGTTATTTTGAGAATTGCTGCGCTGCTTGATGAAGAGTGTCAGCGGCTGAAGATTTCGTACTCGATGTAGGCAGATCGTTTAAAATGGCGAAGTCGCGGTTAGTCACTGTGTGCTCGGCTTTCGAATGCTTTCTTTAATGGGACGTCGCTGGTTTCACTGATTCATCGTTCAAGCGTTATAGGTCCACCGGAGATTCTTGACTAGGTTCGGCAACATTGCTTGTGGACCGGCTGGGGGACGCTGTTGAGATTGTGCCAGTGCGGTGTCACTCAGACTCTGGCCTTGATCAGAGATTCTCAAACCAGGACGGATCGGGGCAAGTCAGGGTTGGCAAGTCCGAATCGATCGAATTGTTGAAGTAGAAGCGGGCATTTGGCCATTTCCAGTCGATAGCTTTCTTGCATAACCGTCGTTTGGCAGGATTCATATGGATGTAGTCGATTGACGCTGCGATCGCTTCAGGGCTGAAAATGTTTCGGTCGAATTCCGAGCCCTCCTGCCAGAATCGGAAGCAGTACTTGCCAGGACGCTCGCGAACAGTGAGCTTTTCAATCAGAGTTGAGCTCGCGTCGACGAGAATCTGCTTTGAGGCTGGTTGCTTCGTTCGGGCCAACAGACGGCTGACATTTGATGTGGGTGCCAATGGTACGGCAAGCAGATGCACATGCTCGGGCATGAACACGAAGGCAACCAACCCGAAGCCTTCTGTTGTGCAAGCGGCTTGAAGAGATTCGGCAAGAATTCCACGCCACACATCATTCGTCAGGAGAGGCATCCTTCGGTAGCATGAAAACGTGAGTTCATGCAGATGCCTTTCGTCCTGAAAATGACGAACTTGTTTTCTGTGATACTCTGTGTTCATTACTTGAGTGTAGCTTGTGGACAGGCACTGGCAGAGCCAGTGGCACACATGGTAGGAGCTGACATGGATCGGCGACGATTTGCAACAATGGCAGCGGGTATCGGTGCTGGAATGCTGGCAGGAGTCTCATTAAGGGCTGACGGTGAGAATACGTCGGAAGAGGCTTCAAAGTCCGGGACGAGGATCAGTAATCCGATTGCTTTGTCGACGTACTCGTTGTGGCGGTTTCACAATGAACCGTTTCGGGACATTCATCGCTGCATTGATGTTGCCTCGGAGTTTGGATTCGACGGGGTTGAGTTGCTGCTTTACCAGATTGAGCAGAACACTCTGTTGAGCAACTCGGCGATGCAGGCGATTAAGCGGCACGCTTTTCGGCTCGGGCTGCCGTTGTGCGGAATGTCGACTCATCAGGGGTTTGTGACTCCCGACAAGGAGCAGCGGCAACGCAACGTTGACCTCACGATCGGGCAGATTGAGACGTGTTACCAGTTGGGCATCCCAACGATGCGCGTCAACACGGGACGGTGGGGGACGAGTCGCAGTTTTGACGAGCTGATGAAGAATCGCGGCATCGAACCACCGCTCGACGGCTACACGGATGAAGACGGCTATCCCTGGGTGATTGAGAGTTTCGAAAAGTGTCTGCCAACCGCCGAGAAGTGCGGAGTCGTCCTTGGCCTGGAGAATCACTGGGGTCTTGGTTTGACGCCGGAGGGAGTGACTCGGATTGTCGACGCGGTGGATTCTCCCTGGCTTCAGGTGACGCTCGATACGGGTAACTTTCTGGAAGACCCGTACGAGAAGCTCGAAAAGCTGGCTCCGAAAGCGGCCTTCGTCCAGGCGAAGACGTACTACGGCGGCGGGCAGTGGTACGAGATCGACATCGACTACGACCGAGTGGCAAAGATGCTCCACCGCCACAACTACAAGGGCTGGGTGTCGCTCGAATTCGAAGGCATGGAGAGCTACGAGACAGCCATTCCGAAAAGCCTGAATCTGCTGAGGACAGCGTTTTCGCAGTAATCAAGCAGTGATCAAGCAGTGATCAAATTACTGCCGAGTGGCGAAATCGCCAGCTGGCAGGCTCGTCTTTTAACTTCTCAGTTCAACCTGTTAGCTTCCGCTCCATTCTTCACCTCAAGGAGCAGATTGATGAGTGACGCGGAAGCTGTACCGACGCCGGAACCACCGTCGAAGGAAGAACTGAAGAAGGCGATGAAGGCGTTCAGGAAACGTCTGAAGGTGACTCGTCTTGATGACGAATCCCGCATGGGGTACGGGCCGATGAGTGGTGGCAACAGGTCCGGCGTTGTCGCGATTACTCCGCCGAATCAGTACCCGAAAGAGGTTTGGGAAGCGCTGGCGGCGCAGGGGCGGTTGCGGTATCTCGGACAGGGGATGTACGAGTTAACCGACGGTTAACAGTCAGTGTCGGACTGTTGAGAACCACTCTGTGCCAGGGTAACCTGGCGGCCTTACGCTGAAGTGATTCCGCATCGTTCACTGCTGAGAATACCCTGCCGAGGCTACACCAATGCCGAAGTTCCACGTCTACCGATCGACCGTTATTAACGACAATCCTGAAAACGTCTTCGCCAAAGTTGCGAACTTTGAGACATGGACCACGTGGTCTCCGTGGCTGTGTGCGGAGCCGGATGCTGAAGTCATCGTCAGTAACGATTCGTCTTCAGTTGGATCGACCTACGCCTGGAAGGGTGAAATCGTCGGGCAGGGCGAGGTTGAGCATCGCAGACTGGAACCGGGACGTCTGATCGACGAGGAGATTCGGTTTGTGAAGCCGTTCAAATCGAAGTCCGACGTGTCGTTTGATTTTGAGCCAGTCGATGGCGGGACGAAGATTACCTGGCATATGAAGGGATCGATGCCATGGTTCTTATTCTGGATGATTCCTCAGATGGAAGTCTTCATCGGAATGGACTACGAACGTGGCCTGAAGATGCTCAAAGAGTGGATTGAGACAGGAACAATCCTCTCAACAACGAACATTCGAGGAGTGGAGCCAGTCGGCCCTTTACGGATGGCTGGCGTCCGAAGAACGACGACGCTCAAAGAGATTGGACCGTCGATGGAACAGGCCTTCTGTCAGGCTGAAGAAGCCTTCAGGAAGCACGACCTGCCGATCGTAGAAGCGGGGATTTCGGTCTACCACGCCTTTGATATGAAGGCCGGGACATTTGACTACACGGCCGGGTGGCTGCTTCCCGAGTCAGTGGGTAGTGTGCCAGCCGAGTTGTCGAGCTGGTCGATTCCGGCAGTAAACGCTCTACGGGTCGATCATACCGGAAGTTACGACAACGTTGGCAACGGCTGGAGTGCCGCTCACCAGTGTGCTCGATACAGGAAGCTGAAGCAGAGTAAGGAGGGCACGTTCGAGATTTACCGGAACGACCCGGGGAACACTGCTTCGGCTGATCTACAGACAGAGATCTACCTGCCGCTCAGGTAGCGTCATCATTTCTCCGAGGTGGCGGTGGCGAGGAAGCAGCCAACTCGTGTCGCGAAACGAAAAGTGGGCAAGCTATTCGAGGCTGTTACCTCTTGCAGCTGCGCCGCACCGGTTCCAGACAAGCTGTGCCATTCATCAAACATGCTGGCTTCCCGACGTCCAACTGATGGAGTATCGAAGACACCAGTAGAACTCTTGCGGGAGCGATCAAGGCGTGGAGAGTCGAAATTGCAAGGATGGCCATGTCTTTATCCTCCCAACTGTCAACTGATGAATCATCAGTCAGTTAGTTCACTTCGGACTTTGCTTGGTTCTGCGCCGATCACCGCCTGCGAAACTCAGAGGACTTGCGATAAATGGCGTAACGAAGTCGATTGATACTTCCAAGTGGCTGGTACTCCGCCAGCGTATGCCAAGGTGTGTAGACCAGTTCTTCGCACTCTTGGAGGTGCTCTGGTGTGTCGAGACCGGTTTGAGGAGCCGGAATCGTCACACGTGCAACAGTTTGGGGCGGGTGCTGTTGCGGGTCCCACGATTTTGTCGCGTCTTCAATAAATAAATCCGGCTCGCCGGCTTTTCGGACCTGAACGCGGAAGTCGTAAACGATATCGGCCTTGCCAGCCATTGTTTTCTGAAGTGCATCACGGAGATAGTCAGGAGACGGATTTTCCGGCACTGGTTGTGGTTTTTCTCCGTCTTGAGGGACCGCGGAGAAGTGCATGCAACGGTCCTTGCCGAACAGATACGGTGCGCCTCCGAAGTAACTGATCTCCAACGGGTTGGCTACGGGTTTAGCCTGGATCTGCTGCAGAACCTTAAATGATGCTGCAACACGACCAAACTCTGCCAGCTTTTCCGGGTCCGTTGGCGGTGGAGCCTGGAGAGGAGCAAAGAACGGTGCAGGACTGTCGTCGAACTTGAACAGAATCTGATTCAGCCTCAAGTAGTCCCCGACGTTCACGAATGCGAACGAAGGTGTATTGATCATCAGAAAGTCCTGAGAGTTCCAGCCGCTGTCATCCTGCAACACTTTGCCTTCAACGTTGCGAACTTTGATCGCCATACCGCGACTGCCATTCTGCCCACCGGCGAGGTCAGGCGCAACTACCGTTGACGCGTTCGAGTACCGGATCACTGCCTCATAAGTCGCAGGATGAGCGAACATGCCGACCTGCAGGCTTTTGTCGATGCCGGGCAGAACTTCAAAGGAGGCGTTGACGCAGCCGTGAGATTTAGGATGAACGCCTCTAAGTACCGGTTTGTTTTGATCCACGTATCGCTTCTTGAGCAGTTGGATAGTCAGATCCTCGATTTCCTGGATCTGTTTTTCTTCCAGATCTTTATCGGGGCTGCTCTCGAATGGATTATTGAAGAAGACGTCGTTCAGCATTTTTTCGTCCTGTTACAAAGGCGTGAAATCAGGGGCTGTGTTGATGCTGTGGGCATTGAATTACCGCTCGATAACCACTACAGCGTCTTCATGTACTCAATGATCGCTTTTGCTCCATCGTGGTCGTCCGACCAGTCCAGTTTGTAAAGCGAGTCACCTTCCTGGATGTCCGCATCGTGCCCTCGATTGTTAACAGCAGGGAATGCAGTTGTGTCGAATTCGTATCCTTCATCCTTATTTGATCCCTTTCCAGAACGCCATTCGAATCCGACATTCTGAGTGTCGTAATCCAGGCGACTTTTAACAAAGACGTCCGGTCGTTCCTCTGGAACGAGCAGATGAAAGAGCGTCGGAACGGAGCCGTTGTGCAGGTACGGAGCTTGAGCCCAGATTCCGCCAAGAGGAAGTGCGTTATACCCTTCGCAGTCCTTTGGGTTTCGCATGGATAATTCCGCCTTTTCTGTCAGCGGAACACCTTCGAACGCCTTAAAGGGGGTGACCTTACGGCCACTGGGGGGCAGCACAAGAACACGATCTGGAAAGCCAATTGTCGTGAAGCCAATTCGAGCATTCTTTGCGGTGAGAGGACTTACCACATAAACGCGATTCAGGTCTGTCCCGATGTTCTTGTAGACGCGACCGTTGTGTGGGCGATGGCAATCGGCACAGTTCATTTCGAAAAGAGTTTTTCCCTTATCCGCCAGTTCCATATTCACGTCGAATGGATAAGGGGGAGCCGGTAGGTCTGTCAGTAATTCTTCTGCAAACGTGGCGATTCGAACATCAGTTTGTGCCCCATATCCCATTGTCAATTCTGCTGCCATGTTGCGGTAAATGGGAAGCGGAATATTGCCGTTCCACTGTCCACCACCGTTGATCAGGTCGGTCTTGTCTTCATTCCATTGGACCTGCCGCTTGCCTTGTTCCCACACGGCCATGAAATCAGTCAGGCCAGGTGTTGGAGGCAGCCCTGTCTCGGGGTCAGCATTTGGGTCTTTGGCTTTAGCAGCAGCGAAACTGATCGACATGCTGACTCCGGTTGCGTCGGCCATGCCGCCGAAGCCATGCAGCATAGGGTTTTCGAACCCTTTGTAATTCTTGTCGATCAAGTCGACGAGGGAACTCAGTTCCAAGTCTGATCGCGCCAGGAAACCACTCACCAACTCCGCAGCATTTTCTTTAAACAGTTCGATCTGTCTTGATTCATAGTCTTTGTCGAAGCTGTTTCTTCCCAGTTTGTAGTCGCCGTAGAAAAAGTTCGGATCCTGTGCGTGTGTGGCGTCAATCACCTTCAAGAGTGACGCAGTAGCACGCGCGACTTTCTCTTGATCGTCGGTCGCATCACCGATCATTTTCTGGATCGTGTTCACGACCTTGACACGATAGGCGACCAGATTGAATTCCGTGTTGATACCTCCGTCGAGGTACATGATCGAACCATCACTTTTTCGGACTCGTCCGACATGGCAGGCTCCGCAGGCGAACGATGCGAAGTCAGGCTTCAGATCATCTGGTTCGCGGCCCAGGCCGCTCCAGCCGACGCCTCGCGCGATTGGGTAGCCTTCGTTGCGTTCGTCGATGAACAGTCCGGCGACATCAAGGAAGTTATCTTTACTGCCCCACTCATCCGGCGCGATCAGCGGCAGAGCCCGCAGAATGAGATAAGGAATTCCAGCGTCAGTCCCGAATGGGAAATCCGCGAACCAAGCGTAAGCAACGGAGTTGTTGTCGATGTGCTTGTTCAGTGCCTTCGTCCGTGCTTCGCGCTCGGTGCTCCACGCATCTGTGCCTTCGGGCGTGTCAGCACCAGCATCGGTGGTCGCGGTTGCGTCAGCGACATCTGTGGCCTGTTGCGTTTCGCACCCGGCCAGCAGGATCATTGATAGAAATACGAACGGTAAGAGATTCAGCATGAGTCGGCTCCGTTCCTGACGCAGGGCAATCTGGCTAACCCACATTCACGGTGTGCATCGCTGAAAAGCGATTGGGGGGACGACCGGGTCGAATCCCAACCGTCGTCAGACTGAGTGAAGGTGTCTACGTGTGCTAGTTGAGCGTCTTCATGTACTCAACGAGTGCCCAACGCTCATCATCAGTGAAGTCACGCCACTCCCCGTTCTCGCCCTTTGTCTGCGTTTTTGTTGGTCCACTGTGTCCCGTATTCATATTGCCAGGCACTGGCTTACCGTCAGCGCTCACCGCTTCAAATTTGAACGAGCGGTCGGCAGACCTGGTCGTGATAAATCCAACATGCTCAGGATCAAACTCGCGACTGCCCACATAGAACGCTGGCGATCGTTCGGCATCCGGCAGCAACAGCTCATAAAGGTTTGGAACGGAACCGTTGTGCAGATATGGCGCGGTCGCCCAGATTCCATAGAGCGGTCGAGATATATAGCCGGAAGGGATAAATCCCGGTGGCTTCGGCGGATGGTGCCCCCCCAACGCTTGCAGTTGAGCTGGAGTGACCTGATTCTCTTTCGCGTAACGCATGATGACGCCACCCACGGCAGCGATCAGAAGTTCTCCCGCCGGGACTTCAACTTTGGCTTGAGATTCTTCGGAGAGATAGGGTTTCAGGGCACCGGGTTCTGCTGTCCTCAAGAGGAAGTTCATGACCATCTTCGGGTCGGTGCCCATTGCTTGCGGTGGAAAACTCTTCGTAATGATGAACTGATGGCCGTCGGTATCCGGTGTTGTCATGGGAAAGTTTCCGTCTGCCCCACGAGTTGGATGGCATGAATTGCAGTTTTCAGCAAAGAGCCTGGCACCAAGTTTTGCTTTGTTCTGGTCGATCTTTCCAAGAATATTCTCAGGCCACATTGGAGCTTTCAATTTTTCGATCAGTGTTTCCAGCCGAGCCAGCCCCTTGAAGTCGGCAGTACACTGGAACTGTTCTGTTGGCAGACCCTGAAGTTGCATGTGTGCATACACACCCATGACCTCACCCACATTTCGTGCGATCGCATTATCTGCTGACCGATTCCACTGAACGAAGTCCAGCTTGGATGCATACCAGAGGAACGGAAAACTCACAGGGGCATCCGATACTCTGCGATTCTTCCTGATGCCGAGCGCAGCTTCCGTGACTTCGTTCAGGATCGCACCAAATGCGTCGAGTCGTGCGAACCCGTACTTCTGTGGCGCTGCGTTTCTCTCGACGAGTCGCTCCATGTGCGCAGTGTAGGATTGCAGCTCTGGTTTCAGTCTGGTCGTGTCGAAGTTGCCTTCGCCGCTGTTCGCAACACGGAACCGTTCAAATTTCGCGTCGTCTTCGAGGGTTGCCCGCATGGCAGCAGCCAGCTCGATGAGAAATGATTCGTGATCGATCATGGCCGGACCACCGTCGATCCGAATGACGGTCCCCTTGTAGGTGATGTCTGCGGTATGGCAGGCGGCACAATTAAATCCGAGCCATTTTTCCGTTCCGGGATGGTTCGCCAGTTCGTATTCGGGGTCGAACGAAGCGACTTTGATACCGGTCGTTTCCGGGTGATCATCAAGAACAAAGCCAATTGGCAAAGCGTCAGGATTGTTACGGCTTTTCGGCTGCGTGATGTAGCCAAGTTTCACCAAGTGTTCGTCAGAGCGAAACAGCTCTGTGCTGTCTGCCTGTTCGAGTGTCAGAAACCACTCGTAGGGAACCAGCTCGGAGCCCTGATTCTTGAAATAGAACTCCGTACTTTCGTCACGAGTCCAGTTTTGTTCATCAAGCCAGACCGGATTGTGGCCGGAATAGACGAATCCGGGGTCTGGTGTTTCGCCGGAGTCTCCTCTTCCAGTTGATCCATCGCCTTCTGTTGTCCCACCGCCGTTGTCCTCACACCCTGCAACACTGAAGCAGACCAGCAGCGTTGCCAGAAAACCCATTCTAAGCAGGTTCGAATCCATGGTGTCCTCATCTTTCCTTATGTGCGGCGAGTTCAATTCAGTCCTTATGCAGCCATCGTTCTATTTCAGCGATTCGATCTTCGATTTCTATACGTTCTGCCGAATCTTTGATTTCCTGGATTTCGTCCTTTGTCAGCGTCCAGCTAAGCGACACGCTCCTGTCGAGTTCGAACGCCGTCGTGACAAAAAAATTACGGATATCGGCCAACTCTGCGGCTGCCAGCGGCTGACCTTGCCTCGTTTTCTGCCAGGCACGGTTTCTTGAAGCTTGCAGAACGTTCTGCAGTGACTGCAGTTGTTCGTCGTTGCGGAATGAATTTGTCGAGTTCCGGGCACTCATGACAGCAGTGAGTGGAGTCGTCAGCCAACTTAGTCCACGTGAAATCGATCCGTTAACTTTAGATTCTGTTGCTTCTGGATGACGCCGCTGGACCTCTGTTCTTGAGTCACGAATCTGAATCAGCAGAACCCCTGATGTGTGTCTGGCCAGCCAGTCTCGCCAGTGAAACAGCCAGGCGGACGCGACGCTGACTCCGAAGTTGTCGTAGTATCCGGCATCGACAATGCGGCGCACGGGCTGTGTTGGAAGAGTTCCATCAGGACTGATGTAGGGAAACGAAGCGTTCATGCGAACGGCCGTGGCCAACTTGAGATCAACATCCGGAAAAAGCTTGAAGAACTCGATTGCACTTACGGAATAGACGTCGCTGTCGCTGCCGATGACTGAGCCCTTTGCTCGTGTCAGCTTTCCCAGGTTGAGATTACTGAACAGCAGACGTCGACCATCATCGGACATCATTGGGGACACAATGAGCGATGGTCGCCAGCCTTCGCGTTCACCGTCCGCAAGACTCGAAAACGGCACTGCGAACCCCTCCGGTGGATCGTCGTCACTGCCTTGCGTATGCCGCTGCCAGGCGAGTTCAAGCGCGCTTCCGCGGTCTTGCTTTCCAATCGCTTCTGTAGCCCCGAGCAGATAATGTGGCACGTCCCCGAGAGCCAGTTCTCGGGCAACGGCGTGCAGGCTGTCTTCGGCAATCCGACTGACAATCTGATCCAGCGGCACCTGATGAGGTTCGGCGCTATCGGGCGGGTTGAGCGTCTGAACGTAGTAGCTGGCCCCGTACATGCCTCCGGAAGCGCCGGTCACGAGTCGCAGATGATCAGGGAAGTCTTCAATCCGTTCTTCGATTGTGGTTAGAACGTCGGCGGTCCAGACACCTGCCCGGATACCACCACCGCTCGTCGAGACGACGATCAACTTTGGTAGTTTACTCAGGTCGGACTCGTCCGAATCACCGGTTGGGGATCGCTTGTCAGCAACTTCTTTCCACTTCAGCAGCGTTTCTCCATCCGCAAGCAGGTTGGGATTGGGATTCTCAGCGTCTTCCAAAGGTGTGGGGTTCTCATAATTGTCTGCCGTGAATCCCGGAAAGCGATGCAGGTAAGTTGGAAAGCCAATGCGTAGCGTGACAACGATTACCAGCAGCAGAAAGACTCCGAAGAAACGCTGCGGAAAGTGAAAGCGAAGGTATCCGTAGAACGCAGCCACGAGACCTAGTAAGACGCAAATGGCTACAGCGGCTGTTACCCACTCCGGACGGGTCAACACCAGCAGTACATACACCAAGCCAAACAGCCCGCCAACGATCGCGCCTCGAAGGTGTATGCTGTAGAGTTGTGGTTCACTCGGGGGCTTGACTACCAGACTGACGACCTTGAAGACGCCTCCCGTCAGTGTGTCCGATTTCGCCGAAGCCTGCAGTCCTCGTAGCACAGGAAGAGCGGTTGCCGAATACCTGCGATCGATCCAGTCACCGAGCACTCGACTAAGAGCGGCAACGACGGCAACACCAGCAATCAATCCCAGGACAAACCTTATCGGGAACCCACCGGAGCTTCCAGCTGTTGCCAGCCCGATTGCAAGCACAGTCAGTACTACGACAGTGGTAGCCAGATACCGGACTCGGTAGTACCTGAGAGAATCTGTGTTGACCTCCTTCGGGCGCATCCAAGGCTCATCCGAATCGAGCAGGTAACCGACAAAACAAACCTCAAACAGGACAACTGCTGCAGCCAGACCCGCAAGGAATGGCTGGCCATCCAGAAACAGGAACCGAAGGCCCATGCCTCCATCGAATCCACCGAGAATTGCCATCATTCCGGCAATTACAGCGCATATTAAGGGATAACGAGTAACCCATTCGAAGAATGGTCGGAGCAGAAAAAATGGTTGCAGAAGCAGTCTCATCGATAAGCCCCTGAAAATATCCGGATCAGCGAATCTGCATCGCGCGACGCTTAAACGAAACAGAACACGGCCTCTTTACAGGTTGGCTGTTTGAGCCGTACGTTTCATGACGCAACCACAATAGCTATGAATTGATATGTTTGTGTACTTGTTTCTGAAGCTCCAACGCATTGAATGTTTGAATGAACTGTAGAGTAGTTATAGTGGGTATAGTACTGATCGGAAGAGTGTGACACGCAGTTTCAGTCACTGCAACTGTCCGGAGTCTCGAATCAGCCTGGCTCATTGCATCGACCACCGACGTGGTCGTTCGCTGTCAACCGGTTATGCGAAGTTCTGACGGACTTTCGTGATCGGTTGCGCCTTCTGCGCCACACGCCGTGATGAAGTCCAACCCCCAGGCAATCTGAGCCGTCGCAGCCGGCACCATCTTTTGGGCAGCCTCACGACTGGTTTTCGGGCCCGAATGAGGGAGATCGATCGGGCCCCAGCTCCCCACCGTATCGTTTTCACTCGCCGAGGCGAGGCCAGCCCACGCCCTCCGGGCTGAATGCTACGCTCCAGACACAGTCGATGTGTCCACTCAGCGTGAGCAACGCAGCACCCGCGATGGCAGGTAGTTGCTCGAGTCCATGCCGGGAAGTTTCTGATCCAGTAAGGATAGTGGGCAATAGAACCCCGCAAGTGTCTTGCTTGCAGTCACTTACCGAATTCCGCCTCAAATTGCAGAAACTGACTGAACTTTCTGAGGACAGTCGCTGATACCGAAAACCCAACAAAAAAAACGCCGATCGCATTTGATCAGCGGCCTTCGTTCGAAAGATAGTGGTTACTCGCGTTTGAATCGATAGCCGATGCCGCGGATGGTCTCGATCAGGTCGCCAGTTTCGCCCATCTTTTTTCGCAACGCCCGCACGTGGACGTCGATCGTTCTTTCGAGGGCGTTGGCGTCCATTCCTCGGCTGCTGTCCATGAGTTCGAGCCGGGAAAAGGATCGGCCTGGTTGTCGCATTAATGTCCAGAGCAGCCGAAACTCAGTGCGAGTCAGTTCAAGTTCTTTCTCGCTGATTCGGACTTCGAAGCTGGCTTTGTCGATTTCGACGCCGTGGACTGACAGCACAGACGTTTCCGACTTGCTCTTTTCGTTTCGTCGAAGCAGAGCCTTAATGCGATGAATGAGCGGTCGGACTTTGAATGGTTTCGTGACGTAGTCGTCCGCCCCGACGTTGAAGCCGACGACCTCGTCCGTCTCTTCGCTGCGAGCAGTCAGCATGAGAACGCGGATGTTCTGAGTTTTGGGGTCGCTGCGGAGCTGGGAGCAAACCTGCAGACCGTCAACGAGTGGCAGCATCAGGTCGAGGATGACCAGATCCGGCAATGAAGAACGGGCGCGTTCCAGACCGTCGCGACCGTTGTTGGCCGTCAGTACTTCGAAGCCCTCTTTCTCGAGGTTGTAGGATAGAACCTCAACCAGAGACGGCTCGTCTTCGACAATGAGTATCGTGTGGCTCGACATTTCAGTGTGGCTCGATTCTGCTCGGCATTGGTGCTGTTAACAGCTGGAAGTCTGTTTCGACAGATGCCCGAATCTGGACAGTTGTGCGAACAACGATCAAATCGATGTTAGTGTTGCGTTTATTGGGGATGGCCATTTCGGTCCGGCTGTGTTTAACAGGAGCAGAGTATTTCGAGTCTCTGCGTTATCGCCTGGCGGCGCGGAAGTCCGCACGATGTCGAATGATGACGCCTTCCACCATGAAGACGACATCTTCTGCGATATTTGTTGCATGGTCGGCGACTCGTTCGATGTGACGCGTTGCGGAGAAAAGGTGCAGCGCCGGCTCGACGAGTTCCGGAGATGACCGCATGACATCATGAAGTTCCGAGATAATTTCTGCGTTCAGACGATCGACTTCGTCGTCAGACGCCAGGATTTTGCGGGCTCCCTGACCGTCAAGTTCGACGTAGCAGTCGATACTGCGATGCAGCATTTCGAGCGCCTTACGGGACATGTCGACGAGCTTGTCAGAAACGACAACTTCGGCTTTCCCGACGAGTCCCGCCGCACGTTCGGCAATGTTGACGCCAAGGTCTGCGACTCGTTCGAGTTCGCCAGTGATCTTCAGAACGGTGGCAATGCGACGGAGGTCAATGGCGACAGGCTGGTGTAACGCCAGAATCTTCAGGCAATCGTTTTCGATCTGCACGTCCATCGTGTCGATTTCATCGTCGGCCAGGGCGAGTTCTTCGGCCAGTTCAAGACTGGGTGAACGGACTCCGTCGACCGCTCGATGGATCATGTCTTCGACAACCGAGCACATGTGAAGTATGTCGTGATGCAACCCGTCGAGGTCGCGTTCCAGGTGAATTGACATCGTGAGGGATCTTTCCGGAGGTTTCTTCGGCAGCAAATAAACGCTCAGAGATGCCTTGCCGCTGAGTTTTACTGACCGGCTTAACCAAATCGACCGGTGATGTAGTCTTCCGTCTGCTTTTCAGTTGGATTCGTAAACAAGGCGCGTGTGTCGCCGGTTTCAACGAGCACGCCCTGAAAGAAAAAGGCCGTTCGCTGACTGACGCGAGCGGCCTGCTGCATGTTGTGAGTCACGATGACGATGGTGTAGTTCTTTTTGAGTTCGAAGATCAGGTCTTCGACACGGGCTGTCGATGCAGGGTCGAGCGCCGAAGCTGGCTCGTCCATCAGAACAACATCCGGGTCTGTGGCGAGTGTTCGAGCAATGCACAATCGCTGTTGCTGTCCCCCGGAAAGTGCCATTGCCGAGCCGTTCAGACGATCTTTCACTTCGTCCCACAGCGCCGCTCGTTTCAGCGAAGTTTCGACGATCTCGTTGAGTTTCGCCTTGTTGCGAAGGCCGGCCACTCTGGGGCCGTACGCGATGTTCTCGAAGATCGATTTGGGGAACGGCGTCGACTTCTGAAAAACCATGCCCACGCGTTTTCGAAGCAGCACGACATCGACTGACGGAGCGTAAACATCGGAACCTTCGAGCAGTACGTCGCCGGTGTGCCGCGTGCCGTCGATGATATCGTTCATCCGGTTGAGCATTCTGAGAAACGTGCTCTTGCCGCAGCCCGATGGGCCAATAAACGCGGTGACTGATTTCTCGGGAATGTCCAGCGACACGTTGTGCAGAACCTGATTGTCGCCGTAAAAGAAGTCGACATTCTTTGCGCGAATCTTGACGGGTTGAGTGACTTCGCCCGTTGGCTGCTTGGTTACCATTGGACGTACGGTTGTGATGGGCGTCTGGCCCTTTGTCGCTGCGGATCGAGTACCGGCTGCATCCACGTGAAGTACCTCACTCTGGTCGATTGCGTATGTTGGCAGAACGGTCGGCATTGAGTTCATGAATCCAGTCACCAGGATATTTTCTTCTGGGCTCGGTTGCGTATCACGATCGCGGTGGCGTTAAAAACGACCAGCAGAATCAGGAGCACCAGGCTCCCGGCAGCAGCCAGATTCTGAAACTCTTCTTTGGGCTGCTCGATCCAGTTCGTGATCTGAATGGTGATCGAGGTGAAAACGTCAAAAGGAGCATCCAGCACGCGCTGAGGATCTTGGACGGCCTGCATCGGCGTATCGAGGTTGCCCGGTGTGAACGCAACGTAGCTCATTGCCCCAACCACGATGAGAGGAGCGGTTTCACCCATTGCGCGAGACAAAGCAAGAATGACTCCTGTCGCGATGCCCGGTATGGCCGCAGGAAGAACCTGGTAGCGGATCGTTTGCCACTCGGTCGCGCCCAGTGCGTATGACGCGTGACGGATTGAAGGGGGTACTGCCCGCAAGGCTTCCTGTGAGGCGATGATGACCACCGGAAGAATCAGCAGGCTGAGTGTGAAAGACCCGGCCAGCAGGCAACGTCCCAACGGAAGTGGAATTTCAAGCGTTCCGAATCCGAGAGAGACTGCCAGAGTCCAGCCATCAGCAGCGGAGATCATGCCGAACATTCGCACAAACGCTGTGACACCGAGCATTCCATAGACGATCGACGGGACACCGGCGAGGTTCGAAAGGTTGAGTTTAATCAGTCGAGTGAAACGGTTGTCGGTGGCGTATTCTTCGAGGTAGAGCGCGGCGCCGACCCCCATCGGAACGGTGAAGATCGCGGTGAATAAGATCAGCCAGGATGTTCCCCAGAGACCGGCGAGCAAACCAGCCTTTCCTGGACGGCGAGAATCGAACCCAGTCAGAAATTCAATGTCGAGCCATCCCCACGCCTGCCAGATGACGCCAGCCAGCAGAACCGCCAGAAACAGCAGGGCGGAACCGGTTGCGATGCGGCAAACCCACTCGAAGCATGTCGAGATCCGATGTCGCCGCTTGAGAAGTGCGGCGTATTCAATGTGCTGATCGCTCAATGGTAAACCTCGCGGAAACGCCGCAGCACGAACTGCGAAATGATGTTCATGACCAGCGTCATCAGGAACAGAGTCAGCCCGACGGCGTAAATGCTCTTCTCTTCGATGCTGCCAATGACTGCGTCGCCCTTGCTGACGTTGACGATGTAAGAGGTCATCGTTGCAACACTGTTTAACGGATCAGACGTGACGATTGCCGTCTGACCGGCAGCGATAGTAACGGCCATTGTTTCGCCGATGGCCCGCGAGATCGCCAGCAGGAACGAGGCGATGATTCCTGACAGTGCGGCAGGAACAACGACTCGTGTAGAGACGTCAAACCTGGTTGAGCCCAGTGCGTATGCGGCTTCCCGCAGGCTGCGAGGCACAGACCGCAGGACGTCTTCGCTCAGCGACGAGATCATTGGAATGATCATAATGCCGACGACGATGCCGGCGCTGGCAGCGTTGAACACTCCAACGTCAAAGCCCAGAAAGTCCTGAAAGATCGGTTTCAGCACGTACGGTGTCACAAAGACTAACGCGAAGTAACCGTAAACGACTGTCGGGATACCGGCCAGAATTTCCAGCACGGGTTTGAAGATGGAACGAGTTCGCCGGGCGGCGTACTCGCTGAGGTAGATGGCGCTGCAGAGGCCAATCGGAAGGCCGATCAGTGCGGCAATTCCGGAGACCATCAGCGTTCCGCAGACCAGTGGCATGATCCCGAAATGCTTCTCGGTGTAACCAGGAGTCCATCGTGTTTCGGTGACGAATTCTGTCAGGGAAACCTGCTGGAAGAACGCCTCGTTGGTACGAACTTCGCCGTTGGGACTGACTTGTCGAGGGGACACATCGTAGATCGCGTTGCTGAAGAGGACGGCTACGATTCCGAGCGTCGTCAGAATTGAAACTGCCGCGCAAAGAAACAGCAGTGACCGAATGCCCCACTCTTTGAGTCGGACCAGCGACGCTGAACGGTGCAACGACGAGGTCGCTCTAGAGAGCGTGACGTCGGAGGAAGAAGCCGAAGCTGTAGACATCTGAAGAATCTCCTGACCGGTCGGCTGTTGGGTTAGCCAGCCGACCGACCAAACGAGTTCTGTTTTGCGAGTGTTACTCGCCGATCGCCGCTTTCAACGCTTCGACGGTTTCCGCGTGAGTTTCCTGACCCAGGCGGACGTAGCCGACTTCGCTGACGAGTTCCTGACCAGCTTCCAGGTAGTAAGTCAGAAAGTCCGCCAGTTCAGGTCGAGCGAGTTTTGCTTTGTTCACATAGAGAAACAGTGGTCGAGACAGCGGAACGTATTTTCCGCCTTCAATCGTTTCGGCTGTTGGAGCCACAGCGTCGGCGACGTCAGTGGTTGCTGAAACGGGAACAGCCTTCAACTTTGCTGCGTTTTCCAGGTAATACGCAAAGCCGAAGTAGCCAAGGGCGTACTTGCCGCCTGAAACTCCACGTACCAGAATGTTGTCGTCAGAACTCGGCGTGTACTCCGTTCTGCTGGCACCTTCTTCGCCACAGATGGCTTCTGTGAAATAGTCGAACGTACCCGAATCAGTGTCTGGTCCGTAGAGTTCGATTTCGTGGTCCGGCCATGAAGGATCGAGTTCGTTCCACTTTTTAACGGTACTGCCTGGCTCCCAGAGTTTCTTGAGCTGTGCGACCGTGATGGCTTTGCACCAGTCGTTTTCCGGGTTCACCACAACGCTGATTCCGTCGATGGCGACTTTCATTTCAAGGTACTCAATGCCGTTGTCTTTACATTGAGTCGCTTCTTTTTCCTTAATGGGGCGGGACGCGTCGTTGATGTCGGTTTCGCCCGCGACGAACTTTTTAAAACCCCCGCCCGTGCCGGAGGTTCCGACGACGATCTTCACGTTGGGATGTGAGCCCTGGAATTCTTCAGCAACGGCCTGAGAGATCGGGTAGACCGTGCTGGAACCGTCTATCAGAATTCGCTTCTGATCATCGCCCGAGCCACCGCCTGGGGTTTCAGTTCCGCCGCCAGTGGTTGAGCCGGTTTCTGGAGAATCAGCAGTGCGGGAAGTCGTGCTGCTGACTTCGCAACCTGCGTTCGCAGCAAGAAAAGCGAAGGAGAAGGCCAGGAACCACGTCCTGATCAATACGGATTTAACGTTCATTTCTTGCCTCAATGCCACATTTTCAGGCCGTTACGAGCTTTCGCCAAGGCACCATGCCTCAGGCGTGGCGGGAAATTATGAAGCAATTGTTAACCAGGCGTCCCTTTGATTGTTAAGAATTGATTAAGTGACGTGTCGAGAATAACTTCCCGAAAGTCGATTCATGGTGAGTCGCGGAGCTTGTTCCAGCCGGGTGTTCAAGAGAATTTCGAAAGAATTGAAAACGATGATTCACCGCCTTCGCGTTATCAATCGACTTTTGTGTTTCCTGCTGGCGTGGTTGAGCGGGGAGATCGTCACGGAAGGGCTCAGTGCTGCGGAGCGGCCCAATATTGTGCTGATCTTCGCGGACGATCTCGGCTGGCAGGAAACCGGTTTCACCGGGTCGGACTATTGCGAGACGCCGAATCTTGACCGCCTGGCCGGTGAAGGCATGGTCTTTCGCAATGCCTACGCTTCGGCGGGTAATTGTCAGCCAAGTCGAGCCTGCATGTTGTCCGGTCAGTACACGGCGCGGCATGGCGTTTATGCCGTTGGCAGTACGAAACGCGGTCCGGTTGAGTTGATGCGGATGATTCCTGTCCCGAACCGAGGCAACCTGCCGCTGGAAACCGTGACGATGGGCGAGTCACTGAAGGAAGCCGGCTATGTCACCGGCTTCTTCGGGAAGTGTCATATGAAGAAATCAGGCACTGGAAAGTCGGAGCACGCCGGATTTGATGTAGTGAAGGTTTCGCAGCATGGTCTCAACAGCAAAGACCCAGCAGACCCGAAAGCCATTTTCTCGATCACCGAGGCGGCCTGCGAGTTCATCGAGTCGAACAGGAAACGTCCCTTCTTCGCCTATCTGCCGCACTACGCTGTTCATTCGGCCTTGCAGGGACGGGCGGAGACTCTGGCTCGTTTCAAAGAGAAGCCAAAGGGAAAACTGGGGCACGGCGCACCGCTTCTGGGAGCCTGTCTGGCTGACCTGGACACGGGGATTGGAACGGTGCTGGACAAGCTCAAGGATCTGGGGCTGGAAGAGAATACGCTGGTGGTATTTACCTCGGACAATGGTGGTACCCACGTTCTGCAGGAGCCACTGCGAGGGAAGAAGGGGTGCTACTACGAAGGCGGCATTCGCGTGCCGATGATCGTCCGCTGGCCCGGCGTTGTTGAGCCGGGTTCGACATGCAATGTGCCGGTATCAAATGTCGACTTCTATCCAACGTTCCTGGCTGTTGCTGGTGGGAAGTTGCCAGTGTCTCCGCTGGATGGTGAAAACCTGACTCCCTTGTTTGATGGCAGGGCGTCGCTGATTCGTCAGTCGATCTTCTGGCATTTTCCTGGCTATCTGGACGGCCCTGTGCCACGCGGTCGCGACGCTGTCTTCCGCACGCGGCCAGTGACGGTCATCCGGAAAGGGGACTGGAAGCTGCACCTCTATCACGAAGAATGGCTGCTGGACGGCGGACGGGAAAAAATCGCCACCAGCAACGCGGTGGAACTGTACCACCTGGCCACCGATCCAGGCGAAACCACAAACGTCGCCCTGAGTCGGACTCAGGAGCGTGACGAACTGTTGAACGACCTGCTGGCCTGGATTGAGCGTGTTCCTGCGACTTTGCCTGACGAGCCGAATCCAGTGTGGAGAGCCGACGCCATTCCCAAAGCCACAAAGAAGAAGTCGAAAAAGTAACGACCAGTAAAGCGAGTCATTGCCATCGGCATTCAGTTGCCGCGCTGGATGCCTCGAACCGCGTCTTCCACTCAGAAGCCTCGGGAAACCGGTGCGTCGCGTTGCAGGCTTGCCGTTGTCGATGTCCGGAAGATCAAAACTGCCGCAGACGGGACAGGTCGTGAACGACTGCCGGGCGTTATGCCTTCCGTTCGGGACTCAGGCCAGGCATTCGATGTTTGATGTCTCAGTCGGTGCCTCAAGCTCAATGCCGGATTCCGGAGGGAGTGTTGATGCGAGCTGTCGTTTTCTTGAGTAACTGCATTGTCCTGATCGTTCAGATGACTTCTTGCGAGGCGCAGGATGCTGGTCGATCGACGGATCTGGTGAGTGCGTTCAAGCCGCGAGTGAATGTGGCTACTGGCCAATGGGCCAAGGATGATGACGAAATCCGGATTGCAGCCGGAGCGACGGCCCGGGCCGTGTTTGCTGAGAATGTCCCGAAGGATTATTCAGTTGATGTTGAGTTGACTCGGCAGCGCGGGGCTGAGGTCGTTGCGCTGGTTCTTCCCGTTGGTCCAACTTCGGTGGCGCTGGAACTTGGCGGGTGGGGTGGCGAGTCTCATGGTCTGGCGAGAGTCGACGGGCAACCGACTCGCTCGGAAGAAAATCCGACGTCCGTGCGTCCGGGCAAGCTTGAGAACGGCAGGCGTTACAGACTGTCGGTGCGAGTGTCTGCTGAGGGCGGCAACTGCCAGGTTTCGGCGACGCTGGACAGGAAGAAACTCATCGACTGGAAAGGGTCTGTTTCACGATTACGGCCGCATCTGGTGTTCAACCTGCCGAAACCTGACTCACTGGGATTCGCGTCCAAAGAGAACGATGTCGTCATTCACAAGTTCGTCCTGACTGATGAGCTGTCGCCCGTATCGAAGCCGTCGTCTCCGGCATCAACGCCTGCTTTTCCTGCGACAAAAAATGATCTTGTGTCGCTTGATAATTTAGTGATGTCGGGAATGCCTGGCTGGGAGCCGTTTAACGACGCGCGATTTACGTCCGACTCAAGCAGTGGGTCAGGAGTGATCCAGGCGGTTGCCGGAGCTGGTCAAGGCGACCGAGGTGCGTTTGTTGTTGGGGACGACTTCGCAGATGGCGTGATTGAGGTCGAGCTGAAAGGTGATTCTCGACCACAAAGCAGTTTTGTCGGTGTCGCTTTCGGCGGGAAAGACGGAGAGACTTACGAAAGCGTCTACTTTCGCACTTTCAATTTTGGAAGCACTGACGCAGTTAAAAGATCGCACGCCGTTCAGTACATCGCTCATCCCGACTGGCCGTGGGAACGGCTGCGTAAGGAACGGAGTGGTCAGTTTGAGAAGCCAGTCAGTCCAGAGCCTGGCTCTATAGACTGGTTCAAGGCTCGCGTCGAAGTGGCCGGAGACACCGTTCGCGTTTTTGTCAACGAGAGCAAGGTTCCCAGTCTTCAGGTTAAACGATTGGCCACACGACGTTCCGGAAAAGTTGGATTGTGGTTCAACGGAGTCGGCTCGTTCAGGAATCTGAAAATCAGCCCGACCCGTCGATGAATCTTCCCTGGTAAATGAATCTTCACGGACGGGATACTGAACGTTCGAGTCAAGTGATTTTTAGAAGTCAAGTTCGGCCTTGAGATCTTTGAAGTTGGCGAAGAGTTCGTCGATCTCGGCAAATTCGACCGATGACTCCTGGTACCATTTGGCCAGCGTTTGAAGGTCCTCGATATCCCGCTGGTCGATTTCCGGATAGAGGTCCAGCGAAAGGTCAACACTGGGGCCTGAATCAGACAGCCGCGTGGCCATACGAACGTTGGGTGAGTTGAGAGCGATAATCTTCATGGTGAATTCCGACTCTTGAGGAAAGTCCTGGTTGAAAGCTCATGAGTTGCGACGTCGAGTGGCGTCGTTGTCTTTGATGAGGTCAACGTAGGTCTTCGAAACTTCGCGAGTCGGAAGTTGCTTCTCAAAAATGCACTGTCGACGGGATTTCGATTCGATGGTCGCAACGCAACGTGTCACCGTTTCGCGGCGTGAGTTCTGAATCTTTCCTGCCAGGTCAGCCAGTCTCGGACAGCAGCCGCAACGTGACAACGCGATCCTGTCGGCATCACCGAGCAGCTCGACTTTCCGACGGAGGCATATCACTGTTTTCTCTGGCCAGGAATGCAACCGGCAAATGAACGGCGCGGGGGCGATACTTTCCTGACTCGCAAGAAGTCGTCATAAAGTGCGACGGTGCGGTCAGATCTGTTGTCTTCCAGAGGAAACCTGCGATGCGATATTCGAGTGTTCTGTCCAGACGATTTATGCTGACGTGTGCGATGCTGGGGTTGGTGGATGCGGTGGCGTTTGTGCCCGTCCACTTGCTTCTGGCGGCTGAGTCAGCGGTTTCGGTGAAGGTGGTTCCTGACAGGGAGTCGGCCGTCTACGAAGTCGGTGAAGACGCGATTTTTCTCATCACTGTCTCACAAGGTGACGAGCGTGTGAGCGAGGGGAGTGTCAGCTACGTCGTCGATGATTTTCTTTCAGTGGGAAAGGCCGCAGGATTACCGCAGGGAACGGCAGAACTGAAAGGCGGTTCGGCGCGAGTGACTGCAAAAGGCCGCCGTCCGGAGTTTCTTCGGTGCCAGGTAACCTACACACCGGCCAGTGGGAAGGCCGTTCGCGCCAGTGCTGGTGTGGGATTTTCGCCGGAGAAGATCGGTTTGAGTCTTCCAGTGCCGGATGATTTCGACGAGTTCTGGGCAGAACAGAAACGTCAGCTTGCCGAAGTCGCTCCTGATCCGGAATTGACGTCGGTCGACAGCAAAGTCAGTGGCGTCGAAAGTTTCGATGTGCAGGTTCAATGCCTCGGCGGTGCTCCGGTCTCTGGGTACTTCTCCAGGCCAGTCGGTGCCAAACCGAAAAGCCTGCCGATCGTGTTGTGGGTTCACGGAGCTGGCGTCCGCAGTTCGAGCCTTGGGAACTCGTTGAAAGGGGCTCAGTCCGGATTTCTATCGATGGACATCAACGCTCACGGAAGTCCGAACGGCAAGCCGGCGTCGTTCTACACGCAACTGAACAACGGTGAGTTGAAGGATTATCGATATGCCGGACGCGAAAGTCGTGACTCGATCTATTTTCGAGGCATGTATCTGCGACTTGTCCGGGCGATTGATTTTTTGACAGCTCAGCCGGAGTGGGACGGTAAGACTGTCGTCGTGGTTGGTCACAGCCAGGGCGGCGGGCAGTCGCTGGTTGCTGGCGGGATTGACGATCGCGTGACGTTTATCGCCCCTGGCGTTCCCGCGATTTGCGATCACTCCGGGAATTCGGCGGGGCGAGTCAACGGTTGGCCAAAGCTCGTCCCGAACGGCACAGATGGAAAGCCGGACCCGCAGATTCAAATGGCTGCCCGCTATGTGGATGCCGTGAACTTTGCAACGCGATGCAAGGCTGAAGCCATCATGAGTGTGGGTTTCATCGACGCCGTCTGTCCGCCGTCGAGTTGTTACGCGGCGTACAACGCATTGCCGGGGAAAAAGAGCGTCATCAACGAACCGCTGATGGGGCACGCCGCTCCGGCGCACATTCACGAGGCATTCTGGGCCCGTATTCTGGAGCACGCTCAGCGGAGCCACTGAGGAACAGGCAGCTTTGAAAGCAACGGCCCCGATACATCGAATGGAAGCATGCCATGAAATTTGATCGACGAAGCTTTCTGGCGAGCGTTTCTGCGACGCTGGCCTGCCACAACTCTCGATTGTTTGCTGACCAGGCTTCGTCAGGTGATGGAAAGCTGAGCGTCGCAGCAATCGGTCATACGGGGCGAGGGAATTTCGGTCATGGTCTCGACACGGTCTGGTTGCATCTTCCGGAAACGGAAGTGATCGCAGCCTCCGATCCAGACCAGGCTGGACTGGCCGCTGAACTGAGGAAGCTGAATATCGAACGGGGCTTTCTAGACTATCGACAGATGCTCGCCGAAGTTCGACCGGACATTGTCGCGGTGTGTCCTCGGCACGCCGATCAGCATCGAGACATGGTGGTCGCCTGCGCCCAGGCCGGTGTGAAAGGCATCTATATCGAGAAGCCTTTCTGTCGTACGCCGGCCGAGGCGGATGAGATGACGGCGGCGTGCAACGAACGCAAGGTGAAACTCGCCGTGGCACACCGGAACCGCTACCACCCGACGCTGGGTGTGATCGATCGGTTGATTGCCGACGGAAAGATCGGTCGGTTGCTGGAGATTCGCGGACGGGGGAAAGGCGATCGACGTGGCGGAGCGGAAGATCTGTGGGTATTAGGCACGCACGTGCTGAACCTGATGGCGTACTTCGGCGGTGCTCCGACGAGTTGCTCGGGCGTGCTGCTGAACGACGGTCGGAAGATCAATCGGCACGATGTCAAAGAGGGAGCCGAAGGCCTGGGACCAATGGGTGGCAACGAGGTCCATGCCCGGTATGAAATGTCGCGAGGTGTCGTTGGGTATTTCGACTCGATCGCAAACGACGGCACAAAGTCGGCGGGCTTCGGTCTGCAACTGGTCGGCAGCGAAGGCATCGTCAACATTCAGTGCGACAAGCATCCGCTGGCCTGGCTGTGTCCCGGAAATCCTTTTGCACCAACAAAGGAGCCGCGACCGTGGATTCCGATTTCGACGGCTGGTGTCGGGCTGCCTGAACCTCGGGACGACCTTTCGGAACTGGTCAGCCATCACGGCGCTCCGGCACGCGATCTGGTTCTGTCCATTCGTGAGGATCGGCAACCAGTCTGCAACCTCGCTGAAGGCGCGTTGACGGTCGAGATGGTCTGCGCCGTTTTTGAATCACACCGTCTTGGCAGTCAGGCGGTTGAGTTTCCACTCAAAGAACGTGAGAACTCGCTCACAAATCTGTAGTCGCATCGAAGTGGTTTCCGGCGAAGTTTATGTTGAGGTCTTGCCACCAACCCGGTGAAAGCAGCCTCGTGTGAGCGACATTGCCGACGCGATACGATGCGACCTGCGAATGGCTTCATGACTTTCAGGAGTTGGCTCACGTGGCGAGTTTTGCATTGCGAATCGTTGTGCTGTTTCTGGTGGTGAGCGTCTCGGTTGTAGCGGAGTCTGCGGACGAAGTGGTCCGGTTTAACCGGGATGTGCGACCGATCCTGGCGAAGAACTGTTTTGCCTGTCACGGGCCGGATGAAGGCACTCGTGAGGCAAATCTTCGACTGGATTTGTCTGAGGGAGCGACCGCAGTGCTCGATGGTCGACGGGCAGTGGTTCCAGGGCAGCCGGAGAAGAGTGAGCTGGTTGCCCGCATCGAGAGTGATGATCCTGACTTAAGAATGCCGCCTCCGGACAGTGGTCACGAACTGTCGGACGCTGAAAAGAACCTGCTGCGAAACTGGATCGCCGAAGGTGGCGAATACAACGTTCACTGGGCATTCACTCGACCGGCGAAGAGCGACCTGCCGTCGGTCCAACAGGCTGATTGGCCGAAACACGTGATTGACTATTTCGTGCTTGCTCGGCTGGAAGCGGAAAAACTGGCTCCGTCTGAACAGGCTGACCGTTACCGATTGATCCGGCGTGTTTCGCTCGACCTGACGGGCCTGCCGCCGACTCCTGAAGAGGCCGATGCCTTTATTGCCGACTCAAGTCGTGATGCGTTCGAGAAAGTCGTTGATCGGCTGCTTGCTTCGGAAGCGTACGGTGAACGCTGGGCCCGGATGTGGCTGGACCTGGCTCGGTATGCCGACACGAAGGGCTACGAAAAGGACCGGCATCGCGACATCTGGAAGTACCGTGACTGGGTGATCAACGCTTTGAATCAGGACATGCCCTTCGACCAGTTTACGATCGAACAACTGGCCGGCGACCTGCTGCCTACGGCGACGGAAGAGCAGATCCTGGCGACGGCGTTTCATCGAAACACGATGACGAACGACGAGGGCGGAACTGACAACGAAGAGTTTCGTATTGCTGCGGTGAAGGACCGAGTCGACACAACGTTGCAGGTCTGGATGGGGCTGACGATGGGCTGCGCGAAGTGCCACTCGCACAAGTACGACCCGATCAGCCAGCAGGACTATTACTCGTTCTACGCGTTCTTCAACCAGACCGAAGACGCCGATCGTTCCGACGATTATCCGGTGCTGCCGCAACCGACGCCGGAACAGACCTCGCAGATGACCAGTCTCGAAAGTGACATCAAGGCACTGAAGGAAAAACAGAAGTCCGAGCCGGGTGAAGCTGTCGAGAAGCTCCTGAAGGACCAGGAGAATAAACTGAAAGACCTTCGAAAAGCCGTGACGACGACTCCGATTATGAAGGAGCTGGGTGAAAACAAACGGCGCGAAACCCGGATTCATCAGCGCGGCAATTTTCTCGATCCTGGTGAAAGAGTTGAGCCGGCAGTGCTCGACATCTTTGGCAATTCGAACGACGATCGTCCATCCAGCCGGCTGGGAGTGGCTCAATGGATCATGCAGCCAGAGAACCCGTTGACCGCTCGGGTGATGGTGAATCGCGTCTGGGCGAGACTGTTTGGAGTCGGACTGGTTGAGACCGAAGAGGACTTTGGGACGCAGGGAATGATGCCGTCGCATCGTGAGCTGCTCGACTGGCTGGCCGTTGATTTTCGAGAGAATGGCTGGTCGATGAAGAAGTTGATTCGAAACATCGTCCTGTCCTCCACTTATCAACAGTCGGCCGCGGTCACTCCAGAGACTCTTGCGGCTGATCCACGAAATATTCTGCTCAGCCGTGGACCGCGATTTCGTTTGTCTGCGGAAATGGTGCGAGACCAGGCGTTGGCGGTTTCGGGGTTATTGACACAAAAGCTGGGTGGGTCTTCAGTGATGCCTCCGCAGCCTGAGGGGGTCTGGAAATCGACTTACAACGCATTGCAATGGCAGGACTCGATCGGCCCGAATCGTTACCGCCGAGGTCTTTACACCTATTGGAAACGCACCAGTCCTTATCCGGCGATGACAACGTTCGACGCGGGGAGCGGCGAGGTTTGTCAGATTCGACGAGTCAGAACCAACACGCCGCTTCAGGCGCTGGTCACGTTGAATGATCCGGCGTTCGTTGAAGCAGCGGGGGCTCTGGCTGGAAGAATGATGGAAGCCGACGGGGAACTGGCAGACAGGATCAATCGAGGACTCCGCCTGACGTTGATAAGACACCCTCGTCCCGAGGAAACATCGACGCTTGTTGAGCTCTACGAGTCACTGATCGCGCAGTACAGAAACGACAGAGAGTCAGCTTCGAAACTCAGTAAAGCGGCAGGACTTGAAGGTGGAGACGCGGCGATGATCGCCGTTGCCAACGTGCTGCTCAATCTGGATGAAACGCTGACGAAACCGTAGTCAGTAAGGTGCATCTCGACGCACCAGTACAAACGATTTGAGACGGTGCGTCAGGACGCACCCTGTGATTGTTGCCGACTCTGTTTGAAAGTGATTGCGATGCAACTTCCGATTCCGCTCGTAAAATCGCAGGCCGTGACGAGGCGGCATTTCTTCGGGCAGGCAGGGCTTGGCTTCGGGGCGATGGCTCTGCAGTCACTGCTTGGTCGAGACGGTGTCGCGGCAGTGCAGGGGGATCGAATTCCGGCGAAGGCAAAGTCGATTATTTATCTGCACATGGCTGGCTCGCCGTCGCAGTTGGAGCTGTTTGAAGACAAGCCTGCGCTGACGAAGTTTCACGGACAGGAATGTCCGAAAGAGTACCTCGAAGGAAAACGGTTTGCCTTCATTAAGGGCACGCCAAAGATGCTGGGGCCGCAGTTCAAGTATCAGAAGCACGGAGAAACCGGACAGACTCTCAGTGAGCTGCTGCCCGGCCTGGCATCGATCAGCGACGACGTCTGCGTCATTCGGTCATTGCATACTGAGCAGTTCAATCATTCACCGGCTCAACTGCTGCTTCAGACTGGGAATGCAAGACTGGGTTATCCGTCGATCGGTTCGTGGGTGAATTACGGACTGGGCAGCGAGAATGAAAATCTGCCGGGTTTTGTCGTGCTGGCCTCGGGGGGCAAAACGCCGAGTGCTGGTAAGTCGCTTTGGGGATCGGGATTTCTGCCGACGGTCTACCAGGGAATTCAATGTCGAACGGATGGCGGCGATCCGATTCTTTATCTGTCGAATCCTGCAGGAATGAGCCGAGAGGCAAGGCGAAAAACGCTCGACGCGATTCGCGACCTCAACAGCTTCGAACATCAGCACATTGGCGATCCGGAAACGCTCACGCGGATCGCTCAGTACGAGCTGTCTTACCGAATGCAGATGTCTGTTCCCGAAGTCATGGATATCAGTAGAGAACCGAAGCACATTCTGGAACTCTACGGCGCACAGCCTGGGTATGTTTCTGAATCAGAAAATGCTGCTGATCCGCGAGTTCTCTACAAGGGAAACGATCCGACGTTTGCCAACAACTGTCTGCTGGCCAGAAGGCTGGTGGAGAACGGTGTGCGGTTTGTGCAGCTTTACGATTGGGGCTGGGATCATCACGGTTCGTCGCCCGGCGAATCGGTCGACGAGACGCTGCCGATCAAGTGTCAGCAGATTGACCGCGCGATTGCCGGGCTGGTTAAGGACCTGAAGCAGCGAGGATTGCTTGACGAAACACTGATCGTGTGGGGCGGCGAGTTTGGCCGAACGCCAATGATGCAGAACAACGTTCACAAGGAACTGAAGAAAGGGTTTATCGGGAGAGATCATCACCCTCATGCGTTTACGATGTGGATGGCCGGAGGCGGAATCAAACCGGGTTCGTACGGCGGCACGGACGACATAGGGTACTACATCGACGAGAATCCCATGAGCATTCGCGACTTGCAGGCGACAATTCTTCATCAAATCGGCATCGACCCGCACCGTTTCAGTTTTGCGTATGAAGGGCTCAACCAGCGTCTGATCGGGCCGACCGATGAAGGTCGAGTCGTTCAGGAAATCATCAGTTAGGAAGTTCGCACTTTGTCATGAAGTTTCACAGTCTCTGTCTCTGCATTGTTGTGTTTGTTTTTGCAACGCACTCGCGGACCGTGCCGGCGCGCGAGATCGATTTCAATCGTGACGTCCGACCAATCATTTCTGACAACTGTTTCGCCTGTCACGGGTTTGATAAGGGCACGCGAAAAGGTGAGTTGCGGTTGGACCAGCGCGAGGCCGCCACCGAAGATCGAGGCGGCTATGCAGTGATTGTTCCCGGCAAGCCGGAAGAAAGTGCTCTCATCAAACGCGTGACGTCGACCGATCCCGACCTGGTCATGCCGCCCGCTGATTCTCACAAGAAGCCGCTGGACAGGAAGTCGGTCGAAGTCCTGACAGAATGGATTCGACAAGGGGCTCCGTGGGGCCAGCACTGGTCGTTCGTTCGTCCACAACGATCGACTGTTCCGGTTGATGGCGTGCATCCAATCGATTTTTTTGTTCAACAACGGTTGGTCGAGTCGAAGCTTGAACTGGCAAATCAGGCGGCCAATCACACGCTGATTCGGCGGCTTTCGTTCGACCTGACGGGCTTGCCTCCCGACGCGGACCTGGTGAAGAGTTTTCCGCAGTCGCCAACGTCACAGGACTGGAATCGTCTGGTCGATCAACTGCTGGCATCACCTCATTTTGGCGAGCGGATGGCGATGTGGTGGCTCGACGGAGCCCGGTACAGCGACACCGATGGCTTTCAGGCAGACGCCACTCGTGCTAACTGGCCGTGGCGGGACTGGGTGGTCGACAGTTTCAATCAGAACAAACCGTTCGATGAATTTACGATCGAACAGTTTGCCGGCGATCTGCTGCCCGACGCGACTCCCGAGCAAATTCTGGCAACGTGTTTTCACCGCAACCACATGAACAACGGCGAGGGCGGTCGCGACAAAGAAGAGTCGCGCGTTGACTACGTGCTTGACCGCGCGAACACGACAGGCACGGTGTTTCTGGGACTGACTCTGGGCTGCACGCAGTGCCACGACCACAAGTTCGATCCGATTTCTCAGAACGATTACTACAGCCTGACGGCCTACTTCAACAGCATTGATGAGACTGGTGCTGCTGGCGGCGGGGCGAAGCCGTATCTCAAGTACAAGTCGCCCTATGCTCAACGGGCAGTCGAGGAAGCATCTGCTCTGGTCAAGGTAACCGACGCCGAACTCGCGAGTGTCCAGAAGCAGGCTGAGGCGGAATTTGTTCCGTGGCTCGATGAGCAGATCAGAAGAACGAGGGATGGTTTTCAACCGTGGACGACGATTGTTCCCACGCGGCTGGCCACGACCGAGGGATACCAACTGCGACGCGAACCAGATGGCATCATCGCGTCGGCTCCGGCTGACTTTTCACAGGACGACTTCGTCATTACGGTCGCGGCTACGGAGCTGGATCGAATTTCAGGGTTGCGACTGGAAGTGTTTCCGCACGCTTCGCACACTGACGGCAAGTATTCGTTCAGCGATACCGGCGAGTTCATTCTGACGAACGTCAAACTGTTGGTTAGAAAAAAAAGCAGCGCGCAGATTCGTGAAGTCTCACTGGCGTCGGCTGTGGCCGATGTCGAAGGAGTCGGCTCGGATTCAAGTTACAAGTCGGTTCGCGACACGCTGGACGACGATCCCCGCAAAGGCTGGACGACTCGCATGAAGCCGTCAGATGTTACTCACACGGCGGTGTTTGCTCTGGAAGAACCGCTGGTTCTGGCGAGCGGCGAGGAGCTTGACATTGTGCTGATGCAGCGCTCGCTGGCGCCGCGGGAATTGATGGGCCGGTTTCGGCTCAGCGCGACAGATCAACGCGGGACAGCCGTACGATCGTTATCGCCGATGCCACTCGAGCAACTCGCCGGGCTTCAGGCGGCGGCTGGGGAATCGCCTCTGGACGCGTCTAAGATTGATTCTGAACTGCGAAAGAAACTACTCGGTCAGTTTCTGGAAGATCATGCCGCCTGGCAGGCAGCGAAGCAGCGGAACGATCTGGCGAAGAGTCAATTGGGCTTTGCAAAGAAGGCGGCTGATGATCAGAACGTGACGGTGCTTGGGGAGCGGAAGGAACCTCGCCAGACATACGTTCTGGAAAGAGGCGTCTGGAACAAACACGGCGAAGAAGTTCAGCGAGCCGTGTTGCCTGCGGTTCTGAAAATGCCGGCGGCTGAAGTTTCGAGTCGGCTTGAACTGGGCCGCTGGATTGTTTCGTCAGACAACCCGCTGACCGCGAGAGTCATTTCGAATCAGGTCTGGCAATTGTTTTTTGGAGCCGGCCTGGTCTGGACGCCTGCAGATTTCGGGTTGCAGGGGGAGTCGCCGACGCATCCGAAGCTGCTTGACTGGCTGGCCGTCGAATTGATGGAGAGTGGCTGGGATCTCAAGCATCTGGTTCGGACAATTGTCACCAGCCAGACCTATCGTCAGGACAGTGCTGTTTCGGCAGAGCTGCTGGAGCTTGATCCGGAGAATCGTTTACTGGCACGCGGAGCACGTTTTCGGTTGCCAAGCTGGATGATTCGCGACGCCGCGCTGAAATCCAGCGGACTGTTGAATGAGGCAACCGGTGGGCCGCCGGTGTTTCCGTATCAGCCGCCAGGTGTCTGGCGCGATCAGTTCATGGGGCGGTTCGTTTATCAACCAGACATCGGTCCGGCTCAGTATCGGCGAACGTTGTACGCGTTCTGGAGGCGGACGAGTGCTCCGACTTTTCTCTTTGACTCAGCGATGCGGCGGACTTGCGAAGTCGTTCCTCGCCGCACGAATACTCCGCTGCACGCACTGACTTTGCTCAACGACACGACCTCTCTGGAAGCCGCTCGGACGTTGGCTGACGCTGCGATCACAATCGCACCGGATGATCTGTCGCGACGAATTGAGTTTCTGTTCTGGCGAGTGCTCAGCCGCAATCCAGCGCCGAACGAGACTGATCGAGTCCTGCTGGGACAGTACAACGCGGCGAAGGCTTATTACGACAAACATTCAGAGGACGCTGCTGCGTTCACGACGGTTGGGCAGTTGGCCGCTCCCGATCAGGCGTTGGTATCCGATGTCGCGGCGACGATGCTTCTGGCGAATCTGCTGCTGAATCTGGATGAGGGGATGACTCATGAATGACGCAGGAATTTCAAATTCGACAGATGCAGGAAGCGGCCTCGACGTTACTCGTCGGTATTTTCTGGGGCAAGGTGCGGGGTTCGGTTTAGGGGCGATGGCTCTTCACCTGCTGAACGGTCAGACGTCGGCAGCTCAGACTTTCGATGCGCCGGGCAAACTCGGCGGGACGCCGTTTGCGCCTCGGGCAAAGCGAATCATCTTCCTCACCCAATCCGGAGGCCCATCTCAGATCGAGTTGTACGATGACAAGCCCGGTCTGATTGAGATGGCTGGAAAAGAGTTGCCGGCAAGCGTTCGCAACGGGCAGCGGCTGACGGCGATGACGGCAGGAAAAGCTCAGCTCGTAATGCCGGCGCATTCAAAGTTTCGTCGGCATGGTGAATCCGGAGCGACGGTCAGCAACTGGTTGCCTCACATTGGAGCGATCGCTGACGAGCTTTGTTTTGTCAAGTCGATGACGACGGATCAGATTAACCATGCTCCGGCGATGACTCGATTTCTGACGGGGCACCATTTGACGGGGCGACCCAGTATCGGCAGCTGGTTCAGCTACGGACTCGGCAGCAGCAATCGTGACCTGCCCGACTTCCTGGTTCTGCTTTCGAAGATGAAACGCGGTAGCGATCAGCCGCTCTACGACCACTACTGGGGCAGCGGATTTCTGCCGTCGGTCTATCAGGGCGTCAAGCTTCGCAGCGCGAAAGACCCGGTGCTTTATCTGCGCGACCCGGAAGGCCTGCCTCGCCACCTGCGGCGCAACATGCTGGACGGGTTGAGTGATCTGAACCAGCTTCGTTTTGAGCAGACGCGTGATCCAGAGATTGAAACTCGAATCCAGCAGTACGAAATGGCGTACCGGATGCAGGCCAGTGTTCCCGAGTTGACCGACGTCAGCGACGAAACAGAATCGACTTTCGAGCTGTACGGGCCGGATTCACGTCGTCCTGGCAGCTATGCCGCAAACTGTATTCTAGCGCGAAGGCTGGCCGAACGCGGCGTTCGATTTATTCAGCTCTTCCACCCGGACTGGGATCATCACAGTCGGCTGCGCAGCTGGTGCACGGCGCGTTGCCGCGACACCGATCAGGCCAGCGCAGCACTGGTTCAGGATCTCAAACAGCGAGGACTGCTCGACGACACGCTGGTCATCTGGGGCGGCGAGTTCGGACGCGGAGTCGCCGGACAGGGGAAGTGGGACAGTCCGGAAGGTGGACGAGATCATCACCCGCGGTGTTACACAATCTGGATGGCCGGCGGTGGAATTAAATCCGGCACAACGTACGGAGCGACGGACGACTTCAGTTACAACGTTGCCGAGAATCCCGTCCATGTTCGAGACCTCCACGCCACCGTCATGCACCTGATGGGGATCAACCACGAACAGTTCAGTTACCGTTTCCAGGGTTTGGATTTTCGACTGACCGGTGTCGAGGAAGCGAAAGTGGTTCATGACATTCTTGCCTGACCGTTCGATTGAAGAATGGCAATATGCCCTGATCGATGAAGGGGTGGGAGTCGACTGCAAGCTGGAACAAGCCCGGCGCAGTTCCGGCGAACGGAAAGCGGTGGGCTACTGATTCTCCGCACAGAAGCCTGTTGAGAAACGCCTGACTCGCCAGTTCAATGTGTGCCACTGGCTTTGCCAATGCGGAATTTCGTACCAACGCCGATTACAAAATGCACTGGCGGAGCCAGTGGCACACTTTTCCAACGGGCTGATAGCCTGTTACAGCCTGCGAGTCATTAACGAGGAACGGTCGGCGTGAGCGAATGCGGCAACAGGATTTTCACCGACGTTGCCTGCACGATGTGCGGCTGCGTGTGTGACGACCTTAAACTCAGGATTGTTGACGGGCAGATTGTCGGAGTGTCTCCCGGTTGTGCATTAGCGGAACCGTGGCTGCTCGGGCAGTCGTCGTTCGACCGACCGTTGTGTTCGATCAGCGGGCGACCGGTTTCGATGGACGAGGCTGTTCATCACGCATCGGAAATCCTGGTGAAGTCAACTTCGCCACTGATTTACGGATTGTCGAGCAGCAGCACTCCCGGTCAGCGCTCCGCCGTTCGGCTGGCTGATTCGATCGGAGCAGTCATTGACACTACGGCGTCGACGTGCCACTCGCCGTCGATCGTGGCGCTCCAGAGCGTCGGTGAAAGTACATGCTCGCTGGGCGAGATTCGAAACCGTTCGGACCTGGTGATCTATTGGGGAAGCAACCCGTCGAAAAGTCATCCGCGTCACATGGAGCGGTTTGTCGATTCACCAGGGCTGGGTATTCCAGCTGGGCGAGCCGGTCGGCACGTCGTCGTTGTTGATGTGAAATGGTCCGAGAGTGCAGAGCTGGCCGACACTTTTATTCAGGTTGAGTCGGGCAAGGATCTGGAAGTTCTGTGGGCGCTTCGAGGTTTGATAACGGGATTACCGCTGGAAGCTGCTGCTGTCGGTGGCGTTTCTCGCGAGACCCTGATCGACCTCGCAGGCCGGATGAAACAAAGTCGGTACGGTGCTGTGTTTTTTGGTCTGGGACTGACTCGACACGGGATTCCTCATCTGAATGTCGAGGCACTTCTTCGGCTGGTGACGGACCTGAATCGGCATACCCGGTTTGTCGTCAGACGCATGAGAATTCCTGGCGACGTGGCTGGCGCCGACAGTGTGCTGTGCTGGCAGACAGGCTACCCGTTCAGCGTCAGCCTGAACCGAACCTACCCTCGTTATAATCCGGGTGAATTTACGGCAAACGACATGCTTGAACGTCACGAAGTTGACGCCGCCGTTCTCGTTGGCACAGAGGGGGGCGAGAAGTTGTCGGACGATGCCCGAGCCTGGCTTCGCAAAATACCATCGGTGATTCTTGAGCATTCAGGAGTTGAATGCTCAATGCCCGGGACGGTGCGATTCACAACGGCAGTCTACGGAATCCATCGACCAGGCACGGCGTACCGGATGGACGAAACGCCGATCCCGTTGCGCAGGATTCTGGATTCAACGCTGCCGGCGGACCACGAAGTGCTGGACGCAATCATTGAAAGTGTCATGTAGGTCAGGCGCTGCCTTGCAGAGTTTGCTCCTGGAATTAACCACGGAAGGAACGGAAAAACACGGAAGACAGGAATCGCTGTTCCGTGTCTTTGGTGTTTCAAACCGTCTGACATTTATTGGTGAATGAGTCGCTTCAGATAGTTCGAACGTTAGCCTGCCGGTTTCAATTTGCGAAAACAGGGAAAATCATCATGCGAGTTGTCGAACATCGTTCAAAGGGTTTGTCTCTCCTGCTGGGAGTGATTGTCGGGGTGGTCGCTTCGGGCTCGCAGGCGGCGGACTTGTCGCCCGGTACATCGATACCTGTGTGGCCAGACCTGGCTCCGGGAGAAACCTCGCGCGACATCGGCATCGCTCAGCCGCCGCGAGAGGGGGAAGACCCGCCGGTGACTCGGCTGGTGAATATCCGGAAGCCAACGATCGATGTGTTCCCTGCGCAAAAGCCGAACGGTACCGCCATCGTTGTGCTGCCCGGTGGAGGCTTCGCAAAGGTTGTTCCTGACAAAGAAGGTTCCGAAGCGGCTCCGTGGCTGAACGCTCACGGCATTTCCGTTTTCGTCGTTCGATATCGGACCAACGAAGTTACTCCCAAAGAGGAGCCGGCATGGAAGCGTCCTTTGCAGGACGGCCAGCGAGCGGTGCGGCTGCTCCGAGCCAACGCCGGGAAATGGCACATTGACAAAGACAAAGTTGGAGTGCTGGGTTTCTCGGCCGGCGGTCAGGTGGCGTCGATCCTGTACACTGCCGACAGCGTCGCCGCTTACGAACCACTCGACGATATCGACAAACAATCCTGTCGCCCCGACTTCTCGCTGCTGATTTACCCGTGGAACGTTTACGACGCGAAGACTCAGCAGCTACTCCCTGAAATCCGATTGAACGCCAAGTCGCCGCCAGCCTTCATCGTCCACACGCATGACGACCGCTCTTCGTCAATGGGTAGCGTGCTGATCTACGCTGGCTTGAAGCAGCACAATGTCGAGGCCGAACTCCACATCTACGGAAACGGTGGCCACGGCTACGGCATGCGCCCCGTCAACGGTTCAGACATCGGCACCTGGCCGGAGCGAGCATCCGAATGGCTGGTACGGCGCGATCTCGCTCGGACTGCCGAGTGATGGCGGCCTTCTAACGAACTTCTTATCCGACAAGTTCGCGGATCGGGCGGGCGTCTTCCGGCATGATGCGGACGGGACGCTCGTTGACGTCTCGGATAAATTCGTGCGGATCGATTCCCAGGTTGTGGTAGACCGTGGCCAGAATATCGCGGTAATCGATCGGTCGAGTTTCGGCCTGGGCGGCTGTCTTATCGGTGGAGCCAATAACCTGGCCTACCTGCATGCCTCCACCAGAGAGCAGGGCACTCTGGACGGGAGCCCAGTGATCTCGACCAGCATTCTTGTTGATCTTCGGGGTGCGACCAAACTCGCCCCACACGACGACGGATACGTCATTTGCGAGGCCACGGTCGTGGATGTCTTCGATGAGCGTCGCGATGCCCGCGTCGAACGTTGGCAGATGCTGCTTCAGATGCTTGAAATTATTGCCGTGGGTGTCCCAGAATCCGTAAGCAACCGTCACCACACGGACGCCGGATTCAACAAGGCGGCGAGCGATGAGCAGTTGGTCGTTCCACAGCGGAGCGCCGTCGCCAAGATGTTTGGACGATCCTTTGCCGTAGCGTTCGCGCAACTCGGGAGACTCCTGCTCTACATCCATCGCGTTGACGAACTGCGAAGAGGTCAGCACATCGAAGGCACGGCGGTAATTCTCGTCAACGCCGTTCAGTCCCTGTTGATCGGCGGCGGTGCGGAACTGATTGAGCTGGTCCAGCAATGCCCGACGATTGCCAAGCTGCGGTGGTTCGATAAACCTCAGTTTCATACTGGCGAGATCTTCGCCGTCAGCTCGGACCTGATTGAACTGTGTCCCTAAATAGCCCGCTCCCGAACTGTTGTACGGACGGTGCTTCATGGTTGGAAACAGGTCGACAAACGGTGGGGTGACCGGATCGGTTGGTCCCTGGACTTTCGCGACCACGGAACCGAAGTTTGGCAGACCGTCGCGCTGGACGGTGCCCATGGTGGAGCCGCACAGGCTTTGAAAGCTGCTGTGCTCGTCCCGCTGGCCAACTACCGAGCGAATAATCGCACACTTATCGGCAACCTGAGCAAGCTTCGGGAGATGATCACCGAATTCGATGCCCGGTACGCTGGTTGGAATCGGATTGAACTCGCCGCGAATTTCTTTTGGCGCGAGTGGTTTTAAGTCGAACGTATCCTGATGCGATATTCCACCGGACAGGTAGACCATGATAATTGACTTGTGAGAACTGCCTGTGCCTGCCGCAGACTCTGCCCGCAGCAACTCCGGCAGCGTCAGTCCACCAACAGCCAGCGAACCGGCCTGCAGAAACGATCGACGTGTCACACCATCACAAAAACGATGACTTGGACCGGTAAACTTCAGCATGTCAGGTCTCGCAGAAAAGCAACAATTACCAAAAAGCTGGCGGTCAGAGTCGACTCAAGATAGCACTATTTAGCGAAGCTGGAAGTTTCAACGAAGGTCGAATCGCTTATGGAGGGTATGTCGCCAGCATGGTTGAAAGCGGATCCATGACGTCGACAATGCGAGTAAGTAGATTGTGTGAGAGTTTTCCTGATTGTCTGACGAGTTTCTCTGTGCGGAGCTGGCAGGCAAACACCAAGTCACAATTTTGAGGCGAAGCTACTCTTGTCTGATCGCGAATCATCAAGTCGGCGGGATTTTCTGGCGGGGAAGAGTTTGCGCTCGGAGGTCGAAGGGGTTTCGCGGGCGGCGGGTGATGCGTTGCTCGGGGGGATGGGTGAGGGGACAGGGCAGGGGAGTCAGCCGGAAGGGGGCGAGACGTTACGGTTGGAAACTCGCGCGATGGCGTGCGCGTTTTCGGTTATTATGAACCCGGGCGAGCATCAGCGGATGTGGGTGGCGTCGGACGCGCTGGAATTGGTGCATCGGCTGGAGCAGCAGATGACCGTCTATCGGGAAGACAGCGAGCTCTCGCAGATTAACCGCCAGGCACCTGATAGTCCGGTGAGTGTTGAGGCCGGGCTGTTTGGTCTGCTGTTGAAATGTCGCGAACTGGCTGCTGCCACCGAGGGAGCTTTTGATCCGACGTCGGGGCCGTTGATCGCGTTGTGGCGACGGTGTCGCGATGCTGGTCGAATTCCGACTCAGGAAGAAATCGACGAGTGTCGGCTCGCGACGGGAATCGAGCATGTTTCGCTGGATGAGAAAGTGTTGACCGTTTCTTATAACCGGGCGGGGGTCGAGCTGAACCTTGGCGGGATCGGGAAGGGCTACGCGCTGGACCGTTGTGTCGAGCAACTCGTGAAGCAACGGTTCGACGGGTTTGTCATGCACGGCGGGCAGAGCAGTCTGCTTGCTCGGGGAGATCACAATCAGCAGGGCGGCTGGCCAGTCGGAATTGGGAACCCTTTGTTTACGGACAAACGGCTGGGGACGATCCTGCTGCAGGATCAGGCAATGTCGACCAGCGGCTCGAACATCCAGTATTTCAGGCATAAAGGGCGGCGTTACGGGCATATTCTGGATCCTCGCACCGGCTGGCCGGTCGAAGGGACTTTGTCTGTGACGGTGGTGGCTCCGTCAGCTGCGGTGGCTGATGCACTTTCTACGGCGTTTTTTGTCGGCGGGGTCGAAATTGCCCGGCAGTGTTGTGATAATCTGCCGAACGTTGGTGCCGTGTTGATCCCTCGACCAGACCGTGGCCGACGTGTTCGCCCGGTGGTGATTGGCATTCCTGATGACCAGCTCTTCTGGGATTTCGAACAGGTCGAGTTGTCGTCATCGCCGTCATGAAATTTCTGAGCCGCTTGCAGAATGGGGCTAGTCCTGCCAGATTTGTTGAAGGCGTGACTGCTTCCGCATAGTGGTTCGCTCCTGCCTTTCGCCGATCAACCGGATGCTGATGTGTCCGGCCCTCCTGGCGATTCTGAAACTCATCCGATTCACACCGATATTTGCCGAGTTAAATTCGTGAAAGATCCGTATCGCCTTGCTCTTCCGGCTTTGATTCTGGTCGTCGTGCTCCGCATGTCGATCGGGTGGCAGTTGCTGTACGAGGGCCTGTGGAAGATTGACACGCTCAGCAGTCCGAAGCCGTGGACGGCTGAAGGTTACCTGAAAAATGCGGAAGGACCGCTGCGAGGTGTGTTCCGTGAAATGTCGGGTGACCCGGACGATCTCGGCTGGCTCGACTACGACACCACCGTAGCCAGCTGGGACGACTGGCTGGCCAGATTCACGTCTCATTACCAGCTCGACGATAAGCAGAAGGGTTCGCTGCATCGGCTTGTCGAGGGGGCGTACTCGACGATTAAGTCCGGCAAGGGAACTCGTAAGGTCTATGTCGAAGCGCTGGATGCTCTGCCGGAAGGCGTCTCCGATCTGAAGGCCGCGAGTCGTGTTTCTGATCGGGTCGTCTGGTTCGATGCGAAGGCAAAACGAATTTACGTTGACGCAGTCGAGCATCTGACGCCGGACGAACTGGAGAAACTCAAGGCGGTTGCCAAAGGACGCACCGACGCGGCTTCGAAAGCGTATCTGACGGCTGTGCAGAAAGTGTTCGACCGGCAGAAGAAGGGGATGGGTTTCAAAGAGAAGCTGCTGGGGACTTTGAAGGGCGACCCTGACCTGGTCGGTAACGAAGACTGGCAGCGAGTCGGCAAGCTTCAGGAATACAAAGAACGCCTCATTCGTTACGAGAACGCACGGGCGAAGGCGGATCAGGATTTCGAATGGGATCACCTCGATCATGTGTGGGAAGAACTTCAGTCGCTTCGTGCTGAACTTTCCGCTCCGGTTAAAGCCTTGGATTCGGAGTTGCGTGAGAAGGCTCAGTCGATCCTCACCTTGAATCAGCTGTCGATGGGGCCTGTGCCTGGACGATGGACCAAACTCGAATTCGCCGATCAGTCGACGATTATCGGGCTGACCGTTTTCGGGACGATGCTGCTGCTGGGGCTGGGAACCCGGATCGCCGCATTTGGCGGAGCGGTCATGCTGTTCAACTTTTATCTGGCAATGCCACCGTGGCCTGGAGTTCCTGCCGCTCCGGGACCTGAGCACAGTTACGTGATCAACAAGAATCTGATCGAGGTGATCGCGCTGCTGGGGATAGCGGCGATGCCGACCGGATCATGGTTCGGTGTTGACGCCATTCTCTCTCGTTTGTGCGGTGGGTGCTGCAAACGGAAATCGGAACCTGTCGAATTGACGGAGTCTGTGACTGCTGCTGCACCCGTCAACAAAGAGACAGCAAGTGAGTCGCCATCCGGCGCTGACTCGTAAAATTCATAAAGCCACATTGAATTGAGGCTGAACGAACTTTGATCAAGATCATGACGATCTGAAATTCAGAAATTTCATAAGTACATCCGCTTAACCAGATAACTGAACGCCGCGAAAATTCGCACGCAACACTCAGTTCAAGGAGCATCAAAATGCTGCTGACACCAGAACAGGAAAAGATCGGTAAAGACAACTTCAACGAGGTTGTTGGACTTTCCCGTCGTGACTTTATGAAGGGAGCGGCCGCGGCTGGAACAGGTCTTGGTGCGTTCTACTTTGGCTACGAGAAGCTGAAGGGTGACCCGGTTCGAGTTGCGTTTATCGGGACGGGTGACGAAGGCAATGTCCTGATTAACGAACACCCGACCGACTACATGAAGATCGTCGCGATTGCTGATCTTCGACCGGCGAATCGCGAGCGGACGTTTACCGGCAGTCACCCGGTGGCTCGGCGCGGCCTGAACAAGGTGCTTGGGCAGGCGACCGCTTCCGAGATCAAGACCTACACGAATCACCGTGACCTCCTGAAAGACAAAGACGCACTCGGTTTGGAAGCGGTCGTCATCGCCGTGCCGCTTAATCAGCATGCACCGATCGCCGTCGATTGCCTGGAAGCCGGACTGCACGTTCTGTGCGAGAAGCTGATGGCTCAGAACGTGACCGATTGCAAGAAGATGATCAACACAGCTGACAAGAATGACTTGATGCTGGCCGTCGGGCATCAACGTCACTACAGCGTGCTGTACGACAATGCTGCTCACATGGCAAAAATGGGACTGCTCGGCGACATCAAGTTCATCCGTGCTCAGTGGCACCGGAACAACAGTTTTCCGAACAGCGACGCCTGGCAGAAATGGGATGGCGCCAAGCAGGTCGATAAGGATCTGCTGCTCAAGCTGGAAAAATCCGGCGAGCTGAAAGATTACGGCTACGAAACGGCTCGAAGTCTGATCGACTGGCGTTTGTATAACTCGACGGGCGGTGGTTTGATGGCCGAACTCGGCAGCCATCAGATGGACGCGGCGAGTATCTTCCTCGGAAAGGTTCATCCACTGGCAGTACAGGGCTACGGCGGGAAGAACTTTTTCGGCATGGAAGGAGTTGGCCCCGAATCTGCCTGGAAGGACGATCGGGACATCGACGATCAGATTTTCGTCACGTTCGAGTTTCCCGGGAAAACACACCCGGTTCATCCCTCGCTGATCGCCGCGCAAAAGGATGATCCAAAGACGCCGTCGCACGATCGTGACGTCAGTATCGTGACTTACTCATCGATGAATACGAACCGGTGGGAGCCTTACGGCGAAGCGGTGTTTGGAAGTCGCGGTACCGTTGTCATGAAGACCGAAAAAGAGGCCCTGCTTTACAAGGAAGCCAGCAAGGACAGTCCCGGCGGCTTCGAGCAGCGTTGCTGGGTGGTCAGCAGCAAAGACGGTGGTCCCGTGCTGGACAGCTACGAAACGGCGGCTCCGTCGGCGGCGGCCAACACGGCTCAGCAGGGGATGGGAGCGTCGATCAGTCGAGGCTATCGCGAAGAAATGGAACACTGGTGCTACTGCATTCGTACCGGTAAGGACGAACTTCGTTGTAACGGAACGGTGGCGATGGCTGATGCCATCATGGCATTAACGGCCAACCTCGCGATGAAACACAGGAAACGAATCGAATTCAAAGCGGACTGGTTTGATCCAAAGAGTGAGGCGGCACCGGAAACCGACCCGGAAGTCGTCGGTTGATACATTGAAATGGCTTGGCGGCGACGACTTGTTCCGAGAAATAAGCGTTGCCTTCCCGGGCTCGCATTATAGGGAAATATGCACCCCGTCTGCTGTTAGTAGCCGGGGTGCTTTTGTGGTGTAACGATGGGACGCTGGCCTGATAGCTCACGATCGACAATGGTCACCGCTCTGATCATGTTTCTTGGATTTCCGCTCCTGTGTCTGCTGGCCTGGTGGTGGGTTCGCGGATGAAACGGTCGAGAAAGCGGTCGGTGCTTCATACTGGATTCGAATGACGTGAATTCGTTTTTTTGATTCAGTGTGACCGCTTGCGGCTTCGCTACACCGGTTCCAGACAATCCGGGGCACCCGAGAGTCAGGTGCTGGGGTAGTCACTGTACTTGTGATTGGAAAGTGTTGAGATGACAGACGGGGAAGCGGTGCCAGCTTCGAGAAAGACTCCGCTGGCGATCATCTTTGTGACGGTCTTTATCGACCTGCTTGGATTCGGAATCGTTCTGCCGTTACTACCTCGCTACGCCGACGCTTTTGGGGCGAGTCATCTGCAACTTGGAATGCTGATGGCATCGTTCTCGGCGATGCAGCTGGTGTTTGCTCCGGTCTGGGGCGGAATTTCCGACCGCATCGGTCGTCGTCCTGTGCTGCTGATCGGGCTCGCAGGTTCAACGATTTCGTACGCGATGTTTGGTTACGTGACGACGCTTGGAGCCTCGGGGACGATGCTCGGGCTGTCTGTTCTTCCCTGGTTGTTCATCACTCGAATCGGGGCGGGTATCGCCGGCGCGACAATTCCTACCGCCCAGGCTTACATCGCCGATTGCACGTCACGCGAAAACCGGACAAAGGGGATGGCGCTGATCGGAGCAGCATTCGGGATCGGGTTTACGTTCGGACCACTGATCGGAGCGGCCTTCGTTTCTGACGACGTTAACGGTGCGCCGAGCCCGATGGCCGGTTACGTGGCGGCGATACTTTCCGGGTGTGCTTTCTTGTGGGCGCTGGCGAAACTGCCCGAGTCGTTGAAACAGGGGGAGTCTGAAAAGGCCGGAAAGTTCCATCTGAAGCACATCGGCGCTGCGTTTGGCGACGCGGCGATCGGGATGGTACTGCTGACGATTTTCGTCACGACATGCGCGTTTGCGCAGTTTGAAAGCACGCTGTCTCTGTTGACCGAGGCGCTTGGCGAGTCTGACCAGGACAACTTCCTGATCTTTGCTTACGTCGGATTTATTCTGACGTTGAGTCAGGGATTTATTGTTCGACGCCTGTCGACGAAGCTCGAACCAAAGCTGCTGGCTCTGGGCGGCACGGCAGTGATGATTGTCGGCCTGCTGCTGATCGGCCTCGCCGGGAAGAATGGGTCGGTCTCGCAACTCTTCATCGTGTTGCCAATCGCGGTTGTGGGCTTTTCCGCTGTGACTCCGTCGCTGCAGGCTCTCCTTTCCTTGAAGACTGCGACCGAGAAGCAGGGCGAAATCCTCGGATTGGGACAGAGCATGTCGGCCCTTGCTCGAATTGCCGGACCGATTATCGGGATGCGCATGTTCGACGAGACTCACGTCGAATGGCCGTACTGGACGGGGGCGGCGATGATGGGCGTCGGGCTGGTGCTTGTCGCCCTGCAACGCGGCGGGCAGAGCGATGACTTGATCATTGCTTCGGGCGATCCGGTTTCGACTGAAGCTGACACTTCAGCCGAGTAATCGTTTCGCTTGTCGGCGGTGGTCTACTTCAGCGTGTTCGGTACCCAATGAACCTGACGAGCTGGTTTTGGTGTCGGGAAGGTGGGGATCATCATTGTCGTCGACGCGGGCAGCGGGCCAGGCTCAGGCATCGGAGAGACTGATTCGCCGGGGACTGATTCGAACTGTGGGTCCGCGGGTTCTGCGGCGGGAGCCGGCGCTGGACCTGTTGGTTTGTCGGTTTCGTAGGCTGGCAGTTGTTCGTGCTCGTGCCCGGGAATGATCGTGCCCTGGAAGATCGGACCGCTGGTCGACTGACGGCAGTGTGGGCAGTTTTCCGGGTGGCCGAATGTCTCAGGAAGGTTTGTGTCCCCATGGAAGGATTCTCCGTCGATGATCGTTTCACCGGGAAGAATCATCGGCTCCGACGAATAGATTGGAGAGCCCGACGAGTAAGCAGGTGAATAAGAATCGGAGACGAACGGCTCTTCATGGACGTATCCCGAAAAGCTGTCGCCGAGTGTTGAGCAGGTGTCGCAGTGCGAGACTGGAAACTCGTGCTGGCAAGGATCGCAGACGTTGCACTCGACGGCCGGCGTCGAGCAGTTGCAGTGTGGCTGACCTTTGCCTCGGCAAGCTTGCGAGCGTTTTCCGCAGGAACATTTTCCGGCGCATCCGACTGAGCAGTTTTGCGTTGACGGGCAATCGCAGCTTGGAGAATGGCCGCCCCGGTTGGATGCTGGCTGGTTGAATGCGGCTCCGTAGCTGGCAGGTGTTGCATAGGTCGGCGTCGCGGACCAACTCGAGCCGTGGCCGTGTTGGCAGCAGGGCTCTGCGCCGGCATGACCAGCTGGAATGCCGGATGTGGCCGGATGAGCATTGGAGTTACACAGCGGGCAGTTGTGCTCGTCGTGTTTATGCTTTTTCAGGCCCGACAGGAATGTCGGCGTCTTTGTCGTTACGGACGGACCGTAGACGACTCCGCCACATGGGTCGTAATAGCCGCTCTGCATGCACGGATAGCAGCCGGTCGTTACGCTTGCGGCTAGAATCAACGCGGTCGTCGTGAGAAGTCTGCCCATGGCAACTGCCTTTCCAGGCATGCTGGATTGATGTCAAATCGGATATTCAGTTGGGACTCGGGGCGTCTGGTGCGTACACACCAGCAGCGGATTTAGTCCGACAATCGAAACATCGTCAGGCAGTGCTGGTAAACTTTAACGGTTATCCCGATTACAAATGGTCGCCGGGCAGTTGGGTTCAGCAGGTGGATGCAAGGAAATTTCCACAGAACAGGACGGTGAGGTTGTGTGGACGGAAATCGATACTTGGACAGCACTTACGGCGGCACTGGCGGCAATGGCCTGTGTGGTGCCGGGGACATTTCTCGTGCTGCGTCGGCAGAGCATGCTGGGCGACGCGTTGAGCCACACCGTTCTGCCCGGCATCGTCGCGGCATTTCTGGCAGCTTACTGGCTGGGAATTGTCGGGCCTCATTCTGAAGGCGGATCGACAATGCAGTTTGTGCTGCTGGGGGGCGCTGTCCTGGCCGGCCTGCTGACGGCGTTTTTGACTGAAGCCGTGCAGCGACTTGGTCGTGTCGAGAATTCTGCCGCGCTGGGAGTTGTTTACACGTCGCTGTTCGCCCTGGGACTTTTGATGGTTCGGCTCTACGCCGACGACGTGCACCTGGACGCTGACTGCGTGTTGTTTGGAGCTGTGGAAACTGTGGTACTCGATACGGTGGGTGATTCCGGCGTTCCTACGGCTGCTGTTCTGAATGGTTCCGTCCTGATTGTGAATCTGCTGCTGCTCGGATTGTGTTTCAAAGAGCTGCGACTGACCACGTTCGATCCAGATCTGGCGACAAGTCTCGGACTGAATTCCGCCCTGGTGCACTACATCCTGATGGCGATTACGTCCGTTACTCTGGTGGCGGCCTTTCAGTCGGTCGGCGCCATCCTTGTGATCACGGTGCTTGTCGCTCCGCCAGTCGCGGCTTTCCTGCTGAGTGAACGGCTTCACATCATGATTCTGCTGGCTCTGGTGATTGCCGGGGGCAGCGCGTTTGTAGGACACGGTCTGGCGTTGTGGACTCCCAACGCGATTTTTGGCAGCCTCGGTTTCACGACGGTTGACGACTCCAGCACCGCCGGGATGACAGCGATCGTTTGCGGGTTCATCTTTGGTCTGGCGTTTCTATTCAGCCCTCGGCGAGGGCTCGTTGTGCAGACTGTCCGACAGTCGCTGCTGGGATTCAGAATTCTTTGCGAAGACTGCCTGGGGGTTCTTTATCGGCGAGATGAAGCCAATTCGCAGACTGATGATGGACCATTCGTCAACGCGACTGTACTCGAGACGCTGCGCGGGCGGCTGGCCTGCTGGCGACTCAGTCGGCAGGGGTTTGTGGCGAGTGCTGATGGCGGCTGGGTATTAACGGCTTCCGGACGTGAGCATGCGGAACATCTCGTGCGTTCTCATCGGCTGTGGGAATCGTACATGGCCCGCCACTTTTCGTTGCCGGACGATCATCTCCACGAAGCCGCTCATCGCGTTGAACATTTTCTGGACGTACCGATGGTCGATCAACTGGAAGAGGAACTCGACCAGCCAGGTCTCGACCCCCACGGCCGGTCGATTCCCGGGCGATCCAACCAGGAGGACGGGACTGCCGAGGAAGGAAAAAGTCTGCCGAACGGTGAGTGACGCATAGAGCAAAGGCGACCGGCTTCACTGGAGAGCGGATCAGGGATCGGACTGGTTCGTGCCTGAGTAGCCGACTACATTTCGAAGTTCAGTAACTGACGGACACTGGTTCCGTCGAGATGTCTTGATCGGATCGAACAATCTGGAGAAATGGATATGTCTGTAAATCGAACGAGCTACAAGTGGGCGTGGCTGATGACTGGTCTCGTCGCAGGAATCAGCATCGCGACGATCTGGCCGCATGAGCCACTGTCGGCATCAACGGCTGATCGAAACGAAAAGTTCGGGATGATTACGGCGCCAGTAACAGGGGCGACGGAAGCCGTTTTCGTCATCGACTATCTCACGGGAAGGCTTACCGGAGCTTTGATGAATCGAACCCGCAAGGGAACTGTGTTCGTCAACTTTTACTACCGCAATCTGGCCGAAGACTTCAAAGTGGGAGCGTCAGGAACACCGTATTACGCCGTTTCCAGCGGGTTCGCAGAAATTCCGAACAGTGGTGGTAGTCAGTGGGGAAGCAGTGCTCTATACGTGGCCGAGCTGACATCCGGAAGGGTTAATGCCTATGCAATTCCGTACTCAATTACACAGAATGTTCTCCCTCCAGTACCGCTGGTTCCGATCGACACATTCCCGTTCCGCGAAGCAACCGTTACTCAGTAGCTCCTCAGAGTTGTCAGCACACTTCTGTTGACGCAGTGCCCGATGGGCTTCTCCTTGATTTGAACTCTCAGCCATTCACTCACCGGCTGAGAGTTTTTTTGTGGAGAGAACCAGTGCAGAAACCCTGGACGAATTCCCGGGACGCGACGAATTATCGGGGGATTGGCTGTTGCGGGTATTTTCTGACGGACTTATAAGTAGAGCCTGATCGGACGCCGCTTGCTGGTTTAGTCTCCAGCCGTCAGGTCAAGTGTCGGTAGGGTGGTTTTCGTCCTGGATCGTGCCACCTTCAGAGTCAGGGTTCCCGACCGATGAGTCAGACTTGTGTGCTCGAAATAGAAGTTTGCAGCCTCTATGAGGCCGCTTTTGAGGAGGCTCGGTGCCACCGCTGGATTGAAAGCCAGAAACGCGGATACGACGTCGGGAACAACGGTTTTCTGGACTGGTATCAACGCTTCTGGTGGAACTTCCTCAGGTATCGCCACCTTGAGCACCTGCTCGGAGAGTATCGCTGGTCGGAGTTTGCGTCTGAGGCGTTCGGCGTGCTGACGCCGATGGTCGAGTCTGGTGACGCGCTCGCTCTTGAGATAATCGATCAGTACCGCCAGGGATGCGAGAATCTTGACATTCTCAACTGGGCATTGAGAAACCGGGTTAGCCTGGCCGATGTCCGCGAGCGACTGGCCCTGATCAATATGAACGATGCCCGCATCGATCCGCGATTTAACTGACGACGGCTTAGCGATGGTCCTGTCTGAACTGAGCTCCATCGTCTAACCCCGGCTAAGAACCTCGGATAAAGTGGGCGGCAAAGCTCCGGACTTCCTGACCATTGAGCACGTGGACCATTCTTAGTCGTTGGATGGTTTCCTGGCTGAATCGCCCCAGGGGGACATGCACCAGCTTTTTCCCGTAGCGTTTGGCAAGACGTCTCCAGCCTGCACCGGGCGGAAGTTCGCTCAGCACGGCGATATGTCGTTCCCGACTGTGCAGACACGCTCCGGCGAGCAGTCGTTCTTCCATTGTGTCAGTAAAGTCGAGTCGAAAATCGTGCCACACGTCCGCGATGTCCCGCGGGGGGAAGAGGAACATCGCACCACCATACTTCGCGAGTCCAATTCCTGGGCCGATCAGCTCATTCTGAAAATCACTGGCGAACAACGAAAGCGTTGATTCGTCAGTGTTCTCGGCCATCCAGGTGATTCGCCACGGATAGTCCCGCGGGTCCGCTGGCGAATCGAAGAACATCAGCACGCAGTCAAGCGTTCCCTGAAGTTTCGGCGGGAACACCTTGACGTAGAGGTCTCCTGTGTGCCAGTTGCGAAGCGTCTCCCGGATATCAAGACCGTCTTTCATGCTGGCCGAGAACTTTTCCGTCTGAGCCAGTTCGGCACCCATCATTGACAGCGCGGCATCCTTGACATGGTTTCGGAAGTTTTCGATGGCAACATCTTCCGGCGGCCAGCTGCACTGCCGATGAGGATTCCATCTCATTTTCCAGCGGTCCTGGTCGATCTTCGGTGGTTTTGTGTTGAGTTCGCAGGTGCGCCATTGAACCGGAGGTCCTGGCAATCGTGAGACGACATCAGCCATGCCTCCGTCCGGCAGTCGAGCGATGTCGATTCCGAATGAGATCTCCGGCAACGCCTCGTTCGATGTATACGGGTAGCTTCGTGAGACCTCGGCCAGCTCAATTGCAAACGAATCTCCAAAGACCTGCCGGGCAGCCACGATCAGCGTGTAGAGGTCCGGAGTCATCCTCCGTTCGATCAGACTCAGGTTGCGAACGTATCGCAGAAAAACGCTCATCAGTTTGGGAGTGATTCGACGAGCCAGTGATCGCATTTCGATCTGATACCGGTCGCGTGAAGCCAGCAACAATTGCTTCAACCCGTCGACTGAAAGATTTTCGTCGCAGTCGAGTTCCGCTCGCGCCTGTTCATAAAGGCCGGTCAAAAATGGAAGCTCCCCCAGCATGAACAGCAGCGAGTTCTCTGAAACGGAACAGAGCTGAGCATCTTCGACTTCCGTGTCCTGTTCGTCAGTCGTTAGATTCCGAGTGTAGGCCTCGCGGATCCACGGCCAGTCAGCCAGCGCGCAGACAAACAGAATTCGCTCGTATCGAGTCTCCAGTTCTTTCAGCCTCGCGGCCATCGTGCGAATTCGATCGGTCGTCAGCCCTTCTGGCGGTCTTGGAATTCCGAGCAGGGCCGCTGCTGCGAAACGCTCAATCGAAACACGTTTCAGCGCGTACGGATCCGGCAGGACGATCGAGTGACTTTCGAAGCAATCGGTTTCCAGATCGATGAACGCTCGCGGAGTGCGTTCCTGAATCGCAACTCGTAAAGCGGCAATGACTGGCTGGCACGGGTCGATCGGGACATAGCTCAATCTTCGTCTGGTGTCGGTGCCTGCGTCGTCTTCCCGATCGCTGTCGGGTGTCCAGTCGTTTGTCGAAAACGACGGACGCTCTTCCTGGGTCACTGCCGTCACATTCGGAAGGTGATCAATGCCCTGCTCGACACGAGTCTGAAACGAAGGTGGCAGTGGCACGGCCAGACAATCGAACTTGTGCGCAAGCTGAATGCGCCGAACCTCGACCGCAAAGTCGCCGCTGCCGTGCAGGACGGGTGCAACGCAGATTCGAGGACTCAGTTGCAGAGATTCGTCGAGCATTCGAAAGGCCAATCCCGAGAACCGTGATTAAAAAGAACGCGGAGTGTTTCACTCGAACTTCAATACGGGACGTCCTCGTCATCATCTGGATCGTCACCGAGATCATCGAGAGGCGACCTGCCGTCAAACCCGAAATCTGATGAGTCGTCATCGTCTTCATCAATGAACTCTCGTCTCATTTCGTCTGTCATTCCGCCGTGCATATCGGGATGAAGCGGGTCGCCCGGCGAGAAGAAGAAATCTCCCAACCCCATAGGCACGATATTCCCACCCAGTGACTGGTTGCGATTATCAGCAAGTGCCGACAGGTCCAGCGCATCATCACCGAGGCAGCGAAGAACTGCTTCACGCCAGTGCTCGTCGTTGCTGAGCGGGTGATCGGCAGCCTGAGCAAGTCGCTTTAAGGCGTAGCGAAGAACGTTGATTCCGTCTCTGGTTGAGAAATCAAGTTTCAATTCGTGCGCCTGCTGGAGAAAGTCGACCGTTAAACCAAGCATCTCGTCGTCGGCAAACGGGATGTGATACTTCAAAATCGCGAGTTCGTCATTTCGGTCGGGCGGTTCCAGAGCCAGCGTCGGCTGAATCCGGCTCATGATGTAGTCAGGAATTTCGAAAGTTGACTCGTCGTCGTTCATAGTCATGGCGCAGCGAAAGTCGGCATGTGCCTTAATCGTGATGCCAGCAACGATTGATTCAACATACCGACGATGATCAAGCAGTGGGGCCAGGCTGGCCCACGACTTCTCGTTCATTCGGTTGCCTTCGTCGAGAATGCACACTCCGCCCCGAAGCATTGCCGTCACCAGCGGCGACGCGTGGTATTTGATCCTTCCGTTTTCGCCGAGGACCGGCGTAACGAGCAGGTCTTCAGGCCGGGTGTCAGCAGTGCATTGATAGATGTAGAGTTCCTGGTTTCTCGCATGGGCAGCGGCGATAGCAAGCGTTGTCTTCCCGATACCCGGCGTACCGACAATCCGCGGCGCGAGTGCAAGGTCTTTGTCGTCAACCACGATCCAGCACGCGAGCAGTTGCCTGAGCGCTTCACTCTGTCCGATCCAGTTTCCTTGCGACTGGTCCGGTTTGCTTAAGTGAAGTGAAACTCCGTCGATGTCGACCTGTTCGATCATTTCAGTCGCTCTTTCTCGGTCTCGTTTTCGTTCGATGTCCGCTGGCGTCGTGGAATCAGCACCGGGCATGGGGCGACGCATCCATCACGCAATCTAACGGCGAAGTCATGCCGGGCGTAGAGTCACGATCAGGCAAACGCGTGAGGTCAGCACGAATCCGATGGTTGACTTTGCGCCGATTGATAACTGGGGACGAGATCGACCATAGCTGGTCGACGATCTTGACGGATGCGCCGTCTCGGGGACAAATGGAGCTCTGAGTGGCTCGTGCAGCCTATTCAGAACGGTATTGAGGTCTGTTTCGAAGCAGAAATTTGCTTATAGACGAAGATTCGGACTGATTCTTGTGATGTCAGGCACAATATTCCTGTTTCGAAGTGATGGCTCGCGTTAATTCCCAAGAGAAACTCCGGGCGAACGAAATTTTCGTTAATTAAGAATTTTTCACGAACCGATGTTGAAGTCACGCGATCGCGTGATACTTTACCGAGCTGTATCACACGTTCGCGTGGGGTGGTCGCGCACTTGCTGGGCAATATCCTGCACGCGACCGTTTTGAAGTTGAATTTAACCGGGTTCTGGTGTTCAGGATCTTTAGTTTTTGTTGGTTCGCATTCGGGAGAGCATATTATGCCAAAGCGAGCGAAAAAAGGATTTACGTTGATTGAATTGTTGGTCGTGATTGCGATTATCGCGATCCTGATCGCTCTGCTTCTGCCGGCCGTTCAACAGGCTCGCGAAGCTGCTCGTCGTTCACAGTGCAAAAACAATCTGAAGCAGATTGGCCTGTCGCTGATGAACTACCACGATGTTCACAAAACGCTGCCTCCGGGCGTGACAGTTTCTGCAGGGACTGGAATTTCGAACGGACTGGCGTGGACGTACCACATTCTGCCGTTCTTTGACCAGGCACCGTTGTTCAAGAAGTACAACTCGAAGATCGCTTACACGAATGCTACTGGTACTCCAAACAACGCAGGACTTTCATCAACAATTCTGACTGCGGCCCGTTGTCCTTCTGATGCCGGTCCTGATCAGGATTCTTCTGGTGGGGTCGCCGACATGGGTGTGGCTAACTACGTTGGTAACTATGGCGTTGGAATGCCTTCTGCAACGGCTCACCCAGGCGATGTACAGGGCATCATGGGCGTGAACACAAGGGTTCGTATTCGCGATGTCAAAGACGGGATGTCTAACGTAGTTCTGGCTGCAGAACGACGTAACCCGAAGATTTGTAACACGGTAGGCTGGACCGTGACTGCAGGTGCTATCGTAGATGGTGGGGCTGACGATGCTGTAAGCGGGGTTCTTGGTCCCTGCACCTTCTGGGCCGGTATGCAGGCGCCAGCGGCCACTTATGCAGTTAACCCGCTTCCTCAGGGCCCCGCTGCTGCTGGAACTACGGGCCTCTATCAGGTTCTGGGCACGACACGAAGTGGGGACGTGACACTGAATGAACCTGGTGAACAGAATCAGCTGACCGGGAATCTGACGGGAAACACTCTTGTAACTTCAGTAACAACCTGGTCTGCTGGTGCTGCCGGTACAATCAAGATCAACAAGACTGTTGGTAACGATCAGACGATGTCTGGAGATTACCAGGATGCGACAACTGTTGGTTTCAGCAGCTGGCATACTGGCGGGATTCAGGCTGTTCTGGGTGACGGAACAGTTCGCTTCCTGAGCGAAAACATTGACTCAACCATCTACGAAAACCTTTCTCGTCGTTCTGACGGAAAGACTCTGGGTGAGTTCTAAGAATTGCTGAACTGATCAGCGAACCGACGATGCAAAGCCCTCTGGTTATTCCGGTAATCAGAGGGCTTTCTTTTTGTCTGTTCAATTAGCCATGGTTGAATCAATGGTTCGATTGACTGACCAGCCTGTTTTCAACGAGCCGGCCGCGATGGCTTTGAAGATTGGATCAAGCCACAGTGTCTCGTGATATTTCTGGTCATCGCCATCTGCAGGGATCTCGAAGATGCCAGACCGCGCCGCTTCCAGAAGTAATGAGTCCCCGAATGGCCCGCTCTTTCCGTGTTTCATTCCATGGGAAAGCAGAAGCGATCATTTGAAAGTGCATTCTCGAACGGACTGGCAGTATGCTGGGGCGATTATCCCACGACTCGTCCGGTGAGAATTCGATGAGATTTGGTCGCCATAGAGCCAGTCAGCTGGATATCGTTGCCATGTCGATGTTGTGTGTTTTGTTGCTATGCCGACAAGGTTTGGCGGAGCAGCTCACCTCATCGTCAAGGCAATCAGCCGACAAACGCCCAAACGTGGTGATCATTCTTGCTGACGATCTGGGGTATGGCGATGCTGGTGTCCTGAACCGCGATAGCCGGATTCCTACGCCGCACCTGGACCGGCTTGCAGAAGAGGGACTGATTTTCACGGACGCCCATTCGGCGGGATCGTATTGTGTGCCTTCGCGCTATGGGTTGTTGACCGGTCGGTATATGTGGCGGACTCGGCTGGGGTCAGGCGGGAATCTCGCGAATCTTGCCGGGACATTGATTGAGCCCGGACGCAAGACGCTCGCAAATATGCTTCACGAGGCGGGATATTTCACCGGGCTGATCGGCAAGTGGCATCAGGGGATCGACTGGAAACTGCGCGATGAAAGCGCGCGGGAGATCATTCGGGTTCATCCCAACTACCAGGATTTTCAGAACATCGACTTTGCGGCACCTGTCCTGAAAGGACCTCGCGATTTTGGATTCGACTATTCATTTGGGATCGCCGGATCGGCAGAGATGAATCCTGCTACGTTCATCGAGAATAACCGAGCGACAGTTGTACCATCGCTGTCCTCTCGAACGGCAAAGGCCAGGCTCGGTGAATGGTTCGGGCGGGACGACAATATCATTGCCGATGGCTACACGATGGACTGTCTCGTGCCGATGCTGTCGAATAAGGCGTGCGAGTTTGTGGAGGCGGCAGTTCGCGATCGGCCCGATCATCCATTCTTTCTCTATTACGCGATGACGACGCCTCATAACCCGATTGTCCCCAACAAGGAATTCGTCGGAACCAGTCGCGCCGGAACGTATGGAGATTTCGTCGTCGAACTCGACCACCACGTCGGCAGACTTCTTCGTAAGGTTGACGAACTGGGGATCGCAGAGAACACGATCGTGATCTTCACCAGCGACAATGGACCTGTGAATCGCACGAAGGGATATCCGGCCAGATGGGTCAGGGGTAACACTGGTGTTTACGGACACGACTCGAATGGCCCATTCAGCGGCTGGAAGGCCGGGTTGCAGGAAGGAGGGCACCGCGTCCCGTTCTTTGTCCGTTGGCCTGAGAAGGTCAAGCCTGGTAGTCGCTGTTCAACGACGATCCTCTTCAATGATGTTTTTCCGACATTGGCCGAGATACTGAACGTCAACCTTGGCGAGAAGACTGCCGAAGATGGTCAGAGCTTCTTTCGGGCACTGACTGGCGAACAACGCCCCGTGTCATTTCACGACGCGATCGTCCACAACCACAGCAACGGCACTTTTGCCATTCGTATGGGGACGTACAAGCTGACAGTCAACGGGCCGAAAACCCTCGCACAACTCCTGGACGATGACTTTCCGGTGTCGTTCGCGCTGCATGATCTTGAAAAAGACAATGAAGAAACGACCGACGTATCAGGAGGTCATTCGCAACTGATCAAAGAGATGTTTGGCCTGCTCAAGAAGTTTGTCCGGGAAGGCCGAAGCGATGGCAGATGATGCCTGTGATAAAATGCTGGCCGATTGCCGGTTGGTGAATTTCCTGACACACTCTGCGTACTTCAGTCCTTCCAGACTCGGCCCACCAGGAATCTTCAGGATGCAGAATCCCGCTTTCACGCTGCTTGTCATCGTTGTTTTCACCCTGTCGTCAACGCACGTGCAGAGTGCTGACTACTGGAATCAGTTTCGCGGAGCGATGACTAACGGGTATTCGCCATCGGACAACCTGCCGCTCGAATGGAGCGAAGATTCGAATGTTGCGTGGAAAACGCCGATTCACGGCAAAGCGTGGTCGTCTCCCGTCGTATGGGGAGACCAGATCTGGATGACGACGGCGACTCCCGATGGCAAGGAATTGTTTGCAGTTTGCGTCGACGCGAAGTCAGGCAGGGTTGAACACGACGTCAAGGTGTTCGACATTGCCGAGCCAATGTTCTGCATTCCGTACAACAGTTACGCGAGTCCGACTCCCGTGATTGAAGACGGTCGAGTCTGGGTTCACTACGGCAGTGCGGGCACGGCGTGTCTGGATACCGCGACGGGCAAGACACTGTGGGTGCGGCAGGATCTGCCGTGCGACCATCTCCGCGGAGCTGGATCTTCGCCGGTCATTTTTCGAAATATGGTCATCATCAATTTTGACGGAGCGGACTATCAGTACGTGGTCGCGCTCGATAAGCAAACCGGCAAAACCGTCTGGAAGACTGACCGCACAATCGATTACGGAACTGACAAAGGCGATGCCAAAAAAGCCTACTGCACACCGACCGTGTTCAAACATGATGGGCGACTGCAGATGGTCAGTCCGGCGGCTGTCGCAACGATCTCATACAACCCGCTCGACGGCAAAGAACTGTGGACCGTTTATCATGGCGGTTACAACGCCGCAGCGAGACCGATTTACAGTCACGGTCACGTTTTTATCAACCTGGAAGGTGGCAAGCGACTGCTGGCTGTCCGGCCCGATGGAAGTGGCAACGTGACCGACACACACGTCACATGGACCTGTGGGAAGTCCACTCCGACCCGCCCGTCGCAACTCATCGTCGGCGACCACATGTTTATGGTTAATGACAAAGGCGTGGCGTCTTGCCTGGATATCAAAACCGGAGAACCTGTCTGGACCGAACGTATCGAGGGCCGCCACAGCGCCTCACCGATTTATTCGAACGGTCGCATTTACCTGTTTGACGAAGATGATGGAGTCACCCGAGTCGTCGCCGCCGATCCGACCGCCTACAAACTTCTCGCCACTAATAAGCTCGACGGTGGATGCATGGCTTCGCCGGGCGTCTACAAAGATTCGCTGCTCATCCGCACAAAAAAGCATCTGTACCGAGTCGGGAAGTAGCATGGTTGTTTCCCCGGTCTGAGGGCTTTGCTGTGCCGTCGACTGGACCGAAGCCTGTTCCGGCAACGTGTTGCTGGAATTTTTCCCGTGGCCTGTGATCGGGTAGTTTGCCCGTCGCCGTCGTTCAGTATTTCAGAAACTTGCGTCGTGCCGGAACGGTTTACGAATTTCAGTTCCCGCAGTGTTTGCTGAGCTCAGCTGAGCGAACACTGCGAGAGACAGAAGGGCGTTGACTCAGTTTCCAAATTTTTGATCAACGACCAGGATGTCTTTTCTTTCAACTGTGACCCCGTCACCGCAGACAATTTGGCCACGCTGGAACGGAAACTGACCTGTGAAACTGATGAAGTGCTTTCTACTGCTGATTCTGGTTGTTCGTGCTGCCAGCGTTGCGGACGCACAACTGATCGTGGCTCACCGCGGTGCGTCGCATGACGCGCCGGAAAATACGCTCGCTGCGTTCCGCCTGGCCTGGGAACAGAATGCCGACGCGATCGAAGGTGACTTTTATCTGACGCGCGATCGGCAAATCGTCTGCCTCCACGACCGGACGACGAAACGAGTCGCTCCAGACCAGCCAGAGTTGAACGTCACCGAATCGACGCTGGACGAACTGCGGACGCTCGACGTCGGACGCTGGAAGTCCCCGCGTTTCGTGAACGAGCGAATTCCAACACTCGCAGAAGTCCTGGCCACCGTGCCAGATGGGCGGCAAATCTTCGTCGAAATCAAATGTGGCCCTGAGGTTCTGCCGGTGCTCAAGTCGCAGCTGGCAGCTTCGCCACTCAAGCCTGAGCAGATTACGATCATCTGTTTCAACGAAGCGGTTGTGATGCAGGCGCAGGAAACAATGCCTCAGTACCGAGCAAACTGGCTCACCAGCTATCGACAAAAGGAAAAATCAAATCCCTGGACACCGTCAATTGAGGACGTGTTGAAAACACTGAAGCGTACCGGAGCAACCGGACTCGGCAGCAACGGAAATCTGAAGGTGATTGACTTGCCGTTCGTTGAAAAGGTCCGGCATGCCGGTTTTGGATTTCACGTATGGACGGTCAACGATCCGCAAGCGGCCCGGAAGTTTCGATCGCTGGGGGCCGAATCGATTACGACCGATCGCCCGGCGTTCATCCGCAAGGCACTCGACGGTAATTAGACCATCTTCATGGTTTCTGTGCAGGAGCTGACGCCCGGGATAACCATCGTTTTCTTTGTGGCCTTCCTGCAGAACACTGAAAACGAATTCTGAAAGTGCTCTGGTTTTGGTCGAGTGTTTGAGTGGCCGCAGATAGAGACCTGACGCGACTTCCTGGTGACGTTTCCTGTGACCGTTGGCGAATACGTTGTTTCCTGCGAAGCGGGTTGTCCGATTGTGGCAGAATGCTTTCGAGGCGTTATCTTCACAATGCTGCTCATGGGATCGGTGAGACGACAGTTGAGCCGCTTGCCTTTTTCAAGCACCTTTATCCGGGATGTGAGATGCGATTCGTACTCCAGTCAGTGGTTGTGGCAGCCGCATTGATTTCAGGCATGAAAAGTGTCGAGGCGGCTGATCAGCCAAACGTGCTGATCATCATGGCCGACGACTGCACGTTCAGCGATCTTCCGTTGTACGGTGGGCTGAATGCAAAGACACCAAACATTGACCGACTGGCCTCAGAAGGGCTGACTTTTAATAAGGCCTACCTTTCGTCGGCGATGTGTCAGCCCTGTCGTGCGGAGTTGTTTTCCGGGCAGTATCCGATGCGGAACGGTTGTGCCTGGAATCACTCGGCCAGTCGACCGGTCACGACCAGCATGCCGCAGCATCTGGGAAAGCTTGGCTATCGAGTCGGTCTGGCCGGCAAGGTCCATGTCAAACCGCAGTCATCATTTCCTTTTGAGAAGGTGGAAGGGTTTGATCCCAGCTGCGTTCGCAACCCGACGCAGGAACACGATCTGACGGCGTTGCGGGAGTTTGTCACTCGAGAGCCCAACAACCCGTTCTGTCTGGTCGTCGCTCTGGTCGAGCCGCACGTTCCGTGGGTGATGGGTGACGTTTCGCAATACCCTCAGAAGAAGTTGAAGCTGCCTCCCAACATCGCCGACACGTTGAGAACCCGGCAGGACTTTGCCAGTTACCTGGCCGAGATCACGTATATGGACGGGCAGGTTGGTGAGCTTCTTGACACGCTCGACGCGGCTGGTCGAGCGCAGGATACGCTCGTGCTGTTTACTTCGGAGCAGGGGGCGCAGTTTCCAGGTTGCAAGTGGACGAACTGGGACACGGGGCTGCACACCGCTCTGATTGCTCGACTGCCGGGTGTTACACCAGTGGGCCAACGCACGGACGCTCTGGTTCAGTATGCCGACGTCCTGCCCACGCTGCTGGAGCTGGCTGGCTCGCCTTCTGAAAATGGTCAACACGACGGCCGCAGTTTTCTTCCCGTGCTCAAGGGCGAAAAAGACTCGCACCGCGAATTCGTTTACGGCATGCACAACAACATTCCGGAAGGCCCCGCCTATCCAATCCGCACGGTTAGCGATGGAACGTGGCGATACATTCGCAACCTGGCGCCGGACGAAATTTATATCGAGAAACATCTGATGGGGTTGCAAGGCAAAGCTGCTTTAAACAATCCCTACTGGGCGACCTGGGTCTGGGACAGTCATTCGAATGCTGAAACGTACGACCTTGTGAAACGCTACATGCGTCGCCCGGCCGAACAGCTTTACCGAACGGCGAATGATCCTTTTGAAATAACGAACCTGGCGGGTGACAAGGAACATGCCGCTGTCTTGAATCGACTGAGTCAGGAACTCGATCACTGGATGGCGTCACAGGGAGATCCGGGAACGCTCCAGGACACAACAGAATCAATTAACGCAGCTCGCCGCGGGCAGCACCGGTTCTTCCCACCTGACACCCCGTAGGGGGCAGTGCCCACCGGACCGTAGTTCTGCTGGGTGTGTCTTGACGCACTATCGATGGACGTGAAGTTGTGGTGCGTGCGAGAAGCATCTGCACGGACTTATTCAGTTTTCAGTCTGAAAAATTGAACCATGAAATATTCACTTCAAGGTCGTTTTGTGAGCAACATGTTTGTGTTGGCTGCGGGTCTGGTTGTGGCAGGGGGGGGCGAACTTCCGGCAGTGGAAAAGTCTGCCGACAAGGTGCCTGTCGACTTCGCACGGGAGGTGCTCCCAATACTGTCAGACAAGTGTTTCGTTTGTCACGGGCCTGATTCTGTCGAAGATGGTCAGCTTCGACTTGATACTTTTGAAGCGGCAACGCAAGCCCGCAGCGGCTATCAGGCGATCAACCCGACGTCGCCCGAGCAAAGTGAACTGCTCGCAAGAATTCATTCGGTCGATGAACCGATGCCCCCCGCCGATGCCGAGAAACAGTTGAGTCGCCGCGAACGGGATGTGTTAACGCGGTGGGTAAAGCAGGGAGGAGATTACGCCAGGCACTGGGCGTTCGTGCCACCTCAGAAGGTCACTCCGACGATTGATGACCCTTCTGTGCGAAATGAGATCGACGCATTCCTGCTGAAGAAGATGCGCGCAGAAGGTGTCGCTTTCGCCGCCGAGGCCGACCGCAGAATTCTCGCGCGACGCGTGGCTTTGACATTGACCGGACTGCCGCCTGAGCCACTGCTGTTGGACCGGTTTCTGGATGACTCAAGTGACGAGGCGTACGGAAAGCTGGTCGATGAGTTGATGATGAGTCCTCGGTTCGGCGAGCACCAGGCACGCTACTGGCTGGACGCCGTTCGCTACGGAGACACTCACGGTTTGCATCTCGACAATAAGCGAGGCATCTACCCGTATCGCGACTGGGTCGTGCGGGCGCTGAATCAGAATCTGCCGCTGGATCAGTTTATCACGTGGCAATTGGCCGGGGATCTGCTGGCGGAGCCGACACTGGAGCAGAAGATTGCCACCGGGTACGTACGCTTGAATCCTTCAACAGGCGAAGGCGGGGCAATTCCGGCCGAGTTTCAAATGAAGAACAATTTCGACCGGGTGGAAACCCTGGGAACAGTGTTCCTTGGAATGTCGCTGACGTGTGCCCGCTGTCACACTCACAAGTACGATCCGATTCCTCAGACCGAGTATTACCGGCTGCTTGCCTTTTTCAACAGCACCGCCGAGCCCTCAATGGACGGCAACAAGTATGAGTACGGCCCTGTCGCAAAGGTTCCGAAAGATCAGGCGTCGTGGAAAGAGTGGAGCCAGCTTCTGAAGCTGCGTGGCGATCTGATCCGTCAGGTCTACAACCGCCTGGAGAGTGGTGAGTCGGTTGCTGCGGCGACTCTTAAAAAGTGGCTGAGCAGTTCGGATGCGGAGCGTTTGAATCTGCTTGCCGCACCGGACGGTGGCTTTGACCAGTTCGAACTGGCTAAGCACGCAGTCGAGCTGAAAAAGCAGATCGAGCAGGCAGAAGCAGCCTTTACCACAACGCTCGTTGCACAGGATCTTCCTCAGCCACGAAGTACTCACGTTCTCAAACGCGGCGAGTACGATTTGCCGATCGGTGAGCTGTTGCAGCCGGGAATCCTCGAAGTGATGGGAAGTTTTCCCGAAGACTCGCCGCGCAACCGGTTGGGTCTCGCAAATTGGCTGACTGCGCGCGAGCATCCGCTTGTCGCCCGAGTCCTGATCAATCGGGTCTGGCAGCGAGTGTTCGGCTATGGACTGGTGCGGACTCCGGAAGATTTCGGACTGCAAGGACAGCAGCCGACTCATCCTGAACTGCTCGACTGGCTGGCTGTCGAGTTGCAGGATTCCGGCTGGAATCTCAAGCACATGCTCAGGCTGATGGTGACCAGCCGAGCGTTTCGACAAAGCTCTGCGTGGCGGAGCGATGTGTCGGATCCAGAGAATCTGCTGTTTGCTCGCGGGCCGGCTTACCGACTTGACGCTGAAGTGCTGCGGGATGTTGCTCTGTGGGCGAGCGGCCTGCTCGACCCATCAATGGGCGGCGAAGGCGTGAAGCCGTACCAGCCCGTTGGCATGTGGAAGGCTCTGGCACACCCCGCCAGCAACACCAAAGAGTATGTCGCCGATAAAGGGCAACTGCTCTACCGCCGCAGCCTTTACGTTTACTGGAAGCGGACCAGCCCGCACCCCATGATGACACTGTTCGACGCGCCGGACCGCGAATCCAGTTGCGTCCGCCGATCCCGTACAAACACGTCGTTGCAATCGCTGGGCCTGCTCAACGAGACGCAGCGGATCGAAATGTCCCGGAAGCTGGCCGAGCGACTGTTACTCGAAGCGGACGGCGATGAGGCTCGACTGAATTTGCTCTTCGAACTGCTCGCCAGTCGGAGTCCGACTGATCGTGAGTCGGTCGCCTGCCTGAATCTTCTGGCGGCTATGAAGCGACGATTCACTCAGTCGCCCAACGACGCGCTGGCACTTCTTTCGCTGGGCGAAGCGGTTCGAAATGAGAAGCTGAATCCTGCCGAACTCGCCGCCTGGACACAGGTCACGGTGACGGTTCTCGCCAGCGACGTCGCGATACTCCTTTATTGAAGACATTTTCGACTCAGGTGCCACAAGCAGAATTTTCAAAGGTATTGATCGATCTTTTCCGTGTGCCACTGGCTTTGCCAGTGCGTGCGTTTCTGTTGGAGCGAGAGTTTTGGAAACACTGGCGAAGCCAGTGGCACACAGTTCGGACTTTAATCCGACCTCACTACCGAGGTCAGAATTTTAGAGACACACGGTGACTGTCATGGTGAATGAAAACCCGATTCGTGAACACGAGCTGATGGTCACGCGGCGGCAGTTGTTTGGTCGCGCAGCGTTGGGGCTGGGCACTGCTGCTCTGGGACAGTTAATGGCTCGGGAAACGCATGGCGCACGCGGTGGAGTGCTGCCGGCGACGCATCACGCGCCGAAAGCGAAACGCGTGATCTACCTATTCATGAGCGGAGGCCCCAGTCATCTCGACCTGTGGGATTACAAGCCCGGTCTGGCGAAGAAATTTAACGAGCAATTGCCGCCGGAAGTTCGTAACGGTCAACGCGTCACCGGTATGACAGCCAACCAGAAAAGTGGCCTGCCAATCTGCCCTACTAAGTATCACTTCACGAAATGCAACAACAACGACAAAGGATTGTGGGTCAGCGAGTTGCTCCCGCATATGGCGAGCGTTGCTCAGGACATTTGCGTGACCTATAGCACGTTTACCGAAGCCATCAACCACGACCCGGCCATCACGTACATTCAGACCGGAAGTCAGATTCCAGGCAGGCCGAGTCTTGGAGCGTGGCTCAGCTACGGCCTGGGCAGCATGAACGAGAACTTGCCGCACTATGTGGTGATGCACGCTCGTACGAATCACGCCGAGCAGAGTCTGTTCAACCGGCTCTGGGGACCAGGTTTTCTGCCGTCAGATCATCAGGGCATGCTGATGCGCAGCCAGGGCGACCCCGTTCTGTACCTCAGCAATCCGAAGGGAATTTCCAGTAAGGATCGCCGCGCTCAACTGGACGCTCTGTCGGCGTTGAACAATGAGCAGTACCAGCGCTTCGCGGATCTGGAAATCGTCGCCCGCATTCGTCAGCACGAGATGGCTTATCGAATGCAAACGTCCGTGCCGGAGCTGATGGACCTTTCCGATGAAACGAAAGAAACGTTCGACCTCTACGGCGACGATGCCAGAACTCCGGGGACGTTCGCGGCGTGTTGCCTGAACGCTCGACGGCTGGCTGAACGAGGGGTGCGCAACATTCAGATTTTTCATCGAGGCTGGGATGCGCACGGCGGACTGCCGCGCGAACATGGCTCGCAGTGCAAAGACATCGACCAGGGCAGTGCCGCTCTGATCCGAGACCTCAAACAGCGAGGGATGCTTGAGGACACGCTGGTCGTCTGGGGTGGCGAGTTCGGTCGCACGGTGTACTGCCAGGGAAATCTCACCCGGGAAAACTACGGTCGCGACCATCACCCTCGCTGCTTCACCACCTGGATGGCTGGTGGCGGAGTCAAACCGGGAATCACCTACGGCCAGACTGACGAGTACGGCTACAACATCGCCGACTCGGATGGCGTACCACTTTCACCGCAGCCGAGCAAAGAAAAGTGGACTCCCGGCACGATGCACATTCACGATCTCAACGCCACGATTCTGCACCTGCTCGGCATCGACCACAAACGACTCACCTATCGTTACCAGGGCCGCGACTTCCGCCTGACCGACGTCCACGGCCATGTAGTCCACGACGTGATTGCGTAGCCGTTGTGGATTTCCATCAGCCTTCGTCGGAGCATCGATTGTTTCCTCGGATAGTTTTCACTGGGTGCGTCTCGACATACCAATTCTGAAAATTTGCAGACGACTGGTGCGTCAGGACGTCCTCTACTCATTGGATTTTGTCATGAACGATTCATCCGTCGCGGCGAAGACTTTCTTCAGGCTCCTGGTCATTGTCGTTTCCGGTTCAGGTTTCTTTGATAACGTCGATGCTTTCGGACAAATCGATCAACAGCTTCTGCCTCCGGAAGAGGCCGCCCGGACGATGATCGTTCCGAACGGCTTCAATGTGACTCTGTTTGCGGGCGAGCCGGACGTTCAACAGCCGGTAGGGTTCTGCATCGATGACCGAGGTCGTCTATGGGTAGCTGAAGCGTACAGCTATCCGAACCACAGCGCGACTGGCAGCGATCGGATCGTCATCTTTGAAGACTCTGACGGCGACGGTCGACATGACAAACGCACGGTTTTTTACGATCAGCTCAACTATGTGACCGGTATCGAAACTGGTTTTGGCGGCGCGTGGGTGATGTCGCCTCCGAATCTTTATTTCATCCCCGATCGCGACGGTGATGACCGGCCGGATGATGAGCCTCAAATCCTGCTCGACGGTTTCGGGACTCACGCCAATGCGCATAACCTGGCGAATGGTTTTGCCTGGGGACCGGATGGCTGGCTGTACGGAACTCACGGTCGGACGAACTGGTCGATGATCGGTAAGCCGGGCACGCCAGAAGAGGATCGCGTTCGATTTGACGGCGGTGTTTATCGGTATCACCCCGTTCAGAACGTGTGGGAACCGTACGCTGACGGAACGACGAACCCCTGGGGCATCGACTGGAATGATCACGGCCAGGCATTCATTACGAACTGTGTGAACCCTCATTTGTTTCACGTGATTCCGGGGGCCCATTACGAGCCGTGGCGCAACCGGAAGTCCAGCGAGTTTGCTTACGAGCGGATTCCGACGATCGCCGACCATCTTCATTACACCGGGACCGCAAACTATCGCGATGGAGCTGGCACGGAAGCGGAAGACGCAGCAGGCGGCGGGCACGCTCATTGCGGAACGATGATTTACCTCGGCGACAACTGGCCGGACCGATACCGCAACACGCTCTTCACAAACAACATCCACGGACGGCGCATCAACAATGACATTCTTCGTCGGTCCGGTTCGGGGTACCTCGCCTCGCACGGCCCGGACATCATGCGGTCTCGCGATTCCTGGTTTGTCGGCGTGACCTTGCAGTACGGCCCGGACGGTAGCGTTTTTGTGATCGACTGGTCAGACACCGGCGAGTGTCACAGTGTGCGGAATACGCAGCGCCAGACCGGGCGACTCTATAAGATTTCGTACGGCACAGCTCAGCCGGCAAAGTTAGAACTGTCGACTGCATCAAACGAACGGCTGGTCGAACTGCAGACTCATAAGAACGACTGGTTCGTTCGCCACGCTCGACGACTTCTGCAGGAGCGAGCGAGTTCCGGTGTTGAAATGGGCCTGACGGTGGAGCGACTTCGGGCGATGTTCGAAACCGAAACCGACGTCCCGCGAAAGCTGCGAGCGTTGTGGGCACTCCACGTGGTCGGCGGACTCGACGAAGCGGCCTTGCTGAAGCATCTCGAAGACCCGAGTGAACATGTCCGTGTCTGGGCGATTCAGTTGCTGGTTAAGAATCGGCGGAAAGGCTCGAAGAACAGTCCGGTGGTCACAAGCGACCTGTCTCAAAGTGCTGAGTTGTCGCCGTCAGCTTTGCAGAAATTGATCAATCTGTCTGTGGCTGATCCGTCACCGCTGGTTCGACTTTACCTGGCGAGTGCATTGCAGCGGCTGAGCTTTGAGTTTCGATGGTCAATCGGGGAAGCTCTGGCTGCCCATCCAGAGAACAATTCCGACGTCAACATTCCGCTCATGTTGTGGTATGGCGTCGAGCCGTTAATTCATGACGATCCTCTACGATTTGCGTCTCTGACATCGACTTCGAAGATTTCGACGTTGCGGCGTCACGGAGCGAGGCGAATTGCCTCACTGGTCTCGGACGAGGCTCGCGCTGAGTTGTTAACAGAGGTTCTTACAAGGGCCAGAGACGCTGAGTCGCAAAGTGACGTCCTGAATGGAATTCTGCGAGGTCTTGAAGGTCGGCGTCGCGTCACGGTGCCTCCTTATTGGCGCGAAACTTATGCTCGTTTGCAGGAGAGCGAGAATGAGGACGTTCGACAAAGATCGATTCAGCTTGCTCTGATTTTTGATGACAAGGACGCGATTGCACAGTTGAAACGAGTCGCGGAAGATCGCTCGGAAAAATCAACGAAGCGCGTTGTCGCCATCGATTCTCTGGTGGCGAGCAGGGTTTATGGTTTTGCTGACGTGCTGCTTCGGCTGATTGATGATGAGGCTGTGCTTTCAAACGTGTTGCGAGGATTGGCCGAGTACGACCATCCTGACACCGTGCAGGCGATTCTTCGTCGATATGCGCAGATGTCCGTTGTCGCTCGGCAACAGGCCATCCAGACTTTGGCATCTCGTTCTGCATGGGCTGGGCGCTTGTTGTCAGAGATTGAGGCCGGGCGGATTGAAGCGGGCGATGTTTCGGCTTTCGTCGCGCGGCAGATTCGGAATCTGGGCGATACTCGACTGACCGCTCGCTTGAATGCAGTGTGGGGAGAAGTTCGCGAGACGCCTCGAGACCGTGCGCGGCGCATCGCCGGTTTCAAGGAGCGACTGACGCCGGACGAACTCGCACATGGCGATCTGAGTGCTGGCCGAGCGGTCTTTGCCAGACTGTGTGCTAACTGCCATCGATTGTTCGACGCCGGTCGGGAAGTCGGCCCCAACATCACCGGAGCTCAACGGAATAACCTCGACTATCTGCTGGAGAATCTGATTGATCCGAGTGCTCAGGTTTCTCGTGATTTTCAGATGGAAGTCGTCGTGACTGAATCCGGTCGAGTGGTGACCGGCCTGGTTAAATCGGAAACTGACGCGGCAATCACGGTTTCAACGATCGAGTCGGAAATCGTTATCCCGGTCAACGAAATCGAAGCTCGAAAAAAATCTGATGTTTCGATGATGCCAGAAGGGCAACTCAGAACCCTGACGTTCACTCAGACGAGAGATTTGATTGCGTACCTGGGCAGTCCGAAACAGGTTCCGCTTCCGGCTGATGACGAGGACTGGGTCTCGTTGTTTAACGGTCGAGATCTGACTGGCTGGCGGGCGAATGAGAAGCCGGAGTCGTTTATCGTCGAGGATGGCCTGTTGAAAGCGCACGGTCTCAACGGCATGTCGCATCTCTTTTACACGGGTGATGACAGGAAGGATGACGCGTTTGTGAACTTCGAATTCGAGGCGGAGATCCGGGGCGAACCGAATTCAAATTCGGGCATCTTCTTTCATACCGACCGCAAGCTGCGAAACGGTAAGTACCTGAATAAGGGCTACGAAGTTCAGCTCAACAGCACGGCAAAAGAAAAGCGAAAGACCGGCAGCCTGTACGCCGTTGTTGACCTGGCTGAATCGCCGGTGGATGAAACAAAGTGGTTCACGCTGAGATTTAAAGTTGACGGCAAACACATTGTAGTCTGGCTCGACGGTAGAAAAGTGACCGACTACGTTGAACCGAAAAATCCAGATCGACCAGCATCGCGAGTAAAACGTTTGATAGATCCCAGAGGCGGCGCGATCGCCATCCAGGCTCATGATCCAGGCAGCGTCTTCTACTTCCGCAGCATCCGCATTCGGCGATTGCCGTAAGTTCCTCGATCAATCGACCGTGTGCGGTCAGAAGTCTTCGTTGGGTGAGGGCGCAGCCGTAGCTTTTGGCCGATTTGGGAGCATGTCAGAAATAGCTTCCCGATTGCAGCCGGCGACTCGCAGCGCATCGGTTATCGGGAATTTCTTTTCGGCACATTCTTAAGCAGACTGATTGCCCAGACTGCAAATGAGGCCACCATACCGGGAAGCAGTTTGAAGATGTGGGCGTCGTAGCCGGAAGCGTTCCAGGCAATGACGGTGGCGACTCCGGCGGTCATCATCAGGGCGACGGTAAGTGACGACAGCGGGACGTGGAACAGTCGCAGCATTAATGCCGGGCCGAGCCCAGCTCCGAGGGCCGACCACGCGATCAGGACCAGTGAGAAGACTCCTTGTCCGGCAAACAGAGCGATCGATAGCGCCAGTGCTGTGACCGCCAGCGTCGCAAGCTTTCCAGCAAGGTAAGAGTCTTTCCAGTTCGGGTTGATATCCTGTGTGATCGCGCCGGAACAGACGAGGATCTGCGAATCCGCAGTCGACATGGTTGCGGCGAACAGTCCGGCCAGTGTCAGGCCAATCAGAACATCCGGAAGCAGGCGGCGAGCCATTTCGGGCATGGCAAGTTCAGTCGCCGCTGATTCGCTCATGCCAGCGGTCAGAGGGATATCCAGCAGGTCGGGCATCAAGGCGCGAGCATAGAGTCCGACAGCAATACTCGCCAGAAAAAACGGGATGAACCACAGGAAGTACACATTGCGGGCTCGTGGAATGTCGTCAATTGAACGGATCGCCATGAAGCGAACCAGAATGTGCGGTTGACCGATCGCCCCGAAGCCACCGAATGTCATACCCAGCAGGTACATCGCGAAGCCGAACTTCAGGTCTTGTGGAAACCATTCGACAAGCATTGGATCCTGAGTCTTGAGGTTGCTCCAGACCTCGGACGGACTGCCGACTTCAAAGCTCGCGGCAACAAGCAGGGTCGCCATTGCCGAAATCATCACGAACGACTGAGCGGCGTCCGTCCAGATGGATGCTCGAATTCCCCCCGAGAAACAGTACAGGACCACGATCGCCGCTCCAATCACAGCTCCGAGTCGTGGGTCCCAGCCAAACAGCGTCTGAAGAGCCGTGCTCCCCGCCTTCAGCTGAGCGGCCGCATAGACGCCGAGCAGCACAAACGTAAGCAGTCCTGCCAGGATGACGATGACTCGTTGCGAACCATCACGGTGACTCCCCAGCAAAGCCGGAACGGTCGCAACACCCGCTTCTTCCGACTGACGCCGTACTCGTGGATGCACAAGCAACCACGCAACTAAATCGCCCATCACCCAGCCAACCATCATCCACACTGATTCGATACCAACTCGGTACGTGTAGGCGATCAGGCCGATGAACATAAATCCGCTATTATTAGTTGCTACGGCAGATAATGCGGCGAGCCAGGGAGCCACCGATCGGCCCGCCATAAGATAATCATCGGTTGTGTTTTGAGCTTTTAGTGATGATGCCACGCCGATCGCCACGAAGACTGTAAGAAACACCAGGAAGCTGGCAATGACCGTGGACATGTGGATGATCTCTAAGGGATGTTCGACGCAACTCTTGTCGTACAAGAGTATTGTGGCGCCGTTCGTGCGGCAGGAAATGATGACGCTGAAACAAACGAGCACTTCAGCTGGTTCAGGCGACTGGGGAGCGATCACGGAAACTGTGATCTGTCATCCCTCTTGAAATTTTGTGGGCGTTGAGTATGGTGCATGCCACAGAAATAAATGCAAGGCTAAATAGTTCCTGCATATTATTACCGGTCGGCTGTGATGGCTGGGGACCGCCTTCGTTAACGCCTCAGAGTTAGACGTTCAAAGTATGCTGGAGTCTGAGAAACGGGAGTTCATACTCCGACGTCCACGCCTCGAGGATGCCCCCTGGATCTGGCGACTGGTTCGCGAGACCGGTGTGCTCGATGAAAACTCGTCGTATGTGTACTTGCTGTTGTGCCGCGACTTTGCTGACACATGTCTCGTGGCGGAGCGGGATTCTCAGCTTGCCGGGTTCGTGACGGCGTACCGTCTACCGCTGCGGACGGATGTGTTGTTTGTCTGGCAGATCGGCGTCAGCTCGATGGCTCGCCGCCAAGGGCTTGGATTGCGGATGCTCACGGAGCTGATTTCTCGCTGCCGTGATGAGAATGACGGCGGAGTCTCATTCGTCGAGGCGACTGTAGCGCTGTCAAACGAACCATCACAGAGGCTGTTTAAGTCGCTGGCGGCACGTCTGGAAGCACAGTTGGTTCATGGGGAAGGATTCCTGGAGACAGACTTCCGTTTTGGCAATCACGAAGCCGAACCTCTGATTCGGATCGGGCCGATCGGTGACAACTGACGACGGCATCTAAAATCGAGGTGTAGTCCGGGATGGTCAGGCTGCAACCTGGGTTCGATGCACTTTCAAGTTACCGTCAGGCAATTACTCGACAAACTCACTACGCGTTCAGGAGCAACGATTTGATGGATACCTTCGAAAGGCTTGAGAGCAATGTTCGTGGTTATTGCCGCGCATTTCCGACAGTGTTTGAAACCGCGAACGGTCATACGCTGACTGACGAGGACGGTCGCGAGTACATCGATTTCTTTGCTGGGGCCGGGGCGCTGAACTACGGGCATAATCATCCGGTTCTGAAGCGGAGCCTCATCGAGTACCTCAGCGGCAACGGCATTGTGCATTCTCTCGACATGGCGACATCGGCCAAGCGACGTTTTCTGGATACCTTTGAAGAGGTCATCCTGCAACCGCGGAATCTTGACTACAAAGTTATGTTTCCAGGGCCGACAGGCACGAATTCTGTGGAATCTGCGCTCAAGCTGGCTCGCAAAGTAACCAGTCGACACAACATCGTTTCGTTTACCAATGGCTTTCACGGAATGACACTCGGATCACTGGCGCTTACTGGCAATAGCGGTAAGCGTGCCGGAGCTGGCGTGCCCCTCAGCCATGTCAGCCATATGCCTTACTGCGACTACCTCGGAACCGAAGCTGACACGATTGCTCAGCTGGAGCGATTTCTGGAAGACTCAAGCAGCGGTCTTGATTTGCCAGCGGCGTTCATCCTCGAAACGGTACAGGCCGAAGGCGGTGTCAATGTGGCGACCTGCGGTTGGCTGAAGGCACTGGCTGAACTTGCAGCGCGCTACGAAGTGCTGCTGATTGTCGACGACATTCAGGTAGGCTGCGGCCGCACCGGGCCTTTTTTCAGTTTCGAGTCCTTCGGGCTGCAACCGGACATTGTCTGCTTGTCGAAGTCATTGTCCGGTTACGGGCTACCGTTCGCGATTACCTTAATGAAGCCGCACCTCGACGCGTTTGATCCGGGCGAACACAACGGCACGTTCCGCGGCCACAACGCAGCGTTCGTCACAGCGACAGCTGCGATCGACGAGTTCTGGCGCAACGATGAGCTGTCTCGTAAAGTCCGCCGCGACGCTGAACTGATCAGAGACACGTTGCTCGATCTCGCGTCTGAGTATGACGGTGAGATTCGCGGACGAGGGATGATTCAAGGTATCCAGTTCGAGACTCCGGATGTGGCCAGTGAGATTTCACGAGCTGCCTTCGAACGTGGATTGATCATCGAGACCGCTGGCCCGCAGGATGAAGTCGTCAAGGCGTTGCCACCGCTGACCATCACTGACGAGGGGCTCCGCGAGGGGCTTGGTATTCTGCAAGATAGCGTTAAGGCTGTTATGTCTCGCGAGTTTGCAGGAGCGGACAGGTAGCAAGCATCGATAGACGCGTCTGGGGCAGACTCGATGCCTGAAGGCTGCCACCGTAGGCATCTGTAAAACAACTCGTAATCTTCGAAAAAGCCACGATCGACGAAACACTATGAAAATTGTCCGACTCAATGATCTCAAAGGATCAGACCGTGAGGTCATTAGCCCTGATGGCTGGACCAGTTATCGGTTTTTGCTCGCTGGCGACGGCATGGGCTTTTCGATGCACGAGACTGTCTTCCCGGCAGGGCTCGAATTTCAAATGTGGTACAAGCATCATCTCGAAGCGGTGTACTGTTACTCGGGTACGGGCGTTATCACGAATCTCGAAACCGATGAGCAGCACGACATCAGCCCTGGCACGCTGTACGCCCTTGACAAACACGATCGACACATCCTGAAAGCGCATACGGAATTGCGACTCGTGTGCACATTCAACCCGCCGGTTACCGGCCGTGAGATTCACGACGAAGATGGTGCCTACGCCGTGCCTGATAATGGTACGCCGCGGTAGGAAATCACGGGCTGGCTAGTAAAGAGTTTGCGACTATGACCGCTGCAACATTCACCGATCCCTACCACTCCCGAACGACCGACACCTGGGAAGCAACAAGTCGGGTTGACCCGACTGTCTGGGGTGATACTTCCGGACCGCTGACTTCACAGCAACTGGAGACCTACCGGCAAGACGGTTTCCTGTTCTTTCCCAACCTGATTACCGGTGACGAAGTTGAGTCACTCATTGCCGAAGCCAAGTCACTATCTGCCGAGTGGCCCTCTGAACGAGCAGGTCTCGTTCGTGAGCCGGATTCCGACGTTGTGCGGTCGATCTTCCGACTGCATCGCATCAGCGATCTTTATCAGCGGTTGTTTGCCGACTCGCGACTCGTAGACAGAGCACGCCAGTTGCTTGGCTCAGACGTTTACATTCATCAGTCGCGCATCAACTACAAACCGGCACTGGACGGGAAAGAATTCTTCTGGCACTCAGACTTTGAGACGTGGCACGTCGAAGATGGCATGCCCCGGATGAGAGCGGTCAGCATGTCGGTGTTTCTAACCGAAAGCCACGAGTTCAATGGCCCACTCATGTTGGTTCCTGGCTCGCACGAAACTTACATCCGCTGCGTCGGCGAGACGCCGGTCAATCACCACGAACGATCACTGCGTCGTCAGGAATACGGAGTCCCCAGCCGCGAGGCTCTCAAACAACTGGTACGCCAGAGCCGCGGCATAGAAGCCCCGAAAGGCTCAGCCGGCTCAGTCATCTTCTTCGAATGCAACATCATGCACGGTTCGTGTGGCAATCTAAGTCCTGAGCCACGAGTCAACCTGTTTGCTGTTTACAACAGTGTCAACAACTCACTCGTTGCTCCGTTCAGCAGTCGGCATCCGCGCCCAATGTATCTGGCAGAACGCGAGGTCACACCGATCGTTTAGTGACGAAACGACAGGACGTCGGCACGGTCGTGAGTCCTTAGGCCCAATCGCTCGAACTCTTAAAACCCCGAAGACGTCTCTCGCACCGGTGGCTTTCCGGTCGCAGCATTCGGACGAACATCCAGTTCCGGAGTCAGAACCGGTGCTGCATCCAGTCGCTCAGCATCCATCAGTTCTACGATTCGCTCCAAGGCCTTGAGCAGCCCCAGCCGCTCAACCGGATCAAGAGTTTCGAGCCCTTCCAGAAACTGCTCATGCAGCGGCGTCGGCAAATTATCCAGACGCTGTTGTCCTGCTTCAGTCAGTGACAGGCAAACTTTGCGGCGATCGACACTTCGCCGCTCACGACGAATAAATTCGTTCTTCTCCAGCCGATCAAGAATCCTTGAAACCGTGGCGGCAGAAAGTTGCACAGCATCAGCCACCCTGGCGACGGTTACCTCAGTTTCCACTGGGAAATCAGCAATCGCTTTCAGACAGAGCATCTGAGGGACGCTCAGGCCGCCGTGTCTGCCAACACTGCGCGAGTGTTCGGACGTCCGTCGAATAATTCGACGAATCGCTCGCAGAATCTGAAAACCAAGTGAGTTTTCCTGCTCCAAAGCAGCACCCTTCACGCCGACATTCCCCAAATATATCTCGGCGATGATATCCAGGAACTGTCGACAAATCCCCTCTGATCAGCACCGATCCGACAAATTCGAACGACAATTCAGCCGGGGCAGATGAATTCAGCCGAGTCCGAAATTGACTTGGTTGTGTCGACCATCGCAGCGCTCAGTCTGAATTCATGATGCCTGCTGATCGGAAGAGAACAGCAGTTAGCGTGACTCAATCACGATCAGTATCGTGTCTCCGGACTGTGACGGGCCAACAGTCCGTCGCCGTTTTCGTTTCAGAAGAATTTTGACCGCTGTTGTGTAAGTCACTTCTAAAACGATTGGCTATGGTGCCGAGAAAACTGTTGCTGGCAGGCCGTCTTTGTTGAAGAGGTTGGCCCAGCGGCGGTTGGCGGCGTAGGCGTAGCGGATTCGGGTTGGGGCGGGGACCTTGTCGGACCAGGCGATGACATTGTGTCCGTCAATCTTTGCGTTGGCCCAGTGCCAGACGCCATCTTTTCCGGCGATGGCGAAACCCTGGAGTGTGTCGCTGTGGGCGGTGGTCAGACCTTTGCCGATCTGGTCGTAGCTGACAATGACTTTGCCGCCTTCGATTTTGTGGGAGCGGTACATGGGGCCGTAAGCCTGTAATCCGGTTTTGTAGACTTCGCTGAGTGCGACTTCGGCGGATCGGTTTCCGTAGCCCCATTTGTTGGTTGGATGAATGCTGGCTCCCAGGTCAGAGGCGGGCACCATGAACGCATTCGGGGTGTCACGCATCAGCCGGACGTAAAGAAAGCGTTGCTCGCCGGACATCGTGTCGAGGTTCGCCGCTTGTGGAAGCAGACTGAAAGGTTCGCCGTTCCGTGTGATGGGGGCGTCGTTTGAAAACGCGTTGCCTCCGCCGCTGGGTTTCTGCACGAAGAGGAACGGGAAATCGCCCTGACCCCATAGTTCACGCCAGCCACGAATCAGTTCGCTCATCATGACGTACTGATCAACTCCCTGGACGCCGGAGCGAGCTTCGCCCTGATCCCAGAGAACTCCTTTGATTCGGTATCCAGCTGCCGAGCGGATGTAGCGATCAAAAAGTCCGCCAATCTGGCCGCCTCGTAACGAACCACCGGGGCCAACCGGCGGAGCGGGCTTGCGACCCCGCGGTTTTCCGCCTTCCGCTTTGGCTTTCTCAACCGCCTTTTCCCAGGCGGCGAGTTGAGCCTGGTACTGTTTCTGATTCTTTTCGGCATCGAAGGTTTTGCTGAACTCAGCGATCGAAGCTTTGCACTTTTCGCTGGATGCGAAAGTTTCGGACGGAATCCAGTAGCCCGATGGCGTGCCGCCAACGGCTCCCAGAATCAGTCCAATCGGTACGTCGAGTTCTCGTTGCAGCCGTTCGCCGAATGGAAAGAGCAGGGCGGAAGCTCGTGGTATCGTTTTGCTGGTCGTTTCCAGCCATGTCGGCTTCGGGCCGCCGTCCATCAGGCGAATTGTCGGAAACGATCCCTGCTTGACCAGTGCGGCGAGTGTTTCGTCGTTCTTCGCGTACGAAGCCGCTCGCCCCGCCATGTTGGACTGGCCGGAACCGATCCAGACGTCGCCGACGAGAACGTTTCTGATTGAGACGCTTTGATCATTACTCGAAATCGTCATCACGCCTGGAGTGGCGGATGCTTTGAGCGGCTGAAGCGAAACCTTCCAGGTTCCGTCATTGTTTGCCTGGACGCTGACTTCCTGCCCGGCGAAAGCAATCGAAACTTCGCTTCCGGCATCAGCTGTTCCCCAGACGGACACTTCGGCGTCTCGCTGAAGAACCATATGATCACTGAAGAGCGACGCGGGCTGTGGTGGAGCGGCAATGCCGGACACAGCCAGGATGTTGGCGAGGACAAGCGACGATGCGAGTATTCGGGTGGCGCAAATCATGGTGATGTCTATTCCTTGCGGTCGTTAGTGGAGAAATGATGGAATGCTGCGAGACGCTACCGAGCGCGAATGTCGAGACAGACGATTTCGGAACCGTCTCGCAGGAACAGGTGCCCGTTGGCCAGCGACGGGGCCTGGCGTGTCGTGCCGATAACTTCGCTGCGGCCGATTTCTTTGTAGCCGTCCGGAGTCGCGCGGATAACAATCAGCTCCCCCTTCATTGTCGTCGCGAAAAGCTTTCCGTCGGCAGCGATCATGTTGCCTTTGCCGAAGCGAGTTTTGCTCCAGATTTGTTTGCCGGTCTCCGCTTCAATGCAGACCAGATGTGTGACCGGTCCGGCGCTGCCGACATTGTCGAAAGCGTAGAGGTAGTCTCCAAGATGAATCGCGGTTTGCCATTCGTTTCGCATGACGCTGCCGCCGCCGATTGACGCCCAGACTTTGTCGACTTTGAAGTTGTCGCCCTTCGAGCCGACCTTCAGCATGGTGCTGCCGTGGTTTTCGCCAGCTGAGATCAGAACGTTTCCGTCGACCAGAATCGGCGATGCGGTGTTGCAGTCGTAGTCTGTTTTGTAGGGGTATCGCCAGAGTTCGTCGCCAGACTTCAGGTCGATGCCAGAAACGGACGCCCCCTTGAAAGCGACGATCTGCGACCAGCCGCTGACGGTGAAAATCGCAGGCGAGGAGTAACCGGCAGCTTCGCCTCGCCCCGATGTCCAGCGAGGTTCTCCCGTTTTGATGTCGCACGCGACTACGGTACCAGCCGTTGCTCCGGCCTGAACAACAACCAGATCGCTGATGGCGAGCGGCGAGCATGCCATTCCGTAGTCAGCGGGTCGTCCACCATGTCGCTTCAGAACGTTGTGTGACCATTCAACCGTGCCGTCCGAAAGTTTGAGCCGCGCGAGTGTTCCGTCGCCCGTGAAGACAAAGGCTGATCCGCCGACAATCGTCGGTGTACCTCGCGGCCCGTCGCCCTGTCCGTTTTCATAGGCGGACGCAACGGGAGTGGTCCATTTCGTCGCTCCCGTTCTGGCGTCCAGAGCGAGCACTCGCTGCTGACCGTCAGTCTGGATCACTGTGCAGGCGGTGCCACCCTTCACCGAAACTCCGGTCATGCCGACTCCGCCCTTCACTCGCCAGACTTCGCGCGGTCCACCTTCTGGCCAGGAGTCGATCAATCCTGTTTCTGTCGAGATGCCATTTCGATCCGGCCCCAGAAATTGCGGCCAGTCGGCGGCATTTGCGTTGCTGATTGCGTCGGTCGGCGACGTAACGGTCAGAAGAAGGAGTGCGAACCCTGCTGCTGAGAATTGTCGAGTAAATTGTGTCATGGCCGTTTTCTCCACGCTGGATGCTCGATTGCGAACTCGGTTTTCGGAATCGTTGCAGGACGCCTGCCAGTGAGCAATGCCGCGAGGCGTTTGCACGATCACTGGTCAGCATTGCTGGTCGTCTGACGTTTCAGGTCGTCTCGCTACGAATGGATCGTTCGCTAAACTTCCGCTGCGCTGTTTGATGGCGGGCAGGGCGAATGATCCATGCACAATGACAGAGAGCGGAAGTTTATGAATCAGGAAATGTCTTCGACGGTTGCTTCCGATAGTTTGCCGCCAGTTGCGGATCCGCAGAACGACCCTCGTCCGGCTGGGCGGAAGATGGTGCTTCGTCTGGCGGCCCTGATTGCGGCGAGCCTTGCGCTGTTGATCATCGGCCTGCCGACGATCGTTGCGACGACCGGCCTGTACAATGCAATTCTTGAACGTGCTGCGGAAGGGCGGGAGCTTTCTGTGGAGCTATTGTCAAATGTCGTGGCCTGAGACTGAATCAGGCGGCGTATTCCTGGA
>CAXBME010000033.1:0-92701 GCA_963976765.1 uncultured Planctomycetaceae bacterium
GCAAAGGAGCCGCCACCGGATTTTCAACTTTCAACACTCAGCGGGACATCATCGAACTCAAGCCACAACCACGCCATCCTTCCTCATCGATCCAGTGATCAAAAAGGAATTTGACACGGGATTCACGCCAGCATCATTCTGGATGTAGATAGCTTTACTGATTCATTGATCTACGCGCCGGTGCTGCCTTGAACCCACGCGTCGAGACACCGCTCTCTTCGCCCAGGAGACAGGCCATGAACCTCACAACTCAGATCAGCAATGAGCTGAAACAGCTTTCCGGTTTTTCAAGTTCAACGCCACGTCACATCGAAATGACCGACTCCGATGGTCTGGTCCTTGGTGTCGCGGTCGTCGCGGTTGACGCGCTGAGCTGTGCTTTCGAGTCGTTGACTCTGCACGTTCCGTCGCTCGTTGGCAACGAAAGTGGCGCGTTGCAGGCGTGGGCGGATGCGCTGTCAGGCAGGGTTACTTACCTGCTGGAGAATATCGGTCCGATCGAAATCGACCAGCGAAGTAACCAGGTGCTGATTCGGTCGACACCGCCGGACCGAACCAGCACAGGGACGCAGTTCTATGAGGTTCTTTTGTCAGCCCAGACAAACGGCACTTTCCTGCTGCGTCGGTATCGTGCCGAAAGTGGTCAACCGGGAAGAAAGTCTGTCGACATTCACCTGACCCACGAAACACTTCACAAGCTCGTCAGCGACCTGGTCGACACAATCCCGCAACCCGCCACCGAATAGAATCGCGAATACACCGTCCGACCACGGCCACTCGCCTCAGAAGATTTGAACCGGAACATCAGATCTGAACCGGAACATCGCCGGAAGGCGCGACTCTGATTGGCCGCGCGCCCGAGATCTTAGCCACGAAGGTTGACTGCCCGTTCCTTAGCTAAGAGCCAGATCCGAATAGCGATTCTGACTTCACAGCAATTGAGTCAACGTGCTCCACGAATGACTTTCCGATCGCATATCCAAGTCGGACCGGGACAGCGTTGCCGATCAATCTACCCATCGTGTGAAAAACGACCTTTTCCTTTGCGGGTAGAAACTTGTATCGACGTGGAAACGTCTGCAACATGGCCGCCTCGCGTAGCGTGATCGCGCGATCCTGAGTCGGGTGACCAAACCGCCCGTTGCCGTAACCAAAACACTGAGTAGTCATCGTGGGCGCAGGCTTGTCCCACTCCATCCTTCCGTAGACGCTCGGAAACGTTTCACCGGCTGCCGCTTGGTGGCACTTTGCCCGAAGCGAAACTGGCCAATCACGCCAAGTACCTCCCGGTTGCGATGCGCGAATTCGTTTCAAGTTGATGGGGGACAGGTTACATGCGTGGTGCATTGGATCCTTATGGTCCTGTTCACCTGCGGCCAGCGCAGGTAGCTTCGATATCGCAGCAGCAACCGTAGTTTTCCACTGACCTCGTTTGGGTTGCCGCATTTCTATGGGGCCAAGCCTGGAAGCCATTAAAACAAGCCGCTTTCGCGTTTGCGGTACTCCATAAGCACTGCATTCAACCACCGAATGCCAAACCGAATACCCGGCCAACGATTTCAAGAGTTCCCCGAAGACATCATGCCGCATGATCTGAGCAACGTTTTCCATTGTCACTAAGTCAGGTTTCGCTTCTTCAACCAACCGAGAGAAGTGACGCACCAACTCCCATTTTTCGTCCGGCTTCGATTTGCGACTGGCTCGGCTGTAGGTTGAGAACGGCTGACACGGAGCACAGCCAGCCAGTAACGTCGTCGCGGCTTTGCCCCACAACTTGCGGATGTCGTTGCCGCACAACTCCGCAACATCTTGAGGGACGAATTCGGCAGTGTTGTTAGATTCAAATGCGAAACGGCATAGCAAATCAGTGTCAAAGCCAGCAACCACGTTGATGCCCGCTTTTTCTAGCCCATGCGTAAGACCACCAACACCACAAAACAAATCGACGCAAGAAATCATGCCGAACCTCCCGGTAGCGGGCGGACCGTTGAATCCAAATACATGAATCCGTCGATGTAGTTTTTAAAAGACTGAACGACTTCTCGGAGATAGTCAACGGTTCGGTTTTTTAAATCAATTAAGTCCTGAACGGTGACGTTTTCACCAGACTGCTCAAATGAAATCGATCCATGGGCCAGTTTGTTTCGAAGGTCCTTCACGTACTGAAGGGCGTTCTTGTCATTTCGAAACGGACGTTTAGCGGCGTTATAGATTGCAGCCGTGATCGTCAAGACGCACCCAACTCGTTCGCTAACGTCCTCGATTGCTCCATCGTCCCAGTTTCCTCCACCTCCTTGTTCAATGCCCCACTGTCCAATTGGGTCGCCATTGAGAATACCTTCGAAGACTTCGAATGCGCAATTGAGCCGATTGGTTGGATTCAGGTCAGTATGTGTTCGCAGGTTTGTGCGAACCCACTCCCGCCGAATGGTTGAATCGAGCTGGCCCACATTCCACAAGCCTCCGTTTGCTGTCGCTTCTGCAACCGCAGATGTGCACCATGTCGCTGTCGCTTCGACGAGGTTGTAGAGGTGCAAGTACACCGACGAATACAGCATCCGCTGTTGGCAAGTCGTTATTGCTGAGCTACCGATCTCCGGCGGCCCAGACTGTGCATCCAACTCTACGGCCTGCAGCAAGCTGATATAGTTTTCGATTTCAGCAACTCGGTCTTCAAAAGGAGTAGTATCCATGTCACCCTTCCAAGAGTCTGTCGCGGACAAACTCAAGACGGTCTTTCATGCGACGTTTTACGTTGGAACTTCCAGACTTGCTGTACTCCTTGAATTGATTGCCAGAGATCCAACTACCAACATCTGGCGGATTTTTCTTCAAGCTGGGATTTTGATCAAGTGCCAAACGACTACCGACTGCGAGTGATTCAAAACGTGTGTAGTAAGTCTCGGTAGCGGTGGCAGATTTGCGAAAACCGTAAGGGAATGCTTTCTCGATGAACTTCATCGTTTCATGGAAGCGTTTCTCGAAGTCTTTGGTTCGTTTTGTGTCCTCAAGCTCTTTGTTCTTAGTTTTCGCATAGTCAAAAAGATACTCTGCCGGGCGATCGTGATAGTCTTTGAAGTCGCTCAAATACAAATCCACGTACGCGAAAAACCGAGTTACCATTTCTTCGCGTTTGCGAAGGCTCACCCCCTTCTTGGGCACTGGGGCCAGCTTGGTAAAAAGTTCGTCTTTCGCGAGCTTGATAACCAAGTCCAAGAACGGTCCTGCCAATGCGCCCCGACGGACTTCAGCCTTGTTGGCTATCTTGCTGCCCGTGTTGATGCGCTCGAAGATGTCGAACCGTGCCTGTTCATCTGCATGCTCATTTAAGATGATCCCGCGAATGCTGCGGTTTTTAATCTTCAGTTGGCGAGACTCTGGCAAATCGCGAAACCTCAGCCCCGCCAACTCGGTGAGTTGCGTCAGTTCACCTATCACCAGATTGCTGTTGAGAAATTGCGAAATTGTTCTCAAACGCTGCGAGCCATCCACTACTTCCAGTTTCCCGTCACTCTTTTCCCAAAAGAATAGGAACGGAATGGGGAGGCCCATCAGCAGTGACTCGATAAACCGAGACTTTCTGTCGTCCTCCCACGTGTCGTCACGTTGATACGCGGGGATAACAAACTGCTTGTTACCCATCTTCATCGCCAACAACTCGACCGAGTAATCCGTTAGGTAGTATTCGATTCGCTTGGACTGCTCGACGATCTGCGCCTCTGCTAACTTCACTTGTTCGGGAAGTTCGTCATTCTCGACAGTTTCAGCAACTGGCGGTTGGTCATCGCTGGCGGACATAGGCACTTTTCGTATGCGGGAAGATTGATTGAGGATGAGTATTCTTGGGACCCAATCCAATTTTTAAAGTGTACCTTAATTGGCACGAAAGGACCAAATGATCAGGTCTTTTTTTTTCTCGGCGACTCCGCAGTGCGGCGACCACAGTTAATGGTTCGAACTTCATCTTTCCGCTGCTCTCGACTCATCGTCTGGGGACTGAAGTTGTGTCATGAGCTGATGAAGGCGCACTTTGTTTGTGACTGGCTTATCGGCGCGAATGTCTTCTTCGCTGAACACGGCATTTAGTACGGAATCCACTTCCGGTTGTCGGCACGGTTGAGGGTGTATGACGCTGGTGGTCGTGGATGATGAACAGCGTGCCAGCATTTGCCGCAAAGCATGCAGGGGAGTCTCAGTCTTCCACGTTGACTTCGATGTAGAGCGGAAGGTGGCGGTAGTAGACTTCAAGCATCAGCAGGTTGAGGCATGTCAGGTAGTGGCGACCGCCGGCCTCGCCCCACTTGGATTTCGTCGGAGTCTCCGGAGCCCAGCTTCCCGCCGAGCCGGCGCCTTTCTCCTGCGAGTCGACCAGCAGGTCGCGAATCTTTGCATTCCATTCCGACCAGTGTTCACCCTGCATGTGGAACATGACCTGCGTAGCGTAGTACCAGTAGTAGGTGTCACGTTCTTCCAGCCGGGGCAGGTACTGCTTCAGGTAGCTCGCTCCCGCGATGAGCGATGTGTCAGACCTGCCGGCTCCCAGATACTGCCGCATGAGCAGACCTTCGGCTGTCATCGCCAGCGAATCGCTCTGAGTCGGGTGATAAGCGAAGCGACCGGACGACGACTTGCTTTCAACCGAGTTCAACCATCGGGAAACACCATCGTAAGCAGATTTCGGAACGGCCAGACCAGCCATCTGACCACTCTTCAGGGCCATCAACTGCCAGCCTGAAACGGAAGTGTCTGATTCAAACTTTGGACGATATCGCCAGCCACCGAACTCGGGATGCTGCGCGGCGACGATGAAGTCCAGCGACCGCTGCGCCGGGTCTTTTAACGCCGGATCTTTGGTCATGCCATACGCTTCGCACAACGCGATTGCCGCCATGCCGTGACTGTAGAGCCAGACCAGTTCCGAACCTTCAACGAACAGGTCGCCGTCGGCTTTCTGGCGTTGAACGAGCCACTTCAGGCCGCGGCCGACTTCATCCTGATACTCACCCGAGCGATGCGAATGTCCGGCTCCGAGAAACGCCAGCATCGCCAGTCCGGTCGCGGCAGTGTCTGCCTGAAAGCTCCCATGCCCGAGGCATGAGTGGTCTTTGCAGTTGAGTTCGTGAATGCTCCAGTTGCCGGCTGCAAACTGATGATCGGCGAGCCACTTCAGACCGCGTTCGACCGCCTGTTCAGAAGCATCATTGCCGCCGAGTTTCCGCACGGCTTCGCGACGGACGTCCGGACGTCGCATCGAGAATCCTGCACTGATGGGCCCACTCTGCACAGCACCTGGCCCCGGCGTGCTCCTCTTGACCAGCCCGGCAATTTCGGAAGCAGACGCCAGGGTGGGGCGACCATCTCCTGTCAAACGAACCCGAGTTAACCCGCTGTTTCCACCGCCTGAAATCGGCAGTGACGACCGGCTTCCCCCAATTCCTGTCGAACGACTCGTGCCCGGCAACCCGGCTGTGCTTCGTCCGATCGTTGTTGTTCGAGGACCACTCAGTCCGCCACGCTCCAGACCGATCCGGCCTGCACCGAAGCTGGCCGGAGCCTGCGGCCCAGCGATCACCAGCGCTCCCCCCTGCTCTGCCAGTTCCGATCCCGGTGCCAGTTCGGCGGCCATTATCGATCGTCCCGCCGGCAAACGGGATGTTCCTTCCGCCGAGAAGCCGGCATTGCGACCGAGTCTGGCCGTTGGCTCAGATGCTCCACCCGCCGCCAGGCCGACTGTGCCACGCCCCGATCCGGTTCCGCGAACAGACATCTCGCGGGCGGCGGACGAAGCTACACCGCCTCCGGTGCCTGCTCCTTCGGATGTCGAAAGCTCGCCGGAAATCTCACTGGTGGCGCGTTGAACCGACGACGCACTCGGGCCGGAAGCGAGCACCGCGTTACCCGATGCGCGACTGGCCCCGACCGAGGCAACGGTCACTTCGCCGGCGCGAGTTCCTCCGCCACCCTCTGGCGCCTGACGCTGCCCGGTTCGCCCAGCTCCGTTGGCCACGGGCGAGCTGACTGCTTCCCCAAGCTGCGGCTGACCAGATCCGGTCGAGCTCTGTCGCCCGATTGTTCCGGCTCCGAGCGCTGCAACTGTCGAAGTGGCACTTGCTCCAGAAACTGCACCGCCGCCGGTTTGAGCGGCTCCGACAGGAACGCTGCCCGTTGCACCGCGCGTCGCCACCGTCGAAGAAGCCGTCGCATTGAGTGTTGGCGAGCTGGCTCCGGCAACGCTGGCGACCTCGACAGACTGAGCCGCCGCTTCTGCCGAAGGCAACGCTCCCGCCGCGCTGCTGATACTTCGCTGTTGGGTTGCCGCGCCACCGCTGGCCGGAGCCGTGTTTGCTGGCGATCGCTCTGTTGACGAAAGGCTGCCGGTTGCGGCACTGGCAACAGTGACCGCTGCTGAAGTAGCCGGTGAGTTTTCCATTCGTCGCTGCTGTTCGGTCAGGCTGTTCTCAGACTGCCGCTGCACTTCTATTTCCCGTTCACGAGCTGTCGCCTGCGCCGAATCCGCCGTCGCGACTTCCACCGGGTTCGCCGCAGCAACTTCGACGGCCTGTGCAGCGATTGCCTGTCGCGCGGCAGTTGCAACGTTCCGCTGTTCAGGAGTCATTTCCGCTCGCTGAGACTCGACCCGCTGGGCTCTCACTCGTGGATCGGATTGAGTTTCGACTTCCGTCCGCTCCCGTTCGGAATTCTGCACGCTGCTTTCGGCTCGTTGAGCTTCGGCGCGAGCCTGCAGTTCGGCCTCCGCTGCTGCCTGCGTCGTTACTTCCGGAGCAGATTCGGCCTGCGCGGCGGCCTGTTGCGCGGCGGCCTGCCGCTGCATTTCGGCAGCCATTTCGCGTTGCCGAACGTCGACTTCCTGACGCTGCATTTGTTCGGCGCGATCGATCTTCTGCTGCCGCTCAACTTCCGCCCGCTCCTGCTCGTTCGAAACTTCCACTGCGTTGACCTGTCGCTGCACCTCTTCCATGCGAGCTTCGGTCACGGCGTTTTCGGTCGTTGCTTCCCATTCCGGAGTCTGTGCGTCCGTTGCTTCCATACCTCCGTAATCCGGCAACGAAACTTCGGACAGCGACGAAGCTTCACCCTCTTCTGCCTCGGCGACGTTGACCAGCGGAAAGTTGGCGTGCAGCTTCTGAAAAACGACGCACAGGATCAGGTGCAGCAGCAGGCTGATGACAACCGTCGTTTGAAGCCGCTTCATGACGACGTTGCGGGCCAGCCACCAGGCGGCCAGCATCATCAGCCCAAGCGTCACGGCCCAGCCAACCTGCCCGGCGGTGCTGCCCGCTCCTGGCAGGACAGGCACTGGCTCGCCCATTGCCTGTCGCGAAGCCATGCCAAGAAACGCCAGCACCGTCGCGAGTGTCGCCATGCTGACGGCACCGTACGCGCGGAAGCCCTGACCGGCGACATGTTTCGCCAGCTCTTGTTCGGACATCCGCAGAAGGCTTGCCACTGAAATTCTCCATGCTGCCCGGTGAGCAGCTAATTTCCTGATGCCGCTTCGTCTTCCGGCACCACGGCCACTCGGTAGTCGCTGATCTGAGCCTGGTTGCAAAGGCTCATCACGCGAGCGATGTATTTCCAGTCGGCAGATTCGTCTCCGCGAATGACTACTGACTGGTTCCCTGGATTGTCGACCTGCGAACGCCTCAGCAGAGTGCCTAACTGAGGCTCAGACTGACGTTCCCCGCTGACGAAGAACTGTCCCTGGCTGTCGATATTGACGATCAGCTCGCGCGGTCGCATGACCATTGGCATCGCCGCCGCTGCTTCAGGAAGGTTGGCGTCCAGTTCGCCTTCGCCGGTCATGCGTGCCTGCTCTTCGAAATGGCTGGCCACCAGAAAAAACAGCAACAACTGAAAGACGCAGTCGATCATCGGCGTCATATCCAGACGCCGTTTGTCGTCGGTTTTCTTCTGTTGAAACTGCATGAGTCTGGTCCGAAATCAGTTTTCGCAGGTCAAGCTCTGCCTGACGACGTTTGTTGTTTTGAATTGTTGAGGTTGAGATTGACGTTTCGTTTTGAAGCTGGCTCTTCGTTTGATTCTGCAATCAACGAACTCCGTCAGGCAGAATCTGACCTACGAGTTTTCTGGCTCGCCCATTACGCCCCACAAACTGCGAGGCCGGGCGCCGGCGCTGACCGGTTCGTCTCCCGAGCCGAATTGAGTCTCACTCCCGGTCTTCGCTGGCGTCTTTCGGGCAAGACTCTTCAGCAGGACTCCCGAATCGCCGGATTCGTCGCTCTGAGTTCTCGCAACTCTGAGTTTTCCTTCGTAGCGTTCGAACTGCGGAATCAGGTCGAGAAACAACTCTTCCATCGAGCGGAGGATTCGATCAAGTCGACCTTCCAGAAAATTCGCCAGCAGAACGGCAACCACCGCCACGACCAGACCGGCAAAGGTCGTCACCAGCGCGGTGTAAATTCCGTGAGCAAGTTCCTGCGCCTTCGCTGAACCGGTCGAGGTCGTCGAGCTGATAACCATGAAAGCTTGAATCATCCCCTGCACGGTCCCGATCAGCCCCAGTAGAGGAGCGATTGTGGCCACAACGTTGATCGGTCGAAAGTTTCGGGACATGTCAGCGGACTCACGAGCAACCGCGTCTTCAACCGACTTCTCCAGCTCAGCGTGAGGCCGGCCAACTTTCAGCACCGCTGCCTGAACAGCATTCGCCAGCGGCGATGGATGTCTCTTACAAATGCCGTACGCTTCTCGCGGATCGATGCCGTTTCCTGCGTTGAGTTTTCGCAGGTCGACCAGAAGTTCCGAAGGCATCACCTTGCTGAGTCGCAGGCCGATGATCCGTTCCAGCGTGAAGGCGACGACGACGATCGAGGCCAGCCCGATCGGAATCATGAACAGCCCCCCCTGGACCGCCAGATCCCACAACGATGGCATCGCCGTACCGGCACCCGCTTCAACAACTGCTGGTTCGGACTGCGCAGCACCGTCCTGAGCCTGACCCAGCAGCGGCATCAGCGCAAACATCAAGCCAGACGCCAGTACCAGCAGGCGAAGGCGGTTTCGCGACGTCTTGTCTGAATCAATCAATGACATTCTGTCTCTCGTTTCCAAGCCGTTGTCAGTGGGTGACTCAACCAGAATGGCTGGGCCACCCTTCTCATATTCGTATTTCATTCACCAAGTGCTGTGAGCCGGCGCTGGGCGTCACGAGCTTTGGAATGACCTCCGTACTTTTCAACAATCTGCTGATAGCAGGTCTTCGCCTGAGTCGTATCGCGCAGAACTTCGAAACACCTGGCCGCCTCGAAGAACGCCATCGGTGACCACTCTTTGTGACCGTACGAATAGGCTGCCTTCAGGAAATGCCGCGTCGCTTCTTTGTGTTCTTTTTTCGCGAAGAAGCACTCGCCAATCATGAAACGAGCCTTCGCGGCAGTCTCGGTCTGAGTTTCCTCCGTCACCTTTTCGTACTGCGCGACGGCATCTTCGAGCCGCCCCTGCTGCTGCATGGACCAGCCGATTCCGTATCGAGCTTCGGCTCGCAGTTCAAAATCCGGAAACTCAGCAAGTACCTGTTCGTGAATCTGCTGGCTCTTCTTCCAGCTCTCCAGCTTGCCGGCACACTCGCCCGTGCGAAAAAGCGAAAGGGCGTAGTACTGAGGATTCTTCGAGGCAATTACTTTTTCGTACCACGGCAAAGCGGCTTCCCACCTTTGCTGCTTGAACCAGCATTCGCCCTGCAGGAACGTCGCGTCGCCAGCCAGTTCGCCGTTCGGGAATGCTGCCAGTTGTTCGGCAAATCCGTTGCCGGCCTCGGCAAACTGCTCGGCTTTAAGATGACTCCAGCCAAGTTTGTGCAGAGCGTTCTCGCCAATCGCAGTCTTACCGGCTTTCTCAAAGGCGGCTTTGTAGGCGGGGCCGGCTTTGCCGAAATCTCCAGATTCGTACCACGACTCGCCAACGCGGAAGAGGCTTTCCGCCGCCAGCGGACTGTTCGGGTACTGACTGGCTAACTTCTGAAACGCGGCGATTGAATCAGCCTGTCGCCCCAGTTCGACGTTCGCCCACGCGAGTTCGTAAGCAACCTTGTCGGCTGCTGCGTAATTGGGAGCCGCCAGCAGAATTGCCTGGTACTCAGTCGCGGCCTCTTCGAACCTGCCGAGCCCTGCCAGCGCCAAACCTCGAACATACTTCGCGTCCTGAGTATCGTTCAGCTTCGGGTTCGTACGGAGGTAAGCCTGCACGTCGTTGAGCACGGCCTGTAACTCGCCGATCTGATAGTTGGCCATCGCTCGGACGTAGTAACCTTTTGGAGCAACTTCGGAGGCTCCAAACTTTTCGAGCAATGTAGACATAGCCTCGATCGAGCGGACAAACTCCTGTGAATTGAACAGCGTCCACCCGAGGCCGTATTGAGCGTGCGCAGCAAACTGCCCGGCGGGCCAGCGTTGCACGACTGTGGAATACTGAGTGATGGCTTCGTCGTATTTGCCCTGCTCGTAAGCGGCTTCGCCGAGTCGGAACACGGCCTCGTCCAACCGCCGGCTTTTCGGAAACTGCTGCACGACTTTCTTCAGCAGCTTGGTCGAGTCTGACTGTCGACCAAGCTGCCGATATGCGTCGGCCAGGACCAGCATTGTTTCGTCAGACTGCTCGGCGTCGGGCTTTGTCGTCAGCGCCTTTTCCAGCGAGGCCGCTGCCTGGTCAAACTTGTCCTGAGCGAAAAGGCCGCGACCAATCAACGCCTGAGCTTCGCTTTTCAGAGTCGGGTCGGCCAACGATCCCATCGCCTCTTCAAGAGACGAAATCGCGTTCGCATATTTTCCGGCCATGTGCATGGCCAGTGCCTGCCGAACTTTCGCGCGTGGAGCGCTGGCATGTTCGGGAGCTTTCGCCAGAAACTGCTGATACCGCTGCTCAGCTCCGGAAAAATCTTCCTGCAGTAATCGGCTTTCGGCTGCAACGAACAGGACGTCCGCCGCCAGACGATCGTTCGGAAACTGCGAAAGAAATTCGTCGCTGTGCTGTTTCGCGCTGCTGTAATCTTCTACGTCGAGCGCCGTCAGCGCCGCCGTGTACTGAGCCTGTGGAGCCAGTTCGTGGGTCGGGTATGTCTTTGCGAAGCTCGCATACTGAGCGATCGTTGAGCTTCGATCGGTCGCGACTTCGTACTCGGCATCGATCTTTGCGAGCAGCAGAAATGGGTACGTCGGGCTGTTTCGAAATTTGCTCGCCCCGCTGTTCAACAGGTCAAGTGCCCGTTGCGGCTGATCCTCTTTCATGTACGAACGGGCCATCCACTGCAACGCTTCGGCCGCTTCCGGGCCATTCTTCTTAACAACGAGCTCGAGCCCCGACCGAGCGAGCGCGTACTTATCGACCAGGAAATAGCACTTTGCTCCAGCCAGTACGGCAGCGCTGTAATGTTTGGTGCCCTGAAACTCGCGTGGCACTCGCCAGTAAAGTTTCGCGGATTCCTCGTAGTCTTTCTCTTCGTACAGACACCGAGCCGACCTCAGCATCGCGACGTCCGCCAGGTGGAAATCTTTTTCAGCGCTGACCTGTTCGAAGATCGGTCTCGCCTTCACAAAGTCGCCCGTTTCGAACAGCATCTCGGCCTGTCGCATTTTGACTTCGGTGATCAGCGGACTGTTCGGAAAACGCTTCGAGAAACTGGCGAACGTCTCTCCCGCTTTGTCCGTTTGCTTCAGCGATTCCTGAGTGACTCCCAGGGCGTACGTCGCATCGGCAGCCAGTTCGTCCTGCGGAAACTTTTGCAGCAACTCGGCATAGGCCGCCGCAGCGCTGTCGAGCTGTTTCTGTTGATAAAGACTTTCGCCGCGGTAGTACAACGCGCGAGGAACCAGCGGGCTGCGGGGAAACTTCTCCTGGAACGCTCGCAGCGTCTGTTCTGCCTTCGCAAAGTCAGCGTTTTTTTCAGAAGCCTGAGCCAATCCGTACTGCGCGATTCCAAGGTTGACCATCGACTGATCGAGCTGTTCAAACTTCGGAAACCTGGCCACCACCGTGCTAAACGCTTTAATGGCCGGATCGTACTTTTTTTCCTGAAGCAGGCAGGTGCCCAGGTAATGCTGAGCTTTGTCCTGTCTCGGATCGTCCGGAAACTTCTGCAGGAAAATCTGCCACTCGTCGGCGGCCAGGTCGTACAACTTCTGATTCTGAAATCCGACGGCGGCGGCAAACTGTCGTGTCGCGGCTTCGGTTTCCTGAGCAGACGCCGTGTCCATCACCAGCGTCGACAACGCCAGCCCGATCAGAATGATCAGAGTTGAAACTCCTCGCAACTTCATCACGCAATCCTCAGAGTGAGATTCAAAGCGTCTGCGGTTTCGGCCCGGCCGTCTCAACGCCAGTCGGACACGTCCACATCGACCGATTCCGGCAAAGCCCGAACGACCTCAGACCAAACATGACCGTTCGGGGATAACGGCATCCTGAATTTCGTCCGTTGTCTGCAACCGAAGCTGATTTCCGGCCATCCCCGCCGAATCCTGTCGGCGGTCGTTGCTTACCCGGTTCGAGCAGGAAATACCGCTATAAAACGCTTCAGAACGGCACCTGATGTCGATCCTGCTCTGGCCGGAACTGACGATTGAGAATACCCATGCTGACAAGGAAAGTTAAGCAACAGCTCATCCGGCGAACGATGACGGTGGGGAAGAGTGAGCATCTCGACCAGGTATGAAAACAAACAAGCCCGGTCTCCGTCAGGACACCGGGCTTTGTTCGATTTCAGATTTCAGATTCTTCCGTGACGCAGCATGTGTTACGCAGACTATTCAGCAGCAGAAGGTGACTACTCAGCCGGTGGGGCTGGAGCTGGTGCAGGAGCCGCTTCTGTCGGAGCGGCAGGAGCGTACGGTGCTGCCGGAGCGGCGCATCCTGGAGGGCACGGTGCCGAAGCTGGAGCGGCACAGCTCGGCGCTTTTGGAGCACAGGCTGGTCCACAAGCCGGAGCGCACGCCGATGGTGCACAACATGACGGAGCCTTCGGTGCACAGGCCGGAGCACAAGCTGCCGGAGCGGCGCAGCTTGGTTTCGCGGTGCAACATTTCGCCGCCGGAGCGGCACACGATGGCTTCAGCGAGCACAGGTCAAGCTTCGGCATACGAAGCTTTGGCAGGTCCATTTTCGGCATGCAAAGCTTGGGAAGATCGAGCTTCGGAAGTTTGAAGCCAGATGGGCAACCGCAATCTCCAGCACTAACCGGAGCCAGTTGGAAGGACAGAACAGCAGCAGTCAACAACACAGCAGCAAAACGTTTCATGGGAGCCTCTCCGAAAGTAAGGTGGGAACTTGAAAGGGGTGTCTGGATGCCTTGAACATACACCCGCGATTCCGCCCTTCAAAAAATTTCCACTCGCATCAGCACCTTCCAAAGAACTCCGTGTCACACGAAACGGCTCCGCAAAAGCTGCGGATCGCGCGCAGGTCTTCGCGCATAACACTCGTGAGGACCGAACAGCCGTTAGAACTCGACAGGTCGCTCGGCAGAGATTACCTCGTCGGAATAAGTCGACGCAGCATCTACCGCTGCACGCGTCCTGAGCCGCTGCCACCCATCAGCGATTCAATTTCCGAACGGGTCGAATAATTGAAATCGCCCTTGATGCTGTGTTTCAGGCAGCTTGCCGCAACGGCGTATCGGATGGCCGTTGATGGCTCCGCAAGTTCCGGAGTCGTCAGAGCGAAAATCAGTCCACCGGCAAACGAGTCGCCTGCGCCGACACGGTCGACAATGTTGCGGATCTCGTACGGCAAGTAATTGCCGGAGCTGTCGAGCGGCGCGAAGTGAGCGGCGTCGGTCGCCGAGTCAAACAGCATCGCTCCCCAGTTGTTGTGACTGGCCGAAATGCTTTCGCGGAGGGTGATGGCAACTTTCGACACATTCGGGAATTGTTCAACGACTCGCCGCGCGACTCGGATGTAGCCTGCCGTGTCGATCTGCCCGGACTCGACGTCGGAAGCGTCGTCGGAAATACCCAGACAGAGATCAGCGTCTTCCTCGTTAGCGATCACCACGTCAATGTGTTTGACCAGGTCAGCCATCGTTGCTCGTGCGAGTTCAACCGGCTTCCGCTCCGCGTCCCACTTCCAGAGTTTCTTCCGAAAATTCAGGTCGCACGAAACGGTCAGGCCCTGAGCCTTCGCGGCCTGCACCGATGCGAGCGCCGCTTCAGCAGCAGACCGACTGATTGCCGGAGTAATGCCCGTAATGTGAAACCAGCCAGCTCCGTCGAACGCAGCCGCAAAATCAAAAGTGTCCGCTCCGGCCAGAGCGATCGATGAATCGCTGCGATCGTAGACGACCGTTCCGCCGCGCTGGTTGGCCCCAGTTTCGACAAAGTAGATTCCGAACCGACCCTTGCTGGTTCTTTGGATAAGACTGTCGTCGACGCCCAGTTTCCGCATTTCCTGCACAAGAGCGTCCGTAATCGGATTGTCTGGTGAAGCCGTCAAGAACGAAGATTCGCCGCCCTGATACGCCAGCGAAACGGCGACATTCAGTTCTCCTCCCCCGAAAGTTGCTTCCAGACGGCCAGGCATGACCTGCCGCAGACGCATTGAATCTTCCGGAGCAAGCCGCAGCATGACTTCGCCAAAGGTCACAATTCGCATAAGAAATCCTGATTTGTTCAGTTTCCGGAGCAGAAAACGTCGGATTCGACGTTTCATAACACGCTTATAAATAATGACTTACAGAAAACGGGCAAATTTTTCCAGAATATCGTGCCGCAAATCGCGCAGATTTCGAAATAGAAGGTAGGGAGGTACTGAATCAGCTCTGCTGAGACATTGCTCTTCTCAACCTGCGGAATGTTTCCCGAGATTGATGCCCTCGTTTCGGAAAACGTAAGCACCCTTGTGGTGACCGTGGGACCGGTCCTGTCTGTCAGCTCGAGCGGGCACTCTTCACGACTGCCCTCGCTGGATAAAGTGCCCCTCGAGCCGGCAGCGACCGACCGTCGAAATACAGGTTCAATTCTACTTTTCAAACCCCGGCGATTATCGGGCCTGTCGCTGGGGTTTTTCTATGCGCCGACGAAACCGTCGTGCCGGCGCATTGACGTATCAAAAAGGGGCTCCGCCAGGCAACTTGTCGTCGAGCGGGACTTCGAAGGCGAACGTGGCTCAGGAAATGTCCTGGTCGCGGTTGATCGGAACTCCGATCATGTTGCCGCTGAACACCATTTTTCCTTCGACGTAACCCTGGAACGAAAATTCTGCTCGACGACCGGCCCGTACGCGGTCGACTCGAGCCATCAGCACCAGCCGCGAGCCTGGAAACACTGGCGATCGAAATCGAACTTCGCTCATCCCACCGAAGCCGAGAAAATCTCCGCCGAGGATTTTGAATTTGCGAGCGTAGAAGCCAGCCAGTTGAGCCGCACATTCACAGAGCACGACGCCAGGCATCAGAGGAAAACCGGGCATATGTCCCTGGATCCAGAACTCCTGTTCCGTGACATCTTTAAAACCGACGATCTGTTGTTTCTCGCGGTCTATATGGAGAATCCCGGTCAATTGCTCCATCTCATGCCGCTGCGGATTAACCTTGCGGATCTCCTGAAGGTCGTGAAGCGGGTTATCAAAATCCAGCTCCAGATCGTCCAGTTCGTAAATCTGCTGGGGACGCATGAGAACTTCTCCGTGATCCGCGATCTTGTCAGAATTTAAATCGTTTCAGTCAATGACGACTCGACAAAGACGCCGACGAATGGCCTGGTCAGCAATCCAATTCCCATCACCGCCCAACGATGTTGGTGATCTGTTTCAGATCGGTCATCAGTCGTTTGGGCCGGAGTTCTTTGTGATTGATCTCGGTCGAACTGGCTTTCAGACTCAGTTTGTCGCCAACATACAATGCCGTCTTCATGCCAAGCCGTTTGGCAACCGCCAGATCACTCTGCAGTCGATTTCCGACGTACAGAATCTCACTCGGTTCAAGACCCTTCTCAGCAAAACGCTGCAGGCAGGTCTCATAAAGCGTGGGTGAAGGTTTTCGCACCCCCACCTGACACGAAAGAACCAGACAGGCTGGATCGAACAATTGGTTGAGCGGCGGCAATTTAGTCTGCTCTCCAAAGGCCCGCAACGCCTGAATCAGCGAGAACGGCTGAGCATCCGTCAACAACCCCTGCACCAGCCCGCTCTGACTGACGGCAATTAACGCCGCAGCAGCGTTGGGAGCCGCCTCGACTCCCTGCAGACACAACTGGAAGAAGTAGGCGATCTTCTCGGACAGCTGGTCGAGACTACCGTAGAATTCTTTGTCGTACTGGTATTCTTTTTGCCCGAGCATATCCAGAATCCGCCTCCAGGCCGCCGAACCGTTGGCATGTCCGAAGTCCCCCGGAGCAACCTTCGCCGTCAGCTCGATGTCTTCCAGTGCGGCGCGATATTTAGGCAGGACGTATTCCCAAGGGGCTCCCGGCTTGCGAGTCATGCTGTTCCACATGTTGAACTCGCTGATCGTCTTTTCCAGAGCGACCTGCATCCGCAGCTCAAGATGATGGCTGAGCAGCAGTTCGCCATCAGTGACACGCAGCAGCGTCCCGTAGAGGTTCCAGACGACTGCCTTGATCCCGGCGAGCGGCTTGTCATGAGCTTTTGCGGCAACCGGGACAACATCCGGCACTTTTGGCCAGATAAGATCGTCGCGCCGGCTCAACCAGACTGCGTATTCCTGAAGCGACTGAGGCATGACGGTTCAAGTGGTGAAAATAGCGAGGAATGAAACTAACAGGACGAACGATCAAAGGCGCCATCTTACTGACGGTAACCCATCTGTGCCTACGCCGAATGATCCATGATGGCCTGCTCCATTTCACACCAGCCAGCGACGTCGCGACTTTGCATTTAAAACGATCCACCCCGGAAGACGTGATCTGACGACGCGCAGACATCTCCGGATTCCGCTGCCGATTTGTCATCACGTAGTCCGCATGCGGCGGGAATGGTAAAGACAACTTTAACTGTGCTACAAGAACGCAATTATGCTGAAGCCAACCGAAAACTTTCTGACGGAGCAGACGTGATCGACATCGAAAAATGTGACGGAGCAGAATTCTCGCGATGCCGAAAATATCGCTACACGCTGTGGCGCCGCTGGAACTTCGAGAGCGAATTAAACCAGTGCATGTTCATCGGCCTCAACCCGTCAACCGCCGATGAAACAAACAACGACCCGACCGTCCGACGCTGCATCCGCTTTGCGAAAGACTGGGGCTTTACCGGCCTGCTCATGATGAACGCCTATGGCTTCCGCGCGACCGACCCGAAAGTCATGAAAGCCGAACCAAAACCCGTCGGCCCCGGCAACGATAAAGCGTTTGCTCATTGGGGCTCGAAGGTCGGCCTGATCGTCGCTGCCTGGGGAACTCACTGCACCGTGGATCGCGAGCAACGAATCTGCCATGTCCTCAACCGCCCCGTCCATTGCCTCGGGAAAACCAAAGCCGGACGTCCCAAACACCCACTCTACCTGCGAGCCGACCTGAAACCGGAAATCTTCTGGGAGCCGCCCCGCTAATCCCGATGTGCCGCTCGCAAATCGTAACACGCCAAGGCGTTTTTCAGGCGGACGTAGATTTTGCCGTCGGCGATGGCGGGGGTCGCGCATTGAAGGGGGCCGTGTTTGCCGATTTTTGACTGGTAGAGTTTCTCGGCCTGGCCCTGGTTTTCTTTGGCCAGGGCGTTGATCCCGTGGAGTTCTCGCAAAGCGTCTTCGGTGTTGAGCAGGCCAGCGTCGTCAACTTTGGCGTTGAAGAGTGGGCGGAACTCTTTGGGCGTTGCTTCGACGCAGAGCACGCCTTCGAGGGCGTAGTAGACTTTCGAATCGGCAGCGACGAGCGACGTGTATTGTGGCTGGCCGAGGTCAAGCGTCGTCATCCATTCGGCATCGCCTGTTTCGAGGTTCACACAAGCCAGTCGTTTTTCACCCTGGACGTAGACGAAATCTCCCACGACGACCGGGCTGCTGCCTTTGTCCTGGCAACCGTTAAAGACCCATTGTTCCTCGGCACCGTCGGTCGACAGTTTGAAACAGCGCATACCTTTCTTCCGACTGTTTGAATAGGTGATGAGGCGGTCTCCCGAGACGACTGGTGTCGACAGACCGGCTTCAGACTTCACCGACCAGACTTCCCTGCCCGTTGCGGTTTCAACACAAATGGTCGTTCCGCCGCCCGCGTTCAGGATGACAAAGTTCGCTCCGGCGTGATGCCACAGCACGGGGCTGGTGTGCGTGCCGCTGGTTGTCTTCGGGTCGCCTTCCCAGACAATACTGCCGTCCTCCAGGCTGACGGCGTAAAGATGCCCGGCCAGGAAGATGGCCAGGTCGTCGACGATCAGAAACGACGACTGCCAGAACTCGTCGCGGAATTCGACCGGCAGTCGAACTTTCCAGATGCTCTTGCCTGTCAACGCGTCGACGCTGCGGACGTGACCACCGGCTCCGAGAATGTAAAGCCGTCCGTCAACAACGGTCGGAGATCCAGATTGTGGAAACCTTGTGTAGACCGAGTCGTTTTCGTTCTTCCAGATTTCTTTCCCGTCGACTGCATTCAGGCAGTAGATCGTTTCCCGGAAGACGAATGCTTTGGCGATGGCTTCGTCTTCGTCGCGGCGTTTCACTTCGTACTCGGCGTATTCCGCGTCGGACATACCAACTCGTTTGTCCGGTGAAAGCCAGGGAAACTTCTTCTTCGGCGGATCGGCAATCTGAACCCGCCGATGTGTGAAGAGGTAAACACGCTGCTCAGCCACGTTATCGCCAGGGAAGTTCACAACGACCGGCGAACCCCAGCCGCCTTCGTTCTTGCCGGAACCGATCGGCTCGCTGATCCAGGTTGCTTTGAGTCCGTCCTCCGGGATCCTGTTGACCAGACTCGGAGAATCACTGGCAACTCCGTTGCGGTCATTGCCTCGCCATTGAGTCCAGTCTCCAGCGTTCGCCACGCTCGTCAGCGTGAACGTCAGCGCGATGAGAAATGTGGAACGGCAAAGCTTGTACTGAAAGTGATTCACGGAAGACATCTCCAGTTTTATCAGACAGACGAGGTAACGACGAGTTGTCGAAACGGTACCTGGTCTGGTCGACCAGCATCAGATTTGACTATACCAAAGACGTGGCATGCAGAAACCCGACAGGGCAAAGCAGGGAAAGTTTGAGGCTTGATGAAGACTCCAAATCGATCACCTATAACTGAGGTGGACTCTCGTCGAGAACCTGTCCGTCAATTATCAAGCCGCCGAAAGTTTCTCAAAGGAAGTATTTTCGGTGGCATTGCGGCCTGCACCGCGACAGGGGCTTGGGCATTTCTTGGAGCACCGCACAATGTTGAAGTCGTTCGTGTGCCGATGCCGCTTCGCGATCTTCCTGAGTCACTCATCGGAAAGACGATCGTGCAGATCAGTGATCTGCATGTTGGGCCGATCGTCAGTCGCGATTACCTGCGGAGCTGCCTGGAGTTGGTGTCGTCGTTTGAGCCGGACGTTATAGCCATCACCGGCGACTTTGTTTCGTATGACGGCCCTGCTCGGATTGACGAAGCTGTTGCATTGCTTGCGGATATGCAGCCGGGAAAGCTGGCGACCGTCGCGATTACCGGGAATCATGACTTCGGGTCTTCGCGGGGCGGGTTTGCGAATCGACAGGTGGCTGATTCGTTGACAGAACAGCTCGACGAAATCGGCATCCAGATGCTCAGAAACACTGCCGTCGAGTTTGAAGGTCTACGACTGCTGGGCGTTGACGACTTCTGGGGACCGACTCACAAGTTGGACGAGACATTGTCGTCAGGCAACGCCGATCAACCGTCGGTCATGCTTTGTCACAACCCTGACTTCGTCGATCAGCCGGGCTGGGAAAAATATCGAGGATGGATTCTGTCCGGCCACACGCATGGTGGGCAAGTTAGATTGCCGTTCTGCAAACCACCGATTCTGCCGATTCGCAACCGTGATTACATCGCCGGGCAGGTCGAATTACCGGGCAACCGGACGCTCTACGTGAATCGCGGACTCGGGTATCTTCGAAAAGTCAGACTCAACGTTCGACCGGAAATTACGGTCTTTGAACTCTCACGAGCGGCGTGATTTTTTGACCTGAGAATGCGAATGCTCAAGAGGCAAGCTTCTACAGGCAAGAAGCAAGCGGGGCCGTCGGAAAATCCACTCGCGATCACACGGCGGAGCCGCGCAGCTTTTCGAGTTCTTCGGTCAGTTCATTGAGACGTTTCTGCTGATCTTCGCAGACCATGCACAACTCGGCCACGATGTCCGCAAGTTGTTTGACGTCCTGATTTTTGACCATCAGGTTCACGGCGTTTTGTCGCAAGCGTTGAATGACGGATGACGATGTAGCCACTGATCTTTCTCCTGAGAATCTGAGCGTCTTTACTGAGTTGTTAAACGGAAATTGGGAATCAAAGGCGGGAAAGTCTGAGGCAGGACGCTGGACGATAGCGAGGAAGTGATGCCATGTCGCGTCAGCTGAATTTGTCGCTCTGTGGGAATCCAGAAATTCATGACATGACGAGGCAGATTATTCTCGAATGGTGGCAACACGAAAGCAGAAAAAGTCAGCGGCACCGAGAATCCAGGGCGACTGCCGGCTTCCGTCAGGGCGAAATCCGCCAGTAACGGTCTTAGAGATCCGGTTCCGATTTGCCCCTCGCGTCTCATAACCAGCGAACTTCCAGACGTTGAGCCAGGCCGACCTTTTGCGTGCTGATGAAAACAGCCACTGAGAAGCTGACCATTGCCCGGAGCCGTGGTTTGACTTCGTCAGGAGACGAACGTGTTTCGAAATTGTCGGTTGCAGAACAATCAGGCAGCCGGCATCCTCAGTGCGAGTACGATTTTACCGTCATCATGCCACCACGTTTTCGGGTTCGCATCATTCAATCGCCAGTTCAAAGACGATCATTGCTTCTTGTGGTCTGCATCGTGGCTGTCGTCGCCATTGTTGTGTTGTGGTGGTTTCCAAACGGCGACGCACAGATTGACGACGCGCTGGCAACGGCAAGAGCGGCATTGAAAATGCACGACTGGGACGCCGCTGAAGCCGCCGCCCAGCAGGTGATTGAAGCCGCGGGTGTTCATGCAGAGGCGGCGTTGATCCTTGGAGAAGTCGCAACTCGGCAACAGGAGCTCAATAAGGCGCTGGCGTGGTACCAGCAGGTTTCAAAAGACAAGCCTGAATTTGCGATTCCAGCCGTGTACGCGTCCGGCGAAATTCTGAGAACGACCGGGCACCTTTCGCTTGCCGAGCAACACTACAGGGAGACGCTCCGTCTAGCCTCGGGCCATGCTCTCTCCCACCAGAGAATGGTTTTGATCCTGAGGCTTACCGGTCGCCCGTTCGAAGCGTTGAGTCACCAGCATTTTCTGATCGAAGCCGGCCAGGCGGCCCCACAGATTCTCCTGTCGCTGCTTGACCTTACTCGAGTTGATTCAGCGGTCGACTATCTTGAATTCTGCAGAAACACGGCCCCCGAAGACCCGTTACCGCTATTCGGGCTGGCGGCCATTGCCAACGGACAAGGCCGCCCTGATGAAGCCACAAGGCTTTGGCAGCAGGGCCTGGCGATCAGCCCCAAAGCCGCAGAACCCATCGTCTCTTTGGCGTCGCTTCTCCTTCAGCACAGCAGCGATCACTCGTCGTACGCGGAATTACAAAAACTTCTGTCAGAAGCTCCAGCACAATGCCTGAAGATACCTGCGTTCTGGTCGCTGCTTGCCGAGGTCGCCACTCAACAACAGCGGACCGATGAGGCGGACCGTTTCCTGGCGGAAGCAATTCGACTCAATCCAGATTTTAAACCGGCGATCTATCGGTTAGGGGCAAACCTGATCACATCCGCCCCTGATGCCGGGAATGCGTTGCTGCACCGCGCCGAACTGTTGGAACAGCTTGAAGCCCTCGCCTCACTAATGACCGACGAGGTCGCTCGACCGAAAGCGATTCCCGAAGTAATCAGTACGTTGAGCATTCTCAAGAGGGTGCCCGAGGTGAAAGCGTGGATTCAGGTGGCGGATGCAGCCGGGCTTCGCATCGGTCCCATCGAGTCCTCAAACACGCTCGACCAGGCTGCCGCAAACTGGCAGGCGGCGATTGCAAAGTTTGACCGAGCATCGGATGAGAATTTCAGACGTGAAAGCTGGTGGGAAACTCGCGGTGATCGCACCGTTAGTCCTCAGGACAGGTTTCACTTTATCGATGAGACAGCATTGGCTGGTGTCGACTTTCAATATTTCGAAAGCCCCGATCCCAACACCGAAGGGCGACGAATGTTCGAATTTACCGGAGGCGGAGTCGCAATTCTCGACTTCGACCTGGACGGCGCCCCTGACATTTACTTCACGCAGGGAACAAACTGGCCCGTCGGCAGCAGTGATAGCTGGTCCGACCAGTTGTTTCGCAACGTTGATCATGCCCGCTTCGTCAACGCGACAACCAGTGCAAAGGTTCTGGAGCTGGGGTTCAGTCAGGGCGTGGCAGCTGGAGACTTTGACAGCGATGGTTTTCCGGATCTTTACGTCGCTAACTTTGGCCGGAATCGATTGTTTAAGAACAACGGAGACGGCACGTTCTCGGAATCAACTTCCTCAGCCTTGTCTCTCGAACCAGCCTGGACAACGAGTTGCCTGATCGCCGATTTGAACTCGGACGGAATCGCCGACCTGTACGACGTCAACTACGTCGAAGGCTCTTTAGCAACAAGCCAAATCTGCAACACGGCTGCCGGACCACGAGTCTGTACCCCACAAGCATTTGACCCGGCCAGAGATTGCCTGCTGCTCGGCACGGGCGACGGAAACTTCACTCGCGCCGAGGATGCCGCTGGTCTCAATGCAATTACCGGAAAAGGACTCGGACTTATTGCAGCTAACTTTGACAATGATCCTCAACTCGAACTGTTCATCGCGAATGATTCGATGCGAAACAATCTGCTGGATCAGGATTCAGCGACGCGTGATGAACTGCACTATTCTGATGTAGCTCTGTCGGCCGGGCTGGCTTTCAGTGCGGACGGCAAATCGCAAGCCTGCATGGGAATCGCGGCTGCTGATCTGATCGGCAATGGTAAACCAGATCTTTTTGTGACGAACTTCTATAACGAATCGAATGCTCTCTACCAGAACCGAGGCGAACTCTCGTTCTACGACGCTGCGGCGGAGTCGGGGATTCAGGCACCAAGCATTCGAATGCTCGGGTTCGGCACCCAGGCCTTCGACGCCGATCTGGACGGAGACATGGACATCGTCGTCGTCAACGGCGACATCGACGATTTCGAAGCAATTGGTCGTCCTTTCAGAATGCGCCCGCAACTTTTCGTGAACGACGGGACGGGGCGATTCCAGGAAACGACGTCTCGTAACGGCAACGACTTTTTCTTCAGTAAATCTGCTCGCTGTGGCCGTTCGCTGGCGAAGCTGGATTGGAACGGCGACGGGAAAATGGATTTTGTCGTGAGCAACCTCGGCGAGCCGGCAGCGCTGATCACGAATCGCTCGGAATCAGAAGCAAACGGGGTAACAGTCAAACTTGTCGCGACAGGATCTCATCGCGACGCCATTGGAACCGTGGTCTCGCTGCAACTTTCCGACAGAGAACGGTTCTATCAATTGTCCGCCGGCGACGGCTACCAGGCATCAAACCAGCGAATTCTAGTGTTGACGACACACCAGGCCGAACACGACGTCGAGCTCCGGGTTGCCTGGCCAGACGGCTCAACATCCGAAATGACCATTCCAGAAACAGACAGGCGTTGCGTCGTTGTACAGGGGCTGAAACCAGCTCCGCTTCCGTGAGTTCTGATATTCAAAAGCGAGAAACAGACGCGACTCGCGAGCATGCATCAAAACAAAAAGCATTCAGCGGGCGATGCGAAGTCGCTCACTGAATGCTCTGGTGGGTCGTGGTATGTCCGTTTAGCTGCCGAGATCGAACTTCAGGCCTTCGATGGGTTCAGTACCGACGGTCGCCGTGAGATTTGAGCTTTCACGTTTTGAAAAAGCTACCGGTAGCAGGTTCTTAGCTTCAGTTTCCTCCTGCTCCCGAGTCGGTGCACCGTTGTAGGCAGGATCATCCTCCGAGACGACTTCGACAGATGACTCCGGTTGCTCCAGTTTTGAAACCAGCACGATGTAGTCCCCAGGAAGTGCGCCGTCGGCCTTCTCGAAGGTGCCCATCACAAAATTTCCGTTGCTGTCTGTGATTCCGGTGGCCCCGCGACCTTCACCCGCAGGTGAGAAAACAACGAGGGCATCGGTAACCGGCACGCCTGCGAATGTGACTGTGCCGGAAACTGAAGTCCGGTCCGGTCGTTCAACTCCTCCGCCTCCACACCCGACGACGAGGCTCAACGCTGCGACATACATCAGACAATTACGAATCGAGGTCTGCATTGTGTCCCCTTGAAAATATGCCAACAAAAAAACAGTTTCGTCCAAGAATGAACACTGCTCGAAATATTAAGATAAAGCTCGTGCCCGTCCTTAGCCCAACGACAAGTCGCGAATTCTAGCCGCAGATGCCGGCATTCCCAGCGTTTGTGCTCTCGTTTTGACGGCATTTTATGACAATCCGGCTTGGAATCAGCCAAAACTGTCTGTTACCCTGCCTACACTTTGTGCAGCCGGCGTTGCGTCTTAGTTCGATACCAGAAGTGAATTTGTTCTGGTCAAGCTTGTTCTTATTGCGAAATTCTGGCCAAAGAAACATCTCCTGATCCCGGACAATCAGTCTTTGCCTGATGCCTGAGGGAAGTCGAGTTGTCTGCTTTGAGCTTGAGAATTTTATTTCGCGACGCCTCTGCGAAAGCCGACAACGGTTTTCTGTTCATCTACTTTTTTCAGATTGAGGTGCGAAATGCGAAAGGCTTACACAAGACGGGGATTTACGCTGATCGAACTACTGGTGGTCATTGCGATCATCGCCATTCTGGTCGCGCTGCTGCTGCCAGCAGTGCAGCAGGCTCGCGAGGCCGCTCGACGGTCGCAGTGCAAGAGCAATCTCAAGCAGATCGGCATTGCAATGGCAAACTACCATGATGTGCACGGAAGTTTTAACTATGGAAAAGGCGGAACAACCAAAAACAACACAAATTTTGGTCAGACTCGCGGAAACGTCGAACGGTTAAGTGGGTGGATGGGGCTGATGCCTTATCTTGATGAAGCCAACCTGTTTGATGAAGTTCAGTCGGGTGGCGGAACCGGCCCATCAAACGTTCCTCCAGGCGGTCGTGAAGGCTGGGCTGGCTGGGGTACGTGGAATGTCAGACTGCCGCAAATGCTTTGCCCATCGGATGGCTACTCAGCTGAAAATGTTCGAAGAAACAACTACGTGTTCTGCTGGGGTGACTCTCCGCGAGGCGTTCGGGATTCCGGAAATACCCGCGGCATCTATATGCGACGCAGAACCACCAAGATCCGTGATATCACCGATGGAACCAGCAACACGCTGGCAATCAGTGAGCGAGTGCGAGGCCGAAACAATGGCGAAGTCGCGGCCAACGGCACTCAGCGGGTTATTCAATGGGATCTGGGTGGCATCAACTGCTGGCAGTCCCCTGCAGCGGCATACGCAAACATCGATGGCGACAAGTACGTCAGCGGTACCGTCAAATCGAGATCCGGTAATTCGCTTTGGGACGGCCAGATCCAGAGAAACGGGTTCGTTGCCACGTTTCCACCGAACGGACCAAGTTGCTACAACGGCTCCAACACCAACGCTGACTCCGGCCACGCGGCCGTGACCGCAACCAGCGCTCACACGGGTGGTGTTCACGCACTGTTCGCAGATGGGGCTGTCAAGTTTATCGGTGAGAACATCGACACGGGTGACCTGACCGCGTCTTCGCCAACGCAAGGTTCCGCAGCGCCATCTGTGCGGGGCATCTGGGGGTCGCTGGCAACAAAGGCCGGTGAAGAACTTCTCGGCGACTTCTAAGACGGCGTTATGGTAGCGATCTTTTAAACGCAACGGGCTAAACGATCGCGTGAACACAAGAGCCAGACTCGGTGACTGCCGAGTCTGGCTTTTTTTCTGTCGTCAACTTCTCCACAGGTGGTATCTGCGAAACTGGAACAACGAATGCAATCCGGACGACCGGCCCGGTTGTTTCGAAACGCAACCCGAACACCAACAGTGCCGAAAGCTTAAGTGATGGCACTTTCGACCTGACTCGCCTGTCAATCCGGTCCGAAGTTGTCAGTTACAGGGATCAGTGACAGTGGGCATTCTGAAGTTCACCCGAAAGTTCTTGACGATGGTTTGTCTCAGGATGATTCTGATGCACACTGTAGGGACGGGAAAGAAGCCGTTCCGCGCGCCGTAGGTTTCGGAGTGGTCGCAGGTTTGGATTTATCGACCTGAAAACAGTGCAAGCTGTTGAAAGATGGTGACGTTGACGTTTTCTGGCTTTGCCAGTGCTGATTTCACAGAGCCGTCAGTTTTAGTTCACACTGGCAGAACCAGTGGCACACTATTCAGCAGGTTGTGCCGCCTTAACGAGATTACCAGTTCCACGATTCAGGCTTCAGCTTAAGTAATGCAGCCAACGCTGCAGGCAGAGCAAGCCGACCTAGGAGACGAGTTATGCAGGTCCGATCGCACCAGCCTCGAATTACCGCGATTCGACGCGGATCGACAGACGCGACCATCATCGCCGTAGTGGCTTGTCTCGCGCTCGCTGCGGCTGGCGGATTCTTTTACCAAAGGACGACGGCTGCAGATGCTGAGTCGAGTCTTGCAACGACAGGTGCTGACAAAGCCTTAGCCGACAGTGTTCATCGAGTCGCCCCGGTCGACTCGACTGAGGCATTCAAAGATTCTGCTGGTTATGACCAACCAGAAACTGCTGGCAACAGAGAAAATGCCAGCAAGGTCATCTCAAGAACGGACTATGACCTTGATCCGACTACCTCGCTTGCCCTGTTGGATGAAAGACTGACTGACCAGACAGCTCCCGCCGGATCGGTCACTTCCTTAGAAGATCAGATCCTGGCTCATCTCGAATTCGGTGAGTTCACACGGGCGGTCGAAATCGCCAAAGAAGCAACGGACGTTCAAGAGCGGTCACAACTGCTGGGAATCGTCGCCGACGCTCAGATGAAGATTGGCGACTTTCACGCCGCTCTGGGGTCGATTCGGTCGATGCCGGATTACAACGAACGGCTGATTGCTCGGGACAAGCATCTCGACGAGCAGGCTCTGGCTGGCGGTAGTCAGGCAGACTTCACTCAGCTGATCGAGCTGATCATGAGCGAAACTGACGGGATGTGGGAAGAAGTCGACGGCACGGGGGGGACGATCTCGCAGTTCGACCAGGGGGTTCGAGTTGAGCCCAGCGGCGTGTTGCGGACTCAGACCGCTGAAGAACAATCCGGTCGGTTGAAAGACCTCGGCATTCAGGTTCGAGAAGCGTTGCTGAACAACGAAATCGCTCAGGTCAGTGGCCTGCGGGTTATCTCGCTGCCTCGCCTGGAAGCTGCCGTCGCTCGACGACTGGAGCAGGGACATGAGCCAACAATTTCAATGAAGCTGCTTGGCGGCCTGACCTCGATCAAGCACGTCTTCGTTTACCCGGAAGATCAGGAAATCGTAATCGCCGGACCGGCTGAAGGCTGGAAGTACAACGACGACGGGCTGCCAGTCGGCGTTGAAAGTGGCAAACCCATCATGCAGCTCGACGACCTGGTGACCGTCATTCGAGCATTTTCGGCAACAAAGCAGAAGTTCTTCTCCTGCTCGATTAATCCGCGTGAAGAGGGGTTGAAAAATCTTAAAGGCTTCGTCGAGCAGACCAGCTCACGACCGCTGCGTCCCGGTGCCGGCGTTCGAAACTGGGTCAGCCAGCTTCAGCAGCAGCTTGGGCGGCAGGACATCGTTTACTCGGGAATCAATCCTGAATCGCGAGTCGCTCGCACGATCGTCGAAGCTGACTACCGGATGAAACTCATCGGAATCGGCAAGTACGACTTCGCAGGCAGCTCAACAATTCCAAGTATCTTCGATCTGATGACTGCCGAAGAGCAGAAGGCGTCAAAGCTGGACGCTCTGCGATGGTGGCTGACGATGAAGTACGACGCGGTTCTGCACACCCCTGACCGCAGCGGGTTTGAGTTTGTGGGCTCATCGGTGCTTTGTCAGTCGGAGAATCAGTTCCTGAACGCTCAGGGGCAGCAGGTGCAGACCGGACAGTCTGAGGGCTCGAATCTGGTTTTTGCTCAAACATTTACGGCAAAGTACGAGGAACTGGCGAAGCAGGACATCGTTTTTGCCGATCTGAAGAATGTCTTCGACCTTTCGCTCGTCGCGGCGATTCTGCAACACGAGGGAGCGGCTCGAAACGTCGGCTGGGATTTGGGAGTCTTTTCGAACGATGGCTCGTACATCCCGACTCGGCACGATGCTCCGACGGAGGTCGACTCAGTCGTCAACCATCGAGTCTTCCGAGGTCGCGATATCGTTGTCCAGGTGGCTGGCGGTGTCCGAGCTGACCTTGGCAGCGTGATCGCCGACGCCAGCATCTACCGTGAAGGCGTTCGTCTGGATGGGACAGTCGAGAAGGCTCGAACAAAGGATAGCCTGCCTGCCAGCCGCTGGTGGTGGGATGCTCGCTGATTTCGAGGCCGGGCGAGTTTCGGCCACGAATCGCGAAAAAACTGAATTCAAGAGGGGCAGACCATCGATGGTCGCCCCTCTTTTCTCATTTGCCGTCGCTTATGCGTCAGTGAGTGCGTGAGAACACGATTTTGGCAGAAAATTGTGGCAGAAAAAGGACGTTTCAACCGGTAAATTGCCAGTCTGGATGCCACTCGACCGGTTGCGTGAGAACCAGGAAGTCCGTATTCTGCTGGCCTTGCTGAAACTGTCCCGGACGTATTTGCGCCGGTTTCCAACAACCTCTCAGTGAAAAACGGGAGAGGCGATCAATCATGAGTAAGCTCAGTTAGTAAAGAAAAAGGGGCGTTTGGTGGTCAAGTTGCGACTTCGAGACGGGGAGAAAATCCAGGACGCGGTCAAACGATTTCGGAAGCTCGTCGAGCACGCTGGAATCAAGAAGGAAATGCGTCGTCGCGAATACTACGAAAAGCCGAGCGATACCGATCGCCGAAATCGCCGTCGTGCAGAACGCCGTGCACGACTCGCCAAAGCGACTTAGTAACGTTGCTGGACGGAATTAGCCCGGACCGACGAAAGGCCAGATCGCTAACGATTCTGGTCGTTCCTTGTCAGCCCGGAAGAACTGGCCGTTCGAAATTACTGGCCAACTCGGGCAGTTGACGTTGTCCTCGAATGTTGATTTGCAATTTTGATCGAGCAGAATCACTGGCACCCTCATTCGCCGAGGGTGCTTTTTCTTTTTGGTGAGCCATGCAGCCTTCCCAGGAATTACGAACTCAGGATCTTCGAATTCGCGGCACAGAACCGCTGATTTCTCCGAAAGAATTGAAGGACGAGTTCCCAATTTCCGAAACCGCCGCTCGAACGGTCGTAGATTGCCGGGAAACTCTTCAGAAAATCCTCTCCGGTGAAGACTCCCGACCGGTTGCAATCGTCGGGCCCTGCTCGATCCACAACACCGATCTTGGGCTGGAATACGCTCATAAGCTGAAGACACTGGCAGACGAAGTGCAGGATCAGATTTTCGTGATCATGCGTGTGTACTTCGAAAAGCCACGCACAACTGTCGGCTGGAAGGGGCTCATCAATGACCCCCACATGAACGACACGTTCGACATCAACACCGGACTTCGTCGAGCTCGAAAGCTACTGCTGGATATCAACGAGATCGGCCTGTCTGCCGCCACCGAACTGCTTGAGCCGGTTACCCCACAATACATTGCTGACCTGATCACTCTGGGGGCGATCGGTGCCCGCACTACGGAATCACCGACTCACCGTCAGATGGCCAGCGGCCTTTCGATGCCGGTCGGGTTTAAAAATGGAACCGACGGCAGCCTGCAGAGCGCTCTGGATGCGTTGCTTTCGGCGAAGACCGAGCACAGTTTTCTGGGCATCGACGGCGACGGTCGGACCTGCATTGTCAATACGATGGGTAACCCGTGGGGGCATCTTATGCTGCGGGGTGGTCGGTCTGGCCCGAACTTCGACGCCGAGTCGATCAACTCAGCAGCCGAGCGTCTGGAATCTGCCGGCCTGACTCCCAGAATGATCGTTGATTGCAGCCATGCCAACTCCAACAAGGATTACACACGGCAGCACGTGGCGTGGAATGATGTCATCGGTCAAAAGGCCGCAGGCAACACGTCGATTATTGGGCTGATGCTCGAAAGCAATCTCAAAGCCGGCAACCAGAGCCTGACTGACCCCGCGAAAATCGAATACGGTGTTTCCATCACCGATGGCTGCATCGATTTCGAAGAAACGCAACGGCTTCTTCGCACTGCCGCCGCCACTCTGGCTGGAGCTGGCCAGACTGCCCGCTGAATGCACTGGTCGTCGGCTGCTGACCGATCATCGATCGCTCGTCAACTCGCCTGGTAAGCTTTGCCGGTTCTGACGGTTGTTCGTTGAATAACGGTCCCGAAATCTGCATCGACAGAATCGGTCAATCGGCTTGCTGTCGATTTTGAGTTTCGATTGTGACGAAGACTCCAGACGTATCGTCTTTCTGGCGGACCGTCTGTCTATGGCGAGTCTCTCGGTCGGCAATACGTCAGCAGCATCTCGCCAGACCGGGATCGCCACTTTCCGCACTCGATTGACCGGTAAAATTTTCGGCCTCGTCAGCAGATCAGCAGGCTAAGCGAGCAGATTGCCAGCTTCTCAAGGATACGGTGATTCCCATGAAGTCGACTGCAGCCACCCTGACCCTTGCATTGCTGGGCACTGTCGCCGTTTCGGGATGCCATCAAACTGCTCAGCGAGCGTCTTCCATTGCCAGCAATCTGCCCATTCCGAGCAAGCAGTTCGAGGACTACGAAACTCGTCTGGGCATTGCCCGGCAGGACGAGCGAAAAGGAAAGACGAAAGCCGCGAGAAAGGCTTACGAGAAGCTCGTTAAAGAGAATCCGACGAACCCGCTGGTCTACCACCGTCTTGGCATCATCGCCGCCGGGAACGGAGAATTCGACACGGCGAATGGCAACTTCCGTCGAGCTTACGAACTGGCTCCCGAAAACGCCGAACTGCTTGCCGACTGGGGATACTCGCTCTACCTGCAAGGCGAGTTCATTGAAGCGGAAGAGCTGACACGACTGGGGACCGAGCTGGCTCCTTACGACACTCGCATCGCCAATAACCTCAGCCTGATCTACCAGAATTCACCGTTCAACCCACCGGTCGGACCGCAAATGGTCCAGCTGATGCCTGACGACAATCAGGGAGTCGTCGTTGCCGAAGCGCTCGGCGAAAATGTTGCAGGGTCTGAGCTGGAGTGGCAAAGAGCCAACTATCAGGAAAGCCTTCACCCGTTCGAAGAAATAGCGTTGCCGGGGCCAGCCCCTCAGGCAGAGACCGTTGCCGCATCGCCGCCTGACAGGCAGCCTGCTCAGTTTCCAGAACTCAATGAGCCAATCGCGATCGCCGCTGCAGAAGTGTCTCCGGCAGAATCCGTTTCCGTTGACAAAATAAGCATCGCCCCGGAACACGTTCGCAAACTGCTGACACGAGCCCGCCTGGAGCTCGCTGCGGGTGACGTCGAGATGTCCCACGCCTTCGCCGAGGCAGCTGCCGAAACCGCCATCCCAATGCAGGTTTTTCAGGACGAGCCGGAAAAAGTTCTCGACGAAATCGAATTCGTAACCGGCCACAACAGCGTGATGTCACTGGAGAATCCAGCGCTGGCTACGACCGAATTTTCTCAGGTCGTACCTCCAGCCCCAGCTGAGTATCAGGAAGGCAGGACCAGTAACGTTTCGGCCACGTCCATCTGGGATGAAGCGGCCGCGAACGATCCGCAAGGCTTTCGAGCCATCGGGCGAACTTCGCTGAACATTACTCCAAAACTGATCGACAGCGATGGCGAGCGACGGTTGCTGCCGGAACGTCGAGCTTTTCAGAAGCTCAGTCAGGTTCCCGTCGTCAATCACACGGTCGGCTACAGCCGCGATTGGGTTCCGCTGTCATATTCGTGGGAAGCTCCGCAGCTCAAGTATAACCCGCTTTATTTCGAAGACCCTCAGCTTGAACGCTACGGCAACGACATCGGTATCCTGCAGCCATTCCTGTCCGGAGCCCGTTTCTACGCCACCATTCCGACGCTGCCGTACCAGATGATGAGTGAAGGCAACAGCGTCTGTCACACAGTCTATGACTTCGGCTACGCTCGACCAGGCGACTGCGTGCCGTACGCTCTGGAAGTACCCGAGTTCAGCTTGACCGGCAGTCTTGCCAGCGGCGGCTGGGTCTACGCTCTGATCGTGATCCTGCCCTAAGACGGCTTCGCCAGTAGTGGCCTCAGCCGACCGATGCCCGGATGGTCATCGCAGTTTTCCCCTACCGCTGGCATGTCAGGCCACTGCTCCGTTATTTTCCGCTCTGTTCGATTTTACCGACGGAGCGAAAAGGAACGGACCATGTCTGCACGGAAGATTCTTGCGACGACGATCACTTGCCTCATTGCGATTTCAGTCGTCAGTTCAGCAACGCTCGTTCAAGCTGAAACTAAACTGGTGACTTCGGTTGAAGGCATCACCGAGTTCGAACTCGACAACGGCATGCGAGTCCTGCTGTTTCCCGATGGGTCGAAGCCGACCGTCACCGTCAACGTGACCTACTTCGTTGGTTCAAGACACGAAGGCTACGGCGAAGCCGGCATGGCTCACCTGCTGGAGCACATGCTTTTCAAAGGGACTCCGACTCACCCCGACGTGCCCAAGTCTCTCAAGGATCGTGGAGCCGACTTCAACGGGACGACCTGGCTCGATCGAACCAACTATTACGAAACGCTGCCCGGCAACGAGGACAACCTTGAGTTCGCCCTCAAACTCGAAGCCGACCGCATGATCAACAGCAACGTCGCGGCGGAAGATCTGGCGACGGAGTTCTCAGTCGTCCGCAGCGAATTCGAACGCGGCGAGAACAGCCCGACGTCCGTCCTCTGGAAGCGGATGGTTTCTGCGGCGTTCTTATGGCACAACTATGGAAACTCAACAATCGGCAACCGGGCGGACATCGAACGCGTGCCCATCGACAATCTCAGAAAGTTTTACCATCGCTATTACCAGCCAGATAACGCGTTGCTGGTGATCGCTGGCAAGTTCGACGGCAAAGAGGCAATCGAGCTTACCGAAAAGTATTTCGGATCGATCCCTCGCCCGGAACGAAAGCTTGACAGAACTTACACGCAGGAACCGGCGCAGGACGGCGAACGCTTTGTGACACTTCGCCGAGTTGGCGAAGTCGCTGCTGTCGGAGCGGTCTATCACATTCCCGCCGGCCCTCATCCGGAGTACCCGGCGATCGACGTGCTGGAGTCCATGCTGACCGCTGAGCCAGCCGGACGCCTCTATAAAGAACTCGTTGAAAAGAAGCGGGCATCCAGCGTTTCCGGAGCGGCGTTCGCGCTGCACGATCCTGGCATTTTTCTACTCATTGCCGAAGTCAACAAAGGCAACGAGCCTCGCGGCGTGCTGGAGTCGATGATCGACGTTGTCGAAGACTTTGGCGAGTCAGAGATCAGCGAAGAAGATGTCAACCGAGCGAAACAGCGACTGCTCAAACAATGGGAGCTGGCGACTGCCGATTCTCGACGTCTGGCGATTCAGCTCAGCGAATGGGCGGCGCAGGGCGACTGGCGTTTGTACTTCCTGTATCGGGATCGGCTGGAAAAAGTCGACGTCGAGCAGGTTCGAAGCGTCTCGAAGAAATACCTTCGACAGAACAACCGCACGGTCGGAATGTACCTGCCCATGAAAGAGGCCGACCGCGTTTCAGTGCCCGAAACTCCAGCCCTGGCCGAAATGATCGGCGACTACAAAGGTCGCGCGGCTGTTGCAGCGGGAGAAGACTTTGACGTTTCGCCCGAGAACATTGAACGACGCACGCAGAGACTCATCATCAATGGCGGCCTGAAGGTTGCGTTGCTGCCTAAGAAAAACCGCGGCGAAGCCGTGCAGCTGGAATTGACTCTACGTTACGGAAACGAAGAAACCCTGTACGGTCAGGCCACAGTCGCCGAGTTTCTTCCGACGCTGATGACTCGGGGAACGATGAATCTTGATCGTCAGCAGCTTCAGGACGAACTCGACCGCAACTTTGCGCAACTCAGCGGTAGCGGGTCCGCAGGCGAAGCAACATTCTCGATCAAAACAAAACGCGCCAACCTGAAACGCGTCCTGGAGATTCTCGGCGAGGTGCTTCGCAATCCAACGATTCCCGGAAGCGAGCTGGACGTGCTTAAGAACGAGTACGTCACCTCGCTTGAGCAGGGGTCGACCGAGCCAACAGCCCTCGCTCAACGTGCCGCTCAGAAAAAGATTTCGCCTTACCCGAAAGGGCACCCGCTCTACGCGCCGTCGATTCCCGAAGAAATCGAAATGGTCAAGGCCGTGACCATCGACGATATCAAAAGCCTGTACTCAGAATTCCTGAACGGATCGAACGGTGAGCTGAGCATCGTCGGCGACTTTGATTCCGACGCGACGCTTGAGCAGGTCGAGTCGATTCTCGACGGCTGGGAATCAAAGCAGCCCTATGTTCGAATTGAGAAAAATGGCGATCAGAAACTGACTGCCGAAACTGAAGACATCAACACGCCCGACAAAGCTAACGCGATGTACTTTGCCGTGACCGCCTTCCCGATGAAGGACGACGATCCGGATTACCCCGCACTTCTGATGGGGAATTACATTTACGGCGGCGGTGCTCTGGCCAATCGGCTGGGTAACCGCGTCCGCCAGAAAGAAGGTCTTTCCTACGGTATCCGATCGGGGCTTTCGGTTTCGTCCCTCGACAACCGGTCAGTCTTCTACACGTACGCCATCTGCAATCCCGCCAACATGGTAAAGGTCAAAGCGGCGATTCGAGAAGAACTCGATCTGCTCAGGGCCAAAGGTGTCACTGACGAAGAACTGGCCTCTGCCAAACAGGGCTGGCTGCAGAGCCAGGCGGTTGGACGTGGCAATGACGGCACACTGGTCAGCACGCTCAGCGGCACGGCTCGAGCCGGACGGTCAATGGAGTACTACAGTGGCCTCGAAACAAAGGTCCGGTCCGTCACGACTGAGCAGGTTCTGGAAGTCGTGAATAAATATCTCGATCCGGAACGAATCGTCATTGTCGCGGCTGGAGATTTTGAAAAGGCCGCAACGAATGCGGAAGCCGGCAAGGATCAGCCTGAAAACTGAGATCGTCCGCAGCCGATTATACAGGACACGGACACGGTCTATTAACTTGAGTAACTTGAGAGCTGTTTGAATATGACAACTCCGCGACAGTGGATCATCACCGGAGCGATTCTCGCCGCGCTGGCGGTCGTATTCGGAGCGTTCGGTGCGCACGGACTCGAGCCACGTTTGAAGTCGCTGTACGGCGATCAGGAAAAATCGATCGCTGGACACACGGTGCCCGCGACGTACAAGTATCTCCAGGATTTCAAAACGGGCGCGGACTATCACATGTACCACGCCCTGGGTTTGCTGGCTCTGGGGATCGCGGCGGCTCAGCAAACCACTGTCCGAAGGAGCCACCGCATCGCCGCGTGGTGCTTTCTGCTGGGCATCGTTCTGTTTTCAGGCAGCCTCTACGTGCTCGTTCTGTCGGGGATGCGATGGCTCGGAGCGATCACGCCGATCGGCGGCACGCTGATGATCATCGGCTGGGTTGCCTTTGCAATTGGAATGCTGGGGACTGCGCAGCCGACGACATCGCAGGACTGAATGAAGTTCAGGGCGCGGCCGTTGATAATTGAACCATCGTCGCACCAGACTGGTTGGTTCCATTCAGTTGCCGGGTTTGCTTATGATCGATCAGGTGGTTACACGAAGCCTGGTTCTCGGGCGAACCACATCGAAATGATCAACATGCGAGCCAATGATGCAGCGAGTTAATAAGCCATTTCAGAGCATAGCGTCGCCGCTGCTGTTTGCCGCTGTGATGGTTTTTCTCGCTTCGGAAGTCTTTGCTGACGGCAGGCTTCTGGCTCAGGCACCGACTCCAGTGACAAACGTCGTTTCAGGACGCAGTTTCACGGTCGAAATCGGCATTGTCATCGTTATGTTCGGCGGAGCGTTGTTTGCGGTCTGCCGATCCAGCAACCGCACGTAAATTGCCAGTCCCATAGAATTCAGGCTGGTCGCTTCCGATGTCAGAACGAAACCGAGTACTCATCACGGGAGTCGGTGTCGTCAGTCCACTGGGCAATCGCGAAGAATTCTGGCGACGGCTGACTGCTGGTGAAACGGCAACGCGTCGGCTGGTTCCGAGCGAGCGGGATTGCGAATTCTGGCCTGAAGATTCCTCAGGTGCTGTCGCCGTCCCTTCTGAAGATTTGACAGGAACACTCTCGGCGTATTCGAGAAGTGACATCCTTCCCCTGCTGACCGAGCCTGCGATTGCACACGCACTCGCGGCAACCCTGGAAGCACTGGCCGATGCGAAGCTCCATCTCGATACAACAGGCCGGATCGTCGCAGAACGAGAACGCGTCGGATGCGTCATCGGAACCAGCAAAGGCGGCGTCCGTACGCTGCATGAAATTTTGCTTGCGAAACGGTGTCGGTGTCCCGAGCCGCTCGCCCGACACAGGAAAAGCGAAGCTGACGCCTGGTGGCCGATGATCGCTCCATCTGGCCCCGCTGCTGCGGTCTCGACTTTGCTCGGGACCAGAGGCCCGTTGCTGTCACCGGTCGCCGCCTGCGCGACCGGGTTGATGAGTCTGGTTCGGGCCGCTGAGTTAATTGAATCGGGCGCGTGCGACGTTGTCATCGCCGGCAGCTCTGACGCGTCGCTGGCTCCTTCAATCATTGCTTCATTCCGAAAACTCGGAGTCCTTTCAAAGCAGCATGACAAGCCGGAATCAGCCATCCGCCCGTTCGACAAGAATCGAGACGGCTTCTATGTTGGAGAGGGAGCAGGCGTCTTCGTTCTTGAATCGGAAGATCACGCTCGCCAGCGACGAGCAACGCCGTATGCCGAATGGCTGGCCGGTGGAAATGTTGCCGACACGTTTGCGATGACGAAACTATCGGACGATCCGGAATCTCTGACCTGGCTCATCGGCGACGTTTTAAAGAGAAGCAACCTTGAACCCGGCGACATCGACTACCTGAGTCTTCATGGAACGGCAACTCGCATGAATGACGTCTGCGAAATGCGAGCGGTCAATCGGTCGTTTGGGAACGCGCGGCATGAGCTGGCGGGTTCGAGCATCAAAGGAGCCATCGGTCACTTACTCGGTGCGGCTGGAAGCGTCGAATTCGCGGCGATGCTTCTGGCGATGCGCGATAGTCTGCTGCCTCCAACTGCCAACCTCGAAACCCCCGAAGACAGTTTCGACATCAACCTCGTCGCGAACAAAGCACAGAGGCGAACGGTCAGACACGCGATGAAGTTGTCGCTGGGCTTCGGCGGACACCTGGTTGCTGCGACAGTCCGAACAACTGGGTGAACCTTAACAACCTGCTGGAGACACACGGCGACGTTTCTACAGTCTCCGACTGGTCATTGACTGGCCAGCCACCAACAATCACTGACGGAGCATTGGTAACCGGGAAATCTGCCACGGAGAAGCTGTCGTGAATGATCTTGTTTTAGCGATCACTGGAGCCAGCGGGTCGGCGTACGCGGTGCGTTTGCTGGAAGTTCTGGTCGCAGCCGGTCGGAACGTGCACCTGGTCGTCAGTCCGGCGGGGCAGCAGGTTGTTGGGCACGAGCTTGGTCTGAAGATTGATACTGCTGACTTTTCGATTGAGCAGCTTCTTCCGGAGTTTGCCGAGTCGGATGAAAGTGGAAACGGGAAGGTGCAGCTTCACGACTATCGAGATTTTTCAGCCGGCATTGCGAGCGGGTCGTTTCGAACCAGCGGCATGGTGATCTGCCCGTGCTCGATGGGGACGCTGGCTGCCGTGTCGCAGGGACTTTCACAGAACCTGATCCACCGCGCGGCAGACGTTCATCTCAAGGAACGTCGCAAGCTGATCGTCGTTCCGCGCGAGACTCCGCTGGGCAGCATCCAGCTTTCAAACATGAAAACGCTGGCAGATGCCGGAGCGGTTATCCTGCCGGCGATGCCCGGCTTCTATAATCAGCCAAAGTCGATCGATGATCTGGTCGACTTTGTCGTCGCCCGAATCTGTGATCAGCTCGGTGTTGAGCAGGACCTGACAAAACGCTGGGGCGACCAGAACCTGTAGCTTACTCGTTTGGCTCTGGCTCGGACTGCTTCGGTGGAGTGGCCTTGCGTGGTGGGTTCGTCAGGCGGTCACGTTTGAATTCGGCGGTTTCGATTTTGCCGAACATCAAACCACCAACCTTTCCATGCTGCCAGGTGCCAGCGTACCGGTCTCCGTGAAACATCAGGCGAGCCGAGAAGGTTCCCATCCCGGCGATGGTGAATTCGTCGAGCGTCAGGACCGGTGTCCTGCCTGCCCACAGAACTTTCATAGTGAGTGGAATCGGCACTCCTTTGTGGACATAAACGAACAGCCAGAAATCGTCTTTGACTTTATTGACCGTTGCCAGCTCGTAGCGGTCAGGCCTCAGCAGCTTTGCTGGATCGACGGGTTCGTCAGAATCGGTCGTGAAGTTGCCGACCAAAGTTGCTCCGGTCAGGAGTTTCGAAAAATCAGCCTCGGCGACCTGACGAGCAGACTCGACATCCTGTTGCCCCTGTTTCGCGGGTGCTGGCTGGGATGTTCCCGGAGCATCCGCCGATTCTTTTACTTTGTCCTGAGCCGGCAGCGGCAACGAGGTCAAAGTCATCACCAGAATCACCGAAAGCATTGTCAGCCTGTTCATAGCCAGTGTTTCCCGTACTCAGGATTGAAATGACAAAACGTGTCCTGGGCGACCGTCGATCCGTAAACGCTAGCTGCGACGAGGCAACTCGCATTTACTGCGGCTTCGGTTCCCGTACCGATGTTTTCCGCCACGGTTCGCCGTCCGTGGAGCCTGGCAGAATCGTACGCAGCGGCTGCGCCATCAGCAAAGGAAGTGCCAATTATCGTCAATTTGAGTGTTTGCGGGACGACTCGCAAAACCGAACACAAACGGATTTCAGACATTTTCGAAACGCCAGGCAGAATGTGCGTAGACGGTCCAGAGGATCGTGGTAGCATCGCTGAATACGGATCTCCGGATCGAATGCCGGTTCTCTCACGGAAAGAAAGGACTCTGCCGATGAGAAGCCTTCCCGCAGCTTTTGCTGTATTCCGTATCCCACCCCCTGCTGAGTCCTTCGCGAGTCGCCCATTGATTTTCAACCGGCGAACATCTGCGGCGGATGTCTGTCTTCTTTTGAAGGTTCGTCCAATAACTCCAGAACTTCGCCCGGAGTGCTCACTGATCGTGGCCCCGGCTCCTTTCTCCTGTCCGAGGACGGACGACCATCGAACGAGGATTCTCCAACCTGGTTATCCGGTGTGGGAAAACTGTGTCACGTTTTCTCAAACCTTGACCAAAAGATGGGGCTCGCAGCGTTGCGAAACCCGTCTAAAAACGAACAATCGACGTAAAGGCCATTTGGCCTTCCGAGTCACAATCCACTGCGCACCCACCGGGTGTTTACTGTTAAACGTTATTTAAACATTCGGCGCCGATCGGCACTGAAACCGTTCACGACAATCAACCTTTGGTTGCGCATAACCGCGAACGGATGTGCGGACAGGAAGTTTTTTCAAGGAAAGGGTATCACCGTGTTTCGGTTTGATGAGACGCTGACTTCGATGCTGGAAGTCGCGAAATCTGCGGGATACATGACGTACCAGCAGGTCGACGAGTACCTTCCCGACGAAGGGGGCAACCCCCGGATGGTCGACGACCTGATTCTGCTGTTTGACGAAATGGGGATCGATCTTCAAAACGATCCCGACGCTCCGGATGAGGAAGAGCTTCCGGAGTCAGAAATTGAGGCAAAAAAAGAAGCGGAAGCGGTTAATTCGGTGCTCAAGCCGCTGATCGGTCCGGAAACGACGCTGTCGTCACGTGACCCGATCCGGATGTACCTCAGCCAGATGGGCAACATCCCGCTGCTGACGCGAGCACGCGAAATCTTCCTGGCCAAGACGATCGAGATCACTCGAAAACGCTTCCGCCGCACGACGATGGAGTCAGACTTCGCTCTGGATATCGCCATCGAAACACTGGAGAAAGTCGCCGCCCGGGAACTCCCGTTTGAGCGAACTCTGCGAACTTCCGATACAGAGAACGCACGGAAAGAGCAGATTGAAGGCCGCATTCCGATCAATCTGCCGACGCTGCGGGTTCTCATTCAGCAGAACATTGAGGACTGGGAGATTCGCAAGAATCCCAAAACACCTGACGCAAAGAAAGAGGAAGCACTCGCCCGGATGAAAATCCGGCGGCAACGCCTGGCGACACTCTGCGAAGAGCTGAGTATTCGAACTCAGCGTCTCCAGCCGGTCATCAAGCGGATGCATCAGATCGCTGCCCGGGAAGAGATTCTGATCCGTCAGATTTCAAGTCTGAAGCGTCGCAAAGGTGGCAATGTCGAACGCGATCTGAAGATGCTCGAAACCGAGCTGCAGGAACTCGTCGAAATGACGCGTGAGACTCCCAAAGAGTTCATCGCTCGCAGCAAGGAAATTAAACGACGCTTCGACGCCTGGACCGATGCCAAACAGAAGCTGTCAGGCGGTAACCTGCGACTGGTGGTCTCAATCGCGAAGAAGTATCGAAACCGCGGTCTCAGCTTCCTGGACCTCATTCAGGAAGGCAACGCTGGCCTGATGCGAGGTGTCGAGAAGTACGAATACCGACGTGGTTACAAGTTCTCGACGTACGCCACGTGGTGGATTCGTCAGGCAATCACACGAGCGGTCGCTGACCACGCTCGAACGATTCGTATCCCGGTCCACATGTTCCAGAGCATCTCGACGCTTAAAGCCAAGAGCGAGCAGATTCGACAGGAAACCGGTCGCGAGCCAACCATCGAGGAACTGGCCGAAGCGGTTGATCTTTCAATCGAAGAAACCGAACGGATCATGAAGACCTGGAGACATCCGGTCAGCCTGGATACTCCGGTCGGCGAAAGCGAAGACAGTAGCTTTGGAGACTTCCTTGAGGATTCGCATCACCAGGCACCTGCCGAAAACGCGATGCACAAGATGCTCAAAGACAAGATCGACCACGTCCTGAAAAGCCTGACCTACCGCGAGCGGGAAATCATTCGACTCCGTTACGGCCTGGGCGATGGCTACAGCTATACGCTGGAAGAAACTGGTCGAATCTTCAAAGTCACTCGCGAACGAATTCGTCAGATCGAATCGAAGGCTCTGAAGAAACTGCAGCACGCAACACGAGCTGTGCACCTGCAGGGCTTCGTCGATTCAATCCCCGAGCAGATGCCGGAACCAGTTCTGGCCGACGCAACTTAAGAATCACAACAGCCGCAGAAGTTGACACCTGCCATAAGCGGAAAGGGCGACGTTTCATCCGAAACGCCGCCCTTTTTTCGTGCTCAGAACCGTTTCTGTGCAGGCGGGAAAACCATCACGTTCAAACAGCAGGAACGATCACAATCTCTGCGGCAGGATGATCCAGTTCGAATGCCAGTAACGATTGCTCAGTCTCGATATCCGAGTGGCCCATTGAGCTGACGACCCTTGAATCAGTAGTCGTTCGTCCGTCCAGTTCTTTTGGCTGAAGCCACGGCAAGTAGCTGGCCGTGCAGCTGATCTCATCCCGGATACGATTCATCGTGCCTTCACCATGCACAAGAATCAGAAGATTCCAGAGCTCCATCCCGCGACCTTCGTGGTTCCATAAACGTATTAAACGGCCAATGCCGCGGGCGACCGTCGTGATCGTCAGTTCGTCCATGTTTTGAAACGGGTCGTCAAGGATCAGCAACTTCAGCGGGTTGTCCTGCTTCGGCCCACACAACAGAAACAACGACAGAACGAACGTGTTCAGCTCGGCAGTATTCAGTAGTAACCACATCGGAATACTGGCTTCCGGGGATCCCGTCCTGCGAGACGCATTCCCGTCTTTTTCAGGTGGCAGGACAAAGTTGAGTTCGTTCTTTCTCTTACCGAACTCCGTATCGGCGATCACGTTACGGTAGGCCCATCGAGCTGGAGTCAACAGCGCGACCAGCTCATTCAGCGCACTCGCCAACGGCCCTGACAATGATTTCTGCAATCGATCGACGACTTCGGTATCGACCGCTTCGCAAGCCTGTGCCGCAGCTCTGAACTGCTCAAGCGACCTTAGGATTTCGACGAAAGTCGCCTCGCGTGATTTGAGAAAGCCAAATACTGACTGCCACTCTGACTGCTGCTGTCTGACGATGTTTAAAACTTCTGACAGCGCCCCGGCATGGCCGACCTGCATCGTCAGTGACTGACTACCTGGTAGAGTGACCGATGCCTCTACTAACGAGTTGCCGTCGACAGATCGCCTCACGATTGAACTGAAGGTTTCATCCCCTTCCATACTGACGAGGCGATCAAGTGCTGCGAGCGCCGCCTCAGGCAAATGTGGACGCTCACCGTCATCCTCAATGGTTCCTTCACCCGCAAGTCGAAAATTCAGAACTCGACGGTGTGAAGCTTCCTTTTTTCTGTTTAGTCGTTGCGTCGACTCAGTTAACGCGTCCAGTCGACGCTTAAGTTCGCTGCGATCCGACTCTGATTCCGCAATCTGTCGTGACACCTCTGCTTCGACGTCAGCCAAACCGTCGTCAAGCAGCAGCCGAGTCTGCACAATCTGACGCCCTTTCTCCGCCAGGTCATGATCAGCGTGATGAGTGAGCCAGTCATTCAATGTTTCGGCAAACTCTTCGATCGTCCCATCGACGGCTCCACTTCGGGCTTCCCAGCGATTGAGTGTTTCGAGCAAAGGCAGCGCAAGCTCTAAATCACTGAGCATCACAGCGGAACAACGCTCTGTCTCTTCAAATGCCTCGTCAAGCTTTGCTGACAACGTCGAAAGTTCATCGATTGTTGTTTCTTCCTTTCGAGTAACAGCGTCAAGCAATTCTGAGGGCCAGATCTCCTTCAGCGACGGAAGTGAATCAGGAATCAACGAACTCAGATCACTTTCGAAGCCTGACATCGCCACCAACTCGGTCAGTGCGGCAGGTCCGGACAGAATCTTCTCGGCAGTCAAAAGCGCTTCTTTGTGAGTAGGATTGCGGCGCCCAACTTTGAAACGGTCACGGCCTTTTCCCGGCAGCGTCTTTCTTGCTGCTTCAAAGGCGCCGAGGACTTCGTGAGCCCGTTCCATTTGCTCCGTGTGTCCGGGGAAAAAGGCTTCGAGAAACAGCTTTGCTCGACCTGCTGAATCAGACCGAGTGAGCAAATCCGAGAACACCTGGTCCAGCCGAAATGAGCCGGCACTCTGAAACCTCGGCTGATCCTTCTTCCCTCGCAGCCGCTGCCAGAGTGAATCGTCCCCCTTCGACGGCAGACACTTCGGATCCGTTGCCGTCGTCTTCCCAGTTACGCGACAGGACAGCGTTGTCGTTTTCGGTTTGCCTTTCGACGTTTTTTCACGCGAGCTTTCAACTGAATCGATCGTCAGTTCAAGATCGATTTCGGCAACGACTTTCGGATTCGCAGATCGTCTTTGCCGATTAGTAAGAATGCTGACATAGTCCGGCGACTGATCCTTAGCTTCTTCCAGGCGGTCGAGCCGATCTGTCAACGCCAGCTCAATCGCTTCAGTGAGAGACGACTTGCCTGATCCATTCTGACCGTGAATCAAATGAAGTGTCTCGCGGCGGCTCGATAGCGGGGTCTTCGAATGCGGCATCCACTTACGTCGTCCTGCAACCCGGAAATCCCGAAGTTCAATGGATTCCAGCGTCAACGGCGGCGTGTCCTCCTGCCGGCTGTCATGATCGCGATGCCTGAACCATTTTCGAACATCACGGAGCAACCACGGGAATGCTCGGTGCAGATCGCTGGAGTCGACTTTCTGTGTTGATGACGCAGTCGCTGGCAACCTGAGCAAGCTCACGCCGATGGTATGCAGAAATCCCGTCTCAGCCACAGTCTCGCGCAACGAGCGAGTTACATCGAGTAAGAGATCGTTGCCCGCATTTCTGGAACGAGATGACTGGCTTACGACAAGGACCAACTCGACGTTGTATGCCGTTTTTGATTTCGGACGACCGCCTCGTGTACGCTCGCTTAACACTTGCCGTAAGTGAATAGCGTCGTGAATCGCCTGGACAATCTGCCGGTTTCCGGACTCGCTCTGCTCTTCCGAACTGCCGGTTTCGGGACTGCAAACGACAATCAGGCCGAACGTTCCCAGGATCTCATCAAGAATGACGCCGTGCGCGTGCACCTCGACTTCCCCTGCCACCGTAACCTGCAATGGCGTTTTCGAAGAATCTGACAGCACAGCAACAAGACGCGGAGACTTCCTCGCAACATTGCCTTTTGGCTCTCGATCAGGCTGCAGCGATTGAACAATCGAAACGCCGAACTCGCGTTTCAGTGCTTTCTTCAAGCATTGCAGAACCATGCGGATACCAACTGAGTAATTGAGGTCTCTAAGTCGAAAGAATTCTGGTCGGGCAATAGCCTGACCGCCGCTTGTCAGTCAATCAATCAATTCGCCGTAGCGGAGTGTTCTGTTTCGAGTCATACCCAAGTGCCCATTGCCAGATCGTTACTGCGGCCGGGACGTCAGTTCTGCTGACACGATCCTTTCGCGAGGACGAACGACGATGCTCGGACTTCTGATTCTTTTTGAGCGATTCCGGATTAAACCTGACAGCTTGCCGGTTCTGCCAGAGTCGACCGTCGGTTGGCAACTGCCATTCGTGCCAGACTCCACACTTCCTTTGAGAGTCCAGGCAACTCCGCCGCGACATCCCATCACTGATGATTCGCAACCCGTCTGGAAGTGCCCCGCGTCCTGGTTCCCCTAACTTCGGACGTCGATGATCAAAAAAGCTGACTTCAGGTACGGAGCCCGGCAGTGGCCCGAACTCACCACATCCGCCAAGGCATTCGTCGCTGCTCAGCCCGGCCGTCGATCCCAGCAACCACCGAATCGCCAACTCCAGAACAACGCCCCACGCAACGTGACCCGGTGCGGCCGATGCCGGATGGTACCAGTCCGTATTTCGAAGACTGCTGACAACCGGCACGGCCACGCCGCGTCGATTCCTGATGTCGGCACAGGCGAATTCCTTCATCAACGCCGGTTGAAAAGACCACGTCCACGCCACCAGATGCTGCAACTGTCGTCGGTATCGGTCGCACTTTCTTCGTCGTTCCTGTTTCTCTCTGAGTTCCTCTTCGTCAGTTAGGCCATCCGATAGTGTGCCCACATCATCGCCGAACCAGTTCTCCGCAATCTGACATTCCAGCTGCATGACTCGACGAAACCGATCTTCAATCTGCTTCATGGTGCTTGGCAAAGGTACGACGTTACTTCCGCGAAGCAGCGTGGCCGCGATCGGCCTCAATTCATCCTTCAGCATCTGTAACTGCCGTTGGCGCATTGTGCGGTGGTAAGTCCACAGAAACAGATCGTCGAGATTCGGAAATTGATAATCCTCGTGCAGGTACGAGAACCTCAAATAGTTTGTGTGTTCATGCGGCGATGACGACTCACTTCCCGCCGCCCAGGTCGCCGCATGCAGAACCTCAGTCGCATGAAATGACTGCTCGCCGGCGCTGCCGAAAAAGAAGGCTGAAGCATCGCGCTGAGGTCTTTTCGCTGCAGTGGCAGTCGGTCCTGATTCTCGATGCTGCGACAATCCGCGGTGGGCTTCCGCCTTCGAGTCCATCGCCCGCTTCTGATCAACGGCCATCTCTTCGTACACGGTGCGAAAGGCATCATGAATGACGGGGTCCTGCAGGCTGTAACCTACAAACGCCACAGACCTTGTCCGCTGAGTCGTCGCGAGATAATCGCGAGCCCACGAATCTTCACGCCAGTTTTGAATCTCACGATAAGTAAAAACCATCGATTGCAGGTTAGATTCCCACTCAGCAACGCTGCGCAGTCGGCGTGTCATCTCATTCGTATCGTCGTCAAAGAAGAGACTGGCGGGTTGGGCCCCGAGTGCGTAGCGACTTCTCCGATAGTTGCCGACACACCCGTGAACCTTCACAACCAGCGATGTTCGATTGGCTTTGCCACATTCGACAAACTCGAGCGGTGACGACACGACAGCCATTTCCCGCAGCGGCGCCGGCGGCATCGTTGCGTGAAACGGCGACCGCTGCGACGAGCAATCCCGATCTGCCTCCAGTTCGAAACCGGACATTCGCCAGGCGCCTTCGAGCAACAGGTCGTAGTTGGTTGTCAGGACAACCGGACACAGACCTTCACGAGCCAGCCTGGCCAGCACATGGTGCCTGGGAAACAGTCTCTGACGAAAGCTGTCTTCGACGCCGCGAAGATTTTGCTGCCTGAAGTTCCCGCCCATGATCGCTTCGTCGGCAAAACCCATCGTGTCAAGAAACAGCGCTTTGCCGGCATCGCGACTTCGATCGGTCGACCGAGAAGATGCCCACGCAAACAGGCAGGGAACAACCCGGCACAGCGGTACCGAATCGACGATCTCCAGTTTGCCGTCGGGATCGTCTTTTCCGTCTGGCAATCTTTGTCGCTTTCGCATTTGCTCTTCAACAAACGCAATTTCCGAAATCATCGATTCGAGTTTCGTGCTTCGCTCGCGGACATCAGTTCCGGCAATCTGACAAACGGCATAGCCAATTTCGAGTAGTTTCTCGAACGTCGCGCAAAACCAGTCGTTCGATTCGTAGTATTTTTCGGCGACCTTCCGAATGTCGGTAAAAGGCCACCAGAATTGATGGCGACGAGGATCGTCGGCGGCGAATGCGAAATTGAATTTCAGCTTGAACGTCCGCTTCATTGACTTGAGCAGCGACTCAATCAACGCTCGCCGCGCGGCCAGAGACTCTGCCTCTGTTCCCGTTTCCTGACGATCGCTTTGTTCATAATCCGACAACTGTTTCCCGATCGTCGACTCCAACACCACCGACATCGCCTGCAACCGCCAAAGCAAACGGGTCATCAGGCGAGTCGCTGAATTTCCTTCACTGTCCAGTGAAAATCCGGCGCCGACAAAAAAAACGACTTCACCTTTCCCGATCCGGTCGACCAGGTTTTCGATCGACTCCATCGCGGTCGGAGACTGCGGAGGTCCTGCAGAAGCACTCACCGGAGCCATCAGCGAGCCTCCTTCACAAAGTGCCTGCGAATCTTCCGCAACTCGTCCCCATGCACCGCCTGAAACCACGCCGTCCATAACGGCGGAGGACTCAAGTGCCCATACTGCTTCTCAAGCCACGAGGCCACATCCACAACCTCCTGCCGTCTCGGAAGACGAGTCGTAGCTTCCCGTGTTGCAGCCTTGCTTCTGTGTACTTTGGCAGCTCTTTTCGTGGACTTGCTTCTGGCCTCATCGGGCTCAGCTGTCAAACTTCGAACGCAGTCCGCCAGCGCCGTCACGACATCATTCATGCGAGGCTGCACAAGAACATTCAACCGCCCACGATCTTCCAGCCCTATCCGATAAAGCAACTGCATCCACCAGGCATCCGATTCAGGCAGCTCGATGCAGTCTTCACTATGGAGCGGAATTCGAACTTCGCCAAACAACCACCGCTGAATCTTCTCGAAGTCGGCTCCCTCGCGGCAGTGCTCTTCGTATTGATCGGCCAAATGCGACATCTTGACTTTCGCTAAGTCTTCACGAAACCTCGCGATGGCTGACTGCCACCCATAGGGCCATGGATCGATCGGCTCCCAAAGACCTCTTCCGAAAAAGTTTCGCCAAAGATCTCCGTTACATTCCGCCTTTCCGTCGGTTGTCACTGAAGAGAACCAGTCTGCGTCCGCCAATGCGATAGCCTTGACGTTTGCTGCGAATGCAGTGTGCGCAACAGCGGTAACTACGGCGCGAGCGGCCGCGCCGACACTTTCGTTTATGGAACGAATACACGTAACGATGGAAGTGAGGCCTTCATCGCCTGAAATACTTGCAACGTAAGTCGCACTGGCTGCAGACGTAACTGCACTTGCGTAGTCCGCAATCGTCGAGAAAGTGCGCTGGTTGAACGAGCGTGAGAACGATGCAGCGTGTTTGGCGGCTGCCTGATCGACAGAAATGTCAACGGTCATTAAGTGTGAAAATGAAACCAACCATGGCAGTCGGGCAACCGCCGCAACTGACGTCTTTGGGTCATCCCAGAATCGAAAGTCTCCAACAGCACCGATGGCAGGCAGCACACGCATCGCAGCTCGGCAGGCGACCCACTGCCGTTGCCACGGTTCGAGTGTAGACAGGAGCTTCTCAAGCTCTTGCTGAGGATCAGAATTCATAGGAATGATGCTCGACGGGATGACCCTTGGGGAAAAGTGCGAGTGAGCTGCCAAGGCGGAGATTCCATTTTGTCTGCACAGCTGACCAGAGTACAACCTCACGCAACTGACATTGTCAGAACTCGTCGACAGCCTGGCTGGAATCACCTGTCAAACCGGTCCTGACTGCAGCGTCACGAACGGCCACGCTTGCGTAGGCAGGCTCCCCGTTTTGATCGAAAACCGACAGTCAAAACCATTGCTGGTTATCGACGTTCCCCGGGTGGCACAGCCAGTATGGCCGTGTGCCGCAGGCACGGGATGCCGCGTTCCCGGCTTGTAAAAGTATCAACCAGGCAACTTTGATTTAGTACGCAGGCGAGACATCCTGCCTCTTCGCAACCTGCCCCTGCTTCCGTGCCAGCCACACGCGCGGCCATGTCGATACCGTTCGTCCTGAACGGTGTTCTCTCTGGGAACGCAATGCGGCAATTTCCTGACGGCCAAGCTGGCCAGGTTGAGGATGACCGTTGAGGTCGCCACAATTCCTGCCTCGACGATTCAAGAAGATTCCGTTTTTGAAAACGATTTCTCGAAGGGCGATGCATTGATGACGAATCCGACAACTGATGCAAAGGACGTTCAGCAGCAGCCTTCAAACAGTCCACGCCCCGAGACCGCGTGTTCTCCGAATCGAGCGTGCCCGGTCTGCGGCGGCGTGCTGATCGATATTCGCCACAAGCTGCAATGCCAGAGATGCCACACAATCTGCGAGACCTGCTGCGAAGGCGGTCGCGGTTGAAATTGCGTCTTTCGCTGCTTCAATTCCCGTATCGGTCGCGAAAAGAGTCTCCTCTCGACTCGGAAAAACCGTACTTACTTCACCATCTCTGAATTCCCCACTCGACAATCTGCGACGTGACAACATTCATCCTTCCTCATCACGTCGAATTTCCCAAGGTACCGCTCACTATGTTCCGACTCTTCAAGACCGCGGCGTTAGTCCTGCTTCTCATCGCTCCAACGTTTGGTCAGCAAGCCACCCTTTCGGAATCGGCAAGCAAAGAGAAAGGCGCCAAGCCGATCAGGGCGTTGCTGGTGACGGGCGGGTGCTGTCATGACTACGCTCGGCAGAAGCTGATTCTTTCGCGGGGAATTTCAGCTCGGGCGAACGTTGTCTGGACCGTCGCTCATCAGGGCGGGACGACGACGAATACTCCGATTCCACTTTACGATGATCCAAACTGGTCAGACGGATTTGACATCGTCGTTCACAACGAATGCTTTTCCGACGTCAAGGAGAAAGACTTCGTTGAGAACATCGTCAGGCCGCACCGCGAAGGGTTGCCGGCGATTCTGATTCACTGCGCGATGCACTGTTACCGGACGGGCGATAATCAGTGGTTCGACTTCGTCGGGATGCAGTCGCCAGGACACGGGCCGCACTACTCATACACGGTCAACAACGTCAAACCCAATCACCCCATCATGAAGGATTTCGGTCAGACGTTCGTCGCCCCGAAGGGCGAGCTTTACCACTCGATCAAACTGTTCGATACGGCGACGGCGCTCGGGCAGGCCAAGCGGCAGAGCGACGGAGTTCCGCAGACTTGCGTCTGGACCAACCAGTACGGAAAAGGTCGAGTCTTCGCGACGACGATCGGTCATTACAACGAAACGATGGCCGAGCCGAAGTATCTCGACATGGTCACGCGAGGCTTACTCTGGGCGTGCGATAAAGACATCGACGCCAGCTTCACGCCGAGCACGGAAAAGATCGACGAAGAGATCCGATCGCTCGTCAACGTTCCGGTCAATCAAGCGGCGGCGCAGACCATCGCCGGCAACTGCTGCGGCGAAAGCAATCTTGCCTATAAGAAACCGGTCACGTCGAAGAGCTTTCAGGGCGGCAACGAGCGGAATCAACTGACCGATGGATTGCTGAATACAAGGTGGTGCGCATCGGGTTCTCAGAGCGACGAATGGGTAACGGTCGACCTGGAAAAACCAGAACACGTCAAGGCGCTACGTATTCACTGGGAGAAGGGCGGCGGAATCGCCTATCGCTATGTTGTTGAAACGTCGGCGGATAATGAAAACTGGAAACAGGTCGTCGACGAATCAAAGAACAAAAAAGGCGGCAAGATCAAAACTCACACTATCGATGCGCCCGACACTCGCTATGTACGCACCACATTTCTGGGAGCCGACGGCGGCATGTGGGGATCGATCTGGGAGCTGGAAGTTTCCGCAGGCGAGCTTCCGCAACTGCCGAAAAATGCTGGTGACGACGCAGGGACTGCTGCCGGAATTTCCGACGTGCAGGCACCAGACGGGTTCAACGTCACGCTGTTTGGAACTCCGCCGGACGTCAACTATCCAGTTTGCCTGGCCGCCGCCGCGACGGGTGAAGTCTTTGTCGGCGTTGATGAACAAGGCTCGCTCGGCAAGGAAGAAGGCCGAGGAAAAGTTCTTCGCTGTATCGACACCGACGGCGACGGGCAGGCCGACAAAATCAACACATTCGCAAAGATGGATCACCCGCGAGGTCTGTTCTACGACAACGGTTCGCTGTGGGTGCTGCATCCACCGTTTCTAAGCGTCTACCACGACGACGATCTGGATGGCACGGCAGATCGACACGAAACACTGATCACGGGCATTTCGACTGACGAAGTCAACAAACGCGGAGCGGACCACACGACGAATGGCATTCGCATGGGCATCGACGGTTGGATCTACATCGCCGTCGGAGACTTCGGTTTTACCGAAGCGAAGGGAACCGACGGAACCGTTCTGTCGCGGCGCGGCGGCGGGATCGTTCGCGTTCGACCGGACGGCACGGAAATGGAGATTCACAACTGGGGTCAACGCAACATTCTTGACGTCTGCATCGACCCTTTCATGAATGTCTTCACGCGAGACAACACCAACGACGGAGGCGGCTGGGATATTCGGCTCAGCCATCTGCTTCAGTCGGGCGAGTACGGTTACCCGTCGCTTTATCTGAACTTCACCGAAGAAAGCATGCCACCGCTGGCTGACTACGGCGGGGGTTCCGGCTGCGGGGCGATGTTCTTCCACGATTTGCGCTGGCCGGAGCAGTTTTCAAACACGCTCTACACCTGCGACTGGGGGACGAGCAACGTCTACCGCCACAACCTGCCGGCCAACGGCGCGACCTTCGATCCTCACCAAGAGGTGTTCCTGAAGATTGCCAGGCCGACGGATATTGACGTCGACGGCAGCGGTCGGATGTACGTCTCCAGTTGGAAGAACGGTAAGTTCGCGTACGACGGCCCGAATGTCGGTTTTGTCGCTCAGATCACGCCGATCGATTTCACACCGAAACCGTTCCCGCAACTTGACAGGCTTGATGAAAAACAGCTTGTCGATTTGCTGAGTTCGCCCAGTGCCGTTCATCGGCAACACAGCCAGCTTGAAATTCTGCGGCGACATGGTGCCGAGATTCAAAAACGCGATGGCAAGCCGATTCAAACTTCCGTGTCCGAAGGCGAAGTGATCATCAATAATCACAGCCCGGCAGATATTGCTGTTACCGAACTGGCGGTTCTGGCAATGGATCCGGATGCTCCGTTGTATGGTCGAGTTGCCGCGATTTACACATTGAACCAGCTCGCCGGAGAGTCCGCTCGCGAGTTGCTGTTCAAGCTTTCTGAAGACGCCGATGTTCGCGAGTTCGTACTTCGAGCGTTAACTGACCGCAAGGCCGGACTCGACAGACTGCCGCTGGAGCCATTCATCAAGGCGTTGAATGATGAGAACCCGCGTGTCCGCAGTCAGGCTTTAATTTGTCTGGGACGAATTGGTCGATCCGAAGCGGGTGAAGCAATTCTGCCTCTCACTGCTCGAGCTTCTTACCAGCCAAAGCCGACAACCGAACTACTCTATAAGCAGGCCGATCCAGGCCGAGTAATTCCTCACCTCGCCGTTCGAGCGTTGCAGAACTCAAATTCGGTTGATGCCTGTCTGAAAGCTCTGGAAGGGCCGTACTCAGCCGGCGCTTTGTGGGCTCTTAAGTACATGCACAATGAAGCGGCGGTTTCCGGGTTGATCAAAAGTCTCAGCAGCGTCCGCAATTCAGAAACCCGTCAGGAAATTCTGACGACTCTGATCCGTCTCTACTTCCGCGAAGGCGACTACACCGGCGGCTGGTGGGGAACTCGCCCAGATCGAGACGGGCCTTACTACGATCGCAAAACCTGGGAACAGAGCGAGCGAATTGCGTCTGCCGTGAAAACGTTCCTGTTGCAGGCGGATCCCAAAACTCTCGAACTGGCCAGTCAGCAACTGGCAGCTCACAAAGTCAAGATCGCCGGCCTGCCGACGGTCGCAACCATTACCGGCAAGAGTGAACCGGAAATGGCCATCGAGCTTGCCAAAGCAGACCCGAACGACCCGAATCTGATCGCCAATCTTTCGCCGGAGATCGCAACCTACCGAGCACTCAATACGGAAGGCGACGCCGCAAGAGGTGAGCCGCTCTTCAAACGTCAGGCGTGCATCGCCTGCCACACGACAGCCAACGGTCAGACGCCGAAAGGTCCACACCTTGTCGACATTGGCAAGCGTTACAAGAAGGCCGAGCTGGTCGAATCGATCCTGAATCCCGCCGCGAAGATCGCTCAAGGCTTCGACACGTACCTCTTCGTGATGGACAGTGGAAAAGTCGTCACCGGATTCGTCAGCGGAGAAAGTGCCGACGAGGTTCAGGTGCGACAAACCAACGGGCTCGCCATGTCGCTGAAGAAGGACGACATCGAAATCAGACAGCAGAAGAAGGAGTCGATGATGCCAGTCGGCATTGCCAACAACCTGACTCCGGAGCAACTGGCTGACCTTGTCGCGTATCTTCAGTCGTTGAAGTAATACTTTTCCAGCGGCAGGTCACCTGTTTGCAATCCGTCGCGACCGGCCTGTCCAATCATCAAGCTGCCAAACATTGACGACGTTTTCTTCGCCGGTCGTTACAAGCTGAGAACTGTCCGGTGAGAACTTCAAGGCAACGACAGGGCCAAGGTGCGCGGTGAATTCCCGCATTGGGTCATCTTTGCCGAGTTTCCAAAGCCGAATTTTTCCCTGTTCAGTTCCAACGGCAAGAAGTGACCCATCCGGCGAAACAGTGCGTCTACTGGTTTGCGACTCAAGCTTTATTTCTCTCTCAACTCGTTGTTCGTCGAGGTTCAGAATCTGGTATCCAGACGTGACCGCCAGCACGAGTCGGCTGCCGCGAGTATCCAGAAAACACGCCGGAGACTCGACACCTTCGGCCATCACCTGCTTGCGAGTCTGGACCCGAAGACCGATTTCTTCGGTCCACCCCGAATTCTTCGATTCCCACAGGCTGACTCGAAAAGTGCCCGCGTCGTACTCCCCGTAAGTCATGATGCGTCGTCCATCTTTCGAGAACAGAATCAGTGTGACTGCTTTCGTGCCACCGATCTTGTCGGCAAGCAGCCAGGCCTGCTCATGCTCGTGTTCTTCGATCAGCTGCGTCTGCTTCAGCGATGTGGCATCAAGTGCGATCAGTTTGTGAGCTTTCCGTTCTCGGATACTCGCAATCAGTGTGGTGCCGTCCGGGCTGAAAGCCATTGCTGTCGTATAGCTTTCGTAAGATTCGTAAGAAGCGACTTCACGCAAAGTTTGTGCATCGATCAATCGAATGACTGGCCCCAACGTCTGTTCTGAGCCACGAACTCCAATGGCGAAATACTTTCCGTCTGGCGACCTTGTCGCCATCATCGGCGTTTCACTCAGAGTCATTGAGCGACCAGTTGATCTGCTGAGTACGGCTGCCGACGGCAATATCACGATGTTCTGACCGTTGCCGCCAATCTCCAGATGCTGCAACTTGCCAGAGATTGCTGGCCAGTGTCGGAGCTCGACGCCAGTTGGGAGATCCCACATATGCAATTTCGCCTCAGGCTGTTCTGCTGTCGCGGGCTCTTGACGACCGACGGCGATTTGAGTGCCATCAGAGGAGAAATCTATTTCCACTGAACCCGTCGCGATACGAGACCTAACCGGCGTTTTAAAATCAAATGATGTCTCGAACGAAGCGACGAGCGATGGAGTTTCAGCTGTGGATTCACGGACACTCGATCGAGGTTCAACTGCCAGTATGGAATTTCGATTCACATCGAAATTCCCGGCAGATGTCGAAGCACGAAGTTGTTCGTAAAGCTTCAGGCGTTCTTCTGACATTCCGGACGTGAGCTCATTTTCACCTGCTGACTTGTCCTTAGTTGAAAGGCTGGCAAATTCGTAACGAACAACTGCTTGAGCAATCTTGCGAGTTCGTCTTGTATCGCGAGGGTCGGCTCCGGACGGCCACCACTGGAGAACTCCCGCCGCGTCTATCGTGACAATGCAGCGTTGAAATCGCCGATTGGCGTCTTGTGAAGGAAATCCAACAGTGACGATCTGCGATTCATCGTTCGGAAGGGTTTCTTCCAGAAGTTTATTTGTCGCGACATCCCAAACTCGAACGAGGCCATCGTCGCAGCCAGTCAGCAGCAGTTTTGAGTCATCAGACAGCGCCACCGCTCGCACTCTGGCCGGGTGCGCAATCTCTGGGATTTCGTTCTTTCCGGCAGGCTTGGTTTTCTTAATTGGCTGCGCCGTTTCACCTTCAGCAAACTCAAGTGAAAGCAACAGAATTTCGCCCTGACCGTGTGCGATGGCAACCATCTTCTCGTCAGGGCTGACCGAAACTGCTGTGATTTCATTGCCGATTTCGGCCACTTCAATCGGCGAAGCGTCTTCGTTATTGATCGACCAGATCCGAATCTGACCGTCGGCTCCAGTCGACATCAGGCGATTGCCACTCAGTTGGTAAAGAGCGAGTGTCTCGGCTTTATGAGCTGAAAAGCTGCCGACCACACTCAGCTGGACATCAGCTGACTCTTGATCGCCGATCTTCCAGATTCGAATTTGACCATCGACTCCCCCCGTCACGACTCGTTCATTATCCGATAACAACATCGCTTGAGTGACCGCGCCGACGTGTCCCTTCTCGCCAGCCGCATTCCGTTGAATGCTCGCCAGAAACTTTTTGGCGTATGCGTCATAATTGCTTGTGTCGACGGTCCGAAAAGCTCGAATGCTTCCATCAGCCATGCCGGCAATTACCAGTTTGCCGTCTGAGTTCGTCGTCACCGTGGTGATGGAATTTTCGCTCGAGTATTCAAAGCTTGAAACCGGCAGGCCGGTGTACTGGTCGAAAATGATCAGCTTGCGTTCGTTGTTTCCAGCGAACACGGCAACACTTCCGCTGGACCTGAAAATGCTGCCTGCCATCGGAATTCGATCGACCTTTGGTCTATCGTGAATTTTCGGGCGATCATCTTCAGCTGGTGCAACTGCAGGATCAGTTTCTAACATCGCATTTTCTGTCGGGCGTCCATCCGTTTCGACGACCGTTAATGGACTTCTGGAGGCGGCAGGCTTCGAAACGTCGGCCTCTGGTGACACTGTTGTCGCTGCCGGGGCTACGTTGACGATCCCTGCTCGGTCGTTTTCGTCGTGTTTCTGAGGTGTAATCTCAGCAACTTTGTTTACTGCCGTAGCCGTTTCCACAACTGGTGTTTCTGCAGGCACCGTCTCGACAGGTGGAGGAACTTTATCGGAAACGGAACCGCGGATAACGGTCGGCCCGAAATCTTCATCGTCACTGCCACAGCCAGCTGCAAAAATCAGAAGTGACAGGCTGGCGGGCCTCAAGCCTGCAAAGCATCGCGAAACGCTGCTTTGCATTCTTTGCGGAAGACGATTATTGAACTTGAGCTGTGTTGTCATTGGGGCGCACCTCATCGAAGACTCCGATCCGGGCATGTTCCCCCGGAACCTCAAAGCGTGATGCGTATCACGATTGCGTGAGCGATTTGTTAAGCTGGTGTGAACGACAGAAAAACAGGCCGAAGAATCAAATTCGGCATTGATGAAAGGCCGGTCAGATCGACATATCAGTTCAGAATGTGATTTACCTCGATAACGCCGCGACGAGCTTTCCAAAGCCTGAGTGCGTGTACGACGCTGTCGACAAGTACAACCGCCAGAACGGACGTGCAGTGGGGCGAGGCTCGTCGGACCTTGGCCAGAAATTGCAGCAGACCGTTGAACGATGTCGCTTTCGGGCGGCACAGGTTCTGGGGGCGACGGCGAAAGAGCAGATCGTTTTTACCCTGAACTGTACCGACAGCCTGAACATGATCCTGCACGGTTTGTTGACGCCGGGCGACCATGTGGTGACGTCAGTGGCCGAGCACAACTCGGTCCTGCGACCGCTGCGGCAACTGGAAGCGACTCGCGATGTGACGCTCACACTGGTCGACGTTGATGAGGCCGGCTTCTTCGCCGCAACCGATGTTGAAAAAGCGATTCGCCCGGAAACGCAGCTCGTCATTCTGCAGCACGCTTCGAACGTGACGGGAGCCATTCAACCGATCGACGACGTCGCCGCGATTACCGATAAGCATTCGGTCTCGTTCGCGATTGATGCCGCACAGACCGCCGGGCATGTCCCACTGAATGTCGAGCAACTCGGCGCGGACTTCGTCGCCTGCTCCGGACACAAGGGACTGATGGGGCCGCTCGGAACGGGGCTGCTTTACGTGGCTGCGGGGCAAGAGAAAGACTTAATGCCGACTCGTCAGGGGGGAACCGGCTCGCGCAGCGAAGTCGACACTCAGCCGGAATCCATGCCCGACCGTTACGAATCCGGCAACCACAATGCTCCAGGACTGGTGGGGCTCGACGCGGCTCTGGGCTTCATCCTTAAAAAAGGAATCGACGAACTGCGACAGCACGAGATAACTCTGGCTGAGCGACTTTGCGAAAGTGTTAGAAGCATTCCGTCGCTGACGCTTTATTCGAGCGATGATCGAAACCGGCACACGGGAGTTGTGAGTTTGACGTCAGAGCTGTATACGTCGGACGAGCTGGCTCTGCTGTTGAGCCAGCATTTCGGAATCGATACTCGATCCGGGCTTCACTGCGCTCCGGGAATCCATCGCCGATTAGGAACAATCGAGCGACAAGGAACCGTCAGGATGAGCGTCGGGTTTCTGACGACTCAGGACGACATTGATGCCGTCATTGATGCGTTGCAACAGGTTTCCGCCGGTTAAGAAAAGTACCAGTTGATTTTTATGGACCTAATTTCAAATTCGTCGCCCGTCAAAACGTTGCCCACCGTCGCGCTGAAGAAAAAGCGAGCACTGCCGTTTTTCAACCAGCATCCCTGGATATTCACCGGCGCCGTGCTGAGTGTCTCCGGGAATCCTGTTCCAGGCGACGAAGTCATCGTGCGCGACGACAGCGGAAAGTTCGTTGCGCGAGGTCTGTTCAATTCGAACAGTAATATCCGGGTTCGGCTGTATTCGTGGGACGAAGACGCGCCGCTGGATCGAGCCTTCTGGAATCAGCGAATCATCGATGCCGTGGCGCTGCGTGCCGACTGTGTTCAGAACGAAGAGACAACAGCATGCCGATTGATTAACAGCGAAGCTGACGGTCTGTCCGGCCTGACTGTGGATCGGTACGGAGACTGGCTGCTGGTCCAACTGACCAGCCTGGCTCTGGCCGAGAGAAAGGAAATCCTGTTCGACCTGCTGGAAGAGCACTGCTCACCGAAAGGGATCTGGCTTCGCACCGAGAAGGGCATTCGACAGTTGGAGGGGCTTGAAATCCAGGACGGCCTGGTTCGAGGTGAGCAGCCGGAGCGAGTAATCTCGATCAAAGAAAATGGACTGACGTTTGTCGTGGACGTTGCCGAGGGGCAAAAGACGGGGTTCTTCCTGGATCAGCGAGACAACCGCCGGGCACTCGCTCAGTACACCGCCGGGCACCGCGTTCTGGATCTCTTCTGCTATTCAGGCGGCTTCGGAGTCACGGCGGCGGCGTTGGGAAACGCGGCATCGGTCATCTGTGTCGATTCTTCACAGCCCGCTTTGGACTCGGCCCGACAGAATGCGGAAGCCAATGGAGTCTCCGAAAAGGTCGAATGCATCAGGTCAGACGCTTTCAAGTATCTGGAAACGGCTCGTGATGAGTCCGCTCAGTTCGACACGATTATCCTCGACCCGCCCAAGATGACTCGCACTCAGAGCGGGGCCAAAACCGCGCTGCGAGCGTACCACAGTCTCAATGACCTGGCTGTTTCAGTGTTGCGGCCCGGCGGGATTCTCGTCACCTGTTGCTGCTCCGGACACATCAGTCCTGACGATTTCAACCGGATGCTGTCCGGTGTTGCTACGGCATCGGGACGACGGATTCAGATTCTTGAGTCACGTGGCCACGCAGCCGATCATCCGGTTTCTCCGAATTGTCCGGAGAATGCGTACCTGAAATGCCTGATCTGCCGCGTTGTGTGACAGGTTCTGCGGAAACAGGCGAACCTTCTGCCGAAAAGTGATTCCAGAACAAGGCGTCGTCGACTTGTCGATCTATGTCAGGGAGATATAATCTCCACCCCTCAGGGCTGATGAGTATCGGTCGTCGGAAAGTTGAGATAAGAAGCGCAAGTGGCGAAATTGGCAGACGCGCCAGGTTGAGGGCCTGGTGGGAGTTAAATCCCGTGGAGGTTCAAGTCCTCTCTTGCGCATTTCAGTGAAAGGGTTTACGTCATTTCGACGTAAACCCTTTTTTCGTTGAGAGGCCGTACTGTCAGCATCTTGTGAATGCTGTTGGATTTGCATGCCGCTTGCGTCGGCGGTCGACGCTCACTGCTGACTCCTGCGATTTGATTCGCGTCACGCGAACAAAGCAGTCTCGGATTGTGACCGTCGCTGCCTGCTACAGCCTCGCAGCGACAGAAACGTGTTTTCAAACAAACGAACCTCGTGCGGCTACGTCGCCCCGGTTGCTTGCAACCAGGGCCGTCCGAACGATGGTGAATTCGCGTCTGACTTTGCAGTCAAATTATGAGGACAGCAAACGAAAAACGCCCAGCGAAAACGGATCTCGCCGGGCGTTTTGGATTTTCAGTAGCAGTTCACTCACGGGCTTAGTAGACGTCTTCGTCGCCGTGTGAGTGTTTGCCTTCCTTCGGCGCTTCTGCGATCAAGGCGTCGCTGGTCAGCAGCAGGGTTGCGACTGAGGCGGCGTTCTGCAGGGCGGTTCGCGTGACCTTGGTCGGGTCGATGATGCCCGTTTTGACCATGTCGACGAACTTGTCGGCGGCGGCGTCGTAGCCGTGATTGCCAGTCAGTTCGAGAACTTTTTCGCAGATAACTCCACCGTCCTTGCCGGCGTTGTCAGCAATCTGCGAAATCGGAGCACGGCAGGCTCGCAGGATGATGTTGTACCCGACGTCTTCGTCATGGCTGAGCTTGCCAGCTTTGACAGCACCGGAAGCTCGCAGCAAAGCAACTCCGCCGCCCGGCAGGATGCCTTCTTCGACAGCGGCACGAGTGGCGTGCAGAGCGTCTTCGACGCGAGCCTTCTTCTCCTTCATTTCCGACTCAGTAGCCGCTCCAACGTTCACCTGAGCAACTCCGCCGGAAAGCTTGGCGACTCGTTCGTTCAGCTTTTCCTTGTCGTAGTCGCTGGTCGAGTTTTCGAGTTCACGACGAATCTGGTCGATACGAGCCTTGATGTCGGCTGACTTTCCGCCACCTTCGATGATGGTCGTGTTGTCCTTGTCGACGATGATCTTTCTGGCTGTCCCCAGATCGCTGAGCTGAACGTTTTCCAGCTTGATTCCCAGGTCTTCGAAGATTGCCTGACCACCACACATGATGGCGATGTCCTGCAGCATGGCCTTGCGACGATCGCCGTAGCCAGGCGCCTTGACGGCAGCAATCTTGAACGTACCACGCAGCTTGTTGATTACCAGCGTTGCCAGAGCTTCGCCTTCGACGTCTTCGGCAATGATCAGCAGAGGCTTGCCACTCTGAACGACCTTTTCCAGGACAGGAACAAGATCTTTAATGTTGGAGACTTTTTTCTCGTGGATCAGGATGTAGGCGTCTTCGAAGACGGTTTCCATACTGGTTGAATCGGTCACGAAGTAAGGCGACAGGTATCCACGATCGAACTGCAGACCTTCTTTCTTGTCGTAGTCGGTGTTGAGGCTCTTGCCTTCTTCGACGGTGATGACACCGTCTTTGCCGACTTCTTCCATCGCCTTGGCGAGGATGTCGCCAATTTCGGTGTCGCCGTTAGAAGCAACGGTTCCCACCTGAGCGATGGCTTTTTTGTTACGACATTCGGTCGACATACCGTGCAGGTTTTCGACGATGTCGGCGACGGCTTTGTCCATGCCTCGCTTCATTTCGATCGGGCTGACACCGGCCACAACGGCCTTCAAACCTTCATTGAAGATTGCTTCGGCCATGACGGTGGCAGTGGTTGTTCCGTCGCCAGCGTTGTCTGAAGTCTTGCTGGCCACCTCTTTAACCAGTTTGGCTCCCATGTTTTCGAACTTGTCGCTGAGTTCGATTTCACGAGCGACAGTGACGCCGTCCTTGGTAACTGTTGGTGAGCCGAAGCTTTTTTCGAGAATGACGTTACGACCGCGTGGTCCGAGGGTCACTTTAACGGCACGAGCCAGTTTGGTGACGCCGCGCCGCATGGCTTCCTGAGCTTCCTGGTCGAAGGCAATGATCTTTGCCATGAGTTGAGTTCTCCTGTGAACTTTTCTGAATGATGAGTGGCCGGGTTCAGCGCGTGCTGAGGAACCGGTCGGAAATCTCTCGGCTTCCACGGTTCGGACGTTGGAGCCGAACCAGGTCAGTCGAGCCTGTCGATCGAATTAGATCGTGGCGAGAATGTCGCTTTCGCGAAGCAGCAGAAACTCGTCGTCGCCCACACTGATTTCTTCGCCGGCGTACGAGCTGAACAGAACTTTGTCACCAGCTTTCACGGTCAGTTCGATTTTCGTTCCATCGCTTTTCACGTGACCATCGCCGACGGCGACAACAGTGCCTCGCTGCGGCTTGTCCCTGGCCGAGTCAGGCAGCACGATTCCACCTGCAGTTTTGTCCTCAGCAACATCCCGTTGCAGGACAACGCGGTCACCCAGTGGAATCAGGTTTGTTTTCTTTGCGGACTTGGATTTTTTCGCAGTCGCTGTCGCCATTTCACGCTCCTGTGTCGCTATTTCACAATTTGTTATATCGATTTGCGTTTGCCTGACTGTCCGTCGCAGGCCGATCCGCAGGATCAGGCTGCCTCTGAGGCAGCCAACGTCCGCCATCCGTGTCGGAAAATCACGACATACCGGCAGCCCGATTTCAGGCTGACTCCTAGGTAAGCGAACGACGTGCCACTTGACACAGAGTGATGCAAATAACAAATCAGAAACAGGTTACGCAAATTGTGGCTTTGCGGGCTCCGCTGCCAGATTGCGAATTTAAGCTTGCCGGACCGAAGCCATCTGCCAGGATGGCAGGAGTACCGACGTGACGCGTGATGGAGACTTTCAGCCGATTCTGACAGCGGCGGATCCAGTATGGCGATGTGTGCATGTTGCCGTCGCGCTGAAAATTAGAAATCTCGCACTCCGGTTTCCTGTCAAACGGGAACGGTGGACACCGCAGCGCACTATAGTAGTAAGGCTTCCAGGCCACTCTGCTTTGGAACGAGGACTTAAACACGTTGACTGCCGATCCGACGAACGTACTGATGACGAATCAGCAAACAGGCTTTGTCCGCACAATTTCCGGACCGCTGGTTGTGTCGGTGCTGACTCTGGTCGCCGTTCTGACGACGCTGGATCCGGCTGACTACCGACCAGGTCTTCCGCCGGGGCCAGGGATCACGCTCGACGAGTCTTTCAATGTTCAAATGGGCGTTTACCTGGTCGAAAGTCTGAAGAGCTATGGCCTGGGAATTCTCGATCCGCAAAGTCTCGATGAAGTCTTTGGAAACCCCGCCTACAACCCCGATCATCCTCCGTTGGGGCGTTTGTGGCTGGGAGTCTTTCACGAATTATCGCGAGCGGTTGCCCCCGTCGACAGTGGTGACAACCCATTCGTCACGATTCATGCGCGAACCGGTTCGGCCTTTGCTTTTGCGCTGACGATATTTCTGATCGGGGCGTTCGCGACTCGGCGCTGGGGACAGCTTGCTGGTCTGACATCGGCGGTCAGCCTGGCGGTGATGCCACGGCTGTTCGGGCACGCGCATCTGGCATCGCTCGAAACATTCATGGGGCTAACCTGGACAATCGCGACTCTGGGAGTCATTCAGATCTGGAGCCGACACGACAAATTGGAAGACGGTGTTGACTCCAGCTCCAAACAGAAAGTCCCCCAGCAAGGTCATCCGCCAGGCGATAAAGCGGCTGCTCTTGGCGGGTTGCTGATCGGCCTGGCGCTGCTGACGAAAATACAGGCGATCCTGCTGCCTCCGCTGGTAGCCATGTGGGCATTCTGGCATTGGCGGCTGTCCGCGTTGCGACCGCTCGCCGTCAGCGGAGTCGCAACGGTGGTCGTATTCGTGGCCGGGTGGCCGTGGCTGTGGACCGATCTTTCCGGACATCTGATTGAGTACTTTGGACGAACGACAGACCGAGTTTCTTTGAACGTCTGGTACGTCGGGCGGGTCTTCAAAGACGTGGACGCTCCGTGGCATTACCCGTGGGTGATGACGCTGGTCACAATCCCGGCTGGCGTTCTGCTACTGGCTGGGGCTGGTCTGTGGGGGGCACGACGCCGGCTCATCAACGACCCGTCGGTCAGCCTTATTGCTGGATCGGTCTTTGCGCCGCTGGTTCTGTTTTCGCTGCCTGGTGTCGCTGTTTACGACGGCGCGAGACTTTTTCTCGTCGCGTTTCCAGGCCTCGCCTTGCTGTCTGGTCTCGGAATGTCGCGGTTTCGAGGCTGGCTTGTCGCGAGAGGGTGGCCTCACAAGTTGATTCCTGAGATTCTTCTGGCAGCCCAGCTTGTCGGCATTGTGACCACAACTCCGTACAGCCTGAGCTACTACAACGTTGCCATCGGTGGCACTTCCGGAGCGGAATGTCTGGGCTTTGAAGTGAGCTACTGGGGCGACAGCTTTTCTCGCCGTTTCATGGCCAGGCTGGTGGATGCAGTTCCAGACGGCACCATCGTTCAGGTGGCTCCCGTGCTTCATCAGTTCCAACTGGCAGAGATCGAACGCCAGGTGCCGATTCTGGCGAAAGGGCAATCTCCGACTGGCCGTCGCGTCAGGCTTGTCGCGGCTGAGCAGCCACTCGCTACCGATCGTGATCGGCCTCTGCGGGCAGCCCCAGGCAGCTCATCGGCTCCGACAGAATACCTTGCAGTGTTTCACCGCCGAGCCGATGCTCCATCGCCAGTTCTTCTTGAAAAGGCTGGATGGAAAATGGTCAGTTCTGAATCGTGCCAGGGCGTGATTGTGGCGTCACTCTGGCGGCGTTGAAACAGTTCCGCTGCCCGTTGATGTGGCCTTGGGAGCCTGACTGTCCGACGAGGCGTCTGGCACGCTGGACGCGGAAGTCGGTGCGGATTTTGTCTTTGCCGGTGCGGTGCTCGGGGCAGGTTTTGGAGCGATCGTCAGTGGCAACTCGGCAAGATCGGCACCAGCGTCGCTGCCGTCAGTCGACCCTTGAATCGCCGGATTGAGTTCCGCCAGTCCAGGTCCAAGTTGCCAGATAGCTGGTGTCGGTCGGCCAATGAATTCCGCTCTGTCGAACGGGCGTTCGATCATCCAGTCGATCGCCAGATTTTTTGACCCCACGTTGCCATTGTTCTGCCAGAGGGTTTGCCAGTCATCCCATGAAAGTGATTCGTCTGACGCTTCGAGAGACCAGAAGACCGGCACCGCATCGAAGAAGTTTCGCTCGCCTCGCCAGACGAGCATTCGCCGTGCATCTTCGGCAGCAATCGCGACTTCAGAAACGACAAGCGGTGAGGCCTCCGTCAATGAGATAATGCTGTTCCTGACTCGGCACCCAATGGTCGGTACGTCGACGGTGACAGGGCCAGCGAGACGCAGGAATGATCCGGAAAGTCGTGCCGAAAGATGCTCAGCGGTGAAGTCAATTTGCGATCGGTTTGCGGCAGGCATCGCCAGCGGCTGAATCTGGAAGAAGTCTCCAGCCAGGCCCGCCGCGCAGTTCTCCATCGAAACGCTGACCTGCCCCGGCCAGGCAATGTTTGCAAAACTCGAACGCCCGTAGAAGACGCTGTCGGTTGCCTGAATACCTAACTCTTCGGGCTGGATAGCGACCGGAGTATTTGGCATGTCAGCAGGCATGCGTGCGAAGTCTGAGGCGACGTCCAGAATTGAAGCCGGTGCGTTCGCCGGATTCACCACGGTAATCGCCACTCGATCCATCGAGAGCAGCCCTGACCGTGACGTTCCAAACAATGAATACCGTTCGGCGGATGGCCGGGCAGGAATCGTCATTTGAAGGTTCACGTTGACCAGTCTCAATGGCCCGTTACTCAGCGTGATCATTCGGGCTGTTGAATCTGTTGAGTCGATCTCGGAAGGCACAAATTCGATCGTTGGGGTGTGTCCTCTGGCCGCGCGAATGGTGAGGTTTTTCCGGGTTACGCGGAACGATTTCTCAACAAGCCTGTTGGAGAATTGCAGCTCGATCGTGCTGCCGTCTTCTGCCGCGGCGCAGGCAGCTTCGAGCGTTCGATAATGGCGATAAAGCGAGGCGTCTTCGGAAAACAGAGCAACCGGAGAAACGTCGTCCGTGACCGTTGCAACAGCTGGTGGATTTCCTGGCGGCACGATCGGAGTTGCAGTGTCTGGCTCTGAAGACTCGACAGTTCGAGGTGGCCTGGTCGCTGGCGGAGTATCACCCTTGCTGTTCTCTGTCAGAATTTTTGACATGTCCGGGATCAGTTCGCCCGGGGTAATGGGGATCTCGTCAGGCCGGCTTAGAGGTGAAACAGGTAAGGTGCCGACCGAGTTTGAGTTCGCGGCAATCAGAGTATCGTCAGACTCGATCTCCGCTGCCGGGCCGGTTTCCCTGGGAGTTCCTCGATCGATGATCGTTTTGTCTGGCGTCGCCGCCGCAGTTGACCCGGTCAGATTTCCGGCTGGTTCTGCAGATGCGATGTTTGTGCTGGCCTCAGATTTTTCGGGCAATCGATCATGGCGAATCTGTTGCTGCGGAGGGATCCCCGCCATGCGTAGACCGAGCTCTGGAAACTGTTGAAGAATTCCGACGACGCCCAGCAGAACAGCAACGGTCGCCAGCCAACCGGCGTTGCCAGCCAGCCAACTCGTTGTGGCCGACTTTGACGCTACCCAGACCAGCCCTTCGGGGTTCATGCCGCGTAGTCCAAGCTGGCCGGCTGCTTGAGTCAGATCTCGAATCAACTGATCGGCGTTCTGATGCCGGTTATTGCGATCGCTGTTCATCATGCGTCGTACGATGGCCGAGACAAATTCCGGGATGCGGCGGTTGATGGCTGCCGGGTCCGGAGCGTCCTTTCCCTGATGGTCGAGCAGTTTCTGAAGTACGGTGCCTTCCGGATAAGGCGGCTGCCCGGTCAACATGTGATACAGGGTGCAACCGAGCGAATAGATGTCAGACCGAACATCGACCGAACGTGGATCTTTCGCCTGCTCGGGCGAGATGTAATCGAACGTGCCGAGCGTAGTGCCAGGCAACGTCAGGTCTCCCTGAGATTCTGTGGTGTCGTTTCTCGCAAGGCCAAGATCGACCAGTTTCGCGCGACCGCTCGGTGTAATGATGATATTGGATGGCTTGATGTCACGATGCACAACGCCCATTGCCGACGTGTGTTTCAGCGCGGCAGCGATCTGCAGTGCGTAGTTGATCGAGTCGGCTACCGAAATGTGATGCTGGCGTCGGATCAACTCGCGTATCGTTGAGCCGGTGACATACTCAAACGCAATGAAGTGCAGCCCTCGCTCTTCGCCGATGTAGTGAACACGGGCGACGTTTTCATGATCGAGTCGAGCGGCGGCTCGGGCTTCGTTCTGAAACCGCTTCACCGACCCTTCATCGTAAGACTGTGAAGGAGCCAGCAGCTTCAACGCGACCATACGTTGCAGGCGAGTGTCGACGGCGCGAAAGACCGCTCCCATGCCTCCCATGCCGATGCGTTCTTCAACTCGGAAATGATCCAGCTCGATGCCGCCAGGGCTGAGGGTCCCGATGCTCGATCCAGAACTCTGCTGCGACGGGAATAAGCGATTGACGATTTCGCTGGGCGGTGATTCTCCAGCGGGCGGCGGCAGCATTGACTGGGGGCCGGCCTTGTTGATGACCGTTTCCAAGCCGGACAGGCGAGGCAAATGCGCATCGCTATCGACCGCCGACAATGGCGGCACGGGGCGGGAATCCCGATCTGATTCCGGAACAGCCAGGCCGCTTTCGGAACTTATGGATGATTGTTCGGTGGCAGACATCAGGACCGCCAGATTTCGCGAATGCGAAGGGTGAAGTGAGTTGCTGCCGCAAAGTATCGGTTTGACCGGATACTGCGATGTAAAGTTCGAGAAAATTCTCAGTTCGACCTGTAGATGGTCAATTTTTGCATCGAGGTCTCGTCACGTCAGTATGTGAAAAATAGATAAACCTGTTGTTTTTCTTGTTATTCGCCATCCGAGCCACCGATCGATTGATCAATGGTTTCCAGATGGTGTCGCATTTTCTGAAAGAGTTCTTCAGCAAATTCCTGACTTTCCAGAAGCCTTGCGACCTGGCTTCTGACGGTCACATCCTGAACGCCCGCTCCGGAAGTATTGAAAGGGGAATCAGGTTTGACGAGCTGATGAACTTCGCTGGATCGCGGAACAAGATTCTGTTCGAGATGGTCGATCAGTTCGTGCGCCAACCGCTCCGCCTCCTTGCAGACACTATGCAAGGGAACGTCTCTCAGTGATTCGTTCATGGGTTCCTCAATGTGACCCTGTGACCCTGAAGAATTACGCCGACCATCTAACTTACTATTAGATCGCTCTTTACAACGAATCGTCAAGCGCGGTTTGCGAGTTTGGGCTAACTCCGTCGCGATTCGCGTCTGTGTTATTCCGGTCGGACCGTTGCTGACCTGTCGAGTCGCTGCAATCGTCAGTTCATGAGGAAACTCGACGCAGGACAGCGTCGTGCCTGGTTTTGCCTCCGAGACAGCATCCTGCCAAAGCGGTCGTGACCTCTCGTCGGCTTGTGACGGCGGTGTCGCCGAGGTTGTCGTTTCTGATCAGCCAGGACATGCCGGTCGATAAGTTGAACGGGCCGCATTTCGAAGCAGCGGCTTCGCAGGAAGGCAATATCAGTCAGGATGAGATTCCAGGCAGGGCGGAACGCGTCGCGAGACAACATCGCGACCGGAAGGGTACGACGATGCAGAATCCACTCCGGAACCTGGCGATCCGCACCAGGCTGATTCTCCTCGCCACGGCTTCGAGTTGCGTGGCGATCGCGATTGCCAGTGCCGGCTTCAGCTATTTCGACACGCAAACTCTCCAGGACGCGTTGATCGCCCAAACGGCTTCCGACGCCGAACTGCTAGCATTCAGTGGGGCCAACTCGTTGCTGGCTGGCGATGAAGCCGCCGCCGAAGAATTGCTGAGATCGCTGAGTCGGCAGCCCGACATCCGAGTCGGGATGATGGCCGATCCTCAGGGTGAGATACTCGCCACTTATCCCCCCATTCCGGAGACAGAACGGAAATCGATCAGCGAGGCAGCTCGCCGAAGATTGTTAAGCGTGTCGGACGAGTTCGACAGCTATCACTCGGCACGTTATCGATTCGTCCAGGACGGCAGTCTGGAGCTGATCCAGCCCGTGATCGTTTCAAATGAGATTGTCGGGAGGGTCTACCTTCAGGCCAGTCGCGAAGGTCTGCACCGAAAGATCGCTCACTATCGCTGGATCGTTGCGGCGGTCGTTTTCATGTCGTTGTTCTCAGCCGTTTTGTTCGCCGTTCTTGTGCAGCGTCGAGTATCGGATCCCTTGTTGTCGCTTGCTGAAATGGCTCGACGGATTTCTCACGAGGACAACTACACGCTGCGGATGCGAGGTCATGCTGGCGGAGAGATTGAGATTCTGTTTGAGGCGTTCAATCGAATGCTCGATCAGATTCAGCAATCGAAATACGCGCTGGCGCAGGCAAACGACGAACTGGAGGAACGAGTCGTTCATCGAACCGAACAGGTGGCCAAAGCACGCGACGCTGCCGAAGCTGCTAATCAGGCCAAGAGCGAATTTCTGGCCAACATGAGCCACGAAATCCGTACCCCGCTGAATGCCGTTCTGGGTTTCGCGGAACTTCTTCGCAATAATTCCAGCGACATCACGGACGAGGATCGTGAAGAGTATCTCGACACAATCCACACCAGCGGCAAGCATCTGCTGCAACTGATTAATGACATCCTTGATCTTTCGCGAGTCGAAGCCGGGTATCTCGAAGTTGAGCTGCGGGAATGCTCGCCGCGATCGCTCATCGAGGAAGTCATTTCTCTGCTGAGTATCCGAGCGAAAGAACGCGATCTGGAACTCAACTATTACTGGATTGGCCGCCAGCCCGAATCTATCCAGACGGACGAACATCGGCTTCGTCAACTGCTGATGAATCTTGTTGGAAATGCAGTCAAGTTTACGTCAGCCGGACGCGTTGACATTCTCGCGGAACTGGAACGCGTCGAACGGTCAGAATCCGATAACGGAGCTGGCACTGACGAATACTGTCTCCGCATTGCCGTGATCGATACGGGGATCGGCATCGATTCGGAGCGGTTGGGGCATATCTTCGAGCCGTTCAGCCAGGCCGACACATCGATCACTCGTCGTTACGGCGGGACAGGTCTGGGCCTGGCAATTTCGCGTCGAGTCGCGGCGGCACTGGGCGGCAGCCTGGATGTCCGGAGCACGAAAGATGTCGGCAGCACATTCACCGCGCGAGTTGCCGCTCGCAACATCGTCTGGCAGGAAGCATGTGCAGAGCTGTCAAGCGTTGAGGATGCTGACTCAACGATCGGCGAAGTCTCGCTGGAAAAACTGCCGCGCAAAGTCCTGATTGTCGACGACGGTGAGACCAATCGGAAGCTGATTCGACTGATGCTTGAAAAGCGAGGGATCGAAACATCGGTCGCCACCAGTGGCCAGGAAGGTTTAACCGCAACTCTGAACGGTGACTTCGAGCTGGTGCTCATGGACATGCAGATGCCCGAGCTGGATGGAATCGCCGCGACGCGCGAACTTCGTAGCCGCGGAGTCGAAACTCCGATCGTGGCGCTGACTGCCAATGCGATGCGGATTGGTCGCCAGCTGTGCCTTGCCGCCGGCTGCAACGGCTATGTAACCAAGCCGATTCTCGGTCGAGAGCTGTTTACCGTGATGAGTGATGTTTACGCAGAGGCTGCTCGGGCAAAGAGTGCTGATTCAGTCAAAACCCTTCGGTTGTTCGGCTGAATCCCTCCGTGTCGTAATTCCAAAGGGTGAAACAGCATACAGCGTTCCCCTCACTCTGATTTTTTTTGGCCGACAGGCAGCCTTTCAGCTCTCACGCGACCTACGTTCAGGCATTCGTTCGGACCATCTGCCCCGAGAGGAACCGGCCACTCTGTGAGTCAGCCATTGCGCAGAATCGCGTCCGAATGTCCACAAGTCGGTGGAATCATCGGAAAAGATTATGGTAGTGGAAACTTGCGACACAACATTGATACGCAGCCATCACCCGGCTCGAATGGTCCGGGCCGACGCTGTCCATACAGCGATCGTTGATGGTCGGATCGCGTTTGGTGCCGACCTGGCAAACGGTGACCTGCTTGAATCGACGTTACCGGATCCGGGGGCAATCTCGGCCAAAGATCTGCTCGACTCGCGGATCATGATCGTCGATGACGAAGTGGTAAACGTTCGCGTTGTGCACAAGCAGCTCGAACGGCTTGGCTATCAGAATCTGACTCGTACGACAGATTCGACACAGGTTCTAAGACAGCTTCGTCAGAAACAGCCGGACTTGCTTCTGCTCGATGTCATGATGCCTGAGGTCAGTGGATTTGCCATTCTGGAAGCCATGCAGTCAGATGACGACCTGCGATCAATTCCTGTGCTTGTCCTGACAGCAATGTCGGACCGCAAGACTCGCGTAACGGCGCTGGAACTCGGTGCAAGCGACTTTCTCGAAAAGCCGATTGATCAGGCGGAGCTGGCACCACGAGTTCGCAACGCGCTGATGATCCGGGCCTGCCAGAAGCAGCTCCGATCTTACGCCGACGACCTGCGAACAGCCGTACGGGAACGAACGCGTCAACTGTCGCGGTCTCGACTGGAAGTCGTGCACTGTCTGGCGCGAGCGGCGGAGTTTCGTGACGACGACACCGGGCAGCATGTTGTCCGGGTCGGACACTTTGCGAAGCTAATCGCTCACCACGCTGGTCTGCCGCAGCCGTTCGTCGACATGATCGGATTCGCTGCTCAGTTGCACGATGTCGGGAAGATCGGAATCCCAGACTCAATTCTGCAAAAGCCAGGCCCGTTGACGGATGAAGAATTCGACTTCATGCGTCGCCACTGCGACATGGGAAATCGAGTTCTGTCCGCATCACACGTCAGCGACCGGGTTCTTTTTGGAAAAGACGATTCTGAATTCAACGATTTATCATCGCCGGAAGAGACCTGGGTGTCGCCCGTGTCAGGAATGGCGGCCTCAATTGCCATGACTCATCATGAAAAATGGGACGGCTCCGGGTACCCGAATGGTCTGTCAGGAAAAGACATCCCGATCGAGGGACGGATCACTGCCATCGCCGACGTCTTCGACGCACTGAGTTCAAAGCGGCCCTACAAAGAGGCGTACCCGATTGAACGGTGCTTCGAGATTTTGAGAGAAGGTCGCGGCAAGCACTTTGATCCGGAATTGCTGGACGTGTTTCTGTCGCGTCGTGCCGACATCGAGCGGATTCAGTTCGAGAATCGAGAAGACGTATGAAACTCTATAATGGCGAACTGACCGTACGGAATGAGCAGGCTGATTCGACGGTCGCCATTCGGTCTGGTACGACCCTGGCTGAAGTCGTGGAGCAGGCCGACCTGTACGAAGTTCCGTACATGCTCGTGCTGGATGACAGCGGCGGGCTGTTGGGAATCGCATCGTCGAAGGAAGTGCTTGATCGAACGCTGCGAAGCAATCTTCGTGAACGGGAACGCTGGCTCGAAATGCCTGTTGACTCCGTCATGTTGCCGATGCAGGACCTCTGTACGCAACGACCTGCAAGTGGCTCATTCTTTTCACTGAAGTCACAAACGACCATCCATTGCACCCCGATCGTGGACAACGATCGGGTCGTGGCTGTTATCAACGGCAATGATCTGCTCGTCAGCTATCAGGGCGTCGAGGCCCTGTTGCTGCGTGCGATGGCTGATCCAGTAACAGGCCTGCCGACGCGATCGGTTTTTCTGCGACGTCTGGACGACGAATGGAAACGAGCGCTCGCGACGGGTGAGTCGGTCGCAGTCATTCTGATTGACGTCGACCATTTCAAAGAAGTCAACGACCGATGCGGTCACCATGTCGGCGATGCGGTGCTGCACATGGTCGGTTCGTGCCTGCGTCGGAGCCTCAGGTCGTACGACGTCGTGGCTCGTTACGGCGGCGACGAATTTGCGGCGATCTGCTTCGGTTGTCGACTGGGTGAAATTGACATCCCGCTCAAACGCCTGCAAAGCGAAATCAGCAAACTGTCGATTCCGGCTGACATCGGGATTCATGGAATCACCTTGTCGCTGGGTGCCGTCGTGATTCATACAGCGCACCCGGAATGGCAGCCGAATGAGCTGATCGAAGCTGCCGACAAATGCCTGTATCGCGCGAAAGACGTTGGTCGGGCTTGTGCCTGGCGGACAGAAATTACCACGCCGCGAGCGGAAGCGATTCTCGATCCAGTCGAGGTTGCCTCGTCATGCCAGACAAGACCGCAGCCGATTGACAGCAATTGAGTGTCTGCAAGGCGAGTCGCGCACGAGTCAGGGCAATGATGGATGCTGTGACTGAAGCTTCGTGCGAAAATTAAGAACTGATTCGACTCACCCCTTACGTCGGCGCAGGTCACTGAAAAGACGACCGAACGGCTTCTCTGCATGCTCGTCTGGCGAAGGTGACGCGGACGTCGCGCCGTCACTCAGTGCTTTTCCGGAAGTGTCTGCAGAACGTGGTTCCAGCTTGTAGCTGCTGCTTTCGTCACGCCGCGGTGGCTCCGGCTGGACAATGTCAAATGACTCAGCAGGAAGCTCATCAGTGGCGTCATTGAAGTTTTTCAGCTCTGCCGCTTCTGCATTTCTGATAGCCGCTGCCGAATCCTGCAGAGCACTCTGAGTGTCCAGGCAGATGTCGAGCATCGTCTTGCCAATCAGATCTTCCAGTTCGTTACTGTTCTGATCAGTCGTTTCGATCAGCTCAGCTTCGATGTCCAGAACCGACCGTCCAGCCATGCCGGGTCGCACGATGGAATCAAGGTCTTCGTCCAGCTCGGCCAGCAGTGGCAACACTGCATCGACCAGACGGTTGGGTTGAAGCGGGCGATCCTCGACCGGCAGCACAATGTCATGCTCGGCCTGAGCCCTCATTTGTTCTTCATAAGCTTCCTCCGCGATCGATCTTTCCACCAGTTCTGCTGCCAGTCCGTCATCAGCAGCGTGTGACTCACTCTGGTCGGATTCGTCGTTGACCAGCTCAGACTGATCGACATCATCGGACGATTCGCTCGCTGTCACGGTTTCGCCTGCGACCTCATTCCCTGGCACTTTCGTAACCGCATCTGAATGATCGTCCTGTGTCTCCGACTCTTGTCGATGAGAGTCGAACTCCTCTGCCGGCCCGGTGGCATCTTCAGCCGACTCGATTCCAAAATCTTCGGCGAAATCTTCTTCCATGAAATGCTGTGACGCCGGAGCGGTTTCGCACTCCTGCTCGGACGCGTCGCCATGGTCGAGTATCAATTCTTCATCGAATTCGAAATCGTTGTCGACTGGATCATCAGCCGTCACTTCCGCTGAGACTTCAGTATCCTCGGGCAACTCCGAGTGTTCTTCAGTGATGACTTGCCGCGAAAAACTGGAAACATTCCAGACGATGCCTGCTCCATCCGGCTCTTGCAGAGCTGCGTACGGATCGTAGACAAATTCTTCCTCGTAGCCGGACTCATTGATAGCAAGTTCGTTCATAACTTCCGGCTCTTCATTCTGAGGGCTTGTGCGTTCAATTTTGTCGGCTTCGGCAGCGAAATCCTGCTCGCTGGAAACTGCTTCAACAGCGTCGACCGTGTGCTCACGGTCAGGCAGCGCTGCACCATTCAAATCAACAGATTCGGAATCAGCCGGAGAGGGCATGACCGTGTCGGCCCTGTGTTCAGGCAAAACCGAATCCTGACCGAACAATGCCAACGTGATCTCTGCTGCTGAAATGGTCGATAGCTCTGACGCCGTGTCACGGCCGATTGACTCCGGATCGTCGGCAGCAATGTAACCATCAGCGCTGGAAACTTCGGACTCCGAAACGAAATCACCGTCGTCCGCATTTGGTTCGTTTGAGCAGGAGTCCTCTACGTCGGTGCTTTCAGTTTCTCCGTTGAATGAAAACTCAATTACGCCGGAATCAACCGGCTGTTCATCAGTCGGTGACGCTTCAGGAATTCGTGCATCCAGCTCTTCCGGTGGACCGAAATCATTCAGTTCAAACCCGTTGGACGTTAGTCGGAAACTGATTCCCGTATCTTCACCGTCGACGTCGGCGTGTTGGGGGCTGGCTGGGTCATGTAGCCGTTCTGATTCGAGAATCGTTTCGTTGGTCGCTGATGGAAGCTGCTGAAACAGAGTCTCGTCATCGTCGACAGGCAACTTACCTGCCAGTGAATCAGCCTGGCCGTCCGCGACGAAGTGTTGCTCTTCGACCGCCGTGTCGGTGTCTGAGTCAACTGATTCATTGCCGGAATTGTCGAAGCTGTCCGAAAAATCGAATTCAAAGCCGTCGGCCAAAGTCGTGGCATTTGCAGACTGATCGACCGGTGGGGAAACTTCAAACGCCGCTTGCAAAGATTCGACAATGCCGGCTTCGTCGACAGCATTGTCGTCCGCCGATTCTGGTCCCGGATTTTCGTTGTCGCGATTATCGACCGAACCGTTGCCGGCCAGTCGTGTAAGCGCGGCATCGCGCTCCGCATCGATGACCGATTCGTCAATGACTGACTCTTCGGATTCGTCATCAAACGTTTCGGACGAGTTCTCATCCTCGACGAAACCAACAATTTCCGTTCCGTCGCTGACATCGTTCCAGTGGAGCGGCAACTGCTTGAGATCTTCAAGAGCCTCTCGCACCGTGTCTGCTGTGACAGGCTTCTGATCAGAAGCAAATGCCAGTAACAGGCTGTGGTCCGAAAGCTGATTGAGACATCGCGGCACGCCGCCACTTGCGCGGGTAATAATGCTGATCGCTTCTTCGGTCAGTGTTGATTCAACGTTACAACCCGCCCAGGTAAGGCGATGCCGGATGTAGTCGGCAGATTCCGAGATCGTCAGCGGCTCGACGAAGACATGTTTGCTGATTCGCTGATTGATTGCGTCAAATGATCGATCAGTAAGCCGCTCTTCAAGGTCATGCTGCCCGGAAAGCATGATGCGGACCAGCGACGAACCTCCGGCAGCGAGATCAGACAGCGTCCGCAGTTCTTCGAGCAGCTCGTCACTGAAGAGGTGAGCTTCGTCAACAATCAGGACGAGCGCCTCGCGTTCTGGCCGCAGGCTGAGCAATCGCGATCGCAGATCAAGACGCAATTCCGGCTCGTCACGGCGGCTGTATTCATCGCCCATTTCGAACAGAATGGCCTGCAGAAGTGAACGCCGTGTCGGGAAATTTGAGTTGCTCAGGTAGACACATTCAAACTGACTGCGCGAACTCTCCCGCTCGCGCAGATTCGCTGCAAGCCTCTGACAGAGCAACGTTTTGCCGACCCCTGCCGCTGCCGTCAGAATCGCAATTCCCTGACCACGTTCGACGCAGACGGTGAGCTCTTCCAGGACGGCCTGCAACTCGACGCTGCCGAAGAAACACCCTGGATCCGGCGTGGCCGAAAACGGGCGACGATCCATGCCGAAAAACGGCTCGTACATCTTGCAGCCTTTCTGAAATACCGTCCGACTCTTCAGAAAGTCGACGCCATTGCTGAGTGCCTGTCAGCACGCAAACCTCCAGCGCACTCCGGATCTCCGGACAGTTCGACTCTTCTTCTACATGATCGAACTGTCACAACCCGGAACTTGAGCATAACCGGTAAAGTCGCCCACCCGCCCATATAAGCAACGCGGGCAGTCAAAAGGGACAAGTTTGGAAGTTATGGGATATTGGTGACGGTCGAGAGGTGAGGCCTGAACGTCAGCGACCGGCACAACCGGTGCGGTTTGGAACACAAGCCGCAGGAAGATCGCAACATCAAACTCGCAATTGCCCGAGTGGCTTGCAGAAATTCGGTGGCGCCGGGAAACGAAGCGGCCCGACCGAAGTTTGACCTTCGATCGGGCCAGCAACTGTTCCCGGGACATCCCCAGTACGACGTTCGGCCCGAAATTCCGACCGCCGCGAGCCCGGTAACGAGGCACGAAGTGTCGGTGAATTGGCTGTCCGGTTCTGTGACTTTCCAAACACATTGCCGTCTGAAAAGTTGCAACAGACCGACAGGCCGAACCCGGTAGATTCACGACGGAATGCCCGATTTCAGCCCGATTAAGCAGTTATTGGCTATGATTCAGCCAGTCGATGGCGGGACTTGCGTTCGTCGGTCGTGTGGCTATATTCTGCCGCTTGGTCATAAGACCCGGAGAGATGGCAGAGTGGCCGAATGCGCATCATTGCTAATGATGTGTACCGTAAGGTACCGCGGGTTCGAATCCCGCTCTCTCCGCCTTTGATTTGTGCCTGAAACGCTAAGTTGTGGTTTAACCACGACTTAGCGTTTCTTTTTTGCTGCTGCTGAATCTCCCTGGTGCAAAGTTGGTGCAAACCAGGTGCAACAGGAGATTCAAGAATGTCGAAGCCTCAACGAGGTGGCGCGCGTCGGAAACGGATCGGACGCGTGTCCGTTTACCACCATCACGGTGGCTGGTATGTCTACTACCGGGAAGGCGAGCGGTCGGTCCGCAAGCGGGTTGCTGACACCCGTGCCGATGCTGAAAAGATCGCCGGCCAGATCAATGCTCAGGTGGCGAGTTGTACTCCCACCATGCTGGCGTTCGAACCGGTTTCCGTGGCCGAACTGCGGCAATCATTTCTCGACCATCATGAGCATGTGCTGCGATCGTCGCTGGCCACTGTCCGCAGATACCGCGCAGCGACTCAGCATCTGGAAGACTTCTGCAGACAGCTTCCGTCGGCCCCCCCGGCTCATGAAGTCTCGGCAGACCGGTTTGTCAGATATGTGAGAGAAGTCAGCGTTTCTCCGAACGGTCATCCGAATTCTCAGCGGCGAACACTGCGAGACAAAGGCGTGGTGTTCATCCTTGAGACGTGCCGGTCCATGTACGGATTCGCGGCTCGACGACGGCACCTTCCACCGTATGCTGAGAATCCGTTTTCACAACTGACGCTGTCACGCTTTCGTATTGAGGACGCCAAGTCGATTTCCGTCTTCGACTCTGTGACCGAGCCGAGGTTCCTGCAGGCGTTGAACGACTGGGCCTTCCCCATTCATTTCGTACTGGCCAAGACGGGTCTGCGGCCGGGTGAACTGACGCATCTTCTGATCGAGGACTTGGACTTCAACGATGGCTGGCTGTTAATTCGCAACAAAGCGTCTCTCGGGTGGCGGATCAAGACTGGTCAAGAACGAGCCGTTCCATTGTGTGACGAAGCCGTGTCGGTGCTGCAACGAGTTGTCGGGAAACGGCAACAGGGGCTTGTCTTCCTGAGGCCTCGTTTTCGTGAATTTCCGCCACAACTGGCCGGCCCGCTCTCACAACTGGAGCGCGAGGCAGAACAGCGATTGACCCGAACGCAGAAGTCGACAGGGACGGTGAGCCGGACTGACGCTGCTCAAGTACTCCGTACCGTGTGGCGTGATGCCGGTTTGATTCGCACAGATGCCATTCGCAAGGCATTTATACGAGCCGGTCGAGCGATCGGGCGTCCGGAAATGACCTGCCCGAAGAGCTGGCGGCACACGTTCGCGACGCTGCTGCAGGATGCCGAAGTCGATCCGCTGATCCGGCAGATCACGCTCGGGCACAAGTCGGCGAGTGACGCTCGTGGCGCGCTCGGCATGACAAGCGTCTACACGCACACACGCCCGGAAACTCAGAAGCGGCAGATTGAACGAGCGCTGCAGCTCTGGCCGGATTCACTCGACTTCGCACGACGCTGGGCGGTCAGGGGCCGCCACGCTCCAGGCTCAGACTGACAGCAACCACAGCCAGGGAAATGCCACCAGTCGTGTGGCAATTCAGCTTTGCCAGACCCACACACGAAAGGGGACATTGATGAATCAGAGTCCACATCCCACTGAAGTTTCCGCATCCGATTCCGAAGACCAGAAACTCGTGCCGATCTCCGTCGCCGAATTTGCTCAGCGTCTTGGGAGCATTGTCGGCAGTTGCCTGGCTGAGCAGTCCAACGGAACTGACTCGGCTTTGAGGAATGTTCCGCCAACACCTTCACACTGAGTTTGACCTGAACGGTCAGCACTTCTCAATCAATATCGTTTCCAGTTTACGAGGCTTAAGACATGTCACACCGCCGCGCTACTTATGGTTGGGTACTTCCCATTGCAATTGCTCTCGGTCGCCGATTGAGGGTCATCATCTATGCCCGCTACTCGACCGAGGATCAGAACCCTCGGTCGATTGACGATCAGGTGGCCGAGTGCCGGCGATTTCTTCAGTCGCTTGAGATCGACCTTTCACGTAGTGAGATTCGGGTGCTGTCGGACCGCGCCATCTCGGGCGAGGAAGTCTCTCGACCGGGGATCGATGAAGTCAGAGCGGCGATCCGGGACGGAAACGTCGACCTGATCGTCACCGAGGAAACCAGTCGTCTGTATCGTCGTCAGAGGCCCTGTCTTGATCTGGTTGACGGAGCTGTGGACAACGGAGTCCGTGTGATCTGCATCAATGACCAGGTTGACACAGCTGACGAGGAAATGTGGGAAGAGCGACTGGCTTCCAGTGTTGGCGATGCCGCAAGAACGAATCGCCGGACACGACAGCGTATTAACCGTTCCTTAATTTCCCGATTTGAGATGGGAGCGGCTCTGGGACCTGTTCGACCTGGATACCTGCGACGCGCTACGGCGCCCGCCACCGAACGAGAACCCGCGCGTGGGCCATTCTTTGACGAGGTTGATCCAGAATGGGCCCCGACGATCGAGGAAGCATTCGAAATGGTGGCATCGGGAAAACCTCCGTGGATCGTTGCACAGTGGCTCAATGAGCGTGGCCTGCCAAAGACTTCGAACTGGCAGCGACCTGAATGGACGGAACCGAATGTCGTGGCGCTGATCCGGAATCGAATTTACGTCGGGCTGGGAGTGTTTCGAACCACTGTCGCACAACAGATTCGTTCGACTGGCAAGACTCGGCAGGTCCCCAATGATCCAGAAGAAATACTGGTCAATGAACTGCCTCATCTGCGCATTGTTTCGGACAGCCTTCGCCGACAGGCTATCGAGGCGATCGACAGTCGAGCTCGCAGTAGTGTCAGCGGCAGTGAGCATGTGCTTTACGGGATTCCACGCGATTCCCGGGGGCCACTGTCTCGGATCATCGTCTGTGATATCTGTAGTCATCCGCTGCATGCCACGGGCCGGAATGAAGGTGGGTATCGCTGCCGTGGTGCCAACAAGCGGGACTGCTGGAATCGTACGACGGCACTGCGCCAATTGACTCACGAGCGCATCGCTGAGGCCATTTGCCAGGCTCTGCTGGAATTTCTTCCGGAAGCTGAAACTCTGCTGGCTGCAGCCCGCGTCCAGTTGGAAGACACCGACCGTCTGGACGCACGACTGGCGGAACTCACGACGCAGCACGAGGAAGCGACGGCGAAATATGAACAATATGGCGAGGCAGTCGGTGAGGGAGGCGACATTGTGATCCTCGTCGAACGTCTCAGACATTTCGAAGAACTTCGGGCTGGTATTGATGCGGAGATCGAGCGGCTTCGTGCCGAACGCGATGTAGTAGTCGTTCCGTCTTATGACGAACTGCGACAGAGCATTCTCGATCGAAGCCGCCGCATCGAACTGATGGATCGCGATGCTCGCGCCGACCTGGTCGACATTGTCGAAGAGATACGGGCTGTCCCGTTTCAGCAATTTGGCGGAAACAAGGTCGTACTTCGTGCGGCAATCCATCTGAATCTGACAGGCCTTTTACCGTGGACAGTTCGGTCATATATCGAATCGCTCAATGAAGGCAGTGAGTGTGTGTCTGTCACGACCGAGTTTCAAAAACTGATCTGGGTCGACCTTTTTAATGCATCAAATTCGCCACGTTACGCGATGAAAGTGCGAGCGTTACGCGAAGCCGGCCGAAAGTTTGCCGACATTGCCGGTTCGCTGGGGCTGACCGAAATGGCAGCGAAAAGGGCCGATGCGCTTGGCAAGGAAATGCGTGCCGCTGGACTGACTGATCCATTCGTGCGACTGACGGAACCGCCAGCAAATGCCAGTCGCTGGCGAGACACTCGACAAGCCCGAAACAACTCGACAGCCAATGAGGAAACTGACGCGGCATAGACATGCCTTACAATCAAACGCAAATGGCTAACGGCCCGTTCCTTTATTCGAAAAGGGGCGGGCCGTTTTTCTTTTGCGCCATACACAACAAGGAGTTCACATGACACAAGCACTGGCATTCAAGCCCAAAAATGTAAATGGCGTGCTACGGGTTCTGATTATCGGCCGCATTTCGACCGAGCATCAGAACATTGAGAACATCGACGCATCATACCGGTATGTGGAAGACTACCTGCAACAGGTGCATGCAGGGCCGAAGGAGATCAGGCATCTGGGCGAACGAGCAAGTGGGATGCTGGCCGACCGCGACACCATTCGCGAAGCCTGTGACCTGATCGAGACTGGCGAGTGGGACCTGGTCATTGCCGAAGACCTGTCGCGCATCTTTCGAAACCCGCGGCATCAGTACAACTTCGTGCAGGACGCTGTTGACGCTCAGACGCGGCTAATCTGCATTGCTGACAACCTCGACACTGCGGATGACAACTGGGAACTGATGCTCGGGGCTGCGACGCTGCGGCACGGCCTGATGGTCTCGGACACGCGACGTCGAGTGCGGCGGACGGCAACACACTCGTTCCACAACGGAGGCATGGTCCAGAAGGTTCGCTTCGGGTACCGCAAACTGTCGAAGCAGGAAGCCGACTCCGGCCATTTCGGACCGAAAGGATTGACCGTCACAAAGATTTCGGAATGCACTCCGATCATTCGAGAGATGGCCCGACGAGTCATCAGCGGAGCGACCTACGTTGCTGTCGCTGAATGGCTGGGGCAGGAAGGTATCAAACCACCTCAGTATGTTGTGACTGGCCGCTGGTCCGGACGAGTCGTCAAAGACCTGCTGGCTGATCCAATCCTCGTCGGCGTTCGGACATTTCGCGAGACGATCTGCGAGCCCGTCTATCGAACCGGTCGGCATCGACGTCGGAAGAACGATTCGCCAGAGACGGCTCAGGTTCCAGAACTGGCTCATCTGGAACACGACCAGCACCGCCAGCTCATCGAAGTGATGAATCGACGGGAAGCTTCGCACCGTCGCACGTCCGGGCGGGCACACCCACTCCACGGACGCTCCCGCAAGAGGTCTCTCTGGCCCGCACAACATGCCCGGTGTGCCGTTTGCGGTGACATGCTTTATCGCTATGACCGCAAAGTGCTGAAGTGTCGGAACGCGAGTCGCTCCGCTGGACACACCTGCTGGAACCGGGTGCAGGTCAACAGTGAGATTGCCACACACATCCTGCTCACGGGACTCTTTCAGCAGCTATGCGATCAGGATGGATTTCTCGAAGCACTGCAATCGGCGGCACACACGGAATTCGCTCGATCGCGTGAACTTAAGCACCGACGAGAGCTGCCCGATACCGACCGACTCGAAGACCTGCATCGGCAATCGGCCAATCTGACCGAAGCCATTGTCGCTGGGGGGCAGATTGCTCAACTCGTGGATCGACTAACTCAGGTCACGGCAGGGATTCAGGAGATTCAAAGCCGCAGCGAGACTCAGCAGCAGTCCACCAGGGGCGTGTCAAACGCCATCGCTACACGAATCGATGCAGAGCCGCTGCAGGTTCTCCTCGACACTGCGTCAGCGTCCTTCGAACTCGCTGATCTGATCAGGGCCGTGTGTCCCGTGTTCGACATCGTTCCGGTGCAGGCACTCGATACTCCACAGATTCGCCCCATGGCTCGCCTGCGTTGTGAGCTTATCTCGAACACCGGAACGGTGGATCAGATCGACCTTGAGAAATGGTTGTTTGAACCGCCCCTTCACATCCGACATCTCGACGAGTGTCTGCGGCTCAAGGCCGAACATCCTCGCGATTCCCTGAAGACGATTGCCAGTCGAGCGGGCCTGAATCATATGACTATCAAGCGAGCGTTTGATTACGCGCGGCGCATGGACCAGGCCGGTGTTACGACGCCTTTTCAGATTCTGACCAGCAAGCCGGCAAATGCATCCCGATGGAAGAATCGTGTCGACTGCACTGCTTAATTTTGGCCAAAAACGAGGCATTATGAATTGGATTGTATGCGGCATAACCATCAGGGAATCGGACGCTTCGGGGCGGGTGGAGTTATGCCGTCATACGATTCTATTGGACTGAACCGCCAGGGGCGTTTGCCTATGGAGATTGAATCAGGACGGCATCGGAGCGCAGAGCAGGCGGGCTGCTGAGTCGCAGCGTTGACTGGTCATCGAGGGACTCAGTCGGCACGGGGGGCGGCAGGATGATTGGCGGGATCGGTACAGGTGGACCTGTTCGTTTTTAACAGCCGCACTGTCTGTGCCGCTCTGCTGCGGAGCGTGTCTGCTCAGTATTGCTGAGCGTGCGAAGTGAGCGTGTTCGCTCTGGTGTCGCTGGCCGTGTGAGTGCGTGGTCATGAGGTATCGCGGACTGTCGTGCTGGTGAGTACCACGTTGATGTGCGGTTTGGGAATCGGTTGTGAGTGTGGTCGGTCCTCGCGAATCAGCCGCGTGATCAGCAGCCTGCCCCGGCGGCATACCGGGCACACGTCGTCGCTATCGAGAGTTCCGTCACTGTTGGGATCGGATGCCTGAACGGGAGGAGTCTCTGGTTCTGTGGCGGTTGTGCGGGGGGCCATGCCGAGCAACTGGCGCGCGTGTTCGAGCTGCTCTCGACGGAAGCGGTTGGCCATGAAACCGAAGTGGCGAATCCGCATGAAGCCGCGCGGCAGTACGTGCTGCAGGAAGCGTCGGAGGAACTCGACGGCGGTGAGTGTGTATGTGGTCTGACGTCCGCCCGCCGCGTAGTCCTTCACGCGGAAGGTGACCTGACCGTTCTCCAGCCGCAGCAGTCGACGGTTGGAAATCGCCACGCGATGCGTGTAACGGGCGAGGTATTTCAGCACGACTTCCGGGCCGCCGAAGGGGGCTTTGGAATAGACCACCCATTCGTTGCGGACGGCGACGTTCAGCCGGTGCTGCCACGCTCCGGGCTGTGCGAGTCCCGATAGTTGACCGTGGAACTCCAGCTTCCCCAGATCATAAGCCCGCTGGAGCAACGCGATGAACTTGCCGCGGAACACGCGGCTGAGCACTCGGACCGGCAGGAAGAAATCCTGCTTCTTCGTGTGAACCCACTTCGTGCCACAGGCAGAAAGACCGCCAGCGGGCACGACACAATGCAGATGTGGATGATGATGCGGGTTCTGGCCCCACGTATGCAGCACCGCCAGAAAGCCGATTTTCGCTCCCAGATGTTTCGGGGTAGCGGCGACTTCCTGGAGCGTCTGTCCGACCGCCTGAAACAGGATGCCGTACACGACTCGCGGGTTCTGCAGAGCGATCGCGGCGATCTCATCAGGCAGCGTGAACACGACGTGGAAGTACGGCACGTCCAGCAGTTCTTCAGACCGGTCCTGCATCCAGCGGGCGGCGACAGAACCCTGACACTTCGGGCAGTGCCGGTTGCGGCACGAGTTGTACGCCACCTTTTCATGCGGACAGGAATCACACCGCTCGACGTGTCCGCCCAGCGTCGCCGTGCGGCAGCTGGCCACGTCGGCCAGCACCCGTCGCCGGTCGGTCGGCACGCGGTAGCGTGCCAGGAATTCCTGACCATGCGCACGCACGATGTCGGCCACTTCCAGCGATGCTCTCGGACTGGCTGCCGGCTGACTCATGACTCGGCCTCGTCTGCTCCCGCATCCGCCCTGCCTGCATTCTTCTGACGGGAATCTTCCTGGACGGACTCATCCCGCAGTGACGGATTCCGGGCCTGCGGATGCAGCTGATCCAGCGGACTGACCGTGCCGCCAATCAGTCGCGTCGACACATGTGTGTAAATCGCCGTCGTGCGGATGTTGGCGTGCCCCAGCAGTTCCTGCAGCACCCGCACGTCCGTCCCGGCCTCCAGCAGGTGCGTGGCGAAACAGTGACGCAGCGTGTGTGGAGTCACGGCCTTCTCCAGCCCGGCGCGGGCCCGCGCGTCCTGACAGGCCCGCTGCACCGTCGACACCCCGACGGGCCGATCCTGACGGCGACCGGGAAACAGGTAACTCACCGGCCGGGCCGCCCACCAGTAGTTCCGCAGCATGTCCAGCAGCACGGGAGAGAGGATCGTGTAGCGGTCCTTCTTCCGCTTGCCCTGCTCGACGCGAATCACCATCCGCTCGCTGTCCAGGTCCGTGACCTTCAGATTCAACGCTTCGGATATCCGAAGTCCGGCCGAGTACGCCGTCATCAGAATCATACGGTGCTTGAACGACACGAGCGCCGCGAAGAACCGCTGGACTTCCTCGACGCTCAGCACCACCGGCAGCCGCCGTTCCGGACGCGGACTGAACACGTCCTGCACGAGGTCGCCGCGTTTCAGCACCCATCGATAAAAGTATCGCAGCCCCGCCAGAGCCTGCCGGTAAGTCCCCATCGACAGACCGCGTTCCTGCACTAGATGCACCAGGTAACGGCGAATCTGTTCTCGCGTCAGCCGGTCCGGACTCGTCCCGTAATACCGGGCCAGCCGCGACACGTTCCCGACATACATCGAGATCGTCTTCGGCGAGTAATTGCGAATCTCCAGCTCTTCAATGAGGCGTTTACGCAGTGGCGTCATCACGGGGCTCCGGTCAGTCGAGGCCAGAATCAGTCGCGAAGCCGCATGGCTCCACAACCCAAACCTGGCTCACAAACCACCCGGGCGCAAATCGAAATAACCACTTTAACCGGACCGCACCCAACGGCATTCCGTCACCAACCACACCCCCAAAGCAGACGGAGGAAACAACATCACCAAACACGCAACACGAAGCCCACCGCGAAGCGGTTTAGTCCAATTACTTGGGAAGGATTACTTCCTGGACCGTTTCTACTCACCAACACATCGGAGAACTGATGTCACACATCGTCACGATCGCAACCGAGGTCAGAGATGCTAAGGCACTCTGCCTTGGCTGTGAGCGGCTTGGATTGGAGCGGCCGGCTCACCGGACGGCAAAGCTGTTCAGCACGGAGGCGACTGGTTACTGCGTGGAGCTGCCGGAGTGGAGATATCCGGTTGTCTGCGATGTCGAGTCCGGCAGCGTCCATTACGACAACTTCAATGGCCGTTGGGGTGAGCAGTCGCGCCTCGACTCGCTGCTTCAGATGTATGCGGTTGAGAAAACCCGTCTCGAAGCAAGGCGGCGCGGACACACGGTTACGGAGCAGGCTATGGCGGATGGAGCGATCAAACTCACTGTTCAAGTTGGAGGTGCAGCGTGAAAGAATCGACTACGAGGACGATCGAAGTCGTTGTTCGACCTGACGGCCAGTCATCGATCGAGACGAAGGGATTCACCGGAACGGAATGTCTTGTGGGGAGTCGGTTTCTCGAAGCGGCGCTTGGTGCGCGGCAGGATGAAAGGCGAACGGTGGAGTTTTACTCAACGGGAGTTTCGACGGACGTCGGCGTGGCGCAGTCGAATCCTGGACGATCGGAGGCTATGTGAAATCGGAAACGCTCCGCCGCCGGTTCCCATTGGGACTACAAGCCGCTGCTCCGCGCCGGAAACAAACGCGTCACACGAACGCGCGTCCGCTACTTGTGCTGATCGAAGGTATCTATGACGTTGAATTTCTGTGCCGCATCTCGGTCGTTCTGCGTCGCGACGATCATGCGATCCCCGACCTGAGAACGCTGGAAGAAGCTGGCAAGCTGGTCTTCGTTCCTTTTGGTGGTGGCGATCCGGGATTCTGGGCAACGCGGTTTGCTCCGTTGGGATTGTCTGAAATTCACATTTACGATCGCGAAACGCTTCCGGAGTCGCGACAGCGTTTGGCGGCGGCATCACGTGTGAATTGTCGTCCGAACGCTCGTGCGTTTGTCACTTCGCATTGCAGCATCGAGAACTATCTGCATCCGGATGCCATCGAATCATTCTTCCGTATCCGCGTATCGTGCCCGGCAGAAAGCAGCATCGTTGATGCGATCGCCGATTCACTTCTCGCACGAACCTGTGCGACTCTCGACCGCAGCCAGCTATCAAGACGCGGTCGCAGACGACTGAAGCTGCAGATTAAACGCAAACTCAACCACGACGTCGTTTTACGGATGACTCCCGCAATGCTCGATGAGAGCGACCCTCGCGGTGAAGTCCGTTCGTGGTTGACGGCCATCGCAGATGCAGTCGGCGGCGTCGCTGACTGCTGACTCCTGCTTTCTCTGACTATCTGGAGAACCCATGCTGATTGAACAATTTACGGAGTACGTGCGCGCGTGCTTTGCGGGGATATGGATTGAGACTTTTGAGCCTGATGAGGCTCTGCGGGAAATTGCGGAACTGTGTCGAAGTGAGGAGTGGTCGCTGGCGACGTGGGATGTTGAATGCGGCCTGAGGACTGCGGGAAGTAGTGCTGCCGCCGATTCCGTGGCGACGACGGACCCGATAGCGGCGATCCAATCGGCCAGTGCGTTAGCCAGCGATGACGGTGCTGGAATCCTAGTGCTACAGAACTTTCACCGTCTGCTGGGGTCACTGGAAGTGATCCAGGCGATGTCGCGGCAGATCGGGCTGGGAAAGCAGAACCGGACGTTTCTGGTTGTGCTGGCTCCAGTGGTGCAGATTCCTGTCGAGCTGGAGAAGCAGTTTGTGGCCGTCCGGCACGAACTGCCGGATCGAGGCCAGTTGCGAACGATCGTAGAGGAAGTGGCAACGGAAGAGGGCGAACTCCCTGGCAGTGATGGGCTTGATCGAGTGCTTGACTCAGCGGCCGGGCTGACTCGCTATGAAGCGGAAGGGGCGTTCTCGCTGTCACTGGTGCGGCATGGACGAGTTGAACCCGAGGTCATCTGGTCGCTCAAGTCGCAAACTCTGCGGAAGAGCGGGCTGCTCGGCTTGTACCGAGGTGGCGAGCGATTCGATCAGCTCGGCGGCCTTGATAATCTCAAAGCGTTTTCACTGCGGGCACTGCGCCGGCGGAATGGCAGAACGGATTGTCGGCCGAAAGGAGTCCTGCTGCTCTCACCGCCGGGCTGCGGAAAGTCTGCGTTTGCGAAAAGCCTTGGTAATGAGACAGGACGTCCGACACTGACGCTGGACTTCGGCGCGATGATGGGAAGTCTCGTTGGAGAGTCCGAGCGAAACATGCGGCAGGCCTTGCGAATTGCGGACGCCATGTCGCCCTGCATTCTGTTCTGCGACGAGCTGGAAAAAGGTCTGTCCGGTGCCGGCAGCAGCAACGGTGATTCCGGTGTTAGTTCGCGCGTCTTCGGCTCGTTCCTCACGTGGCTCAATGACCGTTCTTCTGAAGTCTTCGTCGTCGCGACGTGCAACGACATCAGCCGTCTGCCGCCGGAACTGGTCAGAGCGGAACGCTTTGACGGGATTTTCTTCGTTGATCTGCCGGACGCGGAACAGCGCGAGACGATCTGGCAAATTCACCTGCGGACGTTCGGGCTTGATCCAGAGCAGCAACGGCCCACTGACAAATCATGGACCGGGGCTGAAATTCGATCGTGCTGCCGACTGGCTGCACTGCTCGATGTGCCGCTGATGCAGGCGGCATTGAATGTGGTGCCCGTCGTGACCACGGCGGCTGATTCTGTTGAGCGACTGCGGCAGTGGGCCAGCGGGCGGTGCTTGTCGGCAGATCGTGCAGGCGTCTTTCAACACGCGACAACGAAGCCACCCAGACGCCGTCGGAGTGTGACCACTGATCCTTCCAGCAACTGACGGACTCACAGAAATTTGACCTGCTGACAATTCACTCTTTCAAGGAGCAACGCCTATGACGGCAACCATGCGTGAACCAACAGGCCACGCCGCACATGAAGATCAACTGCGTGACAACTCGGCGGCAGTTCGGCTCAGCTTTACCTGGATGGGAATCCGGCGAACCCTGACGTCTCATCAGCGAGCCGTCGCTGCTGACTCATTCGGTGCCGAGGGCGACTTTCTGTCGGCCGGCAAGAAGCTGCTCGACACGAAACATCCGAAGTTCAAGGCGCTGACGGCGTTTCGCGGCGAAGCGGTTTCGATGTGGAAATCCATCAGCCTGCCATGGCCCGAACCGGGCATCCGGCTGATTCACCGTGAGCAGATTGAAGATTTTGATAATCGGGCGACTTCGATCGCCAGCCGGCTGGACGAAGCCGTGGTTGATCTCGACGGGCACTACGACGAACTAAGGCACGCCGCAAGAGACCGGCTGGGAAGTCTATTCAATGCATCTGACTATCCCGTGTCACTGGCCGGCGCATTCTCGATGTCCTGGGACTTTCCCTCAGTCGATCCACCAGGTTATCTGCGGCAGGTCAACCCGGAGTTGTACGAGCAGGAGTGTGATCGAGTCCGGTCCCGGTTTGCCGAAGCGATCAGGCTGGCGGAAGAAGCGTTCACGGCAGAATTGTCCGAGCTGCTGTCACACCTCTGCGAGCGACTCAATGGTGATCGAGACGGCAAGCCGAAAGTCTTCCGCGACACAGCCGTGTCCAACCTGACGGAATTCTTCAACCGGTTTCGGTCGCTCAACGTCGGTTCAAACGCGGAACTGGATCGACTGGTTGAACAGACCCAATGCGTCCTGCGCGGAGTGCGGCCGAATTCGCTGCGTCAGAGCGATGGTCTGAGGCAGCACATCACCACGCAACTCTCCGGCGTACAGTCGGTGCTCGACGGAATGATGGTCGATCGACCACGCCGCAACATCATGCGCAGTCGTCCTCCGCAGACTTCGGAGCCAGAAGCATGAACCTGCTGATTACTGCCAATGGCGCCGTGCGGTGCGTGTACGACGAGACTGTCGACCTGAGTGCCATCGGAGCACTTTCCATCCGGCGTGGTTCTCACGTGGAACCGGATGACGACGGGAACTGGTGGGCTGATCTCAGTCCAGTTGACGGTCCCATGCTGGGGCCATTTGCCACGCGTAGCACGGCACTCGACGCCGAGAAACACTGGCTGACGACCCACTGGCTGACGCCACGCCGTCGCTGACGACACGAATTTTGATCGTATCCCTCAAGCCCCGGTTGTGTGTTCTCTGTGATCACGCAGCCGGGGCTTTTCTATTTGTCTGTATCGAACTCAGGAGACCATTTCATGACTCAGAACGAACTGAACCGCGCCGTGGCCGCAGCCACCGGAGAATCCGTGACCGAAATCTCTGCACGCGGCTTCGGCCTGCTAAATCTGCGACCGCCCGCTGATGAACCCGCGAGTCGACATCGAGGTCGACGAAGGCGCACTCAGCGACGCGAACGACGACATCGACACCTCGTTTATCTGGAGACTGAATGAGCGCGCGACAGAAACTGAATCAGGCCTACATCAACGGGGCACTCCTGCTGGCAGGAGTGATTGGAGCCAGCACGGAATCGTGGACGATGTTCATCACCTTGACCGTGATCTTAGTCGTCCTGTCGATTCACGGGGGCGACATCCGCACAACACCGCGTTCAAGTCGCGGCCCAGTCCAGCGGCGTGGACGACGCCATTAACTGCTGCGGCTCGCTGCGTTCACTGTTCCATTCTTATCACCACAGGGGACAACTCTTGAAATTACTTTGCATTAACAATGATGGCGCAGGCTTTGCTGACTATGTGGACGTCGAAGAAAGCACGACAGTGCGACGGTTCTTTGAAGAACACATCGCAAATCCAAACCCGTCTGACTATCTGATTCGAGTCAATCGGCAACCGGTGGCGCACGACCAGGTGCTGTGTGATGGAGACCGCATCAGCATCACTCCGACAAAGATCGAGGGCGCGGGCGGGCGGTTCATTGAGGCCTCTCGATGAGCCGCCACACGAATGTGTTTCATCGGGCTGCGGTAGCCATTCACGAACGACAGTGTCTGTTTGACGGTCATCCATCACTGTCGCCGCCGACGGAGTCGTGGAGTGAATGTTACCGACTGACTCGCTTGATCGAGAAAGCCCGTCGCCGAAACCTGTCCGCCGCTGTGAGCCGCATGGAAGCGGCTCTGGCGACGGCCATTCAACGTGTCACCACACCACTGCACGATTATGAGCGAGCTGTGGGCGCGATGAGAAACCGGTGTCCTTCAACAATTCGCTGCATCCTGGCTGACCTCAACGCGCTTGCAACGGAGTTCGACAAGGTCTCCATCAGCGTCAAGCGGCATCTCATCACGGTCACGACGGATGAGGTGGTCTTGGAAGAAGTCTACCTCGGCAGTTTTGAGATCGTGTTGAACTGGCATCGGCTGAACGAAACCGGGGCCTACGAGGTCATTGCTGCTGATGCTCGACCCGCAGCCACAGATGACGACACGACGCATCCGCACGTACAGAGTAACGCACTGTGCGAAGGCGAAGGGAAAGCCGCCATCCGTAACGCCCTGCGCGACGGGCGACTGTACGACTTCTTCGTGCTCGTGAGGCAGATTCTGCACACCTACAACCCGTCGAGTGCCTACGTGCAGCTCAGCGACTGGTCCGGCATTCAATGCCCGGAGTGCGGCTCAACGACCGCGGAAGACGACAGCAATCTCTGCGAAGACTGCTCAACGACCACATGCATCGAGTGCTCGACTCGCTGTAACGACTGCGATTACCGCTACTGCTCCGACTGCATCCGAACCTGTACCGGATGCGATGAAGACACCTGTTCGTCGTGCCGCTCTGTTTGCTCAGAGTGTGGCGACGCTTTCTGCAAAGGATGTATCGATGATGAACGCTGCGATTTGTGTATCGAAAACTCGGAAGAAGCAATCACGGAAGAAACAGAATCGGAAACCGTCGTCGCGACGCAAGCGACGACGGTCCAACCGACCAACGATTCGCTTCACGCCGTACGCCTGGGCGAAGCTGCTTTACCTGAGAGACGCCGGCAACACGGAGATCGGCGGTTTTGCGGTCACGTCCGCCACCGATCCGTTGCTGGTCGAAGACGTCTGCCTGGTTCGGCAGCGCTGCACGTCGGTCACCGTCGAATTCGACGACAACTCGGTCGCCGACTTCTTCGACGACCAGGTCGACGCGGGCTTGAAACCCGAGCAGTTCGGACGCATCTGGATACACACTCACCCTGGGACAAGTGCCGCCCCAAGTCCCACCGATGAAGAGACGTTCGATCGATGCTTCGGCAACGTGGAATGGACCGTGATGTTCATCCTCGCCCGCGGCGGTGAAACCTACGCTCGACTGCGCTTCAACGTCGGCCCGCAGTCGTCACAGGAAATGAACGTGGAGGTCGACTACTCGCGCAGCTTCGAGGCTTCGAACAAAGCCGACTGGCAACGGGAATTCGCCGCGAACGTGCGAAAGGTCAATCGGCGGAATCCCTTCTCACCACTTCCAGAAGCGGCGGACGGCTACCCGTTCTTCCATGAACTCGACGAAGCCGACGAGCACCGCCCCGGCGACTTCAACGTTGCCCTGAAACAAAACGGCGGCCTGGAACAAAGCGGCGATGTCGACTGGTTCGATCGCCTTCATTCACAACCACTGTTCCTGGACTGGGAGTACGATGAATGCGAAATGCCACTGTCGACAATTCCCGGCTGAGTCGTCAGCAGGGACTCGTGCCGTCAGATCGACTGGTTGATCTGACGGTGACCGTCATCGGAGTCGGAGCGATCGGCCGTCAGGTGGCTCTGCAACTGGCAGCCATCGGCGTCCGGTCAATCCAGTTGATCGACTTCGACTCCGTCGACGAAACCAACATCACCACGCAGGGCTATCTGGCTTCCGATGTCGGAACCCTCAAAGTCGAGGCCACGTCAGACGCTGTCCGGCAAATCGACGCCGACATCCAAATCGAAACGATCAACGACCGCTTCCGACCTCGACACTCCACTGGCGAGGCCATCTTCTGCTGCGTCGACTCCATCTCCGCCCGCACCGCCATCTGGCGATCAGCGGGCGCGAGCTGTCAATTCTGGGCCGACGGAAGAATGCTCGGCGAAACGATCCGAATCCTCTGCGTCGCCAACGACACCGGACGCACCCACTACCCGACAACCCTCTTTCGACAAGAACAAGCCCAGCAGGGCCAATGCACTGCTCGAAGCACCATCTACACAGCCAGCATCGCCGCTGGCCTGATGCTCCACCAGTTCACCCGCTGGATCCGAAATCTGCCGACCGACCCCGACCTGACGTTCAACCTTCTAGCATCAGAAATTGCAGTCAATGCCGATGGAGAGCCTGCTCGGCTACCAAATGCAGGCTGATCATCCCTTATCGCTGTTTCTCGACATTCCTGATGATGGCCGAGGGCAATGCGTCCATGGCGTGGCACAGCCGAAACAGCATGTCGATCGTTGGAGACTTCCGATCGTTTTCCAGCATCGAAATGTAGGTCCTGTCGACCTGAGCGCGATACGCCAGCTCTTCCTGTGTCAGTCCCGCTGCTTCACGGGCAGTACGTAATTCGAGTCCCAGCATGACCAGAAGTTACTTGCCTTCTGGCCGAATAACTGTTGACTATAGTCAACAGTTATTCGGCTGGATAGTATGACCCGGAGAGCTCTTGGCTGACTCAGAAACACACTATTCACAGCATCCGTGCCCGACTCGCCCCAAGGTCTGACTCTTCACTGGAGATAGGCGTTTAAAACGGACCCACTTCGGCGTTGAAATCAGACCCACCTT
>CAXBME010000034.1:0-87946 GCA_963976765.1 uncultured Planctomycetaceae bacterium
GGCAAAGGAGCCGCCACCGGATTTTCAACTTTCAACACTCAGCGGGACATCATCTTCAACGACTGCCAAATGGCAACACGGTCGTGACGAGCTACCACGCCAAAGGTGAAAACGTGAAACTCTTCGAGGTTACCCGCGACAAGAAAGTTGTCTGGCGGTATTCGGGGATGAACGCTGGCTTCCATCATTTCCAGATTCTGACAACGAACGGCAAGCCGCTTGCTGAAAACAGTTGGAAATAGATTGCTCATACTGGTGTGTACCACCGGCTTTGCCGGTCGTGTATTGCGGCCAGCGTCGATTGTCGAAAGACCTGGATGAGCCAGTGGTACGCTTGGGTACCGGTTGTAGTGTACTCGCTTCCGTGCGTTGTTGAACGGTTGATTGATGGTGATCTACGGAACTCTTTGTTGTCCGGATGTCTGATTATGGGCATCGTTGTGGGGCAGATTCTCGGTTATCTGGTCGGCGTTGGTAAGAACATCGGCGGCGTGGGCATCGCAATGCTGCTGCTGATTCTTATCGTTGATTGGCTGCCACGTGCCGGACGAATGAAGCCACCAACGAGGCAGGGCAGTCTGTTCTGAAGATCGATGTACATCCTGATCGTCGTAGCAATGGCGGCGAGTCAGAACGCTCTAGCTGCGGTCAAGTGGGGGGGCGATTGCTCTGGTCGCTGGTGTGATTGTTGTGTTGATCAGTCTTGCTCTGGTGCCGGTTATCAGTCGGATCGGTCAGTCGGAGGTCGAGTTGACGAAGCCAGAGAATCTTTCGGCGAAGTCGGCGAAGGACGAACCATGACAGAGCTGATCGGTGCCGTCCTGGGAGTTCTCGCGAAGAATTCTCTGATTACCGCGTTCGTGTTTGTCGGCGCGACGGTCTGGAGCCCGTACCTGACTTCTGCTCGCCTGACTCGCGGTCAACTGCATTGATCTGCCATCGCGATTTTCCTGGGACTGGTGCTGGCCTATGTTGACGGCGAAGACGAACCGGGCGAAATTCAGGTGCGTGGTCCCGGTGTGTTTCTTGAGTATTGGAAGCGTCCTGAGACTACCGAAGAGTCCTTCGATGAAGGATGGTTCCGCACTGGCGATGTCGCCGTTTGCGAGGCTGGTTGCTACCGCATAATGGGGCGGGAGTCTGCCGATATTATTAAGAGCGGGGGCTACAAGCTGTCGGCGCTGGAGATTGAAGCGGCGTGTCTGCATCATCCGGTAATTCGTGAGGCCGCCGTGGTTGGGATTCCGGATGACACCGGGGGCGAAGTGGTCGCGCTGGCAGCGGTGCTGGAGTCTGGCCAGGAACTGACGCTGGAAAGCCTGGGCAAGTGGTGTCAGGATCGGCTCTCGAAGTACAGAATTCCGAGTTGGCTGCTGGTGGTCGACGAACTGCCTCGCAATGCGATGGGGAAAATGACGAAGCCCCGCTGTTTGCGATCTGTTTTGACATTCTGTCAGTCGTCGATAGAAATGTTTCCGAAGTAGTTAATCCACAACGAAATAATCAGTCTTGTAAAGGTGCAAAAACACAATGTTCTGAATCCTGAATTTTGTGGCGTCGCGTTTCTGTGTGAGGTCGGAAATTTTGTGAGACTGGCGACCTGAGCGAACGACGTATGGTTCGGGAAAATTGAACACTCTCAGGGAAGTATGGCTATGAATTATCGAATCAGTTGGTTGCTGCCGGGGTTATTAATCTCGTTGTTGGCTCAGTCGTCGTTCGCTCAATCGGTGAGTGGTGAGACGTCTGCCGACGGGAAATATCGAATCGTTTCCGACGTTCTCTATCGGACCGGCGAAGGTCTGACGGACTACATGAAGGAACGCTGCCGGCTTGATGTCTACTACCCGACCGATGTGAAAGAGTTTTCGACTATCGTCTGGTTTCACGGTGGTGGATTGAAGGCTGGCAACCGCTCGGTTCCGAAACAGCTCAAAGAGCAGGGGATTGCGATCGTTGCGGTCAACTATCGATTGCATCCAAAAGTCAAAGCGCCTGCGTACATCGAAGATGCTGCCGCGTCGGTGGCGTGGACGATCAAAAATATCGAGAAGTATGGCGGTTCGGCGAAACATGTTTTTGTCAGCGGGCATTCTGCCGGGGGCTACCTGACGAGCATGGTTGGCCTGGATAAACGCTGGCTGGCCGCGCACGAGATCGATGCTGATCAAATTGCGGGACTGATTCCCTTCAGCGGGCACACGATAACTCATTTCACTGTCCGAGCTGAACGAGGCATCGACGGCAAACAACCTGTCATTGATGACCTGGCGCCGCTGTTTCATGTTCGCAACGACGCGCCGCCGCTGCTGCTGATTACGGGCGATCGCGAACAGGAAATGCTTGGTCGGTACGAAGAAAACGCGTATCTCTGGCGGATGATGCAGGTTGTCAGGCATCCTGACACCGAGTTGTATGAGCTGGATGGATTCAATCATGGGCAAATGGCTGAGCCCGCTCATCCGCTGCTGCTGCGATTCGTGAAAAGGATCAACGGCAGGCAATAACCCAGCTCCCGGACGCCAATGAGCAGAGTCAGTGCCACCGTTGAACTGGTGAGCCAATAAATAGTTTTAACAGACGGTCAAGTACATGAATCGTGTTGGCTGCTGCTTTGTTGTGGTGTTGACGCTTGTCGTTTCGAGTCGTGCTCAATCTGAAAAGCCGCCGAACGTCGTGCTGATTATTTCGGACGATCAGACTTACACCGACTTCGGATTCATGGGCAGCGACGATGTTGTGACTCCGAATCTTGATCGTCTGGCCGGGCAGTCAGCTCGCTACGTGAATGGCTACGTTCCGAGCAGCGTTTGCCGACCATCGCTGGTCAGTATTCTGACCGGCCTTTATCCACATCAGCACGGAGTCTACTTCAATCATCCGCCACCCGGATTCGCCGCGCTGACAAAGTCGCCAGCGATTGGCAAGGCAGAGTTCGACGCACTTCGAGAGCGAGCCGCGTCGCTGATCCGCTCTCACCAGACCATTCCCCGGCGTCTGGCTGCCTCCGGTTATCGCTGCTTTCAGACGGGAAAATACTGGGAAGGTCACTGGCAAAACGCAGGCTTCACCCAAGGCATGACGACTGCCGAGCCGACGCCGGGTGGGAAGTACGGTAATAAGACGCTGACCAACGGGGACGTTGTTGCTCACGGAAACGGCGATTATGGTCTGAGTATTGGCCGGGAAACGATGCAACCGATTTACGACTTCATCGACGACTGCGGGGACACTCCGTTTTTCGTCTGGTACGCCCCATTCCTGCCTCACACGCCGCATGACTCACCCCAAAAATTCTTTGATCTCTACGAGACTCGTACCGACGTTCCGAAACATCGCGTGCCCTACTACGCGGCGATCTCCCAGTTCGACGATACTGTTGGCAAACTTGTGAGCTTTGTTGAGCAGCGGGGTCTCGATGCTCACACACTCTTCGTCTTCGTGGTCGACAATGGCTGGGAGCCTGACGTCGTGCGTTACCGATCGGCAAGCCGAGAGTGGGACCACACCAAACGCAGCAAGCGTGCGCCGTTCGATTCTGGATTGCGGACACCGATCCTGGTTCGGTGGGGCAGTCGCACGAAGTCTGCGACTCACCAGGCACCGGTCAGCAGCATCGATATTCTGCCGACGATTTTCGCTGCGACGGGACTAGTGAATCGATCCGATGAATTTCCGGGGAGAAATCTCTGGCCGAGCGCGATCGGTCAGAAAACGCTCGATTCAAAGCAGGCAGTCTTTGGAGAAATCTATCCCGGTGATGCTGCGTCGTTGAGGCATCCGGAAAGGGACGTCGCTCATCGCTGGATCCGGAAAGGCAATCTGAAACTGATCACGACTCACAGGCATGGGCAATCTCAGGCCTGGGGAAATTACCTCGACGGCGACGCACTGTTCGACGTTGTGGTGGATCCGGTTGAGTCAAAAAATCTGATTGGTGATCGGCAATTTGAGGCGGCAATCGGGTTTCTGCGGGAAGAACTCGATGCCTGGTGGGATCCGGACAGCGATTGAAACTTGTCGCCCGACAAAAGTGCAAATCGTTAAACGCAGCAACCTCGGCAGGCATCATGCCCACCGAGGCTGCTGACCTTCGCGTCGCCGATGTAGTGGTTTCAGGACGCTTTCTTCTTGCTCTTGCTGCGTCGATCTTCGGCCGCCTTTTTTGCTGCGGCGAGCAGTTCATCCAGATTTTTCTTCTGCTCTGGCGTCAGCACGGCGACGATTTCTGTGTCTTCCTTTACTTTGAGGGCATCGATCTGTTTCTGCAACTCGTCAATCTGTTTTTTGTAATTTGCCTGGACGTCGTAGATCTGCTGCCGTTGCTTATTGCTGAGTCCGACCTGGCCGTAATATTGCGGGAGCCGCCCTCGTGGTTTGCTCGCCACTTTCGCTGGAGTTGCCTTTTCTGCGTCTTTCGTCGCCGCCTCCTGTCCGATTGTCGGTTCTACGGAAAACTGGCTGCCCAATGACAGCGCGATTCCCGCCACAGCGATCATGGTTGCGAATCTTCGATTCATGCGAACTCTCCTGAACGAAACAATGTGAATTGAGGGCCCAAACTCAAGACAGCCCAGTTGGGACATTTTGTATCCAGGTGCTGCTCGTATGATCAAGTCTTCAACAAATGTTTTCAGGGGAATCTGCGTTTTAGTTCAGAGGTCGAACTGTTGGAAAATCACTCTCCGCGAACTGGAACGTGATACCAGCCGTTGAACATGTAGCCCTTCAGGTTCCATTGGCCGTGTTCCGGTTGCCCGTCGCCTCGCGAGTCTGTCGCTCGAACAATCAATTCACTGGCTGATGATGGGAGTGTGACGTCTGCTTTCCAGAGAACCCAACAGTGCTCTCGGACTGGCGAGGTAATTTTCGCAGTGATCCACGAACGTCCTCCGTCAGCAGAGACTTCAATTTTCGAAATTGAAGTTCCGGGTGTGCCCGATGGAAGCGCATAACCGGCGACGGCAACTTTTCCTTTGGGAACTTTGGAGTTGGCAGCAGGTACGCAGATCACGGAATTCAAAGGGAACCGATAGAGCGGCCCCGACTCGTCCCACTCAACCGGCGTTCCTTCCTGGACGAGTTTGTACGCGGTCGCGACGTAGTGATTGGGCGATGGACGATTGCTGACGACAATCTTTCCAAGCCACTTCACGCTGCGTGCTCCGATATAACCAGGGACGACGCCTCGCAGCGGTGCGCCGTGATCCGGTGTCAGCGGTTGATCATTCATCTTTGTTGTGAGCAGCGCGCCAGGCATGGAGTCGGCATCGGCCATTGCTTTGCTGACCGGGATCGAAGCTCCGAACGGGATGATGCCGCTACCGTGCGAGATTTCGTCGAGCCCTTCGAACCAGACGTGCTTTGCTTCTTCCTTGAGGCCGGCTTTTTTCAGCACGTCTGAGAGTCGTACTCCCGACCAGCGGGCATTGCCGATCGCTCCGGCCTGCCAGGGCACACCGCCAACAGGCTTGATAAGGCTGTGCTCGGAACGCCGATTGCCGGCGCAAGTCATTGTGGCAACGATCGACGTTTCCTCGAAGGAGCTGCTCAGTTCGGCCAGAGAAATTGAAAGCGGTTTGTCAATCAGCCCTTCGACGGTCAGGCGAAACGCGGCCGGGTCGATCTTTGGATTCGGAGCGTGGCTTCGGACATAAAACGACTCCACGGGAGTAATCCACGACTTCGCAAGTTCGCCGAGTTGCGGTTCGGAATTCAGCGGGCTGGTCGTGTGAACGATCATGTTGCTGGAAGTCTGCTCCGCAGCGTTGGCGCCGAAGCCTGCAACCCATGGTGCGAAAGCAAGACCTGCTCCGACGATGCCTGCGTCATGCAGAAATTCTCGCCGGTTCGAGCGGATGGCGTATTTGAGATCGGCTGTTGAAGGAATTTCCGTCGGCATCACCAATGTCCTCGCTATGAGAGTCGATTTTCGTCTACAGATTTCTAAGGCATAGAATTCCGCCGCTTTGTAGTGGCGGTCAGAGCTCGATGGCTTTGCCAGTCGAACTGAAAAAGTTTACCCACGATTGCGGTTGTCGTCACAGCCACGAAAGGGGAATCGACCTTGCGTGAATTTACAGCTGAAGTGCAAAGCTGGCTTTCGTGCGGGTTTCGAGTGGGGTGAGATCGTTGATTCGCTTCAGAAGCTGATTGTTGAGTCGGGCTGTCGCGTGTGCAAGGACGAGAGACAACGTCTCCGGAAAGCCTGTTTAGCTTCCGTGAGAGCGACAAAATGCGCAGACTTACGGACCCTCCGTGCCTCGACAAGAATTTTTTCGTTGCGTTCAAAGTCGACGGACTCCGAATCACTCCTCATTTACTCGCCATTTGGTCGTCATAATGAAGCTTTTATTTTCTGGCTTGTCGCTCATGGTGCCATTCCTCAATGGGATGGTCGCCGCCGCTGACGAGCAACCGACTCCCGAGGCGATTGCATTCTTCGAAACGAAGATTCGTCCGGTGCTGGTCGAACATTGCTACAAGTGTCACTCGGCTGCTGCGCTCGAGGCGAACAATTTGCAGAGTGAACTGGTGCTGGATACTCGTGAGGGAATTCGAAAGGGGGGCGAAAGTGGCCCGGCCATCGTTCCAGGAGACGTGAAAGCCAGTTCGTTGATCTCTGCGATTCGGCATGAGTCTTTCGCGATGCCGCCGAAGTCCAAACTTCCGAAGTCGGTGATCGATGACTTCGTCAAATGGGTTGAATCCGGTGCGGCTGATCCGCGAGATGGAAAGAAAGTTGAAATCGCCCGAAAGGATGTCGACGTCGCTGCTGGAAAAAAGTTCTGGTCATTTCAGCCGTTGAGTGAAACGGGCTCTCCGGAAGTTAAGAGCGATGCCTGGGCGAAGAACGAAGTCGATCGCTTCATTCTCGCCCGTCAGGAAGCAGCTGGAGTCGCGGCAAACTCGATGGCCGACCGCCGTACGCTGATTCGCCGAGCGTACTTTGACCTTTGGGGACTCCCTCCCGATCCTGAAGATGTCCAGGCGTTTGTCAGCGATGAGTCGCCAGATGCCTATCCGCAGCTGATCGATCACCTGCTCGACGGGCAGCATTACGGCGAACGCTGGGCTCGGCACTGGCTGGATCTCGCGCGATTTGCGGAAAGCAACGGGTACGCTTTTGATAAAGATCGACCGGCCGCCTACCACTACCGCGACTTTGTGATCAAGGCTCTGAATGCTGACATGCCTTACGATCAGTTTGTGAAGCTGCAGATTGCCGGTGACCAGATCGATCCACTCGACTTCGACGCTCAGTCAGCCACCGGTTTTCTCGCTGCGGGGCCGTTCACGTCGCAGCAGACTCAGAAAGAACGGGAACGCAGCCGGTACGAACAGCTCGACGACATTGTTGCAACGCTCGGAACTTCGATGCTTGGGCTGACCATCGGCTGCGCCCGTTGCCACGATCACAAATTCGACCCGATCGGCGATCATGACTACTACCGCCTCACGGCATCGTTTGCCGAGACCGGCTTTCAGGATTACGACTGGGATCCCGATCCCGAGGGAACTCGCAAAGCGAAAGCCGCCTTTGACGCCGAGCACAAGCCGTATCTTGATGCTCGTGCAAAGCTGGAAAAAGAAGCTCTGCCGGGGCGTCTGGACGAATGGCTGAAAACGAAATCGGAATTGCCTCGTGCCGAGAAGCTGGGCGTCTGGCACACGATCGGCCCGTTCCCGGCTGCCAGTTACGACGCTGCGTTCAAACAGAGTTTCGCTCAGCAGGCGAAAGTTGAGCTGGACAAGCCCATTGGCGAGTTGAAATGGACGGCCAAACCAGAGTGGAAGGACGAAACCGTTCACAACACGCTGACCGGAGACAACTCGGCCAACTACCTGTACCGCACTATTGATGTAGCCAGCAACGTTGTGATCGACGTTTCGTTTGGCTGCGACGACGGTATCGTTGTTTTTCTGAACGGCAAACAAATCCTGTCGAAACCGACGATGGGGGGAGTCGCTCCGGATCAGCACCTCGTCAAGCTGAACCTGACGACGGGCACGAATCATCTGCTCGTCAAAATCGTGAATGGAAGTGGTCCCTCCGGCTTCTACTTCAGTGCTCAGGGAGTCGCGACTCCGAAGAACGTTCAGGACATTCTAGATCTCGACGTCGCCAAATGGACCGAGCCTCAGCGGCAGGTCGTGCTGAAATGGTTTGCGCCCAGAGACCCGGAATGGTTTCAGCTGGACCGAGAAGAAAAGGAGCATCTGGCGAAAGCCCCGATGCCGGACATCACGAAAATCTTCGCCGCTCGCAGGAACGGAGCGACCTACAACTTTGGAGCCGACACTCGAAAGGTTTACTTTCTGGCACGAGGCAACTCGAACGTCAAAACCGGGCTTGCCAGTCCCGGCTTCCTGCGAGTGCTGATGGACGGCGAGCATCAGGAAAAGAAATGGCTGCTTGACGAACCAGCCAGCGAGAAACCGGCAACGGTCCATCCTCGAATCGCTCTGGGAGAATGGCTGACCGACACAGATGCAGGAGCTGGCCAGCTGCTTGCTCGCGTCATCGTCAACCGACTCTGGCAGCATCACCTCGGCACAGGAATCGTGAATACGCCCAGCGATTTCGGAAGTCAGGGCACGCCGCCAACGCATCCGCAACTGCTCGACTATCTGGCACGACAACTTGTCCAGCACGGTTGGAAACTGAAGCCGATTCACCGGTTGATCATGAACAGCGCCACATATCAGCAGTCAGGGGCCGTCAATGAAAAAGCCGCGAAAATCGATCCAGACAATCAGCTCTGGTGGCGACGTCCACCGAGACGACTCGAAGCAGAGATTATCCGCGACAACCTGTTCGCGGTCAGCGGTACGCTCGACAGGACAATGCACGGTCCGGGCTCACTGGACCAGGCGACTCCACGACGAAGTGTCTACCTGACCGTCAAACGTGGAAGTCTGATCCCCATCCTGCAACTCTTCGACGCGCCGGACGCCATTCAAAGCATCGGCAACCGGGACGTAACCACCGTCCCCCCGCAGGCTCTGGCGATGATAAATTCACCATTTGTCCGCAAGATTGCCGAACAGTTCGCAGCCCGTATCAATGTTGACAAAGATTTGACGACAGAAGGCGTTATCGAGAAAGCTTACTGGCTCGCTCTGTCGCGACCTCCGGAAGCCGAAGAGGTCGAGCGGATGACTGCGTTCCTGAATTCACAAGCTCAGTCATACGGGACTGACGAGAAGGCAAAGACCACGGCTTTGGCTGACTACTGCCAGATCATGCTTTGCCTGAACGAGTTTGTGGTAGTCGATTAAGTGCAATCCTTGAGACGGTATTTCACTGGTATGAGATTCTGCGACGGAGGATTCAGCGTTGATGGTCACAAGGTTAATACTCAAAAACTAACCTTGAGTCCTTGGTCACCTGGAATCTTTGTTAATCCACGTTCTGAACCCACACGAAACAAATAGTTCGATTTCAAGAGAAAGCCATTGGAATGCAAACTTCGCCAACGCTGCCTGCCGATTCGCCATTCAACTTCCAGCAGCGGCGTCACTTCCTGAAGAATGCGGCGCTTGGCGGCGGCGCTCTTGCTCTCACAAGCCTGCTGAAAGATCAAGGGTTACTGGACGAAGCAGCGGCCGCACCGAAATCTCAGCTTCTGGAACCGCGCGAGTCGCATTTCTCGCCGAAAGCCAAACGGATTATCTGGCTCTTCATGCCGGGAAGTCCGTCGCAGGTCGACACGTTCGATTACAAGCCTGAACTTCAGTCGTGTGACGGTAAGAAGCTTGAAGGTGCTGACCCCAAGACCGGCTTCTTCACCACCAGCGGCAACGTGCTGGGTTCACCGTTCAAGTTTCAACAGCACGGCGAATCGGGCGCTCATACGTCGGAAATCTTTCCGCACATTTCGAAGCATGTCGACGACATGGCGTTCATCTATTCGTGCTATTCTCAGTCAAATAATCACACGCCAGCCATGCTGGAAATGAACTCTGGCATGTTCCTGCAGGGACGCCCCTGTGTTGGATCGTGGGTGACGTACGGTCTGGGGGCCGAGAATCAGAACCTGCCTGGCTTTGTCGTGCTGCACGGGGCGATGCCTCGCGGGGGCAAGCCGATCTGGTCGCCGGGGTTTCTGCCGAAGGTTTACCAGCCGACCTCGATCGATGGCCGATCCGCTACACCGATTTCAGATTTGTCTCGGCTGGGCACGATGGACGACAAACAGCAGCGAGCGCAGCTCGACGTGCTGAAAGCGATGAACGCCAGGCATCAGCAGTTGCGGCCTCACGAAGCGGACCTGGCTGCTCGGTTGGAATCGTTCGAGCTGGCTTACCGAATGCAGACGGCAGCTCCGGAAGCGATGGACGTTTCTCAGGAATCAGAAGAAACACACAAGGCCTATGGCGTGGGCCAGAGCGAAACGGATCTTGTCGCCAAACAGTGCATCACTGCGAGAAGGCTTGTTGAACGTGGTGTGCGCTTCGTGCAGCTTTACGCCGGCACGAACGGTGGTGGTGGCGGAGTTGCTGACGTTCCGTGGGACGGACACAGCGATATCAAACTAAACCACTCGATCGCCGCGAAGAGCGTCGATCAGCCCATCGGCGCCTTGCTGGCCGACCTGAAGGCTCGCGGTATGCTCGACGAGACGCTGGTCATCTGGGGCGGCGAGTTTGGACGGACGTCTGACTCGCAAGGCAGCAAGGGGCGAGACCATAATCCCAACGCCTTCACGATGTGGATGGCCGGTGGCGGGATTAAGGGCGGTGTGCAGTACGGAGCGAGCGATGAGTTTGGCTACAAAGCGGTCGAAAACCGAGTCGGCGTCAACGATCTTCACGCCACCATTCTGCACCTGATGGGGATTAACCATGAGCGACTCACCTACCGTTTTAACGGTCGCGATTATCGCCTGACCGACGTCGCCGGGAACGTGATCCGCGATATTCTTGCCTGACGATTCGGCGACAAACGTGGATCGTGCAGATCTGATTGCCCGCGATCAGTGGCCTGCCCGCAATCATTTCAAACGTCACCAGAGTGATTTGCATCTCGCAGTTGGGGCATTTCGAGATGTCGGACTTCGACCGAAACGTGGGCAGAGCCGGTTTTCAAAGGAGGAAACTCAAAGGTACTGGCCGGAGTCTTCCATTCACGAACTGCGGAGCGAGAGCAGGTAGGTGACAAGCTGGCGGAACTGATCCTCGGTTAAGGAGTCGCCAAAGTTGGCCGGCATGGGGGAGAGATTTGACAGAACCTGTTGATCGATCGTGTCGGTGGCGACTGAGATCTCTTCACCCTTGCTGTCAACCAGAATGAGCCGTGCACCCTCCGTTTGTTTGACCAGGCCATTCAGCACCTTGCCCTGGTTGGTGACGATCGTCGACGACCGAAAGGCAACGTCAACGTTACGGTTGGGAGCGAGGATATCTTCGATCAGTCGATCCAGGCCTCGGGTGCCGATGCCATCGAGGTTCGGACCGACCTTTTTGCCTTTGCCACCGATCTGATGACAGGTTGCGCACGTCTTCGTAAACAGCGCCGCACCCAGCGCAACATCACCAGCGACTGAGACGTGATTCTTTCGACGGTTCGAGATCAACTTGATGAGGTCTTCAGATTCGTCCGGCAAGCGACTCGTCAGGATGTCGATCCTTTTTTTCAGCTCCTCGTTTGCCGCAGCCCGAAGTTTCGGCTCAATTTGGGGGTGTTTCAGAAGCCACGCGGAGGCTCGCCCTGCTTCGGCGAGTTCGACCAGCAAAGCTGCTCCCGACGAGTCAGACGCCAGGGTTTCGGCAACTCGACGCTGCTCGACGGAGCTGGCCGCGAGCATGGCCTTGCTGATCAATTGCGGAATGGCCTCAGCGTTGTTGGCGAGCAAATTCTGGATGACTTCGCGACGTTGCTCAGTCGTTTGTCCAATGATCGATGTTGTCTCGGCGAGTGCGTGCAATTTCGAATCGGTCTGCGGATTCATTTTCGCGAGAGCGGTTGTCAAAGCGGTGACACTCGCGGCGTCTGCCAGAGTTCTGAGTGCCGCATCGCCGATAACGCCTCGAAACTGATTGAGCTGGAAAGTGGCGGCGAGTTCAGCACCGCGTTGGCGGTCTTCCATCCGCTGGCTGGGGTTGAGGGCGTCGACCGAGAATCGACCGACGGCCAGCCAAGCGTACGCACTGGTCGAGTCACCGTCGACGAGTTCAACGTAAACCTGCCGTCCTGCGAAATTGCCAGTTTCCCAGTGGATCGGTTGAGCGGTGTCGTTGCGGCGCGACGCCCAGCGTTGCAGGACCTCGCGAGTCTGCGCGTCTCGCACCTGGACGAAGTTTTTATTCTGAATCGGCCCGTCCGGTTTTCCGTCATGCCCGGCTAGAAAGAAATCGAACTCGTTCGGCAGAACAAACGGAGCAGACCGGTAGATTCCGGTACGTGTCTCGCCTCTCGGAAAACTGCTCCAAAGCGGCGTCTCTGTCATGCCGTCGGTCGATTTGCGAGTCCGCGAAATCGTCCAGGTGTCGACGTCCGTTGAGCCTTCTGGATGCGCGACACCGGTCCAGGTTAATGGCTCGTTGTCGTTGCTGCTCAGTTTTCCGGAGCCGTCTACGCCGAGAAGTTTTGCGGCAACAGTGGCGGCCCAGTTTCGCACAGAGTCTGGCGTGTCGACTCCTCGTTGAAGCAATCCGTCGCGCGCCGCGTTCAGTAGTATGATCTGAAAATTCTGGTCGCCTCCAAACTGGTTCAACGCTGTGTTCGCGAGAGTCGATACGGTGTCCGGCGACACAAACCGAACGGCAAATTTCATGTAGTCAGCCAGTTGTTCACGTCCAGTTCCGGCCAGCTCTTCGATGTGAGCCGCGACAAACTCGCCAGCTGCTGGCGTCTTCAGCGACGGGCACAACGAGCTGATTAGACGGATGTCTGATTGGCCAAGTTGCTGGTTGGCGAGTTGTCCGAAACGACGTTCGTTTCGCAACTGATCACGGAGAGCCATCTTAACGGCGTGTCGCAGATGAACGTCGTTTTCGGGAGTTTCCCGAAAGCATTCGAGCAGGGCACCGACCAGCTTGTCTGATGGATGAGTGGTGGCCGCCATCGCCGCTGCGCGTCTTGTCAGCGCGTCAGAGTCCTTGAGGCCGGCGGCCAGCCATTCGTCGGCTTCTTGCGACGGTGCGGACGTTTCGGCGAGGACTCGGAATGCGTGGTTGCGCACCAGCGGAGATTCGTCGCTGACCGCTCGTGAGAGGTCTTCCGAGGTCGCTGCGTGAAGTCGGTGTAGCAGCCACAGGATAGCCGACCGGATTCGCGGCGATTGATGGCGTGCGTTCTGACGGGCGGCTGTTTCGGCTGTCGCTCCAAAACGTTGGATAATTTCTTCGAAGGCGAGATCCGTTTGTGCCTTCAGCGATGAATCAAGTTGAGCGATGAGCTGATCGAGCGACGCCTCGGTGACGCTGGTTGAAGAGAAAGAGTCGGCGGCTGGTGATGAGCTTTGCGATGGATCGTCGTGTCCAGTATCGGAGCCTTTGTAGACAATTCGCCAGATGCGGCCTCGGTGTCGGTCGCGGCGAGGATCGTCGAGCTTAACTTCGTAGTGACCGATGATGCGGTTGTAAAAGTCGGTGACGTAAAGCGAGCCGTCGGGAGCAACCTGAAGATCAGCGGGGCGGAACCAGGGGTCTCCACAAATCAGAAAGTCAGGCTCTTCCTGAGCCTTGATGGTCGCTCCGGTTTGAACGAGCGAATTGCGGTTGATGCGGCAGGTAACCACGTTGCCGCCGAACGAGCTGTTTCGATAACTCTCGGGAAAGCTGGTGGCTGCTCCCAGTGCGATGCCGCCAATGGCTGTTGAGCCGTGCAGGTGCTCCATCACGTTCGGGATGTATCCCAGGCCGTCGTGAGGTTTGCCAAAGCTGTCGTGATAACCGCCTCGCAGGAGTAACGAGATTGGTTTGGTGTGGCAGTCGGCGCTGAATATGTCGCCGTTCTGGTCAATGGCCATGCCGAATGGATTGACCTGTCCGTGTGTGAAATGCTCGATGCGCGAACCGTCCAGCTTTATGCGGAAGGTGTTACCAGAGTGCATCGTGACTTCGTGGCCGTCGGCTCCAGCGACCTGGGACTGATTGTTGAATCCGTGGCACGCGTAGAGCCAGCCATCGAGTCCTCGGGTAAAAGCATTGCACATGCCGTGCGTGTCGCGAGAGGTGTCGAACGGCCCGTAGAGTTTTTCGCGTTGGTCGGCTTTGTCGTCGCCATCGGTGTCTCGCAGAAACCAGATGTTGGGAATGCTGAAACAGACGACACCATCTTTGTAAGGATACAGGCCCATTGGAATGTTGAGGTTGTCGGCGAACGTTTTAATCACGTCGGCTCGTCCGTCGCCGTTGGTGTCTTCCAGAATTTTGATGGTGTCGTTGGCTTGTCGGTTGGACGGTGCCGCCATGGGATACTCACTTGAGCTCGAAACCCAAAGCCGACCGCGCCGATCGAAGGCCATGTTCATCGGCTTGGCAATGTCTGGCTCGCTGACGACTAACTGAATCTCGAAGCCTGCGGGCAGCACGAAGGTTTTATGTTCTTCGTCTGGTGTCAGCGGGTCGGTCTCACGGATGTTTGACGCAAAAAGATTTGCTGGCGAATTGTGAGCGGGTTGCGGCTGAGCCAGCGCTTCCGAGCGACAGACAGCCAGTGAGGCATGGGCAAGCAGTACTGCCAAAGTAAGATTTCGCATCTGAAAAGACCCGATGTGAGAATTGAAAAAAGAGTTCATATTCAGGGGGGAGCGATCGGTCGCGGGATCGTATCAGGGGGGCCGGGCGTAATCGAATGTGGTGTGAAGGAGCGTTTGCCGTAACGAACGTGCTTCTGCATCGCGTGTTCTCGAACTTCGTCAGGCAGAGTGTGACCTGTTCAGGATTGCCGGGTGGGCCGGTCGTGATGTGAACAGACGCGCGAGTAGTTGAACGATGCGTTTTGTGAGTAGACTGTGTTTGGCAATGGGCAGTTGTCGGCGTGAATAGGGTGCAGAAGTTGACGGGCAGGAATCTAGATGACAGACGACTTCGGGCGGTTGTTTGGAGCGCTCGCGATTAAACGCGGGCTGGTTTCGCCGCAGCAGGTGGCGAGCTTGCTGAATCGAGTCGATGAATCACTGACGCTGGACGCTCATATGGTCCGAGCGGGCTGGGTTACGGCGAGTGTTCGACTGGAGATTCTGTCCGAAATGGATTCGCAGGTGCTGGCTGCCAGCGGCAATGTGGAGTCGGCGATTCTGTCCGTGCGCAGTCAGTCGGCGGAAGTGGACGAGTTCATTTCGCTTTACGAAAGCAGCGTGAAGCCGGGAAAGGGTGACTCGTCGGATACGAGTTGTGAAGACGCCAGTTTCGAAGAGACATTCGTCAGGCGGAGGGCGCAGACTTCGGCCGGCTCAGAAGAATCGGCTGAACACACTGACGGCGATGAGTCCAGGCCGTTCGACGGAACTTTGCTTTATCAGGCGGCGAGTAGACCTGAGAAGGGAAGTACGCCGGGGTCGTCAGGCGACAGCCGCGACGCTGATTTCGGTGAGACCGTCGATTACAAGCCGGAGTTTTATTCACGATACACGTTGACTCAGGTCTACGGCGAAGGCGGGCTTGGTCAAGTCTGGTTGGCAACGGACCCGGCGCTGAAACGTGAAATCGCTTTGAAGCGGATTCGGCCAGGCAAGGATGGCAGTCGCGACGCTCAACTGAGGCTGATCAAGGAAGCTCAGATTACCGGTCAGCTTGAGCATCCCAACATCATTCCGGTTTATGAGCTGGAGCATGCCGACAGCAAAGGCCGCCCGTTTTATACGATGAAGTTTCTGCGCGGTCAGACGCTGCAGGAAAAGATTCAGGCTTATCATGCGAAGCGGAAGGCAGGAACAGATAAACCTCTGGACCTGATCAATCTGCTCAATGCGTTTTGCGATACGTGTAACGCTGTTGCCTATGCGGGGGCTCGGGGAATTGTTCATCGGGATCTCAAACCGCAGAACATCATGGTGGGAGATTTTGGTGAGGTGCTGGTTCTCGACTGGGGACTCGCTAAGAAAATCGGACAGCCCGAAGACGTCTACCGGGACGATCAGATCGAACTGGCTTCCGTGCTGGACGAAACGGAAACCCACGTCGGAGGCGTGATCGGCACGCCGGCTTATATGGCTCCGGAGCAGGCTGCCGGTCGCAATGATCACATTGATGCCCGAACTGACGTCTATGGTCTGGGAGCTGTTCTGTTCTGCATTCTCACAGGGGTTTCTCCACATCGAGGCACCAGGACTAAAAACCGTGTCAAAGATACTCAGGACTTGTTGACTCGAATTTCGGTTGGCGCGACGCCCAGCGTTCGTGATGTCGACCCGCGCGTTCCTCGGTCGCTCGATGCGATCTGTTCGAAGGCGATGAGTCATTCGCACCTGGATCGCTATCAGGATGCGCGAAAGCTTGCAGAAGAGGTGCAGCGATTCATCTCGGACGAGCCGGTTTCGGTGATCACTGAATCGTGGCAGGAGAGGGCAGGGCGGTGGCTGCGTAAGAATCGAACGAAGGCTCAGTCGTTGGCGGCGTCAGCACTGGCGATCATGCTGGTGTCGATCGTGGCGGCGTTATTGATCAACAAAGCCTGGGATAGTGAAATCGCAGCTCACGGAGAAACTCAGGTCGCCCTCGAAGCTGAAGAGCGAGCCAAAACGGCGGCGGAGCAGGCGCAGCAGGAAGCAACTCAGTTTTTTCTGTCGTCTCGCCGAACTGTCGACACGCTGTTTCGAGAATTGAGCGATTCGCTCAGTGAATACCCGGCCGTTCAGAATCTTCGAGTAAAACTGCTTGAAGAAGCGGCGACCGAATACGAGCGGCTGGCGGAGTCTCGCAGCGATGTGCCGGAATTGAAACTCGAAGCCGCGCGGTCGCTGGTCAGGCTCGGCGAAGTCTGGCGATTATTGAGAAACTTCGAACGAGCGACGACAGCATTCGAAATGGCGCAGACGAAACTGGAGGAGATCGCCGATCAGAACCCTTCTGAACGGTCTGCGGCAACGGAACTGGTGACATGCCTGAACGGGCAGGGGCTGACGTGGGCAACAACAGCGCCGCTGGAACAGGGCGACGGAGCGGTTGATCCAGTGGCTCAGGCCGACAGATATTACCTGGATGCTTTGGAAAGGCTGGCTCTGCTTGTCGGAAAGTCGAACGAAAGTGAGTCGACTGAGAATCTGGAACTCAAGCGATTGGAAGCTCGAATTCTTGCCAACCGAGGCAGCCTGCTCAGCGGTACCGATCGACTGGAGGACGCTCAAACCTGCCTGGCCGATGCGGAAGTCGCCTTTCGCAGAATCGCCGAAGCGGACGATTCAGAACTCAGTCTGCACGAGCATTCAAAATCACTCGTTGAGCTGTCGCAGATTCTTGTGCTGAGGGGGCAGGCTGACGAGGGACGGTCGAAGCTCGAAGAGTCAATTCAGATTTATTCGCGACTGGTCGATGCCGATCCGGACAACACTCGATTCCTCAGTGGTCGAGCAGACGCACGGTTGAGCCTCGCTAACGCACTTAGCGACGACGATGTACTAAGCGCGAGGCTGGGTGTCTATCAGGAATGTGTCGATGATTATCTGCTGCTGATTCAGTCGCGACCAGACGTTCCGCTCTACCGATCAAATCTTGTTTCCGCTGAAACGAACATTGCTCAGGTCTTGTACCAGCAGGGCGAGACAACGTCGGCAGGCGATTACGCACACGCGGCACTGGAGCAGGTGTTGGTGCTGGTCGATGCAGATTCAAGTTCGGCCCGCTCACATTTGCTCGAAGTTTACGTTCGAGTTACCTACGGGCAGATTCTGCGCGACTCCGGCGATTTCACAGACGCCGAGTCTGCGTTTACGTCTGCGCTGGATAAATGCCGACAGTTGATGCAGAACCTGCCCAACGATTTCGATCTGTGGCGTCTGCAATCGGAAACGAAGAACAATCTCGGCATCCTGTATCTCAGCACTGATCGACCAGAACCGGCGCAACAGGCATTTGCCAGTGCTCGGGAAGATTTCGGGAAGGCTCTGGAAATTAATCCGGAATCAGTCGCCGTGGTAAATGGTCAGGCCTGGGCATCGTCGTATCTTGGAGATGTGTTGCGATTGCTTGATCGGGAAGCCGAAGCGGCCACGATGTACGACGAGGCTCTTTCGCTGCGAAAGCCTTTGACGAGTGGCGGTAGAGTTCCGTCATTCGATGTCGGACACGCTGCGGTCTGGTTGTTGACAAACTGTCCGGATATTTCGAAGCGGGATTATGTGGCTGCGATGAAACTGGCTGATGCTCTATCCACGAAGTATCCCAAAAGTGGTTGCGTTCATGTGTTGCTGGCGATGTGCCATTTCCGTCAGGAGAACTACTCGCTGGCTTTGTCGGCGCTGGACGAGGCAAAGCTGTTTAATCTGAGAAGTCGCACGCCGGCATTTTTTCTTCGAGCCATGACGCTGTGGAAACTCGATGAAAAAGTGAAGGCCGCCGCCGAGTGGAAACAGGCGGTCGGAATTATGGACAGCCACGCGCCGAAGAACCTGCAACTTCGCCGAATTCGCATCGAAGCCGAGGCTTTACTGGGCGAAGCGGCTGATCCGATGGCCTCAGAGACCGACTGAGTTGCCAGTTCACTGTGTGCCTCTGGCTCTACCAGTGCGAAATTTTCTGCGAACGCCGATTGTAAAGGACGCTGGCAGAGCCGGTGGCGCACTTTTTCAACGGGGGGAGCTCGAAACTTACGATTGGGAATTAACGGCGATGGTTCAGGCAGTAATCGCGTTGGGCGGGAATCTCGGTGATGTCGGACAGACGTTCGATCGGGCGACTGCGCTGGTTCTGAAGCATCCGGAAGTACAGAGCGTGCGGTCTGCTGATCAATATCGATCTGTTGCCATGGGAGCTGAGGCTGGAGATTCGTTTGTGAATTCGGCGTGGGTGGTTGAGACGGCGCTTGAACCGCTTGCGTTGCTGGATTTGCTTCAGCAGATTGAGAACGAACTGGGACGCACGCGTGACGTCCGCTGGGGGCCGCGGACGCTCGATCTTGACGTTATTTTCTACGGCGATGACGTGATCAATCTGCCGCGTCTGGTCGTGCCGCATCCACACTGCTGGTATCGGCAGTTCGTTCTGGCTCCTGTCGCGAGTCTGTTGCCGGACTTCGCCCATCCGCTTATCGGGTTGACAATGCGGCAACTGAGTGAGCGGCTTGCCTCTCAACCATTTCGGCTGGGAATTGGTGGTCAACCAGCAGACGGTGCCACTCTGGCCACGATGGCCACTGAGTTTCCGGGCGTCGAGGTGCAGCCTTTGGTTTTGCCTGACGATGACCTGACCAGGGTGTCGCTGGCTGTCTGGTTGGGAACTTATGAGCCGTCGCATCGCCATCCGTTGTGGTTGCGGGTTCCTTCGGGAGACGAAGTGCAGTTTGTCCGCGACGCTTTGACGGCGGCCAGCATTCCTGTTGAAGCGTTCGGCGCATAAAGAAAGGCGACCGGTCAATGGACGGTCGCCTTCCTGGGGAGAAGCTCGCGAACGCGAGCAGCAGCTCTGGACGCTCGAACAATGTCGAGCCGTTGTCATTTGACAGGACGAGTTATGAACTCACTCGTCGAATCGGTTCTGAGATTTCCGGAACGTTCAACGCTTCTGGTGCATTCCTGGGTTGCATTGGAATGGCCGGAACCGGTGCGTTTTCTTCAGGAGGTGCCGGAATCGCCTGCTGAGGTACGGCTGGCTCTGGTGTGACTGGAGTTGGAGTTCCCATCTGGGTGCCCGGAATCTGGTCGAGCGGAACCCATGCATTCTGGAGTCGCATCCAGCGGACGTAACTCATGTTCTGATCCGGCTGGCACGGTCGAGTGTGCCAGTGGCGTGGATCCGGTGGTACGGGAAGAATGTTTTTCGGCTGCCAGGTGGGTACGTGCTGGTAGTAGTAACCAAGCTGAGTTGTGTCGGTCGGCGTGGCGATGATTGGCGCACGCTTCGTTGACGCTCCGGAGTAGTCACCCCAGTTGTTCGGGCCGTAGTTTGTGTAGGTCACGTTTGAACGTCGGACGGGAACCTTCGCCGGAGGCGACCAGCCGTAATCTGGTGACACGGCGTAGTAATCCGGATCGAGTACCCAGCGGACGGCTGGGAATGTCCAGAAGCCCTTTCTGCCGGGGCAGTTGGCGTCGGCACAGTAGTCACAGCAACCGTGAAACGGCAGCGGCATCCACGTCCAGTAAGTGGGATTTGGTTCCTGACGAGGCCGCTGTGCCCAGGCATTAGCCACGTAGTAAGGACCTGGCGGTGGCGTCTGGTACTGTGGGTGCGACATCGTGTGTGACACCCGGGCAACGCCGTCTGCGTCGGCTGCGTACACGGCTGAGCCGAGTATGCCGAACCCCAGCACGGCGAGTACCGACGTGCGAAGAACTCTGATTGTCATGTCTCCGTTCCTTGAGCCTCGGTCTGCATCCCGTCTGCCGCTGACTCAGCGACAGACGTCGTGCTGACAGGATTCGTTTTGACGTTTGCCTGGTCGAACGTGTTCGTTCAGGCGGGATCGATGGAGATGTTCTCCTGACGGCAGCCCCGAACGCTTCGAGACCACCGCTCAGGAGAGTTTCGCTTCAGCACTGCCGAATCAGCGACGTGGCAGGATGATGTTGGAAACCGGGGTCAGCCGACTCGACGGCGATCCCCACGAATAGTTGTATTGATGACGCACGGTTGGCGGCAGCGGCACGGCGGTCGGGTATCCCGTCGTCGGAGACGCGTAGACCTGACTGTCGGCGGGGTGCGAGTAGTGAGGTTCGGTTGCGTAAACCCGCTTGTAGTGACCAAACAGGGGAGCACCTTCGCCGCAGGATCCACTTGGTGTGAAGTAGTTGAACTTGTTGTGGAAGTGCGCGGCCAGAACGTGGTTCCGATAGGCGCGTCGGCAGTCCGACTTGTACTGCTGCTCGCACCACCAGTTATGAAGTGGCGAGCAACTGTGGCCTCCGTTGAGTCCGAGGAACTCGTTGCTTCGACACTTTGCGCTGAATATCGACCGCTTCAGGTCACCAATTGTGTAAGGACGCCCCATCATGACTTCCGGGCTCAGGCAGCTGTTTGCAGCACCCAGGCACGGCATGCCGTTCATACAGCCGCCATTTGCGTTGCAGCCACCAAATGCCGCACAGGCACCGCCAGCCATGCAGCCGGCTGCCGGTCCGCAATGTCCGTTGTTGCAGATATCACTCACGCGACATCGGCCTGTTGCGTCGCTGCCGCCGTTTGTTCCACGAGGCGTGCAGACAATCGTGTCGGCATTGCAGCCAGCCGACTGTGGAGCACAGCCTGTTCCGCGAGGTCCACACGCACCACCGTCAGAGTTACAACCGGTTCGGTTCGGGCCGCAGCCACCGATCAAGCCTGGTGCTGCCGACGTGGCAGGTGGAGCAGCTACTGTCTCCGGAGCTGCATCGACGGTGTTGGGATCCGGCGGTGGAGGAGCAATCGTTCCATCCATTGGCCGCATGGGGATTTCCTGAACGGCAGGTGCAGGAGCTGGCTCCTGACCAAAGGCCGCCAGGCCGTATGACAATGCCGTCGGGATAATGATCCCGGCGACCACCCGCTTCCAAAGGCGTTTGCGGATTTTTTTGCTGACCAGCATTTCTGTCTTCCTTGATCTGGGCTGATGCGGTTGGTCGAGTTTCAAACGAAGTATTGTGGGGCAGCTCTCTCGCGACGTTTTCGACTAGCGAGGCGTGAAGAGCGAGAAGAGGCTGCGAGTCGGGCGGTACTTCACTTTGACTTCGGTGCCCATCAGTTCCCACTTGTCGTGCGACTCCATTCCGAACGGAGTCCAGATCCAGTTTCCTTTGACGCGGTAGTAGAACGGCCCGTACATCGACCGATACTCGTGCGGATACATCAGCTCGTGCGGCGCAAATGCCTGGTTCGTGATCATCGTGCCGCCAGTTTGTGGCGGGATGTTCTGTTGCGGTGAGGAATACAACGGCGCATTCAATCGCGGGTATCCCTTAATGGTCGCATCCTGAGGCGTTCGACCGGGCAGGTGCCAGTTCGGATGCGAGATGTTCTGCATCGTGGGCTGGCCAATGCGGACTCCCGGTGGAGTTGGGGCTGGCGGAAGCGGGAAGTTGTTCTGAGCTTCGACTTCGTTCAGGCAGGTGATCCCCGCCAGAAGTGCCGTAAGCACGGTAAGTGTGTTGAGTCGCATGTTTCCCTCCGTGGCGTTTTAGATTAAACGCATCAAGATCCGTCTCCCGCGGATCTGGCTGCTGCTCGTCCATGTGCTTCGTGGCCGCATGCGAAGAATTCAGAGGATGAATCTTCTTAATCCGTCGTTCTGACTACCCGGAAGCAATCATTGGGGCTCAAAGCTGCTCTCTGATTCGGCTGACTTTGATTGCTCCGATGAATCATTCTGTGAGCCTGGAATCGATTCGTCGGGCTTTTCGGAATGTCTTACCAGATAGGGGGTTATGTGTCGTCGTACGATCCGCAGAAACGGTGCGACAATCACAATCCGAGGAACCGGCGCGGTGGGAAAAGTTTCCGCAGCCGTTACACTTTGCCGCCTCGGGGCCTGCCTGTAACTCGTCGTTTCGAAGCGGACGGTATAAGTTGCCTGAGTTTCGTGACTTTCCACGACTCGCAGGGTTGCGATGTCCTGAGGACGAGTTTTCAGAGCTTGTTCCAGCGTGCGTAGAGAATGTTTTGCCGACTTCAGGAAACGGTTCAGCCCCGTTATTGAGGTCGATTAATGAGGTGCTTGGGAGGGAACCTTGGCTAAGAAGAAAGTAAAGAGTGGCGCGGCGGCGAAGGCGAAGAAGTCTGCTCCCGCCAGTAAGAAAGTGACTCGCAGGAAATCATCGGGGAAAAAGTCTCCGGCAAAGAGAACGAGCAGCGTGACGAAAAAGAGCCTTGATAAAGAGGGCTCGTCCATGGACGGAAACTTCGAGGAGTTGAATGTGGCGAATGACCAGGAGGGCGACCGCGTCGAATTTGTATCGATCAGCCAGGAGACAAGGCGACGATACCTCAACTACGCGATGTCGGTCATTCAGTCGCGGGCTTTGCCTGACGTCCGCGATGGCCTGAAGCCGGTTCAACGCCGAATTCTGTACGTGATGTACCACGGCCTGCATTTGACCCACGACGCGAAGACTCGTAAGTGCGCGAAGATTTGCGGTGACACGACCGGTAACTATCACCCGCACGGCGACCAGTCGGTGTACGACGCGCTGGTGCGACTTGCGCAGGACTTTACGTACAGGGCTCCGCTGATTGATGGGCAGGGTAACTTCGGTTCGGTGATGGGGCTGCCGGCTGCGGCTCCTCGTTATACCGAAGCTCGGCTGACAGCCATCGCCGGACATCTGATGAACGAACTGCGGTACGATACCGTCGACATGCGGCCAACCTATGACGGAGCGACCGCCGAACCTGTCGTGCTGCCATCACGGTATCCGAACCTGCTGGTCAACGGTGCTCAGGGCATTGCCGTCGGAATGGCGACCAGTATTCCGCCTCATAACCTGGGTGAGGTGATCAAAGCCTGCGTCCATTTGATCGACTCGCCAAATGCGACCGTGGCCCAACTGATGAAGTACGTCAAGGGGCCGGACTTTCCGCTTGGCGGTCGAATCGTCACTGACCGGTCGGACATTCGAAAGATGTACGAAGAGGGCAGGGGGACGGTCAAAGTTCGTGGCGAGTGGCGTTTTGATAAAGAAAAGAAAAAGGAAGTCCAGGACCGCCTGGTTATTTACTCGTTGCCGTACAACGTCGAGACAGGAAGTTTGACGGCGGAAATCGGCAACATCATTGCCAACCGTAAGCTGCCGATGCTGGAAGAGGTCAACGACGAAACTGATGACCGCAACGGTTTGCGGATTGTGCTCGAGTTGAAGAGCGGAGCCGATCCTGACGCAGTCATCGCGTATCTCTATAAGAATACGAGCCTCGAACAGAACTTCTCGTATAACGCGACATGTCTGGTCCCTGACGAGTCGGGGCTGCTGGTTCCGGCGCGAGCCACTCTGGTCGAAATGCTCCAGCATTTCCTAGTGTTTCGGCAGGAAACGGTACGGAAGCGATTTCAGTACCAGCTGGCTCAGCTGGAAAAACGGATCCATATTCTCGAAGGCTTCTGCATTGTCTTCGACGGTTTGGACAAAGCTTTGAAGTTGATCCGAGCGAGCACCGGCAAGCAGGACGCCTGTAAGAAACTGATGAATGCGTTTCCGCTGGATGAAGTTCAGACGATGGCGATTCTGGAGTTGCAGCTCTATCGGATTTCGAGTCTGGAAATCGACGATATTCGCGAAGAACTGGCCGATAAACAGAAAGAGGCCAACAGGATTCGAAGCATTCTTAAGTCAGAGGCGAAACTCTGGAAAGTTGTCCGTACAGAACTGGAAGAGTTGTCGAATGAGTTTGCCGATCGACGCCGAACGGGTATCGGTTCGTCAGAAGAGATCACCGAATTTGCAGCTGAGACCTACATTGTTCGTGAGAACACAAATGTCGTCGTGACTCGTGAAGGCTGGCTGAAGCGGGTGGGCCGTCTGGCAAAGGTCGAGGGGACGCGCGTCCGGGAAGGTGACAGCGTGCTGGACGTTCTGCCTGGGAGTACGGTCGACAATGCGATCTTCTTTTCGAGCGACGGGGTGGCCTACACACTTTCGATCGATCAGGTGCCGCCGTCGTCGGGTTATGGCGAACCGCTCGCAAAACACGTGCGGATGGGCGATGGAGTTTCGATTGTTATGGCGATCTCGACCGACGCCCGTTTCACGCCCGAAGACGAGCTGGAAGACGACGCCAGTACCGCTCCGCACATTCTCGTCGCGACTGCTCAAGGTCAGGTGATGCGAGTCTCGCTGAGCACGTTTCGGTCGCCGTCGACAAAAGTCGGTCGTAAGTTCTGCCGTCTGCGCAAAGGTGATTCCGTGGTGCATGTGGAGCTGATCACCGAACACCAGACCATGTTTCTGGCGACGAAGAAGGCTCGTATCATCCACTTCTCACTCGACGACGTTCCGGTTCTGTCCGGTCCGGGCATCGGTGTGAAGGGAATCAAAATGGAAAGCGACGACGCAGTGCTGGGAGCAAAACTGCTCAGCCGACCCAGCGACACCCTTCGGGTCGACAATAGCAACGGCACCACATTGAGCTTTGGCCAGATGAAGTACATCGTGACCTCACGCGGCGGAAAAGGCCACAAAACCAGCCAGCGGAGCGAGTTTTCAGGCATCGTTCCCGAGCCGATTAAACTGGTCGACTGGTCGACTCTCGAGGAGTAACCGTTCGGATCAGTGTGAAGACACCGACAGATAGTTAGCTTGTGAATAAGGACTTGATCGAGCGATATGGCAACCGCGGCAGAACCAAAATCAAACGGCTCATACAGTGCTGACGACATCGATGTTCTGGAAGGGCTGGAAGCCGTCCGGATGCGGCCTTCAATGTACATCGGAGGCGTCGACAGCAAGGGACTTCATCATCTTCTGTGGGAAATCGTCGACAACTCGGTCGACGAGTACCTGGCCGGGCATTGTTCCGACATCAAAGTGACTTTGCATAAAGATGGGTGCTCGTGCACAGTCAGCGATAACGGTCGCGGCATCCCTGTCGACAAGCACAAGAAGTACAAGAAGTCGGCACTGGAAGTCATCCTGACGGTGCTTCATGCAGGCGGGAAATTTTCGAATAAGAATTACGGTCGCAGCGGTGGCCTGCACGGGGTTGGCTCGTCGGTCGTGAATGCGCTCTCTGTCGAGATGACGGCAACGGTCCATCGCGACGGCCACGAGTATTTCCAGGCGTATCGTCGCGGAGTTCCCAAGGCTCCCGTCAAGAAGGTCAAACCGTTTCGAGGTCATGGGACGGCGATCTTCTTTCGACCGGATGAGCAGATTTTTCGAACCATCCACTTCAAGACCGACGTCATCCGTCAGCACCTCGAAGATATCTCGTTCATCCATGGTGGTCTGAAGATTACGTTTGTTGATGAAGTCAGGAAGGAGACGCACGAATACTCCAACCCGAACGGCATCGCTGCTTACCTGGACAAGATCCTCAAGGATGAGAATCGGAAGTCCGTTCACGAAGAGAAATTCGCGACGGAGAAAGATGTCGACGGTGGCAATCGATACGAGGTTGCTCTGCGCTGGACGGAGTCGACGGATTCGTGGGTTCGGAGCTACGTCAACGGAATTCGGACGCACGCCGGAGGGACGCACGAAGCCGGCTTCAAGTCGGGGATCACGAAGGCTGTCAAGAATTACATGGAAGTTCACGAGATCCGTCCGAAGGGGATCGCGGTCAGTCCAGACGATATTCGTGAGGGGACGTGCGCGATCCTTTCTGTGTTTCATTCGGATCCGATGTTTCAGGGGCAGACCAAAGAGAAGTTGAATAACCCTGAGGTTTCCGGGCAGGTCGAAGGTCTGGTCCGGGCGGGTGTTGAAACATGGATGAACAACAATTCGACGATCGCCGACGCGATCATCTTTCGTATCATTCTGGCAGCCAAAGCCCGTGCCGCGAGTCGTGAAGCGATTAAGGAAGTGAAGCGGAAATCCGCCTCGTCCAAGCGTGTCACGCTGCCAGGGAAGCTGCTGGATTGTCGGTCGACGAAGCCTGAAGAATCGGAACTGTTCATCGTCGAAGGCGACTCGGCTGGCGGGTCAGCGGGCATGGGGCGGGACAGCCGAAAGCAGGCCATCCTTCCGCTACGAGGCAAGGTGCTCAACACTGAATCTCTGACCGTGTCCCGAGTCGTCGCCAATCAGGAAATCAGCGATCTGGTCGAAACGCTGGGGACTGGAATCGGTCCGAACTTCGATATTCGCCGGCTTCGTTATGGGCGGATTATTCTGCTGATGGATGCCGACAGCGACGGATATCACATCAGCACGCTGCTGCTGACCTTCCTGTTCCGTCACATGATGGAACTGGTTCGCCAGGGGCGGGTCTACCTCGCTCAGCCTCCGCTTTACCGGATTTCTATCGGAAAAGACATTCATTACGCGCAGGACGACGCTGCCAAAGAAGAGATTCTTTCTGGACTGGCCGCTAACCGGAAATACGAGGTCACGCGTTTCAAAGGTCTGGGCGAAATGACACCTCAGCAGCTTCGTGACACAACGCTCGATCCGAAAACTCGGACACTGCTTCAGGTGAACATCGAAAGCCAGGTCGAAGCCGACCAGACCTTCACCCAACTTCTGGGGAAAGATGCCAGCGAGCGTTACCGAGTCATCATGGAAGATTCGACGATGGTTGATGATCTGGACGTTTAGGCCATTTTCATGGTTTCTATGCAGGAGCTGGCACTCGGGATAGCCGTTGTTTTTTCGTGGCCATCCTGCAGAACATTGAAAACGAACTCCGAATGTTCGCTAGTCGATGACGTTGGCAGGCTTCGGCGGAGTGACGGGAGTTGTCGGAGCGGGTGGCTTGGGACGAGGTGGTCCGAGTTCAATGCCACCGGGGACCGATGTTGTGTAGGCCCATGACTCTCCCTGTGGATCCCAGCCAGCGAGAACTCCGGCGTCGGTCAGTGCTCGCCGGGAAGAGACGTAGACGTCAAAGCTGTCCGGCAACACGTAGAAGCGAGCGAAGAATTTTGTTGGATCCAGGGTCGCCATGATCTTGCGGATTCTTGAGCCAGGGCGTCGAACCTCGTCTTCGTCGGCACCTCGTTTGGCTTTAGGAGTCAGCTTCAGACGCGGCCAGCGGTTATCCGCGATGTAGCACTCAACGTCAAAGAAGTCGTCGTTGATGTTGAGGTTTGTGTAGAGCTTTGCAAAGGCTTCGGGATCGATTCCCCTGGCCGGATCGAGGTTCAGCTTCCGACGGATGATGATGTCTTTCGCTTTAACTTCGGCTTCCTTGCGGATCCCTTCAACATTCATCGGGTAGACACGATTATCCGCACAGACAAATGTTGCCTGCTGTGCTCCAGGCGGTGCTGGACGAGGATCAGGAATCGTGACAACGGTTGGGGGAGTTGCCGCTTTTCTGGGGGTACTGTCGAGTTTTGCTTTAAGTTCCGCTCGCTTTTCCAGGGATGCGGTCAGCGTGCTCTGTAACTCTTCACGTTTCTTCGTGGTTTCCTCAATCTCTTTGCTGTTCTTTGTCGCGGTTTCCCGATCCGCTTCGATCTTCATCGAAAACTCGTTGGCTTGCTTCGACTGATCGGCCAGAAGCTTCCTGCGCGTCTCAAGTTGTTCTTTCAGCCGTTCGAGACGTTCACGTTCCGCATCAACATCGATCGAAGCCAGCGAAATGGTCTGTTCCTTCAGCTTTGTTTTCTCGTCGGCCAGAGACACCAGTTTCTGTTTGGCGGCTTCAAGATCTTCTTCGGTGACTTTTGAATTAGTTGTGATTTCCGTGATGGCCTCGCTGACTCCCAACTGAGTCACGATCAGCACGAGTACCAGAATGCCGACTACGTTGGTCATCGTGTCGAGCAGGGAGTCGAGCCCGCCGTCTTCATCGTCGTCTGTTTTTCTTTTTTTCATGGCTGGACCGTACGGAGATGCGCTCTGGCTGGTGATTGGGCAAGGAGCCAGAGGGACGTGTCTGGTGCCTCAGTCACAAGAGTTCTGATGTAAATGGGCGGTGGTTATTTCTTTTTAACGAAGTGGCTGAGGTCGATTCTTCCATTGCCGACGACCGGGAGTTTGCCATTGCGGATGTCTCGGTCGGTGCAGAGTTTGCGGGCGGCGTAGTAGGTGCTCAGGCCGTCGCTGCGAATCAGAAAGACGATGGAATCATTAACACCGTTGGCGACTTTTTCGAGCAGTGCGATAAAATCCTTGTCGTTGACCATGTCGGCGGCGCGGATCAGCTTGGGCGGATCAATGGTGTGCATGACGATCGAGCCGGCAGCGCACTCGACAAAGTGCGGCGCGAAGTTGACTCCGCTTCCGCCGGGCAGGATCGAGGTTCTGGTCTGCGATGCCTCGGCGCGCTCAGACAGTTCCTTTTCCAGTTGAGCCAGTTCTTCCTGTAGTGACTCAAGTTCGCCCTGCATCGAGGCGACAGATTCTCGCTGGGCAGGATCAAGCTGCGGAATGACGACTTTGACCTTTTCCTGTTCCTTGAGCTGCTTCTGAACTTCCTGCAGTTCTTTCAGCAGTTGCGTCAGCTCCTTCTCGTTCTTCTTGAGATCTTCCCGCAACGTGGCTGCGTCGGGGCCGATGCGGTCGTCGATGATCTTCTGAAGCTCGGCGACGGCGGCCTCTTCGGCGGTCAGTTCTCGCGATGTGCTTTCGTACTCGTCGATCAGCGCGACGTCTTTTGTATCCATCTGCGCAAGAGCCAGCGTTGCGATCATCATCGTCAGTACGCCGATGACGCTGGCGATGATGCTCAGAAATGGAAACAGCGAGATGTCGTCATCGTTGTCTCGCGGGCGACGGGCCATGAGTCGAACTCCCTTCTTCGCAGGTCGTATTTAGCGGGCTTTTTTCGAGCCACCGAACCAACCACGTCTTGCGGGGGCGACCTGTTGAACGACGACACTCTGTTCGCCGAGTTTTGTCAGAACGCCGTTGAGACTGTTGAGTCCGGTTTCCAGACCAGTGAAGCGTTGTTGAAGGGTTTCCTGAGCCGCCGAAAACGAACCGTTGACGGACGACTGCATCGTGGCAGTCTGACTGGCGACAGTTGCCAGCGTGGCCTGAATCTGCGTTGCTGCGGCGGCCATCTTCTCAATCTGGGCGGCCAGCTGTTTCTGCTGCTCGGCCTGCTGCTGCTGAAGACTTGCTGCGTGCTGCTGTTGCTGCTTCTGCATGCGGGTGTTTGTCGAGTCCCACCCCTCGGCGATCTGAGTCGTCACCTTGACGCCAATTTTGTCGAGCTTCTCCAGCCACTTTTCCAGTTCCGCGTGGTGAGTGCCCATTGCGGCTTCAACGGCTTCTCGAAATATTGAAACGTTGGCACCACCGGCAACACCCCGTTCGGCCCCACCTTCGCGCCCATCGTTGAGTCGACGCAGCAGGTTTTCGTTGCAGTATTCGTCAACGGCTGTGATCAGATCCTCTTCGCTTTTCTGCATGGCAGACGTCGGGATCTTGACAATCATGCTCATGATCAACGCGAGCAACGTGGTGTCGAACGCGGTGCCCAGGCCAGAGAAGACTGCGTTTAGAGAGCCTTTCATGGCGGTCATGTCAGCCGCCGAGTCGAGACTGCTGGCGAGACTGGCCACAGCCGAACTGACGCCAACAACCGTTCCAATGAAGCCGAGAATCGGCAGAGCCCAGATAAAGACTTTCAGGATGGTGTAGCTGCCCGCGACGTTGTTGGCGTCGATGGCCGACTGCGATTCCATCATCGTCACGGTTTCAGCTGCGCTTTTTCGGACACGGAAGTGCTCGATGCCGCGCAGGACTCGATTGATCAGGAAGCTTTCCGACCCGCTGACGGGCAGGCTGCGAATGTGCTTCACGAAGTTGTGCAGAGATTCGACGGTAATTTCTTCGGCGACCTCGGTCGGCAGTACGTCGAGAAGCATCGACTCTTTCTGCTGCTTCAAGCTCAACCATTTCAGCACGATGATCGCAAACGACCAGAACATCAACAGCGTCGTCGCGAACGGGACAAAGCCTCGGTCCAGAAAGAGCTGTCCGAGCTGGTAGTTCCGCAGCGGGATCATCGCCACCAGCCACACGACGGTAGCGACCGATCCGATCACTCCACTGGCCACGAGGCTGACGTCGCTGCTGACGGAATCGCCGCCGCCAGTGCCGAACCAGCTTTTCTTTTTCGGCTTCGCCGGGGCTGGTGATTTTTGAGCGGCGGAAATCTGAGGTGTTGCTCCTGCCGATGTGGTACTAGTTCCGGATGTGGGCGCACCTGTGTTGACGACGATGTTCGGGAAACCGGCTTCCGGCTCCGGTGTCGGAGCTGCGGGTTCCGGAATTTTGACGGATCCTTTGCAGTACGGGCAGGTGCGGCTTTGCCCGGCAAGATCCTGCGAGACCTTCAGAGACTTGCTGCAATGAGGGCATGGAAGCTTGAAGAACGTCGTCATGGTCGTTGCCAGTTCAGAGTAGGGGCGGGTCCGGAGAGGCAGGTGCTGGTGTGAGAAATCGTCGCTGGTTGATTGAAATCGCGACGCTACCAAAGAGCAGAACGCGAGCAATCAAGAGATTACTCGCGTCCGTGCGATCAGGCATTGTGTTCTTGGAATGAGAGACGTTGTTTTGGGTTATTCGTCCTCGTCGTCGTCGACGTCCTGATTCTGGTCGTCGTCGTCATCGTCGGCTGCCTCAAGTTCATTGGCTTTTGCGGCAGCCGCTTCCGCTTCTTCTGCGGTTTCCCAGATGAAAACGTGCTCTTCGAACGAATCGAGGATGATCTGGTCTCCGGAAGCGACGAACGTAAAACCAGCCTCTTCGGCGAGTTTCGACTGCTCGGTATCCTTTTCGATCAGCCCGTCGTCCGGGAAGACACGCCACCATTGAAGGTGAGGCCAGTCGCGTCGGACAGTTTTAAGAACCGTCTGAATCGTACGACCGTTCACTCCCGGGCTGAATCCCGCCTTGCGAGCAACTCTTGTAAAAGTTCCGACCTTGTCAGCCCGCTTGATTTCCCACAGAAGTTCTGCAACTTCCGCAGCACGTACAGACGCCATTCCTGACTCCTCGTCAAAAGCAAATGAAGCAAGAGCAGCCTCGTGCCCTGAGCAGTCGATGCCGTTCCAGCTCGACCTTCTAAGGCGTGGCCAATGCTTCCGCAACTGACCTCGGGCAATGTTTGAGAAAGCGACTCCTGGAATTCTTCCGGAGGATTTCCCATGTAGAGACTGCCGTTTGATGTGTTTTTAAGCACGTTCGCTTAATCTAGTCCTTTGTCTGGACACACTCAAGCGCGTGCGGGCGCCGGTTTTCGGGCGATGACTGCCCACTGTCTAAGTATCAGGAAAGTTCGATCGGATGGCGGTTTACGAGGAACACGGAATTCGGTTCGAGTATCCGGACAACTGGGAGCTTAGTCACGAGCACCACGACGAAGACTTTTCAGTGACGATTGAAAGCGAAGGCACGGCATTCTGGATGCTTTCTGTCCTGCAGGGGCGTCCCGTTGCGGAAGATGTCATCGAGGCGGCTCTGGAATCGTTTCGAATGGAATACGAACCCGTCGACGTCTACGAAAGCCAGGACAGCATCTGCCTGCTGCCGACGGTGGCGAAAGACGTCGATTTTTACGAGCTGGAAATGGTGAATCACGCTCGTCTGCTGGCGTGTGAGACCGATTCGACAACGATCTTCGTGCTGCTGCAAATGTCGGACACCGAACGGGCCGGTGCCGAGCCGCTGCTCAAAGCGATCACTGAGAGTCTGATGTGTGAACTTTCTGACGGCGCCGATGGAGTTGGCGACAACGAAACCGGCCCGTTTGCGTTCGATAATCTTTTTGGCTCGATCGACAACGTCATTGAGACCTCTGCCGAGCCTCATATTGAGGACGCGGGTATTTCCGGTCTGGACAGCTCTGAAGAACAAGGCTGAGTTTATGAAGCGAGTTGTTCTCGCCATGAGCGGCGGTGTCGACAGCTCGGCAGCGGCCGTCCTGCTTCAGGAGCAGGGGTACGAAGTCATCGGGCTGTTTATGCGCTCGGGAGCGACCGAGGAGCAGACCTGTTCGACGGGGCTCGATATCACGCTGCCGGTCGTCAGCGCGAAGTCGAACAAGCAGGGATGCTGCAGCGCGTCGGATGCTGCGGATGCGCGTCGCGTCGCCGATCGGCTTGATATTCCGTTTCATGCACTGAACTTTCAGGACGCGTTTGGACGGATCAAAGACTACTTCGCGGATGAGTACCTCGCTGGCCGAACGCCGAATCCGTGCGTGATGTGCAACAACTGGCTGAAGTTCGGGAAGCTGTGGGATTTCGCTCAGAAGGTCGGAGCCGAGTACATCGCCTCAGGCCACTACGCTCGGCTGGAGCAGGCGGTACAGGCTCCGAAGCTGGCTGCCGTCGGGGGCGATGGGGCAGGGGAATCGTCGGCTGATTTTCAGGATGAGGCGAACGACGGGCCGGCGATCTTCCGAGGGCGAGACGGCGGCAAGGATCAGTCGTACGTGCTGTTCGGCATTGATCGGGCAATCCTCGACCGAGTGATTTTCCCGGTCGGTGACTTCGACAAGCCGGACGTTCGCGAGAAAGCTCAGCAGTCGGGACTTAGAGTTCACGACAAAGCCGACAGCCAGGAAATCTGTTTCATACCTGACAATGACTACGCAGGTTTCCTCGAACGATACCGGGGGAAGCAGGACACCGCGGGTGAAATCGTCGACACCGCCGGAAACGTCCTCGGTCACCACGACGGCTACGAGCGTTACACCGTCGGCCAGCGAAAAGGTCTCGGTCTGGCTTTCGGCGAACCACGCTACGTCGTGCGGCTGGAACCAGAAACCCATCGAGTCGTCATCGGCACGCGCGAACAACTGGGCTGCCACACTCTGGAAGGCGATCGGTTCAACTGGCTGATCGACAACGTGCCGAGCAAATTCCGCTGTTCCGCCCAAATCCGTTACGGCCACCGCGCCGCACCGGCTGACGTCGAATTGCTGGCTGAAGACCGCGTGAAGGTCACGTTTGATGAACCCCAGTTCGCCGCCGCCCCCGGACAGGCCGTCGTTCTTTACTCAGGTGATCGCGTCCTCGGCGGCGGCTGGATTTGCTGATGACCATCAATCTGTCCGGTCAAACCTCGTCCTGCAGGGCATTTACATCAAATCGATCGAGTTTTGCTGCCTGAAGTACGAAGTCAATTCTTTCGGCAATGTTGGATGTGGTGCTCAGAGCCAGGAGAGGGGTACACATGCCAACGACGGGAGTTGAGGCAGGATTGTTCTTAAGGGGTTGTAAAGTGTTTGTTTCGTAGTGCTTTGTGGCGAAAATTTCAGGTCGCAAGTCTTGCCCGGAATTGCACGGGAACACCGGAATTACACGGGAACAGGAGAGTCCCGGTTACATCTGTGAATTGAAGTTCGGACGCGGCGATGGTACCCTGCCGCGCGCGTTTGCACCTGATTTCTTCGGCTGAGTTGGACCTCCGTGCTCGCCGAAATTCTCCGATTTCGATTCATTGAGGAACCGACATGGCTCGACCAGTGACGCTGTTCACCGGCCAGTGGGCAGATTTGCCGCTTGAAGAACTTTGCAGGAAGGCCCGGGATTTCGGCTACGACGGGCTGGAACTCGCCTGCTGGGGTGACCACTTCGAAGTCGACAAAGCTTTGTCGGACGACACCTACTGTGCAAAGAAACGAGACCTGCTCGAAAAGCATGATCTCAAACTCTTCGCGATCTCGAATCACCTTGTTGGGCAAGGCGTGCTCGACAACATCGACGAACGTCATAAAGGAATTCTTCCCGAGTACGTTTGGGGTGACGGTGATCCGGCTGGCGTCAACGAGCGCTCTGCCGAAGAAATGAAGAACACCGCACGAGCCGCCCAGAAACTCGGGGTCGGTGTTGTGAATGGCTTCACTGGATCAAGCATCTGGCACCTGATCTACGATTTCCCGCCGACGACTCGTGACATGATCGAAGGCGGTTTCAACCTGCTCGCTGAGCGTTGGAATCCGATCCTCGACGTCTTCCAGGAATGCGGCGTCAAGTTCGCTCTGGAAGTTCACCCGACTGAGATCGCCTTCGACATCTACTCGGCTGAGTGGGCGTTGAAAGCTCTCGACAACCGCGAAGAATTCGGCTTCAACTTTGACCCAAGCCATCTGATCTGGCAGGGGATTGACCCGGTCGAGTTTATTCGAGCCTTCCCGGATCGCATCTACCATGTCCACATGAAGGACGCTTCGACAACGCTCAATGGTCGAACCGGCATCAACAGCAGCCACATGCCGTGGGGCGACGCTCGCCGAGGCTGGGACTTCCGCAGCGTTGGGCGCGGTGCCGTCCGCTTTGAAGAGATCATTCGAGCACTCAACATCGTCGGTTACGACGGTCCGTTGTCGGTCGAATGGGAAGACATCGGCATGGACCGCGAGCATGGTGCTCGGGAGTCCTGCCAGTTCTGTAAGAACGTCGATTTCGAACCGTCGAGCCATCGTTTCGACGATGCATTCTCTGACTGATTCTTAATCGAACGACGCAATCAATTATCAAAGGCCTGGCAGCACAAACTGCCGGGCCTTTTTTTGAACCATGCCTGCTACTGGTTACCACCCCGTGCGTACCACTCACGAGCAGAGCCGGTCTTACACATAACGGGACTTTTGTGCATAGTGTATCGTTTTTAACGAAGATTCCCTGTTTCGTTGTGACGATTTCTCAGAGCACTTTCAGAATTCATTTCAGTGTTCTTCAGATGATCACAAAGGAAACAATTGCATTTCCGGACGCCAACTCCTGCACATAAACCTTGAAAATGGTCTTATTATTCAGATTCAGAGGTCAGGTACCGATCAGCTTTGCGATGATGCCGAGCTGGTCAAGTTGCTGCTGGACTTCGTTCAGGTAGATCGAGTTCATGACGACCACGACGCCTGGCTCGTACTCTTTGAGCTGTGCTGGCGAAATCACCGGGTGCCCGGTTGCCGGCAGGAATTTTCCCTGTTTGTGAGGATTGATGTCCACGACCACTTCGACTTCATGCTCCAGCCCGGCAGTCGTCAGGAAAGCGACGCACTTTGAGCCGGCTCCCCAGAGGACCGGTTTGCGTCCTTCGCGATGGAACTGGCGGATCGTGTCTCGCCAGTGAGCGATCTGCGTCTGACTGTTGACTTCAAAAGCCGCTGCCAGCGCGGTCAGTTCTGCCTGGTCGTCTTCGATCGCCAGGGATGCGACCGTTGGTTGTGGAGCGGGTTGGGCTATTAACAGCAGGTATTGGTCGTCGTAGGCCCGCCAGAGGTCGACGACGTCGAAGCTCGCTTCGCGGAACAGTCGTGCCAGCGAACCGGCACTGAAGTAGGAGCAGTGTTCGTAGTAGACGTCCCAGAACCGCGTTTCTTCGAGCACGATTCGAACGTCCGGCAGTTCGAAGCAAACCTGCACGTTCGTTCGATCGCCAATTGAACGGCGAATGATGTCCAGAAACTCTCGCGTCGGTTGAATGTGCTCCAGCGTGTGACGGCAAAGAATCACATCGGCCTGCAACTGAGCGTGCTCTTCAGAATAGAGTTCCGGAATCAATTGCAATCTCTGCCGCGACTCTGTGGAAAGCCGCTCCGGTCGGACGCTCGGATCAACGCCGATGCCTTCGTTATTGCCGGCTTCACATAACCGCCAGAGAAACTCCGCCTTGCCGCAGCCAATCTCCAGCACTCGCTTGTTCTGGATTCCAAACCGGTTGACCAGATCAGCGACCAGTTCATCCGCAAACTGATTAAACCTCGCTGAAAAATGCTGAGTCTCTTCGTAATCCGGGTTGTACTCGTTGAGCGTTACATCGAATGCGGAGTTCGACAGAAACCCGCACCGCTCGCAGAATGTCAGCCGCATGTCCCCTCGCGGGTATTGCGTTGCGGTCGCCTGATCAGGCATCAACAGCACGCTGTGTGCGGGAATTCCGTCGACCGAATAGATGTGTCGAGAACTGGAACTACCGCAGTTCGGGCAGTTATCAGGTAGCTCGACTGAATCAGCTATCCGTTCCGAATCCGTCTGCTGACTTGCGTGAATCGACATGGCTGTCCGCTTCCGAAGTATCGAGAGAATGCTTGTGACTGCTTCTGCTACGCGGCTGACTGATCACGGAAACCGTTGACAATTCGCACTTCAGGGACCGGCACAATGAACTGGCCACCTTGACTGAGATACTCAGACTGCTGCCGGATGATTTCTTCCTGGAAATTCCAGGCGAGCAGCAACACGTAGTCCGGCATTTCAGCAAGCAATCGTTCCGGCCCGAAGATGGGTGTCTTCAAACCTGGCATGTAGTGACCGTGCTTGTGAATGTTTCGATCGACGATGAATTCAAGATGTTCGGACCGGACACCGGAAGCGTTGAGCAAAGTTGTTCCCTTTGCGGCTGCCCCATAGCCAGCGACTGTTTTTCCCGCCGATTGCAGTCTGTCAAGAAGTGCCACCAGCGACTCCTGAAGCACGGAAACTTGTTGAGCAAACGATTCGTAATACGACAGCGAATCGATCCCTAACGCAGCTTCTTCGTCAAGGAGCCGGCAAACCTGCTCGGATGGTGCTGTTCCGTGTTCAATGTAAAGACGGATTGAGCCACCATGAGTTGACAGCCGACGAACTTCGGTCAGGCACAAGCCTCGATCAAGAAACAATCGATTCAGAGCTGTCACAGAGAAATAGCAAAGGTGTTCGTGATAAATCGTGTCGAACTCGCAATGGTCGATCAGGTCTCGAACGTACGGCGCTTCAATCACCGCAACGCCGTCTGGTTTCAGCAGCGTTCTGAGACCGGCCACAAATCCCGACAGGTCAGCGACGTGTGCCAGTACGTTGTTGCCGAGTATGACGTCGGCGAATCTGCCATCGGTCCTCAAATCTTCGGCCAGTTGGGCACTGAAGAATTTCCGCAACGTTGGTATGCCGAGAGCCTCGGCAGCGGCGGCAGGCCCCGGCACAGGATCGATTCCCAGCGTCGCAATCCCTCGATCATGAAAATTGCGGAGCATGTACCCGTCGTTGCTCGCAATTTCGACGACCAGATGATCGGCACCAAGGTCGCGGGATTCGATCAGCTCTTCCGCGTTACGTCGGCAATGCTCAACCCACGCCGGAGAAAACGAAGAGAAGTACGGATAGTCGCTCCCGAACAGCACGTCCGGCTCGACCGTTTCTCGAATCTGAACGAGTGAGCAATTACTGCAGAAAGCAACGTTCAACGGAAACTTCGGCTCCGGGTGTGACAAGACCGCTTTGGACAAAAACTTGTCTGCCAGTGGAACATCACCAAGCGATAGAACGTCGTGCAGCGTGGCATCGTCACAACTGCGGCAGCGGTCGATGAATTGAAACATTTCCGGGTCTTTCGGTTCGTGTCAGTCACCAGCTTTTGTTGCTCTTGTCAGGCAGCCTTCTGAACGTCGTTCTTCCAGCGAAGGTTCTCGTCCAGTTGCCCCCGTTCTATCAGGCTGCTGATCCGGCGAATGCGGAGAAAGTCTGAACCGATGAACGCTGCTTTCGTCAAAGCGAACTCGGCATAAGCATCACGAAGCTCTCTGATGCCAGCTTCGACCGTCCATACCGGTTGGTAAGCAGGGAGCGTTTCTTCGAGTTTCCGACACGTAATGCGATAACAACGTTTGTCGGGGCCGGCACCGTCTTCGTATCGAATGGCACTTTCGGGGACGAGATCTCGAACCATCTCGGCGACTTCGCTGATGCGGTAATTTTCCTCAGAACGTCCGACATTGAATGCTTCGTTGTGGATCAACTTTCGCGGAGCATCAAGAATCGCCAGGTAGGCGGCGCTGATGTCGGCAATGTGAACGAGCGGTCGCCAAGGTGTACCGTCACTCTTCATCAGGACTTCACCGTCGAGCAGCGCGAAGCCTGTCAGATTGTTGATGACCAGGTCGGCTCGCAAACGCGGAGACCATCCATAAGCCGTTGCACATCGAAGGTACGTCGGACTGAAGTCGTCGTTAGCCAGCCTTGCGATATCGTGCTCAACCATAATCTTGGAGCGACCATACGGCGTCACTGGTCGAAACGTTGCAGTCTCATCCAGAATTTCATGCTCGCCACCAGCCCCGTAAAGACTGCACGACGATGCAAAAAGAAACCGCTCGACTCCCGCCTCTCTAGCGATTTCAGCCAGCCGAACGGAAGCTCGATGATTGATCGCGTAAGTGCATTCGGGATTCAAATCTCCCAGCGGGTCATTCGAGATGCCGGCGAGATGGATGACCGCGTCGATCTCTTCGAGATGCGAACTCTGGATATCGCGCACGTCGAGTTTCAATTCCTGTGTCGGGACTTCCGGTGCAGGCCCGAGATTCGCGTGCGAGAACAGTCCGCTGTCGACACCAGTGACTTCATGCCCGGCGGCGGTGAGCATCGGTACGAGAATCGATCCGATATATCCCTGATGGCCCGTTACCAGAACTCTCATCGTCGTTCTCCCTCGTCATCCACGGAGCGTTGCCGGAATCCCACAACGATTCCAGAAAATGCTTTTCTTTCAGCGTGTCCATGCACTGCCAGAAACCTTCGTGCTTCCAGGCCTGCAACTGTCCTTCTCGAGCGAGCCGTTCCATTGGCTCAAGTTCCCACTGCGTATCGTCGTCGTCGATGTAGCTGAAGATTTCCGGCTCAAGCACGAAGAACGCGCCGTTGATCCAGTCATTGGTCTGTTTGGGTTTTTCGTGAAAACTCCTCACCGAGCTGCCTGACAGATCAAGACATCCGAATCGACCCGGCGGATGCACGGCGGTGACTGTCGCCAGTCGACCGTGCTCGCGGTGAAACTTCAGCAGAGCATCCAGATCAACATCCGAAACACCGTCGCCCCAGGTCAGCATGAACGTGTCGTCGCCGACGAACGGCTGCAGTCGTTTGATTCGTCCGCCGGTGTTGGTTCTTTCGCCAGTATCGACCAGGTCGACCAGCCAGTCGGAGACACCGCCATCATTTGCAGGCTGCTGACTCGACACGAGTGAGTTCGCAAAGTCGACACGCACGCTGCCGCTTGCCGCGCATTCTGAAACGAAGAAGTCGCGGATCATCTCACCCTTGTACCCCAGAGCGATGGCGAACTCGTCGTGGCCATAGCTGGCGTAGTGCCGCATGATGTGCCAGAGAATCGGTCGGCCACCGATCTCGACCATCGGTTTTGGTCGAGAAACAGTCTCTTCAGAGAGCCGAGTGCCCGCTCCGCCGGCAAGAATTGCAACTTTCATCGTGAGTTCTCTCCGTAGACTCAGGCGGCACGAGCAGTCCTGTTTGTGCCTTCTTCGGTGGACGGGGCATCGATCACGCGAATGTCGTTTGGACCGTTGACTTCGAGTATCGATCCTCGCCACGCGACTCGTTTCACAAAGGTTGCCTGCAACGTCGCAACGAGTTGAACAAACTGCGTCAACGGAACTGCCAGCAGCACAGGCAACAAAGTCCGCAACTGAAACGGCTCGATGATCTGTCCGCTGGCTCGAAGCCGTTGCCGAATGCAACCTTCCAGAAGTGCTACGAGAGCAGTCATACCAAACAGATAAGAGGTAAACCCGGACGCCGCCCACACGACGGGATAAGTAAATTCGAAAAACACACCGACGGTGGTGGCAACAATTGCAACAGCCATCGCCAGTGCCGCAACGCTTGTGTGAACGACGACAAACCACCAGCCTGGGTTGTAAAGCCTGGCCCACGTCAATTGTCGTCTTATCCAGTTTGTCGCTGCCGGCAGTGGAGACTCTTCGCGGTTGACCATCATCAGCGAGGGAACGAAATGAACCTTCAGACCAAGCGACTTCATCTCGCCGGTCGTGTGCATGTCCAGAGCGGCCACTTTCGCCCATTTATCGATCAGGCCGCCGTCACGAATCGCACTCATTCGAATTCCGTAACAGCCTCCCCACGGCATCCTGAGGTGATACATGATGCTCGTCGTGGCGACGTTCCAAAGGTGTCGTACGAGATTTCCGGACGACATGCTCGGCGGAATGAACCAGCGATTCCCTGTTGTCACGCCAATCTTCGGATCACGAGCCAGCGGGGAGATCAACTCTCTCAGCCAGTTCTCGTTGGCAACAACGTCACCATCTGCCATCGCAATGGCTTCGAACGAATCATCGAGGCCTCGCAACGCCTGCACAACTTTGCTGTTCGTGCAGTTGACGATTCCGTGTTCGGGAGACTCCTGATACTTGATGACCGAAACATGTTTTGCATTCGTGTCGCGAATCGCCGCTTCGACGAGCGGCCAGGCCGGATCATCGCGACTGTCGATCACAATCCGAACTTCGTAGTCCGGATAATCCTGAGTCATCAGTCGTCGAAGGCCGTCTCGCAGATACGGGTCCGTCCCCTTCAGGCCCATCAGCACGGCGGCTCTCGGCAGCAATTCGTTGGCCAGAGGGGCGTCCGTTGGCTGTCGAAAGACTCGAGCGTAAAGCACCGTCCAGAGGGTTACGGCGACGGTCGACGACAGAAGAATCATTCCACTGAGCGTTGCGATGCCTTCAGCAAGTGACACGGTCGTGCTCGCAACGGAAGGAATGTGAACGGAGGCAGGCTTTCGACGGAGTGTCGATGCACAAACGCCGTGACAACAGGGTTTCTGTTGGCTCGGAGCCAGCGTTCTGATCGTCACAACCTGTACCGTTCGCACAGGCAGATGGGCGTCTTTGATGGCAAAATGCAGCACAACTTCGCTGCATCCGCCATCGCCGGATTAATCCGCAGACTTTGACACGAGCATTCTGGAATGTGGGGCCGACCGAGCCCTGGTTGCCACTGCCGGCTTGTTTGACAGTGTTTGGTTTGTGACAACAGGCATTGCAGGGTGAGCCGGCAGAGGCACGCAGAATCGGACCGTGATCCAGAACTGCTGCCTGAATTGATTTCCGACAGAACTGCTCTCAAACAAGCTCGTGAAGTGGCGGAGCGTCTTCTTCGAGCAGGTATTGTGGTCGACCGTTGTGGTCGTCAATGGTCGTCAGTTTTGGATCAATGCCCAGGTTGTGGTACAGCGTCGAGTAAACTTCGGAATATGTGACTGGTCGGGAAACGGCTTCGCCACCGAGTCGATCAGTCGAGCCAATGACTTGTCCGGTTTTCATCCCGCCGCCAGCCATCAGCGCGCAGTTGACTCGTGGCCAATGATCGCGTCCGACCTGCTTGCTGATAATCGGAGTCCGACCGAATTCGCCCCACACGATCACGGTGCAGTCTTTGTCGAGACCTCGTTCGTGAAGATCGCTGACCAGGTTGCTGACGCAGTTGTCGAAAATCGGAAAGTCTTCGGCTTCGCGCTTGAAGATGGTGTTGTAGCTGCCGCCGTGCCAGTCCCACTTGGAATAGTTCAACGTAACGACCCTCGCGCCGGCTTCGATCAGACGCCGCGCGACAAGGAGACTTTGCGGCACGCGCGGAGCACCGTTTCCGTCGATGAACTTCGTCGTGTCGCCGGTTCCGTATCGCGCGACGGCTTCTGGATCTTCTTTCGACAGGTCCAGCGCGTCGGCCAGCTTTGACGAAGTCAGCAGTCCCATCGCCTGACCAGTAAACGTGTCGATGCCGCGCATCATGCCACTGGCGTCGACGTCGCGACGGAAGTTGTCGACGCTTTTCAGCAACGCCTGGCGGTCCCCCAGCCGCTCGACGGTGACACCGTTCAGAATCATGTCGTCCTTTGTCGGTCCCATCGGTCGGAAGGGCGAGTAGGACGCTCCCAGAAAGCCAGGTCCAGGCTCGTTGTACGGGCCGTGGGTGCACGGGTAACAAAGACTGACGAACGGTGGAGCAGCCGCGCCGGTGGCTCCCTGAACTTTGGCCACGCACGATCCGAACTGAGGCCATCCTCCGCTGGGCTTTGGCTTCCTCGGGTTGTGCCCGTTGAAAACCTGAATGGCATCGTGGCCGGCCTGTGAACCGATGATCGATCGAATCGTCACCAGCTTGTCAGCCATGCCGGCCAGCTTTGGAAGTGCTTCGCAGATTTCCATGCCCGGCACGCTGGTGGCGATCGGTTGCCACGGTCCCGCGACTTCTTTGGGAGCGTTCGGTTTCAAGTCGAACAGATCCTGGTGCGGAGGCCCTCCGACCAGGTAGATCATGATTACCGACTTGTTCGAACTGCCGTTCCCGGACGCCGCATCGGCTCGAAGCAGGCCGGGCAGAGTCAGTCCCGCTCCGCCGAGCGCGCCGATCTGCAGAAAGTTGCGTCGGGAAATCCCATCACAAAACGATTTACCGCGTTCGCGTCGTCCAGCCAGTGTCAGCATTTTGAATTCCTCGCCAGCGAAAAATCGAGGCCATGTCTGTGACAGTCGTGAATTACTAAGCCGAGGATCGTATCACAGAACTTTGATCGGTTGCAGGCCGGCTTTGAATTGAGCCGCGATCTCAGTTCGAGATTGCAGCCGAGTTACGCTCTCAAGGCGTCATCCAAAGATCAAAGTTCGTCGCGACACCTCAGCACATATCACGTGGCTGGAAGACTGAAAATTGAAAACTTACGCAAAGCCGCTAAGTCGCAGAGGCACGCAAAGTGCGTTTGCTGTTTTCATGGCGGTGCTTCGCGCCTCAGCGTCAGATGAAAGATTTTTACGAATTACAGGACCGGCATTTCGGGCGTCCCTGAATCAGCTCTTCGGCTGACGGACTGCGCGCGAGTTCCTATCCTGAACGTTGTTTGACTGACTTATCAGACACGGAATTTCGTCCTGTTGAAAGTGCGAACCGATGCAACGACCCTTGCCTGAAATCCCGTTTCGAAATTTCACCGCGACTGTTGCGGCGGCGTTCCTGCTTCTTGTGTTGCGTGCAGATTTCCAGGCAGCCGATGCGGCGGAACCGGAGTTTGCTCCGGACACTGCCGGATTTCAGAAAATCGTCGAGCCGTTCTTCAGGCTGCACTGCGTCAGGTGTCATGGGCCGAAAGAGGCCGAAGGCGAGTTCCGGGTCGATACGCAGGTGAGTGCCGACTTTCTGGATGTGGTCGTCAAGGGGCGCTGGGGTGAGGTCGTCAACGTTCTGAACAGCCACGAGATGCCACCTGAGGACGAGCCGCAGCCCAGCCAGGAATCCGTCGCGGAAGTTGTCGACTGGATAACTCGGCAGATGGCGCGAGCCGAGTTGCACCGCCGGGATTCGGCCATCGTCCTGCGACGAATGAACCGGTCGGAATACCGCAACACGATCCGTGATCTCGTCGGCGTCGATTTCGATCCGTCGAGGTTTCCGCAGGATCCACCGACCGGAGGCTTTGACAACAACGGCGGCGCGTTGACGCTCTCGCCGCTTCACCTGGAGCTTTACTACCAGGCCGCTCGGGAAATTTTTGATCTTGCTCTGGTCGAAGGTCCGCAGCCAGCCAGTCTCCGCTGGCGATTCGAACCAGAGTCTGGAGACTCGGATTCCAACCGAGTCACTTACGATGGGCAGCGGTTGATCGTCAACGGCGGAAAGAACCGAGCTGAGAACGGCTTCCGCGTCATGCATCACGAAAGCTGGGATCGTAAACTGAACGCTCGTGATTTTGCTCTCCCTTACGAAGGAGAATACATCATCCGGATTCGTGCCGGTGGACGAGTGCCGACGCGCAACGAAGTCGTCGAGTCAGCTCGCGGCTTTCTGGATCATCGTCGCGACGAGCAGTTGCAGAAGAACCCCGCCGGTAAGAAGTGGCTCGACGAGCAGTTTGAACGCGACCTCGACCACTTCCGCACGGACCGCATGTACGACTACGGGCCGCCGCGTCTGAAACTGATCGTCAACCTTGCGGGACAGCCGATCGTTGTGGGCGAAGTTGATGTCGATGCTCCGGTCAATGCTCCGCGGCTTTACGAAATGCGGACGCGGATGACGACCTGGAAGGCGGGCATCACCGTCGATTATGCCTACAGCGTGCCGAAGGAACTTGAAAACTTCTGGATGCAGGGGCACGACAATTTCAAACGGCCTGAATTATGGGTCGACTGGTTTGAACTCGAAGGCCCGGTCTACGACGAGTGGCCTCCAGCCAGTCACCGGCAGATTCTGGTCGACTCGCCTCTGGCCGGACGTGACGAACGCGGCTATGCCCGAGCCGTCCTTCAGCGATTCATGAAGCGAGCTTACAGACGCCCGGTCAGCGATGCGGAAGTTGACAGCAAGCTCGCTCTTTTTGACCTCGTCAGGTCGGACGCGCCTTCCTTCGAAGAAGCGATCAAGACGCCTCTCAGCGCGGTTCTGGTCTCGCCGCATTTTCTTTACCTGGCAGAACCATCGATCAGTAGCCAGCCGCTCGCCGAACTGAATGATGCGGCATCGAATCGCGACCTGCTCGATGCCTACGAACGCGTACAGAGTCTCGGCTATCCGATCCATGCTCAGGTGCGCAATGTATCATCGGAAACGTCACCGTTTACCGACGCCGAAACGAAACTGTTCCGACAGTTCGTTGACAATCGAGGGCGCAAGGTGCGAGGCCGAGTCGCGGGGCTCGACGGGCTGAAAGTTAAACTCGAACAAACCGACGGTACGTTTTTTCTGGTCCCGCTTCGCGATTTCACAGCACGCGACAGGGCGTTGATCCGTGCTCTTGCCAAAGCTCTGGAGCAGTCTGTTCCTGCTTCAACTTCCACCGAAATGGTTGACGCACCTTCTCCACAGTCTTTGCCTGCAACTCGATCAACAACCGCAGCAGTGGCGACATCTCGACCGTCTACACCGGCTGAGGCATCCAATCGAGTCTCGACCTCGTCGTCATCTGCAGGCCGCCGGCTTAACTCCTACGAGCTGGCGAGCCGCCTGTCGTACTTTCTGTGGAGCACGATGCCGGATGATACGCTGTTTGATCTTGCCGAATCGGGACGTCTGACCGAGTCGGACGTAATTGCTCAGCAGGTCGATCGAATGTTGAAAGACGACCGCGCAACAGCCTTCGTCGACAACTTTGCCGGACAATGGCTGAGCCTGCGTGAAGTCGGCTCCAACCCGCCAGCCAGTGATCTTTACCCTCGCTACGACCGGCACCTTGAGGTTTCGATCGTCGACGAGTCCAAAGCGTTCTTCGCCGAGATTCTCAACAGCGATCTGGACCTGATGAATTTCGTGAAGTCGGACTTCGTGGTGATTAACGAACGTCTGGCCCGCTACTACGGAATCTCCGGCGTGAAGGGAGACCATTTTCGCCGGGTCGCCGTTCCCAGCGGAGTTCATCGAGGTGGCATCGTTACCCAGGCTTCGATTCTTTCAGTCACTTCCAACGGAACTCGGACGTCGCCTGTAAAACGCGGGACGTGGGTGATGAAGAATCTGCTGGGTATCGATCCGGGACTTCCAGTCGCTAACGCGGGAGATATCGCGCCGAAGGTTCCAGGACTCGACAAAGCGACCGTACGGCAGCGTTTGGAAATTCATCGATCACTACCGCAATGCGCACGCTGCCACAACAAGATCGACCCGCTTGGGTTTGCTCTGGAAAACTTTAACGCTGCCGGTGACTGGCGCGACCAGGAAGGATTCGGCTACAAGGGGCGGATTGGAAAGAATGACCCGGCGATTGACGCTTCCGCAAAGATGATCGACGGCACGGAGTTCGTCGGCGTAGAAGGCTTGCAGAATGCTCTTCTTCAAAAAGAAGGTCTGTTTCTGAACTGCCTGGCCGGAAAACTTTTCACTTACGCCCTGGGCCGCGAACTTGGCGTCGCCGATCAGTTGCACGTCAACGACGCCGTTGATCACCTTTCCTCAAATGACCGTACAATGAAAACACTGATCAAGTACGTGGCAACGTCCGAACCATTTCTCTCCAGGTAACGAAATTTTCTTCCCAGGCCAGGGCTGATTCTTGCCCGTCGATGGGGAATTGCCCTGCGACGATTCAAGAACACGTTTCCCACTGATCCCAAAGGATGACCTCTGATGAGATTACTGTTGAGTATTCTGGCGGTGCTGACCGCTGTTTCCGGACTTGCTGAGATTCGAGCCGCCGACAAGCCGAACATCGTGATTGTCATTACCGACGATCAAGGCTACGGCGACCTGAGCTGCCACGGAAATCCAACACTGAAAACGCCGAACATCGACAAGCTGCACTCAGAGTCGGTGCGGCTGCTCGACTATCACGTCGCACCAACCTGCTCCCCGACGCGGGCCGCGTTTCTGACCGGACACTGGACGAACCGAACGGGCGTCTGGCACACAATCATGGGTCGGTCGATGCTCCGGGAAAACGAAGTGACGATGGGGCAGATTTTCAAAGACGCTGGCTACTCAACCGGGATGTTCGGCAAGTGGCACCTGGGTGATAACTATCCGTTTCGTCCTGAAGACCGCGGCTTTGACGAAGTCATGCGTCACGGCGGCGGGGGAGTCGGCCAGACTCCCGACTTCTGGGACAACGCCTATTTCGACGGCAGCTATTTTCACAATTCGAAGCCGGAATCGGTCAAAGGCTTCTGCACGGACGTCTGGTTTGATTACGCAAAGAAGTTTATCAAGTCTCAGAAGAAGGCGGGAAAGCCGTTTCTGACGTACATCTCGACGAACGCTCCGCACGGTCCGATGCACGCTCCAGCTGAGTTCTCGAAACCGTACGAGCACCTCGGAGTCGGAACCGCCAACTTCTTTGGCATGATCGCCAACATCGATCGCAACGTAGGATTGCTGCGTTCTTTCCTGGCCGACGAAGGCCTGGCCGAAAACACGATTTTCATTTTCACGACAGACAACGGAACTTCCAGTGGCGACAAGGTCTTCAACGCCGGCATGCGAGGCAAGAAAGGCAGCCCGTACGACGGCGGTCACCGCGTACCATTCTTCATGCACTGGCCGAACGGCAATCTGACCGAAGGTCGCGATGTGAAACCAATCACCGCGTACGTTGATGTTGTTCCCACGCTGATCGATCTGTGCAAAGTTCCGGCTCCGGAAGGCGTCAAATTTGACGGCACGTCGATCAGGTCGCTGCTCTACGGGGGCGACGAGGAAGCATGGCCGGACCGGATTCTGGTGACCGACTCACAACGAGTGAAAGATCCCATCAAGTGGCGGCAGAGTGCCGTGATGACCTCACGCTGGAGGCTGAACAACGGCAAAGAACTTTACGACATGAACGTTGACCCCGGTCAGGAAAAAAACGTCGCGAAGTCACATCCGGAAGTCGTCGAGCGACTCACAAACTTCTACGAGGAATGGTGGGCCGAGCTGCTGCCGACGTTCAAGCAGGACGTCGCCATTCATCTCGGTGCTGAGGGTGGCAATCCCGCGACTCTGACTTGTCACGACTGGATTACGACAGGATCAACTCCGTGGAACCAGTCTCATGTCCGCATGGCTCAAAACTCGAAATCGGTAACCGGCTTCTGGAATGTAGACGTCGTCAAAGATGGCAGTTACGAAGTACGAGTTCGTCGATGGCCAGTCGAATCCGACGCTGCGATCGATCAGGCACTTCCGCCGGGGGCCGCCGTTCCTGGCCAGACGCCGTTCAGGGCTACGCCTGGTAAACCTGTTCCTGCCGTCAGAGCAACGCTGACAATCGGTGACGAAACCTGGAAATCTGACGAGATCGAATCCGGAGATCACGAAACGGTGTTCAATGTCTCGTTGAAGGCAGGCAGGACTCGCATGAGCACCTTGTTCATCACAGCCGACGGCACCGAGTACGGTGGCTACTACGCCTACGTCACGCGGCTGAACTAGAGCAGTCAGTCCGTTTGCGGTTAAGAATCGAAAACGGTCTGGTCAATTTGACCGGGCCGTTTTTTTGTGGGCCGATGTCAAAGCAACCCAAACTCTCAAGAGCTGTGGTTCAGAAATCGAGGCATCCCACCGGGATGCTGCGTCGCTGGAATTCCTGATCAGCCTCCTGAGGCGATTACTATGAAGGTCAGACGATCACCGCTGCGAAGTCGGCGATTCAACGATCCCTGCAGTGGCAGCTTCTCTTCGTTCAGAAATGCCGGCACGTATGGATAGAAGTGTCGATTTGCGTCGACCAGCCGCTTCTGCAGATCAGGGTAGGTTTCAAACAGGCTCGACAGTGCGGCATCGATTGACCCGACATCCACTTCAATTTGCGTTTTACCGTCTGAGTACTTCGCGAGTTCGTCCGGGATCAAAATCGAAACAGACATCGATAGCTTTCAGGTTTACGGATGACGACTCAGGTGCTGACAGCGTTTTTTCGCGAGAAGGCTGCCGACTGGCAAGGCGGATTCAAGCACCGATAGAATCGAACCCTTTGTAAGTTATCCGCGGAATATGAGCACCGCCTCCAACGGAAAGTGTCGGCATGCCGAAGGTCAACGCTGTTGCGAAGAAGATCATCGCCAATGTTGAGAAGGTGATTATCGGAAAACGTCAGGAAGTCATTCTGGCTTTGATGTCAACTTTCGCTGAGGGGCACATTCTTCTCGAAGACGTTCCAGGCGTAGCGAAGACGATGCTGGCTCGAGCGTTGTCGGTGAGTTTCGGGTGTGATTTCAAACGAATTCAGTGCACTCCCGATTTGTTGCCGAGTGATATCACCGGAGCGTCAATCTTCAATCCGAAGACGACCGAGTTTGAATTCCGGGCGGGGCCGCTGTTTACATCAATTCTGCTGGCAGACGAGATCAACCGAACGACCCCCAGGACTCAGGCCGCGCTGCTTGAGGCCATGGCGGAACGTCGCGTTTCAGTCGACGGCGAAACTTACCTGCTCGACCGCCCCTTCCTGGTCATTGCGACGCAGAATCCCGTTGATCAGGAAGGGACGTTTCCTTTGCCGGAAGCACAACTCGACCGATTCCTGATTCGATTAAGCCTTGGTTACCCCGGTCGCGAGCAGGAAGCAGAAATGCTCGGACGCATGCACACGGCGCATCCGATTGACACTCTTGAACCGGTCGTGACGGCGGAAGAAATTGTTGCCTGTCAGAATGCCTGCCGCGAAGTAAAGGTTGACCCAAAAGTTCGCAGCTACATTCTCGACCTTGTCTACGCAACACGCGAACACGACGACATTCTGCTCGGTGGGAGCCCGCGAGCATCCATCGCGCTGTATCGTTCCTCACAGGCGCTGGCCGCCATTCGAGGCAACGCGTTTGTGCTGCCCGATGATGTGAAGCGAGTGGCTCCGGCCGTTCTGGCTCATCGCATCATTGTTCGTCCGGAAAGCCGATTGCGGCGAATCACGGCGGCCAGCATCATCGAAGAAATCCTCAATGAATCATCTGTCCCGACGATGAAGGAAGGCGCTGACATCCTATGAGATGGCTGCTTGGTGCCATTTTTCTGCTGATTATCGGGATTGTTTTCCAGCTTGGACTTCTCGTGTACTCGATGTACGCCCTGCTGGGTGTCATCCTGCTGAGCCGATGGCTCGCTCGGCATTGGATTGAGAATGTCGCCGCTTATCGGGAAAGCAGTCGACACACGGTCGAGATTGGTGAACGGGTTGCTGTGATCGTCGACCTGTCCAACAGCTCCGGAATTCCGATTCCGTGGCTGCTGGTTGAAGACTCGCTGCCGCTGGACGCTCTGTCCTGCAAACCACCGAAGCTCAATGTCGACGGACGCCGCGTCGCGCTGATTCAGATGGGGCCCAACGGAAAGAAGTCGATTCGTTATCAACTCAATTTTGCGACACGCGGCTACTATCAGATCGGGCCGTTAATGCTGGAAAGTGGCGACCTGTTTGGGCTCCATCGACGATTCAAAGTTGTCACCGAACCTCACTTCGTGATGGTCTATCCGAAAGTGATTCCGCTTTCCGGTTACGACCTGTCGTCGCGCCGTCCGATTGGCGAAATTCGTATGGCTCATCGGCTGTTCGAGGACCCGACGCGACTTGCCGGTGTCCGCGAATATCAACGCGGCGACTCGTTTAACCGGATCCACTGGAAAGCGACGGCCAGCACCGGCAAGCTGCACAGTCGGATCTACGATCCTTCAACCGTCGCCGGCGCAACGATCATTCTCGACTTTCACAGAGACATGTATCCGGCCCAGGGAGAACCGCACCGGTCGGAACTTGCGATTACAACGGTGGCCTCACTTGCCAATGCCGTATGTCAGATGGGCCAGCAGATTGGGCTCGTGACAAATGGCAGAGACGCGGTCGACAGAATCCGGGAAGAAGGCTGGAAACGCGATTTCAGAACGCGGAACGATGCCCGACAAAGCGTCGGTATGTCGTCGTCAAGCGACCGGCTGCGACCGGTGATCGTTGAAACTCAGCGCGGCTACGAACAGTTTCAGCGCATTCGAGAATCGCTCGCACGGCTTGAACTGACGGACGGATTATCGTTTGCCGAGCTTCTCATGGAAGCTGCCAGTCGACTGCCACGAGACGCCACCGTCGTCGCCGTACTCGGTGATGTCACCACCGAGACGGCAATCTCGCTGGGGAATATGCGACGCAACGGTTTTGCGGTTTACGCAATCGTCGTTCTGCAGAGCGGCGAAACGTCGCTGGGAAGCGCCGACGGCACTCGATTCCTGGATTCCGACGGCATGATCGACAAGATCGGTCGGTTGATTGCTGAAGGAATCAACGTCCGTCACATCGACAATGAGGCTGCAATCTCCGACCTGTGCTCGGAGCAGCTCATCCGGTGACGTGACGTTTGACTGAAGTCGGTCGTCTGACAGAAGTCAGTTGCAGGATGCTTCACGCGCCCCGCTCGTAGTTGCCGTCCCGCCAGAACTACTTAACGACCAGCTCGCGGGCCAGTGATCTGGCGGCTTTGTAGGCGTGCCGCATCACGAACAGCCGGGTTTCGATCTGCTCTTCCGAGAAGTACTTGCCGAGTTCACTTTGTGGCAAGCCGGCAAGCGCCAAAGTCAGAGGCATCAGATCGAGAAACTCTTTGTAACGTCGTTGGGTTTCCTGGGGGTCAGACATTTCGTGGCTCCAATAGTCGGCTTCTCTGTCAGGTACAAAGATCGGCTCGAATTGATCGAGTGCTGCGTCAGCATTTCGGATGTACGCGCGAGACGCAGTTTAATCAGGATTGCTGCCAATCCCATCCGGAATCGAAAAATTCCAGAGTGACGAGGAGTCGACGCCCACGACTCAAATCGTCGTTCGCGCGACGCCAGTTGGCAGACCGGAGTTCCGCTGGTGAAGACGCACTGGTCGAAACTGATTCGGCTCAGAAGCCAGGTCGCACGGGCGTTCCGTAATGGTGCAGCCGTCGATAACAGTTCGAATCATTCACCGTTCGACTGAATGATCTTCGAGCCTATCGGCCACCTCGGTACTTTTTGAGGATCTCCGCAGCCGGGTTTGGAGCCTCAACTTTTGGTCCGTCATCAGTGTCAGACTTAACCACTTCACGGAGCCCGGTTTCAGACGGATCGGGCAGTGACGTCGGAGGTTCTTTAATTTTCGACTCGGTCTCTTCGACTTCGTCATCCTCGTCGTCGTCATCATACTCATCCATCACCGGCTGCCCGCCGGGATACTGCATCTGTTGACCGGGGTAAGGCATTCCTTGTTGAGGCATCCCATAGCCGGGCATCCCGTAACCTGGCATTCCAGGTTGAGGCATCCCGTAGCCGGGCATCCCATAGCCGGGCATTCCAGGCTGAGGCATTCCGTAGCCTGGCATTCCAGGTTGAGGCATCCCGTACGGGTACCCCTGTTGTGGCATTCCGTAACCAGGCATTCCGTACGGATACGGCTGCTGAGGCATTTGCTGGCCATAGCCAGGCATCTGCGGGGCAGCCGGTTGTTGAAAGGCCGGCTGCTGTTGAGCTGCGGCTGGAACTTCAGCCGGTTGAGGAGGCGCTTCCTGATCCATCGGGCTCGGCTGCTCGGTTGCGACCGGTGCTGGCTCAGATGCTGGTGGTTCAGCCGCTGAGGGCTCCGGGGATGACGGTGCTTCATCAGACGCCGTTTCAACCGGCGCAGCTTCCGAGTCTGTCGCGGCCGCTGGCTCATTCGAATCAGTGGCTGTTTCGGCTGACTGGTCCGCAGCGGCCTGCGCTTCCAGTTCTTTCCTGGAAATCACCGCTGTGTCGCTACCGATCATCATGGCTGTGTCAGAAAGAGGTTCTGCCGCTTCCAGATTGAACTCGTCCAGAGTGAACGACGTTCCGCCTTTTTCGGGCGCACCAGCCGTTACGGGAGCTCCGGTCTTGCTGAAGACGATCTCGAAATCCAGATTTCCGATCTGAAGAGCGTCGCCAGGATTCGCTTCGTGGACACCGATGATTCGCTTGCCGTTAATGCTGGTTCCGTTCGAGCTGCCGAGATCCCGCACGCGAACCGTGTAGTCGTCGATCGTGATCGCGCAGTGGTGCCGGCTTACGGACTCACTGGACGGCCTGAGATGACAGTCCTGTTCGCGACCGATCAGAAATTTCTTCGTGTTAAGCGGGATGAGCTTTCCATCCTGCTTTCCACCGACCACTTTGAGCACGGCGTGGAGCATAAGCGCGTGTCCTCGATGACGCTTTTTACAGTCAGGAATTTGACGCGAGCCAACAGTGGCGAACTCGAATCTGACTTCTGAGTGTATCGCGTCAGTAAATTACCGTCGGTAATTCAATTCAAATGGGAAATCAGCAAAAGGGTCTGGACTCGTCGCTGGTTGTGGAGGATTCCATTCCAGAAACCGAGGTGAACTGAAACTCAATCTAATGACGTAATCCGTTGACAATTCAGGTCAAATAGCAGCGGATTTACGTCTGCACAGGTTACGCTATCAGTGGCTCCAAAAGATGTCAACGACCAATGTTTTCGCAGAAAATAACGTTGTACAAATCCGCTCAGATTCAACTTTCAGATCGCGATTCAAACTCTCATCCGGTGGCGGGCCTGGCCAAAGGTCACGGAGCATCCCGGCTTGCAGGTTGAGCAGCAGCTCCGGCAGGAGCACGTCGTTTTGAGGGCTTGTTTCGAGCAACGGAAGAGCCCGACCGGTTGCCCCGACGATCCGAATTTCGTGCCGTCCGTGACTTCGTAACAGGTTCCCGGGAGAAAGTACCCGAAGATCGAGCTGTTTCAATTCTTCCCTGCATCTTCCTGTCAGCTCTCAGACAACAGGTAAAAGTTCGGACAGCAAAATGCGGGACAGGAGAATAGGGGCGTCGCCAGCTGAAACAGACTCCGCTCCGCGACGATTCGGCATTGTCTTGCTGCCGGAAGTTGTCGGGTGGCGATATGATCCGTCGGTACAGTAATGGACCACTCGGCGGGGACGATGAGATGCAGGGCGAGAATCTTCTGGACGAGTTTGGCAGACCTCGTTCTCAGCGGGACCGGACCCGGTTTGATTACGACGTTTTTCTGAGCCACAGCCACAAGGACGTGCAGATTGTGCATCCGCTGGCGAAGCGGTTGCGGGAGGATGGGCTGAAGGTCTGGCTGGACGAGTGGGAAATTGAACTGGGTGATTCGATTCCCGAGAAGATTGGCGACGGGCTGGAACGTTCGCGCGTGCTGTTGATGCTGCTGTCGGAGAATTTCGACGCCTCAGACTGGACGCGGTATGAAAGCGGGACGTTTCTCTTCAGCGATCCATTGAACAAGCAGCGCCGCTTACTTCGGCCTGAAACGTCCTTCCGACCCGGACTCGCCGCCGCTGTTCACCACGTACGAATTCTCCGGATTTCTGGACGATGTCTACGCCACGCTGGTCGTCCGCCTGTACTACGCGCCGGGCTTTGAAATTAAACACCTGTGGCAGGACTATGCCGAATTCCACAGCGAAATCGGATCGCGGCTGTGCATTCACCTGACCCGAGGTCGCGAAGGCCGCGGTTCGCTGAAACTGTACTGCGACAAGCAAACGGCTGACGACACGCGAGTCCTCTTCAGTCGCTACGTGCATGAGCACGTCGCAGAAAAGGCATCTGCCATTGAACGTTCCAGGCACTACGCCTGTTCGAAATGCGGCAAAGTTTTTCTGGACGACGACGAAGTCCGGGACGCCATTAAAGAAGACGGCGAAAACGCGTTTGTCTACTGCGCCGGTCGCAAATGTCGAGCAGAAATCAAACTGTGGGACATTATCGAGCAGAAACTGGCGTCGGAAGAGTTTCGCGAAAAAGTGCGCCTGCTGCGCGAAGCGTCGAAACAGGCCATCGACAACGAAAGCCGGGAACTGATTCTGGTCGGCCATGCGTTCTCGATCTCGGGCGAAGCCGGTCAGATATTCCGTCCGGTGGCAAATTCGGACCACGGCATCGACGGCGAAATCGAGTTCAAAGACTACGCCGGCAACGCCAGCGGAAAACGCGTCTATCTGCAGTTGAAAAATGGCGACTCGTACCTGAAGGATCGGCAGCGGGACCGCAAAGCCATCTTTCAGATAAAGAAGCAGCGCTGGGCCGATTACTGGATCGCTCATGAGTACCCGGTCATGCTGGTCATCCGAACGTCCAACGGCACGATCCGCTGGCTCAACGTCACGAAACATCTGCAACGTCTGAAGGATGCCGGGGACTGGCCGGTGACGCAGATTGAATTCGAAGGCGAAGACTTCACGCCGCTCAACCTGCTGAAACTGCGGCAGGAAGTGCTGGGCCCGCCGCCGGACGAGAGGAAAATGTAAGCCTTCCGCGCGAGCCGTGATCGATGTCCGCTCAAGCGGTATCCATGATTGTCTACTGGCGATTCAAGACGTCTTCGACCAGGCAGAGAATGACGTTGAGAACTCCTGTTACAACACAAAAACACGCTGGCGACGGTGGACCGCAAGGCAAACGCCAAACGCGTATAACGAACAACTGGATGCACTCGAAGGCATCGTTGATGCGTCTGAGCGAACTCATGATTCAAGAGATTCAAAACGAAAACGTTGGAGGGCTGCGGCGCTTACAGGATCGTCCTGAGACCTCAAGGCCATCCGTGACCTGAATAATTTCTCGAAAGTCGATTTGCTCCAGCCGCTGTTCGAAATCGGGAAGTTATTGCGGACGCATTCCTTACCACGCGGTCCAGCCGCCATCGACGAGCAGGTTCTGGCCGGTGATGTAGCTACCGGCGTCGCTGGTCAGGAGCAGGAGTGCACCTTTCAGTTCGTGAGGTTCGCCCATGCGGCCCATCGGAAGTTTGCTCTTCAGCCGCTCGACCATTTCCGGCGGAGCCTTGTCTGACGGGAAGGGGCCGGGACTCAGGCAGTTGACTCGGACGCCATCCTTTGCCCAGTAGCAGGCCAGGTGCCGCGTCATGTGGATGATCCCGCCTTTCAGCGCGTGATACTGGACGGGGCTGGCGGTGCAGACACCTTCGTAGGCGTCGGGGTAAGAACCGACAACGCCGTACATGGATCCGATCATGACCACCGCTCCCGAAGCTTCGCGAGCAACGATGTGATCCCGAAACCGGCGAGCCAGCAGAAAATAACCCGTGGCATTTTTGAGGTCTTCACTAAAGGCTTTGCCGGTGACGTCGGTCAGGTCGAGCGGGTGTCCCTGCTGTCCGTTGTTGATCAGGATGTCGACCTGCCCGGCCACTTCGACTGCGGCATTGAAACCCGCGTCGAGCGATGCTTCGTCTAGCTGATCGAGCTGCACTCCGAAATGTGCTGCTTTGCCAGGTGAGTCTGATGAGGGGAGTTCCGCTGCAACCTGTTCCGCTCGATCTTTGACTCGGCTGGCGACGACGACGCGAGCACCGGCCTCCGCCAGTGCTCGCGAAAAGGACTTTCCGAGATAGCCCGAGCCGCCGGTAATCAAAGCTACTTTACCGGTCAGGTCGAACAGGTTTTGAATGGTTGGCTCGGTCATAAGTGTTTCCAGCTTTCGGTATCGACTGATTCCAGCGCGGCCAGGTTGACGCGAAGTGTCTGCAAACCGTCCTGCAGCGAGCACGCGGCTTCCGACTTCCCGTCAAGCTGCAACAGAAACGCCCTCGCCTGCGAAACGAACAGGTCGTCTCGTTCCAGAGAATATCGTTCTTCCATTTTCCACTCAGAATCCGGCTCGACGCATGACGACCAGCTTGCGTTGTGCCCTTCGAACCGAATGGCTCCACGTTCGCACAGAACCGTCAGCGTTGACTCGTTGGCTGGCTGGTGCTGGTTGAGGCTGAATGAGCCGAGCACAGAACCGTGTCGAGTAATGATGTGGACGGTGTCTTCAACGTCGACACCTTCCAGTAAACAGTGCTCGGCATCGGCGACGAGTTTCGTCACAGGCCCGACGAGCCACTCGGCAGCGTTGACGGTGTGAGTCAGCGCGTCCTGAATTGCCCCGCCGCCGGTCTCGTGCCTTGTGTAGTAGGTCTCGCGGTAAGCTGGTCGGTAAAACGGAAAATGCTGGCCGCCCGAGTAAACAATCTGGACGGCTCGACCGAAACGTCCGGAATCGAGCGCCTGTTTCATCGCCTGAAGTGCCGGGTGCTGCCGCATTACGTACGCGATGGAAACCGGAAGACTCTTCGACTCGGCAATCTCGGACAGTTGATCAACCCCGTGCGGCGACGTGCTCAAAGGTTTCTCAATCAGCAAACCGATACCTCGTCTGGCAAGTTGCGTCGCCATCAGAATATGAAGATGAGCCGGCGTGCAGATCACGGCTCCCTCGAAATTCTCAACGAGCGCTGCGTCGAACGCTGAGAACACATTTTGAAGTTCGTAGTTTTCGGCGAGCCGCTGCCGTACGTCGGGACGAGTTTCGCAGAGAGAGACTTCGGCCTGACCGGTGTTGAGGAAGCAACGAACGTGTCGCTCGCCGATCGATCCTCCGCCGACTACAAGTATCTGTTTCACGTGGTCGCTCCCGGTGATCGTGCTGACGTAATTTTGCTGAGGTAAGTCTGCTGGCAGGTTTTCCGAACGGAATCCGCGATGTTGATTCTGAAAGACCGGGCCGCGAGAAAACAGGCTACAGATTCAGGCGTTTGAAAAGGCGGCATCATGAACCCTGTCAGAATTGGCGTAATCGGCTCAGGATTTATGGGACGGACACACGTCGACGCGGCTTACAAGCTGGAATCGACGATCCCTTTGGCCGTTGCCTGCGGAAGTCGTGCCGAGAAACTTGCCAGCGACTACGGGATCGATCTGGAACCTGACGTTCACTCACTCGTGAATCGTGACGATATTGACGCGGTCGTGATATCGACGCCGCACTGGCTGCATCACGAAGAAGCGATGGCAGCGGCAAAGGCTGGCAAACATGCTCTTGTTGAGAAGCCGATGGCAACGTCGCTCGAACATTGCGACGAGATGATCGCGACGTTTGAAGAACGCGATCTCACGCTTTCAGTCGGTTATCACCAGCGGTTTCGCGAGTCAAACTACACGACTCGCGATCTGATTCAGGCTGGCAGGATCGGGAAGGTTCGCTGCATTCAGATGTCGGCTCTGTTCGACATCACGGCTTTGAGAAGCGATCCCGGATTCGGTGGAAACTGGGGCTGGTGGACGAACCCGCTCGCGATGGCTCATCTGATGAACAGCGCTCCGCACAACATCGATTTGTGTCGCTGGTGGCTGGGGAGCGAACTCGTAAATGTTTCCGCTCAATGCGGGACGTATCGCGAAGAGAATCCCAACGAAAACACGACGATGGCGCTGCTGAAGTTCGACAGCGATGCCATGTCGACTTACTGGTCGTCGAGCGTGCTGCCCGCGCCGGGATTTCCGGCGGAAGAGTTTCGATTTCGGATCATGGGCGAAAGCGGAATCATCGATCTCAATCCGTACGGCCAGCTGAACATCAGTCGTAACGGAAAGATGGAAACCGTCTTTGAGCAGCCCCGAGTCGGGCACGAAGAAGCAGGCTCCGCATTCGCGATGCCTCGCATGCAGGCTTACTGTGACCAGATGCAGGCTTTCGTGAATTCGATCAATGGCGAACGCGGCGGGGAAGGTACCCCGGCAGACGGGCGCGCTGGAGTTGAAGCCGTGCTCGCGATGCTTCAATCTTCCGCCACACAACAGGCGACGATCCTTAAGGAATAATTCTGATGTCAGAGATGAAGATTTCCGCAGACGAACTGCGGTCATTCAGTGAGCAGATTTTCGAGGCAGCGGGAGTCAATTCAGAAGATGCCCGACTGGCAACCGATGTGCTGATCTGGGCGAGCCTGCGCGGTGTCGACACGCACGGAATTCGCAATCTGAAACGCTACTACATCGACACCGCAGGTGGAGTCGGACGGCGCGACGGAGTCATCTGCTTCAACGCTGAGCTGACAACGGAATTTGAATCTCCAACGACCGCTGCACTGAATGCAAACTTTGGTCTCGGTTTGTCGGTCTCGGTTCGGGCCATGAATCTGGCCATCGAAAAAGCAAACGAAACCGGTGTCGGAATCGTGACCGTCCGAAACTCGACACACTTCGGACCGGCGGGCTACTTTGCTCACATGGCCGTGCCGCACGACATGCTCGGCTTTGCGTCGACCGGCTATCTGTTTGCGAACGGGCAGCCGAAGTCGGTCGTCCCGTTTGGCGGTCTACTGCCGATGTTGTCGACCAACCCGCTGGCGATGGCCTGCCCCGGAGCAACCGGGCCGGACTTTGTGCTGGATATGTCGACCTCCGTCGTCCCGGTGAACCGGGTGGAAATGCTCGAAGAACTCGGCAAAGCAATTCCTGCTGGCTGGTCGCTGGATGAGAACCATCAGACGACTGACAATCCGGACGCCGTTCGCAAAATGGAGCCGCTCGGCGGCGCGACGACATACGGAGGGCACAAGGGTTTCGGACTGGCAGTCGCCGGCTGGATTCTGACTGGTCTGCTCGCCGGAGCCTGGCGAAAGGATGCCAATCCCGATCGAGTTCTGGGGGATAACTCGGCAACGAAACACGGTTTTGCTCAGGAAGGTGTCGCCCACAACTTTGCCGCCGTGCGGCTCGACCGGTTTGGCGATCCGACCCTGATCAAACAGGGGCTGGACGCGATGACTCAGACGTTCAACGAATCACCCGCTGCTCCGGGGTTCGATCGAGTCATCATTCCGGGGCAGCTTGAAGCTGAAACGGAAGTCGAACGTCGCCAGAATGGAATTCCGCTTTCGCCATCGACGGCCGTCGATCTGTGTTGTCTGTCGGAAGAGTTCGGAATTCCGATCAGCATCGGTTGATGCCAGGCGATGCGTTTGCGAATTCGGAAATTTACTCGACTTTCGCGGCGGCACAGGCGAAATCCAGACGAACGGTCACCTTCCCGTCGACGCTGACTTTCCCAGTAAGAAAGAAAGCGTTTGAAAGCGTTTCCGTCAGCTCGACTTCAATGTCGAGGGTGTCTCCGGGGCGGACCATCGAGCGGAATTTTGTGTTGTTGACTCGTGTGACGACGGGAACCTGGCCCTCGCCGACGTCCTGAGTCTTCGCGATCAGTATGGCTCCCGCCTGAAACGCGGCTTCAAGCTGCAATACGCCCGGCAGAATCGGAAAATGAGGGTAATGGCCGCGAAAGACGTCGAGCTTGTCGTCGATTTTCCTGCGAGCATGGATTTTTGTATCGTCGATTTTGACAACCTCGTCGATCCAGAGAAAAGGATCGCGGTGAGGAATCAGGGCTTCGATGTCGGTTCTGTTCATACTTCACGTCGGCTCGATACAGGCAGTTTGCGAGAGGAATTTGCGGGTTTTAAGAGGACGGACTCGACCGGTCGAGTCCGTTGCGTTCTCATCCAGTCTGGGCCAGAAAAACGGACGCACCTCGGCCGGACACTGCCAGGCTGCCACTGAGCGAGGCCGAAAAGGCTGAAGCTGCCCGGCGACAGCTTTCAGGACGCAATGCCAGGCTCGAATTCTTCTTTCCCGTGGAGCATCGTCGATGTCCCGAGGCTGTCGTCTACTCGGTTCTGCTGATGAATCGTGCGACTTCTGGCCGGAGAAATTTTTCACTCTCGAATTCGTTCGGACTGTCTGGCGAAACGGTGTCAGTAAAAGATCATCAAAGACTGGATTATGTGCCGAATCGCTCGAAATATGCCGACAGATTCTTCAAAGCAACAACCTTTTCATCGTCCCGAACTGGGTTGATTGCAGATTGAAACTCCCCTAAACACAACACTTGCGTACGACTTATACTGACCACCAACTTACCCGACAGAATGCCCGCTCCAGGAAGAACATGAGCGATTACAACTTAACCCATCTGAAGCAACTTGAGGCCGAAAGCATTCACGTAATCCGTGAGGTCGTTGCGGAATTCAACAATCCTGTGATGCTGTACTCAATCGGTAAAGATTCAGCAGTCATGTTGCAGCTGGCCCTGAAAGCGTTTTACCCGGCCAAGCCCCCGTTCCCTTTACTTCATGTCGATACGACGTGGAAGTTCAAAGAGATGATCGCCTTTCGTGATCAATTCGTGCAGGAAGAACTGGGGCTGCAACTTCTCGTCCACATCAACGAAGAAGGCCTGAAGCTGAACATCCACCCGTTGGACGACAGTGAAAAGCACACTGAGATGATGAAGACCGATTCGTTGAAAGCTGCTTTGGATAAGTACGGCTTTGATGCGGCATTCGGTGGAGCTCGCCGCGACGAAGAAAAAAGCCGCGCCAAGGAACGTGTGTTTTCGTTTCGCGATAAAAAGCATCGCTGGGATCCCAAGAATCAACGCCCGGAGTTGTGGAACATCTACAATACGCGGGTCAACAAGGGCGAAAGCATCCGCGTCTTTCCGCTCAGTAACTGGACGGAGCTGGATGTCTGGCAGTACATCCATCTTGAAAACATCCCGATCGTACCGCTGTACAAATCTGCGATGCGCAAAGTTGTCGAACGCGACGGCGTGCTGATCATGCTGGACGATGACCGAGTGAAGCTTCTTCCAGGCGAAGTGCCGATGGAGAAGATGGTTCGCTTCCGAACACTCGGCTGCTACCCGTTAACCGGCGCGGTCGAATCAGAAGCAACCACGCTTCCGGAAATTATTCAGGAAATGCTGCTCACCAAAACCAGCGAACGTCAGGGCCGAGTCATTGATAAGGATGAAGGTGGCTCCGGCATGCAGAAGAAGAAAGAACGCGGATATTTCTAAGCCGTCCTGCGCATTCCTGGTGACACCTCACATCGGTAACTGAGGCCGCAACCCGTCGTCGGTCCGTACCGCCACCCATTTAAAAACAGCAGAATCCATGTCACACCACTCAGACCTGATCGCAACCGACATCGAAGCGTACCTGAAGCAGCATGAGCAAAAGCAGTTGTTGCGGTTCATCACGTGTGGCAGTGTCGATGACGGAAAAAGCACGCTCATCGGTCGGCTGCTGTTCGACTCCAAGATGCTTTACGAAGACGAACTGGCACGGATCGAGGCCGATTCCAAAACTCAAGGGGCCGTCGGCGGAAAATTTGACCCCGCGCTGGCCACGGACGGACTGAAAGAAGAACGGGAACAGGGAATCACGATCGACGTCGCCTACCGTTACTTCAGTACGGCCAAACGCAAATTCATCATCGCGGACACCCCGGGGCACGAACAATACACTCGTAACATGGCAACGGGAGCGAGTTCTGCAGATCTCGCGGTCATTCTGATTGACGCTCGGCATGGGGTGATGACTCAGACCAAACGGCACAGTTTTATCGTGTCTTTGCTCGGCATTCGGCATGTCATCATCGCCATCAACAAGATGGACCTTGTTGATTTTGATGAAGCCACCTACGACAAGATCTGCGCCGACTACAGTGCATTCTCTCGACGTCTTGATCTGCCGGATCTCTACTTTATCCCATTGTCTGCGCTCAATGGCGATAACGTTGTGGACCGCAGTGAAAATATGCCCTGGTACAACGGCGGAACGCTGATGAACCGGCTCGAATCCGTCTACATCGGTTCCGACAGAAATCTGCAGGACTTTCGGATGCCCGTCCAATGGGTCAACCGGCCTGATCTGGACTTCCGCGGCTTCTGCGGCACCATCGCTTCCGGAATCATCCGCAAGGGCGATGAAGTAATGGTCATGCCCAGCAAGAAGACGACTCATGTCAAAGAGATCGTCACTTTTGACGGCAACATGGACGAAGCCTATGCACCGCTTGCGGTCACTCTGACTTTCGAAGACGAAGTTGATGCCAGCCGAGGCGACATGATCGTGAAGCCCGGCAACGTTCCAGCAACATCTGACACCGTTGAAGCAATGCTGGTCTGGATGGCTGAAGAGCCAATGGTCCCCGGCAAAACCTACATCGTGAAGCACTCGACTCAATTGATTACCGGTTCCATCGAATCTCTGCGTTACCGAATCGACGTGAACACGTTGCACAGCAGCCCTGCGCCACAACTGAATTTGAATGAGATCGGTCGCTGCCGGCTTTGCCTGAACGAAACCATCTGCTTCGATTCATACAAAAACAATCGCTCCACAGGCGCACTGATTCTCATTGATCGGATCACGAATGCGACCGTGGCTGCGGCGATGATCCTGGATCGAAGTTCCGGCGGGAAGAGGCTGGCAGCGTGGGAAGAGGAGATTGCCGTTGAAGAAGATGCTCAAGAAGCTGACGTCCTCAACGTCGTCACTCCCGAAGAACGCGAATCCCGCTATGGACAGAAACCAGTTACCGTATTGCTGACAGGTCTGACAAGCAGTGGTAAGACAACGATCGCTCAGGCGGTTGAACGTAAGTTATTTGATAGCGGGCGAGCGGTCACCGTCCTTGATGGACAGCAGGTTCGCCGAGGGCTCAGCAAAGATCTTGGCTTCAGCTTCGAAGAGCGATCAGAGAACCTGCGCCGATCGGCCCATCTTGCCAACATTCTGAACGACGCTGGCATCATCTGCATTGCCGCGTTTGTGGCCCCGAACGCAACGGTTCGCGACAAAGTGGCCGGAGTGATTGGTACCGACAGATTCCTGACAGTTCACGTCGACGCCCCTGTTGAATTGTGTCGCCAACGCGATTCTCGCGGGCAGTACGCTGAGGCCGATGCAGGCAGGTTGACAGAATTTTCTGGAGACACTGCCCCCTACGAAGTTCCGGAATCGCCTGACCTGGTGCTGAAGACTGGTGAGCAGTCGGTTGAAGAATGTGCAAACGCTGTCATCGCACTACTGACGTCAAAAGGCTTCCTGCGATCCTGACGCGAGGCGACGAGTCGATTTCGCCGCGATGCTGGAAAGCCAGGCAGCCTTCCACACGCGGCTTCAATTGAGTCTCACGAGTTCGAGTCTCACAAACGAAAATGAGAAACGGCACGAACTGGACATCCAGCTCGTGCCGTTTTTGTGTGGGAATTCTGCTGTTACCGACCCTCCGACGAGTTCGTGAATTTCCAGATCGTCGGGCGTGGCTTGTCGAAAAAATCACAGTCTCTCTGAGTGAGGATTCGACGTATCGTGGACAAGAGCCAGCTCACCGTGCGGAAAGGCCGCTCAAACAGCGTCGCGAAAGTTCTACAGTTGTCACAGATGTTGCGTTTCAGAGTGCAGGTGACGCCACGCTTCGGCAACCAGCGTTTCGTCCGTCAAACATCGGACGATTGAGGCGTCCCGCGAAACGTTGGAATCATCGACGGGGGCCAGATAGGCCGCGAGTTCTGATGGTTCGAACAATGTCTGGACGCGAGCGGCGAACTGAGGAAGCTCACTGCGGAAGTTGTCGTCCTTTCCGGCGGCCTCGATGAAGTCGAGAAACTTTTCGCCAATGAGATAGTTCAGCGCCTGCTGAGTACCGAATGCGTTGCGAATTCCCGTCGTGGCGTCGCACTGTTCCGTCCACATTCTGTGCAGTTCCATCTGGCAGTGTCTTTCGATTATGAATCTGAGCTTGTCGAAGTTCTCGTGCAGAGTGTCACGGTGATGGTAAGGGCCATTCAGGAATTGTTACCGAAGGACGGACGTCGAGATGACCGCCTGCTGTCGTCCTGCCCGGTCAGATTGTGCATAATGGCGACCAGAAACTCGTTCGCAAAGTAAAAGACGATAAGGTCCAACGAATGTCACACAGACATGGCCATTACGAATTAGATTCGTGGTGCTGCCTGCCTCTCTGCCTGCCTCTCTGGCTGCGTTTTGTTCTTGTGGCGGCTGTTGTTTGTGCGGTCGCGTCCGACGACGTTGCTCTGGCCGATGATCAGCCTGATGTTTCTGTCGCTGGGCGACCGAGCAAAGAATCAGTCCACGTCGAATTCTTCGAGAAGGACGTGCGACCGCTGCTGGTTAAATATTGCTACGAATGTCACTCGGAGGGCGATGTTGATGGCGGGTTGAATCTTGACTCGAAGGTGGGCGTTGCGAGAGGCGGCGACAGCGGGCCGGTGGTTGTCGCCGGAGAGCCTGACAAGAGTCTGATGATTGAGGCTGTCCGGTATCAGAATCGCGATCTGCAAATGCCGCCGAAAGGGCGAATGTCCGACGCCGAGATTGCGATTCTCGAAAAGTGGGTTCGCCTGGGAGTTCCCGATTCACGCACTGAAAGTCAGCCGGGCACGGTTCGACCAACGGGAATGTCGATCGAAGAAGGTCGCGGGTTCTGGTCGTTCAAGCCGGTTGCCAATCCAGAAGTGCCTGTTGTCGAAAATGCCGGCTGGGTTCAGACTCCGATCGACGCCTTTGTTCTGGCGAAGCTCGAAGAACACCATACGCGGCCTGCCGAGCGAGCTGACAAACGAACGCTCATCCGCCGAGTGACCTTTGACCTGATCGGCTTGCCGCCGACTCCGGATGAAATCGCGGCGTTTCTGGCGGACGAGTCGGCAGATGCTTTCGAAAAAGTTGTCGAGCGATTGATGGAGTCACCCCAGTACGGAGTTCGCTGGGGTCGGCATTGGCTCGATGTCGCGAGGTATGCTGATTCGAACGGGTTGGATGAAAACCTCGCGTTCGGCAATGCCTGGCGTTACCGCGACTATGTGGTCGACTCGTTCAACAATGACAAACCGTTCGACCGGTTTCTCATTGAACAGCTCGCCGGGGATCTTGTGCCGGGAGCGAATCGAGAAACCAGAACGGCGACGGGGTTTCTGGTGCTCGGCGCGAAAGTTCTGGCCGAGCCGGACAAAGAGAAACTCCTCATGGACACGATCGACGAGCAGCTCGACACCGTCGGCAAAGCGTTTCTGGGAATGACCATCGGCTGCGTGCGGTGTCACGATCACAAGTTCGACCCGCTCAAACAAACTGACTACTACGCGCTGGCGGCCATCTTCAAGAGTACCAGCACGTTTGGCGACACGCAGACCGGTGTGATCAAGCACTGGCACGAATACTCGTTTGCCACGGAAGAGGAACTGGCTGAGCTGAAAAAGATCGACGCGGAGCTGGCAGAACTCAACAGCGCCGCTTCTTCGTTCAAGAATAAAGTCACTACAAAGCTGAGAGATGACGCTCGGGCGAAAGCCGCCGAGTACCTGATGGCAGCGGCAGATTTTTCTCCGGATGCATCGCTGACCGAAGTAGCGGCTATCGCGGAACCGCTGGGGCTGCACCCGAGGATTCTGCACCACTGCCGTCTCCACATGCAGTACCACGCGGACGATCCCGTCTTTGCGAAGTGGCACGAATGGAAAAATACGGCGGGAGTCGCCGCCGACGAAGCGGCGAAGCAGATCGAGACTTATTACCGACTGCTGTTCGAGAAAGTTGAAGCGGCACTGGCTGAGGCTCGAAAGAAAGATGCCAAAGCGACGACGATTGACGACGAAACTCTGGAGCCAGCGCGAGCTGCGTTGTACGACCTGTCTGGTTTTCTGGCAGTCCCTCCGAAACCTGAGTTCGCCTTTGACGACGAGACGCTCGCCGAATACTACCGGCTGATGGAAAAGGCTCGTCTGGCCGAAAGTGACGCTCCGGATGAACCGTCCGTCATGGGCGTTGCTGACGGAACCGTACTGACAAGCCTGCCGATTCACATTCGCGGCAGTCATCGCAATTTTGGCGAACCTGTCGCGCGCGAGTTTCCCGAAGTCATGCGTACGTCGACCGTGAGGCCGATTCTGCCAAAGAATCGCAGCGGTCGCCTGGAGCTGGCTCAGTGGATGGCCAGCACGCAGCACCCACTGACAGCTCGCGTTTTTGTGAATCGTGTCTGGCGATGGCATTTCGGAACCGGCATCGTCAGCTCGACTGAGAACTTCGGCAGGCTTGGAGATCGACCGTCGCATCCGGAACTGCTGGACTGGCTGGCTCGACGCTTTATGGAAGGCGGCTGGTCGACGAAGGAACTGCACCGGTTGATTCTGACGTCGAACGTTTATCAGATGGCGTCGTCGAATTCTGATCACACGCTCGCCGAAGCGGATCCGGAAAACCGACTGCTGTGGAAGTTCCGACTTCAACGATTGGAAGCCGAGCAGATTCGCGATTCCATTCTCGCCGTGTCCGGTCGGCTGAACACGGAACTCGGCGGCAAAACCATCCCTCTGCGGAACCGGCAGTTCGTCTTTAATCACACATCCGTCGATCACACAAAATACGACAGCCTCAGACGATCGCTTTATCTGCCGGTGATTCGAAACAACGTTTACTCGCTGTTCAGCCAGTTCGATTTTCCTGATCCGACAATGCCGACCGGAAGCCGCAACGCAACGATCGTCGCTCCTCAGGCTTTGCTGATGATGAACTCCGACCTGGTCATGGACTCAGCCGATCATCTGGCCGCGTTGCTGATGAGTGAATCGCTCGATAACTCTCGAAGGATCAACGTTGCTTACGAACGGGCATTCGGAAGGCTCCCCTCGCCATCAGAATCCAAACGCTCGCTGGCATTTATTTCCGAACTGACGTCAGCCGCCCTGGCCGATGCGGCAAGTGTTGACGCCAACGCTGAACAAAGTGCGTGGTCGATTTTCTGCCAGAGCCTGTTTGCAAGTAACGAATTCATCTATCTGAGGTAGTCATGGCTGAAATCACAACCTCGAAGCACACGTCAGAGATCGATCAAACGTTGCTGTCAGAACGACGGCGTTTGCTCAAGAGTGCCGCCGTCGGATTCGGTCATCTGGCGTTCGGTGCTTTGCTCGCGCAGGATGCGGACGCCGCAGCCAATGAGAGTGCTAAGAGCAGCGACCCTCTGATACCGAAGCAGCCGCATCTTCCGGTTCGTGCAAAACGGATTGTCTTCCTGTTTATGAAAGGAGGACCATCGCATGTCGACACGTTCGATCCCAAGCCGCTGCTTGATCGTGACAGCGGAAAGCCACTGCCATTTGACCTTCCGCGAGTCACGTTTGCTAAACAAGGCAATCTCCTACGGTCGCCGTGGAAGTTTCGTCAGCACGGACAGAGTGGCCTTCCGGTCAGTGCTCTGTTTCCGAATGTCGCAAAGCATGTCGACGATCTTTGCATTTTGCGTTCAGTCCACGGAACAAATCCGGCTCACGGAGGCGCGTTGCTGAAACTGCATACCGGCTCCGACCAGTTCGTGCGGCCGAGCATGGGGTCGTGGCTGGTTTACGGCCTGGGCACCGAGAACCAGAACCTGCCGGCCTTTGTGACGATCTGCCCGACGCTGGCTCACGGCGGAGTTAACAACTGGGGGTCGGCATTTCTGCCCGCTCACTGCCAGGGAACGCCGATCGGAAACGCCAGCCTCGCGTCGTCGGCTGCTCAGGTGAAGCACATTCGGAACTCGCGACTGAGTTCCCGGCAGCAGAGAAAGCAGCTCGATCTTATCGCGGCGATGAATCGCGACCACTTACAGATCGCGGGAAACGATCAGGCACTGGAAGGTCGGCTGAGTTCGTTCGAGCTGGCTTTCCGGATGCAATCGACAATGCCCGAAGTTCAGGATCTCTCTGAAGAAACGGACACCACTCAAAAACAGTACGGCATTGACGATCCGGTAACTCAGGACTTCGGTCGTCAGTGCCTGCTGGCTCGGAGGTTTCTGGAACGAGGCGTCCGATTTGTCCAGGTCACGCACAGCGACAGTGAAGTTCAATGGGATCAGCACGGCAACCTTTACCAGGGCCACACGAAAAACGCTTCCGAAGTCGACAAGCCGATCGCCGGGTTTCTGCAGGATTTGAAAGATCGCGACCTGCTGAAAGACACGCTCGTTCTGTGGGGTGGCGAGTTTGGTCGAACGCCGACCGCCCAGGGAAGCAATGGTCGAGACCACAATCCGCACGGCTTCACCATGTGGATGGCCGGCGGCGGGACCAGAGGCGGGTATGCCTACGGAGCAACCGACGAATACGGCTACTACGCGGCCGAAGACAAGATGCACGTCCACGATCTCCACGCGACGATTCTGCATCTGCTCGGTCTGGACCACGAACGGTTGACTTATCGCTATGCTGGCCGCGACTTCCGCCTGACCGACGTCGCTGGCCACGTCGCCAAAGAAATCATGTCGTAGAGTGGGCGTCGCCCATAAGTTGGATCCAATTTGGTGAGCGATGCTCACCCTGCAGGTCTCCCTTTACCCTCAGCATTTTTCACCTCTTCGCCCTCGGCGTTCAAAAAGCCTGCATTGTCATTCACCCTTCGGCCTGCCCCATGAAAATCCAAACGGTCGAACAACTCGACGACGCACTCAGCCGGCCGCCCGAGTGGCTGGTGGAAAGGCTTTCAAAGATCAATGACGACATACTGGTTCTCGGCGTTGCCGGGAAGATGGGGCCGACTCTTGCCCGAATGGCGAAGCGCGCTTCGGACCAGGCTGGCGTTGCTCGGCGAGTGATCGGTGTCGCGCGTTTTTCGAATGACGCTGAACGTCAGAAGCTCGACGCCTGGGGCATCGAGACCATCAAAGCCAACCTGCTGGATGGGCAGGCGGTAGCAGCCCTGCCGGATGCTCCCAACATTGTTTTCATGGCCGGCATGAAATTTGGATCGACCGGCAATGAATCACTGACCTGGGCGATGAACTCCGTCGTGCCAGCGGTAGTCGCGAGTCGATATCGAGACAGCCGAATCGCCGTTTTCTCAACCGGTAACGTCTATGGCCTGGTGCCGGTGTCGAGTGGCGGCTCGGTCGAGACTGACTCTCTGAATCCAGCCGGCGAGTACGCCATGAGTTGCCTCGGACGCGAGCGAGTCTTCGAACACTTCAGCCGAACAAACGGCACGCCGATGTCCATCATTCGTCTGAACTACGCCTGTGAGTTGCGTTACGGAGTTCTCGTCGACCTGGCCACTCGAATAAAAAGCGGACAGTCGATCGACCTGACGATGGGATCGTTCAACGTCATCTGGCAGGGCGATGCCAATGCTCACGCGCTGGCCAGTCTGGTCGACGTCGCCAGCCCGCCGTTCGTCGTCAACGTCACCGGTTCTGAAATTCTCAGCGTTCGAACCATCAGTGAACAACTGGCCGACCGCCTGAATCTGCCCGTCGAATTTGATGGCCAGGAATCGCCGACCGCGTTACTTAACGACGCCAGCGTTTCCCACGATCGCTACGGTCGACCTGAAGTTTCGATCTCACAACTGCTCGACGCTGTCGCCGACTGGGTAAACCGAGACGGAGAAAGTCTCGGCAAACCCACCGGCTTCGAAGTCCGCGACGGGAAGTTCTGACGGTCGAGCCTGCTGTTGAATCGGCCAGTGGCTCAAAATAATACTCAAACACAGTAATTATGTGGCGTTGCAGGTCACATTGCCGAGTGAATCGGGCAGAACTATCATTCGCGACAACCCGCGGCACGGATGTCGCGTCTCGAAGTGGCGGAGCTGATCATTAACGATCAGGAGCCGGACTTCGGGTGACTTCTTCGAGTTTCAACAGCTATTGCAATCAGGATGAAACTCCCGCCGCTGCGAATTGGACACGGACACGACAGCCACCGGCTTGAAGCTGGTCGACCGCTGATTCTTGGTGGCGTGACCGTGCCGTTTGAAAAGGGCCTTGTCGGGCACAGCGACGCCGACGTCCTGCTGCACGCGGTGACGGACACATTGCTGGGGGCGCTCGCGCTGGGCGACATCGGCGACTGGTTTCCGAACACCGATTCACAATGGAAAGGTGCCGACTCCGCCGTCTTTTTGCGAGCTGCCGTTCAGGAAGTCGAGGAGCGGGGCTGGAAGATCGCGAATCTCGATTGCACCATCTTCGCAGAACGACCAAAACTGGCCCCTTGGAGGAAGCAGATTCAGGACAGCCTGGCAAAGCTGTTGGGTGTCTCAGCGAATCAGGTGAATCTCAAAGCCAAGACAGGCGAAAAAGTAGGACCAATTGGGCGTGGCGAGTCCATTTCCGCCGACGCTGTTGTCCTGCTTTATCGCGACGGAACATCCGAGTAGACCTCGTACTGAAATTGTTACCTTGCAGAATTTCAATCGGCCTGCCTCTTCAACATTCAACACAACGATCTGACTATGACCCTTCGCATCTACAACACGCTGACTCGTGAAAAAGAAGACTTCGTTCCCGTGACCCCAGGGAAGGTCGGCATGTATCTGTGCGGGCCGACGGTTTACAAGCCGGCTCACATCGGACACATGGTCGGGCCGGTCATCTTCGACACCATCAAGAAGTATCTGTCGTACCTCAGTTACGACGTGACCTGGATCGTCAACATCACCGACGTCGATGACAAGCTGATCAACAAGGCCAACGAACTGGGTGTCGAGGTCGGTGATCTTGCGAAGGAGATGACGCAGGACTACTTCGAGAATCTCGCCACGATGGGCGTCGACTCGATCGACCGCTTCCCGTACGCGACCGAGCATATTCCCGAAATGCTCTCAATGATCGAGTCGTTGATCGAAAAGGGGCATGCCTACCCGCTCGACGGAGACGTCTACTTTCAGGCAGAAAACGACGACGACTACGGCAAGCTCAGCCACCGCAACATCAATGAGCTGGTTTCTGGTGAACGCGTCGAAGCCGCCGATCGAAAGAAACATCCGGCAGACTTCGCACTCTGGAAAGCGTCAAAGCCTGGCGAGCCATCGTGGGACAGTCCCTGGGGACCAGGACGGCCAGGCTGGCATATTGAGTGCTCCGCCATGAGCATGAAGTATCTGGGCGAAACACTGGACATTCACGGCGGCGGACTCGATTTGCTGTTTCCTCACCACGAAAATGAACTCGCTCAGTCTGAATGCTGCACGGGCAAGCCGTTTTCAAAGTATTGGCTGCACAATGGTCTGATGCAGGCCAGCGGGCAGTCCGGGAAAGTCGGCGGTCAGCACGACAAACACGGCGACATTCCTGATATGGATGCTCAGGTTGCTGGCAAGCTGGCAGGGTCAGCCGGAGCTGAATCCGTCAAAACCGCCGTCTTCTCGAAGCATCATCCTGAAACGGTTCGCTTCTTTCTTCTCGCCACGCACTACCGAAGCCCGATTGACTTTGGCGACGAGCGGATCGATGAGACGGGTCGATCACTCGAGGGCTTCTACCGGCTGATCGAAACTTTTCAGCGAATTACTGGCCAGGATTTTTATGCTCTGACAACGTCCGCAACTCGTGAGCAGACGGTCGCCCTCAATGGAGAGCCCGCGGGATTCCTCGGAGAAGTCGCCGCTCTTCGCAATCGTTATTACGAGTGCATGGACGATGACTTCAACACTGGCGGCGCAGTCGGAGTTCTGTTCGACCTGCGCAAAGCGATCAACGGTTTCGTCAACGAAACAAAACTCGACGGCGCCGGCAAGTCCGACGAGCAGAACATGGCAGCCTTTGTTACCAGCGTCACGTTGCTGAAAGAGCTGGCGGGAATTCTCGGTGTGTTTAACAGGCCAGTTGATGACGATGCCGGAGGGGCAAACGATGAACTCGTCGACGGTCTGATGCAGCTTGTTATCAGCCTGCGAGGCAGCCTGCGAAGTGAAAAGAACTGGGCACTCGCTGACACGATCCGAGACAGTCTCAACGAACTGAAGATCACGCTCGAAGACCGCCCCGACGGAACTTTGTGGCGCCGCGAATAGCCACATTCCCGATCAGACGGAATTTTCAACGGAGACGAGCAGTGATTTACTGAGGAAAACGCGGAGAGATTTTTCTGAGAAGTACATCTGCAACTTGTTGTGGTACTAAGTTTCTAAATGATCGAACCAGTAACCAACGACCCCAAAAGACCTTTGCCAATAGCACGCCAGGTGCGAGTGCTGGGGATCGATCCAGGACTGAATCGGACGGGATATTCGATCATTGAGCGGACGGCGAAAGGAGCCGTGCTTCGTGAAGGGGGCGTGATTCGCTCGACGAAGGATCTGCCGCTGGCCGAGCGGGTGCACGAGCTGGCGGTCGGGCTACGGGAAGTTATCGCGGAGATGAATCCGTCCGTTATGGCGATCGAGCAGGTGTTCTCACACGTTGCTCACCCGAAGACGGCCATCTTAATGGCTCATGCTCGGGGAGTAATTCTGCTGACCGCAGCCGAGGCCAAACTGCCCGTTATTCATTACACGCCGACGCAGATCAAGAAGCTACTGACCGGAAACGGGCAGGCCAGCAAGGAGCAGATGCAGCACGCCGTTCAGCATGAACTCCGACTGAAAAAGCTGCTCGAACCAAACGACGTCGCGGATGCTTCTGCGGTGGCACTATGTCATTACCACAGTGTTAAGTATGTGCTGGCTGACGTGCAGTCTCAGGCGTTGGACGGTTGAGCTGTGAAGAAGTTTGACTGGTGCCCACAAAGGCAAGCGGCCTGTTTAATTTTCACAGGCCGTCTGCATTTTTGGTGTCAGTACGATCGCTGACTTCGCGTTTCGCAATTTCAGATGTTGAGCAGTGCGAGTGCCTGGATGGTCTGTTTGAGTTTCTGCGAGACCGGCGCTGGGAGCGACAGTTGTGAAAGGTACTGCTGCTGAGATTCGCTGTGCAGGGTGGCGAGTAGTTCCTGAAAGCTCGCGGGGCTGGAATTGTTGATGCTCGCTGGTCGCGAACCAGCAAACAATCAAGCCGTACAGCGGCAGCGCCTTGAGACAGTGCGTTCAATCGCCTGGCATGTGCTGTGGAAGGCTTCGCGGTCGCGTCCGTCGTCGGGAGTTCGGAGGTGACGACGCGCAGGTCACCACTGGGAACTTTGAGTACGCATGCCACTCGGTCCACAGTTCGCAGGCGAGTCTTCCGCACGTACAGATCGACCGTCACGCGTCGGCCTTGTTGATTAAGCATCTCGACCGCCAGCCCCAACTGGTCCAGCGGCCACCGTGTGGACGCAAACACCCGATGGAACACCGAATGATGAGGCTTGCCGTCCAGTCCGGCTGCCTCGATCATGCCGGAAAGGGTGCGGCGCTAAGCGAACATTCAGCCGACCATCAAGGCTTCGAAACTGTTCCACGTGGGAGCCGGCAGGACACCAGACACCCGCGGCTGCACCAGCACAAACGAACTGACAAGGAACAAGAGAGCTTCCTTTCTCCATGCGTTCTTCTGTCCTGAGAAAGCCGAAGACGCATCTTGAAGGAAGCTCCCATCTTCAAACACACCACCTCAAAAACGCGAAACTTGAACTCAGTACTGGTCAACCAGGTACTGAATCAGGTCCGTCGAAGTTACGAGTCCGACGAGTTTGTTTCCGTCAACGACTGGAAGTGAGTGAAAGTTGTTGCTGGCCAGTAAACCGGCGGCATCCCGGATCGTTGCGGTGACCTGGATCGAAACAGGTTCGTTGTTCGCCAGGTCGGAGAGCTTATAAGTGTGGTCCAGAATGGCATCGAGACTGCGACCATCCTGGTTTCCAAACTCTCCAAACGTGACGCGGAGAACGTCACTCGAACTGATAATTCCGACGAGGTCTTCGCCGTGGACGACCGGCAGGTGATGACGATCGCCAGTCTCCAGCAACTGCCGAGCTTTGGAAACCGGTTCTGTGTGGTCAATCGTGATGAGGTTGCTCGACATGATTTTCGAAATTGATTCGTTCTTCTTCATGAACTTCCGATCCCATCGTACTTGAGCTGGTTTGGCGATTTGACAACGCAACTTTGATCGCTCTCAAGATCGAAGTTTGGCAATTCCTGTGCCGACAAAAGTCGGAAATGGAATGTTCGATGAATGCTTCGGCGTTTGCGCTGATCGCTGTGTGTGCGATCTCTGGTCGCACCACGACTGGTGGTGAATAGCGTGCTCAGTGGTCACAGTAGCCGTGCGGAACAGGACAGCTCTGCCAATATCTGGAAGACTACGAGGTGTGCGTAAAGTGCTGACCAGTGTTGTACGGTGACCGATTCCGTACGGCGGCATTCGCCCCTGGTTTGCTTATCTCAGCGTAGTGTCGACCGGATGACTTAAGAGTTCAGCTTGGGGATGCGTGCCAGCAGTCGGTCATAGTGAGCGCGGACCTGGGTAAGGTCGACACCGTTCAGGAAGGAAGAATACGCCAGGTGGCACAGTAGAAATCGCAGGTCTGATGCCCAGGGGGGAAGATACTTCGCGGGCTGACACAGACCCATTTGAGTCAACTCGTGAATGACGGGAATATCTTCGATGTCGAGCTTGCCGCAGAACAACAAACGCAGGCAGTCCGAGCGGCCTGATGAAACGATCGATCGCAGAAAGTTGTGTACGGAAAGCAGTCCGTCCAGATACACCATGTCCTTGGTAAACGGGTAGGAACCGCTGACAACGCCACCACGGAAGACTCGCCGAGCGTTCTCGTAGGACTGCTGCTCGTTTTCAATCCTTGCCAGGAAATACTGATAAACGTCCAGAAAGTCCGCCCCGTCAACGGCCATTTGAATGGCAATAACACGATCCGCCAGTCGTCGCATTCGACCCAGATCGATTGACCCGGTAATGAATTCGGCAAAGACGGCCAGCCCTTCCTGAGTCTTTGTAATTCCTGGATGGCTGGCTCCGAGAATCTTCAGGTGCGGCTGAGCCAGTCCGTTCAGCGAGGTGGCCACATGAATGTAAGCCTCGTGCTCGACGAGCTGGTTAATGTCTTTGTCAGAGAAGCTTGCGTTACGCCGGATTCGAATTCGTTTTGGCCCTGCCAGCGCGTTGGCGGACAGCTCGTCAACGATCAGAACTTCCGGAGCGTCAGCGCCAAACATTTTCGTAACGGCTTCCGACATGGCCGTCGCGACAGTCTGAGCCAGATAACAGGCTGGCGGCGGTTCACCCAGATCGATCTTCATGACCGACGTCAGTAACTCATCGAATTTGCGAGCCAGCGCGAGCGACGTCGAAACTTTGTCTGGCAATGGATCGTTCGGAACTCCAAACAGCTTCTTTGAGTACGCGAAGAACGCTGGAGTTCCGGCGCCGGCCATCATTCTGGCACTGTCTTCCAGATCGTCGGCCAGACGTGTCAGCCATTCATCAATGAATGACGATTCGATGTGGAGTCTGGCTGCGGCGATAATCTCAAGAACCGGAGCCGGATCAAAGATTGGGTAGGAGACGACTGGTAACTCTTTTGCTTCCAGAGCAAAAAACTGCTCGCGGACGGAAGCACTCCAGCTGACATGACTCAGAATCCGAATCGACTTACTGGCTTCGAACAAAAGATCGCTGACATGTTCGATCCGTTCGGCAGCACTGCGTGTCATAGTGGTTTCCTTCTGGAGCCGCGTGATTTGAGTTTGCATTGCCGGAAGAGCTGAGAGCAATGGGGCAACGATCGCCGCTTCAGGCAAGACTGGATCAAGAGTTGAGCAACCTCACAACCTGTCATGATCAGAAGGCGACCGGAATGTACGGCTTCCAGAGGCTCCTTGTCATCAGATCCTTTGGCACCGAGTGAGTGCCGCTGCTTGACTGACTGACCGGAAGCAGCGACAGGTTCATCGCCAATTCTAAACCTACCATCAGACAGCCTTCGAAAATAAGAGTACACTTCCGGGGCGAGGGGGTTTACGGCAGAGTGCAAAAGAACTCACGCGAAGGTGCGAAGTTCTGAAGCATGCTATCCGTGCCTCGCGAAAGCTCGAAGGATGAGGATGTTCTCAGTTTGAGAGACGACAGTGACACCATTTTTGTCACTGGAAACAGCGGTTGATGATCGCGGAGTTTCTGGCGAAGATGCCGGCGCGTCCGGGCGACTCGACCACGGTCGACTCGACCAACAGAGCAGATCATGACCGTCAGCCATGAAGGATTAATATGCGAAATTTGAAGAACCTGTTTGACAGCAATCGTAACTGGGCAGACGGAGCCAGAATGGCTGACCCGGAGTTCTTCGAGCGTCTGGTGGCGCAGCAGAGTCCGAAGTATCTCTGGATAGGCTGTGCGGACAGTCGAGTTCCGGCGAATCAGATCACGGGTTTGACGCCTGGCGAAGTGTTCGTTCATCGGAATATTGCCAACGTCGTCGTGCACAGCGACTTCAACTGTCTGTCGGTGATTGAGTACGCCGTTGCCTACCTGAAAGTTGAACACATCATCGTGTGCGGTCACTACGGTTGCGGTGGTGTCAAGGCAGCGATGCAGAACAACAAGCTTGGATTGATTGACAACTGGCTGCGCCATATTCGGGACGTGCGGCAGAAACATGAAGATGTTCTTGCCGGAGTGGATGATCCGGAACAGGAATTGAAGCTGCTCTGCGAGTTCAACGTCATCGAGCAGGTCTACAACGTCTGTCATACAACGATTGTGCAGAACGCCTGGGAACAGGGGCAGAATCTTTCCGTTCATGGCTGGATCTACAGCTTGCGGGACGGATTGCTCAACGACCTGAATACCTGCGTCACGAACCAGGACGAGATTTCGTCGATTTATCGGCTGGCCGTTTCTACATCGCGCGAGAAAACGTAGCCTGCTTGAGAAAGCAGGTGCGGACCATTTTCTGTCCCGGTTCTGTCTTCAAGTTATCAATCAGTGATGGGAGCCATTAATCGGCTGGTCCTCGACGGATGCGAAGTGTCCGACGCGGACGACGTCGACAGTCTCCACACACGCTTCAACGTGATGGCCAGGCAGGATGTCTCGACGCAGGAAGTCGATTACGGCGTCGCACACGTGCTCCGGGGCGATGACTTCAATGCGGACGTGTTCGTCGTCCGCCACGCTGTCGTTCTGGATGTTGCGCCGTCCGGCGCCGGTGCAGGTCGTGACGGTGTAGCCGGTGGCTCCACACTTGACGAATTCGTCCAGCAGCCAGTAACGCAATGACTGGTTGGCCATGACGGTGATCCGGCGGATTGTTGCCAACCCTCGTTTGCGGGCGGCCTGAGCGTTGTCCGCAAGCGGTTGCAGCGACTCCAGACCGCGGACTTCGAACGTCAGCCCCTCCTGTTCGAAGTCTCGTGCCATTTCTTCGAGCTTGCCCATCACGCTGTGATCGACAAGTTGAGTATCGGAAACATCAATGATCAGATTCCGGTGCTGAACCAGGCCGATGTCTTCGATCTGTCGGCGGAAGGGGATCCAGTTGCTGAACACGGCGGACTGCCGGGCAATGATCATGCTGGTGTTTTCGTCGACGTCTTCGACTTCCAGGTACGGCTTGAACAGTGACCGCAGCGGCACGCCGTTGGAAACGTGAATGACCATTTTCAGCACGATGCCCGCCGCGACTCCGATCAGCAGATCAGTCGCCAGGACGACGACCAAAGTCGTGACAAAGATGGCGAGTTGCTCTTTTCCGATGTGATAAACGTGAATGAATTCCGTCGGGTGAGCCAGTCGGAAACCCGTGTAAACCAGCATCGCGGCCAGGGCCGCCAGGGGAATCATATGCAGGACAGTCGGGATCAGCGCTACGCAGATGAGCAGGAAGATTCCGTGCCACATGTCGGCAAACCGTGTGCGTGCTCCGTTGTCGATGTTGGCTTTCGACCGGACGATCTCGGAGATCATCGGCAGTCCACCGACCAGTGATGCGCACAGATTGCCGACGCCAACGGCGATGACGTCACGGTCCATGTTTGTTTTGCGTCTCCACGGATCGAGCAGGTCGACGGCCTTGGCGCTCAGCAGCGATTCCAGGCTGCCGATGATGAAAAACATCATCACCCATTTCCAGGCGACCAGGTGAGTGAGTACCGACATGTCCGGGTAGGTGACTTCGTCGAACATGCCGAAAATTCGCCCAGGCATGTCGACAAGGTATTGTTCGCTGAGCTGGTATTCGTGCCCTTGCAGGTAGTATGAGTGCTTGTGCAGCAGATCGAAGCCCATACCCATCGGGACGGCAACCAGCAGCACAATCATTGGAGCGGGAATCAGTTTCAGCGGTCCCAGCTTTCTGCTGACTTTCGGCCACGTAAACATGATCAGCAGGCTGACGATTCCGATCGCGGCGATGGCGGGGTTGGCTTCAAGAATGTAGTGAGGGATCTGTTGAACCATCTCCAGCGGTGATCCCTTGGCTCCAATGATTCCCAGCGCGTAGGGGATCTGCTTGATGATGATGATGACGCCGATTGCTGCCAGCATTCCGTGGACGGCGGAGATGGGAAAGAACTCACCCAGAATTCCGGCTCGGAACATCCCGAACAGAATCTGCAGGACGGCTGCTGCGACCCCCACAGCCAGTGCGGCGCGGTAGGCGTTCGTATTTCCGGCGCCACCGAATTCGTTGATACAGCCCAGGGCGATCACGATCAGACCTGCCGCTGGCCCTTTAATCGTCAGTTCGCTGTTGCTGATGAATGTGGTGACGATCGCACCGATGATCGCTGTGAAGATTCCGGCGATCGGCGGATAACCACTGGATACCGAAATCGCCAGACACAATGGCAGGGCGATCAGAAAGACCAGAAAACCAGATACCAGGTCGTTTCGGAAATATTTGATGGCCTCAGGCAGTCTGCCTCGCGGAACTTCGGTGAGGACTGTTGGCGGAGTCGTTGGGGACGTTTCAGACATGGTAAATCCTCTGGTCGAGAATCCTGTTTGGATGAACTGGTTTTTGCTGGCGACTTCGCCTGCGGATGCCGCGACTGTCGTCGTCGTCAGATGTGCCGATACTGGATTCAGTCGATGGTTCTTGAGTGATCGACGGCAGGTTCACACTCTCGGCGTGTTTGTCTCGTCACCACAAATGCATGAGTTGTTGAGCAGCGACGTTGCAAGGGGGAGGCTGATCGCGATTCCGGCGGTGGTGACGCAGGAAGCGTCGGCGGTGACTCAGAACTGACATTGTGCGGTTGCCGGATGAGTTGCCTGGAAGAGGCAGCGGCTGGCAATCAGCTTTAGTTCACAACTTCATTGCTTGCAGGCCCGGTCCGGGAGTTGGCGGCAGGATGCCGCTCAGGCAATCGGAGTGGTCGATGCGGCAGGCGGTCCTCGCGGATCACCATCCAGGTTTCGCGAAGTGGTCACGTCGTCAGACAGTTGCGTGACTCGGCATTCAAGCGTGAAAGAGTCGGCAACCGGTGTCTTCTCTACGAGCAGCGACTCGTCATCGGGACTGTCATCGTCGCTGTCGGCGTCAGTGTCGCTATCTGTTTCGGTGCACGGGCAGGCCGGTGAGTCAACCAGTATCTCGATCACCGGTTCGGCGAGCATCGAGAACGACGCTGCGAACAGTGCAAAAAGCGACAGGAAGTTGAGAAAACGAGACTGCATACCGCGAATGTAGTGTCTGCGGTCTGACGGTCAAGCGGCGAGAATTGTCGAAGGAAGCGATTCCAGGGAGAAGTGCGCCTGAAGTTCTGAAGAGTCGATCGAATGAGTTGCGGTGTGAGTCAAAGACCTGTTGACATGAGGCCGTCGTCCGTGCGGTTGCCCGCAGGTCGCTGTCGATCCGGCCTTGCCATACCTATACAAAAAACTCCTCGCCAACCTGGACTGGCGAGGAGCTTTGTTCGCAAGGATTTGCTGCATCAATTCTCGCAGGAGACTCTTCAAAGGTGGGCGTCTCAGGCTCGGACTGTAGCGCCTCGTCGTTGCCGAAGACGTGTCTCGGGCCGCACCACTGATCGCAGTGGTGCGGTGCCGAGCGGTTCAACGTTCAGACTACCGGCGCGGGAAGATGCCGCGTAGAGCAGCTTCTGGTGGTGCCGGAGCAACAGCCGGTGGTGCTTCCTGTGGAGGAGCAGCCGGAGCTGAAGCTTTCGGGGCAACACCTGGAGCAGCACAAGCTGGCTTGCAGCCGGCTCCACCACAAACGTCGCTGCTGCAGGTTTCCCAAGTGCAGACGCACTTTTCGCCGATCTTCTTTGAAGACTTCTTCGGCGACTTGACGCACTTGCTGGTGGCGCAGTTGCTCATGCCAAGTGCGGCTCGCAGGCCGGACAACAGTCCGCCGGATCCGCATCCGTTGCCGCAGCCAGCTCCGCATCGACCGGCTGGAGTGCAGGCACCGCCCGCCGCACATTTGCCATCCGCTCCGCAGTTGTTTCCACAGACTCCGTCACAGGGGCTGGATTCCCACGGAAAACGAGTCGGCGGAATGCAGATCGTTTTCGTTTCGATGTTGTAGCAGGTTGCTATGATATCGACTTTTTTGACAACCGGTTTGCACGCGGGCATGCAGTTTCGATCGGGGCTGCAGCCCGCAGGCTTGCAACAATGGTCGGCCATCGCGACCGACGACATGGTTATGCTGAACAGAGCCAGCGTCGCTAATGTTTTCATCGGGATTTCTCCACGAGTAGTGATGAATGGAAGAATTGATTGAGACATCATTCCCGCAGCGGCGGGAAGCCTGGATGTTTAGTTGATAGTGGCTGCCCGTCTTTGCGGGCATGACGTTTCAAAGAATGAGAAGTCAGCATTGGCTCAACCGAGAAGTCGATCAGAAGTCGACCATGAAGCGAGCACCGAGGATGTTGTAGTCAGCGTCGTTACCTGGTCGAACCTGGTTGCCGACAATGTTTCCGTTGATGTAGTTGAGCTGAAGCCTGGCGTTCGGGTTCCAGTGCCAGTTGACACCAAGCGTGAAGCTTTCGCCCACTCCACCCTGAATGTTTTCGTCGCTGAAGTCGGCGTATGACCATCGAGCTGCGAGCTGCAACGCTCCCCAGCCACCATCGGTGCAGCCATCGCAAGTGTTGACCAGGAAGAAGTTCTGGAATGGTTTGACGCGACCGAGCTGTCCGGTTTCGCGATCCCATGGGATGTGTTCACCAGTCAGGAAGTACGAGACGTAACCGTAAGCACCCCAGTTGTAGAGGTCCGGGTTAGCTCCGGTACGCTGTACCCATGCCTGTTGAAGTTCACCGACGACCTGCATTGGACCAAAGTTGGCAACACTTTCCAGACCGAGCTGGTAGATTTTGTCAGCTCCGGCAATTCGACCAGTGTCGATCCAGTCACGCGAGCTGCGAGCTTCCGGGCGAGTGTCGAACGTTGCTTGGTTTCCGCCAGCGGCACTGCCGTCGCCATCCGGGAAGCCCAGCATTCCGGACACGGCCCAGTGAATGTAGCTGCGGCCGTCTGTGCATTCGTCGTACCACGCGGTGTTGGCGAGTCGTGCTGCCAACTGTGGCTGGTAGTTGTCGCCACGATAACCCTGGTCGTCCTGGGTGAGTTCCATCTGATAAATACCGGCACGCCAGTTCCACGCCAGGTCGTCCGACTTGCCGTAAGAAGCGATACCCAGACGTCGAGCGTCCTGGTTCATCGCTTCGACGGTCATTGGGCGTTCCATGAACACGTTGTAGCGCGAGCTGTTGATATGATCGAGACCGAATGGTCGCTTCTGGTTACCGATCAACAGAGTCTGCAACCAGGGCAGGTCTTTGAAGCCGATGTAGACGTCTCGGTATTGAGTGTCGTTCGGATCAGCGAACTCCATCTCAATCTTGTACAGCATGTTGTCCTTGATATCGCCTGCAACGCCAAAGCGTACACGACGCCATTCAAAGCGGTCCTGGGGGCTGACGCCTGGAGTTCCTTCAAGGCCAGCGGCATCGTCGCTGTCGGGGAAGGCCCACCAGTCGGCGTGAATTCGACCGGAGATCTTCATCGTGGTGTTTGAAGAACCGTCTTTGATGAAGCCGTCTTTCAGCTGCTTCGCGATGTCGCTTTGAGCGGCATCCATTTCGACCCAGTTGGACTCAAGTTTTTCAAGACGCTTGAAGATCGGATCTTCGGGGTCCACCGGAGCTGATACTCGGCGGAAAACAGGTTGTCCGTTAGAGCCGGCAGCGACGGACGCAGGTACGTCGAACTCCTGAGACGCGGCTGGCGCCTTGGGTGCCTGTTCGAGTTCTTTGATTTTCTTCTCGGCAGCTTCCAGGCGTTCGATCAGGGCACTGAGATCCTCGGATTTCACAGTGACCTCTTCGGCCAGTGCAGATCCAGCGGCTCCCAGACCGACGACCGTCGCCAGAGCGGCCGATGCCAGTCGTTTAAAGAGCATTCTGTCGTTCCTTCTGAATGAGCGCGTTCGCGCGGTCCTTGCGATCCTGATGCTGGACCGCTCTTTAACACCGTTGCCCCTCAAATCGTCATGATCGCGTTCTCAGGAATGTTAAGATTGCATGTGCAGCGTGGATGGACGGCATCACCTCGCACCGGAGTTCTAATTAGGAAAGATGTAGCAGTCGCCCGGCCGTCGCTCGTTCGCACGACCGGCAATCTGTGAAAGGATTCCGGCAACTTCGGGGTTTGATACCCAAAGGGCTGGCTGATTGAGTTTGACGGTCAGGCAAACTCTGGCGGCAAAAGCTGATCGAAGGCCGCACCGGGATTTCGTGACAGGCGGCGGATCCGCTCAGACCAGCATGCATTGCCTGGGGCGGATCGGAACGCTGGTTGTCACGGAGAATTCACGTACTGGCGTTTTGTGCTGGTAAACCGACACTTTCCGCGAACTCATTTCTCGCTGCCCTGTGCATAACATGTCCGTTGCGTTCATTGTGCGTTTTTGCGGCAAAATTCAGTCGCAACGAAGCACCGAAATCGGTTCCGGTCATGCTCCAGAGGTCACGGCAACTGGCCGTTTCACCATTGCGTAAACGCACGGCACGACGAACAAAGTGAGGATGGTCGAAGCGACCATTCCGCCGATCACCGCTCGGGCGAGCGGGATCATCGCTTCTCCGCCGGGAGCCAGATGCACGGCCAGAGGAGCCATCGACGCGACCAGCGTCAGGGATGTCATCAGGATCGGTCGCAATCGGATCTCGGCAGACTTGAGGGCCGCGTCTCGTGGGGACATGCCCTGTGAGAGGAGCTGGTTGGCGAATTCGACCAGCAGGATTGAGTTGTTCACAACGACGCCGATCATCATCAGCGTTCCCATCAATGACTGAATGTTGAGAGTCGTCTGCGTCGCGTAGAGCATGCCCAGCACGCCGGCCAGCCCGAGCGGAACCGCCAGGATAATGATCAGCGGGTCAATGAACGATTTGAACTGCGCGAGCATCACCAGATAGACGAGAATGGCCGCGACGATCAGGCCCGTCCCCAGCATCTGCATGCCTTCTTTCATCGTTGCCACAGGGCCTCGCACGGTGACTGTGACGCCGTTTTCAAATTCGATGCCAGACAGAACTCGTTCCACATCAGCGGCGACGCCGCCGACATCGCGACCGTCAACATTGACATAAACATCATTTACTCGGGCGATGTTGTAATGAGCGATTTCTCCAGGAATGTTCACTCGGCGAACGGTCGCAATGTTCGAAAGAGGAATCGTGACCGGCCCGTCTTTCGTATTCAGTGAGAGCGGGATGTTGCGGATTTCGTCCAGCGTTTCAATTTCGTTGGATTCGTACTGCACACCGATGAAGAAGTCGACTCCGGTTGCGGGGTCGACCCAGATAGTCGGTGCAAAGCCCACGCTGGACCCAAGACACGTCAGGATCGTCTGAGCGACTTCCTCCTGATCAAGGCCCAGATACTTCGCTCGAACGCGATCCACCTGAATATCGAGCTGCGGGTAGTCCAGTGACTGAGCGATCTGCACGTCCGATGCACCGTGGATGGGAGTCAGTTTTTCCACCAGCATCTCGGCGACTTCACGGCACTTTTCGACCGTGCCGGCAGAAACCTGGACATTGATCGGCGAGGGGACACCTTCGTTCAGGGCCATGTTGACCAGGCTGCCGTTTACGAACAGAAACTGATCCTCTGGATATTCATCATGCAGTTTTGCGCGGAGCCGACGAACGTACTCGGCACTGCTGACCGATCGGCCTTCGGAATTCAGGTTGACGATCAGGTAAGCGGTGTCGGGGCCGGAATTCGAACTGAGAATGGTCGAGAATCCCGCACCCTTGCCGACCGGCAGGCCGATGTTTGAGATGATCGTCTTGATGTGTTCTTTTCCGATGACTTCCTGAATGGTGCTTTCGATTCTGGCGACGAGAGCTTCCGTTTCTTCCAGACGTGTGCCGGGGCGGGTCTTCAGTCGCAGCTCGAACGTTCCCGCATCGACCTGAGGAAACAGCTCGCTGCCGATCCCCGGTAACAGGAGTGTTGAACCCGCGACAAGTACGACAGACGCCAGCACAATCAGAGGCCGTATGGCCAACGCCGAGTTAAGTAGGCGGCCGTAAAAAGTTGATGGCTTGTTATCGGTGATTGATGAGCTGTCGTTGTCTTCAACATTCGACGATCGGCCACCAACTTTCGCCCTGATAAATCGTGCGCAGAAGGCCGGCACGACGGTCATTGCCACGAAGTAACTGGCCCCGATGGTAAACGTGGCGGCAACCGACAGTGGTTCGAAGAGGTAACGAATCATTCCGCTGAGGAAGATGGCTGGGATGAAGACGGCCAGCGTTGTGATTGTGCCGGCAAGAATTGGAGTTGCGACTTCGGCCGCGCCGTCGCGAGCGGCGTCTGGACGCGACTTGCCCATCTGCATGTGCCGAATCACGTTTTCAACCACAACGATTCCAGCGTCGACAACCGTTCCGATCGCCAGGGCGATGCCGCCGAGCGTCATGACGTTGACGGTGTTGCCGGTGAAGCAGAACCCAAGCCCACCGATCAACATGGAAAGCACGATTGTTCCCGTAATTGCCACGGTTGGCAGCAACTGCCTGAGAAACACAAAGACGACCAGAGCAACAAGAATTGCTCCCAGGGCGACCTCATACAGAAGGTTCTGCATGGCGTTGCGAATGTAGCTTGACTGATCATTGACGAGCGTCACATTCGCCGCTTCCGGCACCTGACCGAGCGCCTTCATTTTCGGGATTTCCGAAGCAATGCCTTCATAGATCCGGTCAACGACATCGATCGTGTTTTCGCCGGGCTCACGCAGCAGCGGACAGTAAACGCTGCGTTCTCCGTTGACGCGAACGATGTTGTACTGAATGGCGGAATCGATCTTCGCGTAGCCAACATCACGGATGAAAATCATGTTTCCGTTGCGTTCGGCGATCGGGATGTCGTCAATGTCGTCGGTTGTGGGCAATGTATTGAGCGGATGGAGCTGGTATTCAGTGTCGTCGAGTTTCGCCGTTCCGGAAGCCAGCACGAGATTCGACTTTCGCAGTGCGTGGACAACGTCGCGGGCGCTGAGCGAGTACGCTCGCAGCTTGATCGGGTCGACGTAGACCATCATCTGCTTGAACTTGCCGCCGAACGGGTGCGGAATCTGGACACCCTTCAGGCCACCCATGCGGTTTCGCACCGCGTAATACCCGATCGAGTAAAGCTCAATTTCGCTCAGCCCCTCGCCGCTGATCGCTGCCAGAACGACCGGCATGTTGGCGGGCTCGCTGCGCAGCGTGAACGGCCATTCAATGCCCGGCGGCAGATGAAACATGTCGCTGGCTTCCAGATTGACGATGTCGTTCATCGCCGAGCTGGGATTGGTTCCCGGCTGGAAGAAGACCTTGATCACTGCTGCGCCGGGAACGGTTCGCGATTCCTGATGCTCGATCCGTCCGGCCAGAGTCAGTGCACGTTCCACTCGTGACGAAACGCTCTTCTCCATATCCAACGTTGGCAAACCCGGATACGAGAAGAAACTGACAATCACCGGCTTTTGAAAGTCGGGAAGAATGTCGATAGGCGTCGCCGGGATAATGGCCCCTCCCAGCAGACACAGCCCGATAGACATAGCCAGAATGGCGAAAGGGTTTCGTAAAGCAAACTTGATCAGGTGCATGTCGTCGCGCCAGCTTCTGAAAGGGCGTAGTGAGGAAGGTCGCAAACAGCCGCGTCGTTTGACGATCAGGTCGAGCGGGCAGTGGTCCGCTTCGGTCAGATCGTCAGGAGTCAGCTTCCTTCGACTCGGACTTTCTGGCCGTCCTTGAAGTGGCCAATTCTACCGGCGGCGATTTTTGCGGTTTCGTCGATGCCGCTGAGAATCTGTATCTGCCTGCCGTCGTCATGGCCCGTGACGACGGGCACTACTCGCACGGCTCCGTTCTCGACAACGTACACGCTGCTGTTGCCGGTCGTATCGAACTGGACGGCGGTCGCTGCGATGACCAGCGCATCGGGAGTTTGCTGAAGCGTGACCGTGGCTTCTCCGTACATGCCGGGGATCAGCAGCCCTTCGGTATTGTCCATGTCGACTTCGACCAGCATCGTGCGAGTACTCTCGTCCAGCCTTCTGGATATGCGACTGATCCTGCCTTCGAATTTCCGATCCGGCAGCGAACGCAGCTTCAGAGAAACTGCATTTTCGACTCGAGTCAGCGTGGCTTCCATTTCCGGGATCGCGATGCGAAGTCGAATTCGGTCGACCTGAGCGATCTCGAAGAGCGGCTCGCGCGAAGACTCAGAGGCGTCCTGGATGTTTCGAACGAGATCGCCAGGATCGACGTGCCGTCGCGTGACGACGCCCTTGAACGGAGCCTTCAGCACCGCGTACTGCATCATGGCTGCCAGTTCTTCCAGCTCTTTGCGGACGACGTCTGTCTGAGCGGCAGCGGCTTTCACGGCGGCTTCGGCGACGGCTGCTTTCTCACGTGCCACGGTCACGTCAGCGACTGCCGATTGAAGAGCGGCCTGGACCGCCGCCTTCGCAGAAGTGGATGCTTCGAGCTTCTGCCGTGCTTCGTCCAGGAGTCGTCCGGCGACGGCTTTCTGCTCGACCAGCTGAGTCACTCGATTGAATTCCGAGGTGTCTGCATTCAGCTGAGCGTCGGTTTGCGCGACTTCGGCGGCCGCTTGCGATTGCTGAGCCTGCGCTGCCTGAACGTCAGCTTGAGCGAGTTTGACTCCTGCGGCGGCACTTTCCTGTTCAGCCTCAAGGCTTCGGATTTCAGCCTGTTTCCGCTCGTAGGAAATCTGCATTTCCGGCACGCTGATGACGCCCAGGATGTCGCCTTTTTCAACGGTCTGTCCGATGTCGACTTTCAGCTCAGACAGGTAGCCGGCAACTTTGGCGTGGATCTCCGCCTGGTGGTAGGCGTGAATCGTCGCCGGCTGAGTGGTCGTCCGTTCGATGGTTGTCCGCTCCGCCGCAACCAGGCGAACTGTCGGCGTGTTGTCGACAGTGCTCTCGGCCCGGACGGGGGACTCGGCGCGATTGCAACCGCTGAGTGAGAACGAAAATCCCGTGGCAGCGAGCAGTCCCGCAAAACAAATCAGTCGGTCACATTTCCGCATGAGGGATGGCTCCGGGCAGTGGCGGCTGTCGATGCCGCGAAAAGAGGCAAAGTGCGAAGAGTTTAACGCCAGGCATTCAATGAATGTGCCGGCGGATATTGTCCCACGCCGTGTAGAAAGTTCCGGTGACGGCGGGTTGATAGAT
>CAXBME010000035.1:0-87209 GCA_963976765.1 uncultured Planctomycetaceae bacterium
GCAAAGGAGCCGCCACCGGATTTTCAACTTTCAACACTCAGCGGGACATCATCGAGGCCGGGTCACGCAGCGGGGACAGCTTTTGATGCAAATAAAATCGAGCGGAGAAATTGGCGGACTTCCGCATTCTCATGCGGAAGTCTGCAACGAAGCGTATTCAGCGCTGACATGACCCGACTTCAGACTGAATTCCGACCTCTATGGGTTGGGGGCGACGCCATCCGGGCGCTGACCGTCGTTCGCGATCACAATGTCCTGCGCTAATCGCGTGAACGAGTCGACATGCATCTTGTCGAGAATTGAGCGGCGGCGCGCTTCGACTGTGCGAATACCCATATCAAGTCTACGGGCAATTGTTTTACTCGGAGCACCGTCGATGACGAGGCCCATAACCGACTTCTCCTGCGCGGTGAGCTGATCCAGCCGAGCTTGAATGGCCCGCCTCTCCTCGAAACGCTCTTGAGACTCAGTCGCCTGCTGGATGGCAAACCGGATGGCATTCCAGAGGTCATTGCCCCGGTACGGTTTTTCGAGCAACGTGATGGCTCCGCGCTGCATCGCTTCAACGGTCACGGGCACGTCGGCATACGCAGTGATGACGATTGCTGGCAGGTGAAAGCCTCGTTCTCGCAGGGCATCGATCAATTCAACAGCATTTCGACCGGGCATCCGCAGGTCGGTGACGAGGCAGCCCGGCTCACCTGAATAGCGATCCAGAAACTCCTCAGCCGAGGCGAAAGTGTGCGCCTTCAGATTCATGGACCCAACCATTGCCTGGACAGACTCGCGTGAGCGGGAATCGTCGTCTACCACGAAAACAGCAGGTTCGGTCGTTGTCATTACTTAATCCTTACATCCAGCGGCAGAGTAAACTCGAAGGTCGTTCCTGCGTCCTCATTGTTTCTTGCCGTCAGCCTGCCACCATGTGCTTCCATGATTCGTTTGCTGATCGCCAGTCCAATGCCCGTGCCGTCTGGCTTACTGGTGACAAACGAATCAAAGAGTTGATCCCACTGGTCATTCTCAATCCCGCATCCGCTATCCGAAATGGCAACGACAATTGCGTCTGAATCCGTAGAGACATTTATCGAAATTTGGCGCATCGCCCGTTCAGTAGTCAACATTGCATCGATAGCATTCGTCATCAGATTGACCAGCACTTGACGAATCTGCACCGAATCTGCGGTAACCTGCGGCAAGCCGGCTGGGGGATTCCAGGCAACGGTCACCCCATTGCTCCGCAGTTCGAACGTCAACATCGACAAAGAGCTATCAATCAGGTCCGAAATGATGACGGCGTCATGTCTGGACGGACGACGCTTTGTGAAATCCCTCAACCCTCGAATGACAGAACCTGCCTGAAGAGCCATTTCGTTGATCTCGTTGATCATGTCAGCCAGCTTCAGGTCCTTCACATCAGTCGACTCACGCAACTTCTTCTCGCAAACTGTCGAATAATTAGCGATGGCGCTGAGCGGCTGATTTAGTTCGTGAGCGATTCCCGTTGCCATTTCGGCCATCGTGTTCAGCCTGTTGACGTGAGCCATTTCATCCTGCAGTCGTCGAATCTGGTCTTCGGTATCTCGACGCGACGTAATGTCTTCCAGCAACCCTTCGATCAGTGGCTCTCCGTCGTCTCTGCCAACTCTTCGCTCACTGATCGATACATACACCATTTGGCGGTCGTGACGAATTACTGGTACTTCCACCTCTTCAATCACGGCGCCGACGCAGGGCGTCTGTGCCATCGGAATAACTGACTGGACGAACGAGTCGGCAAGCTTCAGTCCAGCAAGTTCCAATCCGCTCGTCAGACCAAGTATCTGTGCCGCAGCGTCATTGGCATCGACGACCGTCCCGTCCAGTCGACGCCGGAAGACACCGACGCACAGATGGTCGAGCAACTCTGCCAACCGCAATTCAAGTCGCCGGGCACGGACATTGGTTCGGCTGTGTTTCAACGCAGAACGGACAGCCACTCGAAGACGCACCAGGTGGTGGACGTTCTTGATAATGTAATCGTCCAGCCCCGACTTCATGGCTTCGACGGCGATTTCCTCATTGCCGGTCGCCGTGAACATCAGCACGGGGCAGTCTGGTAAGCGTTCTTTGACAGCGTGGAAAACCTTCAGCCCGTCCGTCCAGCGAATCTGAAAGTCCGTAATGACCAGATCGAAAACGGGATTTTCCAGCGCAGCCGCAAACTCTGCATCGTTGGTTGCTTCGATGACCTCGACGGTCTCGAATTCCTGCTTCAGTTCGCGTCGGACCATGCCCCTGTCGTACGGGCTGTCGTCGACCAGCAGAATTCTTAATGTTTCACCCATCCGTGCGTGCTGTCCTTCGCTAATTGTCACCTGGCAGATCGGGCGACTCATTCAGGATAAGCCAGTAGGTATCGAGTTGACGGAACATATCAACCAGCGCGTCACCCTCAACTGGTTTGACGAGGTACGAATTGGCCCCCAGATCGTATGCCCGATTGACGTCCGGTGACCGGCTGGAAGATGTCAACACAACGATCGGCAGTCGCTTGAGGCCTTCCTGCTGTCGAGTCCATTCCAGAACTTCAAACCCGTCGCGTTTCGGCAGTTTCAGGTCGAGCAGTACCAGCACCGGCAACGGATGCGTATTCCGGTCTGAGTAATTTCCCTCACCCGACAGATACTCGATGGCCTGCTGACCATCAGTCACAAACTGCAGTGGATTGATGATCCGCGCCTTCTTCATCGACCGGGCAATCAGCCGCGCATCCGGCTGCAGGTCTTCGACGATCAGAATCGGTTTTTCGTGGGGATCAATCATGATGTTTTGTGCTTAATTGCTGACGGCAACTCGACCCAGAACCGACTACCTTCGCCGGGAGCCGATTCAACACCGAATCGACCGTTCATTGACTCAATCGCCCGGCGAACAATGGCCAGACCGATCCCCGTTCCAGGGTAAGTCTCAATACCATGCAGCCGTTCGAAGACTCGGAATATTTTAGCCTGGAATTCCGGATCAATCCCAATCCCGTTGTCTTCCACCCACAATCGGACACAACCGCCCTGATCTTGACTCCAGATTCTAACGTCAGGCGTCACGTCATCCTCGACGAATTTCGTTGCGTTGGAAACCAGGTTCGACATTACCTGCACCAGCGTGCTGCGATGACCGATCACTCGGCCGAGAGGGCGAGCCACTGTCAGTCGGGGATTTCTCAAATCAAGATCAGCCTTAACCTGTTTGAGCGATCTCTCCACAACGTCGTCAAGATCGACCGGGTCGATCGACATTTCGCCCTGCCCAACCTTGCTGTACTCCAGCAGGTCCTGGATCAATTCGTCCATCTGTCTGGCGGCCGATTCAATGAACTCGATGTATTCCCGACCGTCGTCATCCAGTTTCTCGTCATAATCCTCGCGCAGAGCCTTCGAGAATCCATACATGGCTCGCAATGGGGCCCGCAGGTCATGAGCCACTGAATGGGCATACGCTTCCAGATCATCGTTGGCCTGCCGCAGTTCAGTTGTCCGTTCTGACACTCGCTGTTCCAGTGCAACATTCAGAACCCGCAACTCCTCAGTCATTTCCCGCCGCTCGGTAACATCCCGCAGCACACCGATGAACCGTACCTTCCCGGCTGCCCCTTCGTGCTGACGGACCGCTCGTTCGTGACACCAGACGTACCGGCCGTCGGAGTGCTTCAGTCGAAACTCGACATCCAGAGGCTGCCCGGTTTTGAAGCTGTTTCCAACGGCTTCTGCGAGACCAGGAAGGTCGTCCGGATGGACGAGTTCGCGAGCAGACGCGCGGTTGCTTCCGATCGATTCCAGCGAGTAACCGAGAATCGATTCCACATCACCTGACCACGTGACGTCCTGAGTTTCCGCATCCCATTCGACCACGATCTCGCCGAGTGCCTCGACCAGAGCCGCATTTCTCGCGTGCAGCTTCTTCTGCTCCCGTTCAGCCAGCCTTTTCTCCGTCACGTCTCTCATCGCTGTGACTCGTCCCGGGCGTCCATTTCGCACAATGTTGCGGCCCAGAACTTCCACGTTGATACGAGTACCGTCCTTCCGCACACCGACGATCTCGTACAGCTCTTCGAAGCGGTCGCGAATGTGTTGTTGAGTGATCGCAGCCGACTCCGGTGCCGTAATGGCCTCAGGCGTCCGGCCCTGCAGCTCTTCAATGGTGAACCCGAACATGCTCTCGAATGCCCGATTAATTTCGACGATTTTTCCGTCGTCGAGTACGACGACACCATCGAATGCCGCTTCCGTGATCAGTCGATACTGTTCTTCGCTGTTGCGGTGGATTTGTTCGTCGCGAGCACGAGTCAGGAGCAGCGAAGCCAGATGCGTCGCTGTGCTCATTAGCTTCTGATAGTGCTCATCGGGTAACCCGGGAATGCGGCGGTACACCGCAAACGTGGCCAGCACTACGTCTTCAGTATCTTTTACCGGCATGGACCAGCAAGCTCGCATTCCCTCCGCGCGGGCCAGATCACTGTAATCTTTCCAGAGGGGAGATGCCTCGATGTCATCGACGAATACCGGCCGACCCCGCCAGGCGGCCGTTCCGCATGAGCCGGCGCTGGCTCCGATCTCACAGCCGTCAATCGCCTGATTGAAACCGGCACTCAGCCCAGGAGCCGCTCCATGAATCAGTCGAGTACCGGAGGCATCCATCAAGAGGATGGAAGCGGTAACCTCGTCAGCCTGGTCTTCGATGAACTGGACGAGACGGTGTAGCGCCTCACCAGTCTCGATTCCACGAGCGAAGTCTTCCAGCAGCTCGTATTCCCGTTCGATGAACCGTTCCGCCCGCCGCCGCTCGCTGACATCATTTAGAATCGCGCGCACTTCTGTGACGATTCCATCGTCGTCATGTCGGCACGAGCAGCGAAACTCGACATCGACACGAACCTGGTCACGATTCCACAGGACCGTTGCAAGTTGACCGATCTCCTCTCCCTGGAGGAGCTGGCCGAACAATTGCCGGCATCGATCAAGTTCATCCGGGAACACGAAATCGAAAACATTTCGGTCCGTCATGTCCTCTCTGGAGTAGCCGAGAGTGTGCAGCCAGGCCCGATTGAAAAAGACCAGACGTCCTTCCGGATTCACGCTGATGATCATGTCGGATGAATTCTCGAACAGATCGCGGAGCCGCTCCTCGCTCTGACGGATGATGTTCGCCATGCGCCGCGTTTCAGTCAGGTCGGAAATGGCCGATATGAAGCCCGTCAACCGTCCGTCCGCGTCTCGCTCGTAAGCCCACTCGACACTAACCTCGATCAACCGCCCATCAACCGTACGATTGCGGGTTTCGAACGTGGTCGGGAGCGGTTGCTGCTCAACCAGCTCGTGGTAATACGATTTCAGCGAGAGCCCTGCTTCTTCGGTTTCCTGAAAGTCAAAGATGAATCGTCCGATGAGTTCGTTTGCGGGGCATCCCTGTATCTGTGCCAGCATCGGATTGGCGAAGGTGATGCGGCCCTCCAGATCGCTGCGTTGAATACCTGTCGGGACCAGTTCCAGAAGTAAACGAGTTCGACGTTCTTCATCGACGAGTCTGGCCGTGCGATCTGTGATCGCCGTCGCCATCGCACGGAACGCCCGAGAAATCGACTGAATCTCCTTCGGCTGGTTTTCGGGCAGAAGAGTTTCAAAACGTCCTTCCCTCAGTTCATTCGCCGCGTGCACAACGAGCTGAAGCGGTCGTGTGATGTTTCGCCCGAACGTGATCGTCAGCAGCAACGACAACCCGACAAGAGCTGAACCGGTCAGTAACAATCGGTTGCGGGTTGACCTCGCGTCGACAGTCACAACATCGATCGGTGCAATGGCGATGATGCTCCAGTCGAGCCCCTCGTTCTTCCCGAACTGAACCAGGTCCGCATAGCCGGCGATAACCTCGTCCCCGACACTGTCGTGATAGATCAGACTTCCAACCTCGCTCTGATGCGAGAACCGCACAGCAAAGTCCGGCTCCGCCTGCAGGTCAGGAAACATGTCCAGGATTCCTACAGAATCATCCTGACTCGTCACCACCCGGCCGGCGTTGTCCACCAGATAAACCGACTTGTCGCCCAGCACGGAATCGTCGAATTCGGAGACGATGGCCTGCACGCGACGGAGCTGCAGTTCTAGAATCAGAACTTTGATGACTGTCGTGTTGGCATCGTCAGTCACTGGAGTCAGCAGAAGAATGGATGCCCCATCGTCAGCTATCACCGCTTCCGAGACAAAAACGTCTCCCTGCTGAGCGGTCAGCGTCTTTTCGAACAATTGCTCGACGTTATCATCGCGTGACCAGGCCGACTGCCAGTGTTCACCTGACGCGACCTGCCGCATTCCACCACACGCCAGAACGCGTCCATCCAGGTGGGTCACGGTCACATTATCGATCGCGTCGTCCGCCGCAGCGACTTCCTCCACATACTGCTGAATTGCTTCCGCGTCGTCGCCTTCCAGGACATCGGCCTGAGACACAACCCGCACATTGGAAACCCGCTGTGCCACGAAGCGATTGATGTCCCGAGCGACCAGAACACATTGCCGCTCCAGACTTCCTGACACCGCATCAACCAGCGAGCGATACGACAACTCAGAAGCAAGGGACACATAAATCAGCAGCGGAACCAGAGTGACAATCAACACCAGAACCACCAGACGCCAAACGATTGAATGACTCGTCTGCGGTCGCATTTCATTGCCGTTCCCCGAAACCCGAGGACTGTCTACATCTGAGGTTTCCAGTTTCTCACCCTCACTCGTTTATCTGTCAATCACACACATCGGAAAACACGGAAACTATCGGACGCAATTCTGGCAGAATCGCCATTCTCACGGCAGCGTAGCCAAACAAGGTTAAGATCCATGCGATCAGCCCTGGCTCATTGAACGTCACACGACATTGACGAAGCGAGCAAATATGCAGAGTTAGTTCACGAGTGGCCAGATTGAGCGAATTCTCCGACGGGTCAAGATACTCAGCAGATTCCAACGTGATAGTTCGGAGAGTTCACTCAAACATTCAGCACGGCTGGGCCGATGCGTCAAAGCTAAATCCGAGGTCCGGGAAGTAAGGGATTCTCATCCGATATGCCACGACTCTGACCGGTGCTCTGTCACGGGAATACTGCAGCCACGTCACTCTCGTTTTTCTGTTCGAGAATGTCCCGGGCGATGGTAAACATCCGACGTCTGATTCGCCAAGGGCGACGCATTCTTCTGTGGCATTCGCCCCTTGTATCCGCAACAGCCAGACCAGCTTAATTTTGGCCAGAAACGGGGCATGATGAAGTAGTGGAGCTGCGTAGCTCTCAGGAACGCCTTTCGAGGGTGTTCTGCGGTCTCATCACAATCAATGGCCATGCTCCCAGGAGGAATGTCTTGTCACACATCGTGGAAATCAAAACGGAGGTGAAGGAACGGTTCGGTTAGTGTCTTGAGCACTATAGTGCTGGAGGTACCCAGCATGTCGAACCGACTTTCGATGTCGAAGATTCATTCCATTGAGACACTTCATCAGTCCGGCCATTCCAATCGTAAGATCGCACGTTTACTGAACGTGGATCGCGGGAGCCAGGTCGTTTTCGTACGGATTCTTCCCATATTCCCGATGCGAAAGTGTCTGCTGTTGAACGCGGCACTGATGCCTTGCTGAGGCAGATCGCCGCCGTCGGGCCACACACCAAAGCCTGGAGCGAGTCGGTCATTCAGACACGCGGTGTGCAGGGCGTAAGAGTGCTGGCTGGACTGAAAGCTCTGGCCGGCAAGCACACGTCCGATGGTCTGGAGCAGGCCTGCGAAACTGCTCTGCCCTACGGAGCCTGTCGCCTGAAGAGCATCCGCAATCTGCTCAATCGACCGGCTTCACAGAAACAGCAACCTCTGCCCTTCATTGAAGAGCCCCCCATCATCCGCCCGCTGTCGGATTACTCCGTTGAATCCCTGAACGCCTTTCGAAAGGAACGAAACCATGAACGCGACTTTCTCATTGTGTACCGATTTGCTGCGACCGATCCGGTAACTTTGTTTCGCACGAGCGGCAGCTCGAACAAAGTGCCGACGGCACCGTGAACAACTGAAAGAACTACGGCTGAGTGGGCTTTCGCAGTCGCTGGAAGTACGACTGCACGAAGCGAAGTCTTCGAAACTCGACCATGCCGAATTCCTCGAAATGATCCTGGCTGACGAACTCGTCGTCCGTCGGGATCGGCAGATTGAACGCCGCACAAAGACGGCAGCGTTTCGCGATCAGAAGTCGGCTTTGAATTCAACCCGTCAGTAAAGCGAAAACAGATTTACGACCTGGCCGCTGGCGACTTCGTCCGTAAACACCACGACGCCATTCTGGTCGGACCTCCCGGCATCGGAAAAAGTCACATCGTCCAAAGTATCGGACGACAACTGATTCGCGATGGCTTCACCGTCTACTGCCGCAGCATCTTCGATTGCGTCCGAGACTTTCTCCACGACGAAGCCTTCGAAGGACACGACCGGATTCCCAACCGCTATCTAAAACCAGACCTGGTGATCCTCGACGACATGGGCATGAAGCAACTGCCCCAAAAGAGCGGCGAGCTCCTCTTCGAAATCATCATGCGTCGCCACGAACTCCGCAGCACCATGATGACCAGCAACCGACCGCTGGAAGACTGGGCAAACCGGCGCCGCCCGCAGGGTGGTCCGGAGACGTCCCGGCCGCAACGGCCATTCTAGATCGCTTCCTGCAGAATGCCGAACTCATCCAGATCACCGGCCGCAGTTACAGACTCCGAGACCGACAGGCCGACAGAGAAAGCAGGCCCGCCGAGTCTTCTGAGACAACTCCAGCCGAACCAGCAAACGGCTCATCCAAAACCGGCCAAACCCGCAAACCGGGTCGCAGCACCAAAGCCACGAAGAACACCAGTAAATTACCCACAAACCTCAACAACACTGGCCGATTCTAACCCGCAAAAACGTGGCCGGTTTTAACCCGCAAACTGACACATCGGACCATCCACAGTCAGTGGGGCGATGAATCCTGTGGAGCGTAACGCACCGACAAATGTCGTTGTCTCCCAACGGCCAAACGGTGCGTCTTCGACCACGCGCGTGCCACGTTGTGAGCGACCGTAGACGCGAGTCATATTCGTTTTGGCCCACGTTTCGTCGATAAGAACAACGTGATCTGGATCGAGATCCTGCTGGTTTTGCTTCCATTGCAAACGCTTCGAGGCCACATCTTCACATTCCTGTTCCGTGGCAATCAGCGTCTTTTTCGCGTCAGCCCCAACGCTCGGCAGGCCTCGCTGAATGTCCGCTGAGACAACTTTGTCTCATGTTCAGATTCCAGCTTCGCCTGAGTTCGTGCAGATAAATGTCAGGCTGTTCGGAAACGCTCTGGCGTAACCAGCCGCTCCACTTCTGGCACAATGCACGGAGGTCACGAGTTGCCTTCGAAGCCGTCTTGCCCAGCTCACGACGGTCCTGCTTGATCCGCCTGACCCACGATTCAGAAACATGAAACCGAGTCGCCACTTCACGCCGAAACTCTTTCGAATAAATCACAGGCACATCCTTGCTGATGCCCGCCTCATTCAAACTGCCTCAATGACGTTATTCTTATTGACGCGACACTCTAAAATATCCCCAAGTGATCGCGAGCTTCATCGGTCATGCGTTCTGGTGACCAGGGTGGAGTCATCACCAGCTTGATCTCGGCTTCTTCGACGAGATGCAGACGTTCCAGGGCCATCTTTGCCTGCTGCACAATCTGCGGGCCAGCCGGACAGGCCGGGCTCGTCAAAGTCATATCGATGTAAGCGTTTTTGCCATCGTGATTGACCGTGTAGACCAATCCGAGATCGACGATATTGATCATCAGCTCCGGGTCAATCACCGTTCGTAAGGCATCGATCATTTTCTCGTCGATCGATTTGTTTTCGTCGTCTTCGGAAGAAACTTCGATAGCTTCCAGCGGGGCAGCTTCGCCATCAGTCGGAATCGTCCGGGGAGCCGATGGAGTGGCCATGACTGTATTCGCAGGCGTCGGATGATTGCAGCTGGAAACCTCACTGGATGACGGTCTCAGAAAGATCGAACCGTCCTCGATCTTGATATCGTAAATCTGAATGCCTTCAGTGGCTGGCATGCAGGTCGGCTTTCCGGTCTTCAGATCGAAACTCGCCCCGTGCCGATCACAGGTGATCGCTCCGTTTTCAATCGGACCATCGGTCAGCGGTTGACCATCGTGACTGCAAACATCTTCGACTGCCGCGTAGCAACCATCGTCCTGCTGAACCAGCAGCACCGGGATGTCATCCACGAAAACGGAAAGTCGTTTTCCGGGTTCGAGCTCGTCAACTGACGCAACCTTTTCGTAGTCCGACATGATTCCTATCCGCTCTTAAAATCGTTGTTACCTGGACGTGAGCCATTAACGAATGGCTGAGACGAACCCCACTCGAACGTACTGCCGGGACGTGTCCCAGCCTACTCAGAAGCTTTTCCACCTCGTTGGTGTCGCAACTATTCGCCGATGCCGAGTTTTCGTTCGACGGCCTTGTCGAGTGTCTCGCGTACCAGTTCGACAGGAATCCGATCGGTCACGATCTGGAAGAATCCCTGCACAATCATGTGCATCGCTTCGTATTCGGTCAGGCCACGACACATCGCATAGAAAACCTGTTCGACATCGACGCGTCCGGCGGTTGCGCCGTGAGTACATCGCACGTCGTCGGCTTCGATCTCCAAGCCGGGAATCGCATCGCAACGAGCCGTCGAGGACAGCAGCAACGAATCGTTCCGCTGATAGCCGTCTGTCTGCTGGGCCTCTTTGTCAACTTTAATCATTCCTCGCCAGACACAGCGTGCCTTATCACGAAGAACATCTTTGTAGAGCAGGTCAGAACGAGTATCCGGAGCGTGATGCGTCTGCTGCGTGTAGTAGCTGATCAGCTGTTTGTCAGTTGCGAAAGTCACGCCGTTGACCTGACCTTCAGCTCCGCGACCGTCGAGATGGACGTCCTGATGAATGTGAGCCAGTTTGGATCCCAGCCCGCCGACCGTCCATTGCAGCGAACCGTTGCTCTCGACCCGGCCAGACTGATGGGCGAAGTGCCAGGTTTTGGGATTCCAGTTCTGAAGCTGAACATAACGCAGCCGCGCTTCCTTGCCGAGCAACAGCTCAACGGCTCCAACGTGCAGCCCTGCAGCGTCTTCGGTCGCTGACGATGTCTCTTCGAGCAGCGTCGCTTCGGCATTGTCTTCCAGAATGACGAGCGTGTGACCGAAGTCCGCCGCTCCGTCCTGTGCCAGTCCGATCAGACTGTAAAGTGGCTGATCGATGGTCACACCGCGAGGAACATAAAGTACAGTCCCCCCGGTCCAGAACGCCGCATGCCATGCCGAAAACCTGTCCGTACCGGCCTCGACGGCTCGTGTCGCAAAATGTGGTCGCAGCGTTTCACCGTGCTCTCGCAGCAGTGTTGCCAGATCACCGAACAGAATCCCGCGTGCTTTCAGATCCTCGGAGACCGTCTGGCTGACACAGTGCCCATCAACATGAACAACCGAACCGGCAAACGCGGCCCGATTCTGCATCAACGTTCCGACGTCGCTCGCTTCAGTCGTCGTCCCTTGCAACTGAAACTTGCCAGGACGAAACGCTCGCAGGTCAACACGTTTCCATTCTTCCTGATCCAGCGGCTCGGCCAGTTTTGCCTGGTAGATTTCGAAAGCGTCCCGACGAGCCTGCGTGACCCATTCGGGTTCATCGCGGGTCTGTAGAAACTCCTGGAAGACTTCCGGAGAAAATCCGGCAGCAAGAGACGACTCTGTTATCGATGCAGTGCTCATATCAGTGATTGCAATCTCGAAAAGGCGAAGTTGCAGCGACGGGATTCCGATCCACACACCAGAGCGGATCAGCCGACGCTGCCTTCCATCTGCAGTTCGATCAGTTTGTTCATTTCGACGGCGTACTCCATCGGCAGCTCTTTGACGAGCGGTTCGATGAAGCCGGTTACGATCATCGCTGACGCTTCGGTTTCCGTCAGGCCACGACTCATCAGGTAGAAGAGCTGCTCTTCGGCGATCTTCGACACACTGGCTTCGTGCTCGATGGTGACATCGTCTTCTTCAACCTCGATGTACGGATATGTGTCGCTGCGGCTTTCCGGATCGAGAATCAACGCGTCACAGATGACATTGGTTTTGCAGTTAGTCGCCCCTTTGACGACTTTCGCCAGTCCGCGGTAACTCGAACGTCCGCCGCCCTTGGAAATACTCTTCGAGATCACGCGGCTCGACGTGTTGGGAGCACAGTGAACCATCTTGGCTCCTGCATCCTGATGCTGTCCCTTGTTCGCGAAAGCGATCGACAATGTTTCGCCGCGAGCCCCCGGTTCCATCAGATAAATGGCCGGGTACTTCATCGTGATCTTCGAGCCGAGGTTTCCATCGACCCACTCCATCAGCGAGTCGCCGTACGCCATCGCTCGTTTGGTCACAAGGTTGTAGACGTTGTTGGCCCAGTTCTGAATCGTCGTGTAGCGGAATCGTCCACCACGTTTGACGACGATTTCCACGACGGCCGAGTGAAGACTTTCAGCACTCCAGGTCGGAGCAGTACAGCCTTCGACATAGTGCGCCGATGCACCTTCGTCGACGATAATCAGAGTTCGCTCGAACTGACCCATGTTTTCCGAGTTGATCCGGAAATAAGCCTGCAAAGGAAACTCAATATGCACTCCAGGCGGCACATAGATGAAGGAGCCACCTGACCAGACTGCCGAGTTCAATGCCGCGAATTTGTTATCTGCCGACGGGATAATCGTCCCAAAATACTCGCGGAAAATTTCCGGATGCTCGCGGAGTGCAGAGTCGGTATCAGTGAACAGGACGCCCTGTTTGGCGAGGTCTTCCTGGAGGCTTCCGTAGACGACTTCTGATTCGTACTGAGCCTTCACACCAGCCAGGTACTGCTTTTCCGCTTCCGGGATCCCGAGGCGGTCGTAGGTATTGCGGATTTCTTCCGGAACATCATCCCAACTCTTCTCCTGCCGATCAGAAGCCTTCATGTAGTAAAAAATGTTCTGAAAATCGATCTGATCCAGATCGCCCCCCCACTGCGGCATCGGTCGAGCGAAGAAAATGTCCAGCGCCTTCAGACGGAAGTCCAGCATCCATTGCGGCTCGTTCTTCATCGCCGAAATCTGGCGGACAATATCGTGGTCAAGGCCCTTCCGGCTTTTGAACGTGTAGTTGTCCGTCGAATCGTGGAACCCGTACTGGTAATCACCAATCGACGGTTCAGCTTTTGATGGAGTGTCTGTCGACATTATCTGTCTCCTTTTAGGAGCGTGCGATCAGGTTCGGCCTGACCCGCTTTTAATTGACCGCGATTTTCAAAACCGACGGGGTGGTTTGACGACGTTAGACGCCAGCAAGCGACTCTTGCTGTTCAGATGACTGTTCCGCCGCTTCTTCCGGATGTCTCTCCCGAATCGTCGCATAGCCGTTGGCGTGAAGTTCCGCCGCCAGGCTGGCATCACCGGTTTCCACGATCTTGCCAGCCAGCATGACGTGCGTGAACTGAGGTTTGTTGAATTCAAGCAGCCGTTCATGGTGAGTAATAATCAGCACGCCCATTTCCGGACCAGAAAGGCGATTGACGCCTTCGCTGACGACCTTAACCGCGTCACTGTCGAGGCCGCTGTCTGTTTCGTCGAGGATCGCAAACTTCGGCTGCAGCATGGCCATTTGCAGAATTTCCATCCGTTTCTTCTCACCGCCGGAGAATCCGTCGTTGAGGTATCGGCGGGCGAATTCCGTATCCATGCCGAGCTCTTCCATGCGTGTCTTGAGTTCCTTACGGAAGTCACGCATCGGCATCAGGTTTTCCCCTTCCTTCCGTTCCGGATCCCGACGGTTGGTCACGGCGTGACGCAGAAAATCGGCGACTCGAACACCAGGAATCGTCACCGGATACTGAAACGCGAGGAACATTCCCAGACGTGCTCGTTCGTTGGCATCAAGCTCCGTGACGTTCGTCCCGTCAATCTCGATCGAACCGCCGGTGATCTCGTATTTTGGGTGCCCGGCCAGAGCATAAGCCAGCGTGCTTTTGCCCGAACCGTTCGGCCCCATCAGAGCATGAATCTCGCCCGCTTTGATCTCCAGGTTGACGCCCTTGAGGATGGGCTTGTCTTCAACCGAGACTTGCAGATCAGTAATCGTAAGTGTCGCCATGCCGTGTCACTGCCTGTTTTCTCTGGAACCTGATCGAACTCTGCAGAAACCGTCGCGACAATTGCGGGGCCTCAGCGCCAAATTCAAATCCGCGTCCCGGTACAAGAAGTTCGGCGTCCGTCTTCCGTGACAAGTCGCCGCAAGGTGGGAAAGTCTTCTGGTAGTCGGTCGTTCCGGGCTTCAAGTTGTCTCAACGGTCTTCCTGAAAGTTGAGTCGAAGTCCCGTCTTTACTTTTAAATCTAAATCAGCTTCCACATTGAAACCTGTTCGACGTTGAAACTTAACTTAGACATCGAGTGCTGCCGGTACTTCAGGAATAGCAACCACGCCCTGCTGCAACGGGACGGGCACCGTCGTTGCCACACCTTTGCCCAGCTTGCGAGCTTTGATCTTGTCCTGAATTCTCATGATGCCCTCCAGGAGTGCTTCCGGTCGTGGAGGACACCCTGGAACATAAACGTCGACGGGCACGACCAGGTCGACCCCCTTCACGACGTGATAACCATGTTTAAAGTAAGGGCCCCCACCGACGGTGCAGGCTCCCATCGCGATGACATATTTCGGGTCAGGCATCTGTTCGTAGAGCCGGCGAACCCGGCTGGCCATTTTGAAAGTCACCGTACCGGCAACAATCATCAGGTCTGCCTGACGTGGGCTGGCTCGAAACGCCCCGGCACCGAATCGGTCCAGGTCGTAACGGCTGGCACCGGTCGCCATCATCTCAATCGCACAGCACGCCAGACCGAAAGTCATCGGCCAGACGCTGGACTCCTTCGCCCAGTTCATGCCCTGTTCAAGAGTCGACAGCACAACGTTTTCTTCGAATCGTCCTTCAATCCACGTCATGTCTTCTCGCCTGTCCCTGAGTTTCCTTGAACATTCAGTTGGGTCTCGGTCCTGCAAACCAGCATCCTGCGACCGCTCAACCGTTGTCGAAACCGATGTTCTTTCTCTTGTTACCAGAAGCCTGCCCCACCAGCAGGCAGTCACGGGCGGAAACGATAACGCCCGCAACGAGCCTTTCAACCGCTATGGCAGTCTGGATTTAACTCATTCCCTGTCTTGAAAATACGTTCTCAGAATTCTCTGCCTGGTGATGACGACCAGGCTGGACTCAACGTCAAGTGCCAGATTCGCCGCGTGCCAACTCTTTGACGTGAAACTCGCAGCTCGAGTGACCGTCAAGACAACACTGAGTCAGCGACACGTCCGCATTAAGAATTCGGCTGTAGACGTCTGCTTCCATTTCGCAGATAGAGGGGTCAATCGATGCTAAATCCTGATACGGACAACTGTTTTCTCTCAGGACCGGCAACTCTCCGTCGCCGATTTCAACGTCATAGCCGTTACTCGCCAGCTCCCGCTGAAGCTGAACCATCCGGTCTCGAATCGGACCTTCCTGCGAAACCCGACCGTAACGGCGTACAAACTCGTCCTGAACATTACACAGAACTGCACTTCTGGCCGCTTCGTCTTCGATCCGATGGATCGCCCGCCATAAAATCAAAGCCAGATCGCGATAGTTCTCCCCGAGATGTCGCAGCCCTTCATCACTGACTCGAAAGACGTGATGAGGTCGACCACGGCCAGCTCGAACGACTTCGTGAATCACCAGCCCCTGAGCTTCCAGCCGCCCCAGCCGCTGTCGAACTGCCGTCGCCGTGACTCCGGCAGCTTCGCAGATCTCCTGAATCGTCCCTCCACACATACGGTGAAGTTGTTCAAGAAAGTTCTGATCATTTGGGTCGATCGCGACTCGCATGCGAACATTTCCGAAAACAAGACAGGAGTTGAAAACCGGGAAACCTCTGATCCAGGACAGATAGTAGGAGCCGTCGACATTATTCACAACCAAAACTGATTAAATTGCGAAAAATAAGAATCGTCCAGCATACACGACGAGAAAGAGAGTCACCAATTTCGCAGAACAAGCACGGACGGCTTCAGGAAATATGCACCAAATCCACGTGAATCAGTGCCTAATTAATGCCCGATTTACCTGAACATTGAGCAGTCTCTGTGTCAGAGATTTCGCGACTTTCCTCATTCCAACCTTTCCCGAAAATTATCGCGCCGGACAGCATATTCATCCCTGAGTTGGCTCGCTCGTAGTAATGAAGAGCGCTTTTTTCTCACCAGGCAGCGTGAAATCGAAACCGCAACTGCGAAAGAAGACTTCCGACGAGGTGATCGCCATGACTTCCAGAATGTCGCGTTTTCGGGCGCGATCGACGCACTGTTCGACCAGAGCCCGACCAACCCCTTTCCCCTGAAACTCGGGAGCGACAGCGAGGCTACGGACTTCCGCCAGTTTCCGCGAGTAGATCTCCAGAGCTGCGAAGCCGATCAGTCGCTCGTTAATTTCGGCAACGAAGCCGTTGTAGACAAGTTCTTCAAGTTCTTCCGTCGTGCGAGGCAGCAACTTGCCTTCGTCCACGAACGGCTGAATGAAATCAGCCAGACCGGCCAGGTCTTCGCGTTTAACCGGGCGGACTTCAACTGACGCAGGCAACGGAATTTCAGACATGGGTCAAAACACCAAAGTCTTTTCACGGAACTGACAACATCGCCGGAAGTCGATGGCTCGCTGGCCGACCGACCCGCTGACAGCCATCATACCGAGCCACATTCTGTGTGCTATCCCCGTGGGTCGATAATGACAAACTCCCGACCGCCAGCCCTTCCGCAACCGGCAACTTTTCCCGCATCGGCAGATTCCACCTTCGATTTCATCGTGATCGGAAGCGGTTTCGCCGGCAGCCTGATCGCGACGATCCTCCAGACGCAGGGCCGACGAGTCGCGATTGTCGACCGTTCCAGCCACCCAAGATTCGCCATCGGAGAATCGTCGACTCCCGCCGCGAGTCTGATTCTGTCGAGCCTCGCCGACCAGTACGATCTTTCCTGGCTGAAGCCTTTCGCGAAGTACGGCGTCTGGAAATCTGCCTACCCCGAAATCACGACCGGCCGCAAACGAGGCTTCAGCTACTTTCACCATGAAGCCGGCATACCGTTTCAACCAAAACCAAACCACTCCAACGAACTACTTGCTGCCGCCAGTTCGAGCGACCAGCTTTCTGATACTCAGTGGCTGCGTTCCGACGTCGACGACTTTTTCTTTAAGAAAGCCTGCGAGTCCGGCGTCGCTCCGTTCGAGAATTCAGAAATCGGCACGTTGCACCGCCGCGAAAACGGCTGGCTCGTTGACCTTATTAAGTCGCCTCAACATCCAGGATCTGCCCCTCGAACTCTGGCTGCAGATTTTTTGATCGACGCCAGCGGGTCTGGACAGGTCCTCGGGCAGCACCTCGACATCGAAGATCAAGCCGACCGACTGGATACGAACTCGCACGCGATCTTCGCTCACGTCACCGGTCTGCCCGAATGGCACGACACCCTTGAGCAGGCCGCTCCGGGTTCAACGACCGATCACCCCTTTCATTGCGACCACGCCGCGCAGCACCACATTCTCGACGAAGGCTGGATGTGGTGGCTGCGTTTCGATTCGAACGTCACCAGCGTCGGCGTTGTTATGGACGATCGAGCGAATGAATCACCAGCATCAAAAACTGCCGAGGCCGAGTTTCGCGAGATCATCAGCCGGTACCCGAAGCTGAAAACAGTCTTCGCAACGGCCAGCTTCTCGAATGCTTCCTGGATGCCGATCCGCACGAAGCGACTGCAACGACTCGCCGGACAGATCACGGGAATCAACTGGGCGATGCTGCCGCACACCGCTGGCTTCATCGACCCGCTGCACAGTACGGGAATCGCTCAATCGCTTTCAGGAGTTGAACGACTTGCTGAAGTCCTGCTCGCTCAAAAACGACAGCCAACTGACAATTCTGCCGATCATTCGCTTTTGCGTTTCCGCTCGCTGGGGCATTACGGATCGATCGTGCGGGACGAGCTGACGTTGATCGACCAGCTGGTCGCCGGCTGCTACGACGCCATTGCCCAAGGCAGCTTCAGAAAATTTGCCGCTTTCACCATGTGCTACTTCGCCGCCGCGACGACCTGGGAACGACGCCGTCTGAGCGACAAAGGCCATCCGGTCCCCGAGATTGCCAGTAGCCCGACTGTCCACCGCCCTGCCCTGCTCTGTGCGGATGTCGCGGAGTTTCGAGCCGCCGTCTACAACCTGCGCGGTCAAATGCCGGACGAGACGGACGAGTCTTTTGAAACGCTCTGCAAAGAAACTCTCGCCCCCTTCAATCATGTCGGCCTGTTTGAACCGCATATCCCCAATATGTACGGTGCAACCGCGCTACCGGAAGACGGGGAACATCGACCAGCCAACACCGAACGCCCAACATCGAAGTAAAGAATCGTTCGATGTTCACTTTTACTTTCCACGGAGCATCCTCATGAGCGTACTCGACCGATTTCGACTCGATGGCAAACGACTCTTCATCACCGGCGGCAGCCGAGGTCTCGGCCGCGAGATGGCGCTCGCCATCGCGGACGTCGGTGCCGACTGCATTCTCGTTGGTCGAGACGAAGAAAGCCTCAACAAAACCGCCGACGACATTCGAGCGTTCGGCCGTGAAGTCGTCGCCCTTGTCGGTGACATCGGAAACCCGACTGACTGCGAGCGCGTCTGCAACGAAGTCATCGCCAATCACGGCCCGATCGATATTCTCATCAACAACGTCGGTGGCCGCCGCAAAGACATCCCGACGACGGACATGGCACTCGAGACCTGGCAGGAACTTCTGGACCTCAACCTGACCAGCGTCTTCATCTGCACGAAGCTGATCGGCAAGTCGATGATCGACCGAGGCAAGGGTGGGCGCATCATCAACATTTCATCGATCAACAGCATGGTCGCGACGAAGGGAATCGGTGGCCGCAGCTACGAAACATCGAAGGCGGCGATCAACCAGTTCACCAAAGCCTGCGCTGTCGACTGGGCCGAGCACGGTATCACGGTCAACGCGATCTGCCCCGGCGGATTCATGACCGAGCCCAACATTCGATGGTCGAAAGAAAACCCGGAACTCATCAAACGTTTCCGCTCACAAATCCCGATGGGCGACCACGGCCAACCCGAAGACCTCGGCCCGCTGGCGGTCTACCTGGCCAGCGATGCCGCCCGTTACGTCACCGGAGCCACGATGGTCATCGACGGTGGCTACACGCTGGTCTGACCGGCAACATCGACATCGAATTTTTGATAGCCGGCCTTCCGTCGGATTGAACGCTGCGCAGAATGCGACCGTCGAACAGACTCAAGCACTGAACAAGTTCTGAGCCTCAGTAGCTACCGGAGACAGATTGCAGCTCTTCCTAAGAAGCCAAAGAGTAACCCGGAACTGCTCACTCAGACGTTTCAAACGGTCGGAAGGATGACTCCGGCGTGCCAGTATTGCTTCAGCTCTTTGACCAGGAACAGAAATTTCTTCAAATCGACGGGCTTGTTCATGTAGCCTTCGACGCTGAGTTGCTCGCTCTCCTGAAAGTCTTCGTACGATGACTGAGAACCGGTGAGCACGACGACAGGAATTTCTTTCAGTTCGTCGTTGGCTTTGATATCGGCCAGAATTTCCCGCCCGTCTATTCCTGGCAGGCCAAGATCCAGCAGAATCAGGTCGGGCCGTGGGGCTCGGCTGAATCTCTTACGCTGGTAGATAAAGTCCAGCGCGTCGTTTCCGTCGGTCAGCCAGGTCATGCGATGCTGAACTTTGCCTTTACGAAGAGCGCCGATCGTGATGCGGGCTGAGACGAGACTGTCCTCAACCAGAAGCACTTCCATCGGCCTCCCGACTGCTTCCAGAACTGACATTTCCGAATCCTTTTAACTGGAAACTGGAGCGCTTACTCGGGCAAGGCTGTTGTCTCGCCCGGTGTTGTTTCTGCTGGTGCTGCCGAGCCGTCAATCTGCTCTTTCAACGTCGGGTACGCCCAATTCACGATTCCGTAGTAGATCCCGAAAATCACAGCGGCAATCACGGCCAGGTAGATGATCAGCCCGAATCCTCCGAGTACGTTCTCAGTGATCCCTTTGAACCATCGCCAGCGATTGTGCCGCTTCTGTTCTTTTTCCAGCTTCGCGTACTGCTCCTTCAGGTTGTCGCCACGAACGTCCTGCTGAGTCTTCGCCAGCCGCTTCTTCATCAGATCCTGAAACTCGTCATGCGCCGCGAGTGGCATGAAGCCACCAGGAGTGCCCTTCTTTTGTGCCTGAGCCTTCACGTCAAGCACCTCGGCCAGAATTCCCTGTTGAACCTGCCGTGTGTTCATTTCTTTGACCTGCGACTCGCCTTTTGCATTCACGTAGCGAACGTACCAGATGGTTGTATCTTTCGCCGCCGCTGCTGCTGCGCGTTGAGTCGCATCTTCGGCGGATGTTCGAAACTGAGGAAGCGAGACGCCGCTTGTTGATCCACTATCAGAACCGACGGTCGAACGTTGTCGGCCTCGAGATGAGCGTGTCGCTGTGGAGCTGCCGGTGTCGCCGATGAAACTTAAGATTTCGCTCTCAAGTCCGAGCTGATCGAGGTCGTTGATGATTTCTGCACAACTCGAGTATCGATGCTTCGGCTCTTTCTGAATCATCCTGTCGATCATCAGACTGAGCTTCTCAGGAATTTTCGAATTCAAACTCCTTGCAGCGGGATACTGTCCTTTTTCCTTGGCGACGATCAGCTTCAGAACCGAGTCACCTTCGAAAGGTAGCTTTCCCGTCAGGAAGTAGTAGAAGGTGCATCCGAGCGCGTAAATGTCGGTGCGGTGGTCGACATTTTTGGCGTCGCGAGCCTGTTCGGGCGGCATGTACAGCGGCGTTCCCAGACCGGTCCCGCTTTGCGTCATCGACATGTCTTCGTCGTCGAGAGCCTTGGCCAGCCCGAAGTCCGCAACTTTAACCACACCCTTTTTCGTGACGAGAATGTTGTCCGGCTTGATGTCTCGATGGACGAGATTCAACTCGTGAGCGTGGTTCAGCGCATCGGCACAGGAGAGAATTACGTTAATGGCATCGCCGACTTCGAGTGTGCCAATCTGGTCGACCCAGTCCTGCATGCTCTGGCCATCGATGTATTCGATGCCGACGTAATGAAGTCCCTTGTCCGAGTCGGCGGCGTAGACCTTGACGGCATTGGGATGGTCGATCTTTGCCATCGAGCGTGCTTCACGCACGAATCGCTCGACGAATCCAGGCTTTTTCGCCATCTCCTTCGACAGAATCTTCAGAGCAACCTGTCGGTCAAGGCTGACCTGTTTCGCGAGGTAGACTTCGCCCATCCCCCCCTGGCCGAGCTTCTTCAGCAGCTTGAAGTCGCCAAGCTGGACCGTCTTTTTCTTCTTAGCCGGCCTGGCAGCATCTTTTGAAGGCGATCGTTTTTTAGTGCCGTCGGTTGTTGCGACGGGCTTGTCAGTTGGCTGGTCTGGCACAACGGTTTCGCCAGGATCGGGTTTGTTTTTTTGAGGTTTATCCGACATCTCAGACACAGGCCCTGGGGTGATGCGAAAGCCGAGTGGAATCCGACGGCCTTTCCATCGATCTTCGAATGAGCCAACCCAGGGGTTATGCCCAAATCAGTAATGGACAGCCGACACAAACGCCGAATAATGCCCCGAACACTTCAGAAACCGCTGAGACCGTTCGAGTTACGTGGACGAGCATTATGAAATGCCACGAACAATGAAGCAATCATGTTTGGCTTCATATCCGCTGAAGGCACCGATTGCACCGAAGTCAACTGACGAAGTGAACTGACCCGTCCAAACCGGTTTTTGTTACCCGTCTGAAAGCCGAAAAGCCGGCAACCGATGCCGGCTGGCCTGTGAAGCCAATATGAAGCAATCCAGCTCGAGCTGCTCATCCATCGGATCCGGGTGTCCGGGATCCACCACAAACCGGCTCATCACCGTTCGGCCGGAAGACAAAACGCCAGTGATTCGGCAGCGCCGTGAAGGCGTTGCGAAACGAATTTCCACGATGTTGCATTGTCCGCCCCGAGCAACGCTGAGACGACGTCACCACCTTCACGCCCGCGCGAAGCATGACAACGTTAAGCGTCTGGGATTCTGACCACTCGAAACGTCTCCTCAAAATGCCCCAAATCCAGAGCACTTTCAGAATTCATTTTCAGTGTTCTGCAGGAAGTCCCTCAGGAAACAATGGCTGTTCCGTGTGCCGGTTCCTGCTCAGAAACCATAAAGATGGTCTAAAACGCGTGGTAGAGGCCGAACCAGAAGACTCCGGTGTCGCGTTCGATCGAGCGACCGTATTCGATGCGGAAGGTCAGAGTCTCGACGAAGCTGAGTAGAGGCAGGTCGAAGTAAAGCCCACCGCCGACGGCCTGGTCGATCCCACCCTGACTTTTATCAAACAGGAATGACTCGCCAACGTCATAAAACACTGATCCAGAGATTGACCGTAGAGCTGCCAGGTTGTCGACAACTTCGAGATCCAGTTCGCCCGTCAGCGGGAATCGGTATTCGAGACTCGTCAGCCAGAAGGCGTTCCCTTCTGTGACGTCGGAGCGTCGTCCACGAAAACGCCCCGGACCGCCGAAACGAAAATGCTCACCGTTATCTGACCAGCCATAGCCTCCGGCAACACGAGCGGCGACACGTGTTTCCGACAGGTAACCGTACCCTTCCGGCAGACCTTGAACGACCGAAAACTGACTGTCGACCCGGTCGTAGGTCTGACCGTCGCCGAACGCGACGAAGCCATGCTCATAGTTGGCGTCAAACTGAAATCCGCTGCGAGGGTTCCAGTACGGCATGCGCGTATCAGCGTGGAAAGTCGCCCCGAATGCACGAATGTTTCGATAATCAGCGACGCCCGGCGCCGACGGACCGGATGTATCTGCATCGGGAAAAAAGTTATCGCCGATTCTCGCATAGAAATCGACGTAGCTCAGGTCCGGGCGAATGAGACTTGTTGTGTACGCCAGAATCTTCCGCGCGTAGATCCTCGCCTGATCGCCAGGATTGTTGTTGATGTTTGTCAGCAGCGAATGTTCGTAGCGCAGTCCCAGCTGCCAGTTCGGCCAGGGCATGTTGTACAGAACAGACTCAATACCTGCCGAAAGATTTTCGTTGTTCGTCTGAGTTGTGTAGCCGATGAACGGCGAGACTCGAAACTCGTTTGCAGCGATAAACGAACCGCGAAAGCCTATCCGGCCATCCCGATCGACTCCGGGGCCAAACACGATCGACTTTCGTTCGAACGGCTGAATCAGTGGTGCTTCATCGATCGGTGTGTACAGTGGGCTGTAGCGAATCGCGATGTCGCGTTTCCATTCGTTGTTGCCCGGCAATTGATCGATCACCCAGCCTTCCGGGTCAATCTCGACCTGCTTTGGTGGTCGATCCGTGACGAATGAAAACTCCCAGGTTCTTTCGTCAATCTGTCGCGAGTTGGAATCAGTCAACGACCGATCCGCAAGACCTGAGATACCCGGCATGGCCTCGATGACGGTGTCCGCATTCGCATCTCCGCTCGGTGCCAGGTGCAGTGCGACTTCGATCGGCTCAGAGATTTCGCCTGTTTGAACGACGCGTGCAACGGTGCGAAACCTGTCGCCTTCCTGAACCGTGTCGACGTTAGCGATCTTCCAGTCACAGGTTCGACCGGAGCGGAGCCAATCATCGAAGAACTGCTCCCAGCTTTCGCCCGAGTAGTCTTCCAGCAACTTCTGAAAGTCGTCGGCTCGCAGAATTCTGAACTTGTACTCGGCGTAAAGTAGTCTCAGAAATCCAAAGAAACGCTCGCGTCCAAGCCGGTGCTGAATCATACCGACAATGCGGGCACCTTTGTCATACACGAGAAAAAACAGGTTGTGGATATGCCCCAGTTCTTCTAGCGACGCAAGCGTCTTCCCGTTTCCGCCGCGACTGGAATACAGCGCGTATCCACTGTGAACGAGACTGCGATAGTGAATGTTCGGCAGCCCCCAGTTTGAACCGCCTGGCAGATCGAGAACCTGTGCTTCGCGACCGTACTTTTCTTCCATGCGAAATCTGGTCAGCCACTGAGCGAGCCCTTCATCGACCCACGGCTCGCGGTAGCCGTCCGTGCCGACCGCCGAGTACCACCATTGATGGCAGATTTCGTGGCTGACAAGGTGCTCGACATACCGGCCCGCCAGTTGCGGAACATCCAGAATCCGCTCGTCGATCATCACAAGGCCGGACGATTCGTTGCCGTTCCAGCCAAAGTAAGACTCGACCAGTTCAAATTCCTGATACGGGTAAGGTCCGAACCAGTTGGAGTACTGCTCGATGCATTCCGCCGCAATCTGCAAACTGAGCCGGGCGTGCCCCTGATGCTCCGGGAAGGCGAGCACTCGGATGGGAACTCCGTTGCTGACCGATTCGTAGACCTCGAAACGGTCGCTCGCGACGATCGTAAAGTCGCGAAGCCCAAAACCCTCGATATCCAGTATCGAATGACCGGTCGCGTCCACCGATCGCGACACCACGTGCCCACCGGTTGCCGCTTCCTGACCGGGTGAAAGTCGCAGCCGGACGTTGTAGACGCCGGCTTCGTTCAGCCACGGCTGATGCCAGGGAATGTACGGCACCGCATCCCAACCCTGGTCGCTGTACGCAGCAAGGATCGGATACCAGTTCAGAAGATTGGTGACCCCTTTGTGTTGTCCGAGCCTGCCCTGTTTCGGCGGCAGATCGAGATCGAATCGAAGCGTCACTTCCACCGACTGCCCCGGCTGCACCTCTTCGGAAAGCTGGATGTGCAGGTGCGTGTCCGCGTCTGGATCAAAATGTGCTCCAAGACTCCGGTCGCCCGACTCAACCGACTTCAAATGGAACCGGCCGCCGTCTCGATCAATCGTGTTACGAGGGTCGAGACGCAGCGATTCAACCGTGCGTTCGGCAATGGCAAGCGTCTTTTCGTCCGGGCGGTTGTTCGGGACGACATGAAAAACGAGCGATTGCGTCGAGATCGGTCCCGGATTCGTCCAGCGAACTGTTTCCTCGACCTGAACTTTGCCGCCATCGGTGTCCAGATTGATGTCCATCCGGTACTGCGGCAGCTGCAGTTCCGCGACGTGACTTCTGACTTCGGCTGGTTGCGGCGGAAGCAATCTCGGTGAGGATCGAACCGCGGCACGAGATGATGCAGGACTCTGCAGAGTGATCGGCTCCGGCAGCCGAACGGCTTCTCCCTGGGCGCGTGCAACCGACTGCTCAATCGCCATCAAAGCGAAAAAGCAAACCACCTGCCGGAAAATGCAGCCATCCATGCGAAGCATTTAAGATTACTGACAGTTACTAACTCAAAGTGACACCTGCCCGGACAACAAAGCAGGCAAATTGACGAACCTGCCCAACTTTGATGACGACAGCAATCACTCAATCGGCGTCCGTTTATGCCCGCATTTTGGGTTATCCGGAAAAACAACCACTCAGGTCAAGATGTGCTCAGGCAGCGCTTATCGCTAACAACCCAATCCCCCCAGACGGCCTCGGCAAAATGCAACAGAAAAAAAACAGCTCAGCAACAAATAAACAATTGCTCAAACACTTCCTTAAGAATCGCCATGGGCTCGAACGAGGCCAGAAGTAGCGACCTGCCGAGCTGGCTGACAGCCTGTAGATCAGGTCACAGGCTGCTGAAAAGTCGAAATGCTACTTCAGCTTGTCGGCAAAGACTTTGCGGACCTTTTCGACCTTCGGGCGGATCACGAACTGGCAATATCGCGCGCTGCTGTTCTGGGCGAAGTAGTCCTGGTGGTAGCCCTCGGCCGAGTAAAACCCTTCAAACGGGACGATTTCTGTGACGACCGGTTTTCCAAACGCATTGTCTTCGTTGAGTCGTTTCCTGTATTCCTCGGCAAGTTCTCGCTGCTCGTCGTTGTGGTAAAAAACTGCCGACCGATATTGCGTCCCAACATCCGCTCCCTGCCGATTGAGTGTGGTCGGGTCGTGCGATGTCCAGAACACTTCGAGCAGCTCTTTGTAGGTAATCACCGAGGGATCATACTCAAACTGAATTACTTCGGCATGGCCCGTGTTACCACTGGAAACCAGTTTGTAATCCGCGTCTTCCGCCTTGCCTCCAGCGTAGCCGGAGCGAACATTTTCAACACTTTTGAGCTGTTCGAAAACCGCCTCAACGCACCAGAAGCATCCCGCTCCGAACGTCGCTGTTTCCCGTCTGGGCACTTCGGGAGTTGCTTCAGAAACGTCGACAGAAGCCACCTCAGCTCTAGGCTCCGCAGTGTCGTCCGCCGAACTGACGGACACCGGGGGGACGGCGGAGACTGACGGTGCTTCTGAATTTGTGGCACTGCTGCACCCAGATATCGACACCAGTGTCAGCGAAATCAGCAGACAGTAAACAGAACTCACTACGGCTGAGAAACGCATCCGCATCCTCTCATGATATTCAAGAGTCAGTCGTGGTAATAAATCAGTGAGCTGATTGCCCAACCAGTTGTGAGGACTGTTTTACCGCAGTGACCTCCGTTTCGAACAGGTCACCTCCGGCAGATTTCTGCTCGATAACGTCGATTGTTCCCCGCATTCGCAATTGCTCGACTCATTATGAGGGGCGATGCATTTCCCGAAACGGGCGAAAGGAGCAGTGTTTCCGCGTGATTCATGCTCGAAGTTCGACTCTGAATCGACGAGTTGATCTCGAACCGCTGAATGTTCGGGCGCAACTTGCTGATTCACTGTCGTGTCGCATCTAAATCGCCGGATGCGTTTGAACGGTTGCTGAATGTCGCAAATCCGCCCATAAATGGTTGGACAATTTGCTCGACGGATTTTCAAGGAATTGCCGTATGTCAGAGTCTGATGTTTCGCCGACGGGTCGCCTGAGCGACAACGATGTGCAGGCGATCGATCAGTTGCGAGGCTCGTACGACCAATTGGTTGCCGAACTGGGACGCGTCATCGTCGGTCAGCGAGGCACCATCGAGCGGCTGGCGATCTGCCTGTTTGCTCGCGGGCACGCTCTCCTGATGGGTGTGCCGGGGCTGGCCAAGACGTTGCTGGTGAGCAAGCTGGCCGAGACAATGTCGCTCGATTTCAGCCGGATCCAGTTCACGCCCGACCTGATGCCGATGGATATTACCGGCACGGACATCCTGCAGGACACGGCGGGCGGCAAACGCGAGTTCGAATTCGTCCACGGTCCGGTCTTTGCCAACATGGTCCTGGCCGACGAAATCAATCGTGCTCCGCCAAAGACTCAGGCGGCCATGCTTGAGGCCATGCAGGAACACCGAGTCACCGTACTCGGTAAGAGCTTCCCGTTGCCGCCGCCGTTCCTGGTTCTGGCGACTCAGAATCCGGTCGAGCAGGAAGGGACTTATCCACTGCCGGAAGCTCAGCTGGACCGGTTCATGTTTCTGATCGAGCTGGACTATCCGTCGGAAGCGGAAGAAATCCAGATCGCCCGCACGACGACCGGCGGTACGCTGCCGGCTCTGAAGCACATTCTTCACGCCGAAGACATTATCCGGCATCAGGATCTCGTCCGACGAGTCCCCGTCCCGGACCATATTTATCAGTACGCGGCGAAGCTGGTCCGCAAAACTCGACCGGACGGTGAAACGGCTCCGGACTGGATGAAGCCGCTGGTTTCCTGGGGAGCCGGCCCGCGAGCGGTCCAGTACCTGATCCTCGGCGCCAAATCGCGAGCGGCTCTGATGGGCAGCTACATGGTTCGCCTGGAAGACGTGCAGCAGGTGGCGTCGCCAGTCCTGACTCACCGGATCATCACAACGTTCGCCGCTCAGGCCGAAGGAATCGACGCCGGACAGATCGTCCGCCGCCTGATCGAAGAGACGAGCCCTGACGCATGAACTCTGTGACGTCGTCGCGTTCAGAAAGAGTCAGCAACTTGAACACCGAGCCTTCATGTCTGTGAACCGACAACCTCGCAGCTTCCTTGATACCCGAGTGCTTTCGCGCCTCGCCGGGCTTCCGTTTCTCGCGCGGCAGCCGATGCAGGGCAGCGTTTCCGGTCGACACGCCAGTCCGCATCGAGGCTCCAGTGTCGAATTCGCCGAGTATCGCAAGTACGTTCCGGGGGATGATCTCCGGCGGTTGGACTGGCGAGCGTACGGGCGGTCGGACCGCTTCTACGTCAAAGAATTCGAAGCCGACACGAATCTGCGATGCTGCTTCGTTGTCGACACCAGCGGATCGATGGACTTCGGCTCGGGCGACGTCACCAAACTTCAATATGCCAGGCGACTCGTCGGTGCGCTGGGCTACATGGCCGTTCAACAAGGCGACGCCGTCGGACTTTCGTGTGTCGCGGAAGGCATTGTTAAGAATCTGCCCCCCAAACGAGGCGCGGCGCACCTGCGAACAATGTTCGACCTGCTCGAACTCGCCGAACCGAAAGGCGAAACCGAACTCGTCACCGTCCTGCACGAACTCGCTGAAACGATTAGGCAGCGAGCGTTGATCGTCGTCCTGTCCGACCTGTTCGTTGAGCCGGCATTATTGAAAGAGTGTTTTCAACACCTGCGATTCCGAAAGCACGATGTGTCAGTGTTCCACCTGCTTGACCCTCAGGAAATCGGCTTTGAATTCAAACGCCCGACGAGGTTCCTCGACATGGAAGGCGGGCCAGCGATCTTCGCCGAACCCAACGACATCGCCGACCGCTACCATAAAGCCATCCAGCTCTACCTCGAAGATCTCCGCCAGGTCGTGCTGGAATCAGCCGTTGACTTTCACCAGGTCAAACTCGACGAAGACTACGAACACGTTCTTTCACGATTCCTGGTCGGACGAACTCGCGGGAAAGGCTGACACAACAAGAATGCTTCCACACTGATTGAGAATTTCAAAGAAATGGTGCGAAGGGTTCGCTGAGGACTCGCAGAAACAAAGGATTGACTTCTTCATCCTCCACCTTTTTCGACTCCGCAATCTTTGCGTTCAAAAAACGATCGAAGCTGAATGACGTTTCTCCAACCCATCCTGCTGGCAGCGCTACCTCTGATTGCGTTGCCGGTCATCATCCACCTGATCAATCAGCGCCGGTACCAGTCCGTCCGCTGGGGGGCGATGATGTTTCTGCTGGCTGCAAACCGCATGTCCCGCGGTTATGCACGTCTGCGACAGATCCTGATTCTGATCTTTCGGACGCTGGCGGTCGCAGGGTTAATCTTCGCAGTAAGCCGCCCGCTCGCCAGTGGCTGGCTGGGACTGACTGCGGGAGGGAAGGCGGACACGACCATCATTCTGCTGGACCGTTCGCCAAGTATGCAGGAACAGGGAGCCGGCACTGGCGTTTCGAAGTTGCAGGCCGGGCGCGAGCAACTGGCGTCGACGCTGGAAACACTCGGTTCCGATCGTTGGGTACTTGTTCAAACGACGTCCGAAGGCGCTGCCGAAATCGAGTCTCCCGATTCGCTCCGCAAGCTGCCCGCAACTGAATCCGTCGGAACCTCTTCCGACCTGCCCGGCATGCTGGAGCAGGCTCGCGACTACATTCAGGCAAACAGTACCGGTCGTACCGAAGTCTGGATTTGCTCGGACATCCGTGAGAACGACTGGAACGCCGAGAGCAGCCGCTGGCAGAGCATTCGCGATTCGTTCCTCGAACTTCCACAAGCCGTGCGATTTCATCTGCTCGCGTACCCGACAGAAGCCAGCTCCAACACGTCAGTCCGAGTCACAAACGTCCGACGTTTCGAAACCGTCGACAATGCAGAACTGCTCGTCTCACTGAAAGTCTCTCGCGACGCATCCAAAGAAGACAGCGTCACACTGCCTGTTCAGTTCGAAATTGAAGGCGCGCGCTCAGAACTGACCGTTAACGTCGACGGCCCAGCTCTTGAGCTGATCGACCACCGAATTCCGATCGAGCGTTCGAACGACCGTGGTTGGGGAAAGGTATCGATCCCAGCCGACTCAAACATGGCGGACAACGAGTTTTATTTTGTGTTCGACCGACCGAGGAAGCGTCACACGCTGGTCGTCAGCAACGATCCTCAAACAGCAATTCCGCTTCAACTCGCCGCGTCGATTTCTCCAGGTCCGTCGATTGAATGTTCTGCGGAAACGCTTTCCGAAGAACAGCTCGCGGCGGTTGACTGGGACACTGTTTCCCTGGTCCTGTGGCACGCTCCGTTGCCAAAAGATGACGCCGCAGCAACGCTCAATGATTACATCGATCGCGGAGGCCAGGTCGTCTTTCTGCCGCCGCGTGAACCTGGCTCGGCTGAATTCAGAAACGTCAGCTGGACTTCCTGGTCCGATCAGCCAACTCCGGTTTCCGTTGAATCCTGGCGAGGCGACCAGGGCATCCTGGCGAATTCACAAAGCGGTGCCGCGCTGCCGGTCGGCGAGCTTCAGATTCAACAGCTCTGCGGACTGAACGGCGAAATCACTCCGCTGGCCAGTTTGCGAAACGGCCAGACGCTGTTCGCCCACCTGCCCACAACTCGCGGCGGCGTCTACTTCTGCACGACGACTCCCAACATGAGTGACTCATCGCTGACGACAAACGGTGTCGTACTTTACGTTTTTATTCAGCGTGCAATTGCCGCCGGCGCCGCCGTGCTCGGTCAAACTCAACAACTCACAGCCGGCGCGGCAGCGACTGGTGAACCACTCGACTGGAAGCAGATCATCGGTCCTGACGACGCACTCTCAACGGACTACGCCCATCAAAGCGGCATCTACTCGGCTGGCGAAAAACTACTCGCCGTTAATCGAGACGGCGCCGAAGACCAGGCTGGCACACTGGATGATGACCGGCTAACGGGACTCTTTGCAGGTCTCAACTTTAACCGGGTCGACGACCGGGCTGGCAACTTCGAGGGATTGATTCAGGAAGTCTGGAGAATGTTTCTCGTCACGATGCTGATCGCGCTGATCGTCGAAGCGATCCTCTGCATGCCTCGGAAAGTTCCGAAAGTCGAAGACCCCGGCTTCCCTCGTCGTCGTTCTGATGCCAACCCGGAATCGCCAACTGACCGATCAGCACCGGTCACACCGTCGACGTCTACAACGATCTAAAAAGGGACCAAACACTTGGAGTTTACTCGCACGCTCACTTTTCTCTGGACACCGTGGTCACTGGCGATTTCCGCCGTGATCGTGCTGGTGACAGCCGGGCTGTGCCTGTTGGCATGGCAGCGGAGTGGGTACGCGAAGTCGCAAGGCATTCTGGAATTTCTCCGACTGACGATCGTCGTGCTGCTTGCTGCGATGTTCAACCAGCCGGAGTGGGTCGAGGAGTTTCGCCCGGAAGAGAAGCCTCAGGTAGTGATCCTCGTCGACGATTCATTAAGCATGGAAACTCAGGACGTCGAATCGGAAGTCACCAGTTCCACTTTGACGACTCGTAAAGAAGCCATCGCGGCACTGACCGACGACAAAGCGTGGTCATCATTAACCGACCGCATGGACGTCACGATTCAGCGTTTCGGGAATGCCGACGGCACGACCAGAACCGACCTGTTCACGCCTCTGAAACAGGCTCCGGAAAAATTCACCAACCTGATCGGAGCCGTCCTGGTTTCCGACGGTGACTGGAACGAAGGCCAGCCTCCCGTTCAGGCGGCAACCTCACTACGCATGAAAGAGATCCCGGTTTTCACCGTTCCGGTTGGCAGTCCCGTTCGGCTGCCGGATGTTGAACTGCTCAGTCTGGGAGCACCGACGTTTGGCGTTGCCGGCAAGGCTGTCCGGATTCCTTTCACGATTGAAAGTACGCTGCCGCGCGAATTCATCACGACCGTAACGTTGAAAACTTCTGACAGTGACGAGGTCACTCGCGACGTCCGCATTGCTCCGATGAGCCGAACCAGCGACTCGCTGCTCTGGAACCCTCAGTCAACGGGCGACTTCACGCTCACGCTGACCGTTCCCAAACATGCTGACGACACGCTGCCGGACAACAACGAACTCACCGCTCCGATTGCAATTCGCGAAGAGAAACTGAAAGTGCTGGTCGTCGAATCGTTCCCTCGCTGGGAATACCGCTACTTGAGAAACGCATTGTCGCGTGATCCTGGCGTTGAAGTCTCGTGCCTGCTCTTTCATCCGGAACTCGACAAAGTCGGCGGCGGCAACAAAGATTACATCAAAGAGTTTCCTGCCGGGCTGGATGAGTTGTCGAATTTCGACGTCGTCTTCCTGGGCGATGTCGGCCTGGAAGAAGGCCAGCTCACCACTGAAAACTGCCGGCTTCTGAAAGGTCTGGTCGAGCACCAGGCAAGCGGGCTGGTCTTCATGCCAGGCTTCCGAGGGAAACAGTCATCACTGGCAGAAACAGAACTCGACGACCTGCTGCCGGTGATCATGGACGAGCTTCAACCCGACGGCTGGGGTTCGAGAACGCCTGGCCATTTTGAACTGACAGAACTCGGGCGACGCAGTCTGCTGACTCGCCTTGCCGACACGCGGGACGACAACCTCAGCGTGTGGGAAGATCTGCCCGGATTTCAGTGGTACGCCGCCGTTGTCCGAGCGAAAACCGGCTGCGAAACGCTGGCCGTCCACCAGGACATCACAAACAAGCACGGTCGGATTCCGCTGCTCGTCACGCGAACTTTCGGAGCCGGCAAAGTCCTCTTCATGGGGACTGACGGAGCGTGGCGTTGGCGGGAGGGTGTCGAAGATAAATATCACTATCGCTTCTGGGGACAGGTTGTTCGCTGGATGGCTTATCAGCGGAACATGGCTAAAGGCGAAACCATGCGGCTGTACTACGCTCCTGATCAACCGCAGGTCCGACAGACGCTCGTTCTACATGCCAACGTCATGGAGTCCAGCGGCGAACCTCTGGCGAAAGGCGACGTCACCGCGCGAATCGCCGCTCCGTCGGGGCAGACAGAAACCGTCCGCTTCACGTCAGCCGGAGACGAATGGGGCGTCTTCGATGGCCGATTCACGACCGAAGAACCCGGTAAGCACCAGGTTCGACTTTTCTGCAAACAGACAAACGCGACACTCGACACGTCATTTTTCGTTCAAGGCGACGCGGCCGAAACTGCCGGCAAGCCCGCTCGCCCGGAAGTCATGGAAGAAATCGCCCGAGTCACTCACGGAAAAGTTCTCACCCCGGACAAACTCGATCAACTCGTCCAGTCACTGGCGAGTCTGCCCGAACCATCACCATCCATCAGACGCGTCCAGCTCTGGAGCCACCCGGCCACCGCTGGGGTGATACTACTTCTACTCACCGTTTTCTGGATCGGCCGAAAGAGCATCGGGCTGGTCTAGCAAATTCAAATCCGACAAGTGTAGGGTGGGCACCGCCCACCACCGGAACAACCAATAGTGGGCGGTGCCCATCCTACAGGTTGAAGAGACAAACCAATGGACGTCGAATCTCACAACCAGCGAATTGATCTTCCAGACTCGCTTCGAACTCAGGTGTTCGAATTTCGAAAGCGGGTCTGGATCGTGAAGACGGTCGAAGCGTGTTGCGGAGCCGTGTTTGGAATTCTGCTCGCGTTCCTGGCGACATTCGCGTTGGATCGAGTCTGGGATACTCCGGCGAGTGTTCGGCTGGGGCTTTTCGTCGTCGCCGTTCTGGCCTGTGCGATCGTGCCGCTGGCTTTGCATCGATGGGTGTGGCGGCAGAGAAAGCTCGAGCAACTTGCGGTTCTGTTGACAAAAACTTACCCGAGCATCGGTGATCAGTTGCTGGGGGTCATCGAGCTGGTGCGAAGCGAGTCCGAACAGGCTCGCTCGCTTGCTTTGTGTGAAGCAGCCATCAAGCAGGTGGCAGAACAGGCAGCTCCGCGAGACTTCACCACTGCCGTGCCCAACCCTCGCCACATTCGACGAGCGGTCATGGCGGGACTGACGCTGGCCAGTGGTCTGGCTCTGCTGACGCTTTACCCAGCGGCAACGGCGAATGCATGGTCACGGTTCATCATGCCGTGGCAGGACACGCCTCGGTACACGTTTACGATGGTCGAAAAACTGCCTGCTCAGCTCTTCGTGGCTCACGGCGAGCCGTTTGAATTCAAAGTGAAACTCGCCGAACAAACAGCCTCGCGACCACAGCACGGCGTCGTTCAGCCCGGCATCCAACGCCCGATCAATTCAACGCTGACCGGCAATGAATACGTCTTCACGCTGCCGCCGCAGATCGACACTTCGGAACTGAAGATCGTGATCGGCGACTTCGCTCAGCAGATTCAGATTGAACCGGTGCTGCGTCCGGAACTCAGCTCGTTCCTCGCAGACGTCGAACTACCTGAATATCTCGAACGCACAGAGCGGCTGAAGAAAGACGTGCGAGGCGGAGCGATCTCCCTCGTCAAAGGCAGCTCGGCCAGTTTCACAGCCACCGCCAGCCGAAGACTTCAAACGGCTTCGGTGGGTGGAAAGCCCGCTTCTCCCCAGGACACGACGATTGTCAGTCCGTCTCAAAAAGTTAACGCCGATCGGAAAATCGAATTCGAATGGACCGACGAATACGGTCTGGCCGGGAAAGAACCGTTCACGTTGTTGGTCAGGTCTCTCGACGATGAAGCCCCGGCGATCTCGTGTGCTGACCTGCCGCGACAGAAAGTGGTCCTTGACTCTGAGCAACTGACTTTCACCGTTCACGCGCAGGATGACTTTGGAGTCAAACGCGTCGGCATGGTCTGGCAGGGTCTAGACAAAACGAATTTCTCCAGTCCCGCCGCAGGGGAGCGCATCATTTCAGCAGGTGGTCCTGAGAAAGAGCAGATGGAACTGGCCGGAACATTCACTGCCAGCTCGCTGGGAATTGAACCTCAGCCGATCGAAGTGAGACTCTTCGCTGAAGATTACTTCCCCGACCGCGAGCGGGTTTATTCGCCACCGTACCTGCTGTACGTCCTCAACGCCGAGCAGCACGCCATCTGGCTGACCGAGCAACTCAGCAAGTGGCACCGGCAATCGCTGGACGTTCGCGATCGCGAGTTGCAGCTTTACGAAACGAACAAGCAGCTTCGAGAACTGACGGCTGGCGAAATCATTCAACCGGAAAACCGACAGCGGATCGAAGATCAGGCGGCGGCGGAACGAGTCAACGGACGCCGGCTTTCCAGTCTTTCAGACAGCGGTCAGGACTTGATCAAACAGGCGATGCGGAATCCGGAATTCGGCGTCGGGCATCTTGAGAAGTGGGCGGAGATGCTTCAGATTCTGCAGGACATTTCCACCAACCGGATGCCGACGGTCGCCGACATGCTCAAGCAGGCGTCGGAAGCTCCGAAGGTGGCTCAGAACACGCCGGACAGCAAAGCTCCCAAGGCAGGTATGGTTCGCAACTCGGCTTCGGGAAATTCTCCACCCGGTTCGGAAGACGATCCGGGTAAGAAGAAACCAACGGTTCCGGGCGTCGTTGACGTTGAGTCTTCTCATCAGCCACTTGATCAGAAAAACGGAGGCGGAGAAAAGTCGCCCGAGAGCAAGGGAGCACCTCGCCTGACGCTGGCAACGACGACGCTGATCGGCAGCGGCCAGAAGGGTGACGATTCGTGTCCGGTTAGCGACAAAGTGGACGAGGCGGTGGAAGAGCAACGCGACCTGCTGGCGGAATTCGAAAAGATCACCGACGAGCTGAACGAGTTGCTGGCAAATCTTGAAGGCAGCACGCTGGTCAAACGTCTGAAAGCGGCGTCGCGGTCTCAATACAAAATCGCGGGACGGATTGGAGATGAAGTCGCGACTTCGTTCGGTGTTTCTCCGAACTCCACAAAGAAAGAACAGAAGAAGCTGTTCGCCGAGCTTTCGAAAATCGAAGAGACCAGCACGCTCGACGTGTCCAACATCATGGACGACATGGAAGCGTACTTTGAACGCCGCCGCTTCACTCAGTTCAAAACCGTGCTCGACGAAATGCGAAATGAGGATGTGCTGGGAGCGTTGCGGCAACTCGGCGACGACCTGCCAAAAGAAACCGGTCTGTCGATCGCTCAGTGCGAATACTGGTCCGACACGTTCGATCGATGGGCGGAAGATCTTGTGGAACCATCTTCTGGCGGCACCTGACCCGGTTCCAAATCGGTCGGCAGTTTGCCGCCATCAATCGTGCTGGAAGTGCTGCAGATTCTGGAAGCCGAGGTCAACCTGCGGGAAGCAACGCGAGTTGCCGAACAGGCTCGACCAGCCATCAAACGCGACGAACACATTACGCAAGCGGAAGAACTATCTAACACTCAGGATGAACTTCGTGACCGAGTCGACAAGGTCATCGAACGAATCAGCGAGTTGCCTGACGCTGCTGCTAACTTCGGAAAAGAACTCCGCCTGCTTGGAGCCGTGTCACAGGTCATGACCGAAGCGACGGAAATTCTTTCGCAACCTGAAACCGGTAAGCTGGCAATCGCCGCCGAAACTGAAGCCATCGAACTGTTGCTTCAGTCCAAACGGATCAACCCGAAAGGTGGCGGAGGCGGCGGCTCCACACCGGGCGGCGGAGGCGGCGGAACCACCGCAGATTCCGCACTCGCTCTCGTCGGAAGTGGCAGCAACGAAAAAGAAAGTAAAGAAGCACGCGACGTTTCTCAGGCAACCGGCGAGTCCGGCAAAGCGTTCCCCGAGGAGTTTCGGTCGGGCCTCGACGAATTCTTCAACCGGCTCGACAAAGACTACTCGCGACAATGATCTCAAAACGGCACATGACACGAGGAAGAAAGAGCAGGCTGATGCTTAGCAACGTGTGCGAAATAACTTCCCGACCGCGGGTGCCACTGCTGGCTTGCCCAGCAGTGCAACGAACCGGCCAACAATCACGGCTGGGCAAACCAGCGGTGGCACACCAGTTCGCCGTTCAGAAACGGAAGGTTGTTCCGGACCTATGCTTTAAGGATTTCCAAATGCGAAAATGGGCTCACGGGGCGGTGGCATCCGCTCTGCTGCTGACGTTGCTGGCGACGCAGCCGTGCAACGCTTTTCCAGTCGACTTTGTGCTGATCGAACCTGGCGATCGTCAGCAGCCAGAACCTCAGACGCAGGAGGCAAGAGAAGCTCCGGCAGAAGTTCAAGAGGCAGTCGATGCTCAGCCAGCCGCCGAAAACGCAAAACCCGAACAGCCACGACGCGGAATCGTTCGTCAGAAAGCGGCTGCCGTGGCGGAAGGTGCAGCCGAAGCTGCGGAAGAAGTCGGGCAAATCTTTGGAAACCTGATCGGCGGATTGCTCGGAGGCCGAGCCGCTCCCCAGGTACAGGCAAAGCTTGACCAGAACGCTCTGAAACAATTTGAAGTTCAATACGGACGTCATTTTGACCAGATCGTAAAAACGGAATTGCACTTCATCCGGGTCGTCTGCCAGCCGACTCGCCAGCAATACGACGCTCTGGCAGCAGACGGAAAACTGATTCGAACCAAAGTGCTCAACAAGTTTGCAACGATCCAGCAGGACATGAACCGAGGAATCCAAAGCTCCAGCGACAACGACACTCGTAAGCCTGTTTCTGAAGATCTGCTGAAATCGGCGAAGCGACACCTGACCGTCGATCAAGTCGCGAAATACGAAAGCGAACTGGCATCAAGAGACGAGGCTCGCAAAACGTTTTCGGTGCAGGCAACGACAGCCAGGCTTGACCGCAAGCTGGTGCTCAATGCCGAACAGCGAGCACAGATCGCCAGAGTGCTGAACGAAAACTGGAAGGAATCGTGGGGCTCGATGCAGATGATAATGTACGGCGGCGACAGTTTCCCCAACGTGCCTGACTCGAAAATCCTCCCTCTTCTCACCGAGACGCAAAAAAAAGTCTGGCGAACGGTTAACCAGCAGAACCGGGTTTTCTGGGGCTTCAACGTTGGCATGGATCAGGGAATCATCATCGCCGACGAGCAGTGGGACGACGACACAGCCTCCCCCGAAGAGGCGACTGGCAAAGAACCTGCCGAACAGCCAGCAAAAGCCAAGGAAGCATCAACGGAGGCAAGCGAATGAACCATCGCCGCTACTCAACAGGCCGATTAATCGCGATCTCCACGTTGCTGATTTTCAACGCCTGGGCAACGCAATGTACCACCGCCGTTTTCGGTCAGGTCGGTTTTACCGATGAGCAGTTCGAGCAGTGGGTTTTCCAACAATACGGCAACGCCCAGACAGCACGTGTCCGGCTTAAGGAGTCGCTTGAGCTTTACACCGAAGATGTGGACCTCGCCTGCGGTCTTTCTGATGCTCAGAAACAGAAACTGAGACTTGCCGGTCGAGGCGACATTGAACGATTCTTCCGGGCGTACGAAGTCGTCAAAAAGAAGTTTCAGGCCATCAGAAATGACCAGCAGAAAGCCAATCAGATCTTTCAGGACATCAGCCCGCTTCAGGCTCAAATGACGTCGGGACTGTTTGACAGTGATTCACTGTTGCGAAAGTGCCTGGTCAACACAATCAGTCGTGAACAGTTTCTGAAATACCACAAATTCGACGAAGAACGCCGCCGATTCCATCACGAATCAAAAGTCGGACTCATCGTTACGATGCTGGATCAGTCCGCACCGGTCACGACCGAACAGCGACGACAGCTGACCGATCTGCTCCTGCGTGAAACCCGACATCCACGAAAATCCGGGCAGTACGACTACTACGTGATGATGCATCAGGTCGCAAAAATTGACAAAGCGAAATTCCGGAAAATCCTGGACAACATCCAGTGGCAGGTCTTCAGTCAGCAGCTTGGCCAGATGGGAAACATAGAACAGTGGCTGAAACAGAACGGTCTTCTGCCTGACGACGATGATGACAGCGACGTTCTGCTTCCTGATGAACAGGTGGCCGCCGAATGAAAAATCTTCCAATCGAAACTCGTCCTGTCAGATTGGCGTTGTCGTTAACGATGCTTCTCGTCCTGACTCTGGACAGGACGGCTCATGCTCAACCGCCGAACGCTCGCATCGGCGAGGCCGTTCCCCGAGACGTTCGTGAAATTTACGACAAGGGTCTGCAATTTCTGGTCACAACTCAAAGTCGGGAAGGCGGCTGGCTGGGAGGTCAGACCGGCCCTGGCGTGACAGGACTCGGACTGATGGTGTTTCTGGCGTCGGGTGAAGATCCCAATTTCGGAAAGTACAGCGGCAACGTGCGCCGAGCTGTGCGAAGTCTGATTAACGATCAGAACGAGAATACCGGATACCTCGGCAACAGCATGTACCATCACGGCTTTGGAATGCTGGGGCTGGCTGAAGCTTATGGAGCCGTCGATGATCGACGAGTCTGGCCGGACGGTACAAAAGGGCGACCAATTGGTGAAGCCCTGGAACTTGCGGTTCGCGAGGCGCTGACGTCTCAAAAGAACAACTCAAGAGGCGCATGGCGTTACTCGCCGACCGACACTGAAGCGGACACTTCTGTCAGCGGAGCGGTGCTGGTCGGGCTGCTCGCCGCTCGCAACGCCGGCATCGAAGTCCCAGACACCGCCATCGACCAGGCCATCTCCTATTATACAAAGATGACTTCGCCTTCCGGGCAGGTCGCCTATTCCGGAGGGCTGGGAGGCTTCGACGAATCGCTGGCCCGCATCTCGATCGCAACGCTCGTCTACTCCGTCGCTAAACGGAAAGACCTGCCACAGTTCAAGTCAACACTCGGGTACCTGGTCAACAAAATCGAATTCACCGGCAGTTCCGGGTTCGGCTGGATCAACTACCAGAGGTACTACCAGGCTCAGGCGTTGTATCAGGGCGACGTCGATGCCTGGGAACAGTGGAACAAACTGCTGATTCGCCAGCTGAAATCTTCACAACTGCCCGACGGCAGCTTTCCTGGCCAGCACGGAGCCTCGATCAGCACATCCATGTCGCTGCTGAGTCTGGCTTTGAATTATCGGCTCCTCCCCATTTATGAACGGTGAGCGATCGCCAATGACTAACCCCATCATTCGGGATCACAATCTCAGTCGCGAAATCAGGGCACTCCTGACTGTGTTCGGTTTTGCGTTCGCAGTGGTTATCTCGAAAGCGAATCTGTTCGCTGCCGACACTGCTTCGTCACAGCCGATCCTGCATCTGACAAACGACGGATTCCTGCCCGGGAAACTGCTCGATTCAAACGAGGCCGACGTTATTCGCTGGCAAAGTCGATTGTTCACAAAGCCGTTCAACTTCCCGCTCAACGGAATCTCTACCGCGCAGTTCCCAGTCGTGCTGCCTCGTCCAACCCCCGCTGGCGAGTACTGCTTTGAGCTGACGAGTGGTGACGTGCTCTATGGAGACATCCTCGAGTTCTCTGAAGCTTCGCTGCTCATTAAGGCAGCGGATGCTGGTTCGGTCCACGTGAAGCGAACCAGCGTCCAACGAATCTACCGCTGGAAAGAAACGTCATTGATCTACCTCGGTCCAACCGGTCTGGATGGCTGGGACTTTGCGATGCCGGGTATCCCAACCGGAGAAATCTGGACAAGCGAAGGCGGCTGGCCGCGGACCACTACAGAGAAAGCGTCCTTGTTTCGAGACTTCGGACTTCCAGCCCGGTCGGCAATTGAGTTCGAACTTTCCTGGAATGACGTGCCCGATTTCGAACTGGTGCTCGGACCTCGCAATCTGCGAGGCATCGTCGACGCGGCCGAAATGATTCCCGGAAAGACTCTCATCGACGACGAGTTCCGGTTCGAAGTCTGGGATAGAGAACTGGTCGTGGTCGGCGAATCTGAACGCGACGCGGATGTGGCCACGGTCACGCCAATCGCCGGCGGCCCCGGCGCTGTCCGCGTGCAGCTCTACCTGGATCAGGAAAAGCAGCGACTCAGCATCTACTCGCGAAGTGGCCAACAGATAGCCAGTGTGAAGCTCCATTCGAAGAAACCCGAAGTCCGCACCGGACTGCGGCTCACCAATCGAAAAGGGCACATTCGCCTGAAGCATCTGCGGATCGCTCATTGGGACGGCATCCTGCCGCAGGACGTTCAGACCGACAAATCGAGAATCCACCAGACAGATGGATCGATTACTTACGGCCAGGTCACCGCCTACAACCCAGCTGGCAAAACCTTCACAGTCAAGCGGGACGAAACAATCGTCGAGGTAGCTGCGGCTTTGGTGTCCGACGTGTTTCTTTCTCCCGCTCCTTCGACCGAACGACTGAATTCAAAATCGGACACGGGAAAGACAACCACCGAGGATTCCAGAACGACGGAAGACGCGACAGGTTCGGAACAACCACTCGGCATCACTCGAATCAACTGCCAGGACGGGTCGCAGTTCAGTGGCTCGCTGGCTGGAATCCGGAACGGAAAAATTCACCTCGACAGCGAACTCATCAATGAGCGATTGCAGATTTCTCTGACCGACGTTCGGTCAATTTCCCGGCAGAATTCTGTCGGCAAGCCTTCTGACAGACCAGTCGCCAGCGGACGTACTGGTCGACTGGAGTTCGACGGTGTCAAACTTCCCGGCCGGTTGCAGAATGGAGCCGAGACGTCTGACGCGAGCTGCCTGGTCTGGCACCCGGACTTCAGCACCGGTTCCAGTCCGCTTGCAAAGAATCTCTCTGGAAGAATCATTTATCACGAGCCTCCAAAGCCAGATGTGACCGTAAAAGTCCAGGGACGAGATCAACCGCTCGCGATTCAGCAGATCAACCAGAAACCTGCCGTCCAGGGGTTCGGTGATGTCTTCAGGCAGATGCTGACGGGAAAAATTGCTCCGGCTAAGAAGCCAAAGATCCGGGCACCGCAGACTCTGCACCTTAGAAGCGGTGACACGATCCCCTGTGAAGTCGTTTCCGTCGACGAAGAAGGACTTCATTTCACGACGCCGCTATCCGATGCAACTTTCGTCACAAACGATCGAATCAAGAGCGTCGAACTGGACGGCACGATCGGCTCGCCAACGCTGGAAGAAGCCAAACGAAACAGACTGCTGACACTGCCACGTCTTCAGAAAGGTTCGCCGCCGACTCATCTGATTTATTCAGAGAATGGCGACTTTTTACGAGGCCGACTGATCAGCATGAACCAGGATATGCTGACGGTCGAAGTTCGACTGACGAATCGTGAAATTCCCAGAGCTCGAGTTTCGCAGATCATCTGGCTGCACGCTGACGAACTGGAAAAAGCGGGCGCAGCCGGTCAATCCACCGAGCTTACGCCCATTGATGAGCAGCCAGTACCGGAAGAGTTTGTCACAGCCGACGATGCCGGCAACGAAAAGGAAAACGAACAACCGTTCGGAACCAGAATCCAGACGCTTGTCCGACACAAAGATCGATTGACGTTCTTTGCCACCCGAGTTGAGAACTCGCAACTCTCAGGCAGCAGCGACATCCTCGGTGAATGTCATTCAGAACTGACGAACGTGGATCAGCTTTTGTTTGGAGACTACATCGAACAAGCGGCCGCTAAACTTGCTTACCATCAGTGGAAACTTCATTACGCGACGGAACCAAAGTTTGTCCTGGCGGGCGAAGACAATAGCAGCGGAGACCCAATCACCGGCACCGAATCACCGCTCGTCGGACAGCCGGCTCCGGACATCAAACTAACCGATCTCAACGGCGGCGAATTTCGACTGGCCGAGCACCAAGGCGAAGTCATCGTGCTGGACTTCTGGGCAACCTGGTGTGGTCCGTGCCTGAAAACGATGCCGCTGGTCGATGAGATTGTGCGTGAGTTTCCCGATCAGAGCGTCACGCTTTTTGCGGTCAACATGGAAGAACAGCCTGCCGAGATTAAGTCGACACTCGAACGCCACCAGTTGAACGTGCCGGTGATTCTGGACACTGACGGAGTCGCCGCCGCGCGATACTCCGTCACCTCGATCCCGCAGACGGTTGTCATCGACCGTGCAGGAAACATCGCGAGGCTCTTCATTGGGGGCGGCCCGAAGCTCGCTGAACCACTGCGACAGGCATTGCAGGAGCTTACGAATCCGCAACCGAAGTCCGACGAGACCAAAGCTGCTGAAGACAGCAACGTGAAGTGATTCAGCGGGGCTTCCTGTTTGTCAGCAGGTGGAGTTCCGCCGGGTCAACAACCCATCCTCGACAATCAGGACTTTCGCAGCCGCATGGAATAGCACTGTCCGATGGCCATTCGTAATCGATCGTTACTTCGGCTCCCGCCTGGATATTGGACAGAGCTTCGATAACGACTTTACGTTCTGAGACCGGATCGCCATCTTCGAATACCAGGTACAGTTTGGCGTTCGGCGTGCAGCAATGATTGACGTACCGAAACGGCTCCCCCGGCTCCAGCGACCAGTCTTCCCCCAGATCAATGCAATAATCCGATCCGTAATTCGGATCGTGAAACCGCTCTCCGGTCACTTCCCCAAGAACCTGTCCTTTGCGAAACCGCTTCGTCGCAAATAATCCCGTACCGTGCTTCGCTGGCCCCGCCTTGAGTCCCAGCTTTTTTGACTTTCTAACCAACACAAAAATTCCCTGCTCTAGATTCCTGAGGTATCCGATCCCGCCTGCCCGTAACGTCAGTTATTAGCCTTCATCTTTTCGGCTTTCTGTGCTTCCAGCCGAGCGATCCAGCGTTCCGGCTCATCCTCAAAGGCCGCCTTGCAGCCTGAACAGCAGACGTAATATGTCTTGCCCTTATAGGTGACGGTCGACGTTCCAAGTCCGCCGGAAATGACGCAGGTCTTGTCACCATAGTCATCATCAGCCTTAGCGAACGAAACTCCGTCGCGCTGCGAACCGATCACGTCGAACTGCCGGAATACCGCCTTGCCGCGCGCCCGATTCACGTCGACGAGATATCGATTGTTGTGCTGCTGCTTGAAGACGTACTGAAAACGCGGTCCGGCTCCAGGCCCCTCATCTTCGGTGAGTTCGAGCTGAAAGGTTCGCTCGACGGTCTTGCCGTCTTCGCTGGGCACGTCCTTAGGTGGGTCGACATATTTTCCGGTAAACGAGCGTTTGACGCCTTCGCCATTGATGGTCGTCATCAGAAACTTTTCGATGCGAGGGTCGTAGGTCAGCCTCGCACTGCTGAAGAACTCGCCGTCCGGAATACTCAACACCAGAGCCGGAAACACTGGATCGCTTTTCAAATCCCAGACCCAGTCGTGAACTTCGCTCTTTGCGGCATTCTTTACGAGCCCCTGCCACTTGCCGAGCATAATCTGAACCGGCTTCAAAGCAGCGACGACTTCTTCAAACTTTGGTGGTTCGGTCGATGAGCCAGCGGTACCGCCGGAATCATTCGAGCCAGCTGTCGCCGTCGGTGTCGACCCTCCGAGCTGAATCGGCTTGTAGGTCGGCGCCGCAGTCGTATCGTCACCCGATTCGCCATCGTCTGTTTCGGACAATTTCCCGCCGGACTCGGCTCTGATCGACGTGTCGTCGGACGCGGTTGAACCGGCGGTTTCCGTATCAGCGTTTCCGCCGCATCCGGCAAACAGACAACCTGTCACCACTATGGCTACTAAGTAACTGACGGAAACTCGCATGACTGACGGTCCTGTCTGAGAAAACCTGTTCCAATTCTGCGAACCCAAATACCGGTCGCACCGTGACCGGCCATTATTGGCAAACGTTGCCGCCCTCACAACCGGTGCCAGTAACAGCACGCTCGTTGGGTCGCAGCCGGCTGCCATACCTCACCTGGTAATTCTCCTGAGCGGGCAACACCGGTATCCGATCCCGCATTTCGTCAGTCGGAGATTGACTCGCTAAGCACATAGTGAATCGAAAACCGTACAACTGAGGACTCTACGCAGTGTGGGTCGACTTTTCCGGTTCCGTAAACTTTCCGGATTACGTTGAACTTTCGGACAACAAACGGTCGATAAATAGAAGAACGGCTTAGCGCGCTCCTGCGCTGCCGATCAACCGCCAATCGTCGGACAGGTCAGATGATCCACGGAATTTACCTTTCATCTCACGGAGCGAACGCTCAGTCACTCCGCCAGGACGTGATTGCGAACAACCTGGCTAACGCCTCGACGACGGGATTCAAGCGCGACGTCGCGACGTTTCAGGTCTTTAAGCCGGAAGACTTCCGAAAAAACATCCCCGTTCGGATGGATGGTGATCGGCAAAGAGAAGTCGGGGCACTCGGGATCGACCGAATTTCGACGGACCACACAACCGGGGCTCTGCAGAAGACAGGTCAGGACTACGACATAGGGCTTTCCGGCAAAGGATTTCTTCGAGTCTCGGACGGACGGAACGAATACCTGACGCGAAACGGACAACTGCATCGCAGCATCGACGGCGAACTCGTCACACAAGACACCGGACTCAAAGTTCTCGATACCACCGGCAAGCCAATCGAAATTCCGGTCATCGCGACGGGCATCGACATTGCTACTGACGGCAAAGTCTCAGCTGTCCTGTCTGACAACCAGCGAGTCCCGCTGGGCCAGATGGATCTGGTATCGGCTCCGGTCGATCAGTTGCGGAAAGTCGGCGACAGCCTGTTCGACACACAGGCTGAACTTGAGCCAGCTGGACGAAACGTGCAGGTCAAGCAGGGATTTATCGAAGCATCCGGCGTCAACCCGATTCAGGAAATGACAGCCATGATCGAAACATCAAGAGCCTTCGAAGCCAACATCAACATGATCCGCATTCAGGACGAATCACTGGGAAGACTGCTTCAAACCGTTGGCGGCTAAGCAGCCTGAATAGTCATCAGACCACTCACAGACAGGCAAGCCAGTAGTGGCCCCCCGCCACCAACCACCCAATCAACTGACGAACGTACAGAGGCAGGACCATGAGTCTACGAGCAATTCACTCAGCGGCATCGGGCATGGAAGCTCATCAGTTCAGCCTGGACGTCGTCGCGAACAATCTGGCCAACGCCAGCACGACGTCTTTCAAGAGGTCTCGAACAAACTTCGAGGATCTCTTCTACCAGAATGTCAAACTTCCAGGCACGGACTCTGCCGCCGGACAGACGGGAGTCGGCACTTCGGTTGGCCTTGGAACCCGAGTAGCCAGCACATCACTCGACTTCAGCCAGGGATCGCTTCGCGACTCCAACGGCGACTTCGACATGGCAATCGTCGGGCAGGGTTTCTTTCAGGTCGACGACAACGGCTCGCCCGCCTACGTCCGATCCGGCAATTTCACGAGAAACGCGAACGGGCAGCTGGTCATCGGCTCGGCGGACAGTGGACGAATCCTGCAACCAGCGATCACCATCCCAAACGACGCAACTGATGTGTCGATTTCTGCGGACGGTCGAGTCAGTGTGCTGACCGCTGGCGTCGTGCAGGAAGTTGGCCAGGTCCAACTCTACCGCTTCGCGAACAACCAGGGGCTGCTGCAAAAAGGCGAAAATCTTTACATCGAAACACCGGCGTCCGGCGCTGCAGTCTCGTCAGTCCCCGGTCAGGACGGACTGGGAGCAATTCGGCATCGAGTTCTCGAAGCATCCAACGTTGAACCCGTTCGAGAACTGGTCGACCTGATCAAGACGCAACGAAATTTCGAACTCAACAGCCAGACGATCAAAGCTGCCGACCAGATGCTGCAGCTGATTTCCAACCTGCGGCAGTTCTAATCGCCGATTCAGATCAGCGGTCTCACGGAGGAGACGCATGGCTCTCAAACAAACGATCCTGGCGTGCATTCTGGCAGGCGGACTTTCCGCAATTGCCTCGACCGCTCACGCCACCATCGTTCGTCTGCACAGTTCTGCGACCGTAGACACAGCATTGATCCATCTCGGAGACGTCGCAGACGTGTTCGCCGACGACGACCAGGCCGCCGCAGAATTGAGCAGAATTACGCTCGACACGTCGCCGATTCCAGGCAATTCAACGCGTCTGAAACTGGACGAGATTCGCTCCCGACTGCTGAAATTTCACGTCGAAGTCGGAGCTCTCGAATTCCAGGGAAGCAGCATCGTCCTGGTCACTCGTCGTGGCCAGCTTCCAGCATCGGCAAGTCCGTGGTCCCCCACAAAACTGGCGAGAGCGACCCCCCGAACCCCTGCGCCGTTGCCTTTTCGCAAGACGGAACTGGCCAGTTACTCAACCAGGTCGCCCAGAAAAGTTTTCGATCCGCGAGACATTCCGACAGCGGATATTCGACTGGCAGAAACCGTGATTCATGATCTGGTGAAAAATTACCTTTCCGAATGGGCTCCGGACTGGGGCACGCCAATTATCCACCCGCTTCTGGCGACACCAGACGTACCGACGATCCTGTCAGCTCGCGCAGGCAATCTGAAAATCGTTTCCGGCAAACCTCTGACCGATGACCTTTTTGCGCTGACCGTGGCCGTCCCGACGGGTGAGTTCACGACGTCGGCCATCACTTCAGAAAACGATGATGCAGCATCGACGGTGAAGTCCGTCCTGGTTCGAGTCCGCGTCACCCGTCGACCAAAGGTGCTCGCCGCTCGAAGAATCATCGCTCAAGGGCAGGTGATCCAGGAAACAGACCTGGAGTGGCGGGAAGTTGATGACATTCGCAACGGCGCATCAGATCCTGAAACGATCGTCGGTATGGAAGCGCGCAACAACATCCGACAGGGTGACCTGGTGAAGTCAAGTTCGGTCAAGCCGCCCACGCTGATTCAGCGGGACGAACTGGTGAAGGTGACGGTCCAGAGTGGCACGATCCGACTCACTCGAACCTTGAAAGCACGTCGATCGGGAATTCTGAACGACATCATCGAGCTGGTGTCACTTGATCGTTCCAGCAAAGAAACGCTGCTGGTTCGAGTGACCGGCAAAGGCACTGCCGAACCTCTGAATACCAACTCAAGAGACGACGCTCCCGCAATCCGTCTGACGGTGAATGAAGGCTGATCCGACGAACGTTGACGCATCTCTCCGATTCGGGAGTCGACAGCGTCGACAAAATCCCAATTGCTTACAACACGAGCACATGAGTAAATTTCATGCAATATTTCCGGAGCCATCTGCTGGCGGCATTCGTTGTCGCATCCCTGCTGACGGGCTCGCCAATCATTGGTGAGTACCGTGGTCGTTCGGTGCAGGCCCAAAATCGACTGCCAGCAACACAGCGAAATCAGGCAGCTGTCCCGATCATCAAACTTCGCGATCGGGCCGACATCCAGGCCGCCTCATCGCCCGGTCAATCGACTCAATTGCCGATCGCACGCCAGACATCCTCCGGCTCATGGCCGGGACCACCGGCTGCGGAACAGACTTCGTCAAGATCGGCAGTCTTCACCTCGAAAAACGGATTCGCACCCAATGCGAGCCCGATTCAGCAGGCGTCGGCGCAATCTCCATACGCTTTTCCACCGACGGGCCCCGTGCTGCACGGCTCGCATCGCAAACGAATTCGCGACTATTCGTGGATCTACATCGAACCGCCCGTTCCGCCGGAAATCAAACTGCACGACATCGTCACGATTATCGTCGACGAAAAGTCGGAGGTCATTATGAACTCGAAGTTTAACCGGCAACGAACATCCAGACTGCTGGCCGAGCTGAAAGAATTCGTCCGCATCGGCGACACAGGAAATCTGGCGCCAGCCGCTCTGAACGGTCCTACCATTGATGCACAGCTTCGGGGACAGCTCAACTCAACCGGTCAACTGACAGACCAGGAAGGGATCAAGTATCGCATCGCCGCGACGGTGGTTGACGTCCAGCCAAACGGCATTCTGCAGCTGGAGGCCAAAAAGAAAATACAGACTCAGGACGACATCTCAGAGTACACACTGACCGGCGAACTTCGTGCCAGTGACGTCGGACCGGACAACACAGCAAGCAGTGAAAACATCGCCAACCTGAACATCGTCAAGAATCAGGACGGTCGCGTTTACGACAGCACAAAACGCAACTGGGGTTACCGCCTGTACGACCTGCTTTCGCCGTTCTAATAACGGCTGGCCTAACGATTCACATTCGACGATCTGCCACAGGCAGACGGAAGCTCGCCTCGACACGAATTCGCCATTCGGCGACAACGCTGCCCGGTTCAGGAAAGTTGAAAGATCATGCGACAAACAAATTCCCACACAATCACGACCCGACGCGTTGCCGTGCTGCTTGTTTGTGTGGCATTCCTGGGCGAGGTACGCACAGCGCAGGCGATCACTCGAATCAGCAATGTCTGCACAATCGACGGTCAAATGCCGCTGACAGTCCGAGGCCTGGGATTCGTCGTCGGCCTTAACGGTACCGGCGACCCGGACGACACCGGCCCAACGGCAAGAGCATTCGCGGCATTTCTGAAATTGTCGAACAACCCGCTCCTCGACCCGAAAGAGCTTACGAATCTGGGAAGCGTCGCAGCCGTCGAAATCACAGCGACAATCCCGCGGACGGGCATCAGCCGAGGACAGCAGCTCGACTGCCAGGTCAGTGTGTTGTTTGGTGCTAAAAGCCTTGAAGGCGGGAGTTTGATTACTTCCCCAGTTGAGCTGGCAGGCGTCGCTGACGATACCGTCGTTGGTCTCGCTTCGGGCCGCCTGATCGTCGACGACCTGATCAATCCTACCACTGCTCGAATTCCGTTCGGGCTGGTGATGGAGCAGACGGTCGATATGAATATCCTCCGCCGGCCTGATCAGATTCGCCTGCTGCTCAATCGGCAATACGCTGGCGTCGAAATGGCACGAGAAGTCGAGCGAGCGATCAACCAGCGTTTCTACCTCGAAGCCAGTAACGTCAACATCGCCCGTGCCGTTTCAGCGGTCGCTGTCGATGTGACAATTCCCGAACAATACGACAACCACATTGAGTTTCTGGGACTCTTGACTGAAATCACGCTGAAAGAAACAGCCACTGCCGCCCGAGTCGTCGTGAACGCCAGCCAGGGAACGATCATCGTGACCGGAGACGTCGAGATCAGCCCGGCCATCATCGCGCACAAAAACCTCAATGTTGAAATCGCCGATCCCTTCGTCGAACTCCACAAACGGGACGGCGAACAGGTCCCTCAGCAACTGGCGGACCTGGTCAACGGGCTCAACCAGCTCAAAGTTCCCACCAACGACATCATCGGCATTCTTCGCGAGCTGCACTTCAGTGGCAGACTCCACGCTGAATTCATCGAGCGATAAGTTTCAGGATTTGAAAGCGTCCGTCATGACCGACCCAATTCAGGCACTCGGCGCGGTTCCCTCCAAAAGTCCAGTTCTGCCGGAAGCCTTCGACCAGTTCGTCGGCGATACATTCTTCCGGCAGATGCTCAAATCGCTCCGTTCAACGACAGGCAAACCAGCCTATTTTCATGGCGGACAGGCTGAGGAAATATTCCAGAGCCAACTGGACGAGCTACTCATTACGGACATGGTGAAGGCAACCAAAGACTCCTTCTCCGGCGACCTCTTCAAACAACAGTTCCCCAATCACACCCATCCTGAAAACAAGCAATCCGACCAGCAACCACCTAACACCGGCTCAAACCACCACACGCCGCCAGCAACCACCCCTGTCAGTTCCACTTCGTTTGAACGTAACTTTGACAAAAACGCTTGACCTGGATCCCCCAATGCCCACAAAGCAGTCGTTCCTCACCGCTGCCAGTTGTAAGAACGACAATTCGCTGCCATTGCATTCACTCAACGGGCCGAAACACCTTGCCGCACGAGCCTAAACAAAAAATACTCGCAATCCTTCCATAATTCTTCTTCTGCTCCGCTCACAAAATGCCGATAGAACCAGGAACGAGCGGTCAGCGCCAAACGAAGAAGCCCCCACGCCGCAATTTCGAGTAAGGAACACTCAAATGAGACGCGTCACAGGTATCAAATTCATCCCAGCACTTCTCGCACTTGGCCTGATGATTCAGCCCGTCGCAACAGTACAGGCTCAACAGCCCGGAGCATCTCAGATCACCGATGTCGAATTGAAATCTGACAATTCATTCCAGGGCAAGCCTGTGGATGCACGAGGTCAGGTTCAGCCCAACACGCCCGTCACAGTACAAAACGTACAGACAGGCCAGGTTGTCCGGACGACCACGGCTGCCGACGGAACCTTCGGCATTCAGAATCTGCAGCCTGGCGTCTACGACGTCACCGTTGGCCGCATGACCTCAACCGTTCGCATTTGGCCATTCCAGGCAGCTCCAGCCGGTAGCGTTCAGCAAGTTGCTTACCAGGCACCAGAGGGTGGCCTGCCAGTTGTTGGCGACCTCACCGGTGGTGCAGTCGGCGGCGGGACAAGCGGCGGCGGACTTCTGTCTGGCGGAAGCGGACTGCTTGTCGGTGGAGCAATCCTCGGCGTAACGGCTGGTATCATCATCGCCATCACCGCCAGCTAGACCAACTTATGGTTCCTGCGCAGGAGCTGGCCCCGGAATAACCATTGCCCTTTGTGGCACCCCTGCAGGGCAATGAAGACGAATCCTGAAAGTGATCTAGTCGGCACAATCAGACGATCAATTAAAAAGCCTCGGCCCATCCGGATCGAGGCTTTTTTTCGTAACAAACCAAATCAGAAACACCAACTGCTCCACTGCCAACAGACAGCCAACTACGAAAGCTGAATACCATGCGACCGCGATTCAAATGCCCAGAGAAGTCGACCAGAAGTCGTTAACGGTAGGGGTACGAACGACCTTTAAGAAGCCCGTGAAAGCTGTAGCAGAACTGTGGCAGCAGAATCGCGAGACTCCGTGTTTCCACCTCGGACTCTGGCCAATCAGACCGCCGCTTCATGCATCGCCAATATAAGATCAGCTGGCCACGCGGATGTATCCGTCTTTCTTCGGAGGCTCCGCTGGCGTGACGCCGTGCCCCTTCCAGCTCTGCATCCCCTGGTAAACTCCTAGAAAGCGAAGCAGTCTGCGGAAGATGACTCGCGGCCATGTTGCTTTACCAAGAGGAATCAACCCGACGAGCCAGGGAGTCAGCAAGTGCGTTTTTCGCTTCTGAACGCACTTCACGATCTTCGCAGCCAGACTTTCCGGAGTCAGCACTGGAGTGAGCAACGGGGCCTTCACGCCTTCGAACATCCCGGTGCTGATATAGCTCGGGCAGATGGCTGAAACGCCAACATGGACTCGCCCGGTCAGCTCCAGCTCTTCCCGCAGCGAATCCGTAAAACCTAGAACTGCCCACTTACTCGACGCGTAGGTCGCAGCGTTTGGCAGAGCGATCAGCGCCGACGCACTGGCGATATTGACGATGTGACCTTCGTCGCTGTCGATTAAATCCTGAAGGAAAAGATGCGTCACGATGACCGGACCGTGAGTATTGACGTCGTACGTGACGAGGTGCTTTTCGAGTGGCACTTCCAGAAACTGTCCACCAGAGACGATCCCCGCATTGTTCACCAGAATGCTGATCGGACCGTGGTCCGCATGAATCTGATCCCGGACGTGACGCACGTCAGCCGGGTCCGTCACATCCATCACATAGCCCGCACAGGGAAGAGCCTCAATCTGAAGCTCACAAACGGCTTCGGTGACGCGTTCCGGTTCGCGGTCGGTAATGATCACAAAGGCTCCCGCTTTCGCGAAAGCTTTGGCTGTCGCCAGGCCGAGACCGTGACCGGCACCGGTAATCAATACGCGCCTTGATTTGAGATTCTTCATGTCGAGCCTCCTCGAATTATGGAGACCGGTGCGGCGATGCTGCGGTTCTTCCTGAAGGAAGTTGCAGTCAGCTCGTCAGACCAGCCCCCCTTTCATGGCGTGATAGCCCAATGTTGAGAGATTCCACAAGGACGGATTCTGAAAGAGTCGACATAACGACCAGGCCACAGATTCGGGCGAAGGATGAGATGCCAGCCACACCGGTTTTGGCAGGACGACAAGCGGCGCTTCCAGAACAGTTTTCTCAATCCCGGTCAGCATAAAGGAATTGTGAACCCAGCCGGTGCCGCTCTGAATGTCCTGCCTGGACGAACTCGGATGCCCGCCCCACGGTGGACTCATCAAAGCAAAGACGACCCCCGACCACTGGTTCTGTGCGACGACTCCGTAACGAAGCCTGTCGACGCACTCATCAAGAACCTGCCGGGGCGCCAGCTTTCGTTTGAAACGACCAGGCACGGTGATCGATGCCGCCAGTGTTCCCCACAGTTTCTCATTGCAGAACTCTGTCGCCTTCCGCAAAAACTCTTCGGGACTGGCCGCGTCGATGGGCACTTCAGCACAGACGCAGACGAACGATTCGCTGCCGAACAACGGTGAGTCTTCGTCCGGCTTGACGTTTCGAATCAGTGTCCAGGGCAAGGTGCCATCCGCCTGGTTAATGCCGGCAACAAACGTCGTCGTTCCGCCGGGGCATGTCTGACTGCCGGACACGCCTCCGCCAGCAGTTTTTCGAAGTAACTGCTGAGCCTTGCCCGCCGTCAATCCGGAATACTGTTCGAACCTCTGTTCGGCTCCCGGGTAGTAGGCAACTCGCTGCGGAACTTTCGCGAGCGCATGCTCGATCCGTTGCAGAAACCGTTCGCGTTCCGGCCACTGTTTCCATGTCACAATGATTCGGGTCGCGACGCAATTGAACGCCGCGTTGTTTGTCATCGAAGCGACGATATTTTCAGCCTGAAACCTGAGCTGCGTTTTTGAATAAGCTCCCGGAACGACGATCCAGGGAGTGACGTTGCCAAGCTCGCTTCCAACGGGCTTGTCGATGATTGGTGCGTCGCGACGTTTGCGGTCGTCACGATCGCTGCCGGCCGGTCCCCAGACGATTGCGTCGTGAGTCGCTTCAGAGCCGGTTATGTGAATATCGTCGACTCGCTCATCCGCAACAGCGGCAGCACCGATCGTGGTATCTCCTGAGATAATTCGCAGCAGATCATTCTCGATAAGCGGCGCGAAAGCGCGTTCGAAAACCGGACCAACACACTCGTTAACCGGATTCATTTTGAGCAGGACAGCTCGATTATCGACGCACAGTTTCGTCAGCATATCAGCGGCTGGAATTCCACTCACATTGCCGGCGCCAAGCACCAGCGACGTGCCGGTCTGTTCGAGATTCTGATACGAAACGGCCAGGGATGCTTCGAGATTATCTTCGCCAATATCCGGCTGCAGCCAGGTCGTCGTCCGGAAACCAACGAACGTCACCGGATCGAAAAATCCAGGGCACGGTGTCAGGCGAATTCCGATCCGACCGTCACTCTTTCGGACGGGTCTGGCTGGAAGCTTTGGACGGCCACGGCGATCAATCTGCCGCATACTTCTCAGGAAGAGTTGCAACTGACGCAGCGTTGCCGCCGGTCCTCCGAGAACTTCCTGTGCACGCTCGCGGCTTCCAGGAGCAATCCCTTTCGACTCACAAACAACGTCCACCCACTCAGGAGCGACGCTGCAGATTCCGTCGACACACTGTTCCAGTAAGGCAATCCGCTGAGCGACATTCATCCGGCTCAGACGGTTTCGACCATCGGTAAGTTTCTCCAGACAACGATCCAGCGACGCGACGTCCGCGCGAACAACTTTGGCAACCTTTGGCGAAGACCGTCCCTTGGTCGACGCCCCCGTTGAGTGAGGCAGTCGGCCTGCGTCTTTCACAATGTCTGGACCGGGACGAATCATCGCGACTTACTCCTTTAAATCCGCGGCGGAACTGTCTGCTGGTGCCGGATCAGTTTTCATCACCGGGGGTGCCGCAGCGACTGCCGATTCAGAAACGCGCTGAGGATGCGGCTGCTGATCAGTCAACGTTGAATCGTTACGGAGCTTACGTCGAAGCACCTTCCCAAGGAAGTTCTTTGGCAACTCTCCGACCACCACTTCCACGATTTTCGGACGTTTATGCTTAGCGAGATGCTCAGACGCAAACGCGTCAAATGCCGCCCGGTCGAAACTATCTGCCGACCGAACGCTCACGACTGCTTTGACGATTTCTCCGCACCTGAAATCGGGTTCGCCAATAATGACGACGTCTTCCACGCCCGGAGCATTCTTCAATACTGGCTCAACATCCGCCGGGTAAACGTTGAAACCTGACGTAATGATGAGATCTTTCTTTCGATCGACCACGCGGAAGAAACCGTCCTCATCGCACGTTCCCATGTCCCCCGTGTAAAGCCACCCGTCGCGGATCACTTCAGACGTAGCCGCGGCGTTCTGCCAGTAACCGAGCATGACCTGCGGGCCTCGCACGACCAGCTCACCAATCTCGCCAGGCGGTAGAACAGATTGTCCGTCTTCGCCAACGACACGGACCTCGGTATCAGGCAGTGGCAGACCGATCGTGCCCGACCGGTTCGTTCCGTCCAGCGGCCCGGTACAGATCACCGGACTGGCCTCCGACATCCCGTACCCTTCAACCAGCGTCGCACCGGAATAACGGGCGAACTCATCAGCGATTTCTTCTGACAGCGGTGCACCACCGGAAACCACATAACGCAACGCTTTGAATTGAATCGGTCTGTCGCTTAGCAACTCATTCAACGCCGCCAGCATTGCCGGCACGGCAGGGAAGATCGAAGGTTGATGCTCCTCGATAAGCCGCAGCACGATTCGCGGAACAAACCGATGATGAATCACCAGAGTCGCCGCCATCGCCACACCAGACATCGCACACGACGTCAGACCGTAACTATGAAAGAATGGCAGAACGGTGAGAATCTTTTCGCGAGCTTCGTAAGCTCCGCCCCAGTTATAGATCTGCCAGGCGTTGGCGACGAGATTTCGATGGCTCAGCGTGACCGCTTTCGGAGCACCAGTCGTACCGCCGGTAGGAAGAATGTAAGCAGGTTCGTCGAGCGATGCTGCCTTTAGCGGCTGAAAATCGACATCCCCCGCCGCAACCTGATCTTCCAATGAATGATGAGTCGGATGATCAGGAGCCGGCCAGAACCCCAGTCGCTGCAACCTTGCAAAGGCATAACCAACCTTCTGCCACGTCGGCAGTCGATCGCCGAGCGTCGCAAAGAGAACGTGTTCCGGCCTGTACTTTGCGTTGACGATCAGCGGTGCAAGAACATCGAGGCCAATCACAACGCGACAGTCCGTCGTCGTCATGAAAGTGTCGATTTCTTCGGCAACCATCAGGGGGCTCATCGCAACGACGATCCCTCCCGCCATCCAGATTCCGTTGAGAACTGAAAGATACTCAGGCAGGTTGGGCAGCAGCACACCGACCCGATCACCGGGCTTCACGCCAAACTTCACCAGAGCCGACGCTGTCCGACGTGCATTTCCGGCAAGTTCTCGATATGTCACCGTCTGCTTGTAGTAATGGCAGGCGACCCGGTCCGGATGCCGTGACGCAGTCCGCTCAAGCAGTCCCCAGGCGTAGAGTTCGGGGTAGTTCAAAGTACGCGGCACGATGGATGGATAATGATCCAGCCACGGCCTGTCGGACGTATCGAACGATCTCAGAAATTTAGACATGCCGGGCTCCCGGTGTTGCCAGGCAGGCCCGATCATGAGCCTGCTCAGCAGGATGGGACGGTCCCGTACGCGACCGACGAAGTCAGTCTTCGGAACTGAAAATGAAGTGCGGCTGCTCTGTCTCAAGACCTGACAAAACACCCGCCCGGCATTTCCCGTTGCCGTTTTGCTTTCCCTTCAAAAGCCCGGAAGTGACTTATCAATCTAGGCCAACACTCAATACGTCTCTCAGGAGAAACGTTACCAGGCCAATCCAATCGCCGGAGTCGAACCTGGATTTCTCTGATTTTCTTCATTTTTCCGAGTTGACACGACATACCGGCACCCCCGACGAATTGATCTCCCTTGTCGTATTCGGTCAGCTGGCGGCTCGTGACTTTTCTGCCACTCCCTCTTCACTCGTTTCTGTGGGGCCAGCATTGTCAAACGCTCCCCGTCGAGCACAGTCAATCAACGCTTCGGAGGGTGCAAGATGCGAGTGCGTCTTCGCAAGCTCCTGCAAACCGTCTACGACTTTCTGAATTCCAATGCTTTGAGCGTACCGCAGCGGCCCACCCCGGAATGGCGCAAAGCCTGTCCCGAAGACCATCGCCAGGTCGATGTCTTCCGGCCTTCTTGCGACACCTTCCGCCAGACAGATTGCCGCCTCGTTGATCACCGGAAAGACCAGCCGCTCAGCGATCGCCTCTCGACTCAATCGCAAAACAGATGCTGCACCGCTCGACTTCCTCAGCTCTGCGATCGACCGAAGGACTGATTCATGCACGGCCTTTCCACCATCTGTCAGCAGCTTCGGTTGAGCCCCGAGTTTCTCACGAAGTTGTTTCAACGCTCCCCAGATGGCAGCCGGCTTCATCCGATCACCGTACGCTTCGTGTAGATTTTCAGCAACGTGAGCCGCTACATCGAGCCCGACCAGATCGCTCAAAGCCAACGGCCCCATCGGCATACCGAAGTCAACTGCCGCCTTGTCGATTTCCATCGGGTCGGAAACTTCTGCGAGCAGAAAGCCAGCTTCGTTCATGTACGGACCGAGCAACCGGTTGACCAGAAACCCTGCACAGTCACCGACGACGACCGGTGTCTTCCCCAGACGCTGCACGACCGCGAACGCTTTGGCCAACGCAGCATCACTCGTCAGTTCAGTCCGAATGACTTCGACCAGAGGCATCTGATGAGGCGGGTTAAAAAAATGCAGGCCGACGACGCGTTCCGGATACGGGACGTCGCGAGCGATTTCGCTCACAAGCAGCGAACTTGTGTTTGTCGCCAGGACGGTTTCTGAGTTTGTCGCCACGGCCAGCTCCGCGAAAACCTGACGTTTGATGTCCGGCACTTCGACCACTGCCTCGATAACGACGTCGGCGTTCTTTAACCCTCGATAGTCAGTCGCTGGACTCAGTCGATCGAAGATTTCTTCCGCCTGTCGCTTCGTAAGTTTCTTCCGCTTTGTGTCTTTGGCCAGAAGATCGCGGACAGTCTTTACACCGCGAGCAACGAACTCCGATTTGATATCTTTGAGTCGTGTCGCGACTCCCTTGCGAGCGAGCAGCAAAGCAATACCCGCTCCCATCGCACCGGCACCGATCACAGCCGCCTGCTTGAGTTCCTTCGGATCGAAGGTTGCCTTGAGCTCTTCCGGTGGCTTCTTTGCCTCTTCGGAAAGGAAGAACAGCCGAATGCACTCTCGCGTGACCGGGTTAGCAGCCAGCTCCGAGATTCCATCGGCTTCAATGTTGAACCGGCGTTTGTCGTCCGCACCAAGCCCCTTCTCGAACGTCGAGATAATCATCAACGGAGCCGGGTAATGCCCGTGCGTTTTCGACATCACCTGCTGACGTGCTTTCTTCAACGCAAACCTCTTCGCGGCAATTGTCCCTTCGAGAAATTTCATCCAGCCCGGCTTCTTCGAACTGCGAAACAGCTTTGACGCCGAGCCGAACTCGTGATGCGTCTTCAGGATTTTTTCGCCCACCGTCGACAACGCTTCGGGCGGTACGACTTCGTGAACGACGCCTTTTGATCGAGCCTGAAAACCGCCTAACTGCCGCCCGGAAAGAACCAGCGGTAGCGCATCGATCAGACCGACCAGCCGAGGCAGTCGCACCGTGCCGCCCCAGCCGGGCAGCAGTCCGAGCTGCACTTCAGGCAGCCCGAGTTTTGTTTTTTCATGAGTGCTGGCAACTCGGTATCGGCAGGCGAGTGCGAATTCCAAACCGCCTCCGAGACACGCGCCGGAAATCAACGCGACCGTTGGAACCTTCAGTTCTTCCAGCTCCTGAAAGACGCTCTGCCCGAATGTCGACACCTCGGCTGCCGCTGCTTTGTCGGTCAGATCTTCAAACTCGGTGATGTCCGCTCCGGCGATGAACACACCGGGCTTGCCACTTTGAAAAAGAACTCCTCGAATAGCAGAATCGTTTCTGATCGACGCAACCAGCTCCCGCAGCTCTTCCATGACTGATCGCGAGAGAGCATTCACCGGCCGATCTTTACGATCAATCGTGACTCGCAGAATGCCGACGTCGTCTTTTTGTGAATGCCACATTTCAGCCATGAATCCGTCCTCAATACGCAAAACACTTTTCTCGACGTTACCTCTCCCGCTTGCTGGAGAGCTCGGTCTCTCGGGACCGGGTGAGGGTTTCAGTTCTGGAATAGTCCGTGATTTCTTGAACGCCCCCCTAAATCTCACTTTCACGCGGCTACCCGCTCAACAATCGTGGCGCCGCCCTGCCCACCTCCGATGCACAAAGTAGCCAGGCCGATGTTCTGATCGCGTCGTTCCAGCTCGCCGAGCAGTGTGAGAATTAACCTCGCACCGGTCGCTCCGACAGGATGTCCGATCGCGATTGCTCCGCCGTTCACGTTCAGCTTGTCGTCGTCGATCGGCTTAAGTCGTGATGCCGCATTTGAGTCGCAGCAGCCTTCCGGTGGATTCTCGAAGCCTTTCAAACAGGCCAGCACCTGTGCCGCAAAGGCCTCGTTCAGCTCGACGAGGTCGACATCGTCCATCGTCATGCCTGCCGACTTGAGAGCTTTCGCCGATGAATAAACCGGACCAAGCCCCATTCGAGACGGGTCACATCCGGCGAACTCGGCGGACCGGATTCGACCGATTGGCTTCAGGCCGAGCGACTTTGCATAGTCAGCTTCCATCAGCAGCAGCGCCGCCGCTCCATCGGTCACCCCGCACGAATTGCCAACTGTCACACTGCCCCATTTTCGATCGAAGTACGGTTTCATTTTCCCGAGCGCCGCCATGCTTTGCCCTTCGCGCGGCCCGATGTCCTGTTCCAGAGCTTCCGACTTTGGCTCCGGATAAAGCGTCATCGTCTCGTTACAAAGTCGACCGGCCTTCCACGCAGCAACCGCTTTTTCGTGACTGTGAACAGCAAACTGATCCTGCTCGTCGCGAGAAATCCCGTACTCGCGAGCCAGCTTTTCCGCCGTGTCGCCCATCATCAGATCGGACACGGGGTCCGTCAGTCCAAGTTTCAAACCGATGAGCGGTGCAAAGTCGCCAGGCCGAAACCTGGCAATCCCGGCGAGCTTCTGCCCTGCGGTCTTCGCCTTCGAAAGCTGGAGCAGCTTTTCTCCGAACGTCTTTCGAAACAGCAGCGGAACGTTGCTCATCGAATCAACGCCGACCGCGACGACAGACTTCACAGCGCCGCTGGCAATTCTCGCCGCCGCCTGAGTGACGCTTTCCATTCCGCTCGCACAGTTTCGATTGACCGTGTGAGCGATCCGGTCTTTCGGGATTCCAGCTCGCAGCGCAATGACTCGCGCGACGTTTGCGGCATCGACAGGCGACGCGACGTTGCCGGCAATCAGCTCGTCAATGTCTTCCGGCGAAATATTACATCGATAAAGCAATTCCTGAACAACCAACCGGCCAAGTTCAGGAGCGGGCGTTCCGATCAAGTCGGCTCCGGCCTTCACGAACGGAGTCCGTACTCCGCCAATAATCACTGCTTCTGCCATGACATTTCTCCATGGTCATGAAATTTTCGGCCACAGAGAACATCGAGGTCACGGAGAATTCTTCAGCGGACTGGCTCCGTGGCATCGATGTTCGCAGTGGCTCAAATTCATCCTGTTCTCAATCATTGGTCAGTGTTTGATTGTCTTCAGTAAGTGACTCTGGCGAAACACCGGTTTCAAAGCGGCTACGCAGCTCGGTTTCGAAGGTCGATCCTCCTCACTTTGCCCAGAAAGTTCTCCGGCAGAGCGTCGCAGACTCGAAATTCTCGAGGCACCTTGTAACCAGACAGCCTTTCCCGACAGAACGATTTCAGTTCTTCCAGATTCGGCGGGCCGCCAACGGAAGGCACTACCCAGGCACAAACCAGTTCTCCGTACTTACGATCCGGAACCCCCACCACCGCACACGTTTCGACGGCAAAATGCTCTCGAATGATCTCTTCAACCTCGCTCGGATATACGTTGAGACCACCCGAAATAATCATGTCTTTCTTCCGGTCGACAATCTCGAAGAAGCCATCATGCGTGACCGTGGCAAGGTCACCGGTAAACAGCCAGCCGTCCCGCAAAGCATTTGCCGTCTCTTCGGGGTCATCCAGGTAACCCTGCATGATCTGCGGACCTTTGATAATCAGTTCGCCAATTTCTCCGTGAGCAACCTCGCGCGTACCGTTTTCCAGGTCGACCAATCGAACGTACGTGTTTGGCAACGGCAGACCGATACTTCCAATTCGAGCCGTCCCGTCAGACGGGTTTGAGTGAGTCACCGGTGAGGCTTCCGACAGCCCGAAGCCTTCGATGATTGTCGCACCGGTCAAGTGTTCGAACTCGCGACCGACTTCTCCCGACATGGCCGATGCGCCGGACATGCAAAGTCGTAAACCTTTAAGCGCTTTGCCACGCTTCCGCATCTCGTCGTTCAGTGACGCGATCATAAATGGGACGAGCAAAGCAATTCCTGGCTGATACTTATCCATCAGTCCAAGCGTTCGCTTCGGATGGAATCTCGCCTGAAGAATAAGGGTCGATCCGCCAACCAGAGGCGAGAGCATCGCGCATGTTGCACCGTACACGTGAAAGAAGGGCAGCACGGAGAGGAATGTTTCGCAGCCTGGCTCAAGCCCACTCCAGACATGCAGCTGAGCGACATTCGCGCAGAGGTTGTTGTGAGTCAGCACGGCCACTTTCGGAGAGCCAGTCGTGCCGCCCGTCGGTTGCAGCACGGCGGGTAGACTCGGATCATCGAGCAGCGGTTCCGTAACGGGCTGGCCAATGGACGCTAATTCTTCAAAACGCAACTGCTTTGCCGCCTTCTTCGCGACAGGCCTTCCATACGCGAGCTTCTGAAGTGTGTAAGCGAGCCGGTAACCGAGCGGGAGGTGCGGCGCGAGACTCGTCACAATCACGGCCTTCAGGGCAACTTCGCTGGCCATCTCAGCAAGTGGTTTCATGCGAACATCCAGGCCGAGCACGGCCTGAATTCCACACTTGGTCGCCAGACCGGTCAGCTCGGCAGCAGACATCAGCGGGTTAGCCGGAACCGCTTCCGCGCCCAGCCAGTGAATCGCGAACCAGGTAATCACGAACTCGGGACAGTTCGGCAGAACGAGCATGACTCGATCACCCGTACCGATTCCCAGTTCCTGCAGAGCGCCGGCAGTTTGCCTGATTCGGTCGAGCAAATCCTGGTACGTGTGGCTCGTTCGGAAATAGCGAAGCGCGACTCGGTCAGGATACCGCTCGACCGCCGATTGAAGCAGTTGCTCAACACGCCGCGGCGTGTACTGAATCTCTGGCGGAATTCCCAGCGGGTAAGACTTATGCCAGGAGGCTGTCGACGCACCGAAAATCGGCGTCACAGGAAATGGCGAATCAGCAAAATCACGAGCGGATTCAAACGGTACAGTTTCCATTGGTAACTCCCACTATCCCTGTCTGGAGTACAGGTCACAGCACCAGAGCTTCCGACGAAACTGGACGGAGAGTGTCAGCCATTTCCGCCAGCTCTGAAAAAGAGAGCAGAGGCAAAAAGACTGCACCTTCGGCCTGAGGCCCATCGGCTCGGACGTTTTTCTGAGGAGCGACCGTCATGGCCTCTCAAACACAGATTCCTGTCCGAAACCCGCTTTCAATCATTGAGCGTCTGCTCAGACAATCGAAAACAGTTCTGGTGAATGCACAAAAAGGGAGCGGGATTGTCCGAGTCGACGTCCGCCAGCTTCGGACACTGATCAGTAACCGTTAACGAAACCTCATCCGAACGGCGACTGCCGACAGGCGAGTTTCTCTGATTTGCTTGTGAAGTGATTGTGCGAAGGGGGAACGCACAGACATGACCGGGTATGCTTCGCGAGAACAGAAGAAGTGATGACTGAACGCTTCCCGCAAAGCGACGATCATTTATCACTTATCGGAATTCGCAACAAGATTGATCAGGAATTCCTGCAGAGGTGGTTTCCCAGCCGCAGGGCCAAGTTGTTTTCTACCGACCTGCAGCCAGCGGCCCGTGAGTCCAAGGGGCTGAGATTCCTGCCGTAAAAATTTTCAGCCACAGAGCACACAGAGTTCTCAGAGGATTTATTTTTGAGCTTCTTCGTGACATCAGTGCTCTCTGTGCCTTTTCCAGTTTCAACAAGCTCCAAAGGGATTGACCATAAACATGTCTACAGAAAATAAAGTCGCCATCATCACGGGAGCCGGCTCGGGCGTCGGGCGAGCATCGGCACTGGCATTACTCAAGGAAGGTTACTCCGTCGCGATCGCCGGTCGCCGCGCAGACGCTCTTCAGAAGACGATTGAACTTGCGGGAGATGCCTCGTCAAGAGTGCTCGCCGTACCGACGAACGTGTGCGACGCAGCGTCCGTCGAGAACCTCTTCACAAAAACTGTTGAAGCATTCGGGCGAGTTGACGTTCTCTTCAACAACGCCGGAACGAGCGCACCGGCGATCCCGCTGGAAGATCTCACCCCCGAGCAGTGGCAGGCCGTTGTCGACGTCAACCTGACAGGGCCGTTTCTCTGCACACAGGCAGCTTTCCGAGTGATGAAAAGTCAGACTCCACAAGGCGGTCGGATCATCAACAACGGCTCCATTTCCGCTCAAACACCCAGGCCCCATTCCTCGCCCTACACCGCCACAAAGCACGCCATCACAGGACTGACCAAGTCAACGTCGCTCGACGGACGCCGATACAACATTGCCTGCGGACAGATCGACATCGGCAACGCCGCCACGGAGATGACCGAACGCATGGCCGACGGAGTTCCTCAGGCTGATGGCTCGATCGCTGTCGAACCGCGAATGGACGTCAACGATGTCGCCAGCGCCATCGTCTACATGTCCAGCCTGCCGCTCGAATCAAACGTCCTGACGATCACCGTCATGGCTACAAAAATGCCGCTTGTAGGACGAGGCTGAGAAAGTCGCGAGACCGCAGCCGAGGGGCTCGACGCTGGCGTCTGGTCCGCTAACATTCGGACCGGCGGGCAAAGGCCCACGGACAACTGGCAGCAAAACAGGATTATGAAGGCTCCGGCAATGAGTGACGGCAAGATCAGCGGCAAGGTTCATTTCATCGACGAAACGAAGACGTTCGGCCAGAACGGCTTCCGTAAACGGACAGTCGTCCTGGAAAAAGACAGCGGACGATTCACCAATTACATCCCGATTGAATTTATCCAGGAAAGTTGCGACACCGTCGATTCGCTGAAGGTCGGCGACGAAGCCGAAATCACGTTCGAACTGACCGGTCGAAAATGGCAGCGCGACGCAGCCAGCGAAGTGAAATACTTCCTGAACGCTCAGGCCAGCAGCTTTCGAGTACTCGGCGACGCGGCCCCTGCAGGTACCGACGACGACGGTGCTCCGATGTTCGACCCGTCGAACGAAACAGAATTCGACGAAGACAACGTCCCGTTCTAAACGAAGCTCGCAGGTCAGGAGCCGCCTGACCGAGTCGTCAGAGATCTGAACCTCGAAATACGCCATAAGCACAAGAAGGTCATGCCGTCTTTCGTGTTTTGGTGTGTTTCGCGGTTTCCAGTCGCGTTTGAGATTCTTCGTGCTGAATTTCGTCAGGCAGAACCTGACCTACGGTTGCGGCTTCGCGTGGAGGGCCTGGCGTCGCTGAGCAGGCTGCGCTGAACTGATTGCGTCGTCGGGCGGCCGGAGGTCGAAGGGCCGCAGGAAGGCCGGTCGGTCTCGGCGACCGCCTCGGACGTAATCCCGCCAGAGAGACTGTGCGACATTTTCCGGAGCAAGGCCGCAGGTCTCAGTCAGAAACTCGAAAAGCCGCTCCGAAAGTCTGGCCAGCGGAATTCCGTGCGCACGTTGCTCGCGCTCAAACAGCCAGTCGCTGAGTGCCAGAAAACTCCCGAAGGGCGAACCAGACTCCTGCCAGATCAGCTCTCGGGACTCGACGAAGTTGCCGCTGTTCGCAATCAGATCCCAGTATCTCGCAAAACGCCGCAGCCGGTGCATCGTCGCGAAATCGACCAGACTGTTGCTGAGAATTTCGTACGGCGGAGCAGCGCTGTAAACCATTTGCCACTCGGCATCGTGCCGAATAATCGGCGTGCCGCGGAGGCGTTTCAGGATACCAACCTGGATCTCCTGCGGTTCGAGACGCACCAGTTTGTCGAAACCGGCGCCGAAACTTTCGAGCGTTTCTCCTGGCAGGCCGACGATCAGGTCCGCGTGAATGTGGACTCCGGTCTGCTCGTTCAGGAAGCGGAAATTCCCGGCCAGCTTCTCGTTGTCCTGCTGCCGGCTGATCAACTTCCCCACTTCGTCGTTAAAAGTCTGGACGCCGATTTCAAACTGAAGCACGCCCGGCGCGAACTGTGAAATCAATTCTCGAAGGGATTCAGGCAAGCGATCCGGAATCATTTCGAAATGCAGAAAGAGCCCCGGTTCGTAGCGTTCGAGGAAGAAGTTGAGAATCGCCTGACTAACTCGCAGGTTCAGATTGAATGTCCGGTCGACAAATTTGAATTGCCGAACCCCGCGATCAAACAACGACTGCATCGCCGCCAGAAACGTTTCGAGGTTTGCCTGTCGAACGGGAATTTCGAGAGCCGACAGGCAGAACTCGCAGGTAAACGGGCAGCCACGTGAAGCCTCGACGTAGATGACGCGGTGGCGAATGTCTTCGTCCGTGTAGAAATCGTACGGGAGCCTGAGCTGCTCGAACTGCGGTGGCGGGGCGTGGATGATCTTTTCGAGTGGCGGCGTTCGAGCAAGCAGCTGCTGGCACAATTCCGGAAACGCGAGGTCGCCTTCTCCCGTGATGACGTAATCAGCCAGCTCAACAATTGGTTCTCCGTCGGTCTCGTAACTGACTTCCGGGCCGCCAAGCACAATCTGAATGCCGGGTCGCAGTCGCTTGAGATCGGCAACCAGCTTCGTCGTGGGCTCAATATTCCAGATGTAAACGCCAAGACCGACGACCTGCGGTTCCTCATCAAGAATCTTTGTAAGGACGTCAGTCGTGTTCTCGCTCAGGCCGAATTCAAGCATCGCCGTCTGAGCACTCAGATCGCCCATATTCGCCAGCAGATATCTCAACCCGAAAGCTGAGTGCCAGTACCTGGCGTTAAAAGTGGCAATGACAATGTCGGCCATTGGAGAAACCAGTACCGATCTTCATCCCGCCTAACGGGAGGCAATTGCCTGCGCGATGGGACGGAGCACCTGCTCGATAACATGCCGCTCAAGCAGCTCTTCGCTGTTGGCACGTAACGCCTTCAACGAATCCAGGAATGACGTGTCCGGGCCGAGGCTCCCGTATTGTCTCACCGTGAAGTAAACGCTGAGCGGCTCTTCTGGAAACTCATCACGGCGCACCTGGTAAGCGTTAGTTCGAGTTTCGATCACCAGTCGAGCCTGACGTCGGCAGGAGCCTTCCAAAGCCAGTGTGACGCTGGGTTCAAAGTTCAACACCTGGGCACCAGAAATCCCGGCAAAGGCATCGTACGAGGGGCTGACTCCGAGTGCGTCGGCGACGAGTTCATCGTGATTTCCACGATAGAGAAAATCGAACCCGATCATATAGTCAAGCGCTTCGCAGTCGAGCTGGCTGACCGACAGCATGTAAGGAATCAGCTCAAGGACAAGCTCATGCTGACCAACCGCGTCGTCGATTGAAGTCTGGTTCAACGCTCCGCTGCAAATGCGGCGAGGCTCGATCGAAATCCAACGTTGCTGGCCGCTCTCTTTGTCCTGTTCGAGAACAAAGTCGCCATTCTCGCGCTGAAAGAAATTCCGCAGCGACGGGTAACTCTTCTGCACGCGTTCGAGAAATCCGAGCACGGTCTCTCGGCCGTTGGGCAGCGCCATCTCTGTGCTGAGATTCATGTTGCAGTAGTAGTCGTCGGCCAGGTCGGCATACAGATTCATCAATCGCCTCAGTGAATTCAGGCCGCGCCTGAAAGGAAAATTCGAAGCAGCTTCGCGCCGACACTCGATCCAAAAGGCCGGTTGAGTTTCCGTTCCGTCCGTGGCGGCGTAGTGTACCGGTGCCCTGAATGACGGTCAAAGAGGCCGCAACTCGCGAACTTCCTGGCCACTTCCGACAAGGAACCACATCAATGTCTCAACGCAAAGCCCGAAATGAGTCTGAGATTTTTGACGACACGCTGGACGTCAGGTTCGAGGTTTCAGTTTTTGAAACTTCATTGAGGTGGCTGGCGATCGCTGCCCGCAATGGAGTACTGACTCGTGTCAAAATCGGCCATCCATCAGAAGAAATGGCGTTGCAGGCTTTCGTCGTCGAAGAAAATCTGACCGACACACAGATCGACATCGTCAACTGGGCTCCCGACCTGCGCGACCAGTTAACACGATTCGCGGATGGCGAGCCGGTCTCCTTCGAAAAAGTTGAGCTATCCTGGCCGAAGCCGTTGACTCGATTCCGTAAGCGAGTGATCTCAGAAGTTCGCCGCATCTCGTGGGGAAACACGCTGACTTATGGCGAGATCGCCAAACGCGCGGGCTCGTCGGGCGCTGCCAGAGCCGTCGGAACAGCCATGTCAACAAACCGGTTTCCGTTCGTCATCCCCTGTCATCGCGTTGTCGGCAGTGCCGGCGGACTGGGCGGCTTCACAGCGCCCGGCGGAACAGGTTTGAAAGAGCAGCTCCTGATGATGGAAAGCGACTCGTCGAATACTCCCCTGTTCTCAGGCCGTCAGCTTGTGCAAGCGTAATCGCTTCGGCAGAAATCAAAGCAACGGTTTGACAGGATGCAACCCGGATTCACCCGGAAATAAGCTGAGGATGTAACAACTGCCCATTTGCAGATGGCGGAGCTTTCGGCGGAGTGAATACGCTCGATACAATCGTCACGTGGCGAGTATCCTGACCGATGCTTAAGAACGCAGCCCGCGGCCCGCAGGTTTTCCAATGAACGTTAGTTTTGTCCGACCAGCCGTCTCGGAACTCAGGTTCCATCTGTTTGAGCGTTCGCTTCATCCCGAGCTGTTCGACATTCGAAAACAGGATCAAATTCGTCAGCCGGACTACACCGCGAAGATACGAATCTGCGATGCCGGCCATCTGGTAACTATCCAGTTTGGCGACCTGATCCTTTCGGAAGTTGTCGCCAGCCGCAGCCAGCCACTTCCTGATCGAAACGAGCGATTCCATCGCCATCTGAAAGGCAGCCGTGACGAGTCGGTCAAATGCGGCGACCGGGTCACGTATCACATGAGCTATCAGGTCGAAAAGCTCTCGCCGGAAGTGTTCCTCAACATGCACGAGGAATTGCAGCACGACTGCCAGAGAGCCCCCATCTCTCACTGCTTCAGTTCGCCCAATCGACTGTCTCCAGCAGCTCTGAGTTTCATTCAGACGGACGTCTGGCCGCACAGCCTGTTGATCCATGCGTTCCACACATTTCCGGAGGACTGTGCGATCGTGAAAACGCAGTCCCTGTTCGAGCTGTAGCCACGCTGTCGCGACTTTGGCAGCGTCCAATCGAGCCGACCTGTAAACAAAACCGACGATTCCGAGCACGTCGCGTTTTTTTGCTCGATTGGGGTTTCATCAGTTTTGGGAGCCGATTATTCGTTCGCTTCCTCGCCGACTCGCGGCTGACCTGCCCCCGCCTATCAGCTCAAATTGACGCACGGATGCGTAATCAAGAACCGACAGCAATTTCTCAAATCCCCCCGGGGCCTGCACAACGAGGCAAATCGCACTGCTCCGGGTGGTCGATAGAACCATCAGCGGCATCGGCCATAACCGATCGCATCCGTCGGGAAGAACGCCACTTTTCAGTCACGCGCCGCCATACTGAATTGTCCAGCGTATTCAGTCTTTCGCCGCCAATCTTTGATTCCTTCACGTGGAAAAGCGGCATTCACCGTACACCAATCTGTCAGCCAGCGACGACCTACGTGTTACCCGCTGAACTCTATTTCCCTACTGGTTTAACGACCTCAAACTGGATTTCGGATTCGGCATCCTCGAGGTCGTCAGCGGTTGCCTCTCAAAATTCGTGACTCGACGTTTCCCTATGACTTCTGTGGACGCATCATGAAAAACGCTCCAAGTCTTGTTGCATTGCTGGGTGGTGGGTTGTTTCTCTGGGCCATTGCCTGCTTCGCCTTGCATGGACCGGTCATTCTTGCCTACATCGCAATTCAGGTCGCAACGTCCGGAATCTTTGCACTGGAGATGCGACGGATCGAGAAATCGATCCCGAAGCGAGCAGCTGCAACGGTCAAGGCCAACAGCTCGGCAACACGAGCCGCCTGAACAAACGGCTAATTACTGCCTGAATATGCAGAATTTCGTGATAGATCACCATCCTTCGCGACCACAGTCTGTTTACGCCCGATTGACAACGGCCCTATTTTCGGGCTGCCGTCAATCGGGCGTTTTGCGTTTTCAGAATCTCGACATCGGAAGAGACGCGCCACTTAAGTCTGTCAGTATTCCGACATTCATCTGCGGACCGCGATTTTCGACAATCTGGAACAGATCGATCATCTCGAATACACATTCGAGCAATTGTCGAATTAAGCAGTCAGCGAACTTCGACAACACCTCGCGTTAACCTTTTATTAACTCGCTATTTACAACGAAACACGGTCCTGCGGGCGAACGGGAGCAGCTAACACGGCGGCAGTCTTACAGCTCAGGGTCTGACGATTTTTCCATTTTCCGGATTTCTCTAACTCTCATGGTGGCGACGAGTTTCGACACCTGGTGCGACCATCTGAACGAGTCAGTTTGTAACGGCGGCTTGACAGACTGAAGGGCCGATTTAAGATTCCCGCTCGCTTCTGAGTCACTACATCTTGGGCTTCATTTTGGCGACAACACTACCGATAGTGTCTGGTAGAGTTTCCGTTCAAGCTCGGCGTCTCTGATGTCAGTTCTCGTTTTCATGTCAGATCGGTCGGTGAACACACCGTCGGTTCATGAGAGTTCTCGGAGGAGAATTCAGTCGCTTGACAGGTTTGCCTGAACCTGTCGGCGGGCTCACTTCTAAACGCTCCAGTCTCGGCAACCAAAGGAGTGGCATGCGGCGTCTTCGCCAGCATGCCGGGATTTCTTAAAGCACCCGCTCAATTTCTGCGAGGATTCTGCGCGCAGACAAAACGCTCACGCATGGAAGTATTCGAGCCGTAAGGTTTCGCGAATTGCCGGCTGTGTTCGCTTATCTGACGTTGGTTCAAACAGAGAAAGACTGGTTGAAATGGAATTCAGACTGGCAACGGCAGGAAGCTGAGCACGGACAGTCCCACGACGGGCCTGAAAGAACTCAGGATTAGTTCATCGATTTTCGTGTAGTTTGAACAAGGAGAGTGCACGATGCACCGCAGCAAGGGATTCTTCGAGGATGATTTCGAGGCCCAGGATGGGCACAGTGGCACAATCATTTCTGAGGCCAGCCCGATGGAGATCGAGCCTCATTTCTGTCCGGAAGGCGTTGACCCGTTCACAACAGTTGAGTGGGAAGCGCGGACCGCACACATCAAGGACGAGAACGGTGGGATTCTGTTTGAGCAGCAGAACTGCCAGATCCCGAAGGACTGGAGCCCTCTGGCAACCAACGTCGTTGTCAGCAAGTACTTCTACGGCGAGCCCGGCACGCCCGAACGTGAAACCAGCATTCGACAGGTCGTTCACCGCGTCGCCCGCACCATTGCCGACTGGGGCATCCAGGATGGCTACTTTGCCAGCCAGGCCGACGGCGAGACCTACTACCGAGAACTCGCCTGGCTTTGCCTGCACCAGCACGGCTCGTTCAATTCGCCCGTCTGGTTTAATGTGGGACTGTTCCACCAGTACGGTGTGAAAGGCTCGCGCGGCAATTACCGCTATGATGTCCAGACCCGCTCGATCCGCCGCCCGGAAACTCCGTACGAGTACCCACAGGCTTCCGCATGTTTCATCCAGTCTGTCGAAGACAACATGGAAGACATCATGCGACTCGCTCGCAGCGAAGCCATGCTGTTCAAGTTTGGATCAGGAACTGGCACCGACCTGTCGACGATCCGCAGCTCCAGAGAAAAGCTGTCCGGTGGAGGTTCTCCATCTGGGCCACTGAGCTTCATGCGGGTTTATGACCAGATCGCCGCTGTCGTGAAATCGGGCGGCAAGACTCGTCGTGCGGCGAAGATGCAGAGCTTAAAAGACTGGCATCCGGACATCATGGAATTCGTCCAGTGCAAGTCGAAAGAAGAAAAGAAGGCTCGCACCCTGATCGATTCCGGCGAGTACGATGCCAACTTCAACGGTGAAGCGTACAGCTCGATTATGTTCCAGAATGCAAACCTTTCGGTTCGCCTTTCTGACGAGTTCATGCAGGCCGCCGAAAACGATGGCAAGTGGCAGACGCATTGGGTGACTGACCCTTCAAAACCGGGTCCGGAATACAATGCCAAAGATGTTCTGCGGGAAATGGCAGAAGGCACCTGGTACTGTGGCGACCCTGGCGTTCAATACGAAACGACCATCAACCGTTGGCATACCTGCAAGAATTCCGGCCCGATTAACGCCTCGAACCCGTGCTCTGAGTACATGTTCCTGGACGATACGGCCTGCAATCTGTCGAGTATCAACCTGCGGAAATTCCAGAAGGAAGACGGCACCTTCGACGTCGCCAGGTTCCGCCGAGCGTCCAGCATCTTCATCACGGCTCAGGAAATTCTGGTCGACCATGCCAGCTATCCGACGCCGTCGATCGCTGAGAATTCGCACCGCTTCCGTCCACTGGGACTGGGCTTTGCAAATCTCGGCAGCCTGCTGATGTCGATGGGGATTCCTTACGACAGCGAAGCGGGACAGGGAATCTGCGGGGCATTGACTGCTTTGTTGTGTGGAGAAGGCTATCGCACATCGAGTCAGATCGCTGGCAATCTTGGTCCCTTCGCCGGGTACCACGAGAATGAAAAACCGATGCTCGAAGTCATGGAAATGCATCGTGACGCCACGAACAGGATCAACCCGGAATGTCCGGAGTATCTCCGAACGGCGGCTCGCGAGGTGTGGGACGAGTGTGTCGAGTCTGGCCGTCGATACGGGTATCGCAATGCTCAGGCAACCGTTCTGGCTCCAACCGGAACGATCGCGTTCATGATGGACTGCGACACAACCGGCATCGAGCCGGATATTGCTCTGGTCAAGTACAAGCAGCTTGCTGGCGGCGGCATGATGAAGATCGTCAATAAGACGGTTCCGCTGGCTTTGAAAGCTCTTGGCTACACCGAAGCTCAGTCGAAAGAAATCGTCGCGTACATCGACAAGAACGAGACGATCGAAGGGGCTCCGGATTTCAAAGACGAGCACCTGGCTGTCTTTGACTGTGCCTTCAAACCGGCAAATGGAACGCGATCCATTGCCTGGCGTGGACACGTCACGATGATGGCCGCAGCTCAGCCGTTCCTCTCTGGAGCAATTTCAAAGACGGTCAATATGCCTGCCAGTTCGACTATCGAAGACATCGAAGACGCTTACAAGGAAGGCTGGAAGCTGGGTCTGAAAGCTCTCGCGATTTATCGCGACGGCTCGAAGCAAAGCCAGCCGCTGGCAACTTCGAAAGAGGGTGACCGTAAGAAGGGCGGCGAAACCATCATCGTTCAGTCCGGGCCGGTTCGTCGTCGACTCCCTGGAACTCGTCAGTCGCTGACTCACAAGTTCTCGGTTGGCGGACACGATGGTTACATCACTGTCGGCCTGTTTGAAGACGGCACACCAGGCGAACTGTTCATCACAATGGCCAAAGAAGGTTCGACCATCGGCGGTCTGATGGACACGATCGGAACATTGACGTCGATGGCTCTGCAGTACGGAGTGCCACTCGGCGACCTGATCAGCAAGTTCACTCATATGCGGTTTGAACCGTCGGGGTGGACCGGCAATCCTGACATTCCGAACGCGAAGAGCGTCGTGGACTACATCTTCCGCTGGCTCGGCATCGAGTTTCTGGAAGGTTACCGCGAAGCGAACACGCCGAAGGGAATTGCTGAAACCCAGGCAAAGGCAGCCATCTCCTCTCCAGAGAAGTTGACTGACGAAGTCGCAGCGATGATTAACGGTCAGGTCGAAAGCGCCGGATTCGGCGACGCGACGTTGAACGGAGCTTCTGCTGACGTCGCGGTTTCACCCGAAGCAGATGAAGACTCACCAGCGGTTCGCAGCAAGCAGTTTGCTGAGTTCCAGTCAGACGCTCCGGCGTGTGACGGCTGCGGAGCCATCACCGTCCGCAACGGAAACTGTTACCTCTGCCACAACTGCGGCAACAGCATGGGCTGCAGCTAAACGCTCCGGCGGGTGATCAGGCAACGTTGTCATGGTCACTTCAACAGGAACACAAAGAATTCAGCCCCGATGACACGCTTGTGTTGTCGGGGCTTTTATTTTCAATGTTCAAACTCCAATCATCCGCCTGTACTCTGGTGGCCGGTGAATCGCTATCTCGGCAGAGCTCACTCATTATCTTCTCGGCAACCGCTTCGAGACCGAAAATGACAACCATCGATCAACTTCGCACTCACGATCAACTTCGCACTCAATTGCTTGAATTACCTTGAATTACCCAGTGGCGACCGTGCGGCACTTGCCCGTGACCTGTTGCTAAGTCTGGACGGTCTGGCTGAAACATCCGACATTGACTCAAGCTGGCCCGACGAAATCCGACGTGCGACCCTGAAAAGCTTTCCTTATGCAGTGATCTTTCAGATCGTCGATCCCGAAAGCGTCGTCGCCCCCGCAGTCGCATATTTGAGCCGAAAACCATCTTACTGGCTTCATCGAATTGCGGATTGGTAATGATATCTGCCGATGGCTGTGCCAAAACATCCAGGTCCACTCAGGCCAGCACCTGGGTCTCCAGCTCCGCCGATGACAATGTCTGAACGGCTGCCAATTTTCCTTCGCTTTTATCCCATTCAACTCAGGCCTGCTGTTGAGTCCACGCTGTTGAACAGGTTGTCGACTGGAGGACAGTTTCAAGCTCTTCCGCGGTTTGGAATCGTTCGTCGGGATTCTTGGCGAGACACTGCATGATGATGGCCTCGACGTCGGCAGGGATGTCGGGGCGGAGTTCGCTCAGAGGAAGCGGTGACTCGTTGGCGTGGGCGAAAAGGACTTTCAGGACTTTGTCGCCCCGAAAGACTGGCCGACCAGTGAGCAGGAAATACGCGGTTGCGCCCAGGGAGTAGATGTCGCCTCGGGCGTCGGGTTCTGATTCTCCGAGGACTCGTTCCGGAGGGGCGTACATGGGAGAGCCGATAACGGCTCCTTCGATCGTGATCTCAGGCGATGACTCGGGATTATCCAGTGACTTCACCAGACCGAAGTCGAGCAGTTTCGCCACATCAAGAACTCCGCCGCGTTCCGTTGCAAAAATATTGCCTGGTTTAATATCCCGGTGAATCAGTCCGGCTCGATGAGCTTCTCCCAGAGCTGACGAAACCTGCTTCAGAAGATGCACGACTCGCGCCGCTGGCATTGGGCCGGTCTTGTCGACCAGAGCCTGCAGGTCCATGCCGGGCAGGAATTCCATCGCGTAGTAGAACGTTCCATCCAGGGTGTAGCCGAAGTCGTAGATTTCGACGGTGTTGACGTGAGTCAGTCCGGCCGTGGCCTGAACTTCGGATTCGAAGCGGGCGATTGCTGTCGCGTCGTCGGCTTTTTCAGCTCGGATCAACTTGATCGCACAAGGACGCTTCAAAAGCTGGTGCTCGGCAAGGTGAACTTCGCCCATGCCGCCGGCTCCGAGCTTTTTCTTCAATGAGTAAGCGCCCAGCTGTTTGGCGTCGTAGGCTTCTCGCCTCAATCGACCGATCCGGAAGGAGCCATAAATCGCCGTCACGCCAGAGATGGTTAGCCACAGCAGTAAGGCCGAGAATCCCCCGCCACCAAACATGCGCTCGCGAACGATTGGCTGCTCAATTGAAACCAGGATGGCTCCGGCCAGCGGTATCATCCCCATCGTCCCGATCACAACCACGGCTCGTCGAAGCGAATTCGGGACAAACCAGGCGTAGATATTGATCAGAATGATCCACGGAACAGCCGTCTCTGCCGGGTATGCCGCAGCGACTTGTTCAAGCAATTCAGGACCGCAGGCACACGTTCGGCAATGTTGCATCCATACAAAAAGCAAAGTCGGTAGCCCGAAAATAATCAACTCAAGGCTGAGCAACCGGAACCGGCAGGCCACGAAACACCGTTGAAGGAACACCGCAGCGCCGGCAAGAGCGATCACCAGGGCTGCGTGACCGAAACCGAGTTGCTGCATCGGTGGAGTCGAGTACAGCCCCAGAGCGAAGTTGCGAACCAGAAAAGCGAACGTGCCTCCGCACAAAATGATTGCTGCAGTCTTCAGCCGCTGGTTTCGGAGAGCCTGCTGCTCGCAACTGAAATTCGACGGCCCACCATCAACCATCCCTCCGACAGGACAAAACGCTTGATGTCTGGACGCGTGACTGGATGACCGAACCGGTACTGCATCGGAGGAAGTCGGCGTATGACGCATATTAGAGCTCGATTTCCAATCGTAAGTTCACTCAAAATTCCGAAGCGTTGTACGCTGCTTCAATCCCGGGGGCTACGACAGTACGATCGCAATCGTTGAGGAAAACTTCAAACTGAGGTGCCCGCAGAGAAATCAGAATCCGATGCCATGCACAATTTGCCTGACAGGTTGTGTCAGACGCGTCGCGAGAATGGGCAGCCGAGACGAGCCTGACCAGGCATCTCCCACGTCAAGATAGAAGCTCAGAGCGGGTTATTCGACCTTAATCAGTACGCAGGTCACATCGTCGTGAATCGGGTTGTCGCCCGCAAATTTGCGACAGGCTTCTGCCAGCACCTTAATAATTTCTTCCGAAGTCGACTGTCGCGCATCCCTCACACACTGCAGCATTCGCTCACGCCCGAACAGCTCCTGATCAACGGAAGCTGTTTCGTAAATCCCGTCGGTTGGCAGAATAAGTGTGTCGCCCGGTTCAAGTTGCAGTGTTGCCGATTCGTACCTGACGTCGTCCATCAGACTGAGCACCAGATTCGTCGCTGCTACTTCCTTGTAAGTACCATTCGAATCAAGGTGATATCCCGGATGCCCGGCGCTGGACCAGGTCAGTTGCCGCGTTGCGGGATCAAGGATCGCCAGAAACAGCGTGACAAAAGTCCCGGCCCGCATGTCCGCGCAAAGCTGCTGGTTCACCCGAGTAAGTACATTCGCAACGCCGAGCCCCTCTGCGGCATAAGCTCGAATGTACGAACGCGTCTGAACCATATATAGCGCGGCCCCCAGACCGTGACCGCTCACATCTCCCACAGCAATGGCCAGACGTCCGTCCGGCAACGGAATAAAATCGTAGTAGTCGCCGCACCCCTCTTCCGTTGGAAACGCTGCCCCTGCGATGTCGAATCCTGAAATTGCGGGACAACAGGCCGGGTACAACGTCTGCTGGACCGACTCAGCAATCCCAAGCTTTTCTTCAGCCCGACGACGACGTTCTTTTTCAATTGCGTACTTGATGGCGTTATCGAGAAGTCGCTCATGCTGACGTGCATACTCGACGGCCTGACCGGCCACCGCGCTGACGCTGGTCAGAATATCGAGATCAGCTTCGGCAAAGGGTCTGTCACCGTCATCAGAATCGATGCAGATAGCTCCGAGAATTTCATCGTGAGGGCCAGTCAACGGAGCACAGATCGATGACCGAAGCCGACACTCGAAAATTGACTCCGAACATTCGTCGTTCATTTCGTCAACGCTGAGAATTGCCTGACGCTGGGCGATGACATCGTCGGCGATACTCATCTTCAACGGACCGAGCGAATCCGAACACAACGTTTGCGAACCTGTTTGTTTCGTTGCGCGGAGGACTGGCCCCCCAGTCACATCGTCAATCAACCAGATGTTGCCTCGCCGGCTTTGAGAGAAGACGTCAAACAGGCCGTCCAGAATGTTGGCCAGCACTTCAGACAGGTTAAGGCTCTTCCCAAGGCTGCCAACAACTTTTAGAACAGCCTGCAACCGTTGCTCGACTGCGCCGGAAATCGAACTCCCTTCCTGAACGGTCGTCGTGTTGGTGCGGACAACATTTGCAGGCGTCCTGGACTCCAGGGAAATGTTCGGCTCGAAACCAGGCTCGTGTCGTTGTTCAACGACAAGCTCCGACACACCAGCCAACCGAAACACGCCAGAGACACGATAGAAGTGAATGGTGTCGCCATCCCGCAGGACTGTCGGCTCGTGAACACGCTCCCGGTTCAGATAGGTCCCGTTAATGCTGTTCAGGTCTTCAATAAAGTATTGGTCGCCACGACTGAAGATGCGGGAATGCCTGCGCGAGACCCCATGCGAATCAATCAACAGGTCACAGAAGTGATTGCGACCGATGATCGTTTCGTGAGACTTCAGCGGAAAAGCTTTGATACCTTCCGCGCCGAGATTTATCTCGATCGATGACATGATCTGAATCCGCGAACTGCTGGGCATTCAGCCAACCGCGAAACTGACCGCACAACCTGGACTGCGAATAAGAAACTAATGCAGATTTGAACTCGAACCGGACATGCTACCCGGATCGATTTACCGTATCTACCACCAGCCTTTGCGAATCCCCCTGACACACTTCACATTCGGATTTCCCGGTAGCACCTCTGGATTCTTCCTTTTACGATTTGCCGGTCGATTGCACCTCGACACATCACTTCTTCGCACGCAAATCGACCAGACGCACACAGATATCTTCGCAGTGTGACTTCTTCAAAACTGATAGTTCAATTCTTTGAAGACATAAACGTGGCGAGGGCCGGCGCGTCCAGGCTGATAAGCCACTCTTTCCGAGCCTGTTCGAAGTAGTCTGCGGCCAATCTTCGTCCGCTCATAAAACACCGTTCTGAGATGAACGGAAAGCCTTCCGCTTATGCCGGCCCCAGAATCTGCCAGCAAATTCCTTCGACTTGCTGAAGAGAGCGGTGTCGCCCAGAAACCGGAGCTTGAAAAAGCTCTGAAGATGCTGGCGGATCAGGGCGTGGACCTCAGCAGTGCGAGTACGCTGGCAGACGTCTCGTTTCGAACCATGCTCTGACTCGCTGGCAGGCGGGCAAGCTGCTGGAGGGCAAGCATCAGGGATTCACCCTGGGCAGGTAGCGACTGCTGAGTGTCCTCGGCAAAGGCTTCGATGAGCACAGTTTACCTGTGCCGAGCACACAATGATGCGTCGTCAAGTCGCTCTGAAAGTTCTGCTATTCGACCACATTCAACAGCCCGCATATCTCGGCCGTTTTATTCGTGAAGCCCGAACCGTCGCGTCCCTTAACCACGCGAACATCGTACGTGCTTATGATGCGGGTAAGGAACACGAAAGCAAACGCGACACCTATTACCTGGCGATGGAATATGTCAAAGGCCAGGATCTGCAAAAGCATATCAATGAGAACGGAGCACTGAATTTTGTCCGAGCGGCAAACCTCGCCCGGCAAGCAGCTCGCGGACTTTCCCATGCTCACGACCGGGGCTTGGCTCATCGAGACGTCAAGCCGGAAAACCTGCTGCTTGATTCGGATGATGTTCTCAAAATTCTGGTCCCGGGACTTGCTGTCTTTCACACGGCGGATCAGGACGAAGAAGCATCGCTGACCGTTTCAAACAATGACCATCTGCTTGGCACCGCGGATTACATTTCTCCAGAACAGGCCCGTAACAGCCACTATGTCGACCACCGCGCCGACACCTACGGTCCTGACAGTACGTTCTACTTCCCTGCTGACCGGGTATCCGTCGTTCCGACAGGGGACAGTCGCTCAACGGCTGCTGGCTCACCAGACTCAGGCTCCGCCACCGGCCACTGACAGACGTCCCGACTTCCCCGCCGATCTGGGAGTCATTCTTGATCGGATGCTGGCCAAATCGCCGGTCGACCAACTTCAGTCGTGTCATGACGTTGCAGGTGAATTGAAAAACTGGCAGCTGAAGAATGCCAACGACCCATGGAAATCAAATCACCCTGAGATTTTTGAAGCGGACATAAATTTCGACCAGGTCGGTACTGGAAGGCGTGGAACCTGCCAACAGCGCGTCAGACACGATGATCGGCCTGCCGCTGTTTGATGAGCAGTCGGAGCTGCTGGCCGATTCTGAACAGGAAACGTCGTGCTCAACGTCTTCTAAAATCGCGCAACAGCCAGACTCCGATGACCAACGTTTTGACAAAAGCAATATCCCTGTACCGCCCAATCTGGCAGGACAGCGAGTTCGATTCAGGGGCGTTCAACATCAGCGGGTCGATGAGCGTCCTTGCGTGGTTCGAGGCCGACCAGTTCACCAGTCGCGATCAATGCCTGATCAGCACTGGTGATCATGAATTCCGGCTGGCCAGGCATTCTGAATCTTCCAGCCTGGCATTTGCGATTAACCGCTGGGGCGGCACGCCGGAAAAACCGCTCAAGATCAATGAAACCGTGATGGCAGAAGCAAACAGTAATTCGTGCGCCGTCGACGACGATCGCTGGCACCTTGCCGTCGGCGTTGTCAATGCTGACTCAGACAGGGTGACGGTCTCTGTATTCGTTGACGGAGAACTTCGTGGCATGAAGCCTTCTAATGCCGGGATGACGCCGAATACAGCTCCGATCCTGATTGGCACCATCAGTTTCTTTCTGGAAGCGAAGGAGCGAAAACCACCAACGGCATGACATTGACCGCCCCGGCTCGATAGTTCATGGCTTTGATCAATGAAATTGCGGTGTTCAGCCGAGTACTCATAGAAAAAGAGATTAACCGCATTTACGAAACGGGAACGCCAGACTAAACCACCAGCAGAACTTCAATTGCCTCATTCTGGCCGGGCCCTCGGCATTCCGAATACAGCTCCGCCTGATACAGATTTGAAACCTAACGCATGACAAGCCGTTCAGAATTCAGAAGTCGCGGCCCTCGACGAGCCACTCGCACTCCCTCACCCGTTCACTCCGGCCCGTTCAACCCGGCACCTCAAGGGCAGGACTGGGAGGTCGTCATCAACGGCGACCTCACAGACAAGCAGAACGAGTTAATTACATCGCTGGTCGAAGTGCCCCGGCGCAGCCGGGGCACGGTCTGGTTCGATTCGGGCGGAGGAAGCGTTTACGTCGGGCTTGCTCTGTGCTCGATTATTCGCCTGCGAGGTCTTCGGGTAACCGGCGTCGTTGCCGGCGAATGTTCCTCCGCAGCGATTCTGCCATTCGCCGCGTGCGAACGCCGGTTTGTGACTTCGCACTCAACGCTGCTGTTTCACCCAATGCGCTGGCAGAGCGCCGAGGACGTTCGACTGGAAGAAGCCACCGAGTGGGCTCGACACTTCAAAAATCTTGAAGGCGACCTCGACAAACTTCTTGCGAAGCTCTTCGACTTTCCGGAAGAGACGATTCGTGAATGGTCAAATCCTGGGCGATTCATTTCCGGGTCGGAACTCGTCGAGGCTGGCCTGGCAAAACTCGTCGACATATTTGCGGGCGATTTATGGTCGCAGATCGGTCGCTAATAAATCTCGCCAGTCCCCTGGATCATCGATCAAAACGCCGACGCGGCGCACTGGCTGACCGGCGACCACGTACGGGGACGTCAGACGCGCGATGGGATTATCCAGCGAAGCCTCGATTCCCCGATCGCTCAACCAGGCTTCAGAAACAAGCAGCCACGCTGGCCGGTCAGTCGCTGCAAATCGACGAAACCATTCCAGGGCAATTCGCCCCATCGTGAAGCGAGCATTCACATCCTGAATCGACCGTAAAGCAGACTCGCCATTGGAGCCACGGTAAACCATCGAGTCGATACCGAGCGGACCGTGATACCCTGCCTGTCGTGATTCTTCTGCAACTGACCGCGCATCGTCCAGAACTCGCTTGAGCGTATGTCGAGAAAAGCTGAATCCCTTATCGCCAGAAACTGGACCTGGACTCTCGGTCGAAGCTGTGTTGATAAGAACACTCCCCAGATACTGCCCTGATTGATCGACCAGAAGTTGCGTCGTACCAATCAGCTCAGGTTCTGCCGAAGACCGATCATCGAATTCGGCCTGAGGGATTATCCACTGGCTGCTCAACTCGCCGAACGACTCGACGCGCGGTTCAAAATAAAGTCTTTCCCCCGAGACAAGCCGACGACGAATCCAATGGACCTGCGAATCGTCAGGTAATATCCCGCTTCCAGAAATTCGCTCGCGACCGGACATCCCAAACTCGGCTTTCACAAGCCAGTCGAACGCTTCAGCGGAACGATTCCACACGTCAGCTGCACTCCTGATCGCCGCCTGCAGCGTGTCTACAGAATCGATTTCGACCGCCCCCGGAATTGCTGAATCAAGTCGTCGCTCAAGTTCGAAAGAAAACGCACGCGAGTTCACAGCCGCGACCGACTCAGGCGACGGGCCGTTGAAATTCCACCCTTTCGAGGCCGCCAATAAGATCGCCGGTCGCGAACACCCCCACGGGACAAATTCTGCGCCGTGAATTGGCAACTTTTCCGATTCAGCACTTCGCACACAGGAGAACCCGGCAGCGGCGGAGTCCGTCAGAAAATCTGTCAGGCCAGCATCGCCGGAGAACAAAAAGTCTCCATCCTCAGCAATGGCCAGTAAATGTGTGCTTAATTCTGCATTCAAACGTTCAAGCAATCTCGGACGGTTGTAGCCAGTCCTGGCGAGCTCGTGCTCGAAATCGAAGTTGCCGTGCAGAATTCGAGGCATACCGATTGGTCTTTCGCTACCGATAAACAGGGCCGCGTTCATCGTGGCGGTTAGGCTGTCGAGGAAAACTGCACTGTAAAAGCCCGCAGTTTTTTTCGTGTGAGCGTACCTCAACTATTGCCAACGTCGTGGAACATCGTAACTTACAGCGATCTGGCATGAAGTTGTGGGTCAACGCAATTCAAATGTCGCCGGATGTCGCGTGGGCAGATTGGGACTCTGCCCTCCACTAATGGGTCATCGGGGCGTTCATCGGGAGACGTTGAACACCTCTTGAAATAAGGATCGGTCGGTGGTGCCAGGCACCCGTCGGCCTACCTGCGAATGGACTACATTCTTAACGGTTATCAGGTCAACGAGGCGACATGGTTTTACCTGTCGCTTCTACTGATTGTTGCCGTCTTCTTCAGGTTCAATCGGCTATGGTCGCTGCGTAATGCCGACCTGGTTCTGCTGCTGAGTATTTCTCCGGGACTGCTTCTGCTGAACAGCTCTCGCCCGACGCTCGGATACGCATGGCTTTTCGTCTGCACCGGTTTGTTGCTGCTTCGCCTGTTCCTTGATCCGGTTTTCAAACGGCGGCCGCTGCTTGAACAAAACCTGAATGCGTCGGGGCTCGCATTTCTTTGCTTTGCAGCGTTCGCGTTTCAGGTCACGAAGGTCGCAACGGAACCTCCCGCGGCGTCGACGGTTGCTACGGTGCGCCAAGCCGACGAGTTGTTGCGTCGTAAGGATAGTTCGACCGATCGTGCTGACACGGAGACGGTGTCAGGCCCAGCCACGAAGCTGATCACAGCGACTACAGCCGTCGCGCCCGCAAGACTGGTCGCGCAGAATTCAGGCCAGCGAGTTTCAGCGGAATTGATTGCGGCCAGAATCATCGCCTGCCTGTCGCACCTTTCGGTCATCATCGGGCTGATTTACCTGGGCAAACGCCACCTCGGCGATATCCGAATCGGCGTGGCGATGGCAACGATGTATCTCCTGTTGCCGAGCACCGCCTACCAGGTCAGCAATGTCGACCACGTGTTGCCAGCCGCACTGGTTATCTGGTCGTTGGCGTTCTATTACAAACCGATGATCGCGGGCGGCCTGATGGGGCTCGCCTGCGGAACGGTTTTCTTCCCGGTGTTTCTGCTGCCCCTGTGGGTTGCCTTTTACGGACGTAAGGGAGCCGTTCGATTTGGAGCTGCGCTGGCAATCGTCGCCTCGGTCCTGGTCGGAACTTTGGCTCTGACAGCGTCGGACGGTCAGTCATTCATGCGACAGATGATCGGCTCGATCGACTGGAGTATGCTGCAATTTCAGAACGGCTCTGGCGTTGGCTTCTGGGCAGCAATCAGCCCGGTTTATCGCCTGCCAGTCATGGCAGTGTTTCTGGTCGGCGTTATCCTGCTGACCATCTTCCCTCACAAGAAGACTATCGAGCACCTGATGGCTCACTCAGCCGCCATCGTCGTCGCCACGCAACTCTGGTATCCACAACACGGCGGCGTCTATGTGATGTGGTATCTACCGCTCGTGCTCGGTGTCGTGTTTCGTCCGAGACTCGCTCACCTCGTCCCACCAGATGCGGCGCCGCTCCTTCGTGTCGCTCGAACCGCTCACACGGAAGGACGCCAGGAGCGAACATTTTCAACGATCAACCGGCAACAACTGCGATAGCAGCGGTCCGCCAAAAGGCCAACCAGCACGCAGCAACCACGGAAGGCTGACTACTGCGTCAGCAGGATGTGCAGCGAGTCATTGTCTCGCAGAACCCGTCGCAATCGGATTTTCTTTTCCGGAAGAGCGTTCTCGTCAAATGCAGCTGGCAGGCCGCTACTGGATAGTTGCGAGACTCGGACGACGAACCGGCAGTCGAGTAACTTCGCACCGCCGCTCGCAGGGTCAATCGATACCGAGAATTCTCCCTGTTCGTCAGCGTAGGCCGTGACTGATCGTCCAGCCTGATTCCCATCACGATCCAACTGTTCGATCAGAATTTCAGCCGGAGTTGGCCGTCCGTCCAAGCTGACGAAGCCAGTAACAGACAGGGAACCAGTTCCACCGCACCCACTCATGCACATGCACAGCGCCGCAGTCGTCAGAACATGGACCGGTCTCACCAGGCGGGAAGCCAGCGACGGTAAAGAAGGCTGACCGCACATCGATAGACAGAATACTGACATGCAGTTCAAAGCTCCGCTTCCGAAATCGTCTCGTTGCCGGCGATCGTCGAAAGAGACTCGTAGACAGACTGGTCAATCGTATCGCTGATAAATTTCGTCCCTCCGTCACCCATCAGGAACCACGCTCCCTGAGCATGATGAGACTGGAACGAGTACAGCGAACGTTCGTCGCCGGTCACTGGTACCTGGACGGGTTGAGGATTCATTGGATAAGGAATCCCAAGGGACGGCGAATCGTCAGGACAGTCAGGCAATCGAATATCTCTGGTAGATGCAAATGGGCCAGCCAGCCAGACCGTGTCTCCTGCCGAAGTGCCAGTAGCTGCGAAGTAGAGTACAGCGGCCATCGCCCACGGATATTCAACCTGCGCTCTGGGTGAAGCACCCGTTCCAGCGCCAAATGTCAGCCTTGCACCAGCCTTTTCGCCCATAAAGAACGTCTGAGAACCACCATCTGTCAGGTTGGAAAGACGGCAGGTGCTGTTGTAGCCAAATGCTCCTCTGGTCGAAGCCGGCCAGCTGTCCCAGTAATGGCGGAGACCTCCAGGACACGATGCTTCGCCACTGCCAGGCAACGCTTTGAGAATATCCATGCCGTGGCAAAAGGCGTAGTCGGTCACGGCTCCAGACATCCAGTGAAGCGAACTTCCTGGTACACCAGTCTCGCCAACCTGATTCGCCTTGTGCGGCGCACTCGGACACATCAATCCGTCGATCACCGTGCGGTTGAGCAACCAGTGATCGCGGTCGTTTGAGTTGGCCATGCTGCTCAGCCAGGTTCCTTCGAAGTCGTACTGACCATGCAGCCCAGCCTGACCAATGTATGGCAAAAGAAGATGATAGCCGGTCCAGTGACTTCGATATCGAAGCGAGTCACTAAGTGGAGGCGGCGGAGGTGGATTCAGGTCTTCCTGTCGGACGAAGCTTGGAGGAAAGACGGAATGCGTGGATTCGTAGTTGTGAAGGGCCAGACCCAACTGCTTGAGATTGTTCATGCACTGGATCGAGCGAGCTCGTTCACGAGCCTGCTGGACCGCCGGCAGCAACAACGCGACCAGCACCGCGATCACCGCAATGACGACCAGCAGCTCAATCAGCGTGAAGCCTCGCCGATGTCGACTCCGAAACATGATTCCACTCGATTATCGAGAACTCACAAACCCTCGCCACCACCAGCAATCAGTCCCTCTGACGCAACCTTCACAATCCGGGTTCCCACTACAACAAGCACACGGCGACCAAACCGCTGCGAGAATTACGGTGGTTCCGCCTGACAACTCTACCTCGCACACGAATTCCTCCCGGTCCGAATTGTGCAACCTGGAGCGGGTCACTGAGAACCCCGGTTCCCAAATCGCTACAAACGGAGGCAGGTAGAAGTCAAAACGCTGAAGGCAGAAAGTGTACTCGCCCTCAGCCCTCAGCCTTCAGCCCCCAGGGCACTTCAAGTCCGTGCTTTGCAATCAGGACACTATCAGACAGAACGTCTCGAACCGGACCATCCGCCTTGACCTCCCCTTCGTCGAGAATGATCACTCGGTCACAAAGTTCGACCACAAAATCGAGATCGTGAGTGGCAATAACCTGAGCACCGGCGAACTCCCGGAGAATTTCGACCAGACTCCGACGAGCTCGCGGATCAAGGTTTGCAAACGGTTCATCAAGAACCAGAACACTCGGCTGACAGGCCAGGACTCCCGCCAGGCAAACGCGTTTTCGCTCACCCGTACTGAGCTGTAGCGTGCTGCGGTTTTCAAAACCGGCCAGCCCTACCTGCTCCAGGCTTTGAGCGATTCGCTGAAAGACTTCTTCGCGAGGCAGTCTCATGTTTAACGGCCCAAAGCCGACATCTTCGCGAACGGTCGGACAGAACAACTGGTCGTCAGGATCCTGAAACACGAATCCAACCAGTCGACGCACTTCCGCGATAGATGACTTTCGCACAGCAACATTCGACACGACGACGGATGCCCGTTCAGAATCACTCGGCAGACGATCGGGCAACAGCCCGTTCAAGTGCATCAGAAGAGTCGATTTGCCTGCACCGCTGGGACCAACAACGGCAACCCGCTCGCCATGTGCAACGTTGAACTCAATACCGGACAGGACGACACGGCCTTCACCGTACGAGTAGTTCAGCCCTTGAATCTGAAGAGCCAAAGGCTCGATCGACTTTACGTCTGACATAGGCTTATCGAGGCACCACTGAGGCTGCGAAGCTCGCAGCGTGATTCACTTACAAATACCGAAGCAGGCAGGTTCCGAAACGCCCCACAACGACTCACCCGGAACGAAAAAAGCCTGACACTCCGATCTGGAATGTCAGGCTCGATCATAAATCAATCTTCAACAACACACACACTGAGCGAGACTACTTCGTCTGTTCAGGAATCCGGTCCTGGACGTTCGTCGCAATGCCGAGAATCTGAAGCGTGCGGATGACCATCCAGGTGACGTCAATTTCCCACCAGCGATGTCCATGTCGAGCGAGACGCTGATGGGCATGGTGATTGTTGTGCCAGCCTTCGCCGTAACTGGCCAGTGCCACCCACCAGAGGTTTCGCGATCGATCTGTGGTTTCGTAATTCCGATAACCCCAGATGTGAGTTGCCGAGTTCACGAACCAGGTACTGTGGTAACAGAGGACTGCCCGCATACAGACACCCCACAAAGCCAGAGACCAGCCGAAGCCGGGTTCCATTGCTTCGCCGGCGACGAAAAGACCAATCCCAAGCAGAATTGTGAAGACTGGAAAAATTCTGTCGAATACTCGATGCCAGGGGTCTTTCCACATATCCGGAGCCCAGCGAGCAAACAGCGCTTCTTCTTCCGATTTCAGAACTCGAGGCTTGAACCACAGGATGTGTGACCACCAGAAACCATCATTCGGCGAATGTGGATCGCCCGGCAGATCGGACAACACATGATGCTTACGATGAGTCGCCACCCAGAAGATCGGCGAGCCTTCTGCCGACAGCATGCCGCAAACCGAGAAGAAGTATTCAACAGGTTTTGGAACCTTGAAGCTTCCATGCGTCAGCAGACGGTGATATCCCAGCGTGACCCCCAGGCAGGCAGTCACAAAATGCAGCACAGCACAAATGGCAAGCCCCGTCCACGAAAAATACCAGAGTGACGCAACAGCTCCGGTATGCATGACGAGCATCCAGGTGAAGTTGGTCCAGTTCAGGCCGTTGGGAAACCGATCCCGGAAACGAGTCGGGATCGGATGAGCGATCGGCTTGCGGCCACTTTTCGTAGCCTTATTCTCATCGGTCGACGGATCAACGGTCTGAGTTTCGGACAGCAGTGCGGACTTACTGCGCTTATCATCTGTTTTCAGCGGTGATTCAACACTCACAGATATGTCTCCTGGCAAATAAAGTGAGAGTCCTGGCAACTGCCAGTCTCTGGACATCCCTGCCCGTCAGGACTTCCTCTGTCTGAACCAGAACCGACTCGATTAGAACCGACTCGATCAGAACCGACTCGATCAGAACCGACTCGATCAGAACCGACTCGATCAGAACCGACT